>NZ_CP010945.1:1260000-2694538 GCF_000293885.2 Pseudomonas fluorescens NCIMB 11764
TCGCTCAACGGATAAAAGGTACTCCGGGGATAACAGGCTGATACCGCCCAAGAGTTCATATCGACGGCGGTGTTTGGCACCTCGATGTCGGCTCATCACATCCTGGGGCTGAAGCCGGTCCCAAGGGTATGGCTGTTCGCCATTTAAAGTGGTACGCGAGCTGGGTTTAGAACGTCGTGAGACAGTTCGGTCCCTATCTGCCGTGGACGTTTGAGATTTGAGAGGGGCTGCTCCTAGTACGAGAGGACCGGAGTGGACGAACCTCTGGTGTTCCGGTTGTCACGCCAGTGGCATTGCCGGGTAGCTATGTTCGGAATAGATAACCGCTGAAAGCATCTAAGCGGGAAACTAGCCTCAAGATGAGATCTCACTGGGACCTTGAGTCCCCTGAAGGGCCGTCGAAGACTACGACGTTGATAGGTTGGGTGTGTAAGCGCTGTGAGGCGTTGAGCTAACCAATACTAATTGCCCGTGAGGCTTGACCATATAACACCCAAGCAATTTGCTGACCTGAAAAGGCACCAGATTGCGGTGTGTGAAGACGAAACGAACCGAAAGTTCGAGAACAAACACACAAACTATCGCATACCCATTCGCTGGAGCGTGAACCTGTAAAGGCCCACGACCTGGCTACCGAATTTCTTGACGACCATAGAGCATTGGAACCACCTGATCCCATCCCGAACTCAGCAGTGAAACGATGCATCGCCGATGGTAGTGTGGGGTTTCCCCATGTGAGAGTAGGTCATCGTCAAGATTAAATTCCGAAACCCCTATCTGCGTATGCAGGTAGGGGTTTTGTTTTAGTAGAAGTCACCAATTTTGCTGGCACGTTACCGCGTAACGGGCTGGTCACAGAATTTCTTGACGACCATAGAGCATTGGAACCACCTGATCCCATCCCGAACTCAGCAGTGAAACGATGCATCGCCGATGGTAGTGTGGGGTTTCCCCATGTGAGAGTAGGTCATCGTCAAGATTGAATTCCGAAACCCCTGTCTGTTAACGCAGACAGGGGTTTTGTCGTTTCAGGCTTGCTGAAAGCCCGATAGGCCGTCTCAACGAAACCAAAAAGCCAGCCCTTGTTCTCGATCACGTCTATTGGCGTGCTCAAGGTGCTGATCATCGACTTCGAGTACTCGATGTATGAACGCGACAGCCCGGACGCCACAAATGATAATTAGTCGCATTTTTATCAAGGGCTGGGAAGTTTGCAACTGCCGCTCGAACAACCGTCATCACGAAAATGCTACTGAGGCGCTCTAGCACGCCGTTCGGCGGGTATATGACGGAAATGCCGGTCATTTCGTACATACCCCTAAGATTTAACCCGTTTGTGCCGACAGACTGATGAGACATGCGTGCACCAAAGTAGAGCGGCCATAGAAGCCACTTGAGCTGCACATGGAATGTTGCAACCCGGACCGCATCCCCACTTTCTGCATAAGAAGTCCCATGAAATGAATCTCAAGTTCAGCCATAAAATCCTGCTGGCCGCCTCCGGCGTCGTGGTACTGGCCTTTGCGTTGTTCACTTTGTACAACGACTATCTGCAGCGAAATACCATTCGGCAAAACCTCGAGTCCTCTGTTCAACAGGCCGGCGACCTGACCGCCAGCAGCGTGCAGAACTGGATGAGCGGCCGCGTGCTGGTGCTGGAAAATCTCGCACAGAACGTCGCTCATCAAGGCGCCAATGCCGATCTGCCGGGTCTGGTTGATCAGCCGGCCTTCACCTCGAACTTTCAGTTCACATACGTCGGCCAGACCAATGGCGTGTTCACCCAGCGCCCGGACGCGAAGATGCCGGACGGCTACGATCCGCGTCAGCGGCCGTGGTACAAGCAAGCCGTTGTCGCTGACAAAACCATGCTGACTCCGCCTTACATGGCCGCCGTCGGTGGCCTGGTCGTGACCATCGCCATGCCGGTAAAAAAGAACGGCGAACTGCTCGGCGTGGTCGGCGGTGACCTGAGCCTGGAAACCCTGGTGAAGATCATCAACTCGGTGGACTTCGGCGGCGTTGGCCATGCGTTTCTGGTCAGTGCCGACGGGCAGGTGATCGTCAGCCCGGACAAAGACCAGGTCATGAAAAACCTGAAGGACATCTACCCTAATACAAGCCTGCGCATCGAGAAGGGTAATCAGCAAGTCACCCTGAACAACCAGGAACGCATCCTCTCGTTCACCCCGGTCAACGGTTTACCGAATGCGGCGTGGTACATCGGTCTGTCGATCGATAAGGACAAGGCCTACGCACCATTGAGCCAATTCCGAACCTCGGCATTGATCGCGATGTTCATCGCCGTGGCTGTGATCGCAGTGCTGCTGAGCCTGCTGATCAACGTGCTGATGCGTCCGCTGACTACCATGGGCCGCGCGATGCAGGACATCGCCCAAGGCGAAGGCGACCTGACCCGTCGTCTGTCCGTGGAAAGCAAAGATGAATTCGGCGAACTGGGGAGTTCTTTCAACCAGTTCGTGGAGCGGATTCACGCGTCGATTTCCGAAGTGTCGTCGGCCACTCGCCAGGTCCATGATCTGTCGCAACGGGTCATGGCCTCGTCCAACGCCTCGATCGTTGGCTCTGACGAGCAAAGTGCTCGCACCAACAGCGTGGCGGCGGCGATCAACCAATTGGGTGCCGCCACCCAGGAAATCGCTCGCAACGCTGCTGATGCCTCGCAGCACGCCAGCGGCGCGAGCGAGCAGGCGGATGACGGTCGTCTTGTGGTGGAAAAAACCATTCTGGCCATGACCGAGCTGTCGCAGAAAATCAGCCTGTCCTGCACGCAGATCGAAACCCTCAACGCGAGCACCGACAACATCGGGCACATTCTCGATGTGATCAAAGGCATCTCCCAGCAGACCAACTTGCTCGCCCTCAACGCGGCCATTGAAGCGGCTCGCGCTGGTGAAGCCGGGCGTGGTTTTGCGGTGGTGGCGGACGAGGTGCGCAACCTGGCCCATCGCACGCAAGAGTCGGCCGAGGAGATTCACAAGATGATCACGTCGCTGCAGATCGGCTCGCGCGAAGCGGTGACCACCATGAACGCCAGCCAGGTCTCCAGCGAAGAGAGCGTCGAAGTGGCGAACCAGGCGGGCTTGCGCCTGGTCAGCGTGACGAAGCGTATTGGCGAAATTGACGGTATGAACCAATCGGTGGCCGCCGCGACGGAAGAGCAGACGGCGGTGGTGGAGACCCTCAACGTTGACGTCAACCAGATCAATTTGCTGAACCAGCAGAGCGTGGCCAACCTCAATGAAACGTTGAAGGATTGCGATGCGTTGTCGTTGCAGGCGAACCGATTGAAGCAGTTGGTTGATAGCTTCAGGATCTGACCGCGTTATCGTTCAATCGCGGGCAAGCCCGCTCCCACAGGATTTTTGGCGCACACAAAATGTGTGTCCAGCCGCGATACTGTGAGAGCGGGCTTGCCCGCGATTGCGATGGCTCAATTACCACCAAGCTGAAGCTTTAAACAAACAGTTTCAACACATTACTCATCGCATTATCAGCAAATCCCTGCACAAAATCCTTGAACCCCGGCAGTGCCTCATCGCCACCCTCAGCCGGTTCAGCAATGATGGTCCAGGTCGCCCGGGACTTGCCTTCACCGAGCGCTTCAACCGTCATCGCCGCCCACAAATTAGCCACGCCCAGCGTGTTGTAAATCGTGGTCCAGGTCATGCTCTGAGCCTGGTCATCCCGCGAGTTGAGTTGCTCGACCACCAGGTTGCCATCCTTAAAGAATTTCTTGCGCAGGGACGATACGCCTTCGCCGGTCATCTCGATGTGCGACAACGCCGGGATGAAGCGATCGAAGCCGGCAAAATTGCCGACCACTGCCCAGACTTTCAGGGCCTCTGCCGGCACATCCACCGACGACACGACGTGGCAGCCTTGAGGGTTTTTGATCAGGGTATCGGGTTGCAGGGTCTTCATGGTTTTGCTCCGGTTGGGTGAATCAGATGAAGTTGATTTCCTTGAGGTAGTCGCAGCCGCGGCGCAGCAGTGCCGGGGACTTTTCCGGGTAGTGCGCACCCATCTGCCGCACACCGGCCTGGGCGTTGTCGTGGCCGATCATCGAGATGTCGCCGATGTCTTCCTCGAAGCCGTTGAGGTAGAAACCGAGTACACCGAACAGCGCGTTGTCGCTGTCGACCCGGCCCAGTTGCTGCTGCCAGTCGGCCACGCTGACCATGGAAAATTCCCGCCCGGCTTCACGGAAGGAAGCGACGTAATCGTCCCAACTCAAGGGTTCGGGGTTGTGCAGGTTGAACACCGCTTTTTCCGCTGAATAACGACTGGCGTGGAACGCGATGAAACGGGCGAGAAAATCCACCGGCATCAGGTCGAAATTCAACGCGAACTCCGGCACCTGACCAAGCTGGATCGAGCCTTTGAGCATCAGCATCAATCGATTTTTGTGTGGCTGGCAGACACCCGTGAGGCTGTTGAAACTGATGTTGCCGGGGCGATACACATTGACCCGGACCCCACGCTCCCGCGCTCGTTCGAGGATGCGCTCACCGACCCACTTCGACAGGTTGTAGCCGTTCTTGATGTAGATCGGCGGGGTCTGCGCGGCGGGCAGTTCAAGCACCCGACCGTCATCGGAAATCGTGCTCGACGCAGACAATGTCGACACGAAATTGAAGATCTTTTTGCTGCGCCCTTCGCACAAGCGCAGGCACTCGAAAATCGGTTCGACGTTGTCCCGCGCCAGCGACTCGTAATCGAGCACGTGATTGACGTTGGCGGCGTTGTGCACAAGTGCGCCGAACTCGCGATCCAGGTGCTCGTAAACCTCCACGGCGAGCCCGAGTGAGGGCCGTGTGATGTCCGCCGCGTAGACCCGCACCCGGTTCAGATCCAGATGCTCCAGACGGTTCTCGCGCAGTGCATGAGCAAAGCGCTCGGCCGCCGATTGCCCGTCACCATCGCGTACCAGACAAGCCACTTCGCTGGCCCCCCAGGCCAGCAACGCCTCGACGATGTGCACGCCGACAAAACTGTTGGCGCCGGTGACGATCACCTTGTGCACATCGCCCATGCGGCTGACCGGTAACGGCTGTACATCCAGCTCGCGGAACGCATCCGCTATGGCCTGCTCGCTCAGCACTTCTTCGGTGCCGGAGCCGCGCACCAACGTCGCGAGTTTCGTCACGGTGGGCAGTTCGATGAAGCGGTTGATCGAAATGCTGCGCCCGAACTCTTCACGCAGTCGCAATAGCATGCGCGACAACAGGATCGAGTGACCGCCCAGATTGAAGAAGCTTTCGTCAGTGGAAATATCGCTGGCCGGCAGCTCCAGCAGCTCGGCCCAGATCTCCAGCAGCAACGCTTCATCGGCGTTGGCGGGCAAACGGCGCGACGGGTTTTCCGTCATGCTGACGGGCAGTTCCAACAGCGCTTTGCGGTCAACCTTGCCGTTGCTGGCGAACGGCATGCTCGTCAATTCGGTCCAGGCGGTGGGCTGCATGTAGTCCGGCAGAAACCGGGTAGCGTGTGCCTTCAGCGCTTCTCGCGCGGCACCGGTTTGATTTTCCTGAGGCTGGGCGAGGAAGGCGAGGATCCGCCGCTGGCTGTCGATCACCACCGCCACCTGGCGGTACAGCTGACTGTCACGCAGGCAGCGTTCGATCTCTTCCGGCTCGACCCTAAAGCCGCGAATCTTGACCTGATTGTCCCGGCGTCCGCACAGCTCGATGCCTGCACCGGTCCACTTCGCCATGTCGCCGGTGCGATAGGCGCGCAGGCTCTCACCGTTCGGCAAGCTCAGGTTCAGGTAACGTTCGGCGGTCTGTTGCGGGTTGTTCAGGTATCCCAGGCAAACGCCCGGTCCGATGATGTACAACTCGCCGACGGTCTGTTCGGGCACCGGTTGAAAATCCTCGTCGAGAATCAGCACCTGACTGTTGGCGATCGGCGCGCCGAGTGTGCGATTGCTGTCATCGACGCGCAGTTGCCGCGCGGTGATCAGCACCGTGGCTTCGGTTGGGCCATAGAGGTTGTAGAGATTGCCCTGGCGGGTGAGTTGCTCGATGACACAGGGTTCGCAGACATCGCCACCAGTCATCACGTGGTTCAGCACCTGCAATTGATCCAGCGGCAGAATGCTCAGCAAGGCCGGTGGCAAAAACGCATGGCTCAACTGTTGGTGGCGGATCAGTTCGACCAGTTGCAGCGGGTCACGGCGTTGATCGTCGTTGGGTACGATCAGCTCGGCGCCTTGGAGCAACGTCGGGAAAATATCGATCAGCGACGAGTCGAAGCTCAGTGACGAAAACTGCAATACGCGGCTCTGTTCAGTCAGTTGCACATAGTCGGCATACCACGCGGTGAAGTGGGCCAGGTTGGCCTGGCTGAGCAACACGCCCTTGGGATGACCGGTAGTGCCCGAGGTGTAGAGCGCCATGCACGGCGCGTCGAGGTCCGGGCGCTGGCGCATCAACGGTTGATCGACATCCACGTGCTCGATGTCGATTGCGCTGATGTCCAGGCTGGGCATCTCGGAGGCGAGCGGGTGCTGTCCGTCGTGCAGCAACAGCACGGCGCCAGCATTCGACAAAATGTACTGCTGGCGCTGCATCGGGTGGCTCGGTTCCAGCGGCAGGTACACCGCGCCGCTGCCGAGAATCGCCAGAATCCCCGCATACAACGCGCTGCATTTCGGCAGGCAGATGCCCACCACCAACGGCTTGTCGTGCTGTTCGAGCAATGGTTGCAATCGCTGCGCGATGGCACGGCTGTGAGCATGCAGTTGGCGATAGCTGAGGGACGTGCCGGCAATGCTCAGCGCTGGCCGTTCGGCGGAATCGATGAAGCGCTGCTCAAGGCGCTCGATCATCGGCACCTGAGCGCGTTGCAGCACACCGGGGTTAGCGGTTGCGTTGAGGCGGTGGACGAAGGCCAGGTGTTCTAAAAAAAGCAGACTTTCCACCTGCTCGAACTGAACGGGCGTCACCGGTTCGACGAGCAGAAAATAGTCGGCATCCCGGGAGAAACGGCTGACCAGCAATGCGACATGGTCCACCAGTTGCGCCACCGCTCGCAGACGCAACGCCTGGCCATTGCCCGAAGGTTCGTCGGCAATCGGCACGCGGGTGAGCAGCGTCGAACCGTACAGGCACAGCAGGTCCAGCGGCGGTAAACCTGAATCCCCACGAACTCCGACACCCAGGCGCAACGTCAGTCGAGGTACATCGCCCAACGGCTGGAACGACAGGCTGGCATCGTCGATCAGTAAGTCAGCGTTGTCCGACGGCGGCGGGTCGAGGGCCGTCAGCCGCGTCAGTGAATGACCGTGTTGTTCAAGCTCCAGCGCCAGGTCGGTCAGGGCCTGGCTGTGGCCAATGAGCAGAATGTCGAGACGTCTCATGATGTGCTCCTCGTTAAACCAGGTAGTCGCTCAGGGCTTCTTGAACACACGGCGAATCGAGCAGCGAACTGCTGTGGAAAAACCGCACGATGTTGGCGACCAGCGGGTGATGGCGGTTGATCGGGAAGGCCAGCCCCGACACTTCGCTCTTGAGTGCGCGGCGCGTGGCATCGCTGATTTGCAAGGACTCGATCAGGCGCAAGTCGAATGATTTCTGGATGTCGTTGGTCAGGTAATGGCCGATGAACACCGGCAGAAGCTGAGCGATGCACTGACGGTCGTCTTCGCTTGCGGTGTGCCAGTAAATGCGCACCAACCGCGCCCAGAATCCGGAATGACGGCCCTCGTCGAGCAAATGATCGGCCATCAATCCCTTGATCGATTGCTTGACCGTGTTGTCCTTGGCGAATGCCGCCACGTCGCCGGTCACGGTGTTCTCCGCGATGGCTACGCAGATCAATTCCACGGCGCTGCGCAAATGCTCCGGTGCCAGCGCAACAGCCGCCGGAATCGCTCGGCTCAGCTCGATTTCATCCGGCAGCCCGATCGGTGTGATCCCGGTCATGGCGACGGTTTGCTGCATGAAATCCATCGCCACCAGCGCGTGGTAATCCTCGTCCACCACGACGGTCATGGCGTCGTAACGACAGGCGAACGGGAAGGTCACGGCGAAGCGGTTCTTGGCGATGCTGCGCGCGGTTTTGTCGACGATCTCGGTTTCGAAAATCACCACGTCGTTGATGAATTTGTAGAGCGTCTGCACCAGGGCGAAATCCCGTTGTTCGGGGCATTCGCGCAGAAAGGTTTCGCTCAACACCAGCGGTTGACGACTCAGCGGGTAGATCAGCTTTTCGTCGTTCTCCAGCACGCGGCGCGGGCGGGTGCGGATGGTCGCGCGGCTTTCCCAGGCGTCGGCGAAGGATTGGTAGTCGGCGGCGTTCATGCGTTCACCTCCGCCACCGGTTCGCTCATGCTCAGGCGCAGGCCGTCCCACAGGGCGATGCGACTTTCAACGGCCGCCAGAGCGCTGGCGTAGACGTCTTCTTCCCGTTGCGGATCGCCGTTGACCAGCCGCGCGAGGAGTTTTTCCGCCGCCGGGCCGTGGTCCTCGGAATCGACTTCAATGTGCCGCTCCAGGTAGTAACGGAAGGTCGGCGCCTGTTCAAAACCGATACCCCAATCGTCGAGAATGCGCTGGAACATTTGCGGAATAACGCTCTCGCGCCCGTGCAGAAACGCCGCCGCCACGCTGTGGCCGGGCGCATGCAGCGCGGTGTGCAAGGTGTGGCGCACGAATTGTGCAGCGGCCGGGTCGATGTCCACGCTTTGCAGCGCCACGTCGTAACTCACGCCCTCTTGTTGCAGCGCCACGAAGCGTTCGATGGCGACGGTGCTGGCGCCCACTTCACGCATCGCATCCAGGTACAACTCGAAGTGGCTGTAATGACCGTGGGCCGGACGATCATCGGACTCTTCGCCCAGCACAATTTCGTTGATCAGTCGGGCAGCCTGCGGATCTCTTGGCGGCAGCCAGGGCAACTGGATGCAGGTCAGTTCCTGTTGCAGGCGCTTGGTCAGCGACATGAAATCCCACACCGCAAAAACATGGGATTCCATGAAGCGTTGGAGTACCGAAAGCGAATGTATTTCAGAAAAAATCGGATGCGCACTCAGTTCTGCTTTCTTCTGATTAAGACGGTCTTTAGTCGATTTCATGGCGAGCCTATAAGTGATCCGGAATGAAGTGTGAACAGTAATTGACGGCGTTTTTAATGTTCTGATGGCGAGCATGTACCTCAAATGAATTGATCGTTATTAGTTGCAGACAAGTAGTGTGGCTTTGGTGCTGCGGCCAGTGTCCAGTGGTCGCGAAGAAACGCTAATACACGAACAAAGTTCCGGGCAAGTTATTTTTATACTATTTGCAAGTTTAACTTTTTCTGGCGCGACAAGTTCCAATAAGACTTTTGATTAAAGTTTTATTTGGGCGTAGTTGCTCCTTCCGGCTTATGTAAGTCGAAATTGAAGTAAAGAGTGAATGCCTCACTCGAAGCAACTTTCCAAGGGTGATCGTTAGTGTGATTTGAGGGGTGGAAGTTGGCCGGGATGCCGATGCTTCCTTTCCCGTTGCAAGACTCCTTCCGTAGGTTCTTGATGCGGGGACTGCACCGCTGATGCGATGCGTCACCCGTTTATTACTGGTTGGCACGCCAAGAGTGAGCGTAAATCAAGGCAGCCGCTATCGCCGACGCGTCATACGGTCGATGCAATTGTCTGGCTTGGGGTAACGGACACGCAGGTGCGGCCAGCGCAGGCGAGCAGGTTGATCTGCTCGCTCCGATAGCCGGTATGATTTATTTCGAGGTTTTTCTGCTTTGTGCTTCGGGGCTGTTGAGGTAGTTCGTGATGACCTCGACGCCCCGGTTGAGGTGTTGTTCGAGCAGCTTCACCGCGCGTTCGACGTCGCGGTCTTCCACTGCGCGCAACAGCGCACGGTGATCTTCCTGGGACAGTTTGCCCAGGCCCATGGCTTCCAGGTTGAAGCGCAGGAAGCGTTCCTCTTCGTTCAACCCGTCTTCGACCAGTTTCAAGAGCCGGCGATTAGGCGCCTTGCTGTACATCGCCATGTGAAACAGACGGTTGAGCCGGCCAATTTCGGTGTAGTCGTGCTCCGTTTCCAGTTCATCGATGTAGCGGGCCGCCTGTTCAAAGTCTTCATGGGTGAGCAACGGGATCGACAGGCGCAGGGCTTCGGACTCCAGCAGGATCCGCAGCGCATAGGTTTCGACGGCGTCGCCCTGAACCAATGGCGCAACCACCGCACCTTTATGGGCGATCACATTAAGCAGCGCTTGCGCTTCGAGCTGGCGCAAGGCTTCACGGACCGGCATGCGACTGACCCCGAACAGGTCGGCCAGGTCTTGCTGACGAAGGGCTGTGCCGCAAGGAATACGGCCGTCGAGGATGGCGGCGCGCAGGGTTTCTTCGATGACCGAGCGTGCCAGATGAGCGGGAATCGGACCGTTGACCTTGATGCTGCTGAGAGGGTTGGGCTTCTGTGGCACTACTACACACCCTGAATGACTGAAAGAATTTGGATCCAAGAGGACACTAGTGACTGCCTGACAGGTTGTCAAACACACAGACTAAACAGCTCACACCCCAAGTTTAGCCCGCTCCGGTGATCTCACCGTGCCATTGTCTTTTAACCGGCTAACCTTCACCATCAATCGATTCCACCTGCCTACCTGGATGCCTCCCATTGGCGGTACGTTTCGCGATCCCCTGGACGTTGCGCTGGCTATGCTGCGCGTTGCTGCTGGCCGGCGTCATGCCGGGCGGTCTGCATGCCGACTGGGATTTTTCCCTGGTCAGCCGCCGGGCGCAGGCATTGTACGGGCCATTGGGCGCAGGGCAGCAACGCATTGATGCCTGGCAGCATTTGCTGGCCACGCAGAAGCAGATCAGCGAGCTGGAGCAGCTCAACGTGGTCAACCTGTTCTTCAATAAACAGATGCGCTACGAAGAGGACATCGACCTGTGGCACGAGGTCGACTATTGGGAAACCCCGATCGAAGCCTTGTGGAAGGGTGCCGGTGACTGCGAAGACTACGCCATCGCCAAGTATTTCAGCCTGCGCCGCCTTGGCGTGTCCAGCGACAAGCTCCGCATTACCTACGTCAAGGCCGTGAGCCTGAATCGCGCGCACATGGTGCTGACTTACTACGCCAGCCCCGACGCCATGCCGCTGGTGCTCGACAGCCTGATCGATGCGATCAAGCCGGCCAGCCAACGAACCGATCTGCTGCCGGTCTACGCTTTCAATGCCGAAGGGCTGTGGTTGCCCGGTGCCAAGGGCAATAAAAAAGTAGGTGACACCAAACGCTTGTCCCGTTGGCAGGATGTGTTGAAGAAAATGCAGGCGGAAGGTTTTCCGGTCGAGACGATTAACTAGGAGCACGCGCTCAGATGTCTTTGTTCAAACAGCTGTTGATCGCAATCTGTCTGTTCCTGGTAGTCGCCTTCACTGGCAGCTTCATGGTCAGCCTGGAGAGCTCGCGCACCCAGTACGTCAACCAGTTGCGTTCCCACGCACAGGACGCCGCGACGGCGCTGGCGCTGGCGCTGTCGTTGACGCCGAACATCGACGACCCGGCGATGGTCGAGCTGCTGGTCAGCTCGATTTTCGACAGCGGTTATTACGCGAGCATCCGTGTTGTCGATTTGTCCAACGACAAAACCCTGGTCGAGCGCAGCGGGATTCCGGCGGTGACCAACGTGCCGGACTGGTTCGTCAAGCTGATCGGTCTGGAGCCCGCGGGCGGCGATGCGATTGTCAGCCGTGGCTGGGAGCAGGCGGCGCGGGTCGAAGTGGTCAGCCACCCGATGTTCGCGTTGGCCAAACTCTGGCAGAGCGCCTTGGGCAGCCTCGGCTGGCTGCTGCTGTGCGGCGCGGTGAGTGCGGTGCTGGGTGCGTTGCTGTTGCGCCGGCAACTGAAGCCGCTGGATTACATGGTCCAGCAATCCCACGCCATCGCCCGCCGGGAATTCCTCAGCCTGCCCAATCTGCCGCGTACGCCTGAATTGCGTCGCGTGGTGCAGGCCATGAACCAGATGGTCGAGAAGCTCAAGGCGTTGTTTCAGGAACAGGCCGAGCGCAGTGAAAAATTGCGCGAGGAGTCCTATCAGGACACGTTGACCGGGTTGGCTAACCGGCGCTATTTCGAAATGCAATTGAATGCCCAGGTGAGCAATCCGGAAAAGGCCAGTTCAGGCTATTTGTTGTTGCTGCGGGTCAGGGACCTCGCTGGGTTGAATCAGCGTCTCGGTGGCCAACACACGGATGATTTACTGATCGCGGTCAGCGAGCAGCTGTCCCGTGAGTGCGCCAGGTATCCGGAGACACTGAACCTCGTCACGCGGATTCGCGGTGGCGAATTCGCCGTGCTGGCGCCGGGGCTGTTGCACGCCGAAGCGTTGCAACTGGCGCAAAACCTCGACAATGCCCTGGCGAGCCTGCACGCGACCGGCGCCACCGATGTGGCCGCTGTGGCGTACATCGGGCTGGCGCCGTTTATGTATGGCGACTCACCGCAAGCAGTGCTCGGACTGGCGGATCAGGCGTTGGCACAGGCTGAAGGCCAGGGTGATTCGAGGTGGGTCTGCCTGGATCACACGGCTGCGGCGAGCCTTGGCGATGCTCATCATGCCTGGCACCGCTTGCTCGATGAGGCGCTGAATCAGCGGCGGTTCGAACTGTATTTCCAGCCGGTGGTGGCGAGCCAGGACACGACACTGGTGCTGCATTACAAAGTGCTTTCGCGCCTGATTGACGAGCAGGGCCAGGCGATTCCTGCCGGTCGGTTCCTGCCGTGGCTCGAGCGTTTCGGCTGGGCTGCGCGGCTGGATCGCCTGATGCTGGAGCGAGTGCTCGAACAAATGGTTGACCACGAAGCGTCGCTGGCGCTGAACCTGTCTTCGGCGACGCTGAACAATCCGCAGGCGCTGGGCAAAGTCCTGGATATGTTGCGCGCGCACTCCAGTCTGGGTCCGCGGCTGACCCTGGAGATCGGCGAGGAGCAACTGCCGGAGCAAGCGAAGCTGGAAGACCTGACGCGACGCCTGCGAGAAATCGGCTTCTCGTTGAGCCTGCAACATTTTGGTGGCCGTTTCAGCATGATCGGCAACCTGGCCCGGCTAGGGTTGGCGTATCTGAAGATCGACGGTGTTTACATCCGCGCGATTGATCAGGAGAGCGACAAGCGTCTGTTTATCGAGGCGATTCAGCGGGCGGCGCACAGCATTGATCTGCCGTTGATTGCCGAACGGGTGGAGACCGAAGGGGAGTTGTCGGTGATTCGCGAGATGGGGGTTTATGGCGTGCAGGGGCGGTTGTTTGGGGAGCCCAAGCCTTGGGATTAAGGTCCTGAAGTTGCTTTGCCTGAACTGACGCTAACGCGGGCAAGCCTGTGCGATAGCGTCAGTTCAGGCAATGAAGACAGCGAGGGCTAGATCAACCCCGAATCATCCTCATCCACTAGATTACTCAACCCACCCAACTCCTCCCGGGCCTGGGAACGGCCCATGAGCTTGGCCTGTGCAGCGGCCGGCAGGTCGGTGATGCGCATTACGCCCTTATCAGTCAGCACCTGGATCAGGTCGTCCAGTACCCGGATCATGTCCAGGTCGCTCTGCCTCAACTGCTTGAGTTGTTTGATTTGCTGCAGTTGCTTGTGATTGATCGCCACGACTTCGCGGGCGAACCAGGCCTGAAGATCCGGGTGATCGGCGGGCAGGCTTTCGGTGGACTCGGCATAGGCCTCGGCTTCCACGCGCATCAGTTGGCCATCTGCATTGCGTTGCACGTAGAGCATTGAGCGTCCCTCAAGCGTTGAGCGGCTTCATCCTGTCAGCAGCATAGGCGAAATCAGCCATATGGTTATTCGCTAATGGTATTTAAATTCGCGTTCTTATACCTATAAAGTCAGTCCCCTGCGTACCTGCCGACCAATCGGCGCGCCGCACGACACAAACCAACACGGGATCTCCGTGAGTTTCTGATCGAGGCGCGCGCCCTTGAGCGCGCCGTGCGTGGGAGTGATTTATGTCTGTCGTCTCTGCAACTCAAAGCATCGCGCCGCAAATTTTCGACATTCGTCCGTTCAGTGGCGCCGTCGGTGCCGAAATCATCGGCCTCGACTTGTCTCGCCCGGTCAATGATCAGGACTTCGCCCGCATCCACCGCGCGCACCTTGATCATCATGTCGTGGTGTTCCGCGATCAACGCATTACCCCCGAACAGCAAATCGACTTCAGCCGCCGCTTCGGCGTGTTGCAGATCCATGTGCTCAAGCAGTTCCTGCTGGCCGGGCACCCGGAAATCCTCATCGTTTCCAACATCATCGAGAACGGCCAATCCATCGGTCTCGGCGACGCCGGCAAGTTCTGGCACTCCGACCTGTCCTATAAAGAACTGCCCAGCCTGGGCTCGATGCTGCACGCCCAGGAGTTGCCGTCCGAAGGCGGCGACACCTTGTTTTCGGACATGCATAAAGCCTGGGAAAACCTGCCCGACGCACTGCGCAAAGCGGTCGAAGGTCGCTCGGCGGCTCACTCGTACACCGCGCGCTACAGCGAAACCAAATTCGAAGGCAATTGGCGCCCGACGCTGACGCCGGAGCAGCTGGCTCAGGTCGCCGAAGTCGTCCACCCGATCGTACGCACGCATCCGGAAAACGGTCGCAAGGCGTTGTTCGTCAGCGAGGGTTTCACCACCCGCATCGTTGGTTTGCCGGACGACGAGAGCAAGCAACTGCTCGACGAGCTCTACGCCCACAGCGTACTGCCGCACAACATCTACCGCCATCAATGGCAGCCCCACGACCTGGTGTTCTGGGACAACCGCTCGCTGATTCACCTCGCGGCCGGATGCCCGAGTCATCTGCGCCGCAAGTTGTATCGCACCACCATTCAGGGCGACGCGCCTTTCTGATTTGTCGGAGATTGAATCATGTCCAAACGTCTTCCCTTTGCACCGCTGGCTGCGGCCATCGGCCTGGGTTTCAGCCTCATCGCCGGCAGCCTGGTGGCGCCGACCGTGGCCCACGCTGAAGGTGAAATCCGCATTGCCGAGCAGTTCGGCATCGTTTATCTATTGCTCAACGTGGTGCGCGATCAGAACCTGATCGAAAAATACGGCAAGCAGGAAGGCATCGACATCAAGGTCGACTGGACTCAGCTGTCTGGCGGCGCGGCGGTTAACGATGCGTTGCTTTCCGGCTCCATCGACATTGCCGGCGCGGGCGTCGGTCCGCTGCTGACCATCTGGGATCGCACCCACGGCAAGCAGAACGTCAAGGCCGTGGCTTCCCTCGGCAACTTCCCGTACTACCTGGTAAGCAACAATCCCAAGGTCAAAACCATCGCCGACTTCACTGAGCAGGATCGCATCGCGGTGCCGGCGGTGGGCGTGTCGGTGCAGTCGCGCTTCCTGCAATACGCGGCCGCCAAGCAGTGGGGCGACAAGGAATTCAATCGCCTCGACAAGTACACCATCGCTGTTCCGCACCCCGATGCCACGGCGGCGCTGATTGCCGGCGGCACCGAGCTGACCGGGCACTTTTCCAACCCGCCGTTCCAGGATCAGGCGCTGGCCAACCCGAACGTGCATGTGGTGCTGAACACTTATGACCTGCTCGGCCCGAACTCGCCGACAGTGCTGTTCGCCACCGAGAAATTCCGCAACGAGAACCCGAAAACCTACAAGGCGTTCGTTGAGGCGCTGACCGAAGCCGCGCAGTTTGCCCAGAACGATAAAGGCGCCGCCGCCGATACGTACATCCGTGTGACCAAGGCGAAAATCGATCGGGCTGCGCTGCTGAAAATCATCGACAACCCGCAGTTCGAATTCAGCGTCACGCCGAAAAATACGTATCCACTGGCCGAGTTCCTGTACCGCGTCGGCGCGATTAAAAACAAACCGGATTCGTGGAAGGATTACTTCTTCCAGGACGCCAAACCGCTGCAAGGGAGCTGATCGTCATGAATGCCCCTTTGCAAGACCACACGGTCAGCAAACCGAACGCCACAGCCCAGGCGTTGCTGTCGGTCGACAACGTCAGCCTTGAATACCGCACGCCACAGCGTGTGGTTCGAGCGACCCATCAAGTCAATTTTGACATTGATCCGGCGGACCGCTTTGTGCTGCTCGGGCCGTCCGGTTGCGGCAAGTCGACCTTGCTCAAGGCGGTTGCCGGGTTCATCCAGCCCGTTGAAGGCGAGATTCGTCTGCAAGGGCAAACGGTCAACGCGCCGGGGCCGGACCGGATCGTGGTGTTCCAGGAGTTCGATCAACTGCCGCCGTGGAAAACCGTCAAACAGAACGTGATGTTTCCACTGTTGGCGTCAAAAACCCTCAAGCGCAAAGAGGCCGAAGAACGGGCGCTGCATTATCTCGACAAGGTTGGGCTGGCCGCGTTCGCCGATGCGTATCCGCACACCTTGTCCGGCGGCATGAAGGCGCGCGTGGCGATTGCCCGGGCGTTGGCGATGCAGCCGAAAATCCTCCTGATGGACGAACCCTTCGCCGCGCTCGATGCGCTGACCCGCCGCAAGATGCAGGAAGAATTGCTGCTGCTCTGGGAAGAGGTGCGCTTCACCCTGCTGTTCGTCACGCACTCCATCGAAGAAGCACTGGTGGTGGGCAATCGCATCCTGTTGCTGTCGCCGCATCCCGGACGGGTCCGGGCGCAAGTCCACAGCCATCAATACGATTTGCACAGCCTCGGTGGCGTGGATTTTCAGGCGTCGGCGCGACGGATTCATCGGTTGTTGTTCGATGAAGGCCAGTCGCTGGAAACCGCGCGCGAGCTGGATTTTTCCGATATTCGCATCGCTTACTGAGCCATTGAGAGGAGTGCCCGATGAGCCAGTTATCATCTGTGCGTGAAGAATTTGAAACCGTTTTGCAGCCGCTGACCAGTGTACCGCTGGAGCGTGAGTTGCCCCTTGGCCAACGCCTGTGGCAACAAGGCTGGATTCGCAAAAGCCTGATCCTGGTTCTGCTGGCGGTGCTGTGGGAAGTGGTTGCGCGCATCCAGAACAATGACCTGCTGCTGCCGAGTTTTTTGCAAACCGCCAGTGCGTTGTATGACGGCCTGCTGAGCGGCGAATTGCTGGGCAAGGTGTGGATTTCGCTGGTGGTGTTGCTCAAGGGTTACCTGATCGGCATCGTCCTGGCGTTTGCCCTGACCACGCTGGCGGTGTCGACGCAGTTCGGGCGCGATTTGCTGAGCACGCTGACGTCGATGTTCAACCCGCTGCCGGCCATTGCGCTGTTGCCGCTGGCGCTGTTGTGGTTCGGGCTGGGGCAGAACAGCCTGATTTTCGTGCTGGTGCATTCGGTGCTGTGGGCGTTGGCGTTGAACACCTACGCCGGGTTTCTCGGCGTCTCGGAAACCCTGCGCATGGCCGGGCGCAATTACGGTTTGAAGGGCATGCGCTTCGTGCTGTTCATCCTGATACCGGCAGCGTTGCCGTCGATTCTCGCCGGGCTGAAAATCGGCTGGGCGTTCGCCTGGCGCACGCTGATCGCTGCTGAGCTGGTGTTTGGTGCGACCAGTGGCAAGGGTGGTTTGGGTTGGTACATCTTTCAGAATCGTAATGAGCTTTATACCGACAAGGTGTTTGCCGGGTTGGCGGTGGTGATCTTGATTGGGTTGCTGGTAGAGAATCTGGTGTTTGATTCGCTGGAGCGGGTGACGGTGAAGCGGTGGGGGATGCAGCGTTAGGTGCGTCGATCTCACCCATATTTTATTCACGGCTCATCAAGCATTGAACAGCATGACCAGGAAGAACTTCGTATCGAAGAAACCTCGGAGTGAAGTGACTCATTCAAGGAGTCAATGGCGCCACCGGTGATAGAGCCGCACCAGGGAGCCGATCTCCTGGCGGGTCTCTATCGTCGGCCAGCGCTCGAATCATAGTGTTGAACCGGCTCTCTGGATTTCAACACCTTGACGATTTCAGCAACGAAATTAACCACCAACACTCGCTCACCGACCGGCAGGCTCTGAATCAGCTCATTGATGTTCTGGGACTGGCTGTGGGAGTCATGGGCGTTGGTGCGCACCAGATCGCTAAGCGAGCAATCGAGCACTTCCGACATTTGCTGCAGGCGTGTCAGGGTCAGGGAAATCACGCCATTTTCCATGCGGCTGACCGTCTCTTTTTCCACGCCGATAGCTTCGGCAATATGAGCCTGAGTCAGGCCCTTTGCTTTACGGCGGGCTGCGATTGCGGCACCCACGTGATCTGTCACTGTGCGCTCCTTCATGATTTTGACCTCCAGCGTCAATTTTCCGTAGTTATGTGACATTTTGCGCACTTACTACGTTCAAGCGAATGATGTTATACGACGAAGGTATTGATGTATTACGTCATTGTTTGTTTGATTCATATCAAATTGCCCCTATAGGATGTGGTGTAATTTGATGCTGGCTTTTTGGCTGGTGACCGCCCGTACAACTGAGAACTGTCCAAAATGCTGACTCATCTGAAAATCCGAACGGGTATGTTCTGGGTGCTTGCATTGTTCGTCTGTGCATTACTGGTTTCATCGTTGACCAGTTGGCGCAGCGCGCTGAGCAGCGATGAGCAGATCCAAGACCTGCATCAGGTCGGGGTGACCCAGAACAGTCGGGTGCACCTGGCCTACTTGCGTCTATTGCGTTCCCGCGTGGGCATGGCGGGGGCATTCCTTGAAACGCGCACGGGCGATACCGTCAAGGCCCAGGCCAGTCTGCAGCGGGCGACGACCCTGTTTCAGGAAGCCATCGATTACTTCGACACGTTTGCTGCGCAAGAGAAGAGCAGCGGTTCGACCCTTCAGAGCGATGAGTTGCAGCAGGCTTTTGCGGTGTATCGCGATACCCTGGAGGAGCAGATGAAGGCGCTGAGCCAAGGATCGGAAGCGCGTTACATTGAGGTCAATCTCAAGGCGCGGACGGCTAACGACCGGTTTGACATGGCTTTGGTCGGCTTCGAAAAGCAGCTCGATGTGCAAACCGCCGCAATCATGGATCAAGCCCATTCCCGCTACAGCATGGCCCAGGCCCAGGCGGTGATTCTGTTTGTGATCGCCGGGTTGCTGGTGGCCGGTTGCTGGTGGTTTATCGCCAGCCGCGTGCTGCGCCCACTGCGCGAGGCAAGGCAGCATTTCGAGGAAATCGCCTCGGGGGATTTGCGACATCCGATCGATGTGCAGTCGAGCAATGAGATCGGCCAGCTATTTTTGGGGTTGCAGCAGATGCAGATCAGCCAGCGTCAGACCATCGAGCAGATCAGCCATTACGCCCATCAATTGGCCAGTTCTGCCGAGCAATTGAGCCGGGTCACGGTGGAAAGCAATCACGGCCTGAATCAGCAGCACAACGAGCTCGAACAAGCGGTCACCGCCGTCACCGAGATGACGGCGGCAGTCGAAGAAGTCGCGAGAAACGCAGTGTCCACATCAGAGGCCTCCAACGCGACCAATCAATTGGCGGGCCAAAGTCGTCGGCAGGTGCAAACCACGCTCGAGGAGGTGGATGCCATGAGCCGGGAGATCAGCACCAGCTCCGCCTTGGTACAGGATCTGGCCACCCAGACTCGCGACATCGGCAAGGTACTGGAGGTGATTCGCAGTATTTCTGACCAGACCAATTTGCTGGCGCTCAATGCCGCTATTGAAGCTGCGCGAGCCGGTGAAGCGGGGCGCGGGTTTGCAGTAGTCGCAGACGAGGTGCGGACCCTGGCTTATCGCACTCAGGAGTCGACCCGGGAAATCGAACAGATGATTGCCGGAATCCAGAGTGGCACTCACCAGGCCGTCAACGCCATGGACGCCAGTACCTTGAGGGCCAGTAGTTCGTTGCAGGCGACGGAAGCTGCCGGTCAGGCGCTTGAGGCGATCTTTGCCGCAGTGCACGAGATCACCGAACGCAACCTGGTGATCGCCAGCGCCACCGAGGAGCAGGCCAAGGTTGCCCATGAAGTGGATCGCAATCTGTTGAATATTCGTGAATTGTCGACCCATGCAGCTGACGGCGCGCATCAGACGAGTTTGGCCAGCAGCGAATTGTCTCGCCTGGCCTCCGAACTGAGCTCGATGGTGCGGCACTTCAAGACCTGACGCCGGGGAATTCTGGAAGACCGGTTGGCTCGGCAAATCTGACGCAGCATGGAGCCTTGTACGTTAAAGCGTTATCAGTGAGTCATCGGCATGTCGGATGTTCAGGATTTTTCACCCATCTTTACCCAGGCACTCGCGCAATCCATTGATAGCGTTGTGGTCATCGACAGCCAGAATCGTGTCATTTTGTTCAATGATGCCGCAGAGAGCCTATGGGGCAATGACCGCGATCAGGTGCTCGGACAGAACGTCCGCTTGCTGGTGCCGGACATGATCCGGGCTGATCACGACAGTTACATTGACGCCAACAGACGGAGCGGCATCAACAGGATTGTCGGTAGCAGTCGAGACGTATTGATTGAACGGCCGGACGGTGATCACCGCTGGGGAGCCATGTCCATCTCCAGAGTCAACGCTTCAGGGCAGCTGTTCTATGTTGCAGTCGTCAAGGACATAACCCGTCAACACAAGGAGCACGAACGCCTGCAACTGCTGTCGCTGGTGGTCGACACCACGGAAAACGCCATCATCATCACCGACGGTCAATGGAGCATGGTGTACGCCAACGGTGGATTCACCCGGATGTTCGGGTACGACCTCGATCAGGTCCGCGGACGCACGCTCGATAGCGTGATCGCGCCGGATTTTGATCCGCAGACCATTGCCGCCATCAACGGGCAGGTAATGCGTGGCGAGGTCTACCACTCGCAGGCTGTCGGCTACCTGCGCGAGGGGCGCCGGGTTTGGTGCGATGTCACGATTTACCCGGTCTGTGACGAGCACGGTAACCTGGTCAATACCGTCAGCGTGATGATCGACGTCACTCACTCTCGAATGCCGGAGATCCTGCGTCACAAGATGCTTGAGGCGATGGTGCAGGAGGAGTCGATTGAGTCGTTGATGGGCCTGGTATGCAATGAGGTCCAGAGGGTAGCGCCGGAAGTGGTCGCCTCGATTTTGAGCGTCGACGATAGCGGGCGGTTGCGTACCCTGGCGGCTCCCGACCTGCCGGCCAGCTACTGTGCGGCGTTGGATGATGTGGCAATCGGACCGGGCGTCGGCTCTTGTGGCGCAGCTGCGTTCAGCGGCACGGCGGTGATGGTCCGTGACATTGCCAGTCATCCGTTCTGGGTCCGTTTTCGTGAACTGGCGTTGCCCTTGGGCCTCAGGGCCTGTTGGTCGACGCCGATCAAATCCAGCTCGGGCCGGGTGTTGGGTACTTTTGCGTTTTACTATCACGAGCCCCGTGAGCCTTCGTTGCTGCATCAGCAATTGATCAGCGCCAGTATTTACTTGTGTGCATTGGCCCTTGAGCGCGAGGAGTCACGTGCGCATATCCGTCAACTGGCTTTTTATGACGACTTGACCGGTCTGCCCAACCGCAACCTGCTCAACGCCCGCGCGGACCAGGCCATCGCCGAAGCCTCACGCGACGACACGCCGCTCACCGTCCTGTTTATTGACCTGGACCGTTTCAAGCAGGTCAATGACTCGCTGGGGCATCCGGCCGGTGATGAGTTTCTGCGAATGATCGCCCGGCGCCTGGCCAAGTGTCGGCGCAACGTCGACATCGTGAGCAGGTTATCGGGGGATGAGTTTGTCGTGGTGTTGCCCCAGTGCGCACTGGCGCAGGCGCAGGTAGTGATCGAGCATTTGAGATATGAACTGTGCGCGCCCTGCGAGATTGCGGGTGTGACGCTCAAACCTTCGGCAAGCATCGGTGTCAGCCTGTTTCCTGACGATGGCCGTTCCATGGAGACCTTGCTGCATCGCGCCGACATGGCCATGTATCAAGCCAAGACCAGCGGGCGGGGGTGTGTCAGCTTCTTCAGCCAAGGTCTTGATCAGTTGGCGCGCGCACGCTTGAACCTTGAGGCAGCATTGCGTGAAGCCATTGATCAACATCTGTTGCACCTGGTCTATCAGCCGCAAATCAATCTGCAGGGTAATGATCTTTACGGCGTGGAGGCCTTGGCTCGCTGGAGGCATCCACAATTGGGCGATATCTCGCCCGGCTGCTTTATTCCACTCGCCGAGGAGTGCGGCTTGATTGTCGAGCTTGGCCAATGGGCCCTGCGTGAAGCCTGCCGCCAACTGGCCACCTGGCGTCGCGAAGGGCTTGAGGTGCCCGCCATATCCGTCAATCTGTCGCCCACCAATTTCCATAATCGGGGATTGCCCGGGATTCTGACCGGGATCCTCGCCGAGCAGCAACTGACCACTTCCGACCTGACTCTGGAAATTACCGAAAACGTCCTGATGGATAGCAATCCCGACACCCTGACCACGATCAACGAGGTGCACGCCCTGGGGATCCGCCTGGCCATGGATGACTTCGGTACGGGTTATTCGAGCCTCAGCTATCTGCGTCGAATTCCTATCCAGGAACTCAAGCTCGATCGTAGCTTTGTTCATGACCTGGAAGATGACATCACTAGTCAGGCCCTGAGCGAAGCGGTAATCCGTATTGGTGAGAGCCTGAAATTACGCGTGGTGGCCGAAGGTATTGAAACGCTGGGCCAGCAACGCATCCTGCAGGCGCAGGGCTATCACGTCGGCCAGGGCTATCTTATTTCAAGGCCGCTCTCGGCATCGGGGTTGAGGTTTTGGCTTGAGGATCGCTCGTATCGCGAATAAGGGTGGCCTTCGGCGCGCTCATTCAAGCTGCTAGCATTGCGTCTGAATCAATCCAGATCAGCCACGAGTGTTCAGCATGCAACTCCCGGACATGAATCTTCTGGTCGCCCTCGATGCTTTGCTCGACGAAGGCAGCGTGGTGGGTGCCGCGCGGCGGATGAACCTCAGCCCGGCGGCCATGAGCCGCACGCTCACACGCATTCGCGAAGCCATCGGCGATCCGATTCTGGTGCGCGCCGGTCGTGGCCTGGTGCCGACGCCCAAGGCGCTGGCGTTGCGTGAGCAGGTGCGGGATCTGGTTGAGCAGGCCGCGCTGCTGTTCCGATCTGCCGACGACGTGGAGCTGGGCAGCTTGCGTCGACGCTTCAGCATTCGCGCCAACGATTTCTTTGTAGGCGTGTATGGCGGCAAGCTCTTCGACACGATGGAGCGCCAGGCGCCGCATTGCGAACTGCGCTTTGTCCCGGAGGGCGATGGGGATGACGAAGCGTTGCGTGAGGGACGCATCGATTTGAGCGTCAGCAACAACCGGCCGCTAATGCCGGAAGTGAAGGTGCAGACCCTGTTCTCCACGCACTTTGTCGGCCTGGTGCGCGACGATCACCCGTTGTTTGATGAAGAGATCACCGCCGAACGTTATGCCGGGTTTTCTCACATCAGCATGTCTCGTCGCGGCATCGCTCGCGGGCCGATTGATACGGCGCTTAACGCATTGGGCCTGGAGCGACGGGTGGCGGTGATTGCGCCGAGTTTCCATGCCGCGATGTTTGCGTTGCCTGATTCGGATCTGATTCTGCCGGTGCCCAAGGAAGCGCTGCTGAGCGTGCGACGCCTGGGGCTGAAATTGCGTTCGTTTACCCTGCCGATCCCGTTGCCGACCCTCATGCTGACCCAGGCCTGGCACCCGCGCTTCGACAAAGACCCGGCGCATCGCTGGATGCGTGAAACGCTCAAGTCCTGTTGCGACGAGACGTGGCTGGCCGCGCAACCTTGAAGATCGAAAGATCGCAGCCTTCGATCTGACAGTTGCGTGGAGCGCACTTATAACCTGCCAATAAGTTGATTTTCGTCAGCTTCCACGCTTCCTAAAATGCTTCGGTATTCAAATCCCGGAGCTTGCAGTCCATGACTTCCCTGACGGCCCCGGCACCTCTCGCCGCGGCCAGCCACTCCGCCATGACGCCACCGGTCTTCGGCCCGCGGATCATCATCGGTCTGGTGGGCGTGTTGCTGGCGGTGCTGGTGTCGGGCCTCAACGAAATGGTGACCAAGGTCGCCCTCGCCGACATCCGCGGCGCATTGGCCATCGGTTATGACGAAGGTACCTGGCTGGTGGCCAGTTACACCGCGACCTCGGTGGCGGCGATGGCATTTGCACCGTGGTGTGCGGTGACGTTCTCGTTGCGGCGCTTCACCCTCTGTGCGATCAGCGTGTTCACCTTGTTGGGCGTGCTGTGCCCCTTCGCTCCTAACTACGAAAGCCTGCTGGTGATGCGCACTGTGCAAGGCCTGGCAGGCGGTGCATTGCCGCCGATGCTGATGACCGTCGCCCTGCGCTTCTTGCCGGCCAACGTGAAGCTCTACGGCCTGGCCGGTTATGCCCTGACGGCGACGTTCGGCCCCGGGCTCGGCACACCGCTGGCCGGGTTGTGGACCGAGTATGTCGGCTGGCAATGGACCTTCTGGCAAATCATCGCGCCGTGCCTGATCGCCATGGCCGCAGTGGCCTACGGCTTGCCTCAGGATCCGTTGCGCCTGGAACGTTTCAAGCAATTCAACTGGCGCGGGTTGTTATTGGGTTTTCCGGCGATCGGCATGCTGGTCATCGGCATCCTGCAGGGCAACCGGCTGGACTGGTTCGAGTCGAGCCTGATCTGCGGCTTGCTCGGGGGCGGGCTGCTATTGCTGGTGCTGTTCCTGATCAACGAATGGTCGCAGCCGATCCCGTTTTTCAAGATGCAGATGCTCGGCATCCGCAACCTGTCGTTCGCCTTGCTGACCCTGGCCGGCGTGCTGGTGATCTTGCTGGCGGTGATCATCATTCCGTCCAGTTACCTCGCGCAGGTTCAGGGTTATCGCCCGGTGCAGACTGCGCCGATCATGTTGCTGGCGGCCCTGCCACAGTTGCTTGCGCTGCCGTTGGTGGCGGCGCTGTGCAACCTGCGCTGGGTCGATTGCCGCTGGGTACTGGGAATCGGCCTGAGCATGCTGGCGCTGTCGTGCATGGGGGGGGCGCAGCTGACGTCGGTGTGGATTCGCGACGATTTCTACGTCCTGCAACTGCTGCAGATCTTCGGGCAGCCCATGGCGGTGTTGCCATTGTTGATGCTCTCGACCGGCAGCATCAGCCCGATGGAAGGGCCGTTCGCGTCGGCCTGGTTCAACACCGTGAAAGGCCTGTCGGCGGTGATCGCCACGGGAATGATCGACGCGCTGACCACGTCGCGGCTGCACTTTCATTCGACCATGTTGGTGGACCGCCTGGGCAACTCGCCGCTGGCCGACAGCGACAGCGTGGGCCTTGCCCATCGGTTGCATGAACAGGCGGTGGTGCTGACGGCATCGGATCTTTATCTGTGCATGAGCGGCGTCGCCCTGGCGCTGATCCTGCTGATTTTCTGGCTGCCGACGCGGATCTATCCGCCGCGTGCGCCGACTTGAATGCTCCACTGAAACAGAAGGTTTTTATGACGACTCAAGCAACGAAAAAAGTGGCCGTGGGCGTCGCCACCCTGATGGCGGTCGGCGTGCTGGTTTATTTGCTGGCGCCGGGAGTGTTTGGCAAGCGCACGCAACAGAACACCAATGACGCGTTTGTCTCCGCGGACTTCACCCTGGTGGTGCCCCGCGTCGCCGGGTTCATCAAGGAAGTGCTGGTGGAAGACAATCAGCAGGTCAAGGCCGGGCAATTGCTGGCGCTGATCGATGACCGGGATTTACGCGCTGCCGCTCAGGCTGCCGACGCCGAAACGCTGGTGGCGCGGGCGCAACTGCAAAACGCTCGCGCAACCCTTGAGCGCCAGACATCGGTGATCGCCCAGGCGCAAGCCACGGTGGTGTCGGCCAAGGCGGAAATGGCGTTCGCTGAACATGAATTGAACCGCTACAACCACCTCGCCGGCGTTGGCGCGGG
This sequence comes from Pseudomonas fluorescens NCIMB 11764, assembly GCF_000293885.2. Lineage (NCBI taxonomy): Bacteria > Pseudomonadati > Pseudomonadota > Gammaproteobacteria > Pseudomonadales > Pseudomonadaceae > Pseudomonas > Pseudomonas fluorescens. The sequence goes on from NZ_CP010945.1 coordinate 1,285,825, forward strand.
TACGGTGCAGAACGCTCAGCAAGCCCGCACGCGTATCGATCAGGCCCGCGCCCGGTTGGCCAATGCGACGGCGGTGTTGGCGGCGGAACGCAAGCAGGTGGACATCCTCACCGCCCAGCGCGATGCGGCCGACGGTGGGTTGAAACGTGCGCAAGCGGCGCTGGAAATGGCCAGCTACGAGCTGTCCTATACGCGTATCGTCGCGCCGCAGGACGGTATGGTCGGCGAGCGCGCCGTGCGGGTCGGGGCTTACGTGACACCGGGGAGCAAGTTGCTGGCGGTGGTGCCGCTGACGCAGGCGTATGTGGTCGCCAATTTTCAGGAGACCCAACTGACCGACGTGCAACCGGGGCAAGCCGTGCAGGTGCGCGTCGACAGCCTTGGCGGTGAAGCGTTGCGCGGTCGCGTCGAGAGCATTGCCCCGGCGACTGGCGTGACTTTCGCTTCGATCAAGCCGGACAACGCGACCGGTAACTTCACTAAGGTTGTGCAGCGGATTCCGGTGAAAATCGTTCTGGATCCGGGGCAAGTGCTGGCCGAACGGCTGCGTGTGGGGATGTCAGTGGAGGCGAGTATTGATACCGCTGACACCGGTGAGCATGAGGTTGCACAGCGATGAACTTCGTCAATCGCACCCCTTTGTGGCGAGGGAGCTTGCTCCCGCTCGAGTGCGCAGCACTCGCCAATTTTGAGTCCGCTTCGCGGCCCAGCGGGAGCAAGCTCCCTCGCCACAAGGTCGGTGTTTGTTCAGTAGCGTTGGTGCTGAGCCTCCTGACCCTGAGTGCCTGCACTGTCGGCCCGGACTTTCAGAAACCGCAGGCACCCCAAATCAGCGAATGGTCCAAACCACAAAAAGCCGCCGCCAGCCAAGCCGTCGCCGACACCATGGACGAACGCTGGTGGGAAGTCTTCCACGACCCGAAACTCTCGGCCCTGACCCAGCGTGCCCTGACGGATAACCTTGACCTGAAACTCGCCAGCAGCCGCCTGCAGCAAAGTCGCGCCGCGCGCCAGGTGGTCACCGCGGATCGCTACCCCAACACCGCCGCCACGGGCAGCTACGGGCGTAAGCGCAACAGCGGCGAAGGTCTGAGCGATCCGTCGGGGAACAATGGCCATTCGGCGTTCAATCTGTGGGATGCCGGCTTTTCGGCGTCCTGGGAACTGGATTTCTGGGGCCGGGTGCGCCGCGAAACCGAAGCGGCGGATGCCACGCTGGACGTCGCGGAAAACGACCGGCGCGGCGTGTTGCTGTCGGTCCTTGCCGAGACTGCCCAGGACTACATTCAGCTACGCGGCGTGCAAAGTACGCGTGCCGTCACGGAAGAGAACCTCGACGTCGCCCGCCACAGCCTGAAGCTGTCGCAGCTGCGCCTGGCCGACGGTGTCGCCACCGACCTCGATGTCGCCGAAGCCGCCGCACAAGTCGCGGCCATCGAATCGCGCCTGCCGGCGCTGGAGCAGCGTCAGTCGCAATTGATCAATGCCCTGAGCCTGTTGATGGGCGAACCGCCCCAGGCGCTGCATGCCGAGTTATCCACAGACGCGCCCGTGCCACAGACCCCGCGCCAGGTCGCCATCGGCCTGCCGTCGCAACTGGCCGAACGTCGCCCGGACATTCGCCAGGCCGAAGCTCGCCTGCATGCCGCCACGGCGAACATTGGGGTGGCCAAGGGGGATTTCTATCCGCGTATCACCCTGTCGGGCAACGTCGGCTCCCAAGCGATGCAATTGAGTGATTTCGGCTCCTGGGGCTCGCGCGCGTTTGGCATAGGCCCGCAATTCAGTCTGCCGCTGTTCGATGGCGGTCGCCTGCGCGGCGTGCTGAACTTGCGCGAAGCCCAGCAACAGGAAGCCGCCATCGCCTACCAGCAAACCGTGCTGCGGGCCTGGCATGAAATCGACGACCAACTGACTGCCTACAACGCCAGCCAACTGCGCCGCGACAGCCTCGCCGAAGCCGTACGCCAAAACCGGATCGCCCTGCGCACCGCGCAACAACAGTACGTGGAAGGGGTGGTGGATTTCGTCAACGTCCTCACCGTGCAAGGCGAATTGCTGGCGACCCAGCAGCAATGGGTCGAGAGTTCGACCGGCGTGTCGCTGGCGATGGTCGGGTTGTACAAGGCGTTGGGTGGAGGGTGGGAGTCGGTGTATCCGGTGGGGGAGATGGCGCAACGCAGGTAAAAACTCCCCTCGCCTTGACGCTCACCCACGCTGTCATAGACTCCGCTCATCCGTCAGGGAGTTACGGTTATGCGACGAGTTCGTGTGTGGGTTATGGGATTGACCTTTTTTACGTGTACCGCTCAGGCGCAAACGCCCGTGCCAGACGATCTGTTATTGGACAACGGCGCAGTTGGCAGTAGCAGTTCGGCTGCCAGCACTGAGGCCCGTGGTGTATTGCGGGCACGGGATCAGGCGATGCTCGCCAGTGAGTTGTCCGGGCGGATTGTCGAGTTGCCGTTCAGTGAGGGTGAGTCCTTCAAGAAGGGCGATACGCTGGCGCGTTTTGATTGTTCGGCCTATCAGGCGCAGCTCAATGCGGCGCAGGCGGCCAGCCGGGGAGCCAGTGAGGAGCTGGCTCACAACAAACAGCTGGCGGCGTTGAATTCGGTCGGGCGTTTCGAAGTGGCGCGGGCCGAGGCCCGGCTCAGCGAGACGCAGGCGCAATCCCAGGTGTATCAGGTTCAGGTCAAACGCTGCAGCGTGGTGGCGCCCTTTGACGGGCAGGTCGTCGAGCGAAAGGTCCAGCGTTATGAAAGCGTCGCCGCCGGTGCGCCGTTGCTGGATGTGGTCGACAACCGCACGCTGGAAATCCATTTGCTGGTGCCGTCGCGCTGGATGGGCAAGCTCAAGCCCGGCCAGACGTTCAGTTTTGTCCCCGACGAAACCGGTAAGCCGCTGGATGCTACGGTCAAACGGCTGGGCGCGCGAATTGACGAAGGCAGCCAGACCTTGCTGTTGGTCGCGACGCTACCCACGGCCTCAGGTCTGTTGGCCGGCATGAGCGGTACGGCGCGTTTCGCGGAGCTCAAGTGAACGCTCCGGTCACTGGCGGTGCAGAGCAGGTATTTGCTCGCTTTCTTGACCTTGAACGCCAGACCCGCGCCGCGCGCAATCCGTCGCAACTGGCCTACAGCCTGGTCAATGACGCTCAGGCGCTGTTCGGTTTTCGCCATGCCGCGTTATTGATTGCCGGCAAGGTGCAGGCGGTGACGGGCGTCAGCGCCGTGGACCCGAATGCGCCGTTCGTGGCGTTCGTCGAGCAGGCGGTGGCGCAGTTGTTCAAGGGCGATGTGCTGAAAAAGGCGCGGGTGATTTCGCCCGATCTGCTCAACGAGTCTATCCAGGCGGACTGGCAAAGCCTGTCTCCCGCTCAGGTGTTCTGGCTGCCGTTGATCGATCATCAAGGTGACGTGTTCGGCGGCCTGTGGCTGGCCCGGGATTTGCCGTGGAACCCACCGGAGCAAGTGCTGCTGTCGCAACTCGGCGACACGTACAGCCATGCCTGGCTGGCGCTGCAGCCACGCAAACCCTGGCGATTGCGCTGGACCCGAAAGCGTCAGGTGGCTCTGCTTGCATTGCTGTTGCTCGGGCTGGCGATCCCGGTGCGCCAATCGGTGCTGGCGCCGGCGGAAGTGGTGCCATTGGGTGGCCGGGTCGTCGCGGCGCCGCTGGACGGGGTGATCGCCGAGTTCCTGGTCAAGCCCAACCAGACGGTGAAAACCGGCGACCTGCTGCTGCGCTTTGAGAGCACCACGCTCAAGGCTCAGGCCGATGTGGCCGAACGCGCCCTGGGCGTTACCGAAGCTGAATTGAAGGCCAATTCCCAGCGCTCGTTTGCCGATGCCGAGTCCAGTTCGAAGATTGACCTGCTGGCCGCGCGCGTCGAGCAAAAACGCGCCGAACGGGACTATGCCCGTGAGCTGCTCAAACGCAGCGAAGTGCGTGCCGAGCGCGACGGCATCGCCGTGTTCGCCGACGCCGAGCGCTGGACCGGTAAACCGGTGCAGACCGGCGAGCGGCTGATGGAAATCGCTGACCCGACCCAGGCCGAACTGCGCATCGAACTGGCCGTTGGCGATGCGATCTCTCTGGAGCCCGGCGCGCAAGTCGCGCTGTTCCTCGACAGCGATCCGTTGCAGCGACATCTGGCGCGGCTCGAGCGCGCGGCGTACGAAGCGCAACCCACGGCCGGCGGGCAGTTGGCATATCGACTCGATGCCAGTTTCGATCAGGCGCCACCGCGTATAGGCCTGCGCGGCACGGCGAAAGTCTTCGGTGATCGTGCGCCGCTGGCGCTCTATCTGCTGCGCAAACCCCTGGCCGGTTTGCGCCAGAGTGTGGGGCTGTAGATGAGCCTGCCAAGCCTGCGTGCGGACTTGCAGCTGACCCCCGCTTCACCGGCGCTGGACGGCTCGCCGCGCTGGACCCTGGCCGACCCGGTACGCGGTCGCTATTTCAAACTGGGCGTGGCGGCGATGCGCTTGCTGCGACATTGGTCCCTGGGCGATCCCGAGCAGGTTCTGCACGCCGCCAATCGCGAGCCGGGCTTGCCTTTGGGCGGCAGCGATCTGGAGCAACTGCTGGGTTTTCTGCGCAGCCATGATCTGATCAGTGCCCTCGACCCGCAGCAGCGTGACAGCTACAGCCTGAAGGCCGCCGCCCAGCGTCAGACGCTGTGGCAGATTCTGTTGCATCAGTACCTGTTTTTCCGGATACCCCTTTGGCGCCCGGATGCGTTTCTCAATCGTGCCTGGCCCTGGCTGGCGCGCTTCGGCCCGCGAGTGCTGCGCTTCGGACTGCCGGCAACGCTGGGCCTCGGGGTGTTTCTGGTGTCTCGGGACTGGCAGCGATTTATCGCGACCTTCCCGCATTTGTTCAGCCTTGGTGGTGCGCTGGCCTTTGGCGTGGCGTTGTTTTTTGCCAAGCTGTGCCACGAATTCGGCCACGCATTCATGGCCAAGCGTGCGGGGTGTCGGGTGCAGAGCATGGGCGTGGCCTTCATGGTGATGCTGCCGATGTTCTACACCGACGTCAGCGATGCGTGGCGGGTCAATGATCGGCGTGCCCGATTGCTGATCGGCGCCGGTGGCGTGCTGGCCGAGCTGCTGCTGGCGAGCATCGCCCTGCTGGCCTGGTCGCTGTTGCCCGACGGGCCGGCGCGCACGGCGGCGTTCATGCTCGCCAGCGCGACCTGGATGACCACGCTGGTGATCAACCTCAACCCGTTCATGCGTTTTGACGGTTACTTTTTGCTCAGTGATTTCTGGGAGGTGGACAACCTGCAGGGGCGTGCCTTTGCCCTGTGTCGCTGGCACCTGCGTGAAACCCTGTTCGGCTATGGCGAACCGGCTCCGGAGCCGTTGTCGCCGAGCCTGCAACGACGTCTGTTGGTGTGGGGCTACGGCTCGTGGCTGTGGCGCGCCGTGCTGTTTTTCGGGATTGCGCTGGCGGTGTATCACTTGTTCTTCAAGCTGCTGGGCATTTTCCTGATGCTGGTCGAGCTGGTGTGGTTCATCTTTCTGCCGATCGTGCGCGAGTGGCGGGAGTGGTGGAGCCGGCGCGATCAAGCCTATGCGCCGCGGGTGTTGTTGAGTGCGTTGGGGCTGCTCGCCTTCGTGCTGTTTCTGGCATTGCCCTGGCGCAGTGCGGTGGAGTTGCCTTCGATGCTCGAGGCAGGGCGGGTCAGTGCGTTGCATGCGCCGGTGGCGGCGCGGGTCAAAGTGGTGAATGTGCACGATGGGCAAAAGGTCGCTCAGGGTGATGTGCTCATCGAACTGGAATCGCCGGACCTGGACTCGCGCCAGGCCATCGTGCGCCGTGAAATCCAGATCCAGCAATTGCAGATGCGCCGGCAGGCGAGTCGTAGCGAGACCGCGGCGGACGCGGGTATTGTCGAGCAGCGCCTGGCTGAAGCGGTGGCCGAATACCGTGGGTTGGCGGCCCAGCGCGAACGTTTGCTGTTGCGCGCGCCCCATGCCGGTAGCGTGCGTGATCTGTTGCCGCAATTGGCCGTCGGCCGCTGGCTGGCGACCAAGGAACCGCTGGCGCGGGTGGTGGAGGAAGGCGTGCGGTTGCGTGGCTATCTGGCCGAGGCCGAGTTGTGGCGTGTTGCGCCGGGTGCTCGCGGGCGGTTCATCGCCGATGACCCGATGCACTCGGCGATCGCTGTGCAACTCATTGAAGTCGACACCAACGGTGCGGCCTATGTCGATCAGGAAGCGCTGACGTCCGACCACCACGGGCCGATTGCCGTGCGCCGGGATCCGCAGCAACGGGCCGAGCCGGTGCAAGGGCAATATGGTGCGCGTATGAGCAGTCTCGATGAGGCGCCAACACCTGTGCAACCGTTGCGCGGCGTGGTGGTGTTGCAAGGGCGCGGCGAATCGGTGCTGGGTGTTGCATGGCGGCGCATGGCCGCGCTGGGTGTCAGGGAAAGCGGTTTCTAGGGAGAGCAGCGATGGCGAATACGGACTCCGTGGCGGTCGAGGGTTTGGTGGTGCGACCGTCGCGCACCAACGATGGGCCTTTTCTACACAGCCTCTATCAGTCGGCACGAGCGGATCTGCAATGGATCGACGGCGAGCGAGAGGTCGTCGAACACGTGGTGTCCCAACAATTCCAGGTACAGGAACAAGGGCTGGAGGAGCACTTTCCCAATGCCATGCACTACGTGATCGAAAAGCTCGGCACGGCCATCGGCGCGTTGACCACCGACTTTGGCCCCAATGAAATTCGCGTGCTGTACCTGGCGTTTCTCCCGCTGGCTCGCGGGCAGGGTTACGGTCGTGCAGTGCTGCAAGGCGTGCAAAAAGCCGCGCAGCAGATTCGCTGCCCGGTGGCCACGGTGGTCTGGGCCAACAATGCCCATGCGCGCCAGCATTACCTGGCGCTGGGGTTTCAGGTTGTTGAGCGTAATCCGGCGGCGGAGCGGTTGGTGTGGTATCCCGTCTAGGCCTGTCGGCCTTTTCAGTTGAATGCGATGCAGAAGTAACCCAAGCCCGGATCGCGGCCCATGGCGGGGACCCGGGAGACAAAAATATCCTCCACTTGGCCCAGTGCCGGTAACTCCAGCGCGCACAATCCATCGACGAACTCCGTGGCTTGCAGGCTGTTGAGCTCGACTCGGAACGGCATGCGCTCGCTGTTTGGCATCCGCGATCGAGGCGTTTCCACCAGGCTTTCGATATGGATCGGCAGCTCACTGCCATCTGGCAGCCGCAGCGTGCGAGTCTTGCCCAGCAGCGTCTGGAAATGTTGGTGTTGAACCTGTTGCAGCATGGCGTCACTCCCAAAAATGAAAGTGACCGGGGGGTGAATCCCCCCGGCCGAACCTCAACCGCGCGAAGGGAAAAGCCCCTCGAGGGCAATGCTGAAGTTGAGCACCAGGAACGGGTTCATCGTGTCCATGGGCAGGCCGTTGCCTGCCGACGAGATTTCCCCGGTGACCGTCGTGGCTACACCCTTGAGGGGTACGGCTGCAGCACCTTGCTGATCGGAGTAGATGCTCGCCGAGCCCGGTCCGCCACCCGAAGCGCCGATGTACGAGTTGGTCGCGGTGGGAGTGGTGACCGGGTTGCTCGCCGGGCTGGCCAGTTGCAGGGTGGTGGTGGCCGTCAGCCCGGAGAGGGCGTGGGTGTGATTGGGCAGGTTGGTGATGGTCGCGGTGACGTTCTCGGTCCCGGAGAATTCGCCGATGACCCGTGGGGTCAGGTTCAGCCCGTTACCCATGCAAACAGGCATTCGGCCTTGCAGGTTGGGCAGCATGAAATTGGTCGAGCCATTGCCGCCGAAGTTGACCCCCAGCAGCGCGAACAGTGCGTTGTATTGCTGGACGGAAAGCGTCTGGCCATTACACAAGGCCCAGCCGCTGGGCGCGTAGTTAAAGGCGAAAGGCTGAATTGTGCCGATGAATACTTCCATAGTTCCTCATCCCTCAGGTTAGTTGTCTGGCGCGCTGCAAGGGTGGCCCGGACATCCAGGCCCATCGTTGCAATCAGCCGACTCCATTCATTTCCCTGGCTGAGTCACGCCAAGCCAGAGCGTAGTTGATGCGCATCACGGCCGAATGTCGTTGGTCGCAAAGCCAGCATCGACGACGTCCGTGCGCCGTCCTACAGTGTTCATCAGGTGTTGTGGTCGGGGGCTCGTTTCAGGGGGAAGCAATGGAGGCGCGCAGAGAAACACCGCTTGGCGGCACCCAGGAGCCGCACGCAGCGCCCGGCGTCTGGGCAATGGTTCAGCGCTGGTTGCGATGGGCGCAGGAGCATTGGCTGTTGCCGATCCTGGCATTGGCGACGCTGGTGCGTTTCTACGACCTGACGGCGGCGGCCATCTGGGGCGACGAAGGGTCCAGCCTGCTGCTGAGCCGGTTTTCACTGACCGATATCTGGGTACACGCGGCGCACGACGTGCATCCACCGCTGTATTTCCTGCTGCTGCATGGCTGGGTCGAGTTGTTCGGCGAAGGCATTTTTTCGATCCGCAGCCTCAGCGCCTTACCTGGCATCGCCACGGTGTGGCTCGGCGTGTGGCTGATGGACTTGCTCGCCACGCGCCGTGCGGCGTTGCTGGCCGGTTTCCTGTTGGCACTGTTGCCCACGGCGGTGCGTTACAGCCAGGAAGTGCGCATGTATTCGTGGCTGGGATTGTGGCTGGTCGGCGCCACGATTGCCTTGGTCTACTGGATAAGAAACCCGCATCGCACGCGATATCTGGTGGCGTATGCGCTGTTGATGACTGCCGCGTTCTACACCCATTACTTCGCGGCCCTGTGCGTGTTGTGCCACTGGTTGTATCTGGGGGTGATCCGCGTACAGCCGGGTTATCGATTGCGGCATATTCAACGCCCCGCTTGGTGGCTGGCTAACGCGGCGATCGTGTTGTTGTACCTGCCGTGGATGCCGAGCCTGATCGATCTGCTCCAGCACATGGATCAGCTCAAGGCCAATGGCGACGTGGGTTGGGAAACACCGGTCACGTTCGGCTCGTTGCCTTCGATGGTCTGGTCGTTCCTGATCCAGGACGATGGAGAAAACCTGCCGACGCTGCTTTTCATCGCACTGCCGCTGGCGTTGCCGGTCATTGCGGGCGTGGGGGTGGCGCGGGACCGCAGTGTCTTTCGTGGCAGTGTCCTACTGGCGATCTACACGGCGTTGCCGTTGTTGCTGGTGTTCGGGGTGTCGTTTATCACACCGGTGTTTATCGAGCGCTACCTGACGGCCTATGCGTTGGGACTGCCGATGATTATCGCGTTGGCGGTTGATCGACTGTATTCAGGTTTTCGGGTTCTGGCCGTGACGGTGTTGGTGCTGTTCGTCGGCGTTGAGCTGATGGGCCTGAAGAACAACGCCACGGTGGACACCCGTGATCAGATCAACGTCATGGTCGATTACGTCAACCAGCACTTCATGACCGGTGACCGGATCGTCACCAGCGATATGCTCTGGTACCTCAGTTACGTCTATTACAATCGCACCGACACCCAGCCGTTGCTGTACACGCCGCCATTGCCCAATGGCGTTTCGAGCCGGCCGAATGCCTATGGTTTCGGCACGTTGGTGACCCGGGACACATACCTCGACAGCCTCGACAGCTTGCCCAAGGGCAGCGGTCGGGTCTGGCTGATCGGCACCGTCGATGCGCCGGACGAGTTCGCGCCGTTGCCCGCTGGCTGGCAGCGTGTTGGCGAAACCCAGGCGGGCGGCGCCAATGCGCGCCTGTTCGTGCGGCAATGAGGCTGTAACGAAAGTTGCAGTTTCCCATCGGCTTAGCTTCGATTTGATATCAAAGCATCGCCGCTCATAAAGCCATTCATGGTCTACGCTCCGTCATACATAAAGGACTTATGATCAGGGGTGAAGGGATTGCACACATTCCATTTTATTTCCGGCTTGCCGCGCTCGGGCTCGACCCTGCTTTCTGCAATCCTTTTGCAAAACCCGCGTTTCCATGCCGGCATGACCAGCCCCGTTGGCGCGCTCTTTTCCGGTGTCCTTGAACAGTGCAGCGCCGGCAGCGAGTTCGGCGCGGTGATCGACACCGATATGCGCCGCCGTCTGCTTCGCGGCCTGTTCGATTCCTATTACGCCGACAAGGCTGACAAACCGGTGGTGTTCGACACCAACCGCTTGTGGAGTTCGCGCCTGCCGGCGATCAGTGATTTGTTCCCTCAAGCGAGGGTGATTGCCTGTGTGCGCAATGTCGCCTGGGTCATGGACAGCATCGAACGTCTGTATCGCGCCAACCCATTCGAAAACACCAAGCTGTTTGGCGATGCGGTCGAACGCAATACGGTCTACAGCCGCTGCGAAACCCTGGCCCAGCGCAATCGCCTGGTCGGTTTTGCCTGGGCTGCGCTCAAGGAAGCCTATTACGGCGAGCACGCCGACTCGCTGCTGATCGTCGATTACGACCTGCTGACCCAGGCGCCTGACCGGGTGATGCGGCTGGTCTACGACTTCATTGGCGAACCCTGGTTCGAGCACGATTTCGACAACCTGGCGTATGACGCGCCGGAGTTCGATCAAGCCTTGGGTGTGTCGGGCCTGCACAAGGTCAAACCCAAAGTCGAGTTGCAGTCACGGCGCACGATCCTGCCGCCGGATTTGTTCAAGCAGTACGCCGAACTGTCCTTCTGGCTCGACGGCTCAGCCAGCGCCGCCAATGTCATTCGTATGAAAGCCGATGCCGCGATCAGTTGATCGCGGCGTTTTCGTTTACGCAGCAAAAACGTTCGAGTCCGGGTGAGCAACATGTGGTGGAGCAACGGCAAGTCGCGGGTAACCCAAGGCGCACGAGCGCTGGCCTCGCCAATGATCATGTCCCTGGAGCCGCGCATGCTGTTCGACGGCGCGGTCGCAGCCACCGTGGCCGATACCGCCCAGGCTGACAGCCACACAACGGCTGACGCGGCGAAACCACCGGTCGCCGAGAAACCGGTCGCCAGTCAGGACACCCACGACCAGGCCGACGCCACCTCCGCGGTGGCGCCCGTTGCCGTGCCGGGACAGAGCGTGGTGTTCGTCGATTCCCGGGTCAAGGATGCTGACAGCCTGCTCAAAGGCGTCGCCCCCGGCACCCAGGTGGTTCAACTCGACGCCACCAGGGACGGCTTGCAGCAGATTGCCGACTATCTGGACACCCATCAGGGCATCAGCTCGGTGCAGATCATCGCCCACGGCAATGCGGGCGATTTGTGGCTGGGCAACAGTTACCTGTCGGCCGACAACGTCGCGGCCCGCAGTGCGGTGCTGGCGGAAATCGGCAAGGACATGAACGTCGGTGGCGACATCATGATCTACGGCTGCTACACCGCCGAAGGCGAACGGGGTTTGAGTTTCGTCGACTCCCTGGCGCAACTGACCGGTCGTGATGTGGCGGCGTCCAGCAACCGCACCGGCGTGGGCGGCGACTGGGATCTGGAGATCGCCACCGGCACTATCGAAAGCGCCAACGTGCTGTCGACAATGGCCATGACCGACTATCAGTGGGGCCTGGCCACCTGGACGGCCACTAACAATGGCAACACGGGCGTCGGCTCGTTGCGTGCCGCGATCGCTTCGGCGCAGAACGGCGATACCGTCACCTTCAATGGCAGCATGACGGTGCAACTGACCTCCGAACTGCTGATCAACAAAAACATCACCGTTGATGGCGACTTGAACAATGACGGTGCGGCGGATGTGATTCTCGATGGCCAGTACCGGACCCGGGTCATCGAAGTGACGTCTGGCAGTACCGTGACGCTCGATGGTCTGGTGATCACTCGTGGTCTGGTAACGGGCAACGGTGGCAATGGTGGCTATGGTGCCACGGGCGCGATGGCCGGGGGGATTTTCAACGCCGGGATCCTGACCCTGAAAAACGTGACCGTGACCTCCAACGCCGCTTCCGGTGGCGGCGGTGGCGGCGGGGTGACGGGGGCGTTTTACGGCGGTGGCGGTGGCGGTGGTGGCGGTCTGGGTGGCCAGGGCGGCGGGCATGGCGGTTCGGCCGGGCCAGGCACCGGCACATTGGGCGGCCAGGCGGGCAGCGGTGGCGCTGGCGGTTACGGCGGCGGTTATGACGCGACCCACATGGGCGGCCGCGGCGGTACCAGCACGGGCGGGGCTGGCGGGGTGGGCGTTTCCTATTACAGCAACGGCGGTAACGGTGCGACGGCCACCAATGGCACGATTTCCATTGGCGGCGGTGGCGGCGGCGCCGGTTGGGACAAGGTCGGTGGTGCGGGCGGTAACGCGGTGGGTGGGATCTATAACGCCAGCAGCGGCGCCATCACCATCGTCGGCACGTCGACCATCAGCAACAACATCGGCGCCGGTGGGGGCGGTGGCGGTGGCGGTGGTCAAGGCAGCAATGCCAGTAATGGCGGCATCGGTGGCCGAGGCGTCGGCGCGATCTGGAACAAGGGCACTTTGCTGATCACCGCCGCCAACTTCGCGGCCCTGGCCGGTAATGCCGCCGGCAGTGGTGCCGGTGGCACTGCGCAGGGCGGTGGGACAACAGGCACCTCGCCGACCTCCGTGGCGACCATCTACAACGATGGCGGCATACTCAACACTGCGTATGCGCCGCCGCCGACCGCAACCATTGTGGTCGCCGATACCACGTTGAGCATCGGTGAAACGAGCCTGGTGACGATCACCTTCTCCGAAGCAGTGACCGGTTTCACCAATGCCGACCTGACCCTCACCAACGGCACCTTGAGTGCGGTCAGCAGCAGCGACGGCGGTATCACCTGGACGGCAACGTTCACGCCGACCGCCAGTATTTCGGACACGACCAACGTCATCACCCTCGACAACACCGGGGTAATCAACGGTCTGGGCACTGCAGGCGTCGGGACCACCAGCTCCAATAACTACGTCGTCGACACGGCGCGGCCAACCGCCAGCATCGTATTCACCGACACGGCCCTCAAGGTTGGCGAAACGTCGTTGGTGACCATCACCTTCAACGAAGCGGTCACCGGTCTCACCAACGCCGACCTGACGATTGCCAACGGCACGCTGAGTGCGGTGAGCAGCAGCGATGGCGGCATCACCTGGACGGGGACCTTCACCCCGGCGGCCAGCATGACTGACGCGACTAACCTGATCACCCTGGACAACACCGGGGTCAGCGACCTGGCAGGCAACGCCGGTAGCGGCACGACCGATTCCAGCAACTACGCCATCGATACGGTGCGGCCAACCGCGACCGTCGTGGTGACGGACACGGCACTGAAAATTGGCGAAACCTCGCTGGTGACGATCACCTTCAGCGAAGCGGTCAGCGGTTTCACCAACGCCGACCTGACCCTCTCCAACGGTACGCTGACCTCGGTCAGCAGCAGTGACGGCGGCATCACCTGGACTGCCACATTCACCCCGAACGCGAGCATCAACGACACGACCAACCTGATCACCCTGAACAACACCGGGGTCAGCGACCTGGCGGGCAACGCCGGGAGCGGCACGACCGATTCCAATAACTATGTCATCGATACACTCCGGCCGACCGCGACCATCGTGGTGGCGGACAACGCGCTGAAAATCGGTGAGACCTCGCTGGTGACCATCACCTTCGCCGAGGCGGTGAGCGGTTTCACCAACGCGGACCTGACCATTGCCAACGGTACGCTGACCGCAGTGAGCAGCAGCGACGGCGGCATCACCTGGACGGCGACTTTCACGCCAACTGCCAGCATCACTGACACGACCAATCTGATCACCCTGAACAATACGGGTGTCAGCGACCTGTCGGGTAACGCCGGCAGCGGCACGACCGACTCCAACAACTACGCCATCGATACTGTGCGGCCAACAGCAACCATCGTGGTCGCGGACACGGCGCTGAGAATCGGCGAAACGTCGCTGGTGACCATCACCTTCAGTGAAGCGGTGAGCGGTTTCACCAACGCCGACCTGACCCTCGCCAACGGTACGCTGACGGCGGTGAGCAGCAGCGACGGCGGCCTCACCTGGACCGCAACGTTTACCCCGAGCGCCAGTATCAACGACACCACCAATCTGATTACCCTGAATAACACGGGAGTCAGTGATCTGTCGGGTAACGCCGGCAGCGGCACCACCGATTCCAACAACTACGCCATTGATACCGTACGCCCGACCGCCACGATTGTGCTGGCGGATACGGCGCTGACCGCAGGCGAAACGTCGCTGGTGACCATCACCTTTTCCGAAGCAGTGACCGGTTTCACCAACGCCGACCTGAGCATCGCCAACGGCACGTTGACGGCGGTCAGCAGCAGCGATGGCGGGATTACCTGGACCGCCACGTTTACCCCGACAGCAGGCATCATCAGCGCGACCAATGTCATCAGCCTGGCGAACACCGGCGTGGCCGACCTTTCGGGTAACACCGGCAGCGGGATCAGCTCCTCGGGCAACTATGCCATCGACACCGCTCCACCGACCGCGACGATCGTGCTGGCCGACAATGCCCTGAGAATCGGTGAAACGTCACTGGTGACGATTACCTTCAACCAGGCCGTGACCGGTTTCACCAACGCCGACCTGAGCATTGCCAACGGCACGTTGACGGCGGTGAGCAGCAGCGACGGCGGTATCACCTGGACCGCCACGTTCACCCCGACCGCCAGCATTACCGACACGACCAATCTGATTGTCCTGGACAACAGCGGCGTGCAGTCCGCCGCCACCGGCAACGTGGGGAGCGGCACTACCGATTCCAACAACTACGCGATTGACACCGTGCGCCCGACGGCAACCGTCGTGGTCGCGGACACGGCGCTGAGAATCGGCGAAACCTCGCTGGTCACCATCACTTTCAGCGAGGCGGTCAGCGGTTTCACCAACGCGGACCTGACGATTGCCAACGGCACGTTGACGGCGGTGAGCAGCAGCGACGGCGGCCTCACCTGGACGGCGACGTTTACGCCGAGCGCCAGCATCAACGACACCACCAACCTGATCACCCTGGCCAACACCGGCATCAGCGACCTCTCGGGTAACGCCGGCAGCGGCACCACCGATTCCAACAACTACGCCATCGACACGCTTCGACCCACCGCGACCATCGTCCTGGCAGACCCGACCCTGAGTGCTGGCGAAACCTCACTGGTCACCATCACCTTCAGCGAAGCGGTCAGCGGTTTCACCAATGCCGACCTGAGCATCGCCAACGGCACGTTGACCTCGGTCAGCAGCAGTGACGGCGGCATTACCTGGACGGCGACGTTCACGCCAACGGCGGGTGTGAACGATGGAACCAACGTCATCACCCTGGCCAATACCGGCGTGGCCGACCTTTCCGGCAACACGGGCAGCGGCACCACCAACTCCGGCAACTACACGATCGATACCGTGGCGCCGACGGCTACCATTGTCGTTGCCGACAACGCACTGAAAATTGGCGAAACGTCCCTGGTCACCATCACGTTCTCCGAGGCGGTCACCGGTTTCAGCAACGCCGACCTGAGCATCGCCAATGGCACGTTGAGTTCCGTCAGCAGCAGTGATGGCGGCATCACCTGGACGGCAACGTTTACCCCGACCAGCGCCATCACCGACACCAGCAACGTCATTACGCTGGACAACAGCGGTGTGCAAAACGGCTCGGGCAACGCGGGTAGCGGCACCACCGATTCCAACAACTACGCCATCGACACCGTGCGGCCAACGGCAACCATCGTCGTCGCGGATTCGGCGCTGGCGGTGGGTCAAACATCGGTGGTGACCATCACCTTCAGCGAGGCGGTGACAGGATTTACCATTGCCGACCTGACGGTGAGCAACGGCACCCTGAGCAATCTCAGTACCAGCGATAACATCACCTATACCGCCACGCTGACGCCAACGGCGAGCATCACCGATACCACCAACCTGATCACCCTGGACAACACCGGAGTGATCGATGGGGCCGGCAATACGGGCAGCGGTACCACCGATTCCAACAACTACGCCATCGACAGCCAGCGCCCGACCGCTACGATCGTCGTCGCCGACAGCACCCTCAGTGCGGGCGAAACCTCGTTGGTGACCATCACCTTCAGTGAGGCGGTGAGCGGTTTCGACAACAGTGACCTGAGCATCCCCAACGGCACGTTGAGTGCGGTGAGCAGCAGCGATGGCGGTATCACCTGGACCGCTACCTTCACACCGACGGTCGGCATCAAGGACACCAGCAACCTCATCACTCTGAACAATACCGGGGTGGCCGACATTGCCGGCAATACGGGCAGCGGGAGCACCAACTCGGCGAACTTTACGATCGATACGGTGCTGCCGACCGCCACTCTCGTGGTCGCCGACACGGCGCTGAAAGCGGGTGAAACGTCACTGGTGACGATCACCTTCAGCGAAGCGGTGAGCGGCTTCTCCAACGCCGACCTGACGATTGCGAATGGCACGCTCAGCAACGTGTCGTCGACCGATGGCGGTATCACCTGGACGGCGACGTTCACCCCGACGGCGAGCATCACCGACACCAGTAACCTGATCACACTGGACAACAGCGGCGTGCAAAACGCTTCGGGCAACGCCGGCAGTGGTACCACCGACTCCAACAATTTCGCCATCGACACCGCGCTGCCCAGCGCCACGATCGTGGTTGCCGACAATCGCCTGGGCATCGGCGACACCACCACGGTGACCATCACCTTCAGCGAAGCGGTGAGCGGTTTCGACCTGTCGGACATCAGCGTGGCCAACGGCGTGCTGTCGAACCTGATCAGCAGCGACGGCGGCATCACCTGGACGGCGACCCTGACACCGACCGCCGGCATGAACGACGCGACCAACCTGATCGTGCTCGACACCGGTACCGTGCAGGACGCCGCCGGCAACGTCGGTGCGAGCATCGCCATTTCCAACAACTATGCGCTGGACGCGTCCCGGCCGACGGTGAGCATTGCGGTCGCCAACCCGAACATGGGGGCTGGCCAGAGCACGGTGGTGACCTTCACCTTCAGCGAAGCGGTGAGTAATTTCGACCTGTCGGACTTGAGCGTGACCAATGGCGATTTGACCAACCTGAGCAGCAGCGACGGTGGCAAGACATGGACCGCCACCTTCACGCCCGCTGCCAATGTCAGCGACCCGAGCAACTTCATCGCCCTCGACACCAGCAACGTCACCGATCTGGCCGGTAACGCAGGTGACAGCGTGTCGGTCTCCAACAATTACGCGATAGGCATCGTGTCGGTGACCGCGGATCCGCAACTCATCAGCAGCGACCCGGTGACCGTGGCCGATCAACCCAACGTGCCGCTGCAACCCATCGTGTTCACCCCACCCACCGGGGATCTCGGTTCACCGCTGACCTTTGCACCGCTGTTCGAAGACCGGGTTATCGGCAACGGCATCCGGCCGCTGGGCGACATTTTCATGAACAACGGCGCGCTGGCGCAGAGCTTTATCGCCCAAGTGTTCAGCAGCAGCGAAAGCGGCGGCGACGGTGCAGGCCACGGCTTCCTCGGTTTCGGCGGCGGCGATGGCGGGGTGTTCAGCACCAGCACGTTGTCGAGCCTGTTCAATCAGGACGTTGGCAATGAGCGGGATTCGCTGAACTCATTCGGCAGTCATTCGATCAAGGCCAGTGATGTTTCCCAGGGCCTGCGCGGCGTGTTTGGCGCGCCCAGTCTCGTCCAGCAGTTGCAACAGCTCAAAGACACCGAGCAGCGGCAGGTCAACGACCTGGCCACTGCTTTGAAACAGGCCGGTATCAGCGAAATGCAGGCCTGACACAACAATTAAAACGGGCGACACCCAGGGGCAGTCAAGGATGAAGAGAAGTCAGAAGTTGTTCGTCGCGAGCCTGCTCGCGCTGGCAGTCAGTGGATGTGCAGTCAAAAGTGAACCGATCGAACGCAGCGTCAGCGAGCAACGCGCCAAGAGCGATCTGCAAAGCATGTACAAGGGCCAGGAACCCCTCAGCGGTCCGCTGACCCTGCATCAGGCCATGGCCCGCGCGGTGAAATACAACCTTGAAGGCCGGCTGAAGATCATGGAAGAGGCCCTGGCCAAGCGCCAACTCGACCTGGCCAGCTTCGACATGTTGCCGCGCATGGCGCTGGACGCCGGGTACGTCGGCCGCAACAACGTCAACGCTTCCAGCAGCCAGAGCGTACGGACCGGCACTCAGTCGCTGGAGCCATCGACTTCACAGGACCGCGACCGTGAAGTCGCCGACCTGACCATGGTCTGGAACGTGCTGGATTTTGGCGTCAGCTACATCAGCGCCAAGCAACAGGGCGACCAGCGACTGATCGTTCAGGAGCGTCGGCGCAAAGTCATCAACACCATCGTTCAGGACGTGCGCTCGGCGTATTGGCGGGCCATGGCTGCCGAACGGTTGCTCAAGCAGATCGACAGCCTCATGGCTCGGGTCGAGACCGCTCGCGGCAACAGCCAGAGCATGAGTGAGCAGCGCATCGGCGATCCGATCCAGGCGTTGGGTTATCAACGCTCGTTGATCGAAGCCACCCGCCAGTTAGAAGAACAGCGCCGCGCGCTGTCGCTGGCGAAAACCGAACTGGCGACCCTGATCAACCTGCCGCTGGGCACCGATCTGACGCTGGCGACTCAGGACGACTACGTCATCCCCGAATTGAAAGTGGACCTCGCCAGTCTGGAACAGGAAGCCCTGACCAGCCGTCCGGAACTGCGTGAGCAGGATTACCAAAGCCGCATCAGCGCTGCCGAAACCCGTAAAGCCATGTTGCGCCTGCTGCCGGGCCTGGAGTTCTCCGCTGGCGGGCATTACGACAGCAACTCGTTCCTGGTGGAGCAGGGTTGGGCTGACTATGGCGTGAAGGTCACGTGGAACCTGTTCAGCGTGATTTCGGCGCCGGCGGCAATCAACGTCGCCAAGGCCGGTGAAGAAGTGGCCACGGCGCGTCGTCAGGCGATGTCGATTGCGGTGCTGGCGCAGCTCTACGTGGCCAACGCCAACTACCGCGAGGCACTGCGGCAGTTCAAGACCAATCAGCAACTGTCGGACATTGACGGGCAGATTGTCGGCCAGTTGCGCAATCGCTATAAGGCGGCAGGGCTGGGCGAACTGGACTTGATTCAGGGCGAATTGAACACCTTGCAGGCCGATCTGCGCCGCGACTTGTCGTACGCCGATCTGCGCAACGCCTACGGGCAGATTTTTGCCAGCGCGGGGCTCGATCCGCTGCCCGATCAAGTGCAGTCCACTGAAGTCCAATCCATCGCCACCGCATTGGCCAATCGCGAAGCGGCGTGGGCGGCGGGCAACATCACAGTGCCGGTGGCTCATGCCCAGGCTCAATAACCTTCAGGCGCCGACAGCGAGCATCAGCCGTGCACAACGGGAGGCCCGAAACGGCCATCGCGGCACGGCGATTCTGTTGACCGGTTTGCCGGCGGCAGGCAAGTCGACGCTGGCCCAGGCGCTGCACGCACAGTTGTTCGAGCGCGGCGTGCAGAGTGTTGTGCTTGACGGCGATGGGCTGCGGGTCGGGCTCAACCGCGATCTGGGTTTTGCTGACAGCGACCGCCTGGAGAACATCCGCCGGGCCAGTGAACTGGCGGCGTTGTTGGTGGAAAACGGGCAGGTGGTGATTCTGGCGATGATTGCGCCGTTACTGGAGTTGCGTGAACTGTTTGCCACGCGTTTAGGCGAGGATTATCGCGAAGTCTGGTGCAGCGCTTCCCTGGCGGTATGCGAGCAGCGCGATCCCAAAGGTCATTACGCCCGGGCCCGTCGCGGTGACCTGCCAGGATTTACCGGGGTTTCTGCACCTTATGAACCTCCGCCGGCTGCCGGGCTGGTTCTCGACACCGGAGCGCAGTCGGTCGAGGCCTGTCTCGACCGTTTGCTGACCTGGCTCGGAGAATGTGCGGTCTTACCCAGAGCGTGAGCCGGGTGTTTTCGTGGCGAGAGAGCTTGCTCCCGCTGGGCTGCGAAGCGGCCTGCTACGCAGTCCAACGGGAGCAAGCTCCCTCGCCACAGTCTTCACTGCCTCAAGGCTTTTGCGATAGATCTGCCATGCCCTTGAGCAATTCGATCGGCAGTGGAAAGACGATGGTCGAGCTCTTGTCCCCGGCAATCGAACTCAGGGTCTGCATGTAGCGCAGTTGCATGGCGCCCGGCTGGCGGCCGAGCATTTCGGCGGCCTGCATGAGCTTTTCCGAAGCCTGCAGTTCACCTTCGGCGTGGATGACCTTGGCCCGGCGCTCCCGCTCGGCTTCAGCCTGTTTGGCGATGGCGCGGACCATCGATTCGTTGAGGTCCACGTGCTTGATCTCGACGTTGGCGACCTTGATGCCCCAGGCGTCGGTCTGGGCATCGAGCACTTGCTGGATATCGATGTTCAGCCGTTCGCGCTCGGCCAGCAGCTCATCGAGTTCGTGTTTGCCGAGCACCGCGCGCAAGGTGGTCTGGGCCAGCTGACTGGTGGCCATGAGGAAATCTTCGACCTGGATAATTGCCTTCTGCGGATCGAGCACGCGGAAGTACAGCACCGCGTTGACCTTGACCGAGACGTTGTCGCGGGTGATCACGTCTTGCGACGGCACATCGAGCACCACGGTACGCAAATCGACGCGAACCATTTGCTGCACCACGGGAATCAGCAGGATCAGGCCGGGACCTTTGACTTGCCAGAAACGGCCGAGCTGGAACACCACCCCGCGCTCGTATTCGCGCAGGATGCGAAAGGTCGATCCCGCCAGCGCAATGACCAACAGCAGCAGCGCGGCAAAACCCAGTTGCAGGCCCATGGCTATTCTCCACCCGGCGCCGCGTCAGCCGCGGCCACTTGCAGCAGTAATCCCTTGCGCGCCACCACCCGGACCCGCTGCCCGGTTTCCAGTGGCGTGGCGCTGAGGACTTGCCACTGTTCTCCTTGCAGGTGCACCCAGCCGTTGCAGGCATTGCCGGGTTGTAACGACATGATCGGCGCCACGCTGCCCACGAGCCCGGCATCGCCACTGACGGTTTGGCGCGGTCGGGTTTTGAGGGCGCGGATCACCAGGAATATCAGCAACAACGCGCTGATCAGGCCCAGGCCGATCATCAACGGGACAGGCACCTCGGTGTTGCTCAGGATCACCGCGCCGATGACGAACATCACAATCCCGCCCAACCCGATCACGCCATAATTGGGCAAGGCCGCTTCGGCGATCAGAAAGGCGATGCCCAACACAATCAGCCAAATCCCGATGGGGTTGGGGATCAGCACGAGGGTGTCCGCCGCGAACGCCGATCCGCTCAAGGCCAACAGCAACGCCACTGCACAGCTACGCGTGTTCACTTGACCCTCCTTGTAGGAGCGAGCCTGCTCGCGATGAACCTGAGAGCGCCTCGCCCATCCATTGAGTCCGCGTTCCCGTTAACGCCCATCGCTAAATACAGTTTAGTCGAGCCGTTGGTTGTACGAATTTTGATCAGTTGTCGACGATGTTCCAGTGGGCAGATTTCCCGCCGGAATGCGTCGGCAGGCCTAGACTTTCAGTACAGAGCAACGTGTTAACCCATCGTCCGTCACAGACTGTTCGCGGACACCGAGGTGCATCATGCGTATGGCAAGAACCGTGCAGAGAAGCCTGGAAAAGGCTCAATGCGAATATGACATTGTCACCCACCCACACTCGGCCAGCAGCCTGGAGACCGCGCGGGTCTCGGGCATTCCAGCCGAAAGGATGGCCAAGTCGGTGATCCTCGACGATCACCACGGTCATTACCTGATGGCCGTACTCCCCGCCAGCCGTCACCTGGACCTGAGCAAAGTACGCAGTAGTGGCGAATGGCAGGTCTCCCGGGAAAGCAACCTGCCGCACCTGTTCGATGATTGCGAACGTGGCGCGGTGCCAGCCCTCGGCGAGGCCTACGGGCTGGATGTGGTCATTGACCCACTGCTGACCCGGCAGAAAGACATTTATCTGGAAGCCGGCAACCACATCAACCTGCTGCACATGAACATGCCGGAGTTTCTGAAAATGGTGCCGCATGCCGAAGTGCGGGAGTTGAGTTATTGAGTCATGTGTCGTCAGTGACGCCGCCATCGCGAGCAGGCTCGCTCCCACAGTTGACCGCGTGTCCCTGTGGGAGCGAGCCTGCTCGCGATTGACCGCTTGGCGGTCACCCAATCATCAGCCATTCCCAGGAGCCCGACATGGAATCCCCAACCCACAGCCTCCCCTCACTGTTCAAACAGCTCGGCCTCCCGGATGACGCCGAAAGCATCGATAAATTCATCGCTACCCACTCACCACTCAAGCCGGAATTGCACCTGGCGGACGCCTTTTTCTGGACCAAGAGCCAAGCGCAGTTTTTGCGCGACGAGATTCTCGATGACGCGGATTGGGCGGAGGTGGTGGATCAGTTGAATGTGCTGCTGAGGAAGGGGCGAGGGGGGTAAAGAACATCGGAAAACTGGCTTTTCCAGGATGCGATGAGGGGTGGGCAGGCAGGAGGTTTAGCGATCCCTGCTGATTTTTACGGTGTCTTGACCGCCAAATTGTTTCAAAACTTGACCAACTTTCCCCCCAAATGCCATATTGATAGTTAGCAAACTAACAGTGTGTCTATTCGCCCGTGTCAAAAAATCTCGACGTTCTTCAGATGAGCATCAGCAGTTCCATGGTGGTGGCCGCCCGGCACTGGCGGAAGATCTGCCAGACCACCTTGGTCAACTATGGAATCTCCGAAGCCTGCGCCGTTCCGTTGTTGATGATCGGGCGTCTGGGCGAGGGTGTGCGGCAGGTGACGGTGGCACAGGCGGCCGGGATGGAGAGCCCGTCCCTGGTACGTCTGCTCGATCAGCTGTGTCATGCCGGCTACGTTCGTCGAACCGAAGATGAGCATGATCGTCGCGCCAAATGCCTGAGCCTGACCGACACCGGCCGCGAGCTGGTCCAGGCGGTTGAAATCGAGCTGGTGCGCTTGCGCAATGAAGTGCTGGAAGGGATCGCCCCGAGTGATCTGGAAGCGGCGTTGCGGGTATTGAAAGCGTTCGAAGCCGCCAACGCTCCATCGGTGGTGAACCCTTGAGCGGATTTTTTACCGGCGTTCCCCCGGCCCGGGACTGGTTCTACGGCGTGCGCACCTTCGCGGCGTCGATGATCGCGTTGTACATCGCCATGCTCATGCAAATGCCGCGTCCGTACTGGGCGATGGCCACGGTGTATATCGTTTCCAGCCCCTTCGTCGGCCCGACCAGCTCCAAGGCGCTGTATCGCGCGGTCGGTACGTTTCTGGGCGCGGCGGCGGCGGTTTTTTTTGTGCCGATGTTTGTTCAGAGCCCCTATGTGCTGGTGCTGGTCATCGCGCTGTGGACCGGGATTCTGCTGTTCCTGTCGCTGCACCTGCGCACAGCCAACAGCTACGCGTTGATGCTCGCCGGTTACACGCTGCCGTTGATCGCCTTGCCCGTGGTCGATAACCCGCTGGCGGTGTGGGACGTGGCCGAGGCGCGGACTGAGGAGATTTTCCTCGGCATCGCCGTCGCGGCGGTGGTCGGTGCGATGTTCTGGCCACGGCGGCTGGCGCCGGTGTTCAACGATTCGGTGAGCAAATGGTTCGCCGATGCCTCGACCTACAGCCTGCGCTTCCTTAGCCGCAACGTGCAGCCCGAAGAAGTCAGCGCGTTGCGCGCATCAATGGTCGCAACCTTCAACACCCTGGAATTGATGATCGGCCAGTTGCCCCACGAGGGCGCGCGCCCGCAAACCGTGCGCAACACCAAGGAACTGCGCGGGCGAATGATTCATTTGTTGCCGGTGATCGACGCCCTCGACGATGCGCTCTACGCCCTCGAGCGGCGCACGCCGGAGCTGGTGGACAAATTCTCGCCGTTGCTGGCCGCCACCACGGCATGGCTTGGCCACAAAGACGCCGACCTCAACCGCTGGCAAGCGCTGAAAGATCAACTCGAAGCGCTGCAACCGTCCGCCGAAGCGCTGGATGATCGCAAGCAACTGCTGTTCTCCAACGCCTTGTATCGTCTGGGCGAATGGATCGATTTGTGGCAAGACTGCCGCAGCCTGCAATACGCGATTCAGTGCGAAAGCCAGGACAGCTGGCGCGCGGTGTATCGGCACTGGCGCCTCGGTCGGCTGTCGCCATTTCTCGACCGTGGGCTGATGCTCTACTCGGCGGCGTCCACGGTCACCGCGATCATCGTCGCCTCGGTGCTGTGGATTCTGCTCGGCTGGACCGACGGCGGCAGCGCGGTGATTCTGGCGGCGGTAGCGTGCAGTTTCTTCGCCTCGATGGACGACCCGGCGCCGCAGATTTACCGGTTCTTCTTCTGGACCGCGATGTCGGTGCTGTTCGCCAGTCTTTACCTGTTTCTGGTGCTGCCCAACCTGCATGATTTTCCGATGCTGGTGCTGGCGTTCGCCGTGCCGTTCATCTGCATCGGCACCCTGACGGTCAAGCCCCAGTTTTACCTGGGCATGCTGCTGACGCTGGTCAACACCTCGTCCTTCATCAGTATCCAGGGTGCTTACGACGCGGATTTCCTCAGCTTCGCCAACTCCAACCTGGCGGGCCCGGTCGGCTTGCTGTTCGCCTTTGTCTGGACCCTGATTGCGCGGCCGTTCGGCGCGGAACTGGCGGCCAAGCGCCTGACCCGTTTCAGCTGGCGCGACATTGTCAGCCTCACCGAACCCGCCTCGCTGGCCGAACATCGGCAGTTGGGTGTGCAGATCCTCGATCGCCTGATGCAGCATTTGCCGCGACTGGCCATGACCGGCCAGGACACTGGCATCGCGCTGCGGGAAGTGCGCGTGGCGCTGAACCTGCTCGACCTGCTCGCCTACACACCGCGTGTGCTCGGCGTGCCGCAGGTGCTGCTGCATCAAGTGGTGGCCGAAGTCGGCGAGTATTTCAAAGCCTGCCTCAAGGCTGGCGAGCGTTTGCCGGCGCCCGGTGCGTTGTTGATGACCATGGACCGCACGCGCCGAGCCCTCAACCGCGAGTGCGATGAAGGCGCCCGTCTGCACCTGCTGCACGCATTGAGCGGCTTGCGTCTGGCACTGCTTCCCGGCGTTGAATTCGTCGGCGCCGGCGACCTCGAAGAACCGCTTCCCCATGGCATCGATGGAGCGCCTTTATGATCGGTGACCTGGATATCAGCGGGGTGTTCCTGCCCACGCTGCTGGTGCTGATGGGCATTACGTATGTGATTTACCTGCTGGTGCACGGGTTGCTGACGCGCCTGCACTTTTACCGTCTGGTCTGGCACCGGGCATTGTTCAACGTGGCTCTCTACGCTTTGCTACTCGGCGCCGTGGACTCACTCAGTCGATACCTGATGACATGAAAAAACCTTTTTTGACCCTCGGCCGTGTGGTCCTGACCCTGTTGATCGTGACCTTCGCCGTCGTCGTGGTCTGGCGCATGGTGATGTATTACATGTTCGCCCCGTGGACCCGCGACGGGCATATCCGCGCCGACATCGTGCAGATCGCCCCGGACGTGTCCGGCCTGATCCAGCACGTCGAGGTGCGCGACAACCAATTGGTGAAACGCGGCCAGGTGCTGTTCAGCATCGATCAGGACCGTTTCAAGCTCGCACTGCGCCAAGCCAGGGCGGCGGTCGCCGACCGTCAGGAAACCCTGGCGCAAGCGCAGCGAGAAGCCAAGCGTAACCGCGGCCTCGGCAACCTGGTGCCGGGCGAGCAGCTGGAAGAGAGCCAATCGCGGGTGGCCCGCGCCGAAGTGGCATTGATGGAAGCGCAGGTGACGGTAGACAGTGCCCAGCTCAACCTCGACCGCTCGACCATCCGCAGCCCGGTCGATGGCTACGTCAACGACCGGGCGCCGCGTGCGCAGGAATTCGTCACTGCCGGGCGCCCGGTGTTGTCGGTGGTGGACAGCAATTCGTTCCATATCGACGGCTATTTCGAAGAAACCAAACTGGATGGCATCCATGTCGGTCAGTCGGTCGATATCCGGGTGATCGGCGACCGCGCTCGCCTGCGCGGCCACGTGGAAAGCATCGTCGCCGGCATCGAAGACCGCGACCGCAGCAGCGGCAGCAACCTGTTGCCTAACGTCAATCCTGCGTTCAGCTGGGTGCGACTCGCGCAGCGGATTCCGGTGCGGATCGCTTTCGACGAGGTGCCGGCAGATTTCCGCATGATTGCCGGGCGCACCGCGACGGTGTCGATCATTGATGACCAGCAGCGGGAGCCGGGCAAATGAGCAGGGCCTCGGGTTTGGCGGTTGCCGGATTAGGTTTGTTGCTGTCGGCGTGTCAGGTGGTCGGGCCGGATTATCACCTGCCTGACGAAGCCGCGGTACACCGTGAAGACCTGCAGGGCAACCTGGCGGTGAACGGCAAAAATGTCGTCTCGGCGCCGGTGCCCGGCGATTGGTGGCGCCTTTATCAGGACCCGCGTCTGGACCAGTTGGTGCAGCAGGCCATGGCGTCCAACACCGATTTGCGCGTGGCCGCCGCGAACCTTTCCCGCGCCCGCGCTCAGGTCGACGAAGCCCAGGCCGCAGGTGGCTGGAGTGGCGGCGTGAAGCTCGGCGCCCAGCGCTTGCAGGAGTCCGGCGAAGCCTTCCTGCTGCCGGAAAAAGTGCCGGTGGCCAATGTCGGCGACATCGGCCTTACCACCTCGTACCAATTCGACCTGTTCGGCACCTTGCAGCGCGGGATCGAGGCGGCCAAGGCCAATGCCGATGCGACGCAAGCGGCGGCGGATACGGCGCGAATCACCTTGGTGGCCGACGTTGTCCGGGCGTACACCCAAGTGTGCGCGGCCAACGAAGAACGGGAAATCGCCCAGCATTCCCTCGACCTGCAAGCCCAGGGCACCACGCTGATCCAGCGTTTGCGCGATGCCGGGCGTGGCGATGAAACCCAGGTCACCCGCTCGCAAACCCAATTCAAATCCCTGCGTGCCGACATGCCGCGTTATGAAGCGGCGCGTCAGGCGGGCTTGTTCCGTTTGTCGATGTTGCTGGCCAAACCGGTCGACCAATTGCCCGCCGGCACCGCAACGTGCGCCGAATTGCCGAAAATCGCGCAATTGTTGCCGGTCGGTGACGGCGCCACGTTGCTCAAACGCCGCCCCGATGTGCGTCAGGCCGAGCGCCGACTGGCCGCGGCGACCGCAGGTATCGGCGTTGCCACCGGCGAGTTGTACCCGGACATCAGCATCGGCGCTACCGTCGGCACGGTCGGTATTCTGGAGAATCTCGGCAAACCGGCGACCAACCGCTGGGGTTTCGGCCCGTTGCTGACCTGGACCGTGCCGTCCAATGGCTCCCGGGCGCGAGTCCGCGAGGCCGAAGCGGCGACCCAAGGCGCGCTGGCGCACTTCGATGGCGTGGTGCTCAACGCCATTCGTGAGACCCAGACCGGTCTGGCCCAATACTCCGCGCTGCTGCAACGCCGCGATGCCCTGGCGGATGCCGAGCAGTCCGCGCAACTGGCGGCGGATCAGACGCACCGCTTCTTCCAGGCGGGTCGTGAATCGTTCCTGGCAGACCTGCAAGCGACCCGAACCTACACCGATGTGCGGGCGCAACTGGCTTCCGCCAACACGCAAGTTGCCATGAGCCAGATCGATTTGTTCCTGGCGCTGGGCGGTGGCTGGGAAAGCGGACGAACGCAAGCGACGAACACCAGCAAACCCTGAGGCCGTTGCTATGCTTTGACTTGATGAGATCGTGCGTCGAACTCATCAATCAAGGCTCGCGTTGGTCATGGGGACTCTAATAATGAAAAACCCTTATGCTCCCGGCTTCTGGTGCGCTATTGCGGCATTGGTGTTGCTGTCGGCCACCTATTTCTATGGCGTCATGCTGGCTCACCAGATCGACAAGGCGCTGGTGTTCCTCGACAGCGCAGCTGCGCTGATCGCCGTGATGGCCATCGTGGTGGTGGCCTGGGCTTCGCTCCAGGGCCAGCGCATCAAAAAAAGACAACTGGAACAAGGCAAGACGCTGGTGCTGATCTGGGACACCAAGGTCGCTTTGCGTCGGGTCGAAACGGTATTCGACCGGTATTTCTGGGGCAGTTACTGGCAACCGGGGCGCACGTTCCAGGAAGTCATGGGCGAACTCACCGGCACGCCGCTGGAAAAAAGCCTCGAAACGCTGAAGAAGCAATGTCTTGAGCTGGACAAGCAAATCGCCGAAGACGACTGGCACTGGCTGAACAACGCCCGAGAGCTCTCCGACGTTGCCGCCGCCATGGCCCGCGAGCGCTATCAGCTGGATTTCTGCGACCCACGCGCGGACGTGACGGGCGGGACGGTGATCAATCGGGATTTCGAGGTGCTGGTTTATACGTGGACCGCACGGCTGAAAAGTTTTGATCATCAGCTGGATGAGATGGAAGTGCAGTATTCCTGAATTGATGTCGCCTTATCGGACGCCATCGCGAGCAGGCCCGCTCCCACAGGGTTCACTGCAATTCCTGTGGGAGCGGGCCTGCCCGCGATAGCGATGTCATGTGCACCGAAACTCTCAACCCCTTCGCACAGTCCATAGACACTCTTTAACCTTTAAACATTGGGCCACGCGGTGTGCCTGATGCTAATCTCCATCGCGCTTTAAACGCAGTCGTGACCATAGCCCGTCAAGGGCTCAGGGAAGACGACCACACCTCAGACAACGGACATTGAACGGGTCATTCATGAATAAATCAGCAGGCGTGCTTCTTGGAATTGTCGTGGCCATCGGTGCAATCAGCGCCGGCGGTGCCTGGTTCACCGGCACCAAACTCGAAGGGGTACTGAACACCTCGATCGCCGACGCCAACAAGGAACTGCAAGCCGCGCTGGTCGGTTCCAATGGCACCGCGTCGCTGGAACTGGTGTCGCTTGAGCGCCACGTGTTCAGCAGCACCGCGCACTACCGCCTCAAAGGCCAAGGCGAAATGTTCGGCGAGGCACCGGTCGAATTGCTCTTTGTCGATCACATCGAACACGGTCCGCTGCCGCTTTCGCGCCTGATGTCACTGAAGTTGTTGCCGGTCCTGGCCACCAGTCACTACGAACTGGAAAAGACGCCAATCACCGAGAAGTGGTTCGCCGCCGCCAAGGACAAATCGCCGCTCACCGGCGTGGTCAACATCGGCTATGACAACTCCACCAACGGCACCCTCCAATTGCTGCCGCTGGATGTCGCGCTGGACGACAAGTCCCACCTGAAATTCTCCGGCCTGAACCTCGATGTCTCGGCCAACGCCCAGGCGCAGAAAGTCAAAGCCAACGGCTACATGGACAACTTCACACTGACCACCGTGGCTGAAGACCAGACACCGGTAAAAGTCGAATTGAGCGGCCTGACCCTGGCCAGCAACCTGGTGAAAAGTACCTATGGCTACTACACCGGCGAGAACACCCTCGAGCTGACCGACAGCAAAACCACGTTCGGCGCGCAGCAGTCGGTGTTGGGCATCAAGAAATTCGAAATGAAGAACCAGACCGAGGAGTCGGGCACCAGCGCTTCCGGGCGTGCCGATTACAAGATCGGCGAAGTGTCCCTGAACGGCAAATCGGTGGGTTCGGCGCAGATGGCCATGAGCCTGAAGAACCTCGACATCCCGGCGACAATGTCGTTGATGCAGATTTACCAGACCAAACTGCAGCCCTATGAAAAAGCCGCCGCCGAAGCGGCCGCGGCTGGCGAACCGGCACCCGAGCTGGTCTTGACCCCGGCCGAAGAAGCCCAGGTCAAAACCGGTCTGGAGAAACTGCTGGCGGCCGGTCCTCAAGTCGCCCTGGAGAACCTGTCGTTCACCACCGCCAACGGTGAAAGTCGCGCCAACCTGCTGCTCGACCTGACCAAACCACAATCCATGGACCTGCCGCCGGATCAACTGACCCAACAGCTGATCGCCCTGCTGGACGTCAATATTCAAGTGTCCAAACCGATGCTGGTTGATTTGCTCAGCGTCCAAGGGCAAATCGACGGTCAGACCGACGCCAAGGTCATCGCTGATCAGGCCACGGCCACGGCCGACATGTTCGGCGCCATGGCGGTCGGCACGCAGTTCGCCAAACTGGACGGCACCAACATCGTCACCAAGCTGCACTACGCCAACAAACAAGTGGAATTCAACGGCCAGAAAATGACCGTCGAAGAGTTTGTCGGCTTTGTCATGAGCAAGCTCGGTGGTGCTGGCGTCGTCCAGTAAAACCACAAACCCTGTAGGAGCTGCCGAAGGCTGCGATCTTTTGATCTTCAAAGGCAACAGATCGCGGCCTGCGGCAGCGCCTGCACATGTTCAGATCAATCGCGAATCAGCCGCCACGCCTCGTCAACAGGCAGCGGCTGTTTCATCCGCTCGGCCAGCATCGCCATCGCCCGCTCTTCATCGCAGGCGATGGCGGCGGTCACCACACCGTTCTTGCCGAACAGGCCGATAAACGGTGGGTGGTACGGATCGCCCTTGAACTCGACCTCGTCCCACGTTTCGGCGTGACCGAGGTAGTCGTAGTTCTTGCCGAAGTGCCAGGTCCAGAAGTACGGCACATCCAGGTAATGTTCGTCACCGCCCAGCATATTTGCCGCCGCGATCCGTGCGTGCTGTTGTGCCAGGCGCCAATGCTCGATTCGTTGCGGCTGGCCGTTGAGCGGGAAGGTCGCGATATCACCGGCCGCCCACACCCCTTCGACCACGCGCATACCGCCATCGACCTTAAGGGAATGATCTTTTTCCTTGGGCAGATCCTTGAACGGTCCCGTTG
The DNA here is from genome assembly GCF_000293885.2 of Pseudomonas fluorescens NCIMB 11764. Lineage (NCBI taxonomy): Bacteria > Pseudomonadati > Pseudomonadota > Gammaproteobacteria > Pseudomonadales > Pseudomonadaceae > Pseudomonas > Pseudomonas fluorescens. Next base: position 1,316,481 of record NZ_CP010945.1, read on the forward strand.
CCGGGCTGACGCCAATACCGACCAATACCAAATCCGCCGGCAAACGCTGACCGTTTTTCAGTTTCACCGCTTCAACCTTGTCTGTGCCCTCAATCTGCGCGGCTTCGCTGTCGGTGTGAAACACCACGCCATGGGCCACATGGCGGGCAAGAATGGCTTTGCCGACCGTTGCGCCGAACTGTTTGGCGAAGGGCACCTCGTGACGGGCCAGCACGGTGACGTCCAGGCCGTATTCGCGTAGCGCCGACGCGGACTCCATCGCGATAAAGCTGTCACCGATAATCACGGCCCGTTGGCCTGGCTGGGCCGCGGCCAGAATTTTTTGTGCCTGGTCTTTCGAGCGCAGCAAAAACACCTGCGGCAGGGCGGCGCCCGGTAAATCCAGAGATTTGGGTGTGCCGCCCGTGGCGATCAGCGCAGCGTCATAGGTCAATGTCTGGCCATCCTTGAGCTGCACGGTTCGGGCCTTGGCATCCAGGCTCGCCACTTCACCGTTTATGCGATCAATGCGCTGCTCGCGATAAAAGTGTTCATCACGCAGCGGCGGGACTTCCTCTGGCGGCATCTCCCCGGCGATCACGAATTTACTCAACACGGTACGGTCGTAACCGGCCTCGGGTTCGCGGTCGATCAGCAGCACGCGGCCACCGAAACCCTTTTCGCGCAACGCCGCTGCACCCGCCGTGCCTGCGGCGCCGGCGCCGATAATCACAAACGTACGTTCATCATCGGCGGGCGGGGTGTGAGCATCCGGAAGCGGGTTTTCGTCGACCCAGACTTCGTCATCATGCAACTCCAGGGGATAGCGCTTGAGGCTGTCCAGCGACGGTGGTTCACACAACGCGCCGTCCTCGATCCGGTACGCTGCCTTGTGCCATGGGCAAATCAGGCGCCCGTGACACAGCGCCCCTTCGGCCAGCGGCGCCCCGGCGTGGGGGCATTCGCCCTGATAGGCGCGCAATTCATCGCCACTGCGCAGCAAGACGATTTTGGTGTCCCCAATCCGGACTTCCAGGCCTCGGTTATCGGGAACATCGGCAAAACGGGCAACGCGGTGCAGTGCCATGATCGTTCTCCAGGCAGGCGTGTCACTTAAGAGTCTGGCGCCTATCCCGTGGTTCAGCCAATTCCCACTGCCACCGCACGAACGGTTTGGCTATAGTTTGCACGCCGACCACGGCCCCACCCCGCACAAGGTGCTCCGGTATGACCCGATTGACCTCTCTGAACCCTTGGCTGGCGGCCGTTGCCGTCGCCCTTTGCGTGCAGTTTCCGGCGCAGGCCCAGGAACGCTTCACCGTCAGCATTCCCGGCGTTTCGGACAATCGCCTGTTCACCTCGGCGGCGGCCAGCGATGCGGCCGGGTGCGGCGGCAAGAACCAGTCCCCGGCCCTGAGCTGGACTGCGCCCCCGACGGGCACGCTGAGCTACGCCATCGTCATGCACGACCCGGACGGTCAGAAAGGCCTGGGTGTCGATCACTGGATTCACTACGGCATCAAACCCTCGACCCGTCAGATTGCACCCGGTGTCGGCGCCAAATCCGCCCTCGAAGGCGTGAGTGGCAGCAACAGCAAAGGCACCACCGGCTACATCGGCCCTTGCCCGCCGGTCGGCGACAGCTCCCACCACTACATCATCCAGCTCTACGCGCTCGACCTTGCGCCGGACGCCTTGCCCGCTGGCCTGACCCGCGCGCAGTTGCTGGAAAAAATCAAAGGCCATGTGCTGAAAAACAGCAGCGTGGTGCGGCGTTATCACCGCTGAAGATTTTTTCAGCGGGTTTAACCCGAACCGACCGGGCTGTCCGTCTCAGAGGATGAATGGATCAATTTCCTCCTGAGGTCAGCCCCCATGTCCCTCCCTCTGCATGTCCTCCGCCCGGCCGCCCAGGGTTTCACCGCCGGGTTGCTGCTGGCCGTTGCCGGTTGCGGTGTTTCGTCCAAGCCTGAATCCGCTGCGGTTCCGGTTTCGCCTCCGGAGCAAAGTACGTTGGTGCGCAATGAGGCGGTCATGGCCGATGCGACCATGACCAAACGCAGCCTGCGTCCGGCCCCCATGGCGGGGTTTGCGCCTGAATCTTCGCCGCCGGGTTATCAGGATGAGCAGCGTGAGCACTATCAAGCGCTGGCGGATAACCCGATTCACAGCGTCGCCGAAGCGCCGGTCTCCACCTTCAGCGCCGACGTCGACACGGGCGCCTACGCCAACGTTCGCCGCCTGCTCAATCAAGGTCGCCTGCCACCCGAAGGCGCGGTGCGGCTGGAGGAGCTGGTCAACTACTTCCCCTACGATTACGCCTTGCCCACCGACGGATCGCCGTTCGGCGTGACCACTGAGCTGGCGCCGTCTCCGTGGAACCCGCACACCCGCTTGCTGCGCATCGGCATCAAGGCGTCGGACCGTGCGGTGGCGGAACTGGCCCCGGCGAACCTGGTGTTTCTGGTGGACGTGTCCGGTTCGATGGATCGGCGCGAGGGCTTGCCGCTGGTCAAGAGCACCCTGAAATTGCTGGTCGATCAGTTGCGCGAGCAGGATCGGGTGTCGCTGGTGGTTTACGCCGGCGATTCGCGTGTAGTGCTCGAGCCTACTTCTGGACGGGAAAAAGCGAAAATTCGTACAGCCATTGATCAATTGACTGCGGGCGGTTCCACCGCCGGGGCGTCGGGCATCGAGCTCGCCTATCAAATGGCGCAGCAAGCGTTCATCCCCAAAGGCATCAACCGCATCCTGCTGGCCACCGACGGCGATTTCAATGTCGGCATCAGCGACTTCGACAGCCTCAAGCAAATGGCTGTGGACAAACGCAAGACTGGCGTTTCCCTGACCACCCTGGGTTTTGGTGTGGATAACTACAATGAACACCTGATGGAACAACTGGCCGACGCCGGCGACGGCAACTACGCCTACATCGACAACCTGCGCGAGGCACGCAAAGTGCTGGTGGATCAGCTCGGCTCGACCCTCGCGGTGGTGGCGAAAAACGTGAAGCTGCAAGTGGAGTTCAACCCGGCGCAGGTCAGCGAGTACCGGTTGTTGGGCTATGAGAATCGCGCGCTGAAGCGTGAGGATTTCAGCAACGACAAGGTTGATGCCGGTGAAATCGGCGCAGGGCACACGGTCACGGCGTTGTACGAAATTGTGCCGAAGGGCGAGAAGGGCTGGTTGGAGCCGTTGCGGTATGGCAAGTCCGAGTCGGTTGTTTCGGGGAGTGCCGGGGAACTGGCGATGCTGCGTGTGCGTTATCAGTTGCCCGAAGGTGGGAATAGTCGCTTGATCGAGCGGCCGATTGCGGGGGGGACGGAAGGCAAGGCCAGTGACGACCTGCGATTTGCGGCGGCCGTGGCAGCGTTTTCCCAGCAGCTCAAGGACGGCCGTTACACCGGTGATTTCAGCCTGAAGGACACCGAAGCCTTGGCTCGCGGGGCGCGAGGCGAAGACCGATTCGGTCTGCGCGCAGAGTTCGTTCAACTGGTGGAACTGGCGCAGAGCCTGCGAACCACCACAGCTTCCAACAGTGAGCCGCTTAAAGGAGGCTACAACTGACATGTCTGCTCCCGAATCGAGCGACGAATCACTGCTGGCCCGCTATCGCTCGGGCGACGGGCTTGCGTTCGAGATTCTGTACGCCCGTCACCGGCAAGGCCTTTATCGATTCCTCCTCGGCCTCAGCGGCAAGCCCGAACTGGCCGAAGAGGTTTACCAGGAAACTTGGCTAAGCCTGATCCGCAGCACCAGTCAGCCACAAGGTCGGGCGAATTTTCGTACATGGCTTTACCAGATCGCCCGCAATCGCCTGATCGATCACTGGCGCAAACACGGAATCCACAACCCCTTGCACGACAGCTATGACGAACAGACCCACGCCCTGGCCGATGACACCGCCGATCCCGAACAACTGCTGAGCCTGAGCCGCGATACCCAGCGCCTCGAGGTCGCCCTGCACACCTTGCCCACCGACCAGCGCGAAGTGTTCCTGCTGCGCGCCCATGGCGATCTCGACCTGCCGCAGATCGCCACCCTCACCGAAACACCGCTGGAGACCGTCAAAAGCCGCTTGCGCTACGCCCAGCAAAAACTGCGTCGGCTGCTGGCCGAGGAGGTACTGACATGACTGACGCCCGCAAACCACCGGAAGACGAAGTGCTTCAACATTTCCGCGAGCATTCGACCGGCGCACCACCGGCCCATCTTGATGCCTTTATCCTGTCCGCCGCACAGCGTGAAGTCCCTGCGCCGAAACCGAACCGGTGGCAACGCTGGGTTCAGGCGTGCCAGAAACCCCGTTGGCAGGTCGCATTTGCCAGCCTTGTCGGTGTCGCGCTGATGCTGGCGCTGGTGCAGCGAACTCCAGAACAGCCCGCGAGTTATGACTTCGCACCTAAAGCGTCCGCACCGGTCGCCAAAAAAGAGGCCGCACAGGCACCGTCGTCGGTTGCGCGCTCGCTGGCGACCCCAGCGCCAGCCGCACCGATGGCCGGTTTCGCCGCCCCTGCGCAGAGCGAATCGATCAACGCCGAAGTGGCCGATGAAGCAAAAGTCAGCAAACGCGCCGCCGCCCCGGTGAAAAGCCTGGATGAGCAATTGCTTGAAGTCCTGCGCCTACAAAGTGCCGGTCAGACACTCGCGGCGGATGAATTGTTGGCGACATTGCACAAGCGCTTTCCCCAGGAAAATCTCGCGGCACGACTCAAGGAATTGAAGAAAAACTGAGGGGAGCGATGCTCCGCGATTTGGCATCAACACCCGAAAGCGCGCACTATCGGCCTATAGCCGATGCGTTGGAGGATGCCGTGGCAAAAAAAATCGACCGCATCGCCCAAATGCTCAGCTGCCCTGAAAAGGGCGAGGAACTGCGGCGAGCAGTGACGGAGAGTCGTAAGGAGTTTCTTCTGGCGAAGCAGGCAGAGGCAGCGCCTGAGGAAGACGTTCTTGATGAGGAAGAGATTGAGGACGACGAGGATGATGAGTACGACGAGTTTGATTGGACGACTGAGTAAAAGCGGCACTTAGGAAAGCACTGCTCTTTCAAATTGCAGATCCGTACAAATCAGGATCCGCAATTTGAATGGTGGGTTGCCGCTATCCTTTGGTTTTACCCTTCCGCGAAGGTTCGTCTCGCGTCAGCACTTTCACAGCATCATCTACCAATGCCTTACTCAGCGCCGTTAGATAATGTGCCGCCCAGGCATGGCGATCGCTTTCTTTGTCATAGGCCGCATCTCTGGTCAGTGCCTTGGCAAGGAAAAGAAAGTCAGAAGCCATGCCTAGCGCGTCGCCGAGAGGCACATCGCGAGTGACGTGGAAGACTGCCTTATCCAGGCAATAGATGGCAGGCGTTAAGCCGATGGTTTTCAGTTCTGATGGGTCGGTCGTTTGCCACCTCCATTGATGGAGGTGCGGGGGAATTGCGATTCGAAATCGCGTTGGGTGGTAAGTCGAATTTCATACGGATTGATTCTGCGCATTTTTTACTTCCTTGATTTTAGAAGTTGCCGCGCATTCGATACCAAGCGAATGGGTGGCAACTGTGCGCAGGTTGGTAAACCGGGGAATCAAGGAAACCGGCACGTCCGAAGACGTCCCACGCACAGCCGCCATAGCACAAGATCACAGACGAAAAAAAACGCCTGCAAACGTGTTTGGGGCGCTGTTGCGCCTTTATTCCATCGGGTTACCAAGCCCGGCCGCCGAATTGGCAGCGACGGCGGAAGGGTGTCGTGCGGACTTATCTCCTGCAACCTTGAAATTCGTAACGAAGTGCTGGGAAAAACGTCAGCAACAATTTTAGCGAGCCACCCAAGAAACTGCCCAGAAACTGGACGAATTCGGCTCAATCCACCGAACCGAACTGTCAAGTTTTCCTTGATAGTTGCTTCCGCGTTCATGTGGTTGCGCCTGCTTATCGGTAGTTGACGAGAAGTCCTCAATCCTTATAATCGCCCACAACACGGCCCCTGTCGGTTGATGCGCTCCGGCGCTGAGACTGCTCAGGGGTTTTTTATTGCCTGGCTTTTGCCGCCTACCAGTCGCGTTTCTGCCAGTCTTGGTCAATTCCCATGCCGTCAAGGTTGAGATCCAGATGGGTCAGATTGGGGAAGTCATTTAGCAGCAGTGCCTTCAAGCGTTTTCCCCAGCTCGATGATGGATTGATGACCTTCATCAGGTGTTGAGTGATGCAAAAAAGCATAAACGGACGAGCTCGACGGTGTGCGTCATCATGGAACGCGGACAATGTCGGCGCTTGGTCTATCGGTGGCAGCTTCGGTTGATCGACGATGTTTCGGTTCCACAGACGACTGTGATGGGCGCACACATTGCGTAGATAGTTCAGGCTTCGAAGCCAACTGGCGAAGACCCTGCCATTGCTGATGCCGTACTCTTGCGAGATATCATCTTGATCCGCCTCAGTCATACCGGCAAAAAGCATCGAAAGCGTGCCGAAATCCCAAACCTCGCACGCCACCCAGACCGCTAACGGAAGGCCATATTTTTCCTTATTGTGGCGAATAAAGTCTTCGTTCGAGCGATTGATCAACGCAGCGTGCTTGCCAAGCCAGACATGATGTTTAGTCAGACCAGTTTTGCCGTCCAGCTGTTTAGAAAAGCTTTCGTGGAACAGCTCGGACCTTAGGTAAGCAAACTTTTCGTGTTTGCCAAGCCCGTGGGAAATGTCCACCCGTAACGCAATTTCTATGCGCTCCAAAGCATCCAGAATCAATAGCCGCAGTTTCTTATCGAAAACGTAAAGGTCGACCGAATTCTGGAATGTAGTCCCAGGCTTGAAATCATCGAGTGGAAAGCGAGTCGGTTTTGTTTTGGATGGTTGTTTGCTGCCTTGCTGATTGATTGGGCAGCAGAGCTCGGTGCGCTCGCGAAAGGCAAACCAATAACCACTGAGGCGGTAGTATCCGATGCGCTCCAGATACTCCATTGCTTTGGGTTTATCAGTCACTACCATCCCGCGAGCCATCAGCAATTCAAGCTGCTCTTGATAGCTCTGCCACGGTTTTGGATAGCCTTGCGTCATCGGCACACCACCTTGGCTACTGATGGCAGCCTCGTTTTGTTGGTTAAAATTTGGGGTTGAAACCTGAATCAAAAGACGAATTTATAGCGGCAAGTACGTCAGCTTCAGCGGTACCAGTCGTTTGGTTTCCGAATCCGTCTGGGCATAGTGCTCAATCAATGTTCGTACGAGGTTGTCCAACGTCCATAGCGTCAGCGGCACACTGGCTCGCTCGGCTTCGTAGTAAGCATCTTTGCTGAAACCGCCGGTACTGACATACAGCCCGCGATCATCTTTGTGCCGTCCGCCCAGAAAACTGCAGATTTCCTGGCGGCCCATTTTCTCTTTGCGATGCTTGACCTCAACGATGATTCGCGGGTTCTCAAAGCCAAACCCGTCGGGTGACGCGATGATGTCTTTTCCACGATCAGGGCCAGCCGGGGAGACCTGGGTTTTGTAGCCCATGGCCCGCAAGATTCCTGCGACCAAGTGCTGCATATCATCCCAGGGCAAAGCGTTGATCAGGTCCTTAATGCGTTCGAGAGCCAAACTTTCCATGCCTGCCAGAGGATCGCTGTCGGGATACTCTTCTTCAACTGGTGGTAACGCGGGCGGCTTGTCCCCGGCCGCCATCGCTTTCAGCTCCTGAAGGGCAAAATCAGGTACAACAAATACAGTAAGCGTTGAGCCGAGACTGTTCTTGCTGGCAGTACTCAGGCTATCGCGGTCGACTTCCTGAGCCTGCCATTGCACCGGACGGGTCAACGACATTCCCAGATCGGCCAGATCAGGATTGTGTTTGAAGTCGCCAGTGATTTTGCCCACTAAATAGGTGCGGTTGGCGGGCGAGTAGGTCACCACCCAGTCACCAGGCTGCATTTCATTGATGAAGCGCCATACTTGCGAGGCGCCTGAAATAGCGGTGCCGGGTTTGATGTTGGGCTCAATGTCTTGGTAGAGGCGAGTGACTTCTTTGCGCGTCATACCAGGTTTGGCTAATGGCGCGAGTTGTGACCATCCAATTGCGGCGACGCCACGCTCACGAAAATCATCGTATAGCCGGCCAGATTCGCCACGGATCATCCACATTTTCGCCATATCACTTCCTTAGACATCGATCGCGCCGGTATGTACGCGGTTTGGGGTTGATCGCCATATTGAACGCATTGAGACAAACGCAGGATAAGGTAGGTGTTTCATGCCCCAACAGCAATTGACGAATTCTGGACACAAAAAAGCCCCAGACCCTAAGGCCTGAGGCTTTCTCGTTTCTATCTATGGTGCACCAGGCGGGATTCGAACCCACGACCCCTGCCTTCGGAGGGCAGTACTCTATCCAGCTGAGCTACTGGTGCAAGCGGGCGCCATGATACTCATATGCACTGCAGGCGTCCATGCCGCTGAATCGACAGCGCTTTTGCGAAGCGTAACCTGCGTTTGCTACGTTGATCAGAAAAAATGGGCAAATGCGGCGTTTTCGTTCTTTTTTTCGAACAGGCTATTGTCCTTTAACCCCTTTGATCCTAGGATTCGTTTGAGATTTCAAACGCTCTTGTCTGGGTGCTGAACCGCACGAGTTCATTCCGTGCGCTATTTATGTGCTTCAGCCCGGTGAATGATTTCCCTGACGGCAGCCTTTTGAGGCGCCTTTCTACAATCATAATTTGCTCCGCGCCTGTCGCGGTGCTGTTAAGGAAAGCCGACATGCAGCTTAAAGACACCCAGTTGTTCCGCCAGCAAGCCTTTATCGATGGCGCTTGGGTCGATGCGGACAATGGTCAGACGATCAAGGTCAACAACCCGGCAACGGGCGAAATTCTGGGCACCGTGCCGAAAATGGGCGCTGCCGAAACCCGCCGAGCGATCGAAGCCGCTGACAAGGCGCTGCCGGCCTGGCGTGCACTGACCGCCAAGGACCGTGCGAACAAGCTGCGTCGCTGGTTCGAACTGATCATCGAGAACCAGGATGACCTGGCTCGCCTGATGACCATGGAACAGGGCAAGCCATTGGCCGAAGCCAAGGGCGAAATCGTTTACGCCGCTTCCTTTATCGAGTGGTTCGCTGAAGAAGCCAAACGCATCTACGGTGACGTGATTCCGGGCCACCAGCCAGACAAGCGCCTGATCGTGATCAAGCAGCCAATCGGCGTGACCGCTGCAATCACCCCGTGGAACTTCCCGGCCGCGATGATCACCCGTAAAGCCGGTCCGGCCCTGGCCGCCGGTTGCACCATGGTGCTCAAGCCTGCTTCGCAAACCCCGTTTTCCGCATTCGCCCTGGCTGAACTGGCCCAGCGTGCCGGCATTCCTGCTGGCGTGTTCAGCGTTGTTTCCGGTAGCGCCGGTGACATCGGCAGCGAGCTGACCAGCAACCCGATCGTGCGTAAATTGTCGTTCACTGGCTCGACCGAAATCGGTCGTCAGCTGATGGCCGAATGCGCCAAGGACATCAAGAAAGTGTCCCTGGAACTGGGCGGCAACGCGCCGTTCATCGTGTTCGACGATGCGGATCTGGATAAGGCCGTCGAAGGCGCGATCATTTCCAAATACCGCAACAACGGTCAGACCTGCGTCTGCGCCAACCGTCTGTACATCCAGGATTCGGTCTACGACGCGTTCGCCGAGAAGCTGAAAGTGGCCGTGTCCAAGCTCAAGATCGGCAACGGTCTGGAAGAAGGCACCACCACCGGTCCGCTGATCGACGAAAAAGCCGTGGCCAAGGTTCAAGAGCACATTGCTGACGCCGTTTCCAAAGGCGCAACCGTGTTGTCCGGCGGCAAGAGCATGGAAGGCAACTTCTTCGAGCCGACCATCCTGACCAACGTGCCGAAGAACGCAGCCGTGGCCAAGGAAGAAACCTTCGGTCCATTGGCGCCGCTGTTCCGCTTCAAAGACGAAGCCGAAGTGATCGCGATGTCGAACGATACCGAGTTCGGTCTGGCCTCGTACTTCTACGCTCGCGACCTGGGCCGTGTGTTCCGTGTGGCGGAAGCCCTGGAATACGGTATGGTCGGCGTCAACACCGGGTTGATCTCCAACGAAGTCGCGCCGTTCGGCGGCATCAAGGCGTCGGGCCTAGGCCGTGAAGGCTCCAAGTACGGCATCGAAGATTACCTGGAAATCAAATACCTCTGCCTGGGCATCTAAGCTCGTAACAGACAGGCCACGGCAAGGCATTGCTTCAAACGCAAAGGGCACGAGAGCGCTGTTCCTTTGCGTGTTTCAAACGGGATTTTCTCTGTGGCCGGGAACGTTGTGGCAGTCGATCATCGCATGCTGTCGCCGTTGCACCCCGCCGCATTTTCCTTGAACCACACCGCCCGATGAGCGGTGAATGAGGACTTTATGAGCAAGACTAACGCTTCTTTGATGAAACGCCGCGAAGCCGCTGTACCGCGCGGTGTTGGCCAGATTCACCCGATCTTCGCCGACCACGCGAAGAACGCCACCGTGACCGACGTTGAAGGTCGCGAGTTCATCGACTTCGCCGGCGGTATCGCCGTGCTGAACACCGGTCACCTGCACCCGAAAGTCATCGCGGCCGTGACTGCACAGCTGAACAAGCTCACTCACACTTGCTTCCAGGTCCTGGCCTACGAGCCGTACGTGGAACTGTGCGAAAAAATCAACGCCAAGGTGCCAGGTGATTTCGCCAAGAAAACCCTGCTGGTCACCACCGGTTCCGAAGCCGTGGAAAACGCCGTGAAAATCGCCCGTGCCGCTACTGGCCGTGCCGGCGTGATCGCGTTCACCGGCGCTTACCACGGTCGCACCATGATGACCCTGGGCCTGACCGGTAAAGTCGTGCCTTACTCGGCCGGCATGGGCCTGATGCCAGGCGGCATCTTCCGCGCGCTGTACCCGAACGAACTGCACGGTGTGAGCATCGACGATTCGATCGCCAGCATCGAACGCATCTTCAAGAACGACGCCGAGCCGCGTGACATCGCTGCCATCATCATCGAGCCGGTTCAGGGCGAAGGCGGTTTCTACGTCGCGCCTAAAGAGTTCATGAAGCGCCTGCGCGCTCTGTGCGACCAGCACGGTATTCTGTTGATCGCTGACGAAGTGCAGACCGGCGCTGGCCGTACCGGCACTTTCTTCGCCATGGAACAGATGGGCGTCGCTGCCGACCTGACCACCTTCGCCAAATCCATCGCAGGCGGCTTCCCGCTGGCCGGTGTGTGCGGCAAGGCCGAATACATGGACGCCATCGCTCCAGGCGGCCTGGGCGGCACCTACGCCGGTAGCCCGATCGCTTGCGCCGCGGCCCTGGCCGTGATGGAAGTGTTCGAGGAAGAACACCTGCTGGACCGCTGCAAGGCTGTCGGCGAGCGTCTGGTCACTGGCCTCAAGGCCATCCAGGCCAAGTACCCGGTGATCGGCGAAGTCCGTGCCCTGGGTGCGATGATCGCGGTCGAGCTGTTCGTTGATGGCGACAGCCACAAGCCGAACGCTCCAGCGGTAGCCGCCGTTGTGGCCAAGGCTCGCGAAAAGGGCCTGATCCTGCTGTCTTGCGGCACCTACGGCAACGTTCTGCGCGTCCTGGTACCGCTGACTGCGCCGGACGAGCAACTGGACAAAGGTCTGGCAATCATCGAAGAGTGCTTCTCGGAGCTCTGATCGATTGGTGAGCTGATCGACAAAAAACCCGCTTCGGCGGGTTTTTTTGTCTGTATTACACACTGCGCTGTTTGGAATGCCCCGCATTGACTAAGGTACAAGCATTGAGAGGGAGCTTGTTGCATGACGGCCGTTGATTTGCCCGCTATACCCCGAGTGTTGATTGCCGAGGCCGATCCCTGGTCGCGGGATCTGCTCAAGCAAGTGCTGCTGAATGTGCGCTGTGATGCGCGCCTGGATCTGTGCGCCGATGGCCACGACGCGCTGACGCGACTGGCGGAAAACGTTTACGACCTGGTGATTGTCGACTGGGAACTGCCCGGCGTGGATGGCTTGAATGTCTTGCGCAGCGTTCGTCAACGCAAACGCAATCCGCCGCTGCCTTTCATCCTGATGAGCAACCGTAATGATGGTGCCAGCGTGCGCGAAGCCTTGCCGTATGCGCCCACCGCGTACCTGGCCAAACCGTTGAACATGGAGAGCCTGACCCAGCGTCTGCAAGGTTTGCTGCTCAATGCTGGAGAAGAAGTGTTCTGCGATGTACCGGCTTTGGCGCCGGGCATGACGTTATCGGTGTTTCTCGAGCGTCGACGTGAGCAGGCCGACGGCGCGCCGCTGATGACGGATGTACAGCTGGCGGTCGAACGCAGCCTCAACCCCAGTGGCCTCGATCTGATGCGGCTGGAAGATGAAATCCGTACCGATCCGCAGATTACCGCCGTCCTGATCGCCGCCGCCAACAGCGCCGCCCAGCATCATGGCGTCGCCGTACAAACCCTGTCCCAGGCGTTGCAGCGACTGGGCACCGGGCAGAGCATGAACCTGATTCTGGGGTTGGCGCTCAAGCGCAGTGCACGGCTTAGCGATCCGTTGTTGGCGGACTATGCCGAGCGTTATTGGGAACTGTCGCTGCACACCGCCGAATACGCCCGAACACTGGCGCGTTTGCTGGACCTGGATCAGGACCGGTGCTATTGCGCCGGGATGTTGCATCGCCTGGGTGATCTGGCGCTGCTTCGCTGTCTGCAGGAATGGAAGCAGGCCGGCGGTGAGCTGGATGAATGGGAGGAGGTGGGTGATGCCATCGCCGAATTCGGCGCGGCTTACGGTTCCGCGCTGCGGACCCGCTGGCGCTTGCCTCTGGAACTGCGAGAGCTGATTGCGGCGGTGTACCAGCTCGGTGGCGGGGTTTATTCCCGCGAGGCGCTGGTGATGAACATGGCGGCGCAGATGGCACGTCTGGGCGAGCATGAGGGCATTGAGGTGCTGGCCAAGAGCCGGACGGCGCGGTTGCTGAAGATCGGGTTGCCGGAATTGATGCGGCTGCGCAAAAAATAAGCCGATCGCTTGTAGAAGCGGGCTTGTGTGGCGAGGGAGCAAGCTCCCTCGCCACACAAGCCCGCTCCACAGGGGGATTGGTGTTAGGGCTGTCAGCCAGAGATGATCCGGTTCTTGCCCTGGCGCTTCGCTTCATACATCGCCGCGTCCGCCCGGGCAAACAGGCTCTCGATGCTTTCATCCTCGGCGGTCAGGCTGGTCAAGCCCTGGCTGACGGTGATGCCGAACGTCTGCTGATCATGGCTGAAGGTCAATCGCTGAATCTCCCGTTGCAGACGCTCGGCCACTTGCATGGCCATGTCTGGCGCGCAGCCGGGAAACACCGCGGCAAATTCCTCACCGCCGATTCGTCCGAACACATCACCGCGACGCAACGCCTCGCGACCGGTCTCGGCAATGTGTTGCAGTACGTTGTCGCCTTCCGGGTGGCCGTAGGTGTCGTTGATCACCTTGAAGTCATCGATGTCCAGCAGCAGAAACGCCAGCGGTGCGCCCTGTTGGCGAGCCAGTTCGAATTCGCGGTGGGCACAGTCGAAGAAATGCCGGCGATTGCTGCTCTTGGTCAAAACGTCGGTAGTGGCCAGGCGATGCAGCTCGCTTTCCATCTGTTTCTTGTCGGTGATGTCTTCGGCAATGCCGACGATGATCACTGGCTGGCCCGGTTCGGCCTGACGGTTGATGAAGCACTTGTCACTGAGCCAGCGCACTTGGCCATCGGCGGCGATGATGCGGTACTCGCGGTCTTCGACAGCGCCTTTTTCCAGCACTTCGGCGAGGCTGCGCTCGGCGTACTCCAGATCGTCGGGGTAGATGCTGTCGCGCCACTGGTTGGAGTCGGACAGTAACAGACCTGCGGAACGACCGAAGATCCGCTCATAGGCAGGGCTGACGTAGAGCACCTGGCGGGTTTCCCAGTTGAATGCCCAAAGCACCGCGTTCACGCTTACCAGCAGGGAACTGAATAGCTGTTCGCGTTCGCTCAGGCGTGCGACTTCGCCTTGGGCGTGCATCAGCGCCATCAGGGTTTGTGCGGCCTCGGGCCACTGGGGTAGGGATGAGTCTTGGAGGTTCTTGGTGACCATCGACACAAATCTCAAAGGGCGTGCCGCGTATTGGACAGCGGTCGCAACAAAGCCCGCAGTAGTGGCGAAGTGTCTTTGAGATAGGGGATTTGGAGCTTAGTTCCCGCCCTGGGTGGCGAGGGGGCCTGCTCCCGCCGGGCGGTATTGGCGACGCGTTTTTTTGGTTAAAACGCGTCGTCAGGTTTTGCGTCTGCTGCGCAGCCGAGCGGGAGCAAGCTCCCTCGCCACAGAAAGCCCCTCAGCAGGGTCAGACAGCGGCAGGGCGCAGGGAGTAGGTTTTCAACTGATCGGCAAAGTCGCGCAGGGATTGAATCCCGCTGGCTTCGGCTTCGTGTACCCAATCCTTGATGGCGGCCAGCATGTCGTGACCATTTGAGCTGGTCTTGACCCAGATCTGCTGCAAGGCCAGTCGTTTCTCGTAAATTACCTTCAGCGCCTGGCTGTGCTCGAGCATGGTCTGGATGCGTACGTGGTGCTTGTCATCGAGCAGGCTGGTTTCCCGGGAGAGCAGGCGTTTGGCCCGATGGAACTGGTGACGGACCGAGTGATCGACCTTTTCCAGTTCCTGTTTGACCAGCGGTGCGATCACCAGTTTGCGGTACTGGGCCATGATCTGGAAGCGGTTGTTGAGGATGGCCATGGCGGTGTCCATGTCCAGGCTGCCTTTGCCTTCGACCCGGTGGGCAATCGGTGCAACCCGCTGAACCTTGGCCAGACGCAGGAAGCTGAAGACCTGGATCCACGCCCAGCCGAGGTCGAACTCCCACTTCTTCACCGACAGTTTTGCCGAGTTAGGGTAGGTGTGATGGTTGTTATGCAGTTCTTCGCCACCGATCAGGATGCCCCAGGGCACCAGGTTGGTCGCCGCATCGCGGCATTCGAAGTTGCGGTAGCCGATGGCATGGCCCAGGCCATTGACCACGCCAGCGGCCCAGATTGGGATCCACATCATCTGGATGGCCCAGATGGTGATACCGATGGTGCCGAACAGCAGCAGGTCGATGACGCCCATGATTGCAACGCCCAGCAGCGGGAAACGGCTGTAGAGGTTGCGTTCGATCCAGTCTTCGGGGCAGTTCTTGCCGTAGATGCGCAGGGTCTCGGGGTTTTCCGCTTCGGCGCGGTACAGCTCGGCACCTTTGCGCAGAACGGTGGACAAGCCCTTGATGACCGGGCTGTGCGGGTCATCGACGGTTTCGCATTTGGCGTGATGCTTGCGGTGGATGGCGGTCCACTCGCGGGTGTTCTGCGCCGTGGTCAGCCACAGCCAGAAGCGGAAGAAATGTTTCAGGCCAGCATTGAGCTCAAGGGAGCGATGGGCTGAATAACGATGCAGATAGACCGTGACGCCGATAATCGTGACGTGGGTCATCAGCAGGGTGACTGCCACCAGTGACCAGGGCGACAAGCCGAGAAAACCTTCGTACCACATAGGCTATAGGGCCCTCGAAAAAGAAAAAAACAGCCGTTGCATTATCACTAAGCCCACAGATAAAACCAGTCGCCCTTTCAGATAAGAGTGGCCGGATGTTTCTTTAACCTATAATTCGAATCCTTTTTGTAGGGACATGGACGGCCGAATGTCTGCCACCTATCGCGACGCTTTGCGTGCAGCGCTGCTTTACCTGTTGCTATCCGTAGTCTGGCTGCAGTTCAGTGGTTATTTATTGAACAGCTTCTTCGATAGCTCCAACGAGCTACTGCGGTGGCAACTGATCAACGGTTACGCTTGGGTCTTACTCAGCACCGGGTTGATTTTTATCGCTCGAGCGCGATTGCTCCGTTGCCTGGGCTTCGGCGCCACCTTGCGTGAGCGCCATGAAGATCGTGAGCGTTTGCGTCAGGCCGCCGCCGTATTCGATTGCACCCGCGAAGGCGTGCTGGTCACCAATAGCAAGGGGGTGATCGTCCACGTAAACCGGGCGTTCATGGAAATCACCGGTTATTCGGATGAAGAAGTCCTGGGCCACCAACCCAGCCTGTTCAAGTCAGGCCGTCACCCGGCGGCTTTCTACCAGGCGATGTTCGCGACACTGAACAGTTGCGGTGAATGGAGCGGTGAAATCTGGAACCGCCGCAAGAGCGGCGAAATCTACCCGCAATGGCAGACGATCCGCCTGATTCACGACGACCAGGGCCAGCTCAGTCATTACGTCGCCGTGTTTTCCGATATCAGCGCGATCAAGAACTCCGAACATGAACTCAAGCATCTGGCTCATCACGACCCGTTGACGGACTTGCCTAACCGGATGCTGTTCACTGACCGTACCGAGCAGGCACTGACGTCGGCGCAACTGCACAAGCGTGGCTGTGCGTTGCTGATGATTGATCTGGATCATTTCAAGATGATCAACGACAGCCTTGGACACACGGTCGGCGACCAGTTGCTCAAGGCCGTGGCCGAGCGATTGCAGGCCTTGCTTGGCCCGGAGATCACGTTGGCGCGACTGGGGGGGGATGAGTTCGCAGTGCTCGCCGAAAGCTGTCCGCAGTTGATGCAGGCCGCTGCGCTGGCGCAGCGGATCATCGATGGTCTCAAAGAGCCGTTCCTGATTGGCGAGCATCAACTGTTCATCAATACCAGCATCGGTATCAGCCTGTTCCCCGGCGATGCCTTGAGCGCTGAACAGCTATTGCGTAACGCCGACTCGGCGCTGTTCAAGGCCAAAAGCGCCGGTCGCGATGGCTACGCCCTTTATACCGAGGAGCTGACAGCCCATGCCCAGAATAGGGTCGAGACTGCTGTAGAGCTGCGCCAGGCGCTGGAACGGCAGGAGTTGCGCGTTTATTACCAGCCGGTTCACGACTTCAGGACCCGCCGCCTGGTTGGCGTCGAGGCGCTGGTGCGCTGGGAGCATCCGAAGCGCGGACTGGTGTCGCCGGCTGAATTCATTCCCATCGCCGAACGCACCGGGTTGATCGCAGAAATCGATACCTGGGTGATGCGCCAGGCTTGTCAGCAAATGTGCTTGTGGCAGCAGGCAGGTGTGGCGTTGTCGTTTGTCGCAGTGAACGTCTCGTCTCGATTGTTCGCTCGTCGTGAGCTCTTCCAGCAAGTGGCGAAGGTGCTGCACGAAACCGGGCTGGATCCGGCGTATCTGGAACTGGAAGTCACTGAGAGCGCGGTGATGGAAGACCCGGAAGTGGCGCTGGAGCAGATGCATCGACTGCGCGAGCTGGGTGTGCGGCTGGCCATCGATGATTTCGGTACAGGCTATTCGTCGCTGCTGCGGCTCAAGCGTCTGCCGGTGCAGAAGCTCAAGATCGATCAGGGTTTTGTCGCCGGTTTGCCGTGGGATGAGGATGACGTGGCGATCGTGCGAGTGATCATCGCGCTGGCGCAAAGCATGGGGATGCAGGTGCATGCCGAAGGCATCGAGCAGGTCGAGCAGGCGAGTTTCCTTCTTGAACAGAGTTGCGATCTGGGGCAAGGCTACTGGTTTGGACGGCCGGTGCCGGCCGAGCAGTTGGACTGGATGCACTCACCAATTATCAGCTAAGTACGCGGCCTGCTTTTTGTGGCGAGGGGACTCGTCCCCGTTGGGTCGCGCAGCGGCCCATTTTTTTGCGTCTGCTGCGCAGCCGAACGGGGACAAGTCCCCTCGCCACAAGGATTTTGCCGGGTTCGAAAAATCGTAGTTCTGCACAAACCCTCGCACTGACGGTTTGTTTTTCTGGTTATATAAACATTCTTAAATAGTCTTTTTAAGAATATCTGCACCTATCTACTATTGGTCTCACGCCGCAAGCAGTGCCGGACATTGCCAGGCGACCTCTCAGTCGAAGGAGCAGCACCATGAGCGCATCCCTGCGTAGCGTTGACGGTCAAGACGAAGCCACCATCTTGCGCGAGATCCAGAGCGCCCTGCGCGATCTGCGGTTCGGCGCCGTGGAAATCACCGTACACAACGCTCAGGTGGTCCAGATCGAACGCAAGGAAAAATTTCGTTTGCAGAACCCGAGCAACAAACCGAGCTGAACAACCGGCAACCCGATTCCCGCAACCATAAAAAAGCCAACACACCCCGAATTCCAGGAGCTTTCACCATGTCGTCGATTCGTCATTTCGCTTTGGCCGCCCTGGCCAGTGCCCTTTTTGCGGGTTCCGCGGTTGCCAAGGATTACGAGCTGCTCAATGTGTCTTACGACCCGACGCGTGAGCTGTATCAGGATTACAACGCAGAGTTCGTGAAGTTCTGGCAGAAGGATCACGCCGGTGACACTGTGAAAATCCAGCAGTCCCACGGTGGTTCGGGCAAGCAGGGCCGTGCGGTGATCGACGGCCTGCGCGCCGACGTGGTAACCCTGGCCCTGGCCGGTGACATCGATGAAATCGCCAAGCTCGGCAAGACCCTGCCGG
Source organism: Pseudomonas fluorescens NCIMB 11764 (assembly GCF_000293885.2). Classification (NCBI taxonomy): domain Bacteria; kingdom Pseudomonadati; phylum Pseudomonadota; class Gammaproteobacteria; order Pseudomonadales; family Pseudomonadaceae; genus Pseudomonas; species Pseudomonas fluorescens. The sequence goes on from NZ_CP010945.1 coordinate 1,334,893, forward strand.
CGGACTGGCAGAAGCGTTTGCCGGAAGCGAGCACGCCGTACACCTCGACCATCGTGTTCCTGGTGCGCAAGGGCAACCCTAAAGGCATCAAGGACTGGGGCGACCTGGTCAAGAACGACGTGTCGGTCATCACCCCGAACCCGAAAACCTCCGGCGGCGCTCGCTGGAATTTCCTCGCGGCCTGGGCCTATGGTCTGAAAGCCAGCGGCGGCGACGAGGCCAAAGCCAAGGAATACGTACAAACCCTGTTCAAGCACGTGCCAGTGCTGGACACCGGTGCTCGCGGTTCGACCATCACCTTCGTCAACAACGGTCAGGGTGACGTGTTGCTGGCCTGGGAAAACGAAGCCTTCCTGGCCCTGAAAGAAGACGGTGGCGCCGACAAGTTCGACATCGTCGTGCCTTCGCTGTCGATCCTTGCCGAGCCGCCAGTCGCCGTCGTCGACAAGAATGCCGAGAAGAAAGGCAACGAACAGATCGCCGAAGCGTACCTCAAGCACCTGTACAGCCCGGCCGGTCAGGAAATCGCGGCGAAAAACTTCTATCGTCCACGTGACAAGGATGTCGCCGCGAAGTACGCCCAGCAGTTCCCGAAACTGGAGCTGGTGACCATCGACAAGGACTTCGGCGGCTGGAAAACCGCGCAGCCGAAATTCTTCAATGACGGTGGCGTGTTCGACCAGATCTACCAGGCGCAGTAATCTGCTGTAGGTCATAAACGAGCCCCGATTTGACCGTCGGGGTTTTGCGCGTTCTCAACCAAGGACTTTTATGTCGCGTCGTATCTCCCCCGTCATACCCGGCTTCGGGCTGACGCTGGGCTACACCTTGGTGTACCTCAGCCTGATTGTGCTCATTCCACTGGCGGCGATGTTCGTGCATGCCGCCCAACTCACCTGGGATCAGTTCTGGGCAATCATCTCGGCGCCCCGCGTGTGGGCGGCGTTGAAGCTGAGCTTCGGCACCGCGCTCTTTGCCGCGATCATCAACGGCATCATCGGCACGCTGCTGGCCTGGGTGCTGGTGCGCTACACCTTCCCCGGTCGCAAGATCATCGATGCGATGATCGATCTGCCCTTCGCATTGCCCACGGCCGTGGCCGGTATCGCGCTGACCGCGTTGTACGCCCCGACCGGGCTGGTGGGTCAGTTCGCGGCGGACCTTGGCTTCAAGATCGCGTATACCCCCCTCGGCATCACGCTGGCGCTGACTTTTGTAACCCTTCCATTCGTAGTACGTACGGTACAGCCAGTACTGGCCGATATCCCCCGTGAAGTGGAAGAGGCGGCGGCGTGCCTTGGTGCAAAACCGTTGCAGGTTTTCCGTCATATCCTGGTGCCCGCGCTGCTGCCCGCCTGGTTGACCGGTTTCGCATTGGCCTTTGCCCGCGGGGTCGGCGAGTACGGCTCGGTGATATTCATCGCCGGCAACATGCCGATGAAAACCGAGATCCTGCCGCTGCTGATCATGGTCAAGCTCGACCAGTACGATTACACCGGCGCTACCTCCATTGGTGTACTGATGCTGGTGGTTTCCTTCGTCCTGTTGCTGCTGATCAACTTGCTGCAACGCCGCATCGAAACCCCATAAGGAGGCGCGAACCATGTCCCAATCGTCTATTGCGGCCGCCTCTTCGGCCAACGCTGCCCGCCGTGGCAGTGCCACGTCGCGGCGAATCCTGATCGGCCTGTGCTGGCTGGTCTTCATCCTGTTTTTGGTGTTGCCGCTGTTTATCGTCGTGTCCCAAGGGCTGAAGAACGGCCTGGGCGCGTTCTTCACCGCGATCTTCGAACCGGATGCCTTGTCCGCATTGAAGCTCACGGTGATCGCCGTGCTGATTTCGGTGCCGCTGAACCTGGTGTTCGGTGTCAGCGCCGCGTGGTGCGTGAGCAAGTACTCGTTCCGTGGCAAGAGCATGCTGGTGACCCTGATCGACTTGCCGTTCTCGGTGTCGCCGGTCATCGCCGGTCTGGTCTACGTGCTGATGTTCGGCGCGCAGGGTTTTTTCGGCCCGTGGCTGCAGGATCACGACATTCAGATCGTCTTCGCCTTGCCGGGCATCGTGCTGGCGACGATTTTCGTCACCGTGCCCTTCGTGGCCCGCGAGCTGATCCCGCTGATGCAGGAACAAGGCACTCAGGAAGAAGAGGCCGCGCGCCTTCTCGGCGCCAATGGCTGGCAGATGTTCTGGCACGTCACCGTTCCCAATATCAAATGGGGCCTGATCTACGGCGTGGTGCTGTGCACGGCGCGGGCGATGGGTGAATTCGGGGCGGTGTCGGTGGTTTCCGGGCACATTCGCGGGGTGACCAACACCTTGCCGCTGCACGTCGAGATCCTCTACAACGAATACAACCACGTGGCCGCGTTCGCCGTGGCGAGCCTGTTGCTGATCCTGGCGCTCTTCATCCTGCTGGCCAAGCAGTGGAGCGAAAACCGTATTAACCGTCTGCGCGCCAGCGCCGCGGAGGAATAATTCATGTCGATCGAAGTGCGTAACGTCAGCAAGAATTTCAATGCGTTCAAGGCGCTCAATGACATCAGCCTGGACATTCAAAGCGGCGAACTCGTGGCGCTGCTTGGCCCGTCGGGTTGCGGCAAGACCACGCTGCTGCGGATCATCGCCGGTCTGGAAACCCCGGATCAGGGCAGCATCGTGTTCCACGGTGAGGACGTTTCCGGCCACGATGTGCGTGATCGCAACGTCGGTTTCGTGTTCCAGCACTACGCGTTGTTCCGCCACATGACGGTGTTCGACAACGTCGCGTTCGGCCTGCGCATGAAACCGAAAAACCAGCGTCCGACGGAAAGCCAGATCGCGGTGAAAGTCCATGAGTTGCTGAACATGGTGCAACTGGATTGGCTGTCGGATCGCTACCCGGAACAACTCTCCGGTGGTCAACGTCAGCGTATCGCGCTGGCTCGTGCCTTGGCGGTAGAGCCGAAAGTCCTGCTGCTCGACGAACCCTTCGGCGCACTCGACGCCAAGGTGCGTAAAGAACTGCGCCGCTGGCTCGCGCGCTTGCACGAGGACATCAACCTGACCTCGGTGTTCGTGACCCACGACCAGGAAGAAGCGATGGAAGTCGCCGACCGCATCGTGGTGATGAACAAAGGCGTGATCGAGCAGATCGGCTCACCGGGCGACGTCTACGAGAACCCGGCCAGCGATTTCGTTTATCACTTCCTCGGTGATTCCAACCGTCTGCATCTGGGCGAAGACAACCACGTGCTGTTCCGTCCGCACGAAGTTTCGCTGTCGCGGCATGAGCTGGATGATCACCACGCTGCCGAGGTGCGCGATATCCGTCCGCTGGGCGCGACGACCCGGGTGACGTTGAAGGTTGAAGGCCAGAGCGAACTGATCGAAGCGGAAGTGGTGAAGGATCACGACAGCCTGATCGGCTTGGCGAAGGGCGAAACCTTGTTCTTCAAACCGAAGGTCTGGCAGAAAGTCGCCAACATCTAAAGCAAAAGCTTCGCGAGCAAGCCCGCTCCACATTTAGTTGATGTCGTACACATAATTTGTGCTCGACGCAGACTTAATGTGGGCTTGCTCGCGAAAGCGATCTACGCAGCAGCGCGATTCGGATTTATCCGCACACCCCCAACCCGCGCCTCGATCTGCTCTTTCAGATCCCGTCGCATCCCCAACAAAAACGCCAGCTCAACCACCACAAACAACGGCCCGACAATCAGCCCCGTCACATCATCGACAAACGCCGGTTTGCGTCCTTCGTAATGATGCCCGACAAACTGAATCGCCCAACCGATCACGAACATCCCGACACCGCTCGCCAGCCACACCAGCGTGCTTTGCTGTGCCAGCACCTGACCTGCCCAAATGCATAGACTGAGCAACACCGTCATCAACGCGCCAAGACGCACTTCCAGGCGCAGGTAGAACCAGGCCGACGCCAGCGCCACCAACACCGCCGGTGAAAGCCAGCCTCCGGCCCATTGTGGACGGGAGAGCAACACCGCCACGGCCACGACAATCAGCGGAATACCGATAAAGTGGCTGGCGATATTGCGCGGGTCACGGTGGTAAGCGGCGTATTGACTGAGATGGTCAACGAGGCTTTTCATTGTTATTCCTCCTGTAGGGTGATTGATCATGCCCCGGGTTCACCTCTCGCTCTGTCAGCCAGGCGACAATCTCCAGGAGTTTTGATGGACATGCAGGTTTGGCGTTCGCGCCTGATGACGGGGCAATGGTTCAGCCATTTACCTGCTCCCTTACAGGATAGTCTGCTGGCTGCGGCCAAGGTGCGGCGCCTGTCATCGGGGCAGCGGCTGTTCCAGCGCGGTGATCCGCCGTGTGGCCTGTACGCCGTGCTCGAAGGTGCGGTGCGCATCGGCGCGGTGAGCGAGCAAGGTAAGGAGGCACTGCTGAGCCTGGTGGAGTCGCCGCACTGGTTCGGTGAAATCTGTCTGTTCGACGGTCAGCCGCGCACCCACGATGCGTTTGGTCTGGGTCAGTGCATCCTGTTGCACATCCCGCAAACGGCGCTGCTGGCCATGCTGGATGAGCAACCGGTGTACTGGCGGCAACTGGCATTGCTGATGAGCCAGAAACTGCGCCTGACCTTCATCAACCTCGAACAGCTGAGCCTGATGCCGGCGCCTGCACGGTTGGCGCATCGTTTGCTGATGATCGCCAAGGGCTACGGCGAAATCGACCCGCCACGACGGGTGTTGCAACTGCCGCAGGAACAACTGGCTTCAATGTTGTCGCTGTCACGCCAGACCACCAATCAGCTCCTCAAGGAGTTACAAGGCCAGGGGATTCTGAATTTGAAGTACGGCGAGATCGAAATTCTGGATGCCGAGCGGTTGCGGGCGTTGGCGATTTTTTGAAACACGGCGTTATTGGTGGGCTTTGTCCGCGAACGCGCCTAGCCTGTGACGACGACAATCGAGGTGTGCCATGCGTGTGCTGTTAGTGGAAGACGAACCGGAGACCGCCAAACTCCTGGCCAACGGCCTGAGCGAGGCGAGTTACTCGGTGGATGTGGCGCTCAACGGCATGGAAGGCCGCCGCTTCATCGAGTCCGGCGAATACACGTTGATCATCCTCGACGTCATGTTGCCGGGGCTCAACGGCTGGCAGTTGCTGCAACAGATCCGCAAGCTCGGTGAGACGCCGGTGCTGTTCCTCACCACCAAGGATGGCATCGAGGATCGCTTGCGCGGGTTGGAGCTGCATGAGGACGATTATTTGCTCAAGCCGTTTACGGTGAGCGAACTGGTGGCGCGGGTGCGCAAGTTGTTAAGGCGGGATCGGGGGCGTTAGGGATTACTGCGGTGTCTGGACCTGTCACCGCAACCCATCCCGAAACTGCCCCGGCGTCATCCCCGTCCAGCGCTTGAACGCGCGGCTGAAGCTGCTGGTATCGGCAAACCCCAATAAATAACTGATCTCGCTCAACGAGCATTGCGGGTCGCGCAGGTGCAGCAGCGCGAGGTTTTCGCGGCTCTCATTGAGCAGCGTATCGAACCGGCAACCCTCATCCGCGAGATGCCGTTGCAGGCTGCGCAAACTCAGGTGCAGGGCCTGGGCGATGTGCTCGGCACTGGGCTCGCCTTCCGGCAATTGCTCTTCAATGGCGTCGCGAACCTTGCGTTCCCAGGTCAGGGGTTTGAGTTGCGCCAGCGTGCGTTTGAGCACGGTTTCATTGTGTTCCGCCAGTTCCGGATTGGCGTCGTCCAGGTGACTGTCGAAATCCACCAGGGAAAACTCCAGCCGGTCTTCGCTGGCCGAAAAGTACACTGGAGCGCGAAAGACCTTGTGCCATTGATGCGCGTCGGCCGGTTCCGGGCGGCGCAGGTACACCGCCAGCGGCGCGTAGTCGCGACCGAGTCGGTTGCGGCAGGTACGCACGTAAATGGCGGCGAAGGCGTCGATGGCTTCGAACGCCGGCGCCGGGTTGCCTGGCGGGATTTTCAGGCGAAAGCGATAGCGATCTTCGGTGCGGCTCAATTCAAGCTCTAACGCATCGCTGACCACTTGGTGATAACGCACGATGCGCTCGAACACTTCCCGCAAACTGCCGCTGGCCACCAAGGCATAACCGAGCGCGTGAAACGTGGTCGGGCTGACGAACCGCGAGACGCGCAAGCCGATCGCCGGGTCGCCACTGACCTGCACGGCGATTTCCCACAGGCGCGTGGTGCCGGACAACGGGTAACGGGCGTTCGGGTCGTCCATCAATTGCGGGTCGAGCCCCGCCTGGTGACACAGGGCGGTGCTGTCGAGGCCCAGCGCATCGAGTTGCTTGCGCAGGGCGCGGGTCCAGCTGGCGAGGGAGGTCGGTTCAGTCATGCTGATTGGCGCTTCCGGTCAACAGGTTGGCGTCCACGGCTACCGCGTTGTGAGGGTTCACAAGGCAGGATGCGAACATCAATAACCAGAGGATGGAAGCATGGAAGGTACTTCTGCAAGTCCCCAGCGACTGAATGCCGCCCAGCGATCTGCGCATATTCGCGAAGTGGTGCTGGCCAGAGGGGTTGAACTGCGTAGGCGCTACCCGGTTCTCAACCATCAGGACGCCTTGGGCGCGGGCATCCTGGCCTTCGCCATGGCCGGAATGATCGGCTCTGCGACGCTCTATCTCACCGGGCATATGGCCTGGTGGGTGTGCCTGTTGCTTAATGCGTTCTTTGCCTCATTGACCCATGAGCTGGAACACGACCTGATTCATAGCATGTACTTTCGCAAACAGCGCGTGCCGCACAACCTGATGATGGGCCTGGTCTGGCTGGCGCGGCCAAGCACGATCAACCCGTGGATTCGTCGGCACCTGCACCTCAACCATCACAAGGTCTCCGGCACGGAAACCGACATGGAAGAACGGGCGATCACCAACGGCGAGCCCTGGGGTTTTGCGCGGCTGTTGATGGTCGGCGATAACGTGATGTCGGCGTTCATCCGCATGCTGCGGGCCAAGACGTGGGAACACAAGTTCAGCATCATCAAGCGCGCCTTGAAGGTCTATGCGCCACTCGCGCTGGTGCATTGGGGCGCGTGGTACGTGTTTCTTGGTTTTCACGCCGCCAACGGCATCGCACACCTGTTAGGGGTACCGATCGAATGGTCAGCGACCACGCTCTCGGTGATGCAGGTGATCGACATCGCGGCGGTGGTGATCATCGGCCCGAACGTGTTGCGCACGTTTTGCCTGCACTTCGTCAGCTCGAACATGCATTACTACGGCGATGTGGAGCCGGGCAATGTGCTTCAGCAAACCCAGGTACTCAACCCGTGGTGGATGTGGCCGTTGCAGGCGTTCTGCTTCAACTTTGGCAGCAGCCATGGAATCCATCATTTTGTGGTGAAGGAGCCGTTTTACATCCGCCAGATGACCGTGCCCGTGGCGCATCAAGTGATGCGCGAGATGGGGGTGCGCTTCAATGATTTCGGGACGTTTGGGCGGGCAAACCGTTTTATTCGCAAGGAAGCCGTCGAACCGCAGGAAGTGCGTGCGGCTCGGGCTTGATCGATGCATCCGGAAACTCAAACGCTGGTCATCAAATTGACCCAAAGAGGCGCTAAGTTGTGGTCTGGAGAATGGTTGGCATATGCGATTAAGGTCTAATAAAGTAATTAAATATTCCTTTATTAGATAAACTTTTCTGCCAATCATCTCGCTACAGATTTTGAGTTTCCGGGGCCGTCTCCTTGGCAGGGTGCGGCCCCTTTTTTATGCCTGAGGAAAACCACAAACCCCTTGTGGGAGCTAACCTGGCTAGCGAATACGGCGGATGACTGACAGTCCGCTTTCGCTAGCAGGCTAGCTGCCACAGGAAAGCGCGACATATTCGATAAAGATCTTAATAAATAGCTTCTTATTCCTTAACGAATATAACTCTCCTCCCTATACTCGACCGGGAACAGACACGCAGCAGGAGAGTTCCCCATGCGCAACGAATCAATTCGCTACCTGATTGTGCCGGGCTGGCAAGGATCGCCAGAAGATCATTGGCAAAGCCACTGGCAGAACAGCCTGCCGAACAGCGCGCGGGTGGAGCAGGCCGATTGGCTGACCCCGCGTCGTGAAGACTGGGTCGCGGCGCTGGCCGAGGCGATTGCCGCCGACAGCACGCCGGTGATCCTGATTGCCCATAGCCTGGGATGCATAACGGTCGCGCATTGGGCGGCTACTGCACCGCTGCATTTTCTGCGTCAGGTGCGCGGCGCCTTGCTGGTCGCGCCGGCGGACGTCGAGCGTCCGGCCTGCGCACCGGCGCTGCGTAATTTTGCCCCGATTCCGACCGACCTTTTGCCGTTTCCGAGCCAGGTTGTCAGCTCCGACAACGACAGTGCTGTCAGTGCACCGCGTGCTCTGGAGCTGGCCCGTAACTGGGGCGCCGAGGCGGGGATTCTGTCGGGTGCCGGGCACATCAACGTGAAGTCCGGTCACCAGCGTTGGGAGCAGGGTTTTGCGTATCTGTATCGCCTGCAAAACCGCATGGAACACCACGCCCTGCGCCGCGCTTAGCCTTTCCTTTTTTTAAAACGGCCCCGCCTCCCAGCGGTTCTGGCCGGGAGCCTGCCATGAGTTTTGAAGCCTTCGGTCAGCCGCTGCTGACCTTTCCCGACGCAGAAAAAAGTCCACTGAGCATCCGCGCCAAGGCGCTGGTGTTCGTTGATCCACGCTCGCGTCAATTGCGCGAGGAGCTGGAGCAACTGGCGCCGCGTTCGATTTCGGTATTGATCCGTGGTGAAACCGGTAGCGGTAAAGAGCTGTTGGCGCGGCACATCCATCGCGCCAGTGAGCGCGGTGGGCTATTCGTCTCGGTCAATTGCGGCGCGATCAGCCCGACCTACGCCGACGCCGAATTGTTCGGCTATGCGGCCGGCAGCTACAGCGGGTCGGCGAGCAGTCGCGCCGGCTGGTTCGGTTCGGCCAATGGCGGCACGTTGTATCTGGACGAGATCGGCGACCTGCCGTTGCCGATCCAGATCAAGTTGCTTGCCGCATTGGAAAACCACGAAGTCACCCGCGTTGGTGCACCTCAACCGAGCCCGGTGGACGTACGTCTCGTAGCTGCGACCAGCATCGATCTGGCGCAAGCCGTGGCTGCCGGTAAATTCCATGAGCGGCTTTATCACTACCTCAGTGAAGGTCAACTCGAACTGCCGGCCTTGCGCGAACGGGTGGGCGATATCCTGTCGCTGTCAGAATATTTCCTCGGCATTTATAGCCAGCGACTCGATTTGCCGGTGCCGCTGATCAGCGAAGCGGCTCAACAGTTGTTAGAGGCGCATAGCTGGCCGGGCAATACACGGGAGTTGGAAAACGTCATTCACTTTGCGTTGCTGGTGAGTACCGGTGACGAGATTTTGCCGGAGCATTTGAATCTGCCTGGGGTGCCTGCGCCGTTGACGCAGATCGAGCAGCAACTCGAACTCATCCTCAGCAAAGGCAATGCCAGCGAGAAAACCGCTTTGAAACAACTCCTGAAAGACGCCGCGCTTCTGTAGGCGCTGGCGTAGCGTGCGATCTTTTGACCCTGGCAATGCCGAATCAAGATCAAAAGATCGCAGCCTTCGGCAGCTCCTGCACTGTATGAGCAAAATGGAATATGAAAGTGAATAAAAGATATTGTTCGGGAATAAAAAATCCCGGTATTGTCCGCCTCACGCCAGCGATAGCACTTCACTGGCACTCGTACTAAACAAGCCGTCGTCGATGACGACCGTGATTTTCGATAAGGACACTGCATGAAAAAGGTTCTGTTGTTCACCGCACTGGCGGCTGCCCTGACCGCGGGCCTGGCCCAGGCTGGTGAGAAACTGGTGGTCGCGGCGACCCCGGTCCCACACGCCGAGATTCTGGAACTGATCAAGCCAACCCTCGCCAAAGAAGGCGTGGACCTGGAAATCAAAGTGTTCACCGACTACGTTCAACCGAACGTGCAAGTTGACCAGAAGCGTCTGGACGCCAACTACTTCCAGACCCTGCCATACCTGAAAAACTTCAACGAAGGCAAAGGCACCAACCTGGTGACTGTGATCGGCGTTCACGTTGAACCGTTCGGTGGCTACTCGAAGAAGTACAAAAAACTGGCTGATCTGCCAAACGGCGCGACCATCGCGCTGCCGAACGAAGGCAGCAACAGCGGCCGTGCCCTGCTCCTGCTGCAGAAGGCTGGCCTGATCGAGTTGAAAGACCCGAAAAACGCCTTGGCTACCCCGAAAGACATCGCCAAGAACCCGCACAACTTCAAGTTCAAGGAACTGGAGTCGGCCATGCTGCCGCGCGTTCTGGACCAGGTTGACCTGGACCTGATCAACACCAACTATGCGCTGGAAGCCGGTCTGAACCCGGCCAAAGACGCGCTGGTGATCGAAGGTGCCGATTCGCCTTACGTGAACTTCCTGGTGGCTCGTCCGGACAACAAGGACAGCGTTGCCATCCAGAAACTGGCCAAGGCATTGACCAGCCCTGAAGTGAAGGCGTTCATCGAGAAGAAGTACAGCGGCGCGGTACTGCCGGCGTTCTGATTCGACGCAGCATCGAACCCCTTCAGGGTTTCAAACGCCGACGGCTGATACTAGCGTCGGCGTTTTTTATTGGGTGTGAGATATACCCGTGGCGAGGGAGCTTGCTCCCGCGGGGTTGCGAAGCGACCCCAATAGCTGGCGGCAGGTACACCGCGTTGGTTGGTTTTGCGACTGCTGCGCAGTCGAGCGGGAGCAAGCTCCCTCGCCACAAAATCAGGAGCTATCAGAGCTATCAGAGCTATCAGAGCTATCAGAGCTATCAGAGCTATCAGAGCTATCAGAGCTATCAGAGCATCAGAGCTATCAGAGCATCAGAGCTATCAGAGCATCAGAGCATCAGAGCATCAGAGCATCAGAGCAATCAGAGCAATCAGAGCAATCAGAGCTGCCAGGGCGCTCAGGCCACCCTGGCCTTCAACGCCCTGCGCAACGCCATCAGCAACTTCACGATGTCCTGCGGATCCAGTCGCTGCGGTACTTTTACGTCAGCCATGTTCTCTTCCTTGTGATGGTTCGGCCGGGAGTCTGGCCAAAAGCTGTGCGTCCTTGGAAGGCTATTTCGAAAAAAAGATCCTTCCTACAGCGAAAAGGAAAATAGTCGTCTTCCTGCGCCGCAGCAAATCCGCAGGATCGTTTTTTGCGTGATATCAATATGCTTTAACGGTATTCAAAATCTTCTTTTTATACCTTTAAAGTGGTCAATTGCCGCGCCGCCTAATCCGGCCAATACCACGCCGGTTCATCCAGCATCCGTTGCCCGACAATCCCGGTCTGCCCGAGGTTTTTCTCCAGCACGATGCAGTTGCATTCCGGGTCTTCCTGCAACGCCGAGATGAGCCGCCGCGCATGGGACACCACCCACACCTGACACTGCTCCGATGCCCGGATAATCAAGCGCGCCAACGCCGGCAACAGGTCCGGATGCAGGCTGGTTTCCGGCTCGTTCAACACCATCAACGTCGGCGGGCGCGGCGTCAGCAGCGCCGCCACCAACAGCAAATACCGCAAGGTCCCATCGGACAACTCTGCCGCCGATAAGGGGCGCAACAACCCTTCCTGATAAAACTCGATGGCGAACCGGCCGCCGGCCAGCGGCTCGATATGCAGCCGTGCACCGGGAAACGCATCGCTGATCGCGTTGCTCAACGCGTCGGGGTCGCCAATTTCGATAATGGTCTGCAACGCCGCCGCCAGATCCCTGCCGTCGTGGTGCAGCACCGGGGTTCGGGTGCCCAGTTGCGGTTGACGCACCGGTGCGTCGGCGTCGCTGCGAAAGTGATCGTAGAAGCGCCAGCGGCGGATGAACTCACGCATCTCCAGAACCTCGGGCGAGGTACGCAGGCTGCCGACCTGATCGAACAGGCTGTCGAAAGCCGGCGTGTGCTGTGCCAGCACGTCCCAGGTGCGGTTGGCTCGCGTACGGATCATCGGCCCGTCGCGATCCACCAGCAGGCTCGCTGGGCGATAGAACGCCCCGGCCCACAGGCATTCGCGCTTGATCTGCGGATCGAGGCTGAACCGCGACGGAATGGGTGAACTGTGCCCGGGTAACATGAAATGACCGTTGGATTCGGGTAGCCCGAGGCTGATCGAGTAACCGAAATCCTCGCCGGCAAACCCCAGGCGCAGGCGTTTGACGCCGTGACGCACGGTCGCCTCGATCGGCACTTCACCGTTACGCATGCGCCGGGTGATGTTTTCCGGTCCGGCCCAGAACGTCGAATCCAGCCCACCCTCGCGGGCCAACGCATTGACCACGCCGCCCTGGGCGGTTTCCGCCAGTAGGCGCAACGCGCGGTAGAGGTTGGACTTACCGCTGCCGTTCGGCCCGGTGATCAGGTTCAAACGACCCAGCGGGATCACCAGTTTATTGATCGAGCGGTAATTGGCCACCGCGAGGGTTTTGAGCATGGGAAGCTTCCTGATTGCTAAGCGTGCAGCAAACCTGTGCACCTGTTGAACCCTGTTCTAAGCTCACAGTCGTATCGCCATTGGCACGTTCGTACAACGCAAAGGAGTCTGCATGGCTGGTCCCGGATTGAAAAGAGTGGTTGGCCTGAGCCTCCTTGTCCTGTTGAGTGCCTGCGGCGAAAAACCCCAGGTTGAAAAGGACCGTCCGCGGGTTTTTGTGCAGGCCGTCAAACCGGCTGATTACGCCGTATCCGTGACCCTGACCGGCGATGTTCAAGCGCGCGTCCAGACCGAACTGTCATTCCGCGTCGGCGGCAAGATCATTCAGCGTATGGTCGATGTCGGTGACCGGGTGTCGGCCAAACAAGTGCTCGCCAGACTCGACCCGAAAGACCTGCAAACCAACGTCGACTCGGCCCAGGCGCAGGTCGTCGCCGAACAGGCACGAGTCAAACAGACCGCCGCCGCCTTCGTTCGCCAGCAAAAACTCCTGCCCAAGGGCTACACCAGTCAAAGCGAGTACGACTCGGCACAGGCCGCATTGCGCAGCAGTCAAAGCGCGCTGACGGCCGCCCAGGCGCAATTGGCCAATGCCCGTGAACAACTGGGCTATACCGCGCTGATCGCCGACGCGCCGGGGATAGTTACCGCCCGCCAGGCCGAAGTCGGCCAGGTGGTGCAGGCCACGATGCCGATTTTCAGCCTCGCCCGGGACGGTGAGCGTGATGCGGTGTTCAACGTCTACGAATCGCTGCTGGCAGAGGCTCCCGAAGATAAAACGATCGTGGTCAGCCTGCTCGACAACCCGGCCATCAAGACCACGGGCACGGTTCGGGAAATCACTCCGGCCGTTTCCGCGCAGACCGGCACGGTGCAGGTCAAAGTCACCCTTGATGGTTTGCCGGAAGGCATGCAGCTCGGCTCTGTCGTCAGCGCCACGGCGAAGACGCCGGGCAAGTCGGCGGTTGAGCTGCCGTGGTCGGCCCTGACCAAAAACCTCAGCGACCCGGCCGTGTGGCTGGTGGATGACGAAGGCCGGGCGCAGTTGCATACGGTCACGGTCGGTCGTTACCTGACCGGCAAAGTCATCATCAACGATGGCTTGAAGGGCGGCGAAAAAGTCGTCATCGCTGGCGGCCAGTTGTTGCACCCCGGCGTGAAAGTGGAAATTGCTGAAAACACCTATAAAGACCTGGCCGGAGGGGCTCAGCCGTGAAGCGCCTGTTGCTGGTGTTCGCCGGTGTGATGCTGGTGGCCTGTTCGGAACAAGAGCCGCCGCCGGAGCCGGTGCGACCGGTGCTGTCGATCAAAGTGCTGGCGCTGGACGAGGAAAATCTCGGCCGCTTCGCCGGCAGCATCCAGGCCCGTTACGAAACCAATGTCGGATTCCGCGTGCCGGGGCGGATCGCCAGCCGTAACGTCGATGTTGGCGCCGAGGTCGAGAAGGGCGCCTTGCTCGCCACGCTCGATCCCACGGATCAGCAAAACCAGCTGCGCTCGGCCGAGGGCGATCTGGCCAAGGTTCAAGCGCAGCTGATCAACGCCCAGGCCAACGCCCGTCGCCAGCAGGAGCTGTTCGATCGCGGGGTCGGTGCGCAGGCGCAACTGGACATCGCCCAGACGGATCTGAAAACCACTCAGGCCTCCCTCGATCAAGCGAAGGCGGCAGTCAATCAGGCCAGGGATCAACTCGGTTACGTCGAACTGCGCACTGACCACAAAGCCATCGTCACCGCGTGGAACGCCGAAGCCGGCCAAGTGGTGACCGCCGGCCAGCAAGTGGTGACCCTGGCGCAGCCGGACATCAAGGAAGCGGTGATCGACTTGCCCGACACGCTGGTCGATCAGTTGCCGGCGGACGTGGTGTTTCAAGTTGCCGTGCAACTGGACCCGAGCATCACCACCACCGCCACCGTTCGCGAAATCGAACCCCAGGCCCAAAGCGCCACCCGCACCCGTCGCGCCCGCCTGACCCTGACCGATACGCCACCGGGTTTTCGCCTGGGCACGGCGATCAGCGTGACCCTCAGCTCGGCCATCAAACCGCGTATCGAACTGCCCCTGACCGCGCTGCAAGAAGTCGATGGCAAATCGCGAATCTGGGTCATCGACCCACAGACCCAAACCGTTTCCCCGCGTGACATCAACCTGATCAGCCGTACCGATTCCATGATGGTCCTGGCCAACGGCGTGAAATCCGGCGAGCGCGTTGTCAGTGCCGGTGTGAACAGCCTGAAACCGGGGCAGGAAGTGAAAATCGACGAGGACGGCCCACAATGAAAGGGAGCTTCAACTTATCCGAATGGGCCCTCAAGCATCAGTCGTTTGTCTGGTATCTGATGTTCATCGCGCTGCTGATGGGCGTGTTCTCGTACTTGAACCTCGGCCGCGAAGAAGACCCCTCGTTCACCATCAAGACCATGGTGATCCAGACCCGCTGGCCGGGTGCGACCCAGGAAGAAACCCTCAAGCAAGTCACTGACCGCATCGAGAAAAAACTCGAAGAGCTCGATTCCCTCGACTACGTGAAAAGTTACACCCGCCCCGGTGAATCGACGGTCTTCGTCAACCTGCGTGACACCACCAGCGCCAAGGACATCCCGGAAATCTGGTACCAGGTGCGCAAGAAAATCAACGACATTCGCGGCGACTTCCCCAAAGGCCTGCAAGGGCCGGGGTTCAATGACGAATTCGGGGATGTGTTCGGTTCGGTGTACGCCTTCACCGCCGACGGTTTGTCGATGCGCCAGTTACGCGACTACGTCGAGCAGGTCCGCGCCGAGATCCGTGAGGTGCCGGGCCTGGGCAAGGTCGAGATGGTGGGTGAGCAGGACGAAGTGCTGTACCTGAACTTCTCCACCCGCAAACTGGCGGCGTTGGGCATTGATCAGCGTCAGGTCGTGCAGAGCCTGCAATCGCAAAACGCCGTGACGCCGGCCGGGGTGATCGAGGCCGGGCCGGAGCGTATTTCCGTGCGCACCACAGGGCAATTCGTTTCCGAGAAAGATCTGGAAAACGTCAATCTGCGGCTCAATGATCGCTTCTATCGTCTGGCCGACATTGCCGATATCAGCCGGGGTTATGTCGACCCGGCGACGCCGGAGTTTCGCTTCAACGGTCACCCGGGCATCGGCCTGGCCATCGCCATGAAGAAGGGCGGCAACATCCAGGATTTCGGCAAGGCGCTGCACCAGCGCATGACCGACCTGACCGCTGACTTGCCGGTGGGCGTCGGTGTGTACAACGTTTCCGACCAGGCGGCCGTGGTCGAAAAGGCCGTCGGGGGCTTTACCAGCGCGCTGTTTGAAGCGGTGGTGATTGTGCTGGTGGTCAGCTTTGTAAGCCTCGGCGTGCGCGCCGGGCTGGTGGTGGCGTGCTCGATTCCGCTGGTGCTGGCGATGGTCTTCGTCTTCATGGAATACAGCGGCATCACCATGCAGCGTATTTCCCTCGGCGCCTTGATCATCGCCCTTGGCCTGCTGGTGGACGACGCGATGATCACGGTCGAGATGATGGTCACCCGCCTGGAGATGGGCGAAACCAAAGAGCAGGCGGCCACCTTCGCCTACACCTCGACCGCGTTCCCGATGCTCACTGGTACGCTGGTAACGGTGGCCGGTTTTGTACCGATCGGCCTGAACGCCAGTTCGGCGGGCGAGTACACCTTCACGCTGTTTGCGGTGATCGCCGTGGCCATGCTGGTGTCCTGGGTTGTCGCGGTGCTGTTCGCGCCGGTGATCGGCGTGCACATCCTCAGTGCCAACGTGAAACCTCACAACGCCGAGCCCGGCCGCATCGGCCGTGCCTTCAATTACGGCATGCTCTGGTCCATGCGCAATCGCTGGTGGGCCATCGGCATCACCATTGCCTTGTTCGTGGCGTCGGTGTTTTCCATGCAGTTCGTGCAAAACCAGTTCTTCCCGTCTTCCGACCGCCCGGAAATCCTCGTCGACCTGAACCTGCCGCAAAACGCTTCGATTGCCGAAACCCGCAAAGCCGTAGACAAGCTCGAAGCGACACTCAAGGACGACCCGGACATCGTCCGCTGGAGCACCTACATCGGCGAAGGCGCGATCCGTTTCTACCTGCCGCTCGACCAGCAATTGCAAAACCCGTACTACGCGCAATTGGTCATCGTCAGCAAGGGCCTGGAATCGCGAGAAGCCCTGAGCCAGCGTTTGCGCGAGCGCTTGCGCAAGGACTTCGTCGGCATCGGCAGCTACGTCCAGGCGCTGGAAATGGGCCCGCCTGTCGGGCGACCGATCCAGTACCGGGTCAGCGGCAAGGACATCGACCAGGTGCGCAAACACGCCATCGCCCTGGCCACCGAGCTGGACAAGAACTCGCACATCGGCGAGATCATTTACGACTGGAACGAGCCCGGAAAAGTCCTGCGTATCGACATTGCCCAGGACAAGGCGCGGCAACTGGGGCTGTCGTCGGAAGACGTGGCCAACCTGATGAACAGTATCGTGGTCGGTGCGCCGGTGACGCAGGTCGATGACGATATCTACCTGATCAACGTCGTTGGCCGCGCGGTGGACGCGGAGCGCGGTACACCGGAAACCTTGCAGAACCTGCAGATTGTCACGTCGAGCGGCAACTCGATTCCGCTGCTGGCCTTCGCCACCGTGCGCTATGAAATGGAGCAGCCGCTGGTGTGGCGTCGCGACCGCAAGCCAACCATTACCATCAAGGCAGCGGTGCGCGACGAGATTCAGCCGACCGATCTGGTGAAACAACTCAAACCTGACATCGACAAGTTCGCCGCATCGTTGCCGGTGGGCTACAAGGTCGCTACGGGCGGCACCGTCGAGGAAAGCGGCAAGGCCCAAGGGCCGATTGCCAAGGTCGTGCCGTTGATGCTGTTCCTGATGGCGACCTTCCTGATGATCCAGTTGCACAGCGTACAGAAGCTGTTCCTGGTCGCCAGCGTCGCGCCGCTCGGTTTGATCGGCGTGGTGCTGGCGCTGATCCCCACGGGCACGCCGATGGGGTTCGTGGCGATCCTCGGGATTCTGGCGCTGATCGGCATCATTATCCGCAACTCGGTGATTCTGGTGACGCAGATCGACGCCTTGGAGAAAGAGGGGTTGTCGCCGTGGGACGCGGTGGCGCAAGCCACGGAACACCGGCGCCGACCGATTCTGCTGACGGCCGCGGCGGCGAGCCTGGGGATGATCCCGATTGCCCGGGAAGTGTTCTGGGGGCCGATGGCGTACGCGATGATCGGCGGCATCATCATCGCGACGTTGTTGACGCTGCTGTTTTTGCCGGCGCTGTATGTGGCCTGGTACAAGATTCGCGAGCCGAAGAAAGAGGCAGCGTGATCAAAAGCAAAAAGATCGCAGACTAATCCGCGCGACGCCAGACACTCGCCAACCAAGGCTGCTGCTCCCGCGGCAGCCCCGCCGGCCGGTAGTAATGCTCCAGCTCCACAAACCCCGCCGCGTTCAGCAATTCCTGCCATGCCTGAAGATCGTGATAAGCCCCATACCGCGGCCCATTCCAGCCTTCCTGATTTTCACCCCGCGGATTGGAACTGAACAACACACCGCCCGGTTTCAAAGCGGCATGCAATTGCTTTAACACCCGAGGCAATTCCTGAAGCGGAATGTGAAACAGCACCGCATTGGCGAAGATCCCGTCAAAGCGCCCGGCCGGCAAATCAAGCTTCAGAAAATCCTGCTGCCAGACCTCGCAACCACTGTCCTCGCGCGCCATCTGCGCAAACTTGTCCGAGCCGTCGAGGCCGACCGCCGTGTGGCCCATACGCGTGAACGTCTGCAAATCACGACCCGGCCCGCAGCCAAAGTCGAGAATGTCGAATGGCGCATCGCCCTGAATATGCCGCAACAGCGCATCGATGTTCTGGCTGACGTCATGGTCACGCGTGCCTTCGCGAAAACCTTCGGCCACCGAGTTGTAATGACCCAGGGTGGTGGAAGTGATCTGCTCGAGGTCGGCGGGAGTCTGTTTCATGGTCGGGCTACGCAGGCAATTGGGATTTGCCGAATATACGCCATCAGGTCTGTGGCTGCTGTGCAGCCCACGACCTGTTACTTCTTACAGTATCGGTCGGACCAAAAAGAGCTCAGTCTACCTCGACCCGAGCGAAGGACCGGCGAGACTGTGAACGCTCACCTACACACACCGAAGCTGTCGGTGATTGATCCGCGAGCCTTGGCGATCCGCAGCGTGGACTATTGTCGCCATCCGGACGAGGTCGTTATTGAACCTCGCATCACCCGGCAGATCTTCGATGAGGCCGGGCGGCTGGTTGCGTCATGGGATCCACGGCTTTGGGGCACGGCGTCGAAGCCGAACCTGACCAACCTCTACGGCTTGAGTCGCCAGTCGTTGCTGACGGACAGCGTTGATGCCGGCTGGCAGTTGAGTCTGTTTAATCGCACCGATTCGCTGCATGCATTTTGGGATGGCCGGGGCTGTCAGCGTGAATGCGAATATGACGATCAGCAGCGTCCTGTCGCGGTCACGGAGCAGGGCGCAGCCGCATTGGCTCGCGTGGTCGACCGGTTCACCTACGGTGGCTGCGACGCAACGTTTGCCGAGCGTAACCAGTGCAACCGGCTGATCCATCGTGACAACCCGGCTGGCTCTCAAAACCTCGATGATTATGGTGTGGCCGGCGCTGTGCTGGCTGAATGCATACGTTTCCTCAACGATCTTGATACACCCGACTGGCCCCTCGAAATAGATGCCCGCGACGCGTGGCTGGAGACGCAATCGTTCGTGACGCAACACACCTTCCTGCCCACGGGCGAGATTGAGCGCCAGACCGATGCCATGGGCAATACCCGAACCTTTGGCTACGACGTGGCCGGCAGGTTGAGTGAAACCTGGCTGCTGCTGGCCGGGGATGGCAAACAACCGCAGTGCGTGGTCAGCGACATCCGCTACAACCCCTACGACCAGATCGAAAGCGAAATCGCTGGCAACGGTGTGAAAACGCAAGCTGAGTACGGCGCAGATGACGGTCGGCTGGTCAGGCTGGTGGCGGCGGTCGGCAATCAAAGGCCACTGCAAGACTTGAACTACATCTATGACCCGGCAGGCAATATCGTCGAGCTGGAGGACAAAGCCCAATCCGTTACCTGGTTCAACAATCAGCGCATCGAACCGATCAACCATTACCGCTATGACAGCCTGTCTCAACTGATCGAAGCCAAGGGCTGGGAAGTCGCGAACCCCAGCCACGGACCGACGCTGCCGGACTTGCTGCCCACACCGCTGGACCCGAATCAGCGGCGCAATTACACCCAGCGTTTCGAATACGACGCGGCGGGCAATCTGATCACCCGTCACCACAGCGGTGCGCCGGGTTTCTCGATGTTCACCTCAGCCCGCAGCAATCGAAGCCTGGCGCAGCGGGATGAGGGGGCGCTGCCGGGGGAATCCGACATCGATTCAGGCTTCGATGCCTGCGGCAATCAGCTTGAGCTTCAACGCGGCCAAGCCATGACCTGGGATGTTCGCAATCAGCTAAACCGGGTGACTTTGGTCAAACGCCAGGATGAACCCGACGATTACGAAGGTTATGCCTACGACCGCCCCGGCCATCGGTTGCGCAAAGTGCACGTCAGCCAGGCCAATCGCCGAACCCTGCGCACAGAAGTCCGTTACCTTCCCAGCCTCGAAATCCACCGACAGGCCGATGGTGAAGTGCACCACGTCATCAACGCCGAAGCGGGACGTTGCAGTGTTCGAGCCTTGCATTGGCCCGAAGGCACCCATGTCGATCAACTGCGTTACAGCCTCTGCGACCACTTGGGTTCCAGCACGCTGGAGTTGGATCATGAAGCAGGCGTGCTGACTCAGGAACACTATTACCCCTTTGGTGGCACCGCCTGCTGGGCGGGGGAAAGTGCTTTGGTGGCGAAGTACAAAACGATTCGCTATTCCGGCAAAGAGCGGGATGCGACGGGGCTCTATTATTACGGGTATAGGTATTACGCACCGTGGTTGCAGCGCTGGATATGTCCGGACCCTGCAGGCGACATGGACGGGCTCAATCGCTATGCGATGGTGAGGAACAACCCGGTTAATTTCTACGATTGGCAAGGCACGTTATCGATTCCAGCCGATATTTTTATCGCCGATATCGTCAACCCAATGAATAAAAGCATTGGAACGGGATGGTTCGAGGAGTTGAGATGGAATCAAGAGAAAAACACGTTCATGAGTACCGGTCCGGTTTATGGCCGAGATATGAAGGCGATCGAGGGTGGAAATTCCGAGTGGTACCCATCATCGTTCGGAAATGCCATTGCTGCATTTCGTGATCAGGACGGCAAGCTTCGTCTGTTTGCCAATATGTATCAGCAGCACATGGGCATCCAGCCCGGTATGGGCCTTCCGGAGTTCGCCGGACTATTGAAAGTGGATGAGCAAGACCCTTCAAAACTCGTCATCAACAATCATTCCGGGCACTACAAACCCGAATCGTCCATTGACGTGACGGCGATGATTCTTGAGATTGCTCCGCAGCAACAGTCCGTGAGGTATGCCCCGATTCCAGAAAGCTCGTCGTTTGATTCAGCACTTCGAATCCATTCCATTGACTCTCCCGAAATGTATGAGCGCCTGGTGAACACGTACAAGCGAGATTTCAATGGCTTGATCACGTACCTGAAAGAACAAGGTGTCTGGGAAGCAGCCAAAACGAATTGGGAGGAAAGAGAAGACCTGAACATCATTTTCAAGATGGAGACTAAAGGGATGACTGCCCAGCAGATCCGCTATGAAGAGTCTACGTTGAGGAATGCCAAGCCATTGGCTGATCCCGTGCGACCGTCCATTGGCACCCGCCGAGTCACACGTCCACTCGCTCAGGAGAAGATCAAAAAAACTTCATTTTTCCGATCTCTTGGTCACCGTTTTGTAAAGCTGTATGAGAAGTGACATCGAGTCCTTGATTGCTTGAACGGGACGGGGGCAGCGCGCTCATACGCCATACGTGGTGCCGAAGATCAACCGTGTAAACGGAATCAACGGCACCATCAAAATCGAGCGGATCAGGTTCAAAAAACACGCCAAACGGTGAGGTTTTCTGTTACTTCTTACAGTATCGGCCCGGCCAAAAATGGCTCAGTCTTTCCTCGACCCGAGCGAAGGACCGTCGAGACCGTGAACGCTCACCAACACACACCGAAACTGTCGGTCATGGACCCGCGAGCCTTGGCGATCCGCAGCGTGGGCTATTGCCGGCGCCCGGACGAGACCATCATTGAGTCACGCATCACCCGGCAGGTTTTCGATGCGGCGGGGCGCTTGGTTGTCTCGTGTGATCCACGGCTCTGGGGCACAGCGCCGAAACCGAACCTGTCGACAGTCTATGGCTTGAGCGATCAGCCCCTGATGACGGACAGTGTTGATGCCGGTTGGCAGTTGAATCTGTTGAATCACACCAGCTCGCTGTTTTCGTTCTGGGACGCCAGAGGCAGTCAGCGTTGCATCGACTATGACGATCAGCAGCGCCCGATAGCCGTTACCGAACAGGCCGCCGAAGCACCATCGCGCGTGGTTGAGCGACTGACCTACGGCGGCGCTGCCCCAGCATTCGCTGTGCATAACCAATGCGCAAAGCTGATCCGCCATGACAATCCGGCCAGCACCCGATTCGTCACCGACTACGGTTTGGCCGGTGCGGAACTGAGTGAAAACCAATGGTTCCTGATCGACCTTGAAACACCCAACTGGCCAAGTGAATTCGAGGCCCGGGACGCGTTGCTGGAGGAGCAGTCGTTCGTCACTCGGCACGTTTTCTATCCCACGGGCGAGATTGAGCGCCAGACCGATGCCATGGGCAATACCCGAACCTTTGGCTGCGACGTGGCCGGCAGGTTGAGTGAAACCTGGCTGCTGCTGGCCAGGGATGGCAAACAACCGCAGCGCGTGGTCAGCGACATCCGCTACAACCCCTACGACCAGATCGAAAGCGAAATCGCTGGCAACGGTGTGAAAACGCAAGCTGAGTACGGCGCAGATGACGGTCGGCTGATCAGGCTGGTGGCGGCGGTCGGCAATCAAAGGCCACTGCAAGACTTGAACTACATCTATGACCCGGCAGGCAATATCGTCGAGCTGGAGGACAAAGCCCAATCCGTTACCTGGTTCAACAATCAGCGCATCGAACCGATCAACCGTTACCGCTATGACAGCCTGTCTCAACTGATCGAAGCCAAGGGCTGGGAAGTCGCCAACCCCAGCCACGGACCGACGCTGCCGGACTTGCTGCCCACACCGCTGGACCCGAATCAGCGGCGCAATTACACCCAGCGTTTCGAATACGACGCGGCGGGCAATCTGATCACCCGTCACCACAGCGGTGCGCCGGGTTTCTCGATGTTCACCTCAGCCCGCAGCAATCGAAGCCTGGCGCAGCGGGATGAGGGTTCGCTGCCGGGGGAATCCGACATCGATTCAGGCTTCGATGCCTGCGGCAATCAGCTTGAGCTTCAACGCGGCCAAGCCATGACCTGGGATGTTCGCAATCAGCTAAACCGGGTGACCTTGGTCAAACGCCAGGATGAACCCGACGATTACGAAGGTTATGCCTACGACCGCCCCGGCCATCGGTTGCGCAAAGTGCACGTCAGCCAGGCCAATCGCCGAACCCTGCGCACAGAAGTCCGTTACCTTCCCAGCCTCGAAATCCACCGACAGGCCGATGGTGAAGTGCACCACGTCATCAGTGCCGAAGCGGGACGTTGCAGTGTTCGCGCCTTGCATTGGCCCGAAGGCACCCATGTCAATCAACTGCGTTACAGCCTTTGCGATCACTTGGGTTCCAGCACGCTGGAGTTGGATCATGAAGTAGGCGTGCTGACTCAGGAACACTATTACCCCTTTGGTGGCACCGCCTGCTGGGCGGGGGAAAGTGCTTTGGTGGCGAAGTACAAAACGATTCGCTATTCCGGCAAAGAGCGGGATGCGACGGGGCTTTGTTACTACGGATTTCGGTATAGCGCACCATGGTTGCAACGGTGGATATCCCCGGATCCGGCGGGCTCTATAAACGGCCTTAATCTTTTTTTATTTGTTTCGAATCACCCAGTCAATCTCGAAGATGTGGATGGCCGTTTTTATGAGGGGGAGGGGGATAAAATTGAACGGAGTCTGTCATTTGGTGCAAAGATTGTCGCGCGTGGACTAGACCAGTTTTCAGCAGAGCAAAGAGATATTGTCAGATCGGAATTGCTCAAGCGGGAGCGTATATTTTCTGATGCTCAACGTGCACTGCTCTCAGATTTCTCCGGAGTTGGAGACATTATGCAGAGTCACTTTGGTCCCGCGTACGGCGTCGTTGCGAACAAAGTTCTGGACTCCTGGAGTCGGGGGGAAGCCCTAGTGAGAGAGTACCAAGGGAGCCGAGGAAATTATAAGTTTATAGGGTTTGAAACCGATAATAAAAACTTTTACGGAGAGGTGGATGTCAGTGATGTCCATGGAAGAATAGCGGTTAGCATTGATATGATTAATACCGGGAAGCTAAATGTGTTTTTTGGTCATGAAGTACTCCATCTAACGGGTGTGAATAACATTGCAGCGGTTGGGCCCGGTGCACTGGATGGTTTTTATTTAAGCTCAAGTGCTGATTGGACTGTGGGTCGTAGTGTTACTCAGTACATTTTTCAGGAGAGTCGAGTGTCTGAAATTATTATGCAGGGGGGAATGAGTCTGGACTATCTGAACTCATTTACAGATGTTCATAGCGATTTTATTAGTGTTGTTGAAAAATATGACGGAAGAGTTGGGTCTGGAATGGATATCCATACCGCGATATCAACTTTTAATGCTGATATATACTTGCGCGCCGAAATGGCAGCCGTGAACGCGGATAGCCTTGTATTTGCTGCGGACGCTTTGAGTCAGTCGTATCTGAATCGGCATGCTTAAGGGGGAGTGGTATGTCGATTGGAGCGGGTTACCCGCTCCATTTCAACCTAGTAAGTGTTCACATCTGCCTAGCGTTTATTCAATCCCCGCGCCAACCGATCCCCACCCAACTGAATCACCGCCACCAACACCACCAGCAACACAATCACCGTCAACATGATCTGGCTATCAAACCGCTGATACCCATACCGATAAGCAATGTCCCCCAACCCGCCGGCACCAATCGCACCAGCCATGGCCGAGGAGTTGATCATCGTCACCAACGTAATGGTGAAACCGCCCACGATCCCCGGCAGCGCCTCGGGCAGCAACACATGCCAAACGATATGCCAACGCCGGCACCCCATCGCTTGCGCCGCTTCGATCAAGCCGAAATCCACCTCGCGCAAACTGACTTCCGCGATACGCGCAAAGAACGGCGTGGCCGCAATCGTCAGCGGTACTACAGCGGCCCAGACACCGTAAGTGGTGCCAACGATCAACCGCGTGAACGGGATCAACGCCACCATCAAAATCAAGAACGGAATCGAGCGAAACAGGTTCACGAACGCACCCAACGCGCGGTTCAGTGCCGGTGCTTCGTAGATCCCGCCTTTGGAGCTGGTCACCAGGATCACCGCCAGTGGAATACCCGCCAGCAGCGCGATCAGTGACGACACGCCCACCATCAAAAACGTGTCGATGAAACCCTGCAGCAAGCGATCAAACCACATAACCCAGCACCTCCACCTGTTGTGCCCAATGACCGGCGCGCTGGCGCAGTTCTTCGGCGCCGAGGGACGAGCCGGTCACCGCCAGCAACAATTGCCCCAGTGCATGGCCCTGAATCCGTTCGACGCCGCCTTGCAGCAAGCGCACGCGGCCACCGAGTGCGGCGAACAGTGCCGCCAGATCCGGCTCGTCCGTGGCGCTGCCGGTGAATTGCAAACGCAGGACCACGGCGGCATCCGAAGATTGAGGCTGTGCCTGCAAACGACTCTGCAGCTCTTCTGGCAACGCGTGTTGCAACGGTGCGAGCAAGGTTTTGCTGACCTCATGCTGCGGGTTGCCGAAGACTTCCCAGACCGGGCCTTGCTCGACGATTCGCCCGTGTTCCAGCACGACGACGCGGTCGCAGATATCGCGGATCACCGCCATTTCGTGAGTGATCAGCACGATGGTCAGCCCCAGTCGCTGATTGATCTCGCGCAGCAGGCCGAGGATCGATTGTGTCGTCTCCGGGTCCAGTGCCGACGTGGCTTCGTCGCACAGCAGAATCGCCGGGTCGTGCACCAGGGCGCGAGCAATGCCGACGCGCTGCTTCTGCCCACCGGAAAGCTGTGCCGGGTAGGCTGTGTGTTTCTCTTGCAGGCCGACCAGTTCCAGCAGTTCGCGGACTTTCCGCTCGCGTTTTTCCTTAGGCACGCCGGCGACTTTGAGCGGCAATTCGACGTTCTGCCAAACGGTCTTGGCCGACATCAGGTTGAAGTGCTGGAAGATCATGCCGATGCGCCGACGCAGCGTGACCAGGCGGTCTTCATCGAACTCGCCGATGTCCACCTGATCGATCAGCACGCGCCCCGTGCTCGGTTGTTCTAGGCGGTTGATGGTGCGGATCAGCGACGACTTGCCGGCGCCGCTGCGGCCGATGATGCCGAACACTTCACCGCGCTGGATCGCCAGGTCAATGCCCTGAAGTGCGGCCACCGGACCTTGCTGGCCGTTGTAGGTTTTGCCCAGGCCGATGAAGCGCACGTGAGCACGGTTCAGGTCTGGGTGCAGTTCAGTCTGTTCGGCGTTCTGAGGCTCTGGAATTTCCAGTCGCCGTTGGATAGCGGCCGTCATGTTCAGCTTTCCCAACCGGCTTGGTAGAGCTTGCCGTGAGCCTTGTCGAGGGCGGCGCGAACGGCGGGCGAATGCTGGTAGATGTCGACGAATTTGATCAGGCGCGGGTCGGTTTTGCTTTTTGGCTGGATCACGAACTGGATCACGTATTCCTTGTGATCGAGGCCGTCGAACAGCAGCGCGGAACCGGCGTCGAAGGTTTTCGCCAGGCGAACGTACGCCGGGTAGCCCTGAACCAGATCGGCATCATCGTAGGCGCGTACCAGTTGCACGGCTTCGACCTGAAGGATTTTGATTTTCTTCGGGTTGGCGATGATGTCTTCTTCGGTGGCCTTGTAGCCGACACCCGGTTTGAGCGTGATCAGCCCGGCCTTGGCCAGCAGTTGCAGGCCGCGACCGCTGTTGATCGGGTCGTTGGCGATGGCCACGCTGGCGCCTTCCGGCAGCTCGTCGAAGCTTTTGTATTTCTTCGAGTAGAGGCCGACGTTGTTGATGATGCCCGGCGCGAACGGCACCAGGTCAAAACCGGAGGCGGCCCTGGCATTTTCCAGGAACGGGACGTGCTGGAAGTAGTTCACGTCGATGTCGCCGGCGGCGAGGCTGACGTTGGGCGCGATCCAGTCGGTGAACTCGACGAGTTCGACTTTCAGGCCTTGTTTGTTGGCTTCCTCGACGGCGGCCTCCAGGGGGATGGCGAACGCGGCGGTGGTGCCGACTTTCAGCGGCGCGTCGGCGCCGAAGGTGATGGAGCTGAAAAGGCCGAGGGCCAAGGCCAGTGCTTTGACTGGGTGAGAGAGGTAGTGCTTGGTCATGATGGTTATTCCAGTCAATTAACAATGTGTGAACGCATTGGTGGCGAGGGAGCTTGCTCCCGCTGGGCTGCGGAGCAGCCCCAAAGCCATTCGATGAGGTGCGTCAGGTAAAAACAGTCTGCGGGTTTTGCGACTGCTGCGCAGTCGAGCGGGAGCAAGCTCCCTCGCCACAGGGGATCAGTGTCGGTAGTGAGAGCCGGTGTGTTGCTCAGGCAAATGCGCTTCGCCGTGAAACAGCTTTTCCCGCAAGCTGCCCTCGTCATAAGCCGTCTTGTACGACCCACGCCGCTGCAACTCCGGAATCACCTGTTCAATGAAGTCCACATAGCTTTCCGGCGTGACAATCCGCGTCAGGTTGAAGCCATCCAGCCCGGTTTCGGCGATCCACGATTCCAGTTCATCGGCCACTTGCTCCGGCGAGCCCACCACGGTGATGTAGCGGCCACCGAGGGCGTGTTGCTCGAGCAACTTGCGTCGCGTCCAGTCGTTGTTTTGCAGATTCTTGGTGGCCGACTGAATCGCGTTGCTCTTCACGTACTGGATCGGTTCGTCGAGTTCGTACTCGGAAAAATCGATCCCGGTCGACGCCGAGAAATGCGCCACGCCGGCCTCGGCGCTGGCGTAGCTCAAGTACTCGGCATGCTTGGCCCAGGCCAGCTCTTCGGTGGCGCCGACGATCACGTTCAGCCCCATGAACACCTTGATGTCTTCGGGATTACGCCCGGCCTCGACGGCGCTGGCGCGGACCTTGTCCACCTGGACCCTGGTCGATGGTTTGTTCTGCCCGCTGATGAATACGCACTCCGCGTGGCGCCCGGCGAACAGCAAGCCGCGATCCGAACTGCCGGCCTGGAACAGCACCGGCGTACGCTGCGGCGACGGTTCGCAGAGGTGATAACCCTCGACCTGATAGAACTCGCCCTTGTGTTCGATCCTGTGCACTTTGTCCGGCTGCGCGTAGATCCGCTGCTTGGGATCGTTGAGTACCGCGCCGTTTTCCCAACTGCCTTCCCAGAGTTTGTAGAGCACCTCGAGGTATTCATCAGCCTGGTCGTAACGACGGTCGTGTTCCACCTGCTCGCTCAAGCCCATGGCTTTGGCGGCGCTGTCGAGATAACCGGTGACGATGTTCCAGCCGACCCGACCGCGACTCAGGTGATCGAGCGTCGACATGCGCCGGGCGAACAGATAGGGCGGTTCGTACGTCAGATTGGCGGTCAGGCCGAAACCGAGGTTTCTGGTGACGGCGGCCATCGCCGAGACCAGCAGCAATGGGTCGTTGACTGGCAGCTGGATCGACTCTTTCAGCGGCACGTCCGCCGAGTTCTGGTAGACGTCGTACACGCCGACGATGTCGGCGATGAACAAACCGTCGAACAGTCCACGCTCCAGCAATTGCGCCAGTTCGGTCCAGTATTCGATGGTTTTGTATTGGGTGGAGGTGTCCCGTGGATGCGTCCACAAACCATGGTTGATGTGCCCGATGCAGTTCATGTTGAACGCGTTGAGCAGGATCTTCTTTTTCGCGTCGGCCATCAGATGGTCCCCCGCAGCGGCGGGTTTTCATCGTTGAGGTAATAGTTGCCCACGGCGTGATACTTCCAGCGCACCGGGTCGTGCAGCGTATGCACCCGAGCGTTGCGCCAGTGGCGATCCAGGCCGTGTTCGATCAGGGTCGCCTGGCTGCCGGCCAGCTCAAACAGTGTGCTGCCGGCGGCGAGGGAAATTTCGGTGCTGATGGCACGGGCTTCGGCGACGGCAATCGATGCCGCAGCGACAGTCTCGGCGTTGGTCTCGGCCTGGGCCTTGTCGAGGAATTCGCCGGAACGCTCCAGCAGCGCTTCTGCTGCGTGCAAGCGGATGCTCAGATGGCCGAAGCTCTTGATGGTCAGCGGGTCATCGGTGGCTTTTTCATGCGTGGCGTCGATCCATGGCCGGGTTTTGGTTCGCACGAAATGCAGTGCGTCTTCATAGGCTGCACGGGCGATGCCGGTGTCGATGGCGGCGTGAAGAATCTGCGCCAACGGGCCGACGGTCGTCGGGCGTTCGAAAGCGCTTTGAAACGCGATGACGTCTTCGGCGGCGACGTAGACGTCTTCGAACACCACCGAACCGCTGCCGGTGGTGCGCTGGCCGAAACCGCTCCAGTCATCGATGACGGTCAGTCCTTTGCTGTCGCGCGGGACGAATGCCAGTTGCTGCACGCCGTTTTCATCCACCACTGACGTCGGGATGCGTTGTGCGTAGATCGCACCCGTGGCGTAGAACTTGCGGCCGTTGATGCGATAGCCGTCACCGTCTCGAGTCAGGCTGGTGACGCGGTCGTGGGCGGTCTTGGTGCCGAGTTCGGCGAGCGCGTTGCCGAAGCGCTGACCAGCGAGCACTTCTGCGTAGAGGCGTTTTTTCTGCTCTTCGCTGCCATTCACTCGCAGCACTTCGAGGGCATAAAAATGGTTCTGCGGAATTTGTCCGAGGGAGCCGTCAGCCTGGGCGATCAGGGCAATCACCTTGGCCAGCGTGACGTTCGAAACGCCAGCGCCGCCGTACGCCTTCGGCACGCTGATGCCCCATAGGCCCGAGCGGGAAAACACTTCCAGTTCAGGGTGCGGCAAACGGCGCTCGCGGTCGCGCAGGGCGCTGTCGCGTCTGAAATCTTCAGCCAGATCAGTGGCGACGATCAGGGCTTGCTCATCGCCGGTGATGACCGCGACGTGGTGAGAAAGAGTCATAGGTTTCTCCAGATATCGGGTCGTCAGATCCAGGAATGGCGAGCCGGCAGCGTGCCGTTGAGGTGGTACGCGCCGACCGCGTGATATTTCCAGCGCACCGGGTCGTGCAGCGTGTGCACGCGGGCGTTGCGCCAGTGGCGGTCAAGGTTGAATTCGGCGAGGGTGGCGCGGCTGCCGGCCAGTTCGAAAAGTTTTTCGCTGGCCAGCAGCGAGATTTCGGTGGTCAGCACCTTGGCTTCGGCCACGGCAATCGAAGCCCGCGCAGCGGAGTCGGCGGTGAGCGGCACGGCGTTGACTTGATCAAGCACTTGCCCGGCCTTGCGCAGCAGCGCTTCGGCGGCGTGCAGTTCGATTTTCAGTTTGCCAATATCAGCAATCACGTACAGGTCGTCGCTGGCGCGTTCGACCTTGGCGTCGATCCACGGCCGCGCGCGGTTTTTCACAAACTCGATGGCGTCGTCGATGGCGCCGCGGGCGATGCCGGCGTCGATGGCCGCTTGAATCAATTGCGAGACGGCACCCTGGATATTCGGCTTGTCATTGATCTTCCAGTTATCCACAACAAGCTCGGCGTCGACCCGCACGTTGTTGAGCAAAATGGTGCCGCTGGCGGTGGTGCGCTGGCCGAAACCGGACCAGTCATCGACGATGCGCAGACCCGGAGTGCCGCGACGGACAAAAGCCAGCACTTGCTTGCCGTCGTCGTTCAGCGCCTTGACCGCGACCCAGTGGGCAAACAGGGCGCCAGTGGAATAAAACTTCTGTCCGCTGATGACAAAACCATCACCGTCGGCAGTGATCCGTGCCTTGAGTTCAAGGGTGTTTTTGGTCCCGCGTTCCGGCCCGGCATTGCCGATGCGCCAGCCTTCGAGCACGCTTTTGAACAGCTGCTTTTTCTGCGCTTCGGTGGCGCTGCCGAGCACCAGGTTGAGAATGCCGAACTGGTTCTGCGGGATCTGTCCCAATGCCGGGTCGGCCGCGGAAATGATCGCGAACACCTCGGCCAGTGTGACGAATGAAACCTGCGGGCCACCGTACTCGCGCGGGATGGCAATGCTGCCCAGGCCGCTGCGGGTGAACTGTTCGATTTCCGACCATGGCAACCTGCGCTGCTGATCACGTTTGGCCGCTTGCAAGCGGGCGACGTGCGCCAGCTCATGGGCGGCCTTGATGGCTTGCGCGTCGTTGCGCAAAACCTGCGCGGGCAACAACAGGGGGGCGATATCCAGATCACTCTGGAGGGTTGCTTCTGCCAGACTGGACATCAGTGCCGCTCCTTGGCTGCACGCAATGCCCTGGCGATCTGCACTGGGGTGATTGTGTTCCGGACCATACCTACCTCACATCTCATGGAACGCTGCGATGAGTGCAGCGAAGTAAAAACAAGAATGTCCGGTAGTCCGGTGCATATACCCTAAGCGCGTATAAAAAATAAATAAACTAACTTTTAGGAATATGAATAGAAGTGTGTCGTGAGCAACTGTACGCAGGGCAACACTTTGTTTTTGTAGCAACACACCGCCCGAGATCAGTCTGTAGGAGCGAACGGTGCGGTCTGGCTTGCTCGCGAAGAACGATGACTGGGTGCGTCAAAGGCTGACGCCTTCGCGAGCAAGCTTCGCTCCTACAGTGAACGCACAACGTTCAGTGTTTTCGGGGCTCTGCAGCCATGAGCGGTTCCTTTGGCCGGACCTTTAAATAGGGATTCGCACATCCGATTTTCAGCGTGCGCGCCGGTGCCCATCGGGAATTGTTACCCACGCGGTCGAGGATGCAGTAAGTCACTTCCAGCCGCAGGTCTTCGCCGGCTTCGAGAATGATCGCGGGCGGCACCCAGACTTGAATCGGCTCACCCACGTCGCTCGCCTTGAGGCGTGGCAGGTCCATGCGCACATCGCCCCAGCGCACGGTGATTTCATCGTCGGCGGCCATGTTCAGGTACGGCTCTATGGTCAAGGGAACGCCGCGCTTGATCTGGTTCGGGTTGACGCCCTGACGACGGATGGTTTCAGGAATGCCCACCGGCGCCAGGCGCTGGTTTTCGTCACCACACAGCGCAGATGGCTGGCCGCCGGGGCAGTCGAGCTTGACCTGTACACGGGTTGCCGGTGACAGCGCAGGCCCCTGGCCGACCTGCATGAGCCGATAGTGAAGGCGTGAGGAGCCATTGGCGATGAAGCTTTCCGGCACTCGCAGACTGATCGCTTTCCCGACGTCCTGGGTATTCAGCACTCTGGAGGCCACGTAGCAGTTATCCCAGAACAGCTCGATCAAGTCGCCTTCATCCATGCCGGAGTAAGGCGCGACGTCGATCAGCAGATGAGCTGCCGAGCTGATGTTGATGCCGCTCTTGTGTGATTGCGCCACGATCGGCGCCGCAAGTTCGGGTTTGTTCGAAGTGTTTTTCATGGGTTTCTCCTTGAAGTCTTGCAGCGAAGTCCGTTTCTGAAAGAGCTGAAGTGCCGAGTAATAAACGGATCATTACTTGGTATGAAAACAATGATTGAACCGTCAGTGATTACATCGGCTGGCGACTAGATAAGAGTGCGCATGAATAACTGTCAATAGAATGAGTTAGTTGAGTAATGAATCTGACGTTATTCAGAAGTCTCCTACACTTTGAGGTTAAGAAGCCGCAGCGTGCTGTCGAACATGACCACTGAATCAGCGGTGTTTGCGCGCCGAATATGCAGATCCCGTGCACACTGAGGGCGAAGCGTCTCGAGAGATTTTAGGCGAGGTTTATCGGTAGCAGGACATAGATATGTACCGCACACGATATTAAAGGAAAGATAAATAATTCGAGTTTTCGTAAGGAAGATTATGACCGTGCAATGGTACTTCCATCCGTGGAAGTTAACACTTTGTCATCGCAGCTCAGTTGTGAGAATTGTTCAGAAACTTGCTGAGAAACTGCTTTGTACGTTCTTCTTTAGGATTGGCAAACAGCGCCTTGGCTTCGCCTTGCTCGACGATCACCCCCTTGTCGAAAAACACCACGCGGTTGGCCACGTCTCGGGCAAAACCCATTTCGTGAGTAACGATGACCATGGTGCGATTCTCTTCAGCCAGGCTGCGAATGGTCGCCAGCACTTCACCCACCAACTCCGGATCGAGCGCTGAGGTGGGTTCATCGAACAGGATCACTTCCGGCTCCATCGCGAGCGCGCGGGCAATCGCCACACGCTGTTGCTGCCCACCGGAGAGTCGTCGCGGGTAAGCATCTTCCTTGCCCGCGAGGCCAACCCTGGCCAACAGCTTTTTACCCAGGGCGACGGCTTCGGCGTGAGGGATCTTCTTCACGATGATCGGGCCTTCGATGACGTTTTCCAGGGCGGTTCGATGGGGAAACAGGTTGAAGTTCTGGAACACGAAGCCGACGTGCTGACGCAGGCGTCGCACCAGGTTCTGCTGCTGGTTCAGCGGGCGGCTGCCATCGATTTCGATGTCGCCGACCTTGATCCGGCCGCTGGTGGGTTCTTCCAGGAAGTTCAAGCAACGCAGGAACGTGGTTTTCCCCGAGCCACTTGGCCCGATGATCGCGACGACCTCGCCTTCCTTCACCTCCAGATCGATGCCGTTGAGCACGACTTGACCCTTGAACTGCTTTGTCAGTTTTTCCACGACAATCATGGGGTCAGGACTCCTGGTCGTGCCGATTGACCCGCTCTTCCAACTTGTTCTGCAGGTGCGAAAGCACCGTGGCCAGAATCCAGTAGATCAGCGCGGCGGCAAGATACATGGTGAAAATTTCGAAGGTCCGGGCGGTAATCAGCTGCGCCTGGCGGAACAGTTCCGGCACCTGGATGGTGGCGGCCAGTGCGGTGTCCTTGACCAGCGAGATGAAGCTGTTGCCCAGCGGTGGCAGGGCCGTGCGCATCGCCTGCGGCAGGATGGCCCGGCGCAGGGTTTGCGCACGGGTCATGCCGATACTCGCGGCGGCTTCCCACTGGCCACGCTCGATAGAACTGATCGCCGAACGCAGGATTTCGCAGGCGTAGGCGGCCATGTTCAGCGAGAAGCCGATCAGGGCCGCCGGCAGTGGATCAAGTTCGATACCCAATTGCGGCAAGCCGTAATAGATCACGAACAGTTGCACCAGCAACGGCGTGCCGCGAAAGAACGACACGTAGATGCGGGCGATCCAGCTCACCAGTTTGAAGCGCGACAGACGCATCAACGCCAGGCCGAAACCCATCATCAGACCGAAGAACATTCCGCCCAGACTGAGGATTACCGTGTAGTA
This sequence comes from Pseudomonas fluorescens NCIMB 11764, assembly GCF_000293885.2. Taxonomy (NCBI): domain Bacteria; kingdom Pseudomonadati; phylum Pseudomonadota; class Gammaproteobacteria; order Pseudomonadales; family Pseudomonadaceae; genus Pseudomonas; species Pseudomonas fluorescens. Next base: position 1,368,844 of record NZ_CP010945.1, read on the forward strand.
CGCACCCTTCAGCAGGAAGGGCGCGGAGTCCAGCGCAAGTTGGAAAGCTTCTTCCATTATTGAGTGACGTCAGCGCTGAAGTATTTTTCCGAAAGCTTTTTCAGCGTACCGTCGGCACGCAGCTTGTCGATGGCCTTGTTCACCGCTGCCAGCAACTCAGGTTCGCCTTTGCGCAGGGCGACACCGGCTTCCTGACGGGAGAACGCTTCGCCGGCGGCGGAGGTGTCCTTGGCTTTCTTGGCGTATTCCAGTGCAGCGAGACGGTCGATCAGGATGGCGTCGATACGGCCGACGCGCAGGTCCTGGAATTTGGTCGGATCATCTTCATAAGTGCGGATGTCTGCCTTGGGCACATTCTCTTTCACCCACTGCTCGTAGTTGGTGCCCAGGCCGACGCCCACTTTCTTGCCGGCCAGATCGGCGGCGGTCTTGATGGTGTCTTTGTTCTTGGTCAGGGTCAGCGCCTGAATCCCGGAAACGGTGTACGGCTCGGAGAAGTCATACTTCTTCTTGCGCTCTTCGGAGATGGTCACCTGGTTGATCACCGCGTCCAGACGCTTGGATTCCAGCGCCGCGAGGATGCCGTCCCATTTGGTCGGTTGCAGTTTGACCTTCACGCCCAGCTCTTTGGCCAGGGCTTCGGAGAACTCGACTTCGAAGCCGGCCAGTTTGCCGTCGGCATCGACGAAACTGAACGGTGGGTAAGTACCTTCCAGACCGACGTTGATCACGCCCGCGTCCTTGATTTTTTGCAGCTGCTCACCGGCAACCGCTTGCCCCAGCAGACCGGCGCTCAGCGCCAGGCCCAGCGAACCCACCAGCAGATTTCGACGTAGTGCGGAAAAATTCATGACAAGCCCCTGTGTTTTCTTATGAAGACGCTTTTAGGAATGTTGGCAAAATCGGGATTTGGACGACTGCAATATCCTGCCCTAAAGAAGCGTATGCGTCTCGCTGCAAATTCGCCTGCGGCGTGACTATATGACGACGCTTTTAGATAGGAAAATAATAAATATTCTGTTTGTTATTCTTTTGTTGCATATACGGTCAGTTCGATCCCCTGTGGCGAGGGAGCTTGCTCCCGCTCGGCATCGAAGCAGTCGAAAAACCCGATCACCGCGATTCGAATGAAACACCGCAGCGCAAATTTTGGGGGCGCTCCGCGCCCCAGCGGGAGCAAGCGCCCTCGCCACAAACGCTCTTCAGCCCGTTAGTGAATCCTTGTAGGCAAACAACGCCGGCGCCCCGCCGGTGTGCAGGAAGATGATCGGCCCTTGATCAAAACGCTGACGACCAATCCCGTCGAGCAAACCGGCCATGGCCTTGCCGGTATACACCGGGTCCAGCAGCAAACCTTCCTGGCTCGCCACCAGCTTCACCGCGGACAGCGTCCCGGCATTCGGCTCGCCATAGCGCGGAGCAAAATATTCGTCCCACAGCTCGACCTTGAAACTGTCCGGCAAGCTCACGCCCAACAGCGCCGCGGTACGCTCGGCCAGTCCCTGGACCTTGGGCCGCTGATCTTCATCGCTACGGGATACCGTCACGCCAATCACTGGCAAATCCGGCAATACTTCGCTCAACGCGAGTGCCAGGCCGCTGTGGGTTCCGGCGCTGCCCGAGGCCAATACCACCGCCGCGAAATTCAGGCCGGTGTCCTTGATCTGCTCGGCCAGTTCCAGCCCGGCGCGCACATAACCCAAAGCGCCCAACGCGTTCGAGCCACCGATCGGCACCAGATACGGTTTTTTGCCGTTGCTGCGCAGGCGTGCGGCCAAGGCCTCCAGTTGCTCGTCAGCGTTGTCGAGGTTTTCCACCAACTCAACCTTGGTATCGAACAGGTCGAGCAACAGCCGATTGCCGTTGCCGACATAGTCGGTGTCGTCGGTGCCCAGAGGATTCTCCAGCAGTGCTACGCATCCCAGGCCCAGTTTCGCTGCGAGAGCCGCTGTCTGGCGCACGTGGTTGGATTGCAACGCACCTGCCGTGATCAGCGTGTCCGCACCCTGGGCCAGCGCATCGGCGGCCAGGTATTCGAGTTTGCGCAGCTTGTTGCCGCCCATCGCCAGCGGCGTCAGGTCGTCGCGTTTGACGTAGACGTCGCGGCCGAGCCAGGCCGACAGGCGTTCGAGTTTTTCCAGAGGGGTCGGGTGGCCGAGCAGATCGAGGCGGTCAAAGCGGGCGAGCTGTTGTTTGATCATGGGTCCGTACTGGCGGTGATAGATGTCAGGACTATAGGCACGCCTATATGCAGGGGCAACCGGCAAGATTACTTATAGCCAAAAGTGCTGAGCACAGCACAATCGGTTCTTAATTCGGCTTCCAGACCTTGCCGTAAAGTAATCGCCGTCAGCGCGGCCAGACACTCCGGCCGCCCGTGTGGAGTTTTTACCGTGAGCGAGCGTTCCAGCCATTGGCAATTGCAGACCATCGTCAGCCAGTTGCGCACGGCGCGCGACCAGTGGCGTGCGCAAAACGGCCGTGCCAGCGGCGAGCAGGGCGGTCGCGAGTTGCCCTCCCGAGCGGCCATGGCGGAGATTCTTGAAGCGCTGTGCGGGGCGCTGTTCCCGATGCGCCTCGGGCCGGTGGACTTGCGTGAAGAGAGTGAAGACTTCTATGTCGGCCACACGCTGGACGTTGCGCTGAACGCGTTGCTGGGTCAGGCGCGGCTTGAATTGCGTTACGCCGCCCGCCACAGCGCCTCGGCCGACACTGAAGTCGAAGCCAAAACGATCCAGATCATCCAGGACTTCGCCCTGGCGCTGCCGGGGCTGCGCAGCTTGCTGGACACTGACGTGCTGGCGGCCTATCACGGTGACCCGGCGGCTCGCAGCGTCGATGAAGTGTTGCTGTGCTATCCGGGGATTCTGGCGGTGATTCACCATCGCCTCGCGCATCACTTGTACCGCGCCGGACTGCCGCTGCTGGCGCGGATCAGCGCAGAAATCGCTCACTCGGCGACCGGTATCGATATCCACCCGGGCGCGCAAATCGGCCGCAGCTTCTTCATCGATCACGGGACGGGTGTGGTGATCGGCGAGACCGCCATCATTGGCGAGCGCGTGCGGATTTATCAGGCGGTGACCCTGGGCGCCAAACGCTTCCCGGCGGATGAAGACGGCCAGTTGCAGAAGGGCCATCCGCGGCATCCGATTGTCGAGGATGATGTGGTGATCTACGCCGGTGCGACGATTCTGGGGCGGATCACCATCGGCAAGGGCTCGACCATCGGCGGCAACGTCTGGCTGACGCGCAGTGTGCCGGCGGGGTGCAACCTGACGCAGGCGAATCTGCAGCATGATGATGGGGCGCAGAAGTAAGTCTCGACATCTCCAGTGGTCTTGCTGACGCCTTCGCGGGCAAGCCACGCTCCCACAGGTCTTGTGTCGAACCCGGATTTTGCGAACGCCACAAAACCTGTGGGCTTGCCCGCGATTGGTTTCAAGCCGAACCGAGATAATGGCATTTCACTGATTTCCCACTGAACGAATCCCCCAAACCCCACGTCATACCCATCCTTGAGCTAGCGTACACAACAGGTTTTGTGGCGAGGGAACTTGCTCCCGCTCGGTTGCGAAGCAGCCGCATTCCTGGCGAAAACCGGGGTGCCGCTTCGCGACACAGGGGGAGCAAGCTCCCTCGCCACACCGTACCGCCGAGCCTTGCGATTAGTCCTTAGCACCCTATTCATGTTTAACTTGAACGCTCATTCAAGTTAAACCGCCGGTTTGCTGCCCGCTCACAACAGGAGGCTTGCCCTTGCCGAGTCCGTTATTGATTGCCCGGTTTCACCCCCTTGAGGCGCACCTTTCATGAGTGCACCGTCTACCCCCGCCAGCGGCCAGGTCCGCATGAATCCGCCGGTGTTTTACTTCGCCGCGACCTTCATTCTGCTCTTCGGCCTCGTCGTCATCGCCATGCCTGAACAGGCCGGCGCCTGGCTTCTGCAAGCGCAAAACTGGGCGGCCAACACGGTCGGCTGGTACTACATGCTCGCGATGACCCTGTATCTGGTCTTCGTGGTGGTCACCGCCTTGTCCGGCTACGGCAAGATCAAGCTCGGTGCCGACCACGACGAGCCCGAATTCAGTTACCTGTCCTGGGCCGGCATGCTGTTCGCCGCCGGGATCAGCATCACGCTGTTTTTCTTTTGCGTGTCCGAACCGCTGACCCATTTGTCGCAACCGCCCCAAGGCGAGGCCGGCACCGCGGACGCGGCGCGCCAGGCGATGCAGATTCTGTTTCTGCACTGGGGCCTGCACGGCTGGGGCGTGTTTGCCTTCGTCGGCATGGCGCTGGCCTATTTCGCCTACCGCCACAACCTGCCGCTGGCCTTGCGTTCGGCGCTGTATCCGCTGATCGGCAAACGCATCAACGGTCCGATCGGTTACGCGGTGGATGGCTTCGGCATCATCGCCACGGTGTTCGGCCTTGGTGCCGACATGGGCTTCGGGGTGTTGCACCTCAACTCGGGGCTCGACTACCTGTTCGGCGTCGCCCACACCCAGTGGGTTCAGGTCGGCCTGATCACGCTGATGATGGGCGCTGCGATCATCGTCGCGGTGTCCGGCGTCGATAAAGGCGTGCGGGTGATGTCCGACATCAACATGCTGCTGGCCTGTGCGCTGCTGCTGTTCGTGTTGTTCGCCGGCCCGACGCAGCACTTGCTCAACACCCTGATCCAGAACATCGGTGACTACCTCGGCGCGTTGCCGATGAAGAGTTTTGACCTCTACGCCTACGACAAACCCAGCGACTGGCTGGGTGGCTGGACGGTGTTCTACTGGGCCTGGTGGATCGCGTGGTCGCCGTTCGTGGGCCTGTTCATCGCACGGATTTCCCGTGGCCGGACCATCCGCGAATTCGTCTTCGGGGTGCTGTTGATCCCGCTTGGTTTCACCCTCGCGTGGATGTCGATTTTCGGTAACAGCGCCATCGACCAAGTGCTCAACCACGGCATGAGCGCGCTCGGCATGTCGGCCATCGACAACCCGTCGATGACCCTCTACCTGCTGCTGGAAACCTACCCATGGAGCAAAACCGTGATTGCGGTCACGGTGTTCATCAGCTTCGTGTTCTTCGTCACCTCGGCCGATTCCGGCACCGTGGTGCTGTCGACGCTCTCCGCCAAGGGTGGCAACCCGGATGAAGACGGGCCGAAATGGCTGCGGGTGTTCTGGGGCGCGATGACCGCGCTGGTGACCAGTGCGCTGCTGTTCTCCGGCAGCATCGACGCGCTGAAGTCGGCGGTGGTGCTGACGTCGTTGCCGTTCTCGCTGATCTTGCTGCTGATGATGTGGGGTCTGCACAAGGCGTTTTATCTCGAGTCACAGAAGCAGATCGCCCAATTGCATTCCCTGGCGCCGGTGTCCGGTTCCCGGCGTGGCGGATGGCGTCAGCGTTTGAGCCAGGCGGTGCATTTCCCGTCGCGCGATGAGGTCTATCGCTTCCTCGACACGACGGTGCGCCCGGCGATTGAAGAAGTGACGGCGGTGTTCGTCGAGAAGGGCTTGAACGTGGTCACTCAGCCTGATCCGGCGAACGACAGCGTCAGCCTGGAAATCGGTCACGGCGAGCAGCATCCGTTCATCTATCAGGTGCAGATGCGTGGCTACTTCACGCCGTCCTTCGCCCGTGGCGGCATGGGTTCCAAGGAACTCAACAATCGTCGTTATTATCGGGCCGAAGTGCATTTGAGCGAGGGCAGTCAGGACTACGATCTGGTGGGCTACACCAAGGAGCAGGTCATCAACGACATCCTCGATCAGTACGAGCGGCACATGCAGTTTTTGCATTTGGTGCGTTGAGGTCAGGTCTCGCTGCTCATCACCATGAACAGCACCAGCGCTGCCACCGGCACACCAAACACGACACTGCCGACCACCAGTTCCGTCGTCACGGGCTGGCCGGCAGTGACCACGCCGATGGCGCCGTTGATCATTGTCAGGGCCAGCCACAGGACGATGAAGCTGTAGGTCAGGGTCTGCCGACCGAAGCCGATTTTCTCGCCGATGAACAGCATCAGCGCGAGGAGGACCAGGCCGAAGAAGATGATGATGGTGGTGTGCATGATGTGTTCCTCCTGTCAGGTGGGTGTCGCCTGTGCAGCCGCCCTCGGTCTCCCTGCTCAGTTTTGAGCATAGGCGTCAGTGCGCTCTCCGTGCTTAAACCAACCCGCCATTGACCCGCAGGATTTGCCCGTTGACCCAAGCCGCATCCGGCCCGACGAGGAAGGACACAACGCGGGAGATGTCTTCCGGCTGAGCCAGGCGTTCCAGCGGCGGCATCCTGGCGAAGGTTTGAATGTGTTCTTCGCTCTTGCCGTGCAGGAACAGATCGGTCGCCACCGGGCCCGGGGCGACGGCATTGACGGTGATGTGGCGACCGCGCATTTCCTTGGCGAACACCTGAGTCAGGGATTCCACCGCCGCTTTGCTGGCGATGTACACGGCGTAGCCCGGCAGGTTCATGCCGACGGTACTGCTGGAAAAATTGACGATCCGTCCGCCGCTGTTCAGGCGAGTGGCCGCTTCACGCAACGTGTTGAACGTGCCGCGAGCGTGAATGTTGAAGTTCTGGTCGAACAGTTCGTCCGTGTGTTGCGCCAGCGGCATCACTTTGAAAATGCCGGCGTTGTTGATCAACACATCGACTTTGCCCAGCTGCGATTCGGTTTCATCGAACATCCGGCGCACGTCGTCGGCATTGGCCACGTCAGCCTTGATCGCTATGGCTTGATGGCCGGCCTGACGCAACTCCACGACCAGTCCGGAGGCTTCGGCGGCGCTGCTGGCGTAGTTGATGGCGACGGCGAACCCCTCGCTGGCCAGTTGTCTGGCGATGACGGCGCCGATGCCGCGAGAGGCACCGGTCACGATGGCCACTTTCGAAGTTTGAGTAGTCATGGCGGTTAATCCTTTGGGGGTGTTGGTGGGGGGGGAAAGCCAGATTCACATGTTTACTCAGGCCGATAAATGCACGAGAGTTGCCTTGACTGTTCAATAATCGCCAACAATCGAAGCTCCGGAGCTCAGCGTGGATCAAGTCAAGGCAATGAAGGTTTTCGTGCGGATCTACGAGCGCAGCAGCTTCACCCTGGCCGCCGAAGACCTGAATCTGCCGCGGGCAACCCTGACCCACACGCTGAATCAGTTCGAAGCCTGGCTCGGTACGCGTTTGCTGGAGCGCAGCACACGTAAAGTGCGTCCGACGCTGGACGGCGAGGCTTACTACCTGCGTTGTGTGCAGTTGCTGGCAGAGCTGGAAGAAGCCGAGCTGGCCTTTCGCAGCGTGGCGCCGAAGGGGCGATTGCGCGTGGATTTGCATGGCACCTTGGCCAAGCACTTCGTGATCCCTGCGTTGCCGCAGTTCATGGCCCGTTACCCGGATATCGAACTCTCCATCAGCGAGGCCGACCGCTTTGTCGACCTGATTGCCGAAGGCGTCGACTGCGTACTGCGCGCCGGCACCCTCGGCGACTCGGCGCTGATCGGCAAGCGTGTCGCCAACCTGCGGCAGATCACCTGCGCCAGTCCTGCATATCTGCGCAAATACGGCGAACCGAGAACCCTCGAAGACCTGAAACACCATCGCGCGGTGAACTACGTCTCGCGCACCACGGCCAAGTTGTTTCCATTCGAGTTCATGGTTGATGGCGAGCTGAAGGAAGTGGCCATCGACGGCGCGATTTCAGTATTCGGCGCGGAAATCTATGCCGCGTCGGCCATCGCCGGACTGGGCTTGATCCAGTGCCCGCATTACCGAATGGCAACGCTGATTGCTCAGGGGCTGGTGCAGGAAATCCTCATCGACACCCCTCCGCCGCCGATGCCGGTTTCAGTGCTGTATCCGCACAACCGACACCTGTCGCCACGGGTTCGGGTGTTTGTGGATTGGTTGGGGGAGGTGTTTGCGGGGGCCGTTTGAACGAAGGCTGCGATCCTGGCGATGGTTGTACCGCCGAAGATGAATAATGTGAAACGTTTCAGCATTTCCTCGAGTCGGAGGTTTATCGACGTTTGTCTGGGCGTATGCTGGGCAACTTGCGAAGCAGTCGATGCCAACTTCAAGACAGACAAGAGAGGATTCGATGACCTACACCGCTGCCGAAAACCGCTACGACTCCATTCCTTACCGCCGCGTCGGCCGCAGCGGTCTGGTGCTGCCGGCGTTGTCCCTGGGCCTGTGGCACAACTTCGGCGACAGCACGCCGATCGACACCCAGCGTTCGTTGCTGCGCACGGCGTTCGATCTGGGGATCAACCACTTCGACCTGGCCAACAATTACGGCCCGCCGTACGGCAGCGCCGAGATCAATTTCGGCCGTTTGCTGCGCGAAGACTTCAAGCAGTATCGCGACGAGCTGATCATTTCCAGCAAGGCCGGTTGGGACATGTGGCCCGGTCCTTACGGGCAGGGCGGCGGTTCGCGCAAATACGTGCTGGCCAGTCTTGATCAGAGCCTGCAGCGCCTGGGCCTGGATTATGTGGATATTTTCTATTCCCACCGTTTCGATCCGGATACTCCGCTGGAGGAAACTGCCAGCGCATTGGCTACGGCGGTGCAGCAGGGCAAGGCGCTGTACATCGGCATCTCGTCGTATTCCGGGGTGAAAACCCGTGAGATGGCGGCGCTGTTGAAAGAGTGGAAAGTGCCGTTGCTGATTCACCAGCCGGCCTACAACCTGCTCAATCGCTGGGTGGAAAAGGACCTGCTGGAGGTCACCGACGAACTGGGCACCGGCGTGATTGCCTTCACACCGTTGGCGCAGGGCCTGTTGACCGACAAGTACCTCAATGGCATTCCGAAGGACGCGCGGGTCAATCGTCCGGGCGGTGGTTCTTTGCAGTCCTCGCATCTGTCGGAGGCCAACATCGCCCATGTGCGTGGGCTCAACGAAATCGCCAAGCGTCGCGGCCAGAGCCTCGCGCAACTGGCGCTGGCGTGGACGCTGCGCGATCCGCGGGTGACCTCGGCGCTGATTGGTGCGAGCCGGCCGGAGCAGATCATCGAGAACGTCGGGGCCTTGAAGAATTTGAGCTTCACTGTGGAGGAGTTGGCGGAGATTGACCGGTTTGCCCAGGAGGGCGGGATCAATCTTTGGGAGAAACCTTCGACGGCTGAGTAAGGGTTTGGCGCCAGAATCTTTGGCGCCTTTTAGACCGCTATCGCGAGCAGGCTCGCTCCCACAGTGGTTGGGGGTTGACCACAAAATGTGTGGCCGGCCGATCACTCTGTGGGAGCGAGCCTGCTCGCGATGGGGCCAGTACAGTCAATGGAAAAATCAGGATTTACCTGAAAAACGGCACATCCCCCAACACCGTCGCCCGCTGCATCACCCGCCGCGCCGGTCGGTAATCATCCACCGCGTAATGCTGCGTCACGCGGTTATCCCAGAACGCTACGTCGTCCTTCTGCCAGCGCCAGCGAATGGTGAACTCCGGCCGCGTGGCATGGGCGAACAGAAATTTCAGAATCACCTCGCTCTCGGTTTCCGACAGCTCATTGATCTTCGAGGTGAAGCCTTCATTGACGAACAATGACCGGCGCCCGCTCACCGGGTGTGTGCGGATCACCGGGTGCGACAGCGGCGGATTCCTGCGGCGTGCTTCTTCCCACTGAGCCAGCGCCTCAGGCGTATTGCCATAGCGTTCCAGCGGAAACGAACGGGTGAAATCGTGAGTCGCGGTCAGCCCTTCAAGCAAACTCTTCATCGGCGCTGACAACGCTTCATAAGCCGCAATGCCGCTGGCCCACAACGTGTCGCCACCAAACTCCGGCAGCAATTTCGCGCTGAGCACCGCACCCATCGCCGGGGTCGGCAGGAAGGTCACGTCGGTGTGCCAGATCGCGTTGTCGCGCACGTCGGTGACGGCCGTGTCGAGGATCAGCACTTCCGGTTGTTCCGGTACATTCGGGTAGATCGGATGAATATGCAGGTCGCCGAAATGGGCGGCGAACCGTGCCTGTTGCTGCGGCGTGATCGGCTGGTCGCGGAAGAACAGCACCTGATGCTGGAGCAGCGCCTGCTCGATGGCATCGCGCTGTTCCAGGGTCAGCGGCTGACTGATGTCGATGCCGCTGATTTGCGCGCCGAGCGCGTAGCTGAGAGAGACGATTGTCAGGTGGCTCATGGTGGTTCTCTTAATCCGGGGTGCCGAACTGTCGGCGTGTTCAATGACAAGTCTTTAGTGAGCCTGGCCGTGCCACGGCACCAGTTTGCGTTGCAGAGCACGCAGGCCCATCTCCATGGCAAAGGCGATCAGCGCAATCACCAGAATCCCCAGTACCACCACATCGGTGACCAGGAATTGCGCGGCCGACTGGACCATGAAGCCCAAACCGCTGGTGGCGGCGATCAGCTCGGCGGCGACCAGCGTCGACCAACCCACCCCCAGACCAATACGCACGCCCGTCAAAATGTCCGGCAAGGCACTCGGTAAAATCACATGGCGAATCAATTGTGCCCGGGTTGCGCCCAGCGACTGCGCAGCGCGCAATCTGGCCGGGTCGACGGTGCGCACGCCCGTCGCGGTGGCGATGGCGATCGGGGCGAAAATCGCCAGGTAGATCAGCAAGACTTTCGACAGCTCGCCAATGCCGCACCAGATGACGATCAGCGGCAAATAGGCCAGCGGTGGAATCGGGCGGTAGAACTCGATCAGCGGATCGAGAATGCCCCGCGCGATACGGTTGGCACCGATCGCAATGCCGACCGGCACGGCGGTCAGCACGGCAAAGCCGAGGCCCAGACCGATGCGGCCGAGGCTCGCGCCCAGGTGCTGCCACAACGTTGAATCCATGTAGCCGGTGGTCACCAGCAGCCAGCCCTTTTGCAGCACGGCAGACGGTGGCGGCAGAAACAGCGGCTCGATCATTCCGGTAGCAGTCACGGCCCACCAAAGGGCAACCAGCGCGACCAGGGTCAGCACGCTGATCCAGCGCGTGCTCACACTGCGACGAACAGGAATGACCGTCGAACCCGGTTTCACCGTCACCGCCGGAATTTCATAGCTGCTCATGCGCGCTCCTGCCGCGTGGCGGCGCTGCGTTGGGAGAAGACTTTGGCGAGTACGTGTTCGCGGGTTTCGATAAAGCGCCGGTCGGATTTGATCGCCCGTGCGGATTCGCCAGCGGCATAACGCTGACCAAAATCCAGGCTCAGTCGCTCGACGATTTGCCCGGGGTTTGGCGCCAGCAGAATCAGGTCCGTGGCGAGAAACACCGCTTCTTCGATGTCGTGGGTAATCAGGAAAACGGGTTTGGCTGTGCGTTTCCACACCTGCAACAGCAGCTCCTGCATCTGTTCGCGGGTGAAGGCGTCGAGGGCGCCGAAGGGTTCGTCCATCAGCAGCACGCGAGGATCGGCGGCGAGCGCACGGGCCAGGCCGACACGCTGTTTCTGGCCACCCGATAATTGCCAGATGCGGCGATGTTCGAAACCGGAAAGGTCCACCAGCGCGAGCATTTCCCGAGCGCGGCTTTCACGTTTGTCGCGGGAAACACCCGCCAGTTCCAGACCGAAACCGACGTTGGCCAGCACGTCCTGCCAAGGCAGCAGCGCGTCGTCCTGGAACACCACGCCACGTTCTGCGCTCGGGCCTTTGACCGGCACACCATCAAGGGTGATGCGCCCGGCGCTGGGTTCGACGAAACCGGCAATCAGGTTCAACAGCGAAGTCTTGCCACTGCCGGAAGGGCCGAGGGCCACCAGCAATTGCTGGGGGCCAAGGCTCAAGGAAATATCCGCCAGCACCGGTTCCGGGCTGCCAGGGTACTGTGCGCTGATGCGCTCCAGCTGTAGCAAAGCCATCGCGATTCACTCCCGATCAGTTGGTGATGAACTTGGCGCTGACGTACGGCGCGTAGTCCGGCAGTACGGCCTCGACTTTGCCTTGTTCCTTGAGGAACACGGCGGTGTCGGTGATGGCTTTGGTGGTCGGCGCACCGAGGGTGATCACCTGATCAGCCGCCAGCGGATAGACGTTGCCTTGCAGCAACAGCGGAATGTCGCTGGCCTTGGCGCCGGACAGCTTCACCAGTTTGTCGACGTTGGACTGATTGGCGAGCCAGGCTTGCGGATCCTTGCGGTAATCGGCGTAGGCGTCGAGGGTGACTTTAGCGAACGCGGTGACGATTTCCGGGTGCTTCTGGGCGAAGTCTTTACGCACGATCCATGCATCGAAAGTCGGTGCGCCGAACTTGGCCAGTTCGCCGGAGGTGATCAGTACTTTGCCGTTTTCCTTGGCTACACCGAGCGCCGGATCCCAAACGTAAGTGGCGTCGATGTCACCGCGTTTCCACGCCGCAATGATCGCCGGCGGCGCGAGGTTGAGCACCGTGACTTTCGACGGGTCAATGTTCCAGTGCTTCAACGCGGCCAGCAGGCTGTAGTGACCGGTGGAAACGAACGGCACGGCAATTTTCTTGCCGATCAGGTCTTGCGGCGTCTTGATCCCGGACCCGTCGCGGGCGACCAGGGCTTCCGCGGCGCCGATTTGCGTGGCAATCAGAAAGGTTTCTACGGGAACTTTACGAGTGATCGCAGCCGTCAGGGGGCTGGAGCCGAGGTAACCGATCTGCACATCACCGGACGCGATGGCGGCGATGATGTCGGCGCCGTTGTCGAATTTGCGCCAGTCGATTTCGGCGTTGGTGGCTTTTTCGTACGCGCCGTCGGCCTGGGCGACTTTCGCCGGGTCTACGGTGGTCTGGTAAGCGACGGTCACGTCAGCCGCCTGGGCAAAGAAACTCGCGGCCGCCAAAGACGCGGCTGCCAGGAGGCGAATAGGGGAATTCAGTTTCATTGGGAAGCTCCTTTTCAGACGAACCGAGAGTCGGCGTGAAAACGAGACTAAATGATATAAGAATACGAAAATAAATAACTTTTTAGAATGAGCTTATGAGCGGAAAATTCTAAGAGAGAGTCGTTGTCGACCGCTTTCGTGGCGAGGGAGCTTGCTCCCGCTGGAGGCCGAAGGACTCCCGATCCAGACAATCGCATTCTGGAAGATAAAACAGGGTTGTCTGGTTGTGCGGCTGCTGTGCAGCCAAGCGGGAGCAAGCTCCCTCGCCACAATGATTTGCAGTGACTGAGGGAGCGAGTGAAGGTTAGTTGCTGATTGCCAGAATGCTCGCCTGATACGAACCGACAAACACATCGAAATCGCCGACTTCGTTCTGTTCCAGCTCTACTTGCTCAGCCAGCGAGGTACGTGCACGGTCTTCAAATTTCGCCTGGTCTTCGCCTGAAAGCGGCTCGCTGCGGAAAAATTCCGCGTGGGCCTCGCTCTGACGCAGGGAGAACTGGCTGAAGCTTTCCTTGTGCTCGGCCATCGCCGCCAGCACCTGGGCCGATGGCGTCAGGGACGGGTCCTTGACCTTGGCCAGTTGCGCATCCAGCGCCTTGCTGTGCGCATCGCCGCCATGGCTCTGATCCAATAATGCCGCCAGTGGTGCAATTTTCTCTAACAGATCGCCAGCCCACTCTTTCAGGTCAACCGGTTGACCGTCGCGCTGCAGTTGCAGGCCCGGACGGCGACCTTCCTTGACCACGCTGAGGAAGTTCGAGGTGGCGTTGCCGCATGAAGTATTGGTCAGCAGCGGGCTGTCGTTCAGCGCGCAATACAGCAGGAACGCATCGAGGAAGCGCGATTCGGTGAGGTCGATGCCCATTGGCAGGAACGGGTTGATGTCCAGGCAACGGACTTCAACGTACTGGATGCCACGGGCCACCAGCGCCTGGATCGGTCGTTCGCCGGTGTAGGTCACGCGTTTCGGGCGGATGTTGGAGTAGTACTCGTTTTCGATCTGCAGGATGTTGGTGTTGAGCTGAACCCACTCACCGTCCTGATGGGTACCGATTTCAACGTACGGTGGGTACGGCGTAGCCACCGCTTTGCGCAGGCTGTCGGTGTAGCTCGTCAGATCGTTGTAGCAGGGCGTCAGACCGGCCTGGGCGTTGCTCTGGTAACCCAGGTCGCTCATGCGCAGGCTGGTGGCATACGGCAGGTACAAAGTGTCCGGGTCCAGTTGCTCCAACTGGTGCGAGCGACCGCGCAGGAAACCGGCGTCCAGCGCTGGAGAGGCACCGAACAGGTACATCAGCAGCCAGCTGTAGCGACGGAAGTTGCGGATCAGGGCAATGTAGGCCGACGACTGATAGTCGCGGTCAGTGCCGACAAAGCCTTCGGCTTCTTTGAGCAGCGGCCAGAGTTTTTCCGGCAGGGAAAAGTTGTAGTGAATCCCGGCGATGCACTGCATGGTCTTGCCGTAGCGAAGGGCCAGGCCCTTGCGGTAGACATACTTGAGCTTGCCGATGTTGGACGTGCCGTAATAGGCGATCGGGATATCTTCCTCGGCCGGCAACGGGCACGGCATCGACGGACTCCACAGGTACTCGTTGCCGAGCTTGCTGTAGGCAAAACGGTGAATCTTGTCCAGGCTCGCCAGGGTGTCGGCCGGGTCGGGCAGGGCGGGGGTGATGAACTCCAGCAGTGACTCGGAATAGTCAGTGGTGATTTGTTCGTTGGTCAGCGCGGAACCCAATTCTTCCGGGTGCGGCGTTTGCGCCAGGCGACCTTCGCCGGTCACGCGCAGGCATTCACGTTCGATGCCGTGAAGGCACTGTTCGAGCAGAGAGAGGTTAGCGCGCTCGCCGAGCAGAGCCAGGCGGCGGTTGAGAAGTTCGCTCAAGTTGGATTCCTTCACGCGTCAGTCGCCCCAATATGGGGGTGGGCAAGACGGTCTACAAGGGTGAAGTTGAAACTGGCGTTTTCGCCTGGTTTTTGAGCCGCTCAGGCCATATGCCGGTCAGTCAGTAACCGCACAATCCCTGTGGGAGCGAGTCTGCTCGCGATGAGGGAGTGTCAGGCAACATTTTTGTCGGCTGACACACCCTCATCGCGAGCAGGCTCGCTCCCACAGGATTCGTTGCGCTGAAATTAACTCAAAATGATGGCAATCATCTACAGGACAGCGAACGTGCCTTGTGCTTTTGCGACGAGTTTGTCGCCCTGCATCACGTCGGCTTCGACCACCAGCGTGCGGCGACCCGGATGAATCACCCGCGCCGTGCACATCACCTCACCGTCTGCGACGGCGCGGATGTAGTTGATCTTGCACTCGATGGTCGCGCTCTGCTGGTCAAAGCCGTGGGTGCTGGAACAGGCCAGCCCCATGGCAATGTCCACCAGGCTGAACAGGGCCCCGCCGTGCAGCTTGCCGCCGCGATTGCGCAGTTCTGGTTCCAGCGCCAGGGCGACTTGCGCCACCCCGGCCTCCAGACTGTGCAAGCGACATCCCAGCAACTTGAAAAAAGCGCTTTCGGTCAGTCCGGCCGGAATGTCCATCAGCGTTTCTTCAATTGCTTGGCGTTGGCGAACAGCGAAGCCATGGCGTTGTTGGCCGGGGCCGCCGCCGTGGTTTCCTTGCGTGGTGCAGTGTTCTGGGACTGGCGCGGTGCCGACCCCGGACGCGCACCACGGGCGCCGTCGATTTTCTCGCCCGGAGTGTCGCTCATGCGCATCGACAGGCCTACGCGTTTGCGCGGGATATCGACTTCCATGACCTTCACTTTCACCACGTCACCGGCCTTCACCGCTTCGCGCGGATCCTTGATGAACTTCTCCGAAAGCGCGGAGATGTGCACCAAACCGTCCTGATGCACGCCGATGTCGACGAACGCGCCGAAGTTGGTCACGTTGGTCACGACGCCTTCGAGGATCATGCCCAGCTGCAGGTCCTTGAGGTCTTCGACGCCTTCCTGGAACTCGGCGGTCTTGAACTCGGGACGCGGGTCACGGCCCGGTTTTTCCAGCTCTTGCAGAATGTCGGTGACCGTTGGCAGACCAAAGGTTTCGTCGGTGTATTTCTTCGGGTCGAGACGCTTGAGGAAACTCGCATCGCCGATCAACGAGCGAATGTCGCGGTCGGTTTCAGCGGCGATGCGTTGCACCAGCGGATAGGCTTCCGGGTGAACCGCCGACGAATCCAGCGGGTTGTCGCCGTTCATCACGCGTAGGAAGCCGGCTGCCTGCTCGAACGTTTTCTCGCCCAGACGCGCGACTTTCTTCAACGCTGCACGGGTTTTGAACGCGCCGTGCTCGTCGCGGTGGCTGACGATGTTCTGCGCCAAAGTGGCGTTGAGGCCGGAAATACGGGCCAGCAGCGCCACGGAAGCGGTGTTCACGTCCACGCCCACGGCGTTCACGCAGTCTTCGACTACCGCGTCCAGGCCGCGCGCCAGTTTCAGCTGCGACACGTCGTGCTGGTACTGGCCGACGCCGATGGATTTCGGATCGATCTTCACCAGCTCGGCCAGTGGATCCTGCAAGCGACGAGCGATGGATACCGCGCCACGGATCGACACGTCGAGGTCCGGGAATTCCTTGGAGGCCAGTTCCGACGCCGAGTAAACCGATGCGCCGGCCTCGGACACCATGACTTTGGTCATCTTCATGGCCGGGTATTTTTTGATCAGTTCAGCGGCCAGCTTGTCGGTCTCGCGGCTGGCGGTGCCATTGCCGATGGCAATCAGGTCCACCGAGTGCTTGGCGCACAGGGCTGCAAGTATCGCGAGGGTCTGGTCCCATTTGTTGTGTGGCACGTGCGGGTAAACCGTGGCGTGATCCAGCAGCTTGCCGGTGGCGTCGACCACAGCGACCTTGCAACCGGTGCGCAGGCCCGGGTCGAGGCCCAGCGTGGCGCGTGGGCCGGCCGGGGCCGACAGCAGCAGGTCGTGCAGGTTGTGCGCGAACACGTTGATCGCTTCGGTTTCCGCACCGTCGCGCAGTTCGCCCAACAGGTCGGTTTCCAAGTGGGTGTAGAGCTTGACCTTCCAGGTCCAGCGCACCACTTCGCCCAGCCATTTGTCGGCGGCGCGGTTCTGGTTCTGGATGCCGAACTGCTGGCCGATCATGCCTTCGCACGGGTGCATGGTGCCCGGCAGTTCGTCGCCGACTTTCAGCGCGGAGCTGAGAATGCCTTCGTTGCGGCCACGGAAAATCGCCAGCGCGCGGTGCGACGGCATGCTTTTCAGCGGTTCATCATGTTCGAAATAATCGCGGAACTTGGCACCTTCCTCTTCCTTGCCGGCAATCACGCGGGCACTGAGGGTGGCTTCCTGCTTGAGGTAGCTGCGCAGCTTGTCCAGCAAACCGGCGTCTTCGGCGAAGCGTTCCATCAGGATGTATTTGGCGCCTTCGAGGGCAGCCTTCACATCGGCGACGCCTTTTTCGGCATCAACGAAGCGCGCAGCTTCGGTGTCTGGCGTCAGGGTCGGGTCGTTGAACAGGCCGTCGGCCAGCTCGCCGAGGCCGGCTTCCAGGGCGATCTGGCCCTTGGTGCGGCGCTTCTGCTTGTACGGCAGGTACAAGTCTTCGAGGCGGGTCTTGGTGTCGGCGAGCTTGATGTCGCGTTCAAGTTGCGGGGTCAGCTTGCCTTGCTCCTGGATGCTGGCAAGGATGCTGATGCGCCGTTCGTCGAGTTCTCGCAGGTAGCGCAGACGCTCTTCCAGATGACGCAACTGGATGTCATCGAGGCTGCCGGTCACTTCTTTCCGGTAACGGGCGATGAAGGGAACGGTAGAGCCTTCATCGAGTAGCGCGACGGCCGCTTCGACCTGTTGTGGGCGTACGCCGAGTTCCTCGGCGATGCGGCTGTTGATGCTGTCCATAAAACCACCTGACAAATTGTGAAAGCAGGCTCGCGGGCGCATGAATAAAGGCTCGGCGAGTCTGGTTGAGCGGCCTGGCCTGCGCCGCTACCTGAATCAACAGGCATCCCGTTGACCCGTGAAATCGAACAAATACTGCCAGCGCCTTGAAAATAAAAAGCGGCTGCCGCAGTAATGATCAGACGTTGCCTGACACAAAAGGCCGCGCATTATAACCAGCGTTCTGTCATTCGGGGGCATCACAGGCTGTAGGCACAATGCCCGGATTCCTGGCGGTGAAGGAAAAATCTGCTAACAATGCACACGGTGCGTATAACGGCAGCTACGCCATAATGCGCGCCGAGATCAAAGGAGCATCCAATGAGCAGCACTGCAAACATTGCTGAAGGCGAAAAAATTCTTATCGTTGACGACGATCCGGGGCTCAGCAGCCTGCTGGAACGCTTTTTCGTCAGCAAGGGCTATCGCGCCCGCGCCGTACCGAACACTGAGCAAATGGACCGCCTGCTGGCGCGTGAAGTGTTCAACCTGGTCGTCCTCGACCTGATGCTGCCCGGCGAAGACGGTCTGACCGCCTGCCGCCGCCTGCGCACGGCGAACAATCAGATTCCGATCATCATGCTCACCGCCAAGGGCGACGAGCTGAGCCGCATCAAGGGCCTGGAGCTGGGCGCCGACGATTACCTGGCCAAGCCGTTCAACCCGGACGAGCTGATGGCGCGCGTCAAAGCCGTCCTGCGTCGTCAGTCCGCTCC
The DNA here is from genome assembly GCF_000293885.2 of Pseudomonas fluorescens NCIMB 11764. Classification (NCBI taxonomy): domain Bacteria; kingdom Pseudomonadati; phylum Pseudomonadota; class Gammaproteobacteria; order Pseudomonadales; family Pseudomonadaceae; genus Pseudomonas; species Pseudomonas fluorescens. Next base: position 1,387,273 of record NZ_CP010945.1, read on the forward strand.
GGTGCCGGGCGCGCCGGGCAGCGAAGACGAAAGCGTGACCTTCGGTGACTATGAACTGTCGCTGGCCACTCGCGAACTGAAACGCGGTGACGAAGTGCACATGCTCACCACCGGTGAGTTTGCGGTGCTCAAGGCGTTGGTCATGAACGCGCGTCAGCCTCTGACTCGCGACAAACTGATGAACCTGGCCCGAGGCCGCGAGTGGGATGCCCTGGAGCGTTCCATCGACGTGCAGATTTCCCGTCTGCGCCGGATGATCGAACCCGATCCATCCAAGCCGCGTTACATCCAGACCGTCTGGGGCGTGGGCTACGTGTTCGTTCCGGATGGCGCCGCCACCAAGTGATCGGCGATTTGTAGGAGCGGGTCGTGCGGATGATGTTGTCCGCAGACTCGCGATCCGCAATATGCGAGCATCGCTCGCTCCTGCAAGTGTGTAGCGGTTATCCATGAAAACCCCCGTGTGGTTCCCCCAGAGTTTCTTCTCCCGCACCCTGTGGCTGGTGCTGATCGTCGTCCTGTTCTCCAAGGCGCTGACCCTGGTTTATCTGTTGATGAACGAAGACGTGCTGGTGGATCGCCAATACAGCCACGGCGTCGCCCTGACGCTGCGCGCCTATTGGGCGGCGGATGAAAACAACCGTGAAAAGATTGCCGAAGCCGCGACCCTGATCCGGGTGGTGGGTGCCGGCGTGCCGGAAGGCGAGCAACACTGGCCTTACAGCGAGATCTACCAGCGGCAGATGCAGGCAGAGCTTGGCGCCGACACCGAGGTGCGATTGCGCATGCACTCGCCACCGGCCCTGTGGGTTCGGGCGCCCAGTCTCGGTGATGGCTGGCTGAAAGTGCCGCTGTACCCGCATCCTTTGCGCGGCCAGAAAATCTGGAACGTGCTCGGCTGGTTCCTGGCCATCGGCTTGCTGTCCACCGCCTCGGCGTGGATCTTCGTCAGTCAGCTCAATCAACCTTTGAAACGCCTGGTCTATGCCGCGAGGCAACTTGGCCAGGGCCGTAGTGTGCGTCTGCCGATCAGCGATACGCCAAGCGAGATGACCGAGGTGTATCGCGCCTTCAACCAGATGGCTGAAGACGTCGAACAGGCCGGCCGCGAGCGCGAGCTGATGCTGGCCGGCGTGTCCCATGACTTGCGTACGCCACTGACACGGTTGCGGCTGTCCCTGGAACTGATGGGCGACCACAGCGACCTGACGGACGACATGGTGCGCGACATCGAAGACATGGACGCGATTCTCGACCAGTTCCTCGCGTTCATTCGCGATGGTCGCGATGAATCGGTGGAAGAGGTGGACTTGACCGACCTGGTGCGTGAAGTCGCCGCGCCTTACAACCAGAACGAAGAGAAAGTACGCCTGCGCCTGGAGCCGATTCAGCCGTTCCCGTTGCGTCGGGTGTCAATGAAGCGCCTGCTGAACAACCTGATCGGCAACGCGCTGCATCATGCTGGCAGTGGGGTCGAAGTGGCGGCTTATGTTTCCGGGGATGTGAGCGCTCCTTACGTGGTGCTGAGCGTCATGGACCGTGGTGCGGGCATTGATCCGTCGGAGCTGGAGGCGATCTTCAATCCGTTCACTCGTGGGGATCGCGCTCGCGGTGGTAAAGGGACCGGGTTGGGCCTGGCGATCGTGAAGCGGATTGCTTCGATGCATGGTGGGAATGTTGAGTTGCGCAACCGGTCGGGTGGCGGACTGGAAGCGCGGGTGCGGTTACCGCTTGGGTTGATGTTGCCGCGGGATGCGGTTTAAAGACCAGCATTGTCAGTGGGGCTTAAGGCCTCATCGCGAGCAGGCTCGCTCTCACATTGAAATACGTTTCCCTTGTGGGAGCGAGCCTGCTCGCGAAGGCGGTCTTCCGACCGCCATAAATCTCAGGGTTTAACCTTTCCCTTTGGTCCGCGTCATATTCGGCCCACCATTTTTCTCAAGATGCTCAATGATGATCCCCGCCACATTCTTCCCGGTGGTGGTTTCAATCCCTTCCAGACCCGGCGAAGAATTCACTTCCATCACCAGCGGCCCGTGATTGGAACGCAGGATATCCACGCCCGCCACCGCCAAACCCATCACTTTCGCTGCACGCAACGCAGTCATGCGTTCTTCCGGCGTGATCTTGATCAGGCTGGCGCTGCCACCGCGATGCAGGTTGGAGCGAAACTCCCCGGGCTTGGCCTGACGCTTCATCGCCGCAATCACCTTGTCGCCCACCACGAAGCAACGAATGTCCGCACCGCCGGCTTCCTTGATGTACTCCTGAACCATGATGTTCTGCTTGAGGCCCATGAACGCCTCGATCACCGATTCCGCCGCCGTCGCGGTTTCACACAGCACTACGCCAATCCCCTGGGTGCCTTCCAGCACCTTGATCACCAGCGGTGCGCCGTTGACCATGTCGATCAGGTCGGGAATGTCATCCGGGGAATGCGCAAATCCGGTGACCGGCAAACCGATTCCACGGCGAGACAGCAATTGCAGCGAACGCAGTTTGTCCCGCGAGCGGGCAATGGCCACCGATTCGTTGAGCGGAAACACCCCCATCATTTCGAACTGGCGCAACACCGCGCAGCCATAGAACGTTACCGATGCACCGATCCGCGGGATCACCGCGTCGAAACCTTCCAGCGGTTTGCCGCGGTAGTGGATCTGCGGCTTGTGACTGGCAATGTTCATGTAGGCGCGCAGGGTGTCGATCACCACCATTTCATGGCCACGCTCGGTACCGGCTTCGACCAGACGACGAGTGGAATACAGACGCGGGTTCCGCGACAGCACAGCGATCTTCATGCAACACCTGTGGAAGAGGTAGATACCGGGAACACCGGCTTGTCTTGTACATATTTAATGCCCGGATTGACCACCAACTGGCCGTCGATCAGGGCTTTGGAACCGAGTAACAGGCGATAACGCATGGACTTGCGACAGGCGAGGGTGAACTCGACCCGCCAGACCCGATCACCGAGGGCCAGGGTGGTGCTGACCACGTAACGCTTCTGCGCATGGCCGTTGGAGCTTTTGATGGTTTTCATCGTCACCAGTGGTGCTTCGCAGCGGCGGTGACGCAGTTGCACGACCGTGCCCAGGTGCGCGGTGAAGCGCACCCAGCTCTCGCCCTCGCGCTCGAACGGCTCGATGTCGGTGGCGTGCAGGCTGGAGGTGCTGGCGCCAGTGTCGATTTTTGCCCGCAGGCCCGCGACTCCCAAATCCGGGAGCGCCACCCACTCGCGCAGACCGATAACGGTCAAATGGTCAAATGTCTTCAATAGGAAAAACCGGCGATTATCGCGTCCAGGCTTCAGGCGGTACCTGAGCCAACGCTTTGAATGCAGGTTTGGCGAACCAGTAACCCTGCATCAGAAAAATTCCACAGTCCGCCAGGAAATCCCGTTCTCCGGCGCTTTCAATGCCTTCGGCGATGACTGTAACGTCCAACTCCGCACAGATTGTGACAATCCCCCGAACGATAGCCTGACGAACACGATCGCGGTCGACATCGCGGATCAGCGCCATGTCGAGTTTGATCAGGTCCGGTTGGAAATCAGCCAGCAGATTGAGCCCCGAGTAGCCCGCGCCGAAATCGTCGATGGCGGTCTTGAAGCCGAATTCGCGGTATTCACGCAGAATATTAGTCAAATGGCGATAGTTATCTACGTGCTCGCTTTCCAGGGTTTCGAAAATCAGACGGTCGATGGGGAAGCTGTGTGTTTTCGCGGCCTCTAGCGTGCTGCGGATACAGAGTTCGGGGCGGTAGACAGCGTTGGGCATGAAGTTGATCGATAAGTGTGTCTGCATGTTTAGACGAGCCGCGCCTGCAATGGCTCGAGTCCGGCAGAGCTGGTCAAAGCGGTAGCGATTCGCTTCTGTAATCTGCTCAAGCACAGACAGAGCGCCTTCCCCCGCGATGCCGCGTACCAAGGCTTCATGGGCGAAAACCGACTGATCCCGCAAGTCGACGATCGGTTGGTAGGCAAAGGCAAAGTCGAAGCCCAGCGGCTCGCTTTGCTGACAGCCCTGGCAACCATTTTGAGGCGAGGTCAATGAAGCCGGAAATATAGTCACTCCATGCCGGGGATCCGGCCTTGGTCACAGTCTATCTGGAGAGCCGGGTTGTTGCGCCCGACAGAAACGGTAGTACAGTTCCGACTATTGGCGGAAAGAGGAATTCAAGTGGCACAAAAACAGGAAGAAGACGACAAGGTCCGTCTCGATAAATGGTTGTGGGCCGCGCGTTTTTATAAAACACGTGCCTTGGCCAAGGCCGCGATTGAAAGCGGCAAGGTGCATTGCCGGGGCGAGCGCTGCAAGCCGGGCAAGGAGCCCAGGATTGGCGACGAGTTTCAGATTCGTACCGGGTTCGAGGAGCGCACGGTGGTGGTCCAGGCGTTGTCGATCGTGCGCCGTGGCGCGCCGGAGGCTCAGGCGTTGTACGCCGAAACCGAAGCCAGCATCGCCAAGCGCGAAGCGGCTGCAGCCATGCGCAAGGCCGGTTCGTTGGGCGTGAGCACCGATGGCAAGCCGAGCAAGAAACAGCGGCGGGATCTGTTTAAGTTTCGTGGGAGCAGTAACGACGAGTAGGGCTGGCAGATGTGTGTTGCCTGCAAAAAGATCGCAGCCTTCGGCAGCTCCTACGGGTGTACGCATTCCCATGTAGGCGCTGCCGAAGGCTGCGGTCTTTCAGGATCACCGCGTTACCCAGGCGAAGCGCTACACCACACACATCCGCGAAACCATCGGCATTTTTCCCAGCAGTCCGAACAACGCCAGCCCCCGGATCACCAGTGAAGCTAGATCATCCCGACCACCGCATCGAACGGGCGCAGACTTGCAATTGCCCAGCTGTGCAGCCATATCGGGTGAGTCGCCAGCGGCGAATTGAGTGGGTGAAACAGCCACTCGTCGAAAATCACACACAGCCTTTGACCCGTAGGCCATAACCAGAAGGCCAGCAGTGCCAGAGGCACAACATTGCAGAACGCCAACCGGCGGGTGTTCCACCTTGCTTGGAACAAACCCGGATTGTTCATAAAATGCCTCCCTTGGCTGAACGTCGCGCACCAAAACGGTGCCGTGTGGGCGCAATTTCACGTTCTGCAATTATTTGTCATTACTTCAGATACCCAGACCTATGACCGAGCTACCGGATACCGACTACACCCAACGCTTCATCTTCGATGACAGCGACACCCGCGGCGAGCTGGTGTCGTTGGAGCGCAGCTACGCCGAAGTCCTCGCCAAACACGCGTACCCGGAGCCGGTAAAACAACTGCTCGGCGAACTGATGGCCGCGGCTTCGTTGCTGGTCGGCACCTTGAAGTTCGATGGGTTGCTGATTCTCCAGGCCCGCTCCGATGGCCCGGTGCCGTTGCTGATGATCGAATGTTCCAGCGAGCGCGAAATCCGTGGCCTGGCCCGTTACGAGGCCGACCAGATCGCCCCCGACGCAACCCTCGCCGACCTGATGCCCAACGGCGTATTGGCACTGACCGTCGACCCGACCCAAGGCCAGCGCTACCAGGGCATCGTCGACCTGGATGGCGAAACCCTGTCGGAGTGCTTCACCAATTATTTCGTCATGTCCCAACAGGTGGGTACGCGTTTCTGGCTGTACGCCGATGGCCGTCGCGCCCGGGGCCTGCTGCTGCAGCAACTGCCCGCCGACCGTCTGAAAGACGAAGAAGAACGCGCCGCCAGTTGGCAGCATGTCACTGCATTGGCCGGCACCCTGACCGCCGATGAATTGCTCAGCCTGGACAACGAAACCGTGCTCCATCGCCTCTACCACGAAGAGCAGGTTCGGCTGTTTGATGTGCAGAAGCTACGCTTCCGTTGCAGCTGCTCGCGCGAACGTTCTGCCAATGCACTGGTCAGTTTGGGTCAGGAAGATGCCCAGGCACTGGTCATCGAACACGGTGGCCACATCGAGATCGATTGCCAGTTCTGTAACCAGCGCTACCTGTTCGACGCCGCCGATATCAGTCAATTGTTCGCTGGCGCAGGTGTCGAGACGCCGTCAGATACCCGTCACTAAAACGGTTCAGCGCAGGTAAATTCACTGGATAGTGCCGGAATAACGCCGTTACGACGGGAGGGCCCTACTTTTTTTGGGCTTTTCTGGCATAATCCGGCCCACTTTTTTCGCGGTAGTAGTGCACGACTTTCTACTACAAAACGTTTGGAGCACTCGGCCACTGGCCGACGGGGAACCTCATGACGCAAGCCAATAACGCCGTGTACACCGATCTGAGTGTTGATGATCTGGTTAAAGAAGCCCTGAATCGCGGTGAAGGCGAGCTTGCCGATACCGGCGCGCTGGTTGTTCGCACCGGTCACCGTACCGGCCGCTCGCCAGTCGATCGTTTCATCGTTGAAGAGCCGACCACCCAGGCCGCCATCGCCTGGGGCCCTATCAACCGCAAGTTCCCGGCCGACAAGTTCGATGCCCTGTGGGCTCGCGTCGAGGCGTTCAACAACGCGCAAGAGCATTTCGTTTCCCACGTTCATGTAGGTGCGTCTGAAGACCACTACCTGGCCGTGAAAATGACCACCCAGACTGCCTGGCAGAACCTGTTCGGTCGTTGCCTGTTCATCAACCCGGAAAAATACAACCCGGCTGGCCGTGATGAGTGGCAAGTGCTCAACGTTGCCAACTTCGAATGCGTGCCAGAGCGTGACGGCACCAACTCCGATGGTTGCGTGATCCTCAACTTCGCCCAGAAAAAAGTGCTGATCGCTGGCATGCGCTACGCCGGCGAAATGAAAAAAGCCATGTTCTCGGTGCAGAACTTCCTGCTGCCGGCTGCCGACGTACTGCCGATGCACTGCGCCGCCAACATCGGCGAAGCCGGCGACGTGACCCTATTCTTCGGCCTGTCCGGCACCGGTAAAACCACCCTGTCCGCCGACGAAAGCCGCTACCTGATCGGTGACGACGAACACGGCTGGGGCGAAGGCGTTGTCTTCAACATCGAAGGCGGCTGCTACGCCAAGTGCATCGACCTGTCGGAGAAGAACGAGCCGGTCATCTGGAAAGCCATCAAGCACGGCGCCGTCCTGGAAAACGTCGTGATCGACGACGCCAAGCACGCCGACTACGCCGATGTCAGCCTGACCCAGAACAGCCGCGCCGCCTACCCGCTGGAGCACGTTGCCAAGCGTTCCGAGAAAAACCTCGGTGGCGAGCCAAACGCTGTGATCTTCCTGACCTGCGACCTGACCGGCGTCCTGCCGCCCGTCTCGATCCTCAGCGAAGAACAAGCGGCCTACCACTTCCTGTCCGGCTACACCGCACTGGTGGGCTCGACTGAAATGGGTTCCGGCAGCGGCATCAAGTCGACCTTCTCCACCTGCTTCGGCGCTCCGTTCTTCCCGCGTCCGGCCGGTGAATACGCAGAGCTGCTGATCAAGCGCATCCGCGGCTTCGGCTCCAAGGTCTACCTGGTCAACACCGGCTGGACCGGCGGCGGCTACGGCGTCGGCAAACGCTTCAACATCCCGACCACTCGCGGCGTGATCGCAGCGATCCAGAGCGGCGCGTTGATCGGTGTTGAAACCGAGCACCTCGACACCATCAACCTCGACGTGCCACTGGCCGTACCGGGCGTTGAGACTGGCCTGTTGAACCCACGTAATACCTGGGCTGACAAGGCTGCTTATGATGAAGCCGCTAAAGCACTGGCCGGGTTGTTCGTTGAGAACTTCAAGAAGTTCGAAGTGAGCGACGCGATCAAGGCTGCTGGGCCGAAGTTGTGAGAGCTGGTTTGATGGAATGAGAAAGCCGCCCTTTGGGGCGGCTTTTTTGTATGTGCAATTCAGGCTGTCAGGCACACCGTAACTGCCATTATTCCAACCGAAAAGGCACTAAACGACCAGAATAATGGCACTTACGCGTTCGGCTAGATGCCTTCCAATTCCTGTGTCTCCCACCGTTGCACTTTGATCGCTTGGTAAAGCATTCCGATGGTTAGCGGGACTTTGTCACCGCGCCCCTTCGCCCGGCGCTTTTGAAACACATCAAACCCTTCCGGTTGGAAGTAGCGATAAGCGTCGTAGTCGATGAAGTCGATTCCAAACTGTTCTTCCAGGGCTTCCATCAGGTTTCGCGCATCGGCGCCGTCACAGCCCAGGTCGAAGTTGATCGAGGTGTTGAGGCTGATAGTTTTGCGTTCGGGCAGGCCGAGTTCTTCGTGCAGCAACTGCATGAGCAGGTGCATGGCGTGATCGTCGGGGAAGTTGGAAGCGAGGTTCATGATTGAGTCCAGTTGAAGGCAAGGCTGGCGCCGATGCTTATCAGCGCCTCCTGACACGCGCTGTTGAGTAGGTCCTTCAGAGCTCTTGAAGCCCTCAGGACTCAAGATGACCCTGCGGTTGACTCAGTCCACGGCCACTTCTGTCTAGCATGCAGTATCCGCACTACTTCTACCGTTTCATCCAGGACCATGTAGACCATGATGTAATTCGATGTGGCGACGATTTCATGAGTACCAAAAACTCTACCCCTCCTATACAGCTTTGGTCGCTGACGTGCTTGGTCTGCTTTGAGCTCAAAGATTTCGTCTAAAACAAGGGCCGCGTCAGGGTTGTCCTGACAAATATGATTCATGATGTTATCCCGGTCAGTCAGCGCCGAGGGGCGCCAAACTACCCGCATCAGCGCGCCCGTTGACGTATGGCATCACGTTTGGCAGCAAAGATTCGGCGCGCCTCTTCGTCGCTAACACTTGGCCGAGGATCATCAATGCTGGCCTGAACCTGTTTCCTGAACCACTCCTCGTAAGCAGCCGCTTCGTGAACTTGCTTCATTGCGTCGGAGCGGTCAGGGCGAGAATAGGTTTTTACTTGAAGGGGGTCATAGCTCGAAGCGTCGACATCGAAATGATTGATGCCTATTCCTTGCAAATAGATCACTAGGGTTTCGAGTCGTTTGAATAGGCGTATTTGCTGGCTGCGTTGCGCTGCCAGAGAATGCTTTTTTGATCCATGTTGGACCTGAATCGCCCAACCACCTTGCTTGGCTACGATGTGAATGGCGCTAACAGCGTCGCTTTCAACCAGTTTGACGAGTGCGCTGTGATCAATCGTTTCGGTTGTCATAAGAAGGAGCCTATGGCTGATCAGTGGCTCACATGCTACGCAATCAATAATAGTTTGCAATCTTCTGTCTCCATTAAGGATGTAGGAATTAGTATCCTTTTTCGTGGGCAGCCAGCTCACAGTGAGGCTGGCATACCCTGTGAACACGGTGTGTCAGGCCGGTGCTTTCCAGCCCATCATGCGTTGTTGGGCGACTTTCAGTAGGTCGCAGCCGTCCTGAGTCAACAGGTAGAGGGCGTGGGTGATATGCGGGATGTCTTCGACGTCACCGTTTTTGAAGCATTGGCAATGTAGGGTTTTGAGTAGGTCGCTGGAAGCGCGGATGCGCTGGAGGGCGGCTTCGAGGATGTCTTGCGGATTGGCCTCTGTGTCGATGATCAGGGGCGGGGAATCGGTGAGGTTTGTTTCGAGTGGGCGGTAGCGGTTTGGAAACGGATTTAATATGGTCACTGAAGAACACCTCTAATTAATTGGGAATATGCGTTCTCTTTGTCGAGTGACCAAGCCCGAGTCGCTGATTTGGCAGCGACGGTCTGACTATAGGTGTGAGTCGCCGGTTGGCGATAGGCGACAAGGTGCCTTCTGTTGTAGGACCGGGATGAAGCTTTGATAGGGCGTTGCCTACGTACTTATCCCCCGTCGAATTTCTCTCGTTTATTGATATGCAGGCACACCGCGTTATCGTTCTTCGCGGGCAAGCCTCGCTCCTCCAGGGGGGTGTGGGTGGGCATTAACCAGCGGTGAGTTTTGGGAGGCGTTGGCGGGCGATGTCGAGGAGTTCGTTGCCGTCCTGGGTCAGCAGGTAAAGCGCGTTGACGATGTTGGGAATGTCGCTCGCGTCCGCCTGTTTGAAGCATAGGCAGTACAGCGTTTCGAGCAGGTCGCTGGCGGCGCGGATGCGTTGTCGGGCGGCGTCGAGGATTTCGTGCGGGTCGGCCTCGGTGTCAATCACCAGGACCGGGGTGTCGCTGTAGCGGCTTTTGAGTGGGCAATAGCGGTCTTGCATCTGGGTCCGTCCTGTAGGAAGTCTGGCAGGCCGACACTGTTTCAGCCGCGCCGAAAACTATGAAGCGGACGACGCGTTGCGGCAATACGGCTGCAATCGACACAGTTTGTAGGGGATTTACTGGCCCTCGGGCATTCGCCCTACGCGTTTCCCGAGGTTTTTTTAATCGAAACCCTTACAGGTGAATTTTCCTACGTGTTTCTCAGGCGCAGCGCAGCAAACCTCTGTATCGTGCGCGCCAGAATCTGTAGGGCATTTCGAAAATGCCTGGTTAAGCACTTAAAGGGAATTAGGTATGCAATGGCTACGTATGGCCTCGGTTTTGTTGTTGTGGGCGGGGGCGTGTCGTTTGACCGGCGCGGCTGACGCGGGTAACTCGATGGTGCTGGCCAACATGGACCGCACGGGCTGGCCGGACGCGCTCACCACTCAGGCGAACATGGACACCGCGTCTCGCGCTGAGGTGTTGATGTTCGGCAAGGCGCTGCTGGCCAGCGAAGCGCTGGACGAACAGGGTCTGAAACAACGCCTGGGCGTGCAGGCGGTGAAGCTCAAGTCTGTACGCCAGGTGCGTGATGGCTTGTGGGATCGATTGCTGACCACCTACCGCAATGCCAGCCAAGACTGCGACGGCGAACCGTTCTGCCCCCGTGTGCGAAGCGTCGCTGATTTGCGTCAGTTGGCCGCGGCGTTCACCGGCGAAATCAGCCCGGCCCACGCGGCGTGGGCGAGCAAGAGCCAGGTGTTTCATGAGCAGGCGTTGAATGAGCAACTTCGGGTGGCGGTGTTGGTGCCCTAGTGCTGTCTAGGGCAAGTCCCGGTGACGCTGTCCTCCCCGTTTCGGCTTAGTTGATCGTGGATTTCGGAGCCTGGCGCGAAGCCGCTTCAAGATCCATCAAACCTCGACCGTACGCCTCACTGTTGGCATAGATACCTGTTCGGTTCGCTGTTGCCAGCAGGCGTTCGCGTACTTGTTGCGCGGTAAGTTCGGGGTATCGGCTTTGCAATGCTGCCAGGGCTCCGCTGACCATGGCGGCAGCCGGCGAGGTGCCGGCGGTCTGCACGTACTTTCCGTCCTTGCTGGTGGTCAGCAGTCCTTGCCCAGCGCCGGAATCGCCGCCCGGTACCGCGATGCACCAGGCAGCCGCCACGCCGCAATAGTTGGACTTGGCATTGATGGCGCTGCCGTCGTTTTTCAGTGCAACCACGGCGATCCAGCCCTTTTCCAGTTCGGGTATGGCGATCGGCAAGCCGGGTTCAGCCAACGGTTCCCGTTTCAGTTCGTTACCCGTCGGGAACACAAAAACAGCGCCTTCCTGAACCAGTTTCCGGGCAGTCACCAACGACTCCGGCATGACCTGCTTGTAACGCGCCTCATTGATCTCTGTCGCCGGAATGGCATTGGCCCACGAGTTGTTGAGAATGCGCGCACCTTTGTCGAAGCCGGCCTGCCAGGATTGTGCAATCTCGGTGTCGAAGAAAAATGGCTCGTTGTCGTCGCCGAAACGAAAGGGGATCAGTTGTGCGTTGAAGGCGACACCGTGCATGCCCTGGTCATCTTTGTTGGCGGCGAGAATGCCGGCCATCTGGGTACCGTGACCCACCCGGTCGAAGGTGCCGGCACGGTTCTCGACATAGTCAAAACCCGGGTCAGCGATTCTTCCCTGAAATTCCGGCAAGTTGCTGTTCAGGCCTGAGTCGACAAGCGCTACGGCCACCCCCTGGCCAGTGCCGCCTCGGGCGTAGAGGGCTGACGCGTTAATCACCGCCAGGCCTTGCTGGCCCTGATATTCCAGTGTCTCGAACGGGGTCGGGTCGATGGACGGCTGCGTGGGGTTCGTCAGGCAGCCGCTTAACAAAAAGGTCAATGCGAGCACGGGGGGGAGTAAAAAAATGGGTCGTTGAGGCATGGTCGTTCCTTCGTAAATCTCCGCGCACATCAGGCTTTCCTGCCGTGTTGAACATTGCGCGAAGAGGGCAATTTTTTTTGAAGGTGAACCTTACCGGTGAAAAGGGGTGAAGCGTCAGGGAGGCAAAGTGCCCCGTTTGTTTCAACCTGTGGCGAAGGTTTGGCCTGATGGACGCTGTATCATCCCGTATCGTTTTTGCCCCCGACCTTTTCTCGACTCGCTGCGATCACCGGCTAGGCTTTGGGCTTCGCAGCGGTCAACGGAGTGACAGCTTATGCACAACACCCTGGAACAGGTTTTCGGTTATCCACAGTTTCGGCCCGGCCAGGAGGCGACGATCAGCGCTGTACTGGCCGGGCGTTCGGCGGCGGCGATTTTCCCCACGGGTTCAGGCAAGTCCCTGTGTTACCAGATGTCGGCGGTATTGCTGCCGCACCTGACGCTGGTGGTCTCGCCGTTGTTGGCATTGATGCAGGACCAGTTGGCGTTTCTTCAGCGACACGGGATCGCAGCGGGCAGTATCGATTCGGCCCAGAGCCGCGACGACGCCAGCGATGTGATGGCTCGCGCCAAGTCCGGCGAGCTGAAGATTCTGATGATTTCCGTGGAGCGCCTGAAGAACGAGCGCTTTCGCCATTTCTTGCAGCAGGTGCCGATCTCGCTGCTGGTGGTGGACGAGGCGCATTGCATCTCGGAGTGGGGTCATAACTTCCGCCCCGACTATCTCAAGCTCCCGGACTACCAGCGCCAGTTCAACATCCCTCAGGCGTTGCTGCTGACCGCCACCGCGACCCCGAAAGTGGTCGCGGATATGGAAGCGAAATTTTCCATCGCTCCTGAAGACGTGGTCACCACCGGTTTCTATCGGCCGAACCTCAACTTGCTGGTGGAGCCGGTGCGCGGCCAGGACAAACGTCGACGCCTGGTCGAATGGATGAGGGAGCGTCCCGACCAGCCGAGCATCGTCTACGTCACCTTGCAGAAAACCGCCGAGCACATCGCCGAACACCTGGGGCGCAACGGCGTGCAGGCCGAGGCCTATCACGCCGGTTTGCCCCATGAACAACGGGAAGCGATTCAAAAGCGCTTCATGGGCGGTCAGTCCAATTGCATCGTCGCTACCATCGCTTTTGGCATGGGCATCGACAAGAGCGACATTCGCAACGTGGTGCATTTCGACTTGCCCAAATCCATCGAAAACTACAGTCAGGAAATCGGTCGCGCCGGGCGTGACGGGCAACCGTCGGACTGCCTGGTACTGGCCAACCGCGACAGCCTCAACGTGCTGGAAAACTTCGTCTACGGCGACACGCCGGAATTGGACGGCATCCGTCACGTACTCGACGAATTGCAAGCCGCTGCACCCGAGGGGCAATGGGAGTTTCTGCTGGGACCGTTGGCCGATCAGAGCAATATCCGCCAGTTACCGCTCAAGACCTTGCTGGTGCAATTGGAGCTACGCAGGATCATCGCCCCGCGTTACGCCTATTACGCCGAATACCGCTTCAAGTATTTGCAGGAGCCGGAAGACTTGCTGGCCCGCTTCGAGGGTGAGCGCAAGGACTTCGTAGCGGCAATCATCCAGACTTCCACCCGCGCGCGGACCTGGGCCACGGTGAATTTCGATGCGTTGTACGAGCAGCATCGGGCCGAGCGCGATCGGGTGGTCAAGGCACTGGATTATTTCCAGGAAAAGGGCTGGGTCGAGCTGGAAAGCAAACAGATGACCGAGGTCTACAGCCTGCTGCAAACGGACTTCGACAGTCAGGCACTGAGTGCCGAACTGCATGCTTGTTTCACCCAGCATGAACGCACCGAGATCGCGCGAATCCACGCCATGCTGGATCTGTTCGCCACCGAGCATTGCCTGGGTTATCGCCTCGCCGAGTATTTCGGCGACGAAAATGCGCCGCAGCAGTGCGGGCACTGTTCGGTGTGTCACGGGCATGTGGCGCGGCTGCCCGCACCGCCAGAGTTGCCGGCGCTTGTGGATAAAAACTTCGAGGCGCTGTGCGGTGATTTTATCCACAGGCATGAACAGCACGTCGGCAGCGTTCCCTCAGCGGAGCGCGTGACGCGGTTTTTGTGCGGGATCAGCGTGCCGCTGTTTACCAAGCTCAAGGCCCGGTCGATTCCAGGGTTTGCAGCGCTGGAGGATTATCCGTATGGCGATGTGCGGAGTTGGGCCGAGGCGCATTTGCCGGGTTAGATCCATCCGCTGAATGTCCCCCATCACAGGAATAAATTTCAAAAATGCCCGGTGGCTGACTATGGTGGGGACTGTCTTTGGATCGCCAACAAGAGAACAATCATGAGCCAGACACCGTTCAACATTCAGCGCGCCGCCGTCATCGGTGCGGGCACCATGGGCCGTGGCATTGTCATGTGCCTGGCCAACGCCGGGGTGCCGGTGCAATGGGTGGATAACAATCCGCAGATGCTTGAGCAAGCGCTGGCCAGCGTGGCCGAGACCTGCGCGCACAACGTGCGTCAGGGGCGGATCGATCAGGCCGAGGCGGACGCTCGTATTGCGCGGATCTCGGCGGCTGCCGATTACGCAGCGATCCGCGATGTCGATCTGGTGATTGAGGCGGTGTACGAAAACCTTGAGCTCAAGCAGAAAATTTTCCGTGAGCTCGATGGCCTGCTCAAACCCGAAGCCATTCTGGCGAGCAACACGTCAGCGCTGGATATCGACGCGATCGCTGCGGCCACTCGCCGTCCGCAACAAGTGCTGGGCCTGCACTTCTTCAGCCCGGCGCACATCATGAAACTGCTGGAAATCGTTCGTGGCGCACAGACTGCGCCGGCGGTGCTGGATGCCGCGCTGGAGCTGGGCAAGCGCATGGGCAAGGTCAGCGTGGTGTCGGGCAACTGCGAGGGGTTCATCGGCAACCGCATGCTCAATACCTACGTGCTCGAAGCGCGCAAGATGCTGCTCGAGGGCGCTTATCCCTATCAGGTGGATGCGGCGTTGCAGGGCTTCGGTTTCGCCATGGGGCCGTTTCGCATGTTCGATGTGGTCGGCATCGACCTGCAATGGCGCGCTCGGGAACTGGCCGGTGTCGGGCAGGATGCGCCGCAGGTCCAGGTGGACAACCGCCTGTGCGAACTGGGGCGTTTCGGCCAGAAGAGTGGCAACGGTTATTACCACTACGAAGCCGGCAGTCGCCAGGCTGAGCACGATGTGGAAGTGGATGCGCTGGTGCTGCAAGTCAGCGAGGGATTAGGCTTCCAGCGTCGTGAAATCGGCCCTGAGGAGATTCTGGAGCGCTGCTTGCTGGCGCTGGTCAACGAGGGCGCGAAAATCCTTCAGGAAGGGGTTGCTGCAACGGCGCACGACATCGATCTGGTGTACCTCAACGGCTATGGGTTCCCGGCGGACAAGGGCGGGCCGATGGCCTGGGCGGGTCAGCAAGGGTTGGCGGACATTCATCAGCGGTTGTTGGCGCTGGAGACCCGGCAGGGTGATCACTGGCAGCCGGCGCGGTTGATTGGGGAGTTGGCGGCGGTGGGTAAGGGGTTTGCTGATTTGTAGTGTCTTTAATGACGCAATCGCGAGCAGGCTTGCGATGAGTACGACGCGGTTTCCGCCTTAAACTCGCCATCCAACTCAAGGAATCGAACCTGATGTCCAACCCGATGCCTCAACGCACCGACTACCCGCACTTCCAGCCCATCACCACTCGCTGGCACGACAACGATGCGTACGGTCACGTCAACAACGTCACCTACTACAGCTTTTTCGACACGGCGGTGAACACGTATCTGATCGAAGTCGGCGGCCTGGATATTCATGACGGCGAAGTCGTGGGTTTTGTCGTGAGTTCGGCGTGCGATTACTTTGCCTCCATCGCTTTCCCCGACCGGATCGAGATCGGTTTGCGGGTGGGCAAGCTGGGCAACAGCTCTGTGCAATACGAACTGGCGGTGTTCAAGGCGGGTGAAGACGACGCCTGTGCGGCGGGGCGCTTCGTACATGTGTTCGTGGATCGGACATCGAATCAGCCGGTGGCGATTCCTGGCGGATTGCGCGGTGCGCTGGAGCGGTTGGTGGTTTGACCGGCAAAAAAAAATCGCAGCCCGAAGGCTGCGATTTCTTGATCTACCGGTAAACGAGGCGATTCAAGCCTCAGTCGCGATAGCGATGGTGATGCTTGCGGTGGCCATAGGCGTGACCGCGACCGGGATGACCATCACGGTAGTAGCGACGGTCGTCACCACGGCCGCGATAGGAGCGACGATCATCGTCCTCATCGCTCTTGTTGCCCATGTAGTTACCCAGCGCGCCACCGGCGCCGCCGCCTGCCGCGGAGCCGATCAGGCTGCCGGTGGTGCCGCCCATGCTGCGACCGACCACGTTACCGCCCGCTGCGCCCAACGCACCGCCAATGGCCGCTTCGCCACGGCTGCGTTTGTCTGCGCCGACTGCGCTACCACCCGCGCCGCCCAGGGCTGCGCCGATGGTGGAACCTGTGTTGCCGCCTAACGATTGACCGACGACCGAGCCCAAAACCCCACCCAATGCGCCGCCCACACCTGCTTCGGTGGTGCCTCCGGCAGAAGCTAAGCCACTGACCAGGCCAAGGGACAACAAGAGAATCGAGGAGAACTTCATAGAGGAACCTCAAGGGGATGACGGCGCGATCCTGAGGCTGAGGCAGGGTGCTTACAATCGAAATCCGACGAATGACACGACTTCAGCAGATATACCTAAGTTACTGTTTTTTGGGCGGAACTTAAGTGTTTTTCGCCGGTCTTTAGCTACTTCGGACAGGCCGTTTTTGTGAAAAAACGGCCTTTTTTGTGGGCGTTGGGAAAGTTGGCTTGCCGCTGAAAATCAGGCGCGTACATCGTCTTGTGGCGAGGGAGCTTGCTCCCGCTGGGTCGCGAAGCGGCCCCAAAAAAAGCAGCGGTGCGGCGTTCCGACAAGCTCCCTCGCCACAGGGTGTGCGCGTTAAGCTGACTTGGCCATGATCAACCCGGTCTCACTCGCCGCTTCCAACCGGATCGCCACAAACTTCGACGTCGGCGTATGGCTGCCATCCCCGGTGCTCTCCAGAGGCACCAGCGGGTTCACTTCCGGGTAATACGCAGCCGCTTGCCCCGCAGGAATATCAAACGCCAGCAGCGTGAAGCCCTTCACCCGACGCTCTACGCCATCGTCCCAGATCGACACGATGTCGGCCTTCTGCCCAGGCTTGAAGCCCAGGCGAATAATGTCGGCTTCGTTGACGAACAACACGTCGCGCTGACCTTTCACGCCGCGATAACGGTCATTCAAGCCATAGATCGTCGTGTTGTATTGATCGTGGGAACGCATTGACTGCAGGATCAGGTCCGGCAATACGCCAGTGGCGCGGGTGCGTTCGTGCACCAGGTCCTTGGGCAATACGTTCGGGCGGAAATTGGCCCGGCCTGATGCAGTGTTCCATTTGCGCGCACCGGCACTGTTGCCGAGGTAAAAACCACCAGGGTTCTTGATCCTCTCGTTGAAGTCCTTGAAGTTGGGAATGGTGTCGGCAATCAAGTCGCGGATGCGATTGTAGTCCGCTACCAGCCAATTCCAGTCCACGGGGTGGCTGCCCAGCGTGGCGGCCGCGATACCGGCAAGAATCGCTGGCTCCGAGCGCATCTGGTTCGACAGCGGCTCCAACTGGCCATTGGAGGCGTGGACCATGCTGAACGAGTCTTCGACGGTCACTGCTTGAGGGCCTTCGGTTTGCCGGTCGATGTCGGTCCGGCCCAGGCACGGCAGGATCAGCGCGTCTTTACCGTGGGCCAGGTGGCTGCGGTTGAGCTTGGTGCTGATCTGCACGGTCAGGTCACAATTGCTCAGCGCCTGGAAGGTCCGCGGACTGTCAGGGGTGGCTTGGGCGAAGTTGCCACCCAGGGCGATGAACACTTTTGCCCGACCTTCGGCCATGGCGTGAATCGCTTCAACCACGTTGTGGCCGTTTTCACGCGGCACCTTGAACTGGAAACGACGTTCCAGGGCGTCGAGGAACGCCACCGGCGGACGCTCGTTGATACCCATGGTCCGGTCGCCCTGCACATTACTGTGGCCACGCACCGGGCACAGGCCCGCGCCCGGCCGCCCGATGTTGCCGCGCAAGAGCATCAGGTTGGCGATTTCCTGGATGGTCGCCACCGAATGACGATGCTGGGTGATACCCATGGCCCAGCACATGATGACGTTCTTGCCTTTGGCGTACATGCGCGCGGCTTTTTCGATTTCGACTAGGGGCAGGCCTGATTGCTCGACGATCTGCTCCCACGAGGTGTCGTCGACGACGCCCAGGTAGTCCAGCACGTTGACGCTGTGTTCATTGAGGAAGTCGTGGTCGAACACGGCAGGCTCACCCGCCTTCTGCGCATCGCGCTCCCATTGCAGCAGGAACTTGGCCATGCCGCGCATGATCGCCATGTCGCCGCCCAGTGCCGGACGGAAGTACGCGGTGTTGGTCGGCTTGTCGCCGTTGGTGAGCATTTCGAGCGGGTGTTGCGGGTGCTGGAAACGTTCCAGTCCCCGTTCTTTCAGCGGGTTGATACACACCACTTGAGCGCCACGTTTGACCGCTTCGCGCAACGGTTCGAGCATCCGTGGGTGGTTGGTGCCGGGGTTCTGGCCCCAGACGAAAATCGCATCGGCGTGCTCGAAGTCATCGAAGGTCACGGTGCCTTTGCCGACGCCAACGCTCTGCGACAACGCAACACCGCTGGCCTCGTGGCACATGTTCGAGCAGTCGGGGAAGTTGTTGGTGCCGTAGGCGCGCACGAACAATTGATAGAGGTACGCCGCTTCGTTGCTGGCACGTCCCGAGGTGTAGAACTCGGCCTGGTCCGGGCTCGACAAACCGCGCAGATGCTTGGCGATCAGGGCAAACGCATCGTCCCAGCTGATCGGTTGGTAGCGATCGGTTTCGGCGTTGTAGCTCAATGGCTCGGTCAGGCGGCCCTGATATTCAAGCCAGTAGTCGCTCTGCTCCAGCAGCTGGGTGACGCTGTGTTTGGCGAAGAACTTGCCGTCGACACGGCGTTTGGTCGCTTCCCAGTTCACCGCTTTGGCGCCGTTCTCGCAGAACGCCACCATGCCGGCTTCATTGGAATCGCCCCAGGCGCAACCGGGGCAGTCGAAGCCGCCGTTCTTGTTGGTCTTGAGCATCATGCGCAGGTTTTTCAGCGCGTTGTCGCTGGTCAACCAGGCCTGGGCAACGCTGATCAGCGCGCCCCAACCACCGGCCGGGCCTTTGTAGGGCTTGTAGCGGGGGACGGGTGTCTGGTCGGCTTGACGATGTTGACTCACGCTTGATTCTCCAACGCAGGGCTATATACCCGCGGCGCACTTTTCTGCGGCAGGTGGATGAGATTGAGGTTATGGCGGCGGGCCCATTGCACGGCTAGGCCCGTGGGCGAGGACAGGCTGACGAGGGTCTGGATGCCTGCGCGCAACACTTTCTGGATCAATTCGAGGCTGCAACGGCTGGTGACAATCGCCAGGCCGCCGGTGGTCGGGATTTTTTGCCGGATCAGCCCGCCGATCAGTTTGTCGAGGGCGTTGTGCCGGCCAATGTCTTCGCGACCCAGCAGCAATTCGCCTTCGGCGTTCATGAACACCGCCGCATGCACCGCGCCGCAATGCTGACCCAGAGGCTGAAACGCGCTGATGCGCTGGCGCAAGCCGTCAAGCCATTCGGCGGGTGGCAGGGGGGCGCCGGGCAACACCTTGAGGTCCGGCAAGGCCTGCTCCACCGCTTCCACGCCACACAGTCCGCAACCGCTGGTGCCGGCCAATTGCCGACGCTGCTGCTTGAGGTTCCAGAAGGCGCGGTTGGCGATGGTCACTTGCGCGTATTGCGCCGAACCCGAGCCGCTGAGTTGCAGGTCATAAATGTCGGAGGCGTCTTCGATGATGCCGCTGCCGAGGCTGAAACCGACAATGAAGTCTTCCAGATCCGTTGGCGTCACCAGCATCACCGCCTGGCTGATGCCGTTGAAGGCAATCGCCAGCGCGACTTCTTCGGCCAGCGCGGTGCTGGCCGATTCGGTGTATTGAAGATCGCTG
Source organism: Pseudomonas fluorescens NCIMB 11764 (assembly GCF_000293885.2). Taxonomy (NCBI): domain Bacteria; kingdom Pseudomonadati; phylum Pseudomonadota; class Gammaproteobacteria; order Pseudomonadales; family Pseudomonadaceae; genus Pseudomonas; species Pseudomonas fluorescens. Next base: position 1,407,355 of record NZ_CP010945.1, read on the forward strand.
TAACTGTAGGTTTGGCTGGCGGCGGGCGCGGGCGCTTCGAGGGCTGGCGCCGCGCAAACAGGGCGCTTGGCTTTCATCAGGCATCACCGACGGTTTGGTCAGGTTTAAGCCTATGCGCGTCAAAGTGTCGCGTCTAATCGCTATTACTGATCTGCCGATAGATGACATCGATCAAGAGATGGTTGGCGATTTCTGATAGATCGCAAAACAGGCTTCCGCCAGCGCTGACCGCGGCGCGCTGCGACGCATGATCAGCCCCAGTTGGCCGAGGGTCTGCGCGTTTTCGATCGGTTGCAAACGCAGATGATCGGTCAGGTTTTCCAGCCCACCGTCCAGCGGCATCACGGCGCAACACAAACCACCGTGCACAGCTTGTAACAGTTGATGCACGGCATCGGTCTGCAACAGCGGCTGGGGGGTGAGGCCGCGGCTGTGGAAATTGTGATCGATGGACTGGCGGAAATGCATGCCGCTGGTGAGCATGCCCAGCGGCAGTTCAATCAACGACTCCCAGCTCAGCGGTGCCTCGCCGAACGTGAAAAAGCGCTGATCGTAGAGCAGGCCCATGCGGGTTTCGCTGAAGGTCAGGGAGTCGAATCGTTCGGCGTCCAGGCGTTCCAGGTACGACACACCGAGGTCCAGGCGATTGTTCGCCAGTTGTTCGAGGATCTGCTCGGAGCTCAGCGCAGAGAGTTCGAAACGCAGGTTCGGGTGTTCGGTGTGCAGGCGTTGTAGCAGGGGCAGCGGATCGAAACTCGACAAGGGCACCACGCCCAGACGCAGCGTACCGACCAGGTTGCCGCGACAGGCGGCGGCCTCGGCCTGCAAACCGTCACAGGCCGCCAGCACGGTGCGCGCCCAGGCCAGCACCCGCTCGCCAGGCGCGGTAAAGCCTTCGAAGCGTTGGCCGCGGTTGACCAATGGCAGCTCCAGCTCTTCTTCGAGGCTGCGCAGACGCATGGACAAGGTCGGCTGGGTGATGTGACAACGTGCGGCGGCCTGGCCGAAGTGACGGGTTTCGTCGAGGGCGATGAGGAATTTCAGTTGCTTGATGTCCATCTTCGCTCCAGGGCGCGGGAAGGTCGGGATTCTAGCGCCTGGGGGCAAGCGGCGTCATTGGTCGGGTGAGAACCGAGGGTTGCAACCTTGGTCTAGGCTTTTGCGTCTGGAACCCAAAACCCAAGGAGCGTGCACCATGAGTATTTTTAGCTTTGTGAAAGAAGCAGGCGAAAAACTTATCGATCTGCTGACACCCGGCAATGCCAATGCCAGCGAGCAGTTGAAGGAACACATCAGCAAGGTCGGCCTGGGTAACCCGAATGTGCAGGCGACAGTGGATGGCGACAAGGTCACGGTGACAGGTGAAGTCGGCAGTCAGGAAGAGAAGGAGAAGATTCTGTTGGCGGTGGGCAATATCGCCGGCGTCGGGAGCGTGGATGACCAGATTACGGTGACCGGGCCGGTGGTGAAGGCTGCGACCTTTGTCACGGTTGTGAAGGGCGACACCCTGAGTGCGATTTCCTTGCGCGTGTATGGCGATGCCAACAAGTATCAAAAGATCTTCGAGGCCAACAAGCCGATGCTCAAGGATGTGAACAAGATTTATCCGGGGCAGTCGTTGCGGATTCCGGAGTAACACATAAACCTGTGGCGAGGGAGCTTGTCGGAACGCCGCACCGTCCCGCTCGGCTGCGCAGCAGCCGCAATTCTCTGAAGGAAACTTCAGCCAGATTGGGAGCGCTTTGCACTCCAGCGGGAGCAAGCTCCCTCGCCACAAGTCTCAAAGCCCGGCAATCAGCTCCCGATAATCGATCACCGCCACAAACTCCGCCGTGTCTTTCGGCCCTTTGCGGCTGTCCGGTTCCCGCACTGCCAACAAATGCGCAACACCGAAATCCCGCGCACTGCGCAGGATCGGCAACGTATCGTCGATAAACAGGCTGCGCGCCGGATCGAAGCCGATGTCCGCCTGCAAGGCCTCCCAAAACTGCGGATTCTCCTTGGGGAAGCCGTAATCGTGAGAGCTGATCAATCGCTCGAAGTAGGGCGCCAGTTCAATTCGTTCCAGCTTCAGTGACAACGAGTCCCGGTGCGCATTGGTGATCATCACCACCCGTTTGCCCGCCTTCCTGATCGCCTCCAGAAATGTATCCGCATCGGGGCGCAAAGCGATCAGGTGCGCGGTTTCCAGTTTCAGTTCGCGCACCGGCAGCTTCAGCTCGGCGCTCCAGAAATCCAGGCAATACCACTGCAACTGGCCGGCGTTGCGTTCGAACAGCGGCTGCAATTCCATCTCGGCCATGGCCCGGCTCACCCCGTGCAACTCGGCGTAACGCTGGGGCAAATGCTCCAGCCAGAAATGATTGTCGAAATGCAGGTCCAGCAGCGTGCCGTCCATGTCCAGCAGAACGGTGTCGATGTCGCGCCACGGCAGCAGTGACATAAAAAACTTCTCCAACGGTAAAAAAGATATCCGAGGTCAACAATCAGGATAGGCCGGGTATAGTAACGCGTTCACGCCAAGGAGCTTTTCATGCGCCAGAAACCCACCGTCCTCGCCCGCGAGATTGTCGCCACCAGCCGTTTATTCTGCGTCGAAGAGCTGAAACTGCGCTTTTCCAATGGCGTGGAGCGCACATATGAACGACTGGTCGGCAAGGGCGCCGGGTATGGCGCGGTGATGATCGTGGCGATGATCGATGCAGACCACGCGGTGCTGGTCGAGGAATATTGCGGCGGCACCGATGAATACGAGCTGTCTTTGCCCAAGGGCTTGATCGAACCGGGTGAAGACGTGTTGGCGGCGGCGGAGCGCGAGCTCAAGGAAGAAGCCGGTTATGGCGCACGACAGCTGGAGCATCTGACCGAGTTGTCCTTGTCGCCGGGTTACATGAGCCAGAAAATTCAGGTGGTCCTGGCCACCGACTTGTACGAAGAACGGCTAGAGGGTGACGAGCCCGAACCTATGGGCGTGGACAAGATCAATCTGCGTGAACTGTCCGGCCTGGCACAGAACCCGCGATTCACCGAGGGCCGTGCCTTGGCGGCGCTGTACCTGGCCCGCGATCTGCTGACTCAGCGCGGGGTATTCCTGCCATGAATTTTCCGCATCCCTTGATGGCGCCGGTGGTTGAACTGGCACTGAAGGCTGGCGACGCCATCCTGCCGTTTTGGCGTACCGGCACTGCGGTGACCGCCAAGGCTGACGATTCACCGGTCACCGCGGCCGACCTTGCCGCTCATCACCTGATTCTGGCCGGGCTGACCGCGCTGGACCCAAGCATTCCGGTGTTGTCCGAAGAGGACGCCAACATCCCGCAGAGCGTGCGTGCCGGCTGGCAGCGCTGGTGGCTGGTCGATCCGCTGGACGGGACCAAGGAGTTCATCTCGGGCAGCGAAGAGTTCACCGTCAACATCGCGCTGATCGAGCAAGGTCGCGTGGTGTTTGGTGTGGTGTCGATGCCGACCAACGGGCGTTTCTATGTTGGCGGTGCGGGTCTTGGCGCGTGGCGTGGTGATCGAGAAGCCGAGCCATCGCCGATTCAGGTTCGCAATGCTCTGGCTCCTGGAGAGGCGTTCACGGTCGTTGCCAGTCGTCGGCATTCAAGCCCTGAACAAGAACGCTTGCTGGCCGGACTGAGCGACAGCCTCGGTGAGTTGCAACTGGCCAATATCGGCAGTTCGCTGAAATTTTGCCTGCTGGCGGAAGGCGCGGCCGATTGTTATCCGCGCCTGGCACCGACTTCGCAGTGGGATACGGCGGCGGCCCAAGGTGTGCTGGAAGGAGCCGGCGGTGAAGTGCTGGAGTTGAGCGGCGTGCCGTTCAGTTATCCGGCGCGGGAGTCTTTGCTGAACGAGTTTTTCCTGGCGCTGCCGGCGAAGGCTGCCTGGCGGGAAAAACTGCTGGAACTCGCCCGTTCCTGATCTGCGCACACGCCTTGTGGCGAGGGAGCTTGTCGGAACGCCGCACCGTCCCGCTCGGCTGCGCAGCAGCCGCAATTCAGGCACCGGGATTTAAATGATATCGCGCGGTGGCTGGCCTTGGGGCCGCTCCGCGACCCGGCGGGAGCAAGCTCCCTCGCCACAGGTGTTGTGTCGTTATCGGTGAAGGACGTACTGCCCGGTGAACGTTACTGCATCGTCATCGCTATCGGCATTCACAATCCGTGAGTGCAACGTCAACCGCGCCCGCCCATAGCGTCCATACATCGCCAAGAACTTCTTCCATACCGCCGCACTCGGCGCCTGGCAAATCGCCGTCGCGTCCATGGTCACCGGCAGCGGATAGCTGATCTGCCCTTCCTGGATCACGATGTGCCCGTCCTCAATCCCTTCCTCGCGCAGACGCAAGTGCAGCCAGCCCCAGCCCGCCAGCACCGCGCCGCAATACAGGCTGCCGCCGAACATGGTGCTCTTGTGATTGACGTTGGCTTCCAGCGGCAAGTACAGGCGCAATTGCTGGTCATGCCAGTCGAGCACTTTGACGCCCATGGCCTGCGTCAGGGGAATGTCGCGGTGCAGGACTGATTCCAGATGACGACTGTCGCGGTTCATGAATAGGCCTTTTGCTTGAGGAGTAAGGATTGCCGGTCGCTCAATCGAGTTCGTCGGTCGGGTGATGGTCGGCAAAGTTCAGCCCGTGCTTGCGCAGTTTGTCGTGCAAGGTCTTGCGTGGAATGCCGAGGGCTTCGGCGAGGCTGCGGACCGAGCTGTGAGAGCGCGCCAGTTCGGCGGCAATCAGCGATTTCTCGAAGTTTTCCACCTGTTCGCTCAATCCGCCGCTGAACGCTTCAACCGTTGTGCTCGCTCCAGCCTCCGGCGCGCTGTTGTCCAGTGCCAGTTCCAGGCCCAGGGCGAAGCGTTCGGCGGCGTTCTGCAATTCCCGCACGTTACCCGGCCAGGTGTGACGCAGCAGCAGCGCCCGTTGCCCCGGTTGCAGTTCATGGGGCGGCAAGCCATGGCGAGCGCTGGCTTCATCGGCAAAATGCTGGAACAGCATCAGCGCGTCTTCACCGCGTTCGCGCAGCGGCGGAATCCGCAGCGGTGCGACGTTGAGACGGTAATACAAGTCGGCGCGGAAGCGTCCCTGATCGGCGGACTGGCGCAGGTCTTCCTTGGTCGCGGCGATGATGCGGATGTCCAGCGGGATCAGCTGATTGCCCCCCAGACGCTCGACCACCCGCTCTTGCAGCAAGCGCAGCAGCTTCACCTGCACGTCCAGGCTCATGCTTTCGATTTCATCGAGGAAGACTGTGCCGCCGCTGGCGAATTCGAACTTGCCGATACGGCGCTTCTGCGCCCCGGTAAACGCGCCCGGTTCATGACCGAACAACTCGCTTTCCACCACTGATTCGGCGAGGGCCCCGGCATTAATGGCCACGAACGGGCCGTTACGCCGGTTCGACAAATCGTGCAGGGCCCTGGCCACGACTTCTTTGCCGGCACCGGTTTCGCCGAGGATCAGCACGTCGGCCTTGGTCGCGGCCAGTGCACCGATCTGTTCGCGCAAACGCAGCATCGGCGCCGATTGCCCGACCAGTCTTGCGCTCAGTTCATTGCGGTCGCTCAGGGCCAGACGCAGACTGCGGTTGTCCAGCACCAGCCGGCGCAAGGCCAATGCACGGCGCACGCTGTCGAGCAGGGCGTCGCTGGCGAAGGGTTTTTCCAGAAAGTCATAAGCACCGGTGCGCATCGCTTGCACGGCCAGCGGCACGTCGCCGTGACCGGTGATCAGCAGCACGGGCAGCTCCGGGTCTTGCGCGTGCAGTTCGGTCAGTAACTCAAGACCGTCCATGCCCGGCATGCGAATGTCGCTGACCACTACCCCCGGCCAGTCACGCTCCAGTTGCCCGGCCACGCCCTTGGCTTCGGCGAGTGGCAGGATTTTCAGGCCCGCCAGGTCCAGCGTCTGGCTCAAGGCTTGGCGCAGATGCGGATCGTCGTCGATCAACACGACCTGGATGCGGTTGTCGATGGTCATGCACTTCGGTCCTCGGACGGTTGCAGGCTCACGCCCGGTGCGCCTGCGCGCAGTTTCAGGGTAATCAAGGCACCGCCTTCCTTGTGGTTGGCGAACGACAGTTCACCCCCGAAGGCGCGCATCAGGGTCTCGCAAATCGCCAGCCCCAGGCCCAGGCCCTGCGTGCGGGTCTTGGTGGTGTAGAAAGGCTCGCTGGCGCGGCCGAGGGCTTCCATGCAAAAGCCAGGGCCGTTGTCGCGAATGTACAGAATGACGCCATCGGCGGTGGATTGGGCACTCAACCAGAGTTTACGCGGCGGGCCTTTTTCCGTCAGCGCGTCCAGCGCGTTGGCCAGCAGGTTGCCGAGCACCTGACGCAAACGGGTTTCCCCGGCTTCGACCCACAGCGTGGCGGCCGGCAAATCTCGGATCAACTCGACCTCCATGCTCCGCCGGCGCTTGGCCAACAGCGCCAGCGCGTCATCCAGCGCCGGTTGCAGCGCAACGCTTTCCGGGGCGTGGCGATCACGCCGGGCAAAGGCACGCAGGTGCGCGATGATCGAGGCCATGCGCCCGGTCAGTTCGCTGATCAGCTTGAGGTTGCCGCGCGCATCGTCGGTGCGCTCGTGATCAAGCAGCACTTCGGCGTTTTCCGCGTAGCTGCGAATCGCCGCCAGCGGTTGATTGAGTTCGTGGCTGATGCTCGCCGACATGGTCCCGAGCGCCGACAGCTTGCCCGCCTGCACCAGATCATCCTGGGCACGCACCAATTCCTGCTGGGCATTTTCACGCTCCAGCACTTCCTGTTTCAGCCGACGGTTGAGGCCTTCGAGGTCGCTGGTGCGTTCGGCGACGCGGCCCTCCAGTTCCCGACGGGCCTTGGCTTCGAAGGCGATTCGATCGAGGTAGTGGCGGCGGCGTTGCATCATCAGGCCGAGCAGCAGCATCAACACCAGCAGCGTCGCGCCGCCAATGGCGACCACCGTGCGCACCGGGCGGTCGATCAGGGTGCGCGGCGCAAGGATGCTGACGCTCCAGCCGGTTTCGTCGATCTGCCGGGTCTGGGTCAGCCACGCGTCCGGATCAAGGTTCAACGGCTTGGGTTCTCGGGTCGGGTAGGGCTGAATCGCGGTGATTGCCTCGCGCTCCGCGTCGCTCAACGGACGGGTCGCGCGAAAACGCCATTCCGGCCGCGAAGTGAGAATGACCACGCCGTTGTGGTCAGTCACCAGCAGTTGTTCCGGGGTTTTGCCCCAGAGGCTTTCGGTGTGGTCCAGGTCAACCTTGACCACCAGCACGCCGATGATTTTTTCGCGATCCCGGACCGCGGCGGCGAAGAAGTAGCCACGTTTGGCCGACGTGGTGCCCAGGCCGAAGAAGCGCCCCAGACGCCCGGCCATGGCTTCACTGAAATACGGCCGAAAGGCGAAATTGCGCCCGACGAAACTGTCGTGTTTGTCCCAGTTGGAGGCGGCGAGCGTCTTGCCCGTGGTGTCCATCAGGTACATGACTTCGGCGCCGGTCTGGGCGCTGATGTTTTTCAGCAGCCGGTTGGCGTTGCCTTGGATGACGCCATCATCCGGTGCAGACAGGTCAGCACGCAGGGCCGGCAGGTCGCCAAGAATCTGCGGCAGCACTTCATAGCGATGCAGTGTGCCCAGCAGGTTGGCGACGTACAGGTCGAGGGTCTGACGGTTCTGCCCGGCCAGTTCGCTGCGGTAATAACGCTCGGCCAGATGCTCCAGCGGCCACAGCAATGGCGCGAGGCACAGCGCAAGCAGAGCCAGGCTGCGCCAGCGGGGTCGGCGTGGAAGGGTCGAGTTCATGAGCATCAGGCGCCTGTGGGTACAGGCGCATTATGCCTAGGCTTGTCCGGCAAGACACTCGCGCAGCGCGGTTTGCCAGTCAGGTTGACTGACGCCCCATTCGCGCTGCAGGCGACTGCAATCCAGGCGCGAGTTCAGCGGGCGGCTGGCGGGTGTCGGGTAGTCGCTGGTGGTAATCGGCAGCAGGTTTGCGCAAGGCTTTCCCTGTTCCCGCAGCGCTTCGCCGATGGCCTGGGCGAAACCGAACCACGAGGTCTCACCCTGCGCGGTCAGGTGATAAGTGCCCCAGGCGCCAGTCTCGCCGGCCTGCCAGCGTTCGATCAGAGCGAGGGTGCTGTTGGCGATCGTGCCGGCCCAGGTGGGTGCTCCGATCTGGTCGGCGACGATGCGCAGCTCCGGTTTTTCCTGCAGAAGACGTTGCATGGTCAGCAGGAAGTTGCGGCCGTGGGTCGAATAGACCCAACTGGTGCGCAAGATCAGGTGCTTGCCTTTTACCGCCGTAATCGCCTGTTCGCCGGCGAGTTTGCTCTTGCCGTAAACGCCCAATGGGTGAGGTTCGTCAGCTTCGTTGTAAGGCGCAGTCTTGCTGCCGTCGAACACGTAATCGGTGGAGTAGTGGATCAGCGGGATGCCCAGCGCCGCCGCTTCTTCCGCCAGAATGCCTGGGGCCTCAGCGTTGACGGAGAACGCCGCTGCTTTCTCGCTTTCAGCCTTGTCGACCGCCGTATAAGCCGCGGCGTTGATGATCAGGTCGGGACGAACACGCCGCACCTGCTGGCGGATCTGTTCCGGTTGCGCCAGGTCAAGCTGATCGCGTCCCGGAACGATCAACTCGCTCAGAGCGCCCAGACGATGCTGTAACTCACGTGAAACCTGGCCCTGCTGGCCACAGATGAGTATTTTCATGGAAACAGATCAACTTCTTGCAAGGTTTTGCCGTGCTGATCCCTGGCCGAAAGCTTGGGTGCCTCCTCCAGTTGCCAGTCGATGGCAAGTGTTGGATCGTCCCAACGGATGCAACATTCGGCGGACGGATTGTAATAGTCGGTGGTCTTGTAGAGGAACTCGGCGAAGTCACTCAGCACCACGAACCCATGGGCAAAACCTTCCGGCACCCAGAGTTGGCGACTGTTTTCTGCGGACAAACGCACAGCAGCCCACTGGCCGAAATTCGGTGAGCTGCGACGTACATCTACCGCTACATCGAGCACTTCACCGGCCGTAACGCGCACCAGTTTTCCCTGGGTGTTTTCCAGTTGGTAGTGCAAGCCGCGCAGGACGCCCTTCTGTGAGCGGGAATGGTTGTCCTGAACGAACTGTCTCTTCAGGCCGGTCGCCTCTTCGAAGGCCCTGGCATTGAAGCTTTCGTAGAAAAAGCCGCGCTCATCCCCGAAGACCTTGGGTTCAAGGATCAACACACCGGGCAACGCGGTTTCAATCACATTCATTGTCCACCCTCAGCCAGTTTGTAAAGGTACTGACCATAACCGGTCTTGCCAAAATACTTGGCGCGCTCGAGCAAATGCTCGCGGTCGATCCAGTCTTTTTCGTAAGCGATTTCTTCGAGGCAGGCGACTTTCAACCCTTGGCGATGCTCGATGGTCTGCACATACTGGGACGCTTCGAGCAAGCTGTCGTGAGTGCCGGTGTCCAGCCAGGCGAATCCGCGGCCGAAGCGCTCGACCTGCAGATCGCCACGCTTGAGGTAGGCATTGTTGACGTCGGTGATCTCCAGTTCGCCGCGAGGCGAGGGCTTCACGGCCTTGGCGATCTCGATCACATCGTTGTCGTAGAAATACAGGCCGGTCACGGCATAGCTGGATTTCGGGGCTTTCGGCTTTTCTTCGATCGACAGGGCACGGCCTTCGTCGTCGAAATCGATCACGCCGAAGCGCTCCGGGTCTTTGACCCAGTAGCCGAACACGGTGGCGCCAGAAGGACGATTGACAGCGTTAATCAATTGCTCGCTAAAGCGTTGACCATGGAAGATGTTGTCGCCGAGGATCAGGCACACCGGATCCTTGCCAATGAATTCCTCACCAATCAGAAAGGCCTGGGCCAGGCCATCGGGCGAAGGCTGTTCGGCATAGCTGAAATGCACGCCGAACTGACTGCCGTCCCCCAACAGGCCGCGATATTGCGGCAGGTCCTGCGGTGTGGAGATCACCAGGATTTCCTTGATGCCGGCCAGCATCAGGACCGAGATCGGGTAGTAGATCATCGGTTTGTCGTAGATCGGCAGCAGCTGTTTGGACACGCCCAGCGTAATCGGGTGCAGACGCGTGCCCGAGCCCCCGGCCAACACAATTCCTTTCATCATGCGATCAACTCCTTGGTATTGATGGCGCCCAGTCGTTCACCCTGATAGCTGCCGTCCTGAACTCGGCGGCACCACTCCAGGTTTTCCAGATACCACTGGACGGTTTTGCGCAGGCCGGTCTCGAAGGTCTCTTCGGGCGTCCAGCCGAGTTCGCGCTCAATCTTGCTGGCATCGATCGCGTAGCGCAGGTCATGGCCAGGACGGTCCTGGACGAAAGTGATCAGGTCGGCGAAATGCGCGACGCCTTCAGGTTTGTTCGGCGCCAGCTCTTCGAGCAGGGCGCAGATGCCACGCACTACATCAATGTTCTTCTGCTCGTTGTGACCGCCGATGTTGTAGGTCTCGCCGACCACGCCTTCGGTGACCACTTTGAACAGTGCGCGGGCGTGATCCTCGACAAACAGCCAGTCGCGAACCTGCAGGCCGTTACCGTAGACAGGCAGCGGCTTGCCGGCGAGGGCGTTGAGAATCACCAGCGGGATCAGTTTTTCGGGGAAGTGGAACGGCCCGTAGTTGTTCGAGCAGTTGGTCAGCAACACCGGCAGGCCGTAGGTGCGTTGCCAGGCGCGGACCAGATGGTCGGAGGCCGCCTTGCTGGCGGAATACGGTGAACTTGGCGCGTACGGGGTTGTTTCCGTGAACAGGTCATCGACGCCATGCAGGTCGCCGTACACCTCGTCCGTGGAAATGTGGTGAAAACGGAAAGCGCTTTTTTCGGGCTCGGCCAGGGTCTGCCAGTAGGCGCGGGTTGCTTCGAGCAGGCTGTACGTGCCGACGATATTGGTTTGAATGAAATCCGACGGACCGTCGATGGAACGGTCGACATGGGACTCGGCCGCCAGATGCATGATCGCATGCGGCTGGAAACGGGCCAGTACGGCGCTGACGGTGGCCTGATCCACGATATCGGCCTGCACGAATTCGTAGCGTGTGTCGTTGGCAATGCTGGTCAGCGATTCCAGATTGCCGGCGTAGGTCAGTTTGTCCAGGTTGAGCACTTCATGCTCAGTATGCCGGATCAAGTGACGAACCAGGGCAGAGCCAATGAAACCGGCACCGCCGGTGATGAGAATACGCATGTTGGCCAGCCTTTATCTGTAAGACGATTGAAGCAAATGAGCATAGCTTGTCGGCAGGAGAGGGGTGGTGCAATAGGGTTGTGACAGCTATTTGGGTTTTGTTGGGCGCGCGGGGGTTGATTATCGACCGACGTGGTGGCGATATAAGCGACTAATAAAATTTCAGGGGTCGTTGTATGCCGCTCGCCACGTTGATTCATCGCGCCAGTTTGCCCAGCCCGCAGGTCTCTGCGGCGCAAGCGCTCGAGCTGCTCGAAGGGCATTACGGGCTGAGCGGAAAGCTGCAGGCGCTCGGCAGCCAGCAGGACCTCAACTACCGCGTTGACAGCCAGCATGGACGTTTCGTCCTGAAAATCTGCCGGGGCGACTATTCGGCGCTGGAGCTGCAAGCCCAGCATGCGGGGCTCAAGCATCTGGCCGAGCACTCGAAGGTGCCGGTGCCGCAAGTGATTTCCGCCCAGAACGGCGCTGACCTGCTGTCACTTGAAGTCGGCGGACAACCGGTGCATGTGCGCCTGCTCGAATACATCGAGGGCCAGTCGCTCACACACCTGGATCATTTGCCTGGGGCCGTGGTGGCCGGTTTCGGCCGGCTCTGCGGTGAAATGGACCAGGCGCTGGCCGATTTCAACCATGCGGGTCTTGAACGCACCCTTCAGTGGGACGCGCGCCATGCCAAGGCGTTGATCGCGCATTTGCTACCGGTCATCGAGGATGACGCGCAGCGAGCGTTGATCGCGCAAGTGGCCGAAGAGGCCGAGCGGCATTTGCAGCCGCTGGTGGACAAGTTGCCGGTGCAGGCCATCCACATGGACATCACCGATGACAACGTGGTCTGGCAGCGCGATTCGCAACGCCAGTGGCAACTGCAAGGCGTGATCGATTTCGGCGACCTGGTCCGCACCTGGCGCATCACCGACCTGTCGGTGACTTGCGCGGCGTTGCTGCACCATGCCGGTGGCGATCCGTTCTACATCTTGCCGGCGGTTCAGGCCTATCACGCGGTCAACCCGTTGCAACACGAAGAACTGCAGGCCCTGTGGCCATTGATCGTCGCGCGGGCGGCGGTGCTGGTGCTCAGCGGCGAACAGCAGGTCAGCATCGACCCGGGTAACCAATACAGTCGCGACAACCTGACCCACGAGTGGGAGATTTTCCGCGTGGCGACCTCAGTGCCGCTGGCGTTGATGGAAGCGGCGATCCTCACCGCTGTCGGCCAGAGCCTGCCAGCCATCGGCAGTGAAGGCTTTGCGCCACTGCTGCCGAGCCTGGTCGGACGTGAATTTGCCTTGATCGACCTGGGTGTACTCAGCCCGCATTTCGAGGCCGGTAACTGGGAGCAGGAAGGGATCGATCAACGCCTGTTGAGCGAAGCGGCGGCGGCTCACGGTCTGGCCGCAAGCCGTTACGGACAATACCGTTTGTCCCGTACCCGCCCCGACAGTGCCAGCGAACCGGACACGTGCCCGCTGCATGTCGAGTTGCGGGTGCCCGATGGCACCGCGGTCGAATCGCCATTTGCCGGCGTGGTCCACCAACCGGCGCCGGGTGTGTTGCAACTCGACGGCCCACAGCTGAGCGTGCGGCTGTGGGGCGTGACGCCGTCGCTGCACACCGGCGCGGCGCTGGTCAAAGGCCAGGTGTTGGGCGCGGTCAGCGGTCCGTTGCGGGTGCAGTTGTGCCGAGGCGCTTCGTTCGATGCGCCGTTGTTCTGCACGCCGTCTCGTGCGGCGGCCTGGCAAGCGTTGTGTCCATCGCCGGCGGTGTTGCTGGGGTTGGCTTGCGATGCGGAGGTTGAGCTTGATTCGCAGACTTTGCTGGCGCGCCGCGACGCCAGTTTCGCCCGGACGCAGAAACACTATTACGTCGACCCGCCACGCATCGAACGCGGCTGGCGCAACCACCTGATCGACATGCAGGGCCGCTCCTACCTCGACATGCTCAACAACGTCGCGGTGCTCGGTCATGGCCATCCGCGCATGGCCGCAGTGGCCAGCCGCCAGTGGTCGCTGCTCAATACCAACTCGCGCTTCAATTACGCGGCGGTTGCCGAATTTTCCGAGCGTTTGCTGAGGTTGTCTCCGGATGGCATGGACCGGGTGTTCCTGGTCAACAGCGGCAGCGAGGCCAATGACCTGGCGATCCGTCTGGCATGGGCCTACAGCGGCGGTCGCGACATTGTCAGCGTGCTGGAGGCTTATCACGGCTGGACAGTGGGCGCCGACGCGGTCTCGACGTCGATTGCCGACAACCCCAAGGCCTTGAGCAGCCGTCCGGACTGGGTGCACCCGGTGACGGCACCGAACACCTATCGCGGTGAATTCCGGGGCCCGGACAGTGCGCCGGATTATGTGCGCAGCGTCGAGCACAACCTGGCGAAAATCGCCGGGCAAGGACGCCAGCTGGCCGGTTTCATTTGCGAGCCGGTGTACGGCAATGCCGGCGGCATCTCGCTGCCGCCGGGGTATTTGAAACAGGTCTACGGGATGGTTCGCGCCCAGGGCGGCGTGTGCATCGCCGACGAAGTGCAGGTCGGTTACGGGCGCATGGGTCACTTCTTCTGGGGCTTCGAAGAACAGGGCGTGGTGCCGGACATCATCACCATGGCCAAGGGCATGGGCAACGGCCAACCGCTGGGCGCTGTGATTACCCGTCGGGAAATCGCCGAGGCGCTGGAAGCCGAAGGTTATTTCTTCTCATCGGCGGGTGGCAGCCCGGTCAGTTGCCAGATCGGCATGGCCGTTCTGGATGTGATGGAAGAGGAAAAACTTTGGGATAACGCCCAGGTCGTGGGCGGGTATTTCAAAGAGCGTCTGGAAGCGCTGATCGATATTCATCCGCTGGTGGGCGCGGTGCACGGGTCCGGTTTTTATCTGGGCGTTGAATTGATCCGCGACCGCGAGACCCTGGAACCGGCGACCGAAGAAACCACGGCGTTGTGTGATCGCCTGCGGGAATTGGGGATCTTCATGCAGCCGACGGGGGATTATCTGAACGTCCTCAAGATCAAACCGCCGATGGTGACCTCGCGCCGCAGTGTGGATTTCTTTGTCGATATGTTGGCGAAGGTGCTCGCGGAGGGGCTGTAAATACATCTCCCCTGTGGGAGTGCTTAATTCGATTATTATCTGGTTTAAGTGCTGTTGTTTTCGACGGAAGGAAGATTAATCGCTTTTAAAGCCGATTTTTATCGGCTATAAAGTCGCCATTGCCGCGGCGTGCCTCATCACGCCCGCCACTTCCCTTTCTGTCATCGGTCGATGGGAAACTCGACCCACAGCACTTGCCCGGAGATGATTCATGAGCCGTATCGTTACCGTCGCCGCCACCCAGATGGCCTGTTCCTGGGACCTTGAAGCCAACCTCGAAACCGCTGAAAGGCTGGTCCGTGAGGCTGCGGCCAAAGGCGCGCAGATCATCCTGATCCAGGAACTGTTCGAGGCGCCGTACTTTTGCCAGAAGCCCAATCCGGATTACCTGCAACTGGCCACAACGGTGGAAGAGAACGTCGCCATCAAGCATTTCCAGAAAATCGCCAGGGAACTGCAAGTGGTGCTGCCGATCAGCTTCTACGAACGGGCCGGCCGTGCGCGTTTCAACAGCATCGCGATCATTGATGCCGACGGCAGCAACCTCGGGATTTATCGTAAAAGCCACATCCCGGACGGCCCTGGCTACCACGAGAAGTACTACTTCAACCCGGGCGACACCGGTTTCAAAGTGTGGAACACCCGTTACGCGAAAATCGGCGTGGGCATCTGCTGGGATCAGTGGTTCCCCGAGTGCGCCCGCAGCATGGCGTTGCTGGGTGCGGAGATCCTGTTCTACCCGACCGCCATCGGCAGCGAGCCGCACGACAAGACCATCTCGTCCCGCGATCACTGGCAGCGTGTGCAGCAGGGCCATGCCGGCGCCAACCTGATGCCGTTGATCGCCAGCAACCGTATCGGCAACGAGGAGCAGGACGGGTACGACATTACCTTCTACGGCTCGTCGTTTATCGCCAACCAGTTCGGCGAGAAGGTCCAGGAACTCGATAAAACCGAAGAAGGCGTGCTGGTTCACAGCTTCGACCTCGACGAGCTGGAGCACATTCGCAGCGCGTGGGGCTCGTTCCGTGATCGTCGCCCGAACCTATACAATGCGCTCAAAACCCTCGACGGTTCCCTGGAGTCCTGACTGCATGACCACTTTAAACAGCACCCCGCGCGCCGACGGCTTCTACATGCCCGCCGAGTGGGCGCCACAAACCCAGACCTGGATGATCTGGCCCGAGCGTCCGGACAACTGGCGCCTGGGCGGCAAACCGGCGCAAGCCGCGCATGTGGCGGTGGCCAAGGCCATCGCGCGTTTCGAACCGGTCACCGTGGCGGTGTCCGCCGGTCAATACGAAAACGCTCGGGCGCGTCTGGACGTGCCGAATATTCGTGTGGTCGAGATGTCCAGCGACGACGCCTGGGTCCGCGACACCGGCCCGACATTCGTCATCAATAACCGCGGTGAAGTCCGTGGCGTGAACTGGGACTTCAACGCATGGGGCGGTTTTGACGGTGGGCTGTATTCGCCGTGGAACCGTGATTCGCAGGTCGGCGGGAAGATCCTCGAGATTGAACGCAGCCCGCGTTATCGCACCGAGGGCTTTGTGCTCGAAGGCGGTTCGATCCACGTTGATGGTGAAGGCACGCTGATCACTACTGAAGAATGCCTGCTTAACCGCAATCGCAACCCGCACTTGAACCGTGCAGAAATCGAAGCGGTGCTCAGCGCGAACCTGGCTGTGGATAAAATCATCTGGCTGCCGGACGGTTTGTTCAACGATGAAACCGACGGCCATGTGGATAACTTCTGCTGCTACGTGCGTCCGGGCGAAGTGTTGCTGGCCTGGACCGACGACCCGCAAGACCCGAACTACCCGCGCTGCCAGGCGGCGATGAAAGTGCTCGAAAGCAGCACCGACGCCAAGGGTCGCCCATTCACGGTGCACAAGATGCCGATTCCTGGGCCGCTGTATGCGACCGAAGAAGAATGCGCCGGTGTGGACCCGGTAGACGGAACCCAGGAACGCAATCCGACCGTTCGTCTGGCCGGTTCCTATGTGAACTTCCTCATCGTCAACGGCGGCATCATCGCGCCGAGCTTCGACGATCCGCTGGACGGCCCGGCCAAAGAGATTTTGCAGAGCCTGTTCCCGCAGCATGAAGTGGTCATGGTCCCGGGCCGCGAACTGTTACTGGGCGGCGGTAATATCCACTGCCTTACCCAACAGCAGCCTGCGCCGCACAAGGAGTGAGTGCCGTTGTAACAGCCTGAGTTGATTGAGAAATCACTCAGGCAACGGTTTTACTTCGGCACCTTGCAAGAAGCCCGCAGCCCGTCAGGACTGCGGGCTTTTTTGTATCCGCTGGTCGACTGTCCTGACACATTGGCACAGCTCTTGTATCTCTCCTGACGAGAAACAGGGAGGGGAGAACTTCGATGTTCTGTCATAAACCTTGGATAAGTTAGCCGCTCACAAACCAGGAGAGAGCGCGGAAATGAACGCCGAAATGAACGTAGTGAGCGAGCGGACACTGCATCCCCTGGCAGTAAACAGCGAATCGCTCCAGATCCTGGCGCACTGGTTGAAGTCCAATGGAACGCGTCAGATCAGGGAACCTGATCCGCGCCGGATGATGATCGAGCGCTACCCCGCTGGTTTATTCAGCGAAGCGGAGCTGGATGCGTTGTGGGATGTGATGGAAGGATAAAAAAGAACAACAACGGATTGATAAAAGCGCTGCCGGGAAGGTGGCGCTTTTTTTATGGGCGATGGTTTTGTGATCACTACAGTGCGACTCGCACACGATAGCTGCGGCTCACACCAGGCCCGCAGTGTTTAGACGCGGTATGAGCGGGTCACCGGGTTTGCCCGGTCTCCAATTCGTGTCTTGGTAGTGACAGAACGAGGGCGGTATTCGACCGATTCCTGAAACAGTTTGAAAGCTATTCCGGCGTTTTTCAGGAATAGAAGGAGGACTAATCTGCCGGCATCGAATTTCCTACCCTTTCGCCGGAGCCTCCCATGATCCTTCATTACATTTACGACCCATTGTGCGGCTGGTGCTACGGTGCAAAACCACTGGTGCAAACAGCCCGGGCAATTCTTCCGGTGATTGCCCATGGCGGCGGCATGATGACCGGCGCCCACCGCAAGAACGTCTCGCCACAGTTGCGCAACTACGTGATGCCCCACGATCGGCGAATCGCCGAGTACACCGCGCAGCCATTCGGCGAGGCCTACTTCGAAGGTTTGCTGCGCGATGAGACGGCGGTGTTCGATTCTGCGCCGCCGATTGCCGCCGTACTGGCGGCTGATCAGGTCGCTGACCGTGGACTGGCGTTGCTGGGCCGTTTGCAGAGCGCGCATTACGCGGAAGGCCGGCGCATTGCCGATGAAGCGGTGTTGTTTGAACTCGCCCACGAGATCGGCCTGGAACCTGAAGCCTTTCAGACCGCATTCAAAAACGCCGACACCGATCGCCACATCAAGGCCAGTCGCGACCTGTTGGCCAGCATCGGTGGTCATGGTTTCCCGACCTTCGCACTGGAGCAGGATGGCCAGTTCACGCTGGTCGACATCGGGCCGTGGTTCGGCAAGCCGCAAGCCTTTGCGGCCTGGCTGAGGCAGTCGCTTCCCGCACACGCCGCTTCATCCGGGTTTCAAACCTGTGGGCTCAACGGCTGCAATTAGAAAATTCTTAGACGATTTTCGCCTATTCACAGACGATTCATGAAATTGACACAGGGTTCAGGGCGGGACTAGGATTCGCCTCAACGCCTGTGGCCAACCGCCATGACTCAAAAATAATAAAAAGGCCCGCCGCGATTTTTCGTGGGCGGGCCTTTTTGTTTCGGGGTGAAAAAAGAGTGCGATAGCGCCGTTTCAGCCGTTCGACACAGCGCGTATCAACCCGTAATAAGGAAAAGAACAAAATGTTGAACAAGCGAATCAGCCTGATCGCTCTGGGGATGTTGAGCGCGACACAGGCCATGGCAAACGACCAGGCCGAATCCAAGGGTTTTGTTGAAGACAGCAGCCTCAAAGTGCTGCTGCGCAATGCCTACATGAACCGTGATTACAAAGACGGCCGACCGGACAAAGCCGAGTGGGGCCAAGCGGCCATCGGCACGTTCTCGTCCGGTTTCACCCAAGGCACCGTCGGTGTGGGTGTGGACGCGTTCGGTCTGTACGCATTGCGTCTGGATGGCGGCAAGGGCCGCACCGGCGCACAAGGTATCGACTTCTTCAAAAAAGGCGACAGCGGCAACGCGGCAGATGACCTGTCCAAAGGTGGCGCAGCGGTCAAATTCCGCCTCTCCAGCACCACGCTGACTTACGGCGACCAGATGCCGGCCCTGCCGGTGTTGAGCTACGACAACTCGCGCCTGCTGCCGGAAAGCTACACCGGCACCTTGATCACCTCCAAGGAGATCAAAGGCCTGGAGCTGAACGCCGGTCGCTTCACTGCCGAATCGCGCAAGAGCGCTGAAGGCCGTGACAGCGGTGGCTTGAAGTCGATCAACGTATTGGGCGGCAGCTACCAGTTCACCGAACAGTTCAAGGCGGCGGTGTACGCGTCTGACGTTGAAGACGTATTGAAGAAACAATACGTGAACGCCAACTACGTGTTCCCGATCGACAAGGATCAGTCCCTGACCCTGGACTTCAACGGCTACCGCACCAAGCTGGAAGATTCCTACGTCCGCGAAAGCGGTGCGACCGGTGACGACAACAAGATCTGGAGCCTGGCAGCGACCTTCGCCACCGGCCCGCACTCGTTCACCGTCGCGCACCAGCGCAGCACCGGCGACAGCAACCTGGGCTACGCCTACGGCGGCTATCAGAAGGATCAAGGTCGCGTCGGTGATGGCGGCAACACCATCTACCTGGCGAACTCCTACTGGTCCGACTTCAACGCCGAAGACGAACGCAGCTGGCAGCTGGGCTACGGTCTGGATTTCAGCACGTTCGGCGTTCCTGGTCTGAGCTACAACGTGGCTTACGTGCGCGGCGACAACATCACCACTTCCACCAGCGAAGGCGGTACCGAGCGCGAAATCTTCAACCAGTTCAAGTACGTCGTGCAAAGCGGCCCGGCCAAAGACCTGAGCATCAAACTGCGTAGCTCGATCCTGCGCGTGGCGCAGAAATCCAGCGAATACAACGTCAGCGGCAACGAAGTACGTGTGTTCGTGGACTACCCGATCAACATTTTCTGATGATCGGTTGCAGTATCGACGCCTGATTCAAGGCTGAGAAAGATGAGCCCCGACATGTTCGGGGCTTTTTTTCGCCTACCAATAAGCGTTCAGGCGCTTAGGTTATTTCCTGCATCGGATCAGGACAGTTCCCAGTACCGAAGGGGAACAAGCCGATATTCATCACTGGATTAATCGATTGAAATACCGGACGAGAAATTCAGTTGATTGTCAGCGCTCCTCAAACGGTGGAGCCGTCCATCACGCTGAAGTTGACCCCCAATAGCCTGCTCAACCAAAATGCTTGAGGTAGCGCCAATGTAGCTACAAATTAGAAATGAGGTCATTACCATGGGTGTATTGCTGAAAACCACCGACGTGCGTTGCCGCATTGATGAGGAATTGAAAGCGCGTGCTACTGAAGTCCTGAACGCTTGCGGCCTGAGCATCAGTGACGCCATGCGGCTTTTTCTTCGTCAGGTCGTAGCGACCCAGGGCCTCCCGTTTGAGGTACGCGTGCCTTCGGAAAAAACGGCCCGCGCCATGAGAGAAGCACGTGAGATTCGCCAGCGGTTCGACTCGATAGACGACATGCTGAGGGACGCTGATGGCGAAACCGGAGAAAAAGCAAAAGCGCGCTGAGCTGCCCAGGCAATGTGCACAAACGTCAGAATTCAAGAAGTCGTGGGACCGTTACAAGCGTGCCGGGCGCCGTGACATGAATGAAGTTCGCCAAGTGATGGTCATGCTGTTTCTGGGTGAACCGTTGCCACCGGAATACCTGGACCATGCCTTGATGGGTGATTGGGCTGGTTTTCGAGAGTGTCATATAGGCGGTGATTTCTTGATGATTTACGAGCACACACGCTCCGATTTCATCACATTTGTTGATCTAGGAAGTCATTCAGAGTTGTTCAAGTAGCGTCTGTAAAGAAAAGCCCCGACATGTTCGGGGCTTTTTTGTGAGCGCTGCAAGGCTCTGGACCGCTTCACAGGACGACTCGATTGACCTTTCCCAGCCAGGTTTTCCTATTCAAATGATCAAAACGATCATTTGAATGATTGGTTTGCGCATTCTATAGCGAGAGCTTAAGATAAATTTGACTGAATCAATCATTGCTTGATTGTTTCAGTCAGTTTCGAGGTGAAACACGTCTTACCCCACAATTATAAAAGGAGACCCTCGTGGCCCAATTCCCTATCAAGCGCACCATTGAACGCATCCCGGGCGGCATGATGATCGTGCCCCTGCTGATCGGTTCGCTGGTCGCCACCTTCATGCCTGACACACCCAAGTTTTTCGGCTCATTCACCAATGCACTGTTCACCGGGGCGCTGCCTATCCTCGCGGTGTTCTATGTCTGCATGGGCGCGAGCATCAACATCAAAGCCACGCCTTACTTGCTCAAGAAGGGCGGCACGCTGCTCATCACCAAAGTCGGCATCGCCGTGCTCATCGGCATTGTGCTCGGGCACTTTCTCGGCGAGCAGCCGATTTCGTCCGGCCTGTTCGCCGGCATCTCGACGCTGGCAGTGGTCGCCGCGATGAACGACACCAACGGTGGCTTGTACATGGCGCTGATGGGGCAGTACGGTCGGTCCGAAGACGTCGGTGCCTACTCGGTGATGTCCCTGGAGTCCGGGCCTTTTCTGACCATGGTCACCCTGGGCATCGCCGGTCTGTCGGCATTCCCGTGGCCGACGTTGGTGGGCAGCATTCTGCCGCTGGCGCTGGGCATGTTGTTGGGCAATCTCGACCGTGACATGCGCGACTTCCTGGCCAAGGCTGTCCCAGTAATGATCCCGTTCTTCGCGTTGGCGCTGGGGGCCAGCCTGGACCTGCACAACGTCTGGCAGGCCGGTTTGCTGGGTCTGGGCATGGGGGTTGCGGTGGTTGTGCTGACCGGTATTCCGCTGTTCTTCGCTGATCGTTTGACCGGTGGCACAGGCGTCGCCGGTGTTGCTGCGGCCACCACCGCCGGGAACGCTGCAGCCGTTCCTGCGCTGATCGCAGCGGCGAATCCCGTTTACGCCGAAGCCGCCAAGAGCGCGACCATATTGGTAGCGGCCTGCGTGGTGGTCACCGCGATCCTTGCGCCGATACTCACCGCCGCTGTTGCCAAGCGCGTGCAACAACGCAACGCCGTCGTCATCCCTGAGCAGGAGATCGAACCTCAAAAGCAGGAGGCCCTGCGATGAGGATTCTGATCATCGCGGATGATCTGTCCGGTGCGGCGGATTGCGCCATCGGTTTTGCGAGCGTCGGGCTGCAAACGGTGGTTACGCTCGATCCCTTGAACGACAAGGCCGATGCTCAGGTGATTGCCGCCGACACAGACACTCGGCGCCTGTCACCGGATCGAGCCGCCGAGCGCACCGTTGCGGCATTCAAGGCACTGCATCAGCCTGGGCAGCGGCTGTACAAGAAAATCGATTCGACCCTGCGCGGCAACTGGGCGGCGGAGGTCGCCGCCCTGCAACCCTTGGCCGGACTGGCCATCGTCGCCCCGGCGTTCCCCGCTACAGGTCGCACGTTGCGCGGCGGGCGGGTGTTCGTGAACGGCCAGCCGCTGGAAACCACCGACACCTGGAAACTCGAAAACGCCGATCGCCCGGCTGACGTCGAAGCCATGCTCATCGCCGCCGGCCTGAGCACCGCGAAGCTGGACCTCGACACCTTGCGCGGCAACGAAAAGGCGCTCGCGCACCACATCGCCGAAGTCGCCCGCAGCGGCACCCAGGCGCTGATCGTCGATGCGCAAACCGAAGACGATCTGCTGACCCTCGCTCGCCTGACCGCGTCGATGGATCAGCCGTTGTTCTGGATCGGCTCGGGCGGCCTGGCGCGGGAAATCGCCAGCCTTTCTGACTTCTCCGAAGCGCGGTTCACAACCCTGGAACCGACCGCGCAGGAAAAAAGCCAGGCATCCATTCTGATCCTCGTCGGCAGCCTGTCCGGCGTTTGCGAGCGGCAATGCGCGTTGCTCAAGGAGCGTGGGGGCGTCAGCGAACTGGTCGTCCCGCCCGAGGTCCTTCGCCAAGGCACAACCCATGGCGACTGGGCGATGTGGCAAGCGCGGATCGGCGAGCAACTGGACGGCTGGAGCGACCTGCTGCTGCGCATCGGCCGCGATGAAGCGTTCGATCCGCAGGAAGGCGCGCAACTCTCGAACATGCTGGCCGTATTGGTAGAACCACACTTCGCCAAGGTCGGCGGCCTGATCGCCACGGGCGGCGAGACCGCACGGGCCATACTGACCACCGTCGGCATCGACAGCCTGCAACTACTCACCGAAATCGAAGCCGGCGTCGCCTTTGCCCGCCCGACCGTTTCCCGGCAGGGCCATCGCCCCGGCATTGTGACCAAGGCCGGCGCATTCGGCACCGATAACGCCTTGTATGCGGCATGGCAACACCTGAGCGACAGCGCCGATCGCTCCCCGCCCCAACGCACACGAATCCAAGGACTCGAATGAACACTATGAGCAATTACCTCCCCGTCATCGGCATCACCATGGGCGACGCCTCGGGTGTCGGTCCGGAAATCATCGTCAAGAGCCTGACTCACGACATCGTCTATCAACAATGCCGGCCGCTGGTGATCGGCGATGCGCGACGTCTCGAACAAGCCAATGTCATCGTCGGTGGCAGCGCCAAAGTGCGCCGTATCAAGGACGCCTCTGAGGCGCGTTACGAGGCCGGCGTCATCGACTGCATCGACCTCGACCTGATCCCCGACGACCTGCCGTTCGGCGAACTGTCGGCCATCGCCGGTGACGCTGCCTATCAATACATTGCCCGTGCCGTGCAACTGGCCGAAGCCAGCCAGATTGATGCCATTTGTACCGCACCATTGAACAAGGAAGCGCTGCACGCCGGCGGCCATAAATACCCTGGCCACACCGAAATGCTCGCGCACCTGACCAACGTCGACGAAGTGTCGATGATGCTGGTGGCGCCGCAGTTGCGGGTGATCCACGTCACGACCCACATCGGCATCATCGACGCGATCCGCAAGATCGAGCCGGGCCTGGTCCAGCGCACCATCGAGCGCGGCAACGCGACACTGATCAAGGCCGGCATTGCCCGTCCACGAATCGGCGTGTGCGGGATCAACCCGCATGCCGGTGAAAATGGCCTGTTCGGTTACGGCGAAGAGGAAGAAAAAATCATCCCGGCGGTGAAGCTGTTGCAGGAACGCGGCCTCGACGTCACCGGTCCGCTGCCGGCCGACACGCTGTTCTTCCGCGCTGGCCGCGGCGACTTCGATCTGGTGGTCGCGATGTATCACGACCAGGGTCACGGCCCGGTCAAAGTGCTCGGTCTTGAAGCTGGCGTGAACGTCACCGTCGGCCTGGACGTGATCCGCACCTCGGTCGACCACGGCACCGCATTCGACATCGCCGGCAAAGGCATCGCCGATGAACGCAGCCTGCTCGAAGCGCTGCGCCAGGGTGCAGAGCTGGCCACGCGACGGGGATGAGCCGCACGGGCGCTGTCGTGTAAGATCGACCACCGTCCACCACGCGAGACCCGCCATGAAAGCCTCCGAACGCCACCGCGCCATCCTCGACCTCGTACGCATTGGCGATGCCAACGTCGAGCAATTGAGCGCGGCGCTCGGGGTTTCGGAAGCCACGGTGCGACGCGACCTCACCATGCTCGCCAAACAGCGACACCTGGTGCGCACCTATGGCGGCGCCACCTCCGTGGTCGGCGTTCATGAGCCGGAAGCTTCCCTCGAAGAACGCAAAACCAGCCAGTGGGAACAGAAGGACGCCATCGCCCAAGCGGCTGCGGCCCACGTCCAGGACGGCGATACCGTGCTGCTCGACGGCGGCACCACCTGCGCCGCGCTGGCCCATCATTTGTGCTCGCGACAAGACGTGCACGTGGTCACCAATAACCTGCTGGCCGTGATGACCCTCGCCAACGCGCCGGGTATTCGCCTGACCTTGATCGGCGGCGATTTGCGCGGTTCGAGCATGAGCACGCTGGGGCCGTTGGCCGAGCTGACGTTGAGCCGATTGAGTGTCGACAAAGCCTTCCTCGGTGCGGACGGCGTGGTCGCGGAATTTGGATTGTGCGAGGCGAGTGCGCAGCAGGCGTATCTCAAGGAATGCATCATCAAACGGGCTGCGCAGATTGTGGTGTTAGCGGATACCGACAAACTCGGCCGCGCCCGCCAACAGCATTGGACGCCGATTGAGCGAGAGTGGCGATTGATCACCGGTGCCACCGCCGATGAAGCGGCACTCGCACCGTTTCATGCCCTCAAGCAAATCACCGTGGAAACCGTAACCATCGAATAATTGCACCCCCTGTGGCGAGCGAGCTTGCTCGCGCTGGGTCGCGTAGCGGCCCCAAAAAATCTCACAAGCAACGCCGTTTTTTGCACTCAAGGCGGCAGCAACCTCCCTCTCTACAAGGCTCATGTCGCAGAAATCCAATTTCGGCGACACGTTCCTCCAACATGTCGTTCGCAGCGACACGTTCTCAAGACGTGTCGCAAAAAGTGAAAAATTGCGACACGTTATGGCCTCATGCGCTGCGAAGCGGACGCATTGAATGCAAAAAGCCCCGATTGATTTGTAATGCTGTTCACTTAAGAGTGTCTTGAATCAAAGGAAACTTGTGGCGAGGGAGCTTGCTCCCGCTTGAGTGCGTAGCACTCACAAAACTCGGCAATAGTTGTCAGATTTTTGGGGCCGCTACGCAGCCCAGCGCGAGCAAGCTCGCTCGCCACAAAGGTATGCACGATCCAAGAGCGCGCTTAAGTGAACAGCATTACGATTGATTCGGGGCTTTTTATGCGTGCGATTTAGAGACAACGTCACTGGCTGCAGTTGCTACCCGGCGCATCAAGCACCTTCGCCACATCATCAATGATTGCCTTGCTCATATCCTGTAAAAAATGCGACGCCCAGGCATGCCGGTCGGAATCGCGAATCATGGCTGCGTCTGATGCCAGCAATTTGGAGATGTGGAGCAGATCTGATGCGTGGTGAAGCGCTCGGATGATCGGGACATCCCGATTGATTCGGAATAGAGGTTGGTTGTCGTGATAGGAGAAGGGAGTCAGGCCAATGGTTTTTAGATCTTGAGGGTTGGTCATTGGGCACCTCCGTTTTTTGGGCGATGGTGGGTGGTGACCAGTGAAGCAGAAATAAATTTGAACGGATTGATACCGGGCATTAGCAATCTCCTACATTAAGTGAGCGCTACCACGTTCGTTCTCAGGCGAATGGGTGACAGCTGTGCGCAGGCTGAGAACCGGAAATGTAGGAAACCGGCAGACCCGAAGGTCTCCCACGCACAGCCGCCATAACACGGAAATGCAGGCACAAAAAAACGCCGACAATCGTGATTTGGGGCGCTCGTGCGCCTACATATTACCCGGGTTCTCAGGCCCGGTCGCTGAATTGGCAGCGACGGGTTGAAGGTAGCTTGAGGGCTGCGGATGCGCAATCGTGGCTAGGTGGTGGCGTGGGTGGAAAATTTCAGGGTAGAGATCAGACGATCGAGCATTGCTCAGCTGTACGGCAAAGCCGTATGGTCGGGCTCATTTTCACGATTATCGAAACCGAAATTTTCAAGCGTTACGCTGAATCCATCTGGGGACGATGGCGAACGCCATGAATTCATTACCTGGCTGGCGGCTAACCCGTTGGCCGGCGATGTGGTTCCTGGCAGCGTTGGTATGCGCAAGGTTCGTTGGTCCCGTAGCGGGATGGGCAAACGAGGTGGTACACGTGTTAGTTACTACAACACGCTTTCAGAAGGCTCTATCTGGTTGCTTATCGCCTATACCAAGGCGAAATTCGACAATTTACCCGCAGCCTTCCTTAAGCAACTGAAGGAGGAAATCAGCAATGGTCAATGAACTGGAGCAATTCCAGCAGGACTTGCTGGACTCTGTACGTCAAATGAAAGCCGGCAAAGCGGCTCGCGTGACAGAGGTGCCGCTGTCAGCAGCTGCTGAAGCGCGTGCCAAAGTGGGTATTTCTCAAAGTGCGTTCGCTAAACTGATTGGAGTCAGTTTGCGAACGTTGCAGGATTGGGAGCAAGGGCGTCGGCAACCGACGGGTGCGGCGCAAACGCTGCTGCGTGTTGCGAGTCAGCATCCTGAGGCTTTGCGTGACCTGCAAGCAGTCTAGGACTAGGGAAAGGCCAGATTTGTTTCACGTAACCAATCTGGCCATTTAAAGATCACTGTTCCATTTTTTCAGCGCATATCTCGAGCTAGTCATTACACCACGTAACGAATGATGTTCCCGCCCCCACCTTTATCCCCACCCCCCAAACTCCTACATTGAGCTCCAACACCTACCCATCATCCCGATGAGCAGGTCACTGGAGATCTTCCTCATGCCTTTCGTAAGCGTACGCATTACCCGCGATGGCGTTACCTCTGAGCAGAAAGCTCAGGTGATCGCTGAAATCACTGAAACACTGCAACGCGTCCTCAAGAAGGACCCGCACCTGACCCACATCGTGATCGAAGAAGTCGACACCGATAACTGGGGTTACGCCGGCATCACCACCACCCAGTACCGCAAGCAACTGGCTGAGAAGGAGGGCAAGTCGTGACTGCATCCGTCTCCATCGATTTCATTTCCGACGTGGTGTGCCCTTGGTGTGCATTGGGCGCGACGGCGTTAGAGCAGGCAATTGCGAACGTGGCCGGTGAAGTCTCGGTAGAGCTGACCTACAAGCCCTTCGAGTTGAACCCCAACATGCCGCCGGAAGGCGAGAAAGCCGTCGAGCACTTGATGCGCAAATACGGCCGCACCGCCCAAGACGTCGCCGCCGGTAAAGCCATGCAGATCGAACGCGGCAAGGCCATCGGTTTCACCTTCGATCTGGAGAAGCGCAGCCACTTCTACAACACGTTTGATGCGCATCGGTTGCTGTTGTGGGCGTTGCAGGAAGGGCGGCAGGTTGCACTGAAAAAGATCCTGCTACGCGCTTACTTCACTGACGGCCAGAACCCGAGCGATCGCGAGACGCTGGTTCGTTTGGCAGCAGAAGCGGGACTGGATGCGGCAGCGGCTCAAGACGTGTTGGCGTCCGGCGCGTTCGCCAAAGAAGTGCGTGAACTTGAAGCGTTTTACCAGCAACACGGCATCAATTCGGTTCCGGCCATGGTGCTTAACGGTCGTCACCTGGTGTCGGGTTCACAGTCGGTCGAGTACTACGAGCAGATGTTGAGACAAATGGCGAAGGAACCCGCCGAAGCCTGATTCATTACTTTTTAAACCATTATTTATCAGTAGAGGTTCATCATGAGCAATTCGAAAAAAGTCATCGTTATCACTGGCGCCTCCCAAGGTCTCGGCGCAGGCATGGTCAAGGCATTCCGTGATCTGGATTACAAAGTTGTCGCCACTTCGCGTTCGATCAAGCCATCCACCGATCCGGACATCCTCACTGTGGCCGGCGACATCGGTAACCCGGAAGTCGCTCAAAAAGTCATCCGTGAAGCCATCGCACGTTTCGGCCGCGTCGACACCCTGATCAACAACGCCGGTATCTTCGTCGCCAAACCGTTCACCCAGTACACCGCTGAAGACTACGCCAATGTGCTGTCGGTGAACCTGAACGGCTTCTTCTACATCACCCAACTCGCCATCAACGAGATGGAAAAACAAGGCAGCGGCCACGTCGTCAACATCACCACCAGCCTGGTCGATCACGCCATCGACGGCGTGCCATCGGTACTGGCTTCGCTGACCAAAGGTGGCCTGAACGCGGCAACCAAATCCCTGGCCATCGAATACGCCAAGCGCGGCATTCGGGTGAACGCGGTTTCCCCAGGCATCATCAAAACCCCGATGCACGGCGAAGAAACCCACGCAGCACTGGGCGCTCTGCACCCGGTCGGCCACATGGGCGAAATCAGCGACATCGCGCAGGCCGTTGTGTACCTGGACAGCGCCAACTTTGTGACTGGCGAAATCCTGCACGTGGATGGTGGGCAGAGCGCGGGTCACTAAGACCTGACCTGACTGTCCGCAGCGCCGTCGATCACGATCGACGGCGTTTTCATTTGGAGAACGCACCATGAACACCCACGTCCACAAGGTTTTCCTGATTACCGGGGTCAGCTCAGGCTTCGGCCTGGCCTTTTCGCAAGCAGCGCTGGCGGCGGGGCATACGGTGGTCGGCACGGTGCGGCGCGAATCCGAACGTGCAGCGTTCGAGGCGCTGGACGCCCATCGCGCCAGGGCATTCGTGCTCGACGTCACCGATTACCCGGCAATTGATCCGTTGGTGGCCGAAATCCTGCGCGAAGTAGGCCGGATCGACGTGCTGGTGAACAACGCCGGTTATGGCCATGAGGGGATTCTCGAAGAGTCGCCGTTGGCGGAAATGCAGCGCCAGTTCGACGTTAACGTGTTTGGCGCGGTCGCGATGATCAAGGCGGTTCTACCCGGCATGCGTGAGCAACGCAGCGGGCACATCGTCAACATCACCTCCATGGCCGGCTACATCACCTTGCCGGGCATCGCCTACTACAGCGGCAGCAAATTCGCCCTTGAAGGCGTCAGTGAAGCACTGGCCAAAGAAGTGGAAAGCCTGGGTATCCACGTGACGGCCATGGCTCCGGGCTCGTTTCGTACCGAATGGGCAGGGCGCTCGATGATTCGATCGGGCCGCGCTTTTAGTGAGTACGACGCGGTGTTCGATCCGGTCCGCAAGGCGCGTGAAGAGAAGAGTGGTAAGCAGGCGGGAGATCCGCACAAGGCAGCGCAGGCATTGTTGACCCTGGTGGCGGCAGAGAAACCGCCGGTTCATTTGTTATTGGGTAAGGATGCGGTGAGGTTGGTGCGGGAGAAGATTGCGCGGCTTGAGGCGGAGATTGATGCTTGGGAGGGGCTTTCTGAGTCGACGGAGTTTGACTGACCGAACACTCTTGTCGCATAAAAGATCAAACGGCAGAAACAACAAAGCCCTCGTATTTCTACGAGGGCTTCGTTTTGTATGGTGCGGCACCAGGAGTCGAACTGCAATTTAAGCTACTGTTTCAAAAACGATTTATCTGATGTGTAGTCTTTCAATATCTCTAAAATTATCCTTTTGCAAATTCCCCTCCGCTTTGTACGTTTTCGGTTAAATTTGATCAGGTGCTAACATGTTATCGTAATGAGTGGCGACGCTTTTAGTTGCTGACAAGTCATTAGGGAGGGTTGATCATGCCGTAATCAACCCGGTTCTAACTCGATAGCTGGAGGTGGCCGGATAAATCTCACGGATAGGAGTCAGCGTTAAAGATATTGAATTGCTCGGTTCAGGAGAGTTTTTTCAAAATCATCAAATTTCGATATGTAGAGACCCGGGTGCGATCTTACCTGCTCTAGGATTAAATCTACGGTGGCGTCCTCGCCGACGTTGCTAATTTGGTATATTTTTTGTGCTACACGAGTTGGTATTCCAAACTCTTCAAGAGCCACAATTGAAGGTGGTAAAAACATTGCTTCTAGAGAGTGGGCAAAAGCTGCGTAGTCGCCACAACGGTAATTGAATCGAGAAAATATTAAGCGCTGTACGTCGTTTATCGCCAAAATAATCTTAGGGAGGTTGTAGCCAATTAAGTTTCTTTTGAAATCGAAAACGCTTTGCACTGCGTCATCAATCTCATATTCCGCGTTTCGTGGGGACCAAAAATCATATTCGCTTTGAATTAGATCTTTGTCTTCTTTTCTATTTACAATGTTGAGCACTCTATAAAACAGCTGCTTTTTTGATTTGACGCATCCTCCGCCCATTCGTGATATTGCGAAGTGATCGAACATGATGTTGCATAGGTGTCTTAGTTGCTCGCTAGTTGGGAATTTTCCCGTCCATGCCATAATTGAGTTCCAGGCGCCACATTTCTCCATTAAGGCTTCTGCGAATTTTATTATCCTTTCCGGAGGAACACCGAGATGCTTATTAAGTAAAGTGATAGGTACATATTGTTGAGTTGTATATCTCGATAAACTAGCCCTTTGTTCGGTGCTTAGCTCGTCGATTATGCTTAGCAGCATGGGTCTAGAGGCGGAGTCATCTTGAGTCACTATTGGGACGTCGATCCAAGGAAGCTCTGCTGATGGTTTTCGTCCAATAACATGTATATCTCCAACAAAGTGTTCAAACATACGCCCACTACGTCCAGAGATATTGTTAAAAGTGAACGAATCCAGTTGGGTGGTCCCTCGAATACAGTCATCGTAAATTATGACGCTTCTAGCATTTGTGTTAACACCCTCAATCAAAGTTGAGGTGCAAACCAAAATATTTATGAGCTTTTCATTGAACGCTTCCACCACATACCCGGAGACGACACGAGGAAGTCTGCCATGGTGACAGGCAATCCCGCGTTCCACTGCGTCTGCCATCGACCAGTCATCGTGATATGTCTCTCTCAGCCAGTCAGAAAACTCTCCTTTTCTTATCTCTTGGTTCTCTCTGAGTTTCATGATCTTTTTTACTAGCGAGGCTGCTCGTTTTGGAGTCTTGCAGTAAATTAAAGTCTGTTCGTTTTGACCGATTTTTTGCAAAATATTGACTAAGTGCGCGTCGCGATCAATGTCTTTTTCTTTATCATTCCCATCTTCACGGATAATGTAGCGATATTCGTTAGCTACTACAGTTTTGTAATTGTCATATTTTACAAAATTGCAATTTAGTTTGTCTTCTATGCCTTCGGCCAGGCCATTAATGTTGGGGCCGAGCATGTAAAAGCGACTGCACATTTTAAAAAGTTTGTGAAATGCCAGATTTAGTCTGTCGCTTCGATAGTCAGATGTATTGAGAGGTGCTAATTTGTAAAACTCATCGATAATAAAGAAGTCTACTCGTTCAAGGTTCTTGCATTCCAAGACCCTTTCTTGAGTATAGATATATAGATTTTTTGTCGCTGGCTCTTGAGAGGACTGAGTGATTATCTTGTAGTTTTCTTTATATTTGCTAAATTTCTTTCGTAACTCATCCATCAAAGCTATGGTTGGGACTACTACCACAATGTTGTCGTATTCTTCAGAGCTGATGAGAGCATCTATAACTAAGCTTTTTCCGAAGCTTGTAGGTGCACTGAGTACGATGTTATCTCCATTTACAATCCTGTAATAAATCTCAGCCTGTTTTAGGTGGAATGTTATATCGCCAGCTATAGGCGACTTAAAAATATTCATCCTTATGCTGTCTTTCGACGTCATCAGATCTGGATCTAAGTACGGGAACAAACCTAGCTCGGAAATCAATATGTTCAACAGACCATGAAGCTGTTTGAATTCCCCACGCCTCTCTAGGCATCTCAGCGTCAGGTCCTGAATCAAGAATTGATTGTCATCATGTAAGTTGTATAGATTTATAAGTTCAACGAATAACCTTTGCCATCCGGTGAAAGCAGAGTTGTCGATTTGCTTACGAAGGTTGTTATAAATTTCCGTATTCAAAATTCGAACTCCTTAACAAATTTCGTATGTAACTCGTGTATGTTGTCGACCGGAAATAGAAAGATGCGGAGGTTGATCAAGGGAACGATTCGAGCATTGTAGGCGCCAGCAACCCTTTCCCTGCACTCATCTATATCTTTTTGAAATGAGTTTGAAAAATTGCTTGGGTCATAATTATTTATCAAGTCTGCATTGCTTGATAAAAACATAGGTATAATTATCTTATCAATTTTGTCAGTTAATTTGAGGTTGGAGTTTGATAATTTTTCCAGCTTTTTTATATACGGCCAAGTAGGGTCTAGTTCTGATAATATAACAACCAACCGGTCTTGGATTCCTCCGGAACGTATGATGGAGTCAACTCTGTGAATAGCCTCCTTTACTGTTTGCTCCATGGAAACCTCCATAGCAGAGATTCCAAGCCATAGCTCAACTTTGCCTCTATAAATAACGATATGCGAGCAGGAAAACACAGACTCGCCATCTACCGTTATTACATTTGAAATAATAGGGATGGTTTTATAATTTTGGCGAATCGCGATGTGTAAGAATAAATCGGCCATTGCTGCTGGGTTGCCAATCTGGAAGTTTCTTTTTGCACTTTGAATTCTTTTGAAGTTGTGTTGCCCCAAAGCTTTTTTTTGCTTCGGGGTCAGCGCGTAGTCTTCGATCCAGTTGAGCGTTTGATCAATCAGGTTCTGACTGCGCCATTCGCCAAGATCAAATCCTATATCTAGTCCCTTTATGTTTGGATCCGAAGCGGCACAGTCTATTGAGACAACAAATGGGCTTTCAGGATGGTCTGGCCTATCATAGGATATTTCGTCACCACCGGTTATAACCAACCCTTGGCTTTCAATGGCTTCAAGAGCGGATGGCCGTTCAAATATTGTATGGAAAGATACTGCTTGCAATGCCGATCCCACAGTTTGCAGTGCAAGCAAGCCAATAGCGTAGCCTTTAAAGAATACTGGCCCCCCGGATAAGCCATTTGCTTTGTCTAGCTCAGCCGGCTTTCCAAACTCAAAGTCATATTTATATGTTGTAGAGAAATCAAAGACGTTTGATATTTTACTAGTTATAGGGAAATGCAATCTGCTTTTTTCGGCCGCGTACCCTATAGCTTTTACCTCATCATTCAGCTCAGCTTTGTATATTCCTATTTCAATTTTTGATTTGATCGTAAGGCTGTCTGATGACAGTATTGCGAAGTCAGTTTCTTTATCGTAAAAAACACATTTAGCGGCATGGAACTCTTGACGAAAATAATCATCTCTACTTTGGAAAATCCGAAGCGTGTAGGCATTTTTGACGACGTGCCAAGATGTAAAAAAAATAGACGCACCCACCGAAAAGCAACTGCCTGTTGAAATGGGTTCACCTAGGTCGTCATAGGCTTCTAGGATAAAGACGTTATCGAGTTTGTACTCGTCAGTCAGTGCATTACTCAAAGCTCAAATTCCTTTATGCCCTGGTGGATGCTGATATTTCCTTCATAACTGTTGGCGTTGCTCAGGAAGGAGTTTGTGAGGTGGGGGATTTCGTGGTTTAGTAGTATTTTTGCCTCGCGGTCAGGAGAAAACTTAATGATTCTAGCTAAGGTCTCAATGTTAGGGTGTGAAAATTTATCGCCATTAGTAGAAATTAAATAGTTCGCAGTGCGTATTCTGCGTACTAAGTTAGCACTAAAGTTATTTCGGCTTCCGTGATGGGGTAGCTTTACCGCATCAACTGTGATGCTATCTGCAGACTTCGAGTTCAACCATGCCTCTATAGTCTCTGCGTCGGAATCTCCGAGCATTAAAATGCTTTTGTTTTCAGTTTTTAGAAGGAAAGAGATGCTGCTTTTGTTTGGGGGTGATGTGTCATTAGTAAATGGTTGATTTGCCAAATGCTCTATGTTTTCACTTAGACTTGAAATTTCCTCATCATGCTTTACTGAGGTATCAATCGAGCTGATAAAGCTTTCGAATGCAACGCTATATCTTGGGCTGATAAGGCGTCTTTTGATTTCTTTACTTTCTAATAGTTCAAGCCATTTTTGTTGGATTTTTAACAAGCTCTTTCTGCTTGGGCCTATCAGTTCAATTTCAAATTCTCCTATTATTATGTTTTTATTAAGGCTCGTTCTGTGGATTTGCCTGCCTTCGGTTGCTTTATTTAAGGGGATATTTTGCTGCTGTAATATTAAGGATAACGATGTGCCTTCAGAATACCCTATCAACTGGTCTTCGTCTCTAGACGTGGTGTTTGCTATGATTGCGGATAATTCTAGATCGTCACTACGATCACCAATATCACAATCCTCCACATCTAGGATTTGGTTAATGCCATTGAAATAAACTTCTTTTACTTTAGTTGCGTGCTTTGATGTGAGCAGCTTGATTGCTCCGCCAATATGGTCGTTATCAATATGAGTAACTATCAGGGCATCTAGCGTATCGACACCCTCTAACGAAGGCGACCAGTCAGCGAAGGACTTCGCAGTTCCACCATCCACTAAAATTTTGGTCGAGGCGCCGCTGATGAGAATTGAATCACCGTATGCGGCATCGTGCATGGAAATTTTCAATGTCAGCTTTCCTTAGCGTGGATGCTCGGGAGCATGCCAAATTGCCACTAAAATTGATATCTAAACACGCGGCTGACATGCCGTCCGTTGATGGCGTCCTGAGCTAGGCACGGCCCATGCGTAGCAAGCTCGCTAGGAACTGATATTGTTGGATGAGCAGATCCCGTTGGTCGCTGGACTCTAATGGTGTTTATAAGGGCTGGTACTGATCAGGCAATTGGTTTCCCGAACCATGATTTCCCCATACGTAGAGCAATCAGGTTAATTGTCAATTGATAGTAGTAGCGAGTCGCAGGGGCAGTATCTTTGATCTCATGTGCCAAAAACCAAACAACATGCTTTCGCTGCCACGTCCACGGATTGTCTAGCCTCCAGCGGTTAAAGATGGCTGCCTGAACGGTCTTCGCTTGACTGATGTGGCGCTCACGCGTGGCGTGCGCGCCCGTCAGCATTCCGGTCAGAAATACTCCCATATCCAATGGCTTGGTCATGCTCGGCCTCCAATATAGGAGCCCAGCACGTCGACTCGCCCGTGTCCTAGCTCATAGCTGATTTGCATCCGAGCCTCTCGGTCAAGCTGTGGGTCAAGCCAGTTGCACCTCCCACCGTTAACTGGCGCAGGATGACTGGTGATTTGTTCGTAGCGCTCACAGGCGTACGCCGCACGCAACTCATGAAATCCCCTAAGGTCGTGACGATGAAGGGGCGCGCGCCGGCCGCACCACGCTCCGGTGAAAATCAACGTAGCTCTCATTCTGCCCGAGCAGATTCCGGCTACCTGAGGGCGACACACCTGCTGCTTGGCTGAGCGCCTGACGAACATACTCATCCACATTGATCCAACGCGGCGCGGTGGCCCCACTGCGGCCGCCTTTGGTGCCGTCCTGGATATTGATCTTGCCGAGGGATTTGGCTTCACGCGTGAGACGCGGAAGGTCGGCCAGAATAGCTTCGCGCAATCGCATGCCGGTCGACCGTGCTAAATGGACGATGGCGGCTGCACGAGGATGCTGGTCTTGAAGCGCCTCGACGATTTGGGCCACTTGATCTCTATCCTGGCCCTGTGGCGCCAACACTCGAACGCTGGTCCGTTGCATCCCTAACGCCTTGCTCGGACTCTGCACTTTCACATACTGATCACCGCGAAGCGCAATCATGGTCCGGTTCACGCTGGACAATCTGTTCTGCGCCGTGGCGATGGCCAGGTCACCGCGCTCGACCAAACCACGAAGATGCATTGCATAGTCCGTCAACGTCTGCCGATCAATTTGCCGCGCGTCGTTAAACCCTGGTCCATCCTCCGACCTACACCACCGAACAAACGCCTGCCACCGGTCACTATGCGCCTTGACTGTGCCGTAATGCCCACCGCCAAACAGATCACGTAGTGCCTGCGGCCCGGCATAGCTCAGTTGCCGTCCATAGCCAAAATTGCGCCTATCTCGCCTACCCACCAATCCCATGATCAAACTCCTCTCGAACCCAAAACCTTTGAAACTTTCCCCACGTCATCCCGCCAAGAATGCTGAGTGTTATCAGGGATCAAGGCCCCTGCGACCTGTGAGGGTTGTCCACTAACGCGGGACTGGCGGCTCTTTACGACCGGGAGCTTGGGCATTTCATGATCTGGCCTCCTGAGCACTTCCGAGGAAGTGGGCGGGTGGAGGCTGCACTGGCTGACGAGACCAATGCCGCGAGAACCTGAGTCGGGTGAAGGCAGTGAGGCGATGACCGGGGCATGCCTGACTGTCAGTCAGGTGCAGTCCATTCCCTGGGCTGCGGCACCATCATCTGCATCGCTGTTGCTGGTGACTTCGGTGTTTGTCACGCCGATTGTCGCGAGGGGAAATGCCGCAAAACCTTGTACGAGTTGGGCTGCAGCAGCGGTAGGAGCGCCCGTCTCTTTCCGGAAGAAACGGACGGGCGCAGGTTGGCGCAATGAAATGGCCAAGCGCGGGGTGGCAGAGCGCGGGTCACTAAGACCGGTTCTCTAAACCCCAGAAACAACAAAGCCCTCGTATTTCTACGAGGGCTTCGTTTTGTATGGTGCCGGCACCAGGAGTCGAACCCGGGACCTACTGATTACAAGGGACTTGCTTAAAGGTTCCGTATGGTTTCATAGAGCTCCCCCTGCACACGGTAGCCCTTGATTTATAGGCGGTTCGTGGTTTTTGTTGTATCAGATAGTTCCATTGAGTACCGTTGAACACATCAAGAAACGGTGACCAAAGCGGTGACCAGTGAGCTCGGGGTAGGTAGAAATGGCATCGGTTATCAACGACCAGAAGCTTAAGGGGATGCAGCCTGAGGGCGCTCCCCTTACCGAAAGCTTACCTGGTCGAGGCATGGGGGCAATTCTCTTCAAACGTCCTGGCGAGGCACCGCCGTCAGCATACTTTCGCTACCGTCGAGATGGTAAGAGCTATCTGGTGAAAATCGGGAGCTGCAAAACTGGAGCTCGGGGTGCCGGCCTTACATTACCTAAGATCCGTGAGCGCGCCTGGGAGCTTGCGAAAGTTGCCTACGAGCATGGCGATGTGAAAGCGCACTTAGCCTTCCTAGAAAAACAGGCTGAGGCAGAGAGGCATGCCAGCGAACTGGCTCTGGCTGAGCAGGTACGTCTGAGAGCTATCGAGGCCGCGCGCGGATCTTTAGCGGAGCTTTTTAATGATTACATCGACAGCCGGCGTGGAACAGTGCGCGAGTCGCAAGTCGCTGAGCTAGAGAGAGTTCTGCGAGTCGAGCTGGAAGAAGCAAACCCAGACGTTGCAGAAATGAAGGCTCGCGACGTTCGGCCGGGCCACATCAGACAGATCCTGCTACCGATCTGGGACCGCGGGTCGAAAGGGATGGCGGATAAGGTTCGTGCATACCTCCATGCCGCATATCAATACGGGCTGACGGCAGAGCACTCGTTGTCTCGCACGAGCAGGAAGTCGTTTGCGCTTGAGCTCAACCCAGTAGCTCTACTGCCAAAGGAGCATAAAGCAACTGCACAGACCCGAGTGCTTAGCGACGCTGAGCTCAAGCATTTCTGGCAGACGATTACGCAAACTGACGAGGTGGGCCCTGTAATGGCCAGGCTTCTCAAGTTTGTGATCGCGACCGGGGGACAGCGGATCGATCAGGTTTCCCGCGAGCCCTGGACGAGTTACGACAGCGAGAAGAGGACGCTCCGTCTGATCGACGCCAAGGGGCGTGGGGGCGTTCGCCGGGTCCACCTTATTCCGTTATCAAAACGCGCTATTGAACTGCTTGAAGAAGTAGAGCCGCTTACAGGCCGTCACGACTTTATTTGGACGACGACCGGAAAGAAACCTATTGCGACGACAAGCCCGTCGCATGCAGTGCGTGACTGGCTTGCCTCAAAGCACGGGAAGATCAATGGCGAACAGATCCCACACTTCACGCCGCGTGATTTACGCCGTACGTGCGCACAGCTGATGCAGCGCTACGGAGTTGAGAACCAGATTAGCGACTTGCTGCAATCACATGGCCAGACTGGTGTGGTTGGACAGCACTATCGCAATAATCCGGAGGCCTACTTACCCGAGAAGCTAAAGGCAATGGCTGGATTCGAAGCGGCTCTTAGTAAAGTGCTCGGCTAGTAAGCGCTTGTGTGGCGCTTGGAGTTTTGGTGAGCACTGCGGTTCCATCTGACAATATACTCGCCGTTCTTGTTTTTATGAATGGCGTAGCTGAGAAGGAATCCAGCTGCTTTCAATTCATCCAGAGCCTTAGTGAGACCTCTTCCCTTTCCGAGGAAATCTTTAAGCTGGCTAGTAGTGCCACTTAATCTCATCAAGTTATCGACTTTTACCTCGCGCTCACCTGGCAGCCCGGCCGACATGTAATTCTGTAGGTACTTCGACAAAGGGGTTGTGAGGTTCTGGCGAATATCAAGGTCAATATAAGAAAGCTCGGTACTGAGCATGTCAATAACAATATCGCCTATCGAGAACCGCCAGCAACCAATTTCCTCGTCCCAGGATAATTGGTCGATTAGACTGAATGCATCGTAGCCAGTCTTAAATTTTGTTATTTTGATAGTGTTTCCCTTGAGCTTTTGCAGAGACTTATGCAGGGCCTCGTAGTTCTTCTTCCCTCCAGATATTCCTAGGGCGCGTAAAAGGGAGTGTCTGTTGAATAGTATTTTTTCGCCCGGTGCACGACCTTGAGCTAGACGTATAATTTCAATATATACGTCATTGTCAAACATATTAAGCTGCTCACCAGTATATTCGATTCTGATAGTGTCGTAGCTTTCTAGAACTTGATTTATCAGAAATTTTGCTTTTGTTTGTGGCTGATTAACAAATAGCGACGTACGCACCCAGGCCGTGGGCATCGCTGAAGCTCGTTGGGGTAAAGAGGGTATTGTGATGATCTCTGTAAGCGGCGGTAATAGCCCAGTCTCAAGCTCTCTGAGCAAGCCCCTACAAAGCTCACTGTTCGAAGCCAGTCTATCAGTATGGCTTTGAAGTATTTTGAAGGTCGAATTAGCGGACTTGCTCGACTTCAACTCTTTAGCGTGTGCGCCACTTAGATGATTCATGAAAAATAGTGCCGAGAACTTAAGCCGATTCTTTAAGAGGTTCGGACTTGATAAAGTCGATCACCTTTACAAGGTCGTAGCGAACTATGCGCTGATTGAAACGAATAGCCTCAGGAAAACCAGGGGTCGCGGATAGGCGGTAAAAAGTTGTCTTTCCGATATGCAGGTACTCGCAGATTTCTGCGATCGTAGAGAGTGGTTGGCGCTTTAAATTTTTCATGGATATTCCTCGGAACTGCATGGGGCTAAGTCAATTTTGCTAATCCGAGATGCGCAGTCAATGAGTGCACATTTTTGAAAACTGTTAATGTTTTATTATTGAAATTGCTTGAGTAAAACTTTAGTGAGAGCCTATTTTCGTAAGGTATTGATTTATCTAGACCGCAACCGTTCGTCGGGTTTTGATAAAAAAGATACGCATGGCGACTTATTCACAGGGTTCGTACTAACTGCGAAAGCGCTTTGCCTTGTGCTAAGCCACAAATTCAATCCAGGTAGTTCCGGAAACCTTGGGCTCAAAGGGCAGAACTGACTTATCCACAAGGTTCGTACTAACTGCGCCAGGCCGCTTGAACGGTTCGTACCAGCTGCCCCGATATTCGTACTAGCTGCGCAAAAGTTCGTACTAGCTGCGCCGAGGAATTTTTGGATGCCTTGCGGCACTAGAGCTGCAGAGCAGTTTCGCTTCACTTACATGTATTACATGTATTTACATAAGAAGCAGGTAGACAGCGCAGAGGCTATGCCTCCGCTTGAATGCGCCTACGGCGCGAGAAGCCCCCAGAAGGGAAGGGGACGGGTTGAGAACCGGTGTGGCGGCTTCGCCGTATCAGATCCTGGCGAGTGATAACGAGCTGAGTAGCAGCATATGAATCGGATAAAGAGGGTACATCCAGCTGCCGACCGGCCTGATCGACTGCACGCGGACTTGCAGTAGCGCCAGTCCGAGCAGCGGCGCCAGTGCAGCGGCGCAGATACCGGCCTGGGCCTTGGTCGGCAAATCTGAAATGATCAGGATCCCGCTGCCTGCGTTTGCAATAGCTGTGATCAGAGCTGCAAGCGACCACGTGGCAATTCGGATTTCAAGCTCGCGCGCCTGGAGAGCTGCCAATAGAATGACCGGCAGCAGTACGCCGGCAAGGCCGTAGCTCACGATCGGTCGATAAGCCACTGTGATTGCCAGTGCGACGGTGCCCGCGGCGATAAGAGTTGCAGTCCTGTGATGTACTGCTTGAGCAATTACAAGTCCTAAGCCTAATGTGAATAAGATGTTTAAATAATTCCCTTCGAAAAATTTCGAATAAGGTTGCTGACTGATAAGTGCAAATAAAATCATGCCGCCGAGATATTTCCATCCACCAGGGTACTCAGTAGGTTGTCGATACACGTTCGCTGCGATCGAGAGACAAAACAAGGGGAATGCAAGCCGCCCGACGATACGCATCCATCGAAAAGGCTCTTGTGATTCAGCGGGGAGGACATACCAGGCATGGTCAATTATCATGGATAGCAATGCAATCCACTTAACAAGATCAAGGGAATTATTTCGATTTAATTTCATAATGGTGCGGCCGATAGACACCCTTTGCTTGAATTATATATCAGTGGCTTTAATTTGATATATATTTATCATGGCTTTGTTGTTGTTTTTACTTGTGTGTTTATGTTCTTGTCGCGATAATCAAGTCATGTAGTAATCCGCAGCAGCAAAGCTGCGCACCAATGCCCTCAGGATCAGCGACAGGGGGGTTGCGGCAAGAAAAAGAAACGTCCTGTCGGATGCTCGCTGTTTCTCAGAATGATGCTAGTTAAATCTGGCCCTTCGGAACGCCTTGTTCCATTCATTCGACTAAACAGGAGCGTGTTATGAATTTCTTTGACGATGATGTCCTGGGCCAACTGGATCTGAATGAACTGGAGATAATGCGTGAGCGTGCTCACCATTTTTTAAGTAGAGTTCAATGTCAGGTTGAGCTAAAAAACTCAGCTGCCCGGCCACTTAGCCGGTTTACCTTTCAAGAGTCCGGGTTTGCCTTTTACGCAGAGAAAGTTGAGGGTGGAGTACTGATCAATCCAGCTCTTCCACCAAATTTCAGTAATAGAGACATTAGTACACGACCCTCGGAGGAACTTGAGCGGTGGTCGTGCCGCCCCTACATCGAGACCCGCGAAGTCCCGTCTGGTACTAGATACATTGTCAGCTGTCTCGATGGTGGCGCCTGGGATCGCCCCACGGACTGGGGTAGTTTCGCATCAATTAATGACGCATTGGTTTTCATCAGTGAGCGCTGCTGATATGAATCGATTGAAAGGAGTCCTGCCTGCGGTGGTAATGCTGGCCACCGTCCAGGCTGAGGCGGCGAACGACACGCTTCACCATCTCCCGCTCTTTGAGTTCGCAAATGGCTGCGTGGTGAAGGCCTTCGAGTTGAATTACGGCGCGCACGAGCGTCAACTCCAAGAACTACACGTTGAATGCCTCACAGATCCGGCATACAGGGATTGGCGTTCGAGCCTGCAGCGCGTAGGTATCCTGGATCAGCTGAAAAGCCCCAAAGCAGCACTGGTGCTAGCTGTAAACACCGGCCCTGGCCGGGTTACCCAGGAAGGCGTTAAAACCGTGGGTAACTTGAAACGCTACACCGCGACAGTTAGAACCCCGGTAGCAATCGTTTTCAACGGTAATGTTGATCGTGCGCCGAAAGGGTACGTGGAAACGGATGTTATCCGGGTACAGCAAAAAAACAGAATCTCTGGTTACGCGATTCACGCGATCCGCTTGAGCATCAAGAATTAAAAAGGACTGACATCATGAAAATCAAAATTTCCCTGGTAGTTATGGTTCTCACCGCCCTGATTGGTTGCGGTGAGTCGACAGGAAATAAAGTCATGCCGAAAGCAGCTACTACAGATGCTGTTTACAGTGAAAAGACCTCGCAGTATTTGGAGGAAGCGCTCGGGACGCCGAAGGCAAAACGAATAGAGCTTACGTTCTGGAATGAGGCGGCGAACCCTGACACTGGCTATCTCTCGCTCGTGGTTGACGGGGGTGAAAAAATTCGCCCGGTCGACAACCTAGGCGGCTATCGCCGCCGCACCGCCAGCTCTGAAGGCTTTAAGTTCATTTACAGTGATGGGGCCTGGAAAGCATATGTCGCCACTGGAGAAACATCTACTCACGGTGAAAATCCTCAGGAATTTTTCAACGAAGTAACCGGAATAATCCGCAGGTATTAGATTGAATCCTCTTCGCATAAGCCCCTCGCTAGGGGCTTTTTTGTGGGCGATAGTTAGAATTAATCATGTTATCAGAAGTTGGTTCGAGAATATTCGTTAGCCGTTGATTTTATATGCTCTCGCAATTGTAAAAGCATTTTTACTTTTAGTTAGATGTAATTAGATTTGGGTGTTGGTGTGTTTTATTGTTTTGGCGTGGGTTTACTTCAGCCTCGGAAATTTCTATTTATGTCACTACCAGATATCCAACGCGCTCTTGCCGCTCTACGCGAGATCCAAGTCAAAGCTGTAGAACTACCACCAAGCTGCGAGCATGACGGGCACGTCATCGCGGCTCTCGCGGTGACTGTTGAGCAGATCCTGAGCCGGGAGATTAAAGATGCTGCTTAAAGAAGCCCAAGTGAAAATTCCTCGCGCCATCGGTATTGGTTTGATTATTTATTTTGGTCTGGTTGTGCCAGGGCGGGAAGTTATCAGCCGTGTCGATCCAGTTACACACGTTAAGGCAGTTGAATCTGAAACTCCAATTCCACCCGTTTACTCGTCAGAGGTGAATCATGAGCAAAATTAAGACTGTCGCAGCTTATTTGACCGGCTATGCCCAAACAAAGAACGCTGTTCGTGAAGTTAAAACCTCGGCCAACCTGCCAATCAATTTTCTTCGCGGTCTCTGGGGACGAGTTCAGGAAATTCGACGTGAAGCCGAGGAAGCAAACGCACTGGCAAAACAGGATGATAAGGGCCTATGGGATGAAATGTGCCGGCAGCATGAAATTACCACGCAAAGCGTGCGGTTGAAGTACAAAGTCGCACTGTTCACCAATCTGATTCTTGTCCTTGGTGTCGGGCTGATTGTCGGCAATTTGCTGTCGAACATTGACGCGGGGGCGATGATGGTTTTCGCCAATGTCGTCTTTCTTAATCTTGTGCTGATGATCCTGTTCCAGAACGCTTATCGATTGAACATGGCTTACACACAATCTGCCCCTCCCGTTACGCAGTTCTTGAAGGATACCTTGAAGAATCCGACATTGTTAATCGGTCGCACTTTGCCGATGGATTATAAAGTTCGCTTGGAGCTCTCGAATGAATAGTTTCTCGCAACTTGTGCTTACCTGGATGTTCGGGCGCTGGATATTTGAAAATCCTGAAGTTTCTCAAGTAGTTGCGCAAGACGTAACGCCACTTACAATTTTCGCCGCCGCATTCTCGCAGCTGGGTTTGTTGATGTTTGGCGTGCTCGCCTCTTGGGCGATGTTCTTGGGGATTTTCCGGCTGAAGAACAACGGCAACTTCTTCGGAGCCAGGGACGGTAACGAGGCGTTTTTCTACCCGCTACGTGTAGTGGTCGCGTTGATCCTTGTCGCGCCAGTTGTCCCTGTTTCCAGTGCTGGAGGGGTGGCTATCACCCTGACAACTGGTCATGCGCTTATCGGCGGCGTTTCTAAAATGGCTGCCGATTTTGGCGACACGATGCAGCACAATGCATTCGAGCTGATGCACCGTCATAACCTGTTTAATGATCCAAAATTCCGCGTCGATGTTGATCCGGGCGTTGCCCTAGACATGCTGAATAGCTGGAAGCTGTCAGCTGCGCAACTCGCCGGCTTCGCTGTTTTTAGGGATCCGACTG
The DNA here is from genome assembly GCF_000293885.2 of Pseudomonas fluorescens NCIMB 11764. Lineage (NCBI taxonomy): Bacteria > Pseudomonadati > Pseudomonadota > Gammaproteobacteria > Pseudomonadales > Pseudomonadaceae > Pseudomonas > Pseudomonas fluorescens. The sequence continues at coordinate 1,451,214 of NZ_CP010945.1, forward strand.
AGGAGAAAGTCGTGGCCGGCCTCTCCGGTGAACAGCTTGCCCTGGTAGCTCTGCGCAATCGTTGGAATGAAGTCTATTTGAACTCTCACCCTGCAGGCGCTGGCGATGCCCAGTCGCAAGCGGCGGAGGCGTTTCTCAGTGCCGCTGGCCGATCGCTGCAGATCCCGCTAATCGCTCCGACAGACACCCTTGCTCGCGAGGTGACCCTAGGTGCCAATGGTCTGATCGACTCCGGCGCTGTGGATGACACTATCGGGCGTGAACTCGAAACTGAAGGGTGGTTTTGTCAGCTGGGTTGGATGAGTTCGATGACGTGCTCTGACGAGTTTGCCCAGGTCAAAGCGAATAACGCCGCTTCGATTGAAGCGGGCATTGCGGCCGCACAGCGCCAAATATGGATTCAACTTGTATCTCATGCCATGACTTACGCAAAGTCGCTTCAAGACGGTGGCGTTAGCCAGGCAGAGCATAAAGAGTATTTTGAAAAATCAATCAACTGGACAGCTCAGACTGCAGACTGGTACAGCAAAACTGTTGAAACCACGATTGCAAACACTTTGGCAGGAGACCAGGCAGAGCGTGCTGAGCCGTACTTTGATGAAGTGAAAAGTTGGGGCTGGATGCTTGGCGGTACTTTCGTTTTACGAGCGGCGAGCGACTTTAGCCGTGCCGCCAGCTATGCAGATGGAGCTACAAGCAAAATGATGCCTAAATCGTCACTGTCGGCTTTGACAGGCGGTGAGGTGCTATCGAAAGTGGTGGAACAAGAAACTCTCGCTCAAATTCAACCAGGTAATACGGGCAGCACTACAAAGTCGTTGCTAGCACGTGTTTTTAGCCTCGATATTCTGAAAGAAACGACAGGCCCAAGCATCCAGAACATTCACACAATAGCGGCCTGGGGCCGATCGCTTGTCGGTACTGGTATCGGTTTTTTCGCTGGGGGAAAAATTGCGCAGTACATGCCAGGTCTTTCCTCGATGACGGATGGAGCGCTTCCGAAATCAATCGGTGCTTTGATGATCATCGCTGGCGGGATGATCGGCTACGTTATGCCGTTGCTCTTCGCGGTATACGGACTCATGGGAGCAATAGGTTGGCTCGTAGCAGTGGCAACAACCTTTTTCGGAGTCACGCTCTGGAGCGCTGGCTTCGCCGCCCCAAAGGGTGAAGAGCACACGTCCCAAATGTCGGCGAAGGGCTGGAATGCCCTGATTTTCATTGGCCTTTACCCGGCCCTCGCGGTGGGCGGCCTAGCTGCTGCGATCGTAATTAGCGCCATCGGCTTGGCCATGGTCCAGGCTCTCGCGATGGGGATGTGGGGGATGTTTGACCCCGGCACTGCTGAAGTTGGACGTCCGCTTGAAAGCCTCGGCGGAATCCTAGTCGGTGGCTTGTTGCTCGTGGGTGTAATCATACTTGTGAGTTGGAATGTTGTTGTCACTTCGGCACAGCTCATCATGACCTTCCCGCGTACTGTGCTCAACATGATCTCCTTCTCCGAGCCAGGTCTGAACCCGTACGAAAACTCACCTCAGAATTTGATGGGCGGACTGGCGATGAGTGCTCGCCAGGTACTGACTGGCGCAGTGAGTCGAGCTATTAAACCGTCTCGTAACCCGACCCCGCCGCAGGGCGGCGGCTAGTAGTACCAGGCCCCGCTCTGCGGGGCCTTTTTGCAGTGATAGCTCGAGCTCAAAAAGCTACTATGAGCGCAGTACGCATCATGCATGGATGATGGAGAGCGCTCTTGACTACTGTTATCTCTGAGATTGCCGAACTTACAGAAACTCAGAAGCTCACTGAGATCATCGATTTGGATACAGGTCTTTCAATTGACCTGCAATCGTTTGTCTGCAGGCATGACAGGGAGGTTGTAAAAGCCAGAAATGAACTACGACGAAGATATCTAGTAGATCCAGAAAGTCCTTGGCTTGCCTGTGAGTTATGTGGTGCGGCCGTCCAGCTTGTTTGCCATACAGATCGCAAATACTATTTTAGGCATATGCCGGAGCAAGAAAATCGTGGTTGTCCGGTAAATACAAAGAACAAGCTGACACCAGATCAAATTCTGGCTGCAAAATATAATGGGGCTAAGGAAAGCTACGCTCATCAGCACCTGAAAGAAATTGTTCGGGATAGCATTATCGCTGACCCGAATTTTTCCAGTCCGCGCTTAGAAAAGATTTGGCGGTCAAGTAATTTTCTTGAGCGGGCTTCATGGCGAAAGCCTGATGTTCAGGTTGAAATGAATGGTCGTAAGTTTGCATTTGAAATACAGTTATCTACAACTTTTCTCAGCGTAATTGTTGAGCGGCGGGAGTTCTACCGCGCTGAAGGTGGTTCATTAATATGGGTTTTCCAGTCATTTGATCCGTCTCAAACTAGGCGGGCAGAAGAGGATATATTCTGCAACAACAATATGAATGTCTTTGTGGTAAGTGATGAAACACTTCTACGGTCTAGGAATAATAAAAGATTCTCGGTGGACTGTTGGTATCCGGTTCCATCATATAAGTATGGCTTGCTTGTGAACGAGTGGCAGAGTGAAAAGGTTTTTGTTGATGAGTTGACTTTCGACGTTGAAGATCAGCGGGTATATTTCTTTGATTATGAAAGCTTTCTCGCTGATGTAGAGTCGAAGCGGGCCAAGGAAGAGACTGCTCAGCAATTAGAAAAATTGCGTGAGCGCTTCGAGTCATTTTGGTTTAGTGAACGGCTAAGGTACGATTCAGATACGCCGCATCAAGAAGTGAAAGAGGAATGGAGCGCTTTTAAGCGGGAGTTGAGGGCTGCTAGGTTTTTAGGTATTTTGCCAGATAGTCATTGGTCGCCTCCTTTTTATAGTGTCATTTCACTGATGTTGAGCGCAAAATATGGTAAGCCAGTAGGGTACGGTTTTAAGACGCTGCTGGAAGTGACTAATCTTGCATTCACTTCATATAAAAAATTCCTTAGGCCTTTTGGTTTGGCGCTCCATTATTATGGGGCTGATAAAACTCTAGATGAACAAGATCGGAAAGGAACCTGGAGGAAGCGGAGGGAGATCATACGAAATGCGATGAAGGAGAGTAATCCGGAATACAAACAGTCTGTTGAGTATAATCTGTCCATTGCTTTCCTTCTTCCCAGAATATCTGATAAATTGAATCCTTTAAATTTAAATAATAGATAATTAGGAGGTGTTGTGAGTAAGCTTGCAGAATTCAAACGTCTTGAAGCTCAACTGGCAGCGCAGTTACAGCAACTGGATGCACTGAGGAATGATGCTGAACTGAAAAAAGAAATTCAGTTCGAGGAAAAGCTGCGGGCACTGTTAGCTGAGTACGGGATGAGCTTGAGAGATGTGATTAACATCCTTGACCCTTCCCCTCGCTCCACTCCTGCAGTTGTGGTGCAACGCCGTCAGCGCCAAATTAAGGTCTACAAGAATCCCAACACAGGTGAAGTCGTCGAGACAAAGGGCGGTAATCACAAAGTACTGAAGGCTTGGCGGGAGCAGTACGGAGTTGAAGCTGTGAACTCCTGGCTGCAATAAGCTATAGAGTTAGGGGTTTGGGGAGCAATGGAACCAAAAACCAACGTAAGCCCGACTAGCTCCGTTCAGAGCCCTCTTCCCAGGCATCCGACTCGATAAAACCATTGCGCAACTTGACCACCCATTGGCGCCGTTATTGACCAGCCGGCTGCATTCTTGACCAGTTATTTGCATTCGGAGTGACCAGGAGGGGGGCAATAGAGAAAACGGAAAAAATCGTACGCTAAGGCCAAGCGTGTTTTGCTAATGAACTGTGCTAGCAGACAAAACCAGCGGTAATCCCCCCATTTTTAGCACTCGCCAGAAGTAGAGGTCAGGCCGCGCGGGCCAACTTCTGTTTGGGGGTGATGCCTCCCAGGGCCATGTTTGGTCGTTCGTGATTGTATGTCCACATCCAGCGAGTTGCATGTTCCTGCACCTCGGCGATCGACTCGAACAAATAATGCCCCAGCCAGTCATAACGCACCGTGCGGTTGTAGCGTTCGACGTAGGCATTCTGCTGTGGATTTCCTGGCTGGATGTACTCCAGGCGAACGCCGTGCTTTTCCGCCCAGAGCACAAGCTTGCTGCTGATGTACTCTGGGCCGTTGTCACTACGGATGGCCTGTGGTTTACCGCGCCACTCGATGACTTGATCCAGTGCGCGCACGACACGCTCCGCAGGCAGTGACAGGTCGATATCCATGGCCAGGGCTTCGCGGTTGAAGTCGTCGATCAGGTTGAACAGACGGAAGCTGCGGCCATCGGCCAACTGATCGTGCATGAAGTCCATCGACCAGCAGTGATTGATCGCCTCTGGCACCGCCAGCGGCTCGGGTTTCTCCCGCACGATGCGTTTACGCGGTTTGATCCGCATGTTCAGCTCCAACTCTCGATAGATCCGGTACACCCGTTTGTGATTCCAGCGGCAGCCTTTCACGTTGCGCAGATACAGGAAGCACAGGCCGAATCCCCAATTACGCTGGTTGTGCGTAAGCCGGATCAGGTGATCGGCAATCTCGGCATTTTCCGAGGACAACCGTCGCTGGTAGCGATAGCAGGTGACGCTGACCCCGAAGGCCAGGCACGCCTGCTTGATACTGACCCGGCCAGAATGAACGGCCTGCTGCGCCATCTCGCGCCGCTGAGATGGCTTCACCACTTTTTTGCCATGGCTTCCTGGATGATCTCGGCCTTCAGGCGCTCTTCGGCGTACATCTTTTTGAGGCGGCGGTTTTCTTCCTCCAGCTCACGTAGCCGGGCCATCAGCGAGGCGTCCATGCCGCCGAACTTGGCGCGCCACTTGTAGAAGGTCGCCGAGCTGATGCCGTGCTCGCGGCACAGCTCCGGGACTGGGCTGCCGGCCTCGGCCTGCTTGAGGATGGCAATGATTTGGCTGTCCGAAAAACGCGATGTCTTCACGCAAAATTTCCTTGATCCGATTAGGAGAAAATTCTACTTCTGACGAGTACTGATTTCAGGGGGGATTACCCAGCGGCTAGCACAACATCGATTACTTGCATTGCGACACCCAGTACGAATTGCACGGTACTCCAGTCGTTTTGGGCAGCTATAAAATCGAATTTCGTTATCGAAGTTCGATTATTATGGATTAATCTGTGGAAAATCAGGTAGGCCAACGCATGACTAATACCTCCACCGATGACCGCAGCCCATGGTCGGTTTTTCTTATTTTTCTACGCCTTGGATTGACCTCCTTCGGCGGCCCCATCGCACACTTGGGATATTTTCGCGACGAGTTCGTCACGCGACGGCGCTGGTTGTCTGAACGCAGCTATGCTGATTTAGTGGCGCTGTGCCAATTTCTTCCAGGCCCAGCAAGCAGCCAGGTCGGCATAGCGTTGGGGCTATCACGGGCTGGATATAGCGGGGCGCTGGCTGCTTGGACAGGCTTTACGCTGCCTTCGGCCGTAGCTTTAATCCTGTTCGCGCTGGGCATTTCCAACTATGGGGATTCCGTTTCGCCGGGCGCGTTGCATGGCCTAAAAGTGGTGGCCGTTGCCGTAGTCGCCCAAGCGGTATGGGGCATGGCGCGCAACCTGTGTACGGATGGGCTGAGAGTCACAATAATGGCGATTGCCGCCTGTGCTGTCCTGCTCGTACCGTCCGCGTGGGGGCAGGTTGGTGTGATTGCTGCCGCAGGCATCATAGGCCGACTATTGTTCAAGCCAGCACATACTGTTGAGCACGACCCACTACCTATCACGGTCAGTCACCGGGCCGGCGCACTTTGGCTATCGTTATTTTTTGCCCTGCTGATTGGCCTACCGATCTTGGCAAAATTGCTGCCAAGTCCAACGATGGTGGTAGTGGACGCCTTCTATCGTGTGGGGTCACTAGTGTTCGGTGGTGGCCACGTTGTGTTGCCGCTGCTGCAAGCCGAAGTGGTGTCCTCCGGCTGGGTCAGTAATGAATCCTTCCTCGCGGGGTACGGGGCGGCTCAAGCGGTGCCCGGCCCATTGTTCACATTCGCCGCGTTCCTTGGTGCTTCGATGAGCACCGCTCCCTCTGGCTGGGTCGGCGGTATTGTGTGCCTACTGGCTATCTTCGCACCCTCTTTTCTGCTGGTTGTGGGAGCCATGCCATTTTGGGAGCGCCTGCGTCGCAATACAGGCATGCAAGCCGCGCTGGCTGGGGTCAATGCGGCGGTGGTTGGCCTGCTGCTGGCCGCGTTCTATCACCCTGTATGGACTAGCGCCATATTTCAGCCGCAAGACTTTGTCTTGGCCCTGGTCGCCCTTGTCGCACTGATGTTCTGGAAGCTCCCGCCGTGGCTAGTTGTCGTCGGCAGCGGTGCAGCGGGTTGGCTGTTGAGTATCGCGCTGTGAGGCACGAAAAATGACAGATAAAGACCTGTACGGCGGGTTGATCCGCCTGCACATACTTCACCATGCAGCCGAGAAGCCCGTCTTCGGACTGGGAATCATCGAAGAACTGCAACGACACGGCTACGAGCTGAGCGCCGGGACGGTATACCCAATGCTGCACGGGCTGGAAAAGAAGGGCTATTTGACCTCACGCCACGAACGCACCGGGCGACGTGAACGGCGTGTCTATGAGATCACTGAGCAAGGCCAAGTTGCGCTGGTCGAGGCACGTGCAAAGGTTAAGGAACTGTTCGGCGAGTTGATCGAAGGTTGCTGAGTTTACGGCTTCAACTCGGCGTCAGGCGGTTCACTGGCACCGCGTCAGACTAGGGCCGCTTTCTGCATTTTCTGACGCCAAGGCGTCAATCTCTATGGCCTCAACCTGACAGGCCGAATGCTTAGCGTACGATTTTTTCCGATTTCTCTATCGACCCCAGGAGGATCTGAATTGATCTCTCCACCATGTGTACACTGCCTGACAGCGGAGTTCGTCGCGGTTTAATCTAGAAAGACTTGCCCTAGGGAGATCAGCACGGCTGGAAGAACTGACCCAAACGAGGCAGCAGGTCGCATTTGACGATATCTTCACTGTATACTTTATCGCTCAGCCATACCTCTTGAGCTACAGGAACACCAGCATGACTGTACTCCAAACGATCTACTGGCAGCCTACGCCGCCTTAGCGCTACGCCCCCTCGCAACATCTCGCTTCCGCTAGTTTCGCTCGCGGTCGCGTACTGCTGTATGCCCGGTTTTTACACCCAAGGCACACAGCCAAATAATCCTCACAACTTGAATTCGTATCGACGCGCTCGCCATCTGCCTGGTGTGCGTGTGGTGCATTGCCTTGGATATTCTGATGCTGCAATCGCTCAAACAAACGTGGTTTTCCAACGTCCGTGGAGACGTGCTCGCGGGGATCGTGGTCGCGCTCGCGCTGATCCCGGAGGCCATTGCTTTCTCTATCATTGCCGGCGTCGACCCCAAGGTCGGTCTCTACGCCTCCTTCTGTATCTGTGCTGTCATCGCCTTCGTCGGCGGTCGACCCGGCATGATCTCGGCAGCTACCGGTGCGATGGCACTGCTGATGGTCACCCTGGTAAAAGATCACGGGCTTCAGTATTTGCTGGCAGCCACCTTGCTCTGCGGGGTGCTTCAAATCCTCGCTGGATACCTGAAACTGGGCTCTCTGATGCGCTTTGTTTCGCGCTCGGTAGTCACAGGCTTTGTGAATGCATTGGCGATTCTGATTTTCATGGCGCAGTTACCTGAATTGACCAACGTGACCTGGCACGTTTACGCCATGACCGTAGTGGGCCTCGGAATAATCTATCTGTTTCCGTATGTACCGAAGATCGGCAAGCTGATTCCCTCGCCGCTGGTGTGCATCCTGGCCCTGACGGCCATTGCTATTTACCTCGGTCTGGATATCCGCACTGTGGGTGACATGGGCGAACTGCCGGACACGCTGCCGATTTTCCTGTGGCCTGAAGTCCCGCTGAACGTTGAAACTCTGCGCATCATCTTCCCGTACTCAGCCGCTTTGGCCGTAGTAGGTCTGCTTGAGTCCATGATGACCGCGACCATCGTCGACGATTTGACCGATACCACCAGCAACAAAAACCGTGAATGCAAGGGTCAAGGCATTGCCAACATCGCTGCCGGGATGCTCGGCGGTATGGCAGGCTGCGCCATGATCGGCCAGTCGATCATCAACGTGAAATCCGGTGGACGTACCCGTCTCTCCACATTGTGCGCGGGCATTTTCTTGCTGCTGATGGTCGTTTTCCTCGGCGAATGGCTCTCCAAGATCCCGATGGCTGCATTGGTTGCTGTGATGATCATGGTATCCATCGGCACCTTTAGCTGGGATTCCTTGCGCAATCTGAAAGAGCACCCACTGTCGACCAACCTCGTCATGGTCGCGACCGTTGTGGTGGTCGTGGCAACGCATAATCTGGCTTACGGCGTGTTGGTCGGCGTACTGCTGGCTTCGTTGTTCTTTGCGAACAAGGTCGGACATTACCTCGATATCAAGAGCAGTCTTGAAGAGACGGAGTCGCATCGGACTTACCGCGTGGTAGGCCAGGTGTTCTTCAGCTCGGCAGACAAGTTCACCGAAGTTTTTGACTTCAAGGAAGCGCTCAACAAGGTCACCATCGATCTGACACAGGCGCATTTCTGGGATATCACCGCCGTCGCCGCGCTGGATAAAGTGGTAATCAAGTTCCGTCGCGAGGGCGCCGAGGTTGAAGTGCTGGGTCTAAATGAGGCCAGCGCCACAATCGTTGACCGCTTTGGCGTGCATGACAAACCTGGCGCCATCGACAAGCTCATGAGCCACTAAGGAGATCGACAATGACCCACGTAATGGCATGTATTGATAACTCACAATCCTCATTGGCGGTCTGCGACTACGCAGCATGGGCGTCGCAGCGACTCAACGTGCCTCTTACCTTGCTTCACGTATTGGATGAAGAGAAATACCCAGCAGCAGCTGACCTAAGTGGAAATATTGGTCTCGGCAGTCGAGAGCATCTGCTGGAGGAGCTGGCTACATTGGATGCCCAACGCGCCAGACTCGCTCTGGAACAGGGCCAACACATGCTGGAAAAGGCCAGGGAGCGAACGGTCATTTCCGGCGCTGCGTTTCCTGAGCTGAAGCAGCGCCACGGACACTTGGTAGAAAGTCTGAGCGACCTTCAGGAGGATATTCGACTGTTGGTGATAGGAAGAGTGGGTGAAGACAACTCACGCAACGCGCACAGCCTTGGCAGCCAGATAGAAGCTGTAGTGCGAACAATTCACCGGCCTATCCTGATCACAGCCAACAGCTATAAAAAGCCCGAAAAGGTGATGCTCGCATTTGCCGGCAGCTCCACAGCCTACAAAACCATCCAAATGTTTGCCGCCAGTTCGCTTTGCAAAGACTTGCCCATTCATCTTGTTACGGTCGGTGCAGATTCGGTGAGCAATCATGAGGCACTGGGAAAAGCACAAAGCATGCTTCTCTCGGCTGGCTTCCTAGTCCAAGCTGAAATCAGACAAGGTGAGGTGGAGTCGGCTCTGCACGATTATCAGACAGAGCACGGCATTGATCTGCTGGTCATGGGTGCCTATGGGCATTCACGCATCAGGCAGTTTTTGGTAGGAAGCACGACTACGACGATGCTTCGAACAGCCACCATGCCTGTATTGCTGCTGCGCTGAGATAACTCTCTAAGCCACAGTGTTTCTACTTATTGAGAAATGCTGTGGTCAATCCCATCTAAGCTATCTGACAACATAGCCCACTGAGTTCGACCTGCGCACCTAAATATCGTCGTCTGGATTACGCAGTGGCCGTAGCTCACCTCGGGCGACCTCTTCTGGTACCGCGAAGGAGTACCGTCCCAACATATTGATGTGCTCGAAGATCAGCGGCGACAAACGAGCCAGGTCTTCGTCCTGTACCGGGTAGCCGTGCTGCTTTAACCGCTCCACGGCAGCCGTCATGTAGAGGGTATTCCATAGCACAATGATATTTACCACCAGGCCCAGGGCACCGAGTTGATCCTCCTGGCCTTCTCGGTAGCGCTGGCGAAGCTCGCCTCGTTTGCCATGGAACACGGCGCGAGCCAGGCTGTGTCGGCCTTCGCCGCGATTCAGTTGGGTCAGGGTGGCGCGGCGCTTGGACTCATCATCAATGTAGGTCAACGTATGCAGGGTTTTCTCGATCCGTCCGAACTCTGCCAACGCCTGGGCCAGACGGGTCGGACGATCTCCCGTTTGTAGGGTGCGCATGATGCCTGTCGCCGGCACTCGGCCAAGTTTGAGTGAGCCAGCCAAACGCAACAGGTCATCCCAGTGCTCGGCGATCAGGTCGAGCTTGACTGACTGGCGAGCAAGTCCGTTGAGCTTGCCGTAATCCGCGTCCGGGCGGGTGCGCCAGAAGCGGGTACCGCCGACATCAGCCAGGCGCGGGCAGAAGTGATAACCGAGCAGACGGAATAACCCGAACACCACATCGCTGTAAGCACCGGTATCGGTCATGATTTGTGTGGGCTGCAATTCGGTCTGTTGTTCCAGCACAACCGCGAGCAATACTAGGCTGTCGCGCAGGGTGCCGGGCACCGTAATGGCGTTAAGACCGGAAAACTGGTCGGAGATCAGGTTGTACCAGGTGACGCCCCGGCCGGTACCGAAATACTTCGGGTTAGGGCCGGCATGTACGGTACGCACAGGTACGACAAAACGCATGCCATCGGCGGAGGCCACCTCGCCGCCGCCCCAGACCTGAGCCAGCTCCAGTTGACTCTGCGCAGCCACCAAAATGGCATTGGCTGCCGACAGGGTATCGTCACGGAGATAGTTCTGGCTCACCCAGGACAGCCGGTCACGGCGCAGCGCTTGGTTGTCGTTGCGAGTCAAGGGCTCCAGGCCGGTGTTACAGGCTCCTCCCAAGAGCACTGCGCACAAACTCGTCACCAAGTTGTCGGCCCGCGCATTGCGTTCGGACACATGGGTGAAGGCTTCAGTGAAGCCGGTACGAGCGGCGATTTCTAACAGGATTTCCGGCAAATCGACACGCGGCATCAAGTCGGCCACGGCTGCACGCAGTTGCAGCAACGAGTTGGGCTCTTCCAGCTTCTCCAGCGCTCCGAGGGACAGCTCGGTTTTGCCCTCTGTATTCTCACTCAACTGGATCGCAGGATTGTCGGGCAGGCGAGCGGCGACTGCGTACCAAGTCGCATCCAGCTCGGCAGACAAGGCGTCCAAGGTGGTTTTGGCGTCCACAGTCAGGCCCAGTGAGCGACAGATGATCGGTCGCGCCGACAGCCATTCTGCACCATCGAGCAGACCGATACGCGGGTCGGCATAGCGCCAACTGGGTGCAACAAAGACATCGCGGCGGCGTAGGGCCGTGCGTAGTGCATCAAGCGTGCAGAAGACATAGGCGCCCATGTCGAGGGAGCCATCTTCGCGAGTGATGTGGTTCTGCCAAGCCTTGGCCACGATCTCCTGCGGCACGTCATCCTCCGGCTTCCTGCGAGGCAAGTTCAGTTGCAACCAGTCCAAACTAGCCGCCACACCCTTACCCGCCGGGCTGAAGCCGAAGCGAATATGTTTCAATAAGTCAGGAAGGAAACGGCGCACGCTGCGGTAGCGCTCCTCCAGAGCGAGGTAAAACACATCGTTGGCCGGACGGATCAACGCATTGACCTCTTCCAGGGCTTTCTCCAGCGTGACACGTGGCAGGTCGTTGAACAGCCGGGCACGGACATTGTCATCGCTGATCGAGCTATCCAGCACGACCTTGCACGCAGCGGCGAGCATTGCCGCCGAGCGATCCAGGTCTTTTAGACTACGCAACCGAGCCTTCTTGTCAGCCTTCTCTGCGTTGTTGAAGATATCACGCAGTAGCGCTTCCAGAACTTCCAGAGCATCGTCGTGCGCACTGGCTTCCAAGGAAACCGCGAATGCCACCAACGTCGCCAACCGGCGCGACGCCGGCAGTCGATTGATGGCCGTGACCTTCGCGGTGTTGGCAAAGCGAGCCAGGGCGGCAATGCGGCTGGGAGGGATATGCGCAGCTGCCGGTAAGGCGATACCCAACCCGCGTACATCATCCAGCCGACGCAGCGCCCGAACCAGTGCAGGGCCACTGACCATCACCGGGCCGGAGCGTAGTTGATCCAGTCGGGAACTACGGTTGCCTTCGGCCACCAGAAGCAAGTCTTGTAGGTGCTGTCTTTGCTCCTCGGTCACGCTGCGGCCCAAGGTGTACCAGAGGCGTTCTTCAACCCGGCTACGCAGTTGGGCAATGAAGCGCTCTAACTGGGAAATTCCGGGCAATAGGACTTTCTGTGTGAGCAGCCATGAGGTAGCTCGTTCGAACAGCACGCCAGGACGATCAGTACCAGTCCAGCAAAGGGCATACAGCCATCGGCTCAAACGAAAGCCGATGCCTGGGTCAGTAAAGTGGCGATAGCCATAGCGCTCTTGAATATCGGCCGCATGTATCCAGCGACGATGATCGCTATAACGTACAAGACAGTCAGGGTCGGCGATTGCCAATTGCCGACAAAGCACAAGCAGGACTTCCACCGGCACAGCCGTGGGTTTGTCCGGCAAAACACCGACGAAGCGAACGGTAGTCAGCAGAACGGCATAGCCCAAGCGGTTATGGTTGCCCCGTAGTACCTGGACGGCTTCACGGTCTTCATCGCTCAGGTGGAAGTAGCGCTCCAGTTCATCACGGCTGGGCGCATCGATGTAGCGACCAAAGCCGTCGCGTTGCTCCTGAGTCAGAAAACCAACCGGCATCGATCACAGTACCTCGGCGCAGAACACGGCGGGGGTGACAATCCGCGTGCGTTCGATATGTCCGCGCTGCAAGAGGCCTGCGCGTCGATCACCGGTTACTAGGTAGTCCGCATTGCCCGCCAAAGCCATGGCCAGCAGAAAAGAGTCATCCGGATCATCGGCTTCAACCTCAATGGTCAACCGCTCCAATACCACGGCGCGTTGCAGGTTATTGATCATGGCCCCCACTTTGGCAGGCTGAAGGATGGCCTGAAGCTTGGGGTAACGACTGGCGCGACGAATTTCGTCGAGCTGTGCCCGTGAAGTCACCACCTCGAAGCGAGCTGAACGCCAGGCCCGATAGATCGCATCAGGAGACCCATGCGGTGAGATCAGCGCACTGAACAGAATGTTGGTATCCAATACAACCCGCATCAGCGCTTACGCGCCCAGTCGAGCGCTTCTTCAACCGCTTCGGTCAGTTCGGCCTCACTCAGATGGGCATTGGAAACCTTGGCCTGTTCGGCGCTCAGCTCCAGGATGTGTGCCCGCACCGCTTCTTCGATGAAGCGCGACAGGTCGCCCTTACGGCCACCGCCTTGGCTGGCCAGAAACATGCGAAGCGATTGGTCGGTGTCGGTGGAGACGGCGACGTTCCAGCGAGTGGTATTCATGACTTTTTCCAATGTTAGGTGTTTATGTGTTTATACACTCGATCCTCACTGCGCCGCAACGGTTCGATAAAACCCTCGTTTTATAGAACTTTAACGGAAGACCTGCCCAGCTCCGAGTTAGCCCATATTATGGTTTTAAATACTGGTATCGTTAATCAAGGTTCTATTTTCAATTTCTCTGTTGAGTAAACGGTACTTTTGATGAAAATTGGCTATGCGCGGGTGAGTACTCGGGATCAGAACGCCGACCTCCAGATCGATGCTCTGACAAAGGCAGGGTGCGAGCGGATCTATCAAGACGTTGCCAGCGGCTCAAAAAGCGCACGTCCGGAACTGGACAAATTATTGGTTCATGTACGGGCCGGTGATGCTGTGGTGATTTGGAAGCTGGATCGTCTAGGGCGCTCGCTCAAGCACCTGGTCGAACTGGTCGGTGAATTGGCCGCTCGTAACGTTGGCCTGCAAAGTCTGAATGACCCCATCGATACCACCCACGCGCAAGGCCGCTTTGTGTTCAACCTGTTCGCTTCATTGGCAGAGTTCGAACGTGAGTTGATTCGTGAGCGCACACAGGCAGGCTTGTCCGCTGCACGGTCACGTGGTCGAGTCGGTGGCCGCCCGAAGGGGCTGCCCGCTCAGGCGGAAGCGACCGCTATGGCCGCAGAAACGCTGTACCGAGAGGGTCGGTTAAGTGTGAGCGCCATTGGCAAGAAACTGCACATTTCCAAAAGCACGCTTTACCGCTACCTCCGGCATCGCGGCATAACGATCGGCGTACCCGCAAAAATCACCCAGCATCTCAACATCACGGTCCCACCGGCAGTGGACAATGCCGAACGGATCGCGACGGTCATATTGCGCCTGGCCGTCGAGAACAACAGCAAGTTCGTGCGTGGTAAAAAACGGGCACTGGAGAATATCGAGCGTTACTGCCTGGAACCTTACGGCATGAAGCTGCTTGAGTCGGGCAACTACGCGCTGAGCATTCCCTATCGCAACGATGAGGCACTGGATAAGACGGTACATGATCTGCTGACCGAGATCAGCCAAGAGGCCGAGATGCGTAATTGCTTTATCGAGGCGGATGCCTGGGAAGAGGGCTCTGAGCGGAGGTGGTAGGGCTTATGTTGGTTTTTGGTTCCATTGCTCCCCAAACCCCAGTTACAAGACAAAGGGCGCATTTAGCGCCCTTTGTTGTTTTCCCTCATCTTCAGTTCGGCCTTGATGGATGGCCATTCCGGGGATGCCTCTAGTTCCCGAATTAGCCGTTCATGCTCAGGCTCCGGTACCAGAGGCAGCCAGCGCTGCTGTTCAACATCTTGGTCAGAGGTGCGAATGTCGCGTGTGAGTTTGGCACCGGCTCCGGCGAATCGCTTGCGCACCTCGTCCTTTCGTGTTTTTCGACGCGGATCGGCTGGCGAGAGTTGCCGCTCTCGTCAGCCAACTCTTCGCTCCGCTTCTGTTGCCTTTGCAGCTGCAATCCGCGCGCTTTCGAGTTGCAGGGCGCGTCCTGCATCAGCAATTTTTGCCCGAGTATCTGAGTTTCGAACACGTTGCTCAAAATGCCTTAGCTGGGGCATTCGACCCGTCACGCTTACTTGTTTCATGTCCGAATTCATCGCATCCATGAAACTCCCAAGTCCCGGAAAAAGCGTTTGGCTGCTTTCGTTCAGCGCATCCCCGCTCGCAAGAGCGGCGCGCAGAGCCCGGTTCTCTGTTTCAAGCCGAGCAATACGGTAGTCAGCCGCAATCAGTCCGACATATAGGACCGCTTGGCCTGGCTGCTTTAAGTCGTAAAGCCCGCCGAAATCGTCTAGATCCCTCGACTGAAATGGCACGTCGAACACTCCAGGCATGCATTCCTGGAGAGGGCTTGCCCCCGCAGGACCAATGAAAGCTGCGGCTAGAGCCGCGGCCGCATCCGTCACGCGCTTTTTCCGGGCGCAAGAATCTTCGTCATCGTCACGATTGCTCATGCGATTTTCCTCTCTACATTGCTGTGGTTTGGCGTTATCAGCGCCGTTCGTGAATCGGCCTATAGATGATTTCAGATGCCAAGAAATCTTCGATCTGGGGGGCCAGGTAGAGGATGGACAACACGGCCCCTAGGATCGCCCCGGTAGCAAATTTGGCTAAGCTCCACTTACGTGCCGTCGCTAGGTGCTCAGCAAATCGAGCGTTCAGAAGGTCGCGTTCGTTATTCAGTGCAATGTTGTGCTCTTTAACTCGCTCGCGAGTGGCAGCCAGTTCTTTCACTGTCCGCTCTAGCTCAGCTTGTAATGCTTTGCTCCGATCTTCTGCTGCCTGGCATCGTTCCAACGATGAGATGTCGATACACTTCTGCATTTCTGTGAGCGCATTTTCAACCGCTTCCAGACAGCCAGATTTCATTGCCGCCTCGTAAGCGACACGAAGGATTCGCGTCGTGTCGGAGAGCAAAGCGCGCTCAAGAGATTCCCGGAAAGCTTGGGACTCCTCTGGGCGAAGCAGTTGTCGTGGCAAAGCTTTTAGCTGCTCATGCAACTGTGCAGCATCAGCTAGGCGATCGGCGTATAGCCCGACGCTGTTACCAGCGGCACCAATTTTTGATGCTAGCGACTCCGTGAGCTCCAGCAGGCCGGGCTGCGTTCCCACGCCCTCAAGGCGTACGACTAGCGTTCGGAGCTCGTGCACCAGGTCGAAGATGCTCTGGATGCTGTCATCGCTCAGGGTGCTCATGCAGCCTCCTGGTCGGCTCCCCGGAGCTCGTCGAACTTGCCATGCAGTTGCTTGATCCAGGTGCTAGCTTCTTTCGCGATCGCCACTACCTCGACCAACACCATGCAGCGGCGAGCTTCCTTGCCGTTCCCCTTACGATCGAGGGTCAGGCTTTTTTCTCGGAGTTGAGCAATCAGGTCATCGGCGCCGTCGGCAATTTCTGGCAGGGTTTTGCCGAAATTACGCGACAAGCCGTAACCCTCGACGCCGGGCATGATGAGGACCGGTACATCGAGATCTTCGCCGAGGTCGAAAACGTCACCGTACAGAGCTCGGATGCGGCGGTCGTTCGGGTCTTGGGTCTTGCGGCTAAGTCCGTTGAGAACCAGAACAATTTTTGCGGAGGGCTCATCTTCACGGATTTTGTTGATTGTGCGCTTCGCATTCTCTACGTCCTGACCCACGTCCTTGACAGGAACCAGGATCAGATCGAACCGGCCGAGAAGGCCATTTCGGCCCATGGCTGCAAGCGCCGCCTCCGCAGTCTGGTTACCGATGTCGAGCACGAAAGATTTACCGGCGAACTCCTCGAAAAGGTCGAGGACGGCAAAGCCGGCATCGCCGTCAACAATGATCTGGCGTGATTCGATCTTCGAGCTGTTCATCCAGCGCGAATCGACGTTCTGGTCGTCGAGCTCAATCAGCGTACCAGTGCCCTCGCGGTCCAGAAGATATGTTGTGGCCACTTGCTGGGCGATGGTGGATTTGCCGACGCCACCTTTGGTCGAGGTACAGAGAATTCGAATCATGGGTTACTCCTAACTTGAGTGGTCTTTTCGCCCGAGCACCTGCTCGATGAGCGAGTTCACGTTTTCAGGTTTCGCCTGTTCCGCGGCGGCCGGTGCCTGTGTTGTAGGCTGGGTTTCAAATTGAGCGTCTGGGTATTGTTCTTCTCCGGAGTAAGGGTTGATGCCTTTCGACGATCCGATGGCCATACACTCGCGGTACTCTGCCGGGAGATGCTTTTTCAGGAAGGTGCGCAAGCTGTGATAGCTGACCATTACGCCTGCCTGCTCCAGCAGATCGAGCATCTCTTTAATCGATAGCCCCAGCAGCATCATGGATCTCAGCTCTGCTATTCGCGGTCGGAGCACACGAGTCGCGTGCCCACGAGTACGCGCGGAGTCCGTCCCTTCAAGGGCCTCTGCCTTCTTTTGCGCGATTAGAGCCCGTAGCCGGTCTGTCACCGCCTTTTCCTCCTCTGCCATCTCGCGCAGGTATGCATTGATGTCTTCTTCGTCTTCGGGGCGCTTGAACATTGAGTTTCTCCTGTAAGTACAAAGGTACGCATCGATTCTATCGAGAATCTCTAAAGATTCCTGCGTGATGCCTCTATAGCTATCAGGATGCTTGATTAACGCTATCGCGTTTCTATAAAGATAGCAAAAGAAGAAAATAGATCAACAAAATATCGTTGATATTCTATAAAGATTCTGTAGTTTAGAGGCGGAGGCTTGAACACGGCTGCACTCGCTTCGCGAGGTGCATCCGTGTCAGCCCAGCCAGCCGGGCAGAGAACGAGATCGGTGGACTACTAAAGCGGTAGTAGCCACCCCCTGAAGGGAAGATGGCGATGAGTTTCGAGCGTAAAAACCACACGCAAAGCATGGTGAGTGAGGTGGCGCATGCTGCCTTCGAGCGCCTTGCCCGCGATCTGCGTGTGCCGAAATCAGGCGTTCTTCAGGCGATCCTGGAGGCTGTTCCGACCTCAGATCTTGTCGCCCTGGTGCGAGGTGATCTTGCTTTGCACGACGCCAAAACCGTCGCCCTGGAGCCGGACGCAGCAATCGCAGTTCGCTCCGAAATCGAATCCGCCTTCGCCCTTCTGGGGCCTCGGATCGCGGACGCGAGCCGGCTGGGAGCGCAACGCGCGGTGGCTGAGCAGCTCAAAGCTCTGTTCGCCGAGGAGGCGTGATGGCGATCTTCACTATCGACAAATTCACCGGCGGCGATATCGGTGCGCGGGCGGACTATTTCGAGCGGGGCGAGGGGCGGATTCTCGACGACGAGCACGATCATGTGCTGTCTACCGGGGGTGAGGATTACTACCACATGCCCGGAAACGACACGCTGCTGACCGAGTACCTCGGCCAGGGCGCCCAGGCAATGGGGCTGGGAATCACTCCGCAGAATGGGGACTACGCCGCACTGATGGCCGGCACGAATCCACGTACAAGGGAATCGTACGTACCTAAGCGTCGCCAGGGAGAGCTTGAGCGCGGAACTGGCTTGGCCGGGTATTCCACGAGCTTCAATGCCGACAAGACTCTTTCCCTTGTCTACGCCTCACTGCCACGCGAGCAGCAGATTATTTTCGAGCGAGCCATGATGGAGGCGTCGCGCCGCGCCTTTGAGTACGCCGAAGCGCAGGGATACTTCGGGTATCGGCTCGGCGCCCAAGGGGTAGACCGCTACGCCGGCAAGGCCATGGCCGCCAGCTATTTACACTTCACAAACCGCAACCAAGAGCCGCATCTCCACGTTCACGTCGAGATTCCGAACGCCTGCCGCGGCACTGATGGGCAGTGGCGCCCGCTAGACGGCGGCGAGCTTTATAAGAGGCAAGCCGAACTGGCAGCGCTCTGGGACTGCTACCTGGCCCATGCTCTGAGCCGTGATATCCCTCAGCTCGCCAAGTACTTTGAAGTCGACTTAGAGCGCAACGGTCTGCGCGTAGCAGGCATCTCCCGCGAAACCGTGCTGGAGTTTTCCACCCGCCGCATCGAGATCCTCAAGGCTCTCGACGAGATGGGCGCTAGTGGGGCTGATTCAGCGCGCGGCGCAGCTAAGCGCACCCGCGAGGGGAAAAAGGAGCGAGACTCAGACGAGCTACGCGCTGAATGGCGCGAGCAACTCAGCAGCCTTCACCAGGAACTGCAGCGCGGTGACCTGAGCCCAGAAACCCGCCTGTTCGCGGAGCAGCTCGTATTCCGTAACTCCTCAGTTTTTGGTGAGCACGCCCTCGACCGAGCAGCCGCACAGCTCGCCATCTTGCATGGCGGCGAGCCTGCCATCCCGGCAATTAAATCTGCACTTATCCGCCAGCTCGGGGTTGTCGAACTCCCCCAGGAAGGCCGCTTTCGTGAATTCACGACCGAGACCTATCGTCAGCTCGAAGGCGAGCTTCTGGCCTACGCCCACGCTGCTCAGAAACCACAAGCGCGGTTCACCCTCAAACCACTCGATGTTGAGATGGCCATTGCGCGTATCGAGCGCGAGAAGGGTTACCCGATGCGCGATGAACAGCGCGCAGTCGTTCGACTCTGTACTTCCGGTGCTCGTGTCCAGATTATTCAGGGCGCTGCGGGCACGGGTAAGTCCGTCAGTCTGTCCGCGCTTCGCGAGGCGTATGAGGCTGCCGGTAACCGTGTCATCGGCCTGGCACCATCAGGGGCGGCGGCAGCTGAGCTACAGAACTCCGCTGGAATTCAGGCTCGCACGATCCACTCGCTACTGATGCGCCTGGAGAACGATAACGCCCAGTACCGCGAAAAGCTCCGAGCTACCGACGTGATCATCTGCGACGAAGCCGGCCTTGCGGATCTGCGCACCCTGCACAAGTTGGCTGGGTTCTGCGACGCAGCAGGCGCAAAACTCATCCTTGTCGGTGACGGACGCCAGCTTGAGGCTGTCGGCTCGGCATCCAGTCTGGACATGCTCACCGAGGAGGTCGGCTGCGCCGAACTGATCCAGATCGCTCGCCAGAAAGACCCTGCAGACCGCGCGGTCTCCCAGGCCTGGTTCGAGGGTCCGGCCGAGCAGGGCTGCCCTGACGCCCTGGATATTATGAAGGCTCGCGGCCTGCTGAAAATGCCGGTCGAAGGCAGCAAGGATAAGCCGCTCGATCTGATGATGCGCGACGTCCTGCAGGCTCGCTCAGAAGGCACCGACTGGCAAGAAATCCTGCTGCTGGCTGACCGTAACCAGTCCGTTCGTTCTCTGAACAACAAGATCCGCGATCACCGGTTCGAGATCGGAGAGTTGGACAAAGCCCAGCAAATCCGAATTCCGGTCGAGACTGGACGAGGCGATTACGCAGACCTCGATCTGGTGCCGGGTGACCGGATCATGCTGCGCAAAAATCAGAAGCTCGACGGCGAACCTGTCTACAACGGCGACCGCGCCAATCTTACGGCGATCGAAAGAGTGCAGACCGGCACCGACGATAACGGTGAACCCATCTACGACACCAAGATCACCGCACGCCTCGATCGAACCAAGGAGGAGGTCAGCTGGAATTTGTCCGACTACGCCTCGATCGATCACGCCTACGCGATGACTGTGCACAAGTCCCAGGGGCTCACGGTCGATCGTGCTTTCTACCTGACCTCAGACTCCACTGATCGACGCCTCGCGTACGTCGCTTACACCCGCTCGCGCTACGCCTGCAGCTTCTATACCGATAACGACCAGGATTCGCTCGATACCCTCGCGCGCAACACCGAAGGCTTCAAGAGCAAACGTTGCGCCCTGGACGCCGATAAAGAGTTCCGCGCCCTGATCCGCGCCAACGCTGAAGCCGGCCTTTACGAAGATCAGCCGATCAAGGCCCAGCAGCCGAGTACCAAGGATCTACTGGAGAAAGCAGGCGAGCGCTTCGAGTACCCGACCGAGCCGAAGGCCGAGCCCAAAAAATCGCCCGAGATCCAGGTCATGCCAGCCACCCAGGCCGACCATGATTTGTCCGTTGCCCGCGGATTCGCGGTGACCACTTTAATCGATCAGCCGACCGACACCCGCCAGAAACCCGGGAAACCCTACGAATTACCGGCCAATGGAAAGCGCGTCGCGCTCTTGGCCGAACCACTGCCTTTGCCCCCAACCCCCAAACAGGAAATCGAAAATGAGCGACCTGGACTATTCCGAGCCGACCGAGAACGAGCCCCCGAGCGTATAAGAGAGCTTGCCGACGCCGAGCGCGCCGGTCTGTTCGCCCACCACACGGTCGAAGACCCTCGCGAATCTGCGCGGTCCAATCCCCGAGACGGTCTGCGCAATCTGTCCGAATGCCGTCTGGCATCAGACACAGGGCGGGGACGTAAGGGTTTACTGCAAGATCATGCACGTAATCGTGGACGAGCTGCTGCTGGAATGCGACGGGACTGTGCCGCCGCCAAAGGCCAAGTAGGTTCCGATATGGCTAAGCCACGTCGAGTCTGGACGAAGGGCGAGCAGCAGCGCGAAACGCAGGTGATCCGAGATTGCGTTGAGCTGCGCGTTCACGCTGAGCGCCTCGGCTACGTTCAGGTGAGTGGATCGGGTGCTCGCGTACGCATGGAAAACAAGTTGCTCGATAAGTCCGACCCGATGCGCGAGATTACCCTCAAGCCGAATGCTAAAGGCGAGCCGAGCTGGGTTGCCACCAAGGCCGGTGCGGGCTCAGGCCTCGGTGGCGACGTTTTTCATCTCCATCAGCATTCGACCGGACAGAATTTTCTGGAGACCCGCGACGAGCTGCGCAAGGTCGCCTTCAACAAGGATTTCGAGGCAGGGACTCGCTACCAGGGAATTAGCGCTGCAGAGAGCGAAGCGCGCATGGAGCAGCAGCGGCAGGCTGAAGCTCTGAAAACTGAAGTGCGGCGAGCAGAGGCTTTCCGCCAGTACCAGCGCACTTTGGCAGAGCCGAACCAATTCTTGCTGGCTCGCGGCATCTCCGAGCAGACCCTCGCGGAAACCAAGTCGCGCACGGATCGGCACGGCAACGCCGTTTTCCCGCATGTCCGCGAAGACGGAAAATTCACCGGCTTCGAGCGCAAACACGACGGCCCGGCACTTTTCTCGAAGAGCCAGAGGGGCGTCTACATCGCGAACCCCGGATGCGAAGCCCCCGAGCGGATCAAAGTCGCCGAGGGTGGCCTTGATGCCCTGAGTCTCTACCAGCTCGATACGCCAGAGCAGCGCGCCTGCACGCTCTATGTCAGCTCTGGCGGGAACCCGGCCGACGACACCGCTCGCGCGCTGCGCGGCCTGGCCGACCGTACCGGCGCTCGGCAGGTCGATCTCGTTTATGACCGCGACGAGGCAGGCACTCGGCACACCGAAACTCTGAAGCAGCTGCTTGCCGAGCAGGCCCCCGGCCTGCAGGTTGCCGATCGCCGGGGCGACTACCGGATGGCTGATGGCGAGGATCCCAACGATCTGCTCCTGCGACAGCAAAGCCAGCCGCAGCAGGCGGCGCCCGATCAGCAGGCCGAAGCCCCTCAGCCGCCGGTTGCACCGAAACCGGCGACGGTGGAGGAGACGCAGGAAACCCCAGAACAGAGGAGGTCAATGTAATGCCCACTCTTTATATTTCCGCCGCCGACCTGCCCGGCGTCAACCTGGCTCCCGACACGCGCCTGTACGCCGGCCGCGGCTGGCTGGCTCTTGTCCGAGAGGCGATAGCCATCATCGGCGACAGCAAAATCCAAGCTATCAGGGAAGATTCTGGGGCGTTGCGGATCGAGGTGGTTTACAGCACTCCTGAACAGCGCGCAGCGCTGCGCGAGATCGAGCAGCGTTCACTGCAGGTCTGCGAGATCTGCGGCGCCATCGGCGAGTTGCGTTACGAAGGACTGAAAAACGACTGCCCGGCCGGCTGGCATCGCACGCGCTGCGAAAAGCACATCAAAACCAGGACAAACGGTGCGACGGCTTCACCACCGCTGCTCAATCAGATTGCCGACACCAACTCAGGCCTGTTCATCCACGCGCCTACCGGCACCGCCCAGACCATCGCCGAAGTCCTGCACGCCGTTGGACGATCGGTCGCGATGTTGACTGAGGCGGACAGCATGCAACTGGCGATTGAGCAGATCGCCGATCAGCTCGGAACGGCGCCGGGGCATACGCTCTCGGCAACCCTGGAGGCGGCGAGCTCCCGTCTCCGCGCGCCGATCTATCTGTTGGTCGATCGCGCTGAGCGATTTGAGCAGTCTGAAATCATTTACGCGCTGAAAGCCGCGCGAGATGTGCTGAACACATCGGCACTGTTCGGTCTACGCGTTGCGTTTGTCGGGGGCGATAGGGATGCCCAGGCGCGGATGACCAGACTCCCGGCAGCAGCATTTTTCTGCGCCCAGATGGTGGATGCCAGTGCTGAGCAGCTGTCTGTTTACAACCTCCAGGAGCGTGAGCGCCGGCGGCGCACTGCTCTGAGAGCCTTGAGGTCATTCGATTTCGCGGTGCGTCGAGCAGCTCTGCGTGAGCTGTCCGCCATCCTTCAGCTGGATCGAGAACACCCGATCGGTGAAGCTGCGCATCTGTCGACAGGAGAAGTGCAAGCCCTTGTGCCAGTCACCGTTGTGGAGGGCTATATCCCCTACGTGCGAGACATCGATATACCTGAGCCATGGGCTACGCGCTTTGCGCTTGCCTCAATCGGTTCAACTCGCCAGCTCAATGGCTCGTATGTGTCCGACTGGCGCAATTTCTTGAACCTTTGGGACCAGGAGCACGCACGACTGATCGACGCGCTGGAGGACTTGGATGATGTCTGACCGAGAAAATCTGCTTGCGCAGCAGATGCGCGATCTACAGATTCATCATCATGAGATCGAGCTGAGGAGACTCAAGGCGAGTGTCGGCGATCCGCTGGCTGCACCATTCCAGCGAGCCCTCGAAGCAGTGGCAGCAGGAGCAGCAATCGTCGAGGCCTACATCATCCCTGCGCCATTGGGCTTCGGGCGCGAGCCTGGTTGGAGCTTAGCGGTTTTCAGTGAGTGGCCACTGCCTGCTATGCAGCGCGTTGCTCTAGCAATCGCCGCGCAGGAGGCCAGCGAGTGTGTAGAGATCACTGTCGAAATTTATAGTTGGTCGGAGAACGCTCAGGAGCTCGCAGAGGCGATGGCCACCGGCATTCTCATTTGGCAAATGGACAATCCCCTGGGCAAGGAAGAACCATGACGCGCCGAATCACCTTGAATCTCGATCTCAACGAAAATGACCTTGATGCTCTCCAAGTCGTGCTGGCTAATCCAGCTGCCATCGCTAGGTCAGTAGCGCCGAATGATCCCCGCGAGCAGATCCGCATTGTCGACGTACTCGCAGAAATAGCCGGGGGAGTGACCGAGGCGCTTGCTCACGCGATGGCTAATTCCATCGACAAGCAGGTTTCCTCTTCGGAAGAGGGGCGTGGCCGATAGACATGACAAATTCGGAGAGCACCTTCACCTCATCTGATGAGGCCCCGAGGCTCCGAGAGCATACCCTGCAAAAAAACTAACCCCCTGGTGCGCAGTACCGGCAGGCCGGCCCGAGGCGTGGGGGTTATTCTTGCTGATCAGGTTATTGGGCCAGCGGTCAGGCGTCAACTCGAATTCGGCGCAGCCACTTCCCTTTCGGCTAGCGCCCGCGGAGTGGACATATAGAACCCGGTCGAGGTCGGGAGTCGCGTTGTGAACTACATATTGGCAACCTATGCACCGTGCATAGCTTAAGATTTTCGCATGACAGCCCGTCGATCGGATCGAAGACATCGCAGAGCGAGCTATGCACGGTGCATAGCTCAACGGAGCAACCTCGGATGACGATGCGCCGCGCCTACCTCGACACCGAATTCACCAGTCTGAACCGCTATAGGGCGAAGCTGATCAGCATCGCCCTGGTAGTACCCGGAGGCCCCGAGTTCTATGTCGAGTTGACCGACTCCTGGACGCTGGCCGACTGTTCCCCTTTCGTCTTGGAGACAGTGCTCCCTCTCCTCGATTACGCCAGTCACGGCCACACCACCGACGAGGCCAGGGGCGAGCTCCTAGTCTTCCTAGATGCGCTGGGCTCGGTAGAGATAATCACAGACGCCCCCGACCACGACTGGCCCTTGTTGCTGTGGCTCGCAGGCCCTACAGGATTACCGGCCAATGTACGACCGGAGCCCAGGCAACTCACCATCGACCTCGATGCCGACTATGGTGGCGATGAACCGCCCCACCACGCCCTCCAAGATGCCCGCCTTTTCGCCGCGCTCGCCGAGAAAACCAATCCCGCATGACCACCCTCCGTACACGGCTATAGCTCAATGAAAATCTACGCAGGTAATCAAGGGAATCGAGGAGAGGAATTGCGGCGAAATCCAATCAGAATCAGCGGCTCATTAGCCCCTCTAATGCTGCGTCCAATGCTGTGACAGATTCGACAATGGTTCGTACCGTGGCACGGTCGAATTCGTGGTCGCGCTGCGAGTCATGCACGCCGCTGTTGAGATAACCCCACTCGATACTTCCCGCACCGATGCCTAGTAGGCGATCCAGTGCAGCAACGACATCTGTGGTGCCAGCATACTGATCTGCGATGCGGCCAACAGCTGACCGCAGCTTGCCGCATTTGTTATTCAGTTCCCACGGCGAGCGCGGTCCACCGAGCTTGAGCTCAATGCGGCCATCGGTGCGCCGCCCCAACCAAGTCCAGATGCGATCGGTCAGGCTCTCCAGCGCGGGCCGCGCTTGACGCAGCGCTTCGCGCTTTTCGTCGCCCGCCAATGCCTGCTGGGCCAGCAGAACGTAATTTTTTGTCGGCGGGGCGGTGTCGACGCGCAACTCGTGCTCGCCGTTATGTGGCAAGAACTTGTAGCGCTTGATAGCCGCGGAGCGTCGCGCACCAAGCTCCTGCTGGATCCGATGCAGAAACTCCTCTGCGTGCGAGGTCAGAATAACTTGCTTACCGTCCAACAGACCGTCCTCGAAGAAGGTGCGCCAAATGCCATCGCGATGGTCATCGTCGATCGCGTTAACGACGTCATCGAAGATGACCACGGGGCAGCCCTGTGCAATGTTCTTAGCCAGCAGAATCGCAAGGCCCAGGCACTTGATATGTCCTTCGCTGAAGACGATCAGTGCGTCATAGCGCACGCCCGGTTCCCCGGCGAACTCCACTTCGATCTTGCCGTTCTCTGCCACCGGAAGCCACAGCGCATGCAACAGGTCGCTGGGCGGATCACCACGATTGAATGCGTTGTACAGATTGCGGGCTTGTTCCCCCAAGCCTTGAAGTAGCTCGCCCGGCAGCGCGGCCAAATAGGCCTGGATCTCTGGCAGAAAACTGTCGTAGGCGGCCTTGACCCGCTGATGGTGCGCCACCACAGGCACTTCTGCCTCGACGGCTTGGATCATTTCGCGATTCACCTCATCGAACAGTGCCACTGTCTGGCGAGCGGCGGTCAGTTCCTGATCCGCCGTAGTGCGCATCGTTCGCAGTCGTTCGATCTCCAGACGATGCTGATCTAACCTGTCCCGCTCCTGGGTAAGCG
Organism: Pseudomonas fluorescens NCIMB 11764; assembly: GCF_000293885.2. Taxonomy (NCBI): domain Bacteria; kingdom Pseudomonadati; phylum Pseudomonadota; class Gammaproteobacteria; order Pseudomonadales; family Pseudomonadaceae; genus Pseudomonas; species Pseudomonas fluorescens. The sequence goes on from NZ_CP010945.1 coordinate 1,477,557, forward strand.
TGCCGCGTTGGTCATGGACTTCACGAGCCTGCGCGTCGGCGCGTTCGATGATCTCGGCGATCTGCAGCAGAGCGTTCCAAGGGTGTCGCTCCCCATCAACCCAGGCACCCAGCCAGTTTCCTGCAGCGGTGGGAGGCAACACAGGCAGACCCGCCGCCTGTATTTCCGCAAGACACACGTTCGCAGCAACCGCGACCACACGACGCATCTCGTCCCACAGCGCTCGAACTGCCTCACTCACCTGAGTCCGAAGGCTGGCCTCGTTCTGCTGAAGGGCGGCCAGTTGTGCAAGCTGCTCCAAGCCTGCGCGCGCTTTGGCGAAAGGGTCTTGTGCCACAGCGGCCAGCCCTGTGCCGCATGCAGGGCAAGCCGTTGCCCCGTCGGCTAGGGCCAGCACCGCCTCATAGAGTTTGGCATACGACACTTCGCCAGCGCGGTTCGCGAGCTGCCCGGACGACTCCTGCCACAGGCCCTGAAGGCGGTAGGCCTCTGCCAGCAGTGCCTGCAGCTGGGCCAGGGTCACCTCGTGGATGGCAGGCGGAACCGCATCAAGCTGGGCTTGCACATACGGCAGTCGTCCTTGTTGCTGCGGAGTGCCGAGCAACCAGTCGACGCAAGCTTGGTACGTCGCACCAGGCGACATGCGCTGTGCTAGAGCGTGCTCTAGACCCTCGATTCCTGCGACCTTTTGCGGGTATGCAGTGATCGTCTGTTCAGAGCTCGCCAGCTGCAGGCGGCGCTGTGCCAGTTGAGAAGCCTGGGCCCCGATTAGCATAAGATCCTGATCGAGCGACGGATTGAAGCCTCGCACGAATTCGCTGAATTGATCCACGCCGAACAAGGTTGCGATGAGCTGTCGCTGATCGCCCGGGGTCCGTGCTGCGATGCGAGCGAAGTCGTCGAGGCGGTTCTTTTCGATGAAGCAGAAGCGGTATTCGGATTCATCGGGCTGTACGACCTCAACTTCGTCTGCTCCCCTAGCCGACAACACTGGAGCGACATGGCGACGTAGGCGGGCGTTGTTGCAGTAGGTGCGTTGGTCGACCCTCTTAACCTGCGCTTCGCTGATGGAACCGAGCATTGCCACTTCCAGCGCCTCGCAGAAACTGCTTTTGCCGGTACCGTTGGCACCGTAGACCAGGGTGATGTCATGGCTGAGGTCGAATGTTTCCTGCCGCATGAACCCGCGAAATGGCCCCACATCAAGCTGGTGCAGGTGCCTCAGCACTGGACCGGCTTCAGGCCCGCGAGCATCCCCATCGTACGCGACAGGCATCTGCGCCAGATGCGCCACGGCCAGCGGCGCGAGGCGCGTTGACCGTCCGCGGCGCGCGGCGCCGACCTCCGCAAATGGCTGCAAATGATTGAGTACCAAGTGCGCGAGCCGGCGAACGTCGTCATGCACCTCTCGCTGCGCCAGGTGTGAAAGGAAGCGGTGGTACTCCGAATGAATGCTTGCCATGCAACCCTCTAGATAGAAAGACGCTTTCGGCTGCGTCCGTGACGGTGTTGATCGGCCTCTCGCTCCGTGGCGTGCGGTCGGGTTTTACTTTCATCCGCCGTTATGGCTTGTGGAAGTTCTGGGCGAAATAGTCGATTGTCTGCGCCGCCTGGGTCCCCTGGCGGAAGCGTTTCTGTTCCTCGAAATCGATCGAAGGCAGCATGTGGATCAACTGATGATCTGCATAGAGGGCCAAGACCCTCTGGGCATCCAGCGACCCGCCACGTTGACCCGTGAGTGTGTTCGCCGCCTCTATGGTCGCGCCGATCATTACGTCCGCCAGTTGCACCGCGGGACTAGTCTTGGAGTCGACCTGCGTCACCGACTGGAGCTTGAGTGGAAAGGTGATGCTCGCGATCTCCGACTGGCGAAACGTGATCGCGTCCTCGTGGTGAATAAAGCGCTGTAGTAAGTCGTGGTAGGTGAGCAGGTTCTTGGACTGATCGTGTTCGACCCAATAGGGACCGTAGGCCATGGCTTCCATCCGGCTGATCAGCGACTGCAGTACTACGAGGGCGGCGTCTGTGGTGACGCCTGGGGTGGCGATCGCTTGCAGGCATTCCGGCGCCGCAAACTGCGCCAAGGGGCCCAGTGCTTCTGGCAGTTCCCGCCAGCGCGAGGCGCGAGCGGCCTCGACCAGATCGGCAAGCGCCTCCGGGCTTTTCTCCTTTACTGCACGTTGGAAACAAGCCAGCAACCGGTCAAGAGCGCCTTCCCCGAGGAGCGTCGGACCTGTCACGTACAGCAGCGATGCGAGCGAGTAGTTCTGCCCATCCTCATAGAAGTCGATCCCGCGCTCGTAGTAGAAAGGCTCTACTGCGTAGTCCAGGAACATCAGCAGCAGAAGGAAGCGCTTGTCGCAGACGTAGGTCACGCATTTATGCTGGGTTAGCAGGTCGCGCAGTAGTGCCAACAAACGCGGGTGGTTGGCTGGGCGGCGTGCCAGAGCCCGATACTTGAGCTCGTCCGCCTGTAGCTTGGGAAAGTGCTCCTGGATCAAGCGCCTGGCCTGGTCATCGTCGATTGCGATGGCCGCCGCCCCCTGGAACCGTTGCTCAGGGTTAAGCAGGTCGAAGCCGGTGTAACCGCTTTCATCGATTCGAAAGCATTCCATTGCAATTCCCATCCGATCAAAGTGCGATATCTAGGGTGAGTGTTAGCACTTGCCAAGACCAATGTAACCGCGTGGTCAAGTCAGGTGCAATTATACGATCGGCGTCATCTCGCCCCGCAGGATGCCTGGATACTGGCTCAATTGTGGAGAGATCCAACCTCGCATGACGACAAGCCATGCACGGAGCATCACCAATTAGTGACTTACCGTACACGGCAAGACTGAAGGATTTTTCCACCGTTAGAAGCGAATGCCCACCACGTCACCGTCGGCGTTCAGCGCTGGTTGTCCATAGGTATCCACCAGTTTTCCCTTGAAGAAGACAAAGTATGGGGGCCAGAAGGAATGCTTACTCACCAGCGACAAAACGTGTTCGATCGTGGTCACCTGTTCGGGGCGCTTGAGTCGGAAGAAGTACATACTGCTCCAGTCATCGCTGAAGTACTCCTTAAGATCTCGCGGATCCCGCGTCTCAGAAATCGGCCTTTCGTCAGGATCTTCTTCGTCAAGCTGACTGGCATAGTTTTCAAACAGTCGATCTTGCAGAAACTCGAAGGCGTAAGGCTCCCATCTGATAGGGGAGTCCTCATCCTCTGTGTCAGGCACTTCTGATGGGTCGAAAGCCAGCAGAAATCCGCGGAAGTATGCATCCTCAATTGGTTTGCACTTCTCCGCAGCTTCGGCTGCTTGATGCCAGTTATCAAAACCTGCAGCTTTCGCTGTGATCTCAAGGGCTTCGTGATGCGGGATATCTTTTTCTCGCTTCATGCGACGAGCACGCTGCTTCAGGCGAGAGATGGCTTTTTGCGAAACGAGGGAAATGCGTTGCATGTTGAGGCTCCTCTGTTCGCGGAGTGCCGGTGCCCACTGCCGAGATCCGCACAGGGAATCCCAAACGCATTAAGTATGAAGTGAATCGTCCCATTCGGGTTTGCCAAGGTGGGCAGCAGGCTGCGATCCAGCCTGCGTTGATCGTATAAGAATGCTCACTACTGATTCAAGCCAGGACTCCCATGTTAGGCACGGCACCTCTTGTTTCAGCTAGCTATCTCATACTCGATTTCGTCCGCCTCGCGGGATAGACCCCAAGCTTGGTACTGGTCGGCGGCCTCGCCCTCAATCAGTTTCCAGCCAGGCGTTCCAATGGTTGGGCTAAACATAGGATTCAACTCATAGTCGATTCCAACCCGGCCAACCATGATGATCAGATAAGAGGGCGAATCGCCTTTGGTGAACGCAACGCTATGGGTGTGTTGTCTAGCTGCTAGCGCGGTGGCACTAACCCAGCAGGCGCAAGGCTTGTAACCCGCTCGAATTGCAGCCTTGCAGGTCATCTGCATGGCTCGGCGATGGTTGCCGCAGTGCGCAAAGAAGTGGGCATAAGCCTCGGCCAATCGACCTAGCGCGATGCGATCCATCATTCGTCCCATCTTTGCGTCACTCATCTCGCCCCTACTGCTCGGTTAATGGCCTTAGAATCGGATGGTCACCGAATTTCATTTATTGTTCAAAAGGGGAGCGGCATGCGTTCTGTTGTGTGTGGTGGAGTGGTTTTTGCCCTGGCCATCCTGGGTGGATGTGCAAATTTGGGAGGAGCAGACCAGCGGGCTGTTGTTGTTGACCACTACGCAGGGACAACTGATCTCTCAGGCTACCCGGGTATGGGGGTAGGGATGGGGCGTTTGCTCTACGGTCCCGCCGGCGCACGCGATGCAATCAGCTACCAACCTCTAGATGTTCGCCAATGCAACCAGCAGATGACTGCGTGTGCTTTGGGAATCGTGAATCTCACCAGCCGAATAGAGATCGTATCGGTTGGCGCTGATGCAGCAAAAGTAAAAGTTGACCTACAGTATCAAGTTGGATCCGAAGGGCGGCGGAGTTGGGCGGGGACTGAGTTCGTTACAAAGGTGAACGTTCCGGACATCATCAACGATCAAGGGGTTGTCTCTCGCATTGCTGAGATCAGCTACGGAGAGGTGCGGCATATCCAGCTGCCATACGGAGTCGACTTTGCTCTTTGCGTCTCTGCCCCTGGTGTGACGACCCTGGATAATCGCCCCTGTTCTAGCCGCCTAAAAGTCTTGGATCCGACTGGTACTGTGGCTTTCTAATTCTCGCAAAAGCCGGAGGGACGATGTACCTGAAGACATTGACAGTCAGCAACTTTCGCTCCATTGAGCAGCTTGAAATCCCGCTTTGTAACGATCTAACCATCCTTGTTGGGGAGAATAACGGCGGCAAGAGTAACGCGATTGACGCTATTCGGCTTTTGACAATGCCGTTGAGTGGTCGTCGTGAGCTCTATTGCGAGACGACCGATATCCGCTTCGGAAGTGCCAGGCGTCAGTTTGAGCTTATTGGGCGATTCGAAGAACTTAGCCCCGCACAGCAGGGACGCCTAATCTCGGCGGCGACCGATCACGCGATTTCGGGCAGCATCTTCGGCTTGCGCTATGACGAGAGCAGCGGACGCTTTCCGGTAAGGCCAGTTTTGTGGTCCGGCCACCAACAAGGTGCTCCGGAGCCTGGCTGTCATGACATGATTCGGCACGTCTATTTACCACCGCTCCGCGATGCTAAAAGAGCACTCGCTTCGGGCAATCCAACACGCATTTATGCCCTCCTGAACCACTTCCTTGATGGTGGTGATCCTGAGGCTCTGGCACGGTCGCTGCGGCGCGATGCCTCAGCGGAAATCCTTGGGAAGGTTGGGGGCGCTGTTGAGGTCGGTCTTAGCGCCCTTACCTCTGGCGTTCGCCAGCAGACAACATCGCTGGGCTTCGCCAATGATGAGAAGCTAATTGATATTGCTCGTGACCTGCGCTTCAAGCTCGCTGACCATGGTGTCGAGCCTGAGGATTTGCGCTACTCGGGTCATGGCTATGCCAATTTGCTCTACATGGCGACGATTGCGGTTGAGCTGGAAAAGGTTAACGACGCTGATTTGACCCTGTTTCTAGTCGAGGAGCCGGAGGCACATCTCCATCCCCAACTCCAGGCCGCCGTGCTCTGCTTTCTGGAAGAGCAGGCGGAGAAGTCTCGGCAGCCAAGACCTGGCTATGAAGGGCCCGCCGGCCAGTTGCAGGTTATCGTCGCTACTCATTCGCCCAATATCTCAGCGTGGGTAGAGAGCAAAAAATTGGTGTTCTTCCGATCCTTCATACCCGAGGCGGTCACCCCTATCGAAGTGCCTGTAGCAGCCGATGCGAAAGCGGCGAAACCTGCGCCTCTACCTCGCCGTGAGACACGCTGCATTCCGCTGGCGTCGCTCGCACTAGATCCGGTTGAGCGCCGAAAGATCGACCGCTATCTCGACGTCACCAAGTCTGCTTTCTTGTTCGGTGGGCGTGTGCTTCTGGCCGAAGGTATCGCCGAGGCTCTGCTCCTACCTGTGATTGCCAAGAAGCTCGTGCTTAAGGATAGCCCCGAGAAGCTGAGGCTATTCCGCTCTGCTGTCTTTGTGCCAATCGACGGTGTCGACTTTGAGCCCTATGCCAAGTTCCTTTTGACCTCGTTCAACGAGGTACGCATTTGCGATCGTCTGGTTGTGCTCACTGACGGTGATGGGGGTGGTCTGCCCGAGACCCAAGAACGACCGGGCGCGCTCCGTAAGGCGAGTTTGGAGGCCGTTGCGACCAAGCTCGGTGCTGAGGGACTCATCAAGGTGGTGATCAACGACTATTCGCTTGAGACCGAACTCGTTCGCGCAGGCAATGGGGTCTTGATGAAGGCTGTCTATCTTCAGCTTCACCCGCGCTCGGAAGCAAAATGGGACACGGCCGTTGCCGAGACCGGCGACGATCAGGCGCTTGCGATCCAGAAGCTGTTTGAGACTACCCGTAAAGGCGATTTCGCCCAGCTACTCGCCGAGGCGATCAACAACGGCCAAGTGTTCGTTGTGCCTGCCTATCTCGCGCGCGCGATCAGCGCGTTAGTCGAATGAGCTCCCGCTCTTTCACGCCCACGGGCGAACAGACGCGCGTCATCGGCCATGCGGGCTCTGCTTTTGTCGCAGCTTGTCCTGGCGCGGGTAAGACCCGTGTGCTGGTGGAGCGGGCGCGGAGCCTCCTGGCCGAGCGGTCGGATGGGCGCGGTATTGCCTTTCTGTCCTTCACGATAGCTGCCGTGTCCGAGCTGGAGGGGCGGTTGCGCCGCGAGGGGTTGCTTAAGACTCCAGCATTTCCTCACTTCATAGGAACCTTTGATGGGTTCCTATGGCAGTTCCTGATTGCGCCTTTTGGAGTGCCCGGCTGCGCGACGCGTCCCCGCCTGATTCCAGATAAGGAGCATCGCCAAATCCAGCCTTATGCGAAGGCTCAGTCACTTCCGCTAGAGTGTTTTGACCGAACGACCGGTAATGCAATCCCGGCTGCACTTACGCGGCATGGTTTCCGGGGGCGCATCAATGCGCATGAAACCGCCGCGCGCAAGATTCGCGCACTTTTCCTTGAGCGTGGCGAGTTGGATTTCGCTGATGCCCGCGACATTGCGCTTGCTCGGTTGCGAGATCCGGACTCTTCATCCGTCTTAGCGCGCGCGTTCGCAGCCCGCTTTGAAGAGCTAATCGTCGATGAGGCCCAAGACTGCAATCCGTCGGACTTGGAAATCATCGACTGGTTTCGCTCCATCCACCTCCCAGTGAAGGTGATCTGTGATCCCCACCAGTCGATCTATGGCTTTCGCGGTGGCGTGACCGAGCAACTCTTTGCCTTCGGTCAAAGTTTCGCGCCGCATGAGCAATTGCCTATGACCGGTAATTTCCGGTCGAGCCGTCATATCACCAAGGCGATCATGGCGCTGCGTGTGCCAGATATGTGTGCGATCACCGACGATGCGCTTGGGGCCCATAGCGACGAGCCGTCCCCTATCTACATCTTGGCCTATCCGGGCAACAGTGTGCCCTCCAGTGTCGGAGCCAAGTTCCGCGAGCTGACTGAAGCGCTCGGCCTTGACGCCCGCGATTGCCCAGTCGTAGCTGCGACCCGGCTCGGCGGCGCTAACGCGCTAGGCCATCCCACCAACAGCGGTATCAAAGATCTGAGCTATCGGCTAGCCGTTGCGGTCAGCGACTATCATTTCTCGTTCGAACTCGGTGGCCGGAAGGAGGCGCTCGAAGCGATCCACAAATTGATGCTGGAGCTAGAAGGTCATACCGCCGATAAGACCTATCATCAGCATATTTCAGACGCCGAGATCGAATCGAACTCGTGGCGACCGCGGGTCCTCAAACTGGTCGATGCTCTTCGCTATGACCCGATTCGCTTCGGGACGGCCGACGCATGGCTCAACCATGCCCGCAGCCTACTCGCGCCGCTACTGCCAAACGAAGGCCCGACGATTAACCAGCGACTCCGCCGCAATGCCGACCTGGAGAAAGCACTATCCTTCGCCCCACCGAGCGGGCATTGCGCCCGAACGATTCATAGCGTGAAGGGGTTGGAGTTCCCGGCGGTGTGTGTAGTGATGTCGTCGCGCACGGCGAAGGGGATTCTCGACTATCTAAATACTGGCAGCCCAGCCACCAGTAGCGAAGAGGTGCGCAAGATCTATGTAGGGGCTTCGCGTGCCCAACGGTTGCTGGCAATCGCCGCTCCAAAATCGCAGGCTATGCGTTTAAGGCACCGCTTAGAGGCGACTGGCGCGTTTGTTTCGTTGGTCACTTTGTAGCCGTTAGCTCGTAGCTGAGAGCGGCACTGCACTCACCCCAGTCGCTACTCTGGGTGAGGTCTAGAACGGAACGTCGTCCTCCTCGGCCCTAGCGTCCCGGTTCAGATTTGAGCTTGCTGGCGTTGAAGGTGACAGTGCCTTGTGAATGTCTTCCAAGCGTTGCTGCAGCTCATCAAAAGTCACCACTGTCACATCCTTGAGTGCATTTCGGTATTGTTCGAATGAGCGCCGCTGGTGTTTATCAGACGGTGTGCTGCCAATTACGACGATGGCTGGAACTGCGTGCGCGTGTACTGGCTCCTCTAGATCTTCTTTGAGCTGGAGAATTTCCCGCTGCAGGCTCGCCCGCTGATGGATTATTTGTGCGATAGAACCACTCAGCTCGACTGAGGGGCCATACGTATCATTCCTGTAAGCTGGAGTTTTCAGCAGATCTTTTTGCGGGTGCTTGATCTCGATGAGCGCCACGTTGCCTGTCGATTTTGCTGCCACTAGGAAGTCCGAATAGTTCCCGCCTCGCCCAGTGAAGCGTTTGCTGCCCACGTACGGCCGTTCGCAGACCAGCTTCACTGGAAAGGAAAAGGCCATATCTAGGATGAACGGATTGTCGGCCAAAAACTGTTGCCACTTACCTTCCTTTGCGTCGGTCGACATGAGCTTCTTGTAGCGTTCAATTAACTCGCCGAGAGTGACCCGCTCAATGTCCGCCTTGAGATCGAGCAGCATCAGAGGTGTCTTCTTGGCAATGACCCCTGCGTTGTCTTTCACCAGGTGAACCGCTGACTTTTGGTCTGCTATAGACAGCTGCGATCGCCCTTTTCCGAGCTTGATAAGGTCCGTCAGTACGTTGGCTGGAAGCTTCTTTGGCCGCTCAGGGTTTTGAATCGGATCCGCTGCATGGGCTAACCCGGTGTAGCAAACCAACTGCTTGTCTGATCGAGTCTCGCGTTGGTGTCTTTGGCTTAAGCGATCAAGGCTGCGCTTCAACTCCAAATATCGATCAATGCCAAGATAGTACGAACTACCGCAAATCCTCGCGTCATCCGATCCACCTTCGCCGTGGATCACGACAGTGTGTATACCACCTATATCGGCAATCGAATCAACGATGAAACGGTACTCCCACAGTAGGCCCAAGCCGATCTGCCAATCCTTCGCGAAGCCATCTGGAAGTGCGCTGAGTAGCCCTTCAAGCTCGTCGCGATCTGTTGGAAGGCTGTAAGGGTGGGCCTTAGGCCTAGCGAGGATAATTTCATTTATAGGGTCATGTTTAGGCGTTCCATAGTTCGCGCCTCCCCCCCGCTGATGAATTGGGTAGATACATATCTCGCTAGGAGTAACAGACAGGATCCGATGCCAGGTTTCTACTGCTTCAGGGGTTTCAAAGTCCGCGGTGACGTCGCTGAAATAGACATCACAGCTGTCCGCCTGCAGAGCAACGTCGGTCGGAATGCCTTCACCATCAAGGAGCAGAAACTCTACGAATGGCCCTCCGTCAGACCGAGATTGGAGAGTTATCTGCGAGGGGCGTAAAGAGGGCATTCACTTGCTCCAACATTGTGTGCAATGCAGGAGCCTGTCAGTTAGATCTGTTCAACGTCAACGAGCAAAATCGTTATTGGTTTAGGGGGGGCGGCGGCGAGCAGTTCGTAGTGGGGTGTGCTGGGTAGTTACGCGATGCCGAACAGTTTTCTCGGAAAGCCATTTTCATCCGGCAGTCCTAGCGCGGTGTAGGGGCATCCAGGCAAAGATGGCTTACTGTCGATGATGTCGGCCAGATGACGAGCCCATGTCGAGTTTGGGTTGATGCGCTGAACAAGGAACCATACGATTGCGGTGAGTCCATAGAATCGCGACAGAGCTTTTTGGTCCAAGGCAATGGCTTGAAAATAGGGCTCGCTGGTAATCATTGGTAACGGGTTTGCCATTACCTGGTTCCAGATCCGGGTGTGGTGGGCGCATCGGTTGCGCAGGGTGTTTATTTCTTGCAGCCATCGGGTGAGGGCTCTTGTGTCCTTAATCCCCAGGCGGCCGGCAATACGATTCTGGTAGTTACCTTTGAGTATCTCGAAGTATTTCGAGAGCGTACCAAAGTCCCAGGCTTCAACCGCTACCCAGAACGGAATGGCCTTATGGGCTTTGCGGTGCCAATCAATACAGTCTTCTTGGCTGCGGTTCACCAGGCCCTGCTGGCGTACAAGCCATTCAGCCCAGGTATTCCGCTGATTGCCTTTCCTGTCTTTCCAGGGCTTAGCCTGCTTCGGCTGGATGAACTGTACGTCGGTGTATGCCATGGGATCGTGGTATCCAACCTCATGGGCAATCACTGTCCTGAGGTGAATCTCGATTCGTTCCACTGCGTCGAATATGTGCTGTCTTAGGTGCTTGTCGAAGAGATAGAGGGCAACGGCATCGTCAAAGGAGACGCCCGGTTGGAACTGACTTTGGCGTAGTGGCTTCTGTGTGACGTTGCAGAGAACAACCTGCTGCTGGTCGTTCTTTACGAAATCTCTCGCTGGATACCAGTAGCCGCTGAGCCGGTAGTAGCCAATCTGAGCAAGTTTGCCTTCGGCGCGCTGAGGATCTGGGACTTCCATGCCACGAGCGGTCAACAAGTTGACCAAATCGGGATAGGTGCGGAATGGCTTTGGTGGAGCGAGCTGCCGCAACGTCCATGCCCCAGAAAAAAGAAGGCCCAAACATAATGCCGGACTAGCCAGCACCAGAGGATCGGGCGCGATTGGGACTAATACTCGGCCATTTGTTCGCTGCTGTCAATCCGGAGGCTTGTAAAGGCGCTGAAGGCATTATGTTCTGCGGCCTTCATGGCTAGGCCATCTCCTATAAGCGTTTCGAGCATCATTTAAAGCGTCCAGAAACGCCTTGGTGATGGTGTCTGGTTAGCTCCTGAATCCCCGGCCATCCTCGCGCTTGGGCTGATTCTTCAGGATATCGACGGCGCGGCTTGAGAGGTGGCCCAGGGCGGAATGTTCTTGGTCAGCGGCAGCATGGCGGTGAGTTGCTCCAAGTCGAGGTTAGCTCATAGCGGGTTGACGATCTTGCTGCAGTGCATGCCGGTCTCGGCCACAGACCGCGCGCTCTGTGGCGGCTCGGTCGCGCGATAGCAGCGGCATATCAAAAAAACGGTGACCAAAGTGGTGACCAAAAAGCCCATAAACGAAAAAGGCCCACCTTGCGGTGAGCCTAAGTCGTTGTTTTATATGGTGCCGGCACCAGGAGTCGAACCCGGGACCTACTGATTACAAGTCAGTTGCTCTACCAACTGAGCTATACCGGCGTGTTAGGGCGACGATTATAGCGATTGGGTTGGTTCTGTAAACCCCTGAATTCAGACTATTTTTGCGCAGGCGTAAGACCAGCCCCGCAGACGCTTCTGCGGGGCTGGAACGGGTGGATGTTTTGACGCCTTACACGCCGTTTTTGACCGCGTTGATCAGGTCCTGGCTCAACACCTGCGCGGGCGCCACTTGCACGCTTTGCGTATAGAACGGCGGCAGGTTCTGAGCCAGTGTCGACAACGCTTGCGGGGTGGTATTGCCCGGCAGCAGCACGTATTGCAGGTTGGACGGATAGCTCTGCGGCACGGGGCCTTCCATGGTCGAGCCGTAGGCGCCGAAGGTCATCACGGCCTGTGGCGTTGTCGGGTCGGGGGCGTAGAGGAAGACGAAGGTGCCGTACTTCGGATGGGTCAGGTATTGCGCGGCTTCGGCGCGTACGGCCGGGTCGGGGTCGTTCATCAGGGTCCAGCGCATGACGGCGTAGCCGCGGGTCGTTTCCATGAACGCTGTACGAATCGGCGACTGGTTCTCGACACCTCCCATACACACCAGCAGGTTGCCGAATGGATCGATCAACGCCACCGAATTGAACACCGTGCTTTGTTGCGCAGTTTTCAGCAGGGGAGGCGCGAGCTCGGCGCCGGGATCACGCGGGTTCGATGATTGCACGGTCAGCGCAAACGGGCTGAGCGCCGTGAGTGCCTGGCGCACTTTGCTGTTGGCCGGCAGGGTGGCCGGGTTTTTCAATTGATCCGGCGGCAGGCCACTGTTGTTACTGGCATCGCGCACGGTGTTGACGCTGGCGGAGAAGATCGAACTGCAGAGGAAGTACGCTGCCGAATCGATCGTCTGGTTGGCAAAAACAGGACTGTTCGAGCCCTGATAGGCGCGGCTGACCGGCGCTGCAATCGCGTAATAGCCCCACGTATTCTGCGCTTGCTGACGGATTTGCGGCGGCAGCGACGGAAAGTTGAACAGGCTGTTGTAGTTGATGCCCGCGTAGTCATCGATCGCACTGACTGCGACGTTGAATCCTGCGGTCAGCAGCGAGCCGGCGCACATGGCGCACGGGTCGAGCGTGGTGACAACGGTCAGTTGGCTGGGCGGCGGCAGGTTCAGTGGCGCAACGTTTTCGTAGTACCAATCCACCAACTGTCGCTCTCCGTGGGCGGTCGGGTCATGGGGTAGAAAGTAAGTCGTGCCGCTGCCGGGAAAAGGCATCAGCACGTTGTTGTGCATTGCGGCGATGACCTCGCCCGTTGCGTTGTTGATGATGGCGCCGCCCACTGCGAAGGTTTGCTGCAGCGCAGCGTAAATGGCTTCGTTGGCGACGGTATCGACGGCTTCCTGCGCACTGTTCAATGTGCTCATGTTTTCCCAGCTCCTTGCTGTCCCTGACGCCAGAGAATTCTGGCGCATGGCAAAGATAGTCGAGGATTTCAGGAGCGTTTATGTTCTTTTGGCTTAATGCTTATGCACAACGGCGCCTTCGATGCACGTGGTTAGGATCGAAAATGTGGATCCATTCGCATTTTCTCGCAAATGCCTGTTTTTCCGGTTTTTTATTCGAGTGTACGAAAATTGAACAGTTTGGTTTCAGCCCTGAAACAGCCGTGGATATTGGATCCACGATATTTCATCAACAGAGTTATCCACAGGCTGTGGCCATTTAGATGCGTTCCGCCAGCAACAGGAAATTACGCGGTGTGAGTGGGGTTTCACAGAAGGTGCCGAGTCGAACGGTGTAACCCTGCTCGGCGAGGAAAAGTGCTCGATCAAGGTTCAGCCAGAGCTCCAACGGGCGTCGGAAAAGTCCGCGTAGCAGCTCCAGATTACGAACCTCTGCCAGTCGCTTCCAACCGGCGGCTTCGAGCCCTGACCAATCCTGCGAGCCGATTGTGGATAACTCTTTAAGTGCGGCCAAATGATGGCAGTAATCGGCAAAGGATTTGTCCAGCCAGGCGCTGGGCAGGGAAGGCGTGGGCAGGTATTCATCAACGCCGCGCACTTGTCGTTGCAACACGTCGAACGCCAGGCGTCGGGCCATGGACGTATCGCGCTGACGTCGGACGCGGGCACCGGCGGTGACGGTTTCGCTCATCGGGAGTGAGAGATCATCGAGTGACAGCTGTAGGTCGGAGCGTAATCCGACAGAGGAAACGGGCTGGTACGCAGGAAGACTGATCCGGTTATAGCAACACGGCGCAATCGCCATTTGTTTGCACCCGGCGGCGCTGGCGAGCTGAATCAATCGCACATGCAGATCGCCACAGGCGTGCAGTGCGACAGGAGTGTGATCGGCGTTCAGCAAAGTGGCAGCATCAGGCGCAAGAACATCCTGCTCAACATGCAGTGCATGCAGTTGATGACGCTGGCTGAGCATCTGGCCACTGAGGACCAATGCGGGATCGTGCTCAAGACAAGTGAGCCATTGGCCGGGTTGCAGCAACCGTCGCCCCAGGTGGCCCTTGCCAGAACACCAGTCCAGCCAATGTTTGGGTGGCACAGCAAACGACAACCGACTGGCAAACGCCTCGATCTGCTGCCACTTGCGTCCCGGCACATCGACATTCAAGCGATGCCCGGCCGCTTCGAGTGCATGAGCCGGCAGCTCGCCCACGGAGCCCAGCTCTTGGGATAACGTCGCCAGCGAAGCAAACGGCTCCGGTGCATCCAGCAGACAAGGGTGGTTATGGCTGTTTTCCGCGTCTTCCAGCGAACGTCCGCGTAGCCATACCGCCAACTCCGGGTAGGACGCTTCCCAAGGAAGCCGCAGATGAGTAAACGGTCGAGGCTTCCACAGCGCCTGATGCTCGATCAGAAAAGCATCCAGCGCCGTGAAACGGGCGAGCAAGTCCTCGCCCGTCAACACGCGGGAATCAACGCCCCTGGCAGGCATCGACGCGCAACCAGCGCTCCAGCAGCTTGAAGCCGCGAACCAGCACGTAAGCCATCAGCAGATAGAACATGCCCGCGGCGAAGAAGATTTCCACCGGCAAATACGTCCGGGCAATGATGGTGCGGGCCATGCCGGTCAGTTCCAGCAGGGTCACGGTGCTGGCCAGGGCACTGGCCTTGAGCATCAGGATCACTTCGTTGCTGTACGCCGGCAAACCGATGCGCGCCGCACGGGGGAGGATGATGTAGAACAGCGCCTTGGCTCGGGACATGCCCAGGGCGCGCGCCGCTTCGATTTCACCCGGCGGAATCGCCTGAATCGCACCGCGCAGGATCTCGGCGATGTAGGCCGCGGTGTGCAGCGTCATGGTCGCCGTGGCGCACCAGAACGGATCGCGCAGGTATGGCCACATCGAGCTGTTACGGACCGCATCGAACTGCGCTAGGCCGTAGTAGACCAGAAACAGCTGAACCAGCAACGGCGTGCCACGGAAAAAGAAGATGTAGCCGTAGGGGAATGCGCGCACCCACCACAGGCGCGACGAGCGCGCGATGCCCAGCGGAATCGCCAGCAACAGGCCGGCGATCACGGCAATGGCCACAAGCTCCAGGGTCAGCGTTGCGCCCTGGGCCAGTTTTGGCAGCCACTTGATGATGACTTCCCAGTTCATTGGGTGCTCCTCGCGAAGCCGCGAGCGGCGCGTTTTTCCATGAAGTGCATGCCGGTCATGGCGAGAATCGTCAGGCCCAGGTACATGAATGCCGCCACCATATAGAAGGTGAACGGTTGCTTGGACACGGTCACGCCGATCTGCGCGTGACGCATGATTTCTTCCAGGCCGATGACCGACACCAGCGCGGTGTCTTTCATCAGGATCATGAACAGGTTGCCCAGGCCGGGCAGGGCGATGCGCCACATCTGCGGCATGATCAGCCGGGTGAAGATGCGAAATTTCGACAGGCCCAACGCAACGCCTGCTTCACGGTGACCTTTGGGAATGGCGAGGATCGCACCCCGAAACACTTCGGTGGCGTAGGCCCCAAAACACAGGCCCAACGCGATCACGCCGGCGGCGAAGGCATTGAGTTCGAGGTCGGGGTTGCCAAAAAACTCGCCCAAGGCACGCATCAGGTTGACCGTGCCGAAGTAGATCAACAGCACCCAGAGCAATTCCGGGATGCCGCGAACCAGTGTCGAATAAGTGCCGCCAAGCCATTGCAGCGGCTTGTACGGGGAAGTCTTGGCCAAGGCGCCGAGCAAACCGAGCACCAGCCCGAGACACAGGGCCGAGAGTGCCAGTTTTACAGTCATCAGCGCGCCAGCGGCGAGCGCCGGGCCGAATCCGTAGAGGTCGATAATCATGGATTTCTTTTCAAATCGCGGCAGGCAATGCCAGAGACGGGCGCCGTCAGCGAACGGCGCCAGTCAGGCAGGTCAGTATCAATAGATGCTGAACGGGAAGTACTTGTCGTTGATCTTCTTGTAGGTGCCGTCAGCAACGATTTCTTTCAGTGCGACGTTCAGCTTCTCGCGGATCGGGTCGTTCTTGCGAACGGCGATACCGATCTTGTCGCTTTCTTCCACCGGGTCGCCTTTGAACTCGTAAGACTTGCCGGCGTCGCTTTTCAGCCACTCGTAGTTGACGTATTTGTCCGCGAGGATGCCGTCCAGGCGACCGGAAGTCAGGTCGAGGTAGGCGTTTTCCTGGGTGTCGTAGAGTTTGACTTCAACGCCTTCCATGTTGTCTTCAAGCCAGGTGCCGGCCAGTGTCGCGCGTTGAGCGCCGATCACCTTGCCTTGCAGCGCAGCCTTGTCGGTTTTGAAGTCGACGTTTTTCGGCGCGATGAATTGCAGCTTGTTCGAGTAGTACGGGTCGGTGAAGTCGACCGCCTGCTTGCGCTCGTCGGTGATCGACATCGAGGAGATCAGGAAGTCGAACTTCTTGGCGTTCAGGGCCGGGATGATGCCGTCCCAGTCGGACGTGACCACGGTGCATTCGACTTTCATCTTGGCGCACAGGGCGTCGCCGATTTCCTTGTCGAAGCCGACGACATTGCCACTGGCATCTTTGTTGTTGAACGGCGGGTAGGCCGCTTCGATGCCCATCTTCAGGGTTTCGGCCATGGCACCGGCGCTGAAGGCCAGGGTGACGGCGGCTGCCAGGAAGACCTTTTTGTAGTTCTGCATGCGGGTAGCTCCGTTAGCGGTTGCTGGACATGAATTGTTTGCAGCGCGCCGAAAGCGGGTTTTCAAACACCTGCTGTGGCGATCCTTGCTCTTCTATCAGGCCCTGGTGGAGGAACACCACTTCGCTGGACACCTGACGGGCGAACCCCATTTCGTGGGTGACCAGCAGCATGGTGCGGCCTTCTTCGGCCAGTGCGCGGATGACATTAAGTACTTCCTGGACCATTTCCGGGTCAAGGGCGGAGGTGGGTTCGTCGAACAGGATCACCTTGGGTTGCATCGCCAGCGTGCGGGCGATGGCCGCGCGTTGTTGCTGGCCGCCGGACAGTTGCGCTGGATAGGCGTGACGCTTGTCAGCGATACCGACCTTGGCCAGCAAGGCTTCGGCGACTTCGATGGCTTCGGCCTTGCTCTGGCCGAGCACGCGACGCGGCGCTTCGATGATGTTGTCGAGCACGCTCATGTGCGGCCACAGATTAAAGTTTTGAAACACAAAACCAATCTCGCTGCGCAGGCGATTGATCTGCTTGCCGTCGGCCGCGACCAGTTCACCGTTCTTGGCGGCTTTGAGTTTGAGTTCTTCGCCGGCCACCAGGATCTGGCCCTGGTGCGGGTTTTCCAGCAGGTTGATGCAACGCAGGAACGTGGACTTGCCGGAACCGGAGGAACCCAGGATCGAGATCACATCGCCGTCGCGGGCGGTCAGCGAGATGCCTTTGAGCACCTCAAGCTGTCCGTAGCGTTTGTGCAAGTTGCGGATTTCAAGCGCGGGCGTGGCCTCAGCCATGTGCGTTCCTCATAGTGTTTCGCTCCTGCTGTTGGTTGGCCTTCCTGGCGAGGCGGCCAAGCTAGCATAGCGTCTGAATGGCAGCCAACAGCGCTACGGGCGGTAAACGGGTGGCATGTGGCAGGTTGTCGCATCGGTACAGCAGACTGTCGCGCTGCTATCAACCGAACAGCCGTTTGAACCCTGTGTGGTGCGGCTGTCCCGTAAAAAAGGGCGCGATGTTGCCAGCTTTGGCGGGGTGTTGGAAGCGCTAACCGGCCAAACGTTCCTGATCTGCACTTTTATTGTGCGTTGAGCATTTCCTGGGTGTGTTTCCGGTGCGCAGATTCGTTCCTCAAGTGAGTCGCGGGGTAACGCTTTGGCAAAGTGCCATTATTTTCAATGACTTGCGATGACTGTCCGGTCAGGGTGAAACCTCCGGATTAGAAAGACTTGAAATATTTTGGCGCAATTATTGCGTGCAGATTACGGAACGCCCTGTTTGTTTCTTTTTACAGAAGAAACTTCACGATGGGATGCACGCATTCGCTTTTCCTTACAAAGGTAGTTTCAATGAGCAATACCCAAAGCTCTAACGGCCTCGAACAGGGGCTCAAACCGCGCCATGTGACCATGCTGTCGATCGCCGGGGTTATCGGCGCCGGCCTGTTCGTTGGCTCGGGTCACGCCATCGCGGCAGCAGGCCCGGCCGTGCTGCTGGCCTACGCCGCCGCCGGTATGCTGGTGGTGTTGGTGATGCGCATGCTGGGTGAGATGGCGGTTGCCTCGCCGGATACTGGCTCCTTCTCGACATACGCCGATCGTGCGATTGGTCACTGGGCCGGTTTTACCATCGGCTGGTTGTACTGGTGGTTCTGGGTGCTGGTCATCCCGCTGGAGGCCAACGCCGCCGCCACCATCCTGCATGCCTGGTTCCCTGGCGTGGACATCTGGGCGTTTGCCCTGGTCATCACGATGCTGCTGACTGTCACCAACCTGTTCAGCGTGAAGAACTACGGTGAGTTTGAATTCTGGTTCGCCCTGATCAAGGTCGTGGCGATCATCGGTTTCATCGGCCTTGGCCTTCTGGCCATTTTCGGTTTCCTGCCGACCAGTCAGGTCAGCGGTGTGTCGCATCTGTTCGACACCCAAGGCTTCCTGCCTAACGGTATGGGGGCGGTACTCGGCGCTATCCTGACGACCATGTTCTCCTTTATGGGCACTGAGATCGTGACCATCGCGGCCGCGGAATCGAAGAACCCTGGCAAGCAAATCTCCAAGGCCACCAACTCGGTGATCTGGCGGATTGGTTTGTTCTACCTCGTATCGATCTTCATCGTCGTGGCTCTGGTGCCCTGGAACGACCCGGTACTGGCCAGCCTCGGTTCCTACCAGACCGTGCTTGAGCGCATGGGCATCCCGAACGCCAAGATGATCGTCGACATCGTGGTACTGGTCGCTGTGACCAGCTGCCTGAACTCGGCGCTGTACACCTCGTCGCGCATGTTGTTTTCCCTGGGTAAACGCGGTGACGCACCGGC
Source organism: Pseudomonas fluorescens NCIMB 11764 (assembly GCF_000293885.2). Taxonomy (NCBI): domain Bacteria; kingdom Pseudomonadati; phylum Pseudomonadota; class Gammaproteobacteria; order Pseudomonadales; family Pseudomonadaceae; genus Pseudomonas; species Pseudomonas fluorescens. Next base: position 1,496,534 of record NZ_CP010945.1, read on the forward strand.
CGTGTCCACGCGCACCAACAAAAGCGGCACGCCATACTGGGCGGTGATGTTGTCCACTGGCGCAGCGTTCCTGGCCACATTCGCCAACTACGTGGCCCCGGCCGCCGTGTTCGAGTTCCTGCTGGCCAGCTCCGGCGCCATCGCGTTGCTGGTGTACCTGGTGATCGCGATCTCGCAACTGCGCATGCGCAAAAAGCGTATGGCTCGTGGTGAAAAAATCGTCTTCAGCATGTGGCTGTTCCCGGGCCTGACCTACGCGGTGATCGTCTTTATCGTCGCGGCCCTGACCATCATGCTGTTCCAGGACGCCCACCGCGTGGAAATCCTCGCGACCGGTCTGCTGAGTCTTTGTGTGGTGGCTACCGGGTTGCTTGTGGCACGCCGTCGTCGCAATGAGCAACTGATTGGTGCAGTGGCGCGCTAGGTTCTACGCCCACTGTCGATGTACCGAAAACGACCGCCATCAGAAATGATCGCGGTCGTTTTTGCTTTCATTCAGGGTTTTTCTCGGTCGGCTCTTTGATGGACACGATGATGTCGAGATAGTAGCCTTCCCGCCGAATGTGTATCTCGCTGTTGCGGGATGCAATGGAGTTTCAGGACATGGATTGTTCGACGCCCCCAGCCTTCCTGGCTAAAGCCACTCGACCCTTTCTTGCCTGCTCCCTCATCTGGCGCGAGTCAACGATGCATTTGCGTGCGCCTGCCGTTTACACGGCAGTCACGAGCCATCGCTGCATGGAGTTAGCCCGGCCATTCAGCCAACCCATTGGGGCATCAAGGAGAGACAGGCATGGCGTTTACATCGGTTGTGTTCAAAAACCCTAACACCGGAGCCATGAAGGAAGCCCCGATCGGCTTCTCGTGGACCGTGTTTTTCTTTGGCTTCCTGCCGCCACTGTTCCGTGGCGACATCAAGTGGGCAGCGATCATGTTCATCGTGGCCTGCTTCACATTTGGCCTCAGCAACTTCGTGTTCATGTTCATCTACAACAAGCTGTACGTGCGCGACCTGATTGGCGCCGGCTTCAAGGCTCAGTCCATCGCCAGCGGTGACCTGAGCTACGCCAGTGCCAAGGTCGGGATGGAAATCCCGCGTCTGGATGCTGTCGCTGCCTGATTGTTGTTTTCAGGTTTGCAAAAAAACGGCCGCTGTCAGTGATGACAGGCGGCCGTTTTTATTTTCGTCAGTTATTTTTCGATTCTATCAGGGTGAACCCAGTCTTCTACGCGTAATCCAGAAACCCGCTCGAACTCTTTCAGGTTGTTGGTTACGACAACTAATCCGCGTGAGCGCGCGTGCCCGGCAATCATCTGGTCGTAGGGGCCTATAGGTGTTCCAGCCTTTGCCTGCTCGGATCTAATCATTCCGGTGTGCGCAGCGGCTTCATTGTCGAAAGACAAAACCTCAAGACGTGCCGCGAACCCCTCAACCACGGCGATGTTTTTTTCGGGAGTCGCAGATTTTTCGGCGCCGTAGATCAGCTCCATCAGCGTCACCGTACTGATGCACAACTGTCCGTCATGAAGGTTGAAAGCTTCTCTTACGATTTGCGGTTTGTTCTTGATGGTGAAGATGCAGATGTTGGTGTCGAGCATGAACTTGATCATCAGAACGACTCACGCTCCTGATCAGCGGGTTGGTCGCGGTGGGACATAAAGTCCGTGCTCACTCCATCACCGTCGAACCAGCTGTCCCATGTTTCGTCTGCCGGGGTGATGATACGAGCCCTGCCGATGGCAACTACGTTGACTCGTTTTACATCGCTCGGCATTGCCACAGCTTTCGGAAGGCGAACAGCCTGGCTTCGATTGCTCATGAAAAGGGTGGTCTGTTCCATTTTGGCCTCCTGCATTTCTGCGGCTGTTGTGAACCCAAAGAATAGAATCCTCTTGGGATATGTCAATGGGATATACGCAGCCTCTGACGAGAGGTCATATAGATTTTTGAGAGATGGCTTCCATAAAAAACGGCCGCTGTCAGTGATGACAGGCGGCCGTCTTGTTTTTGACGACGGTGCTTACTCGGCTTTTTCTTCCTGCGCGTCCAGCGACTGGCGGTAGCTGTCCAGCGCATCGCCGAAGTCGGTGATGAACTGCGGATCGGTCAGCCAGGCCTGGGCGGCATCGCGGTCCATGCCGTCGGCCCACATGCGGTAGTCGATCAGCATGTCGGCGGCCAGGTGGGTGGCGGCCATGGCTTCGTTGTCGGCGTTTTCCATGTCCAGCAGTTCAGGCTGGTCGCTGATGATCTGCGCCAGGTTCGTCAGGAGGGTCAGCAGCATGTCGTTGCGGCTGGTGGCTTCCGCGTCGCGCATTTTGCTGAACATCGCCAGGGTGTATTCCGGGATCGGCTCGCCGATGTCTTCGATGTCATCGTCCAGCGCGGCGGGTTTTCTGCCGTGGATATTGATCTGGCGGGCTTTGATCTTGGCGCGTTTGGCGCGTTTCTGTTGCTTGTTCAGGGAGGCCATGGGAACTCAGTTCGGTTTCTGTTGGGTTTGGGCTGCGATGGCTTCGGAAGCCGCCACGTAATCAACCTGGAAGGCTGGGGACTCGATCCACGCCAGGGCGCCCGCTTCGTCCACTTCGGTGGACCATTGGCGATACTCGATCAGCGCGGCAATGATGAAGTCTGTGGCGGTTTCTTCGCCTTCCTGCTCCAGCACCAGCGCGAGCAACGGGTGTTCGAGGAAGGCTGCACACATGGCTTGCTGACTGATTTTTTCGGCATCGATCATTTCTTTGAACAGTTCGGTGAGGTCCACCGATTCGAAGTCGATGCGATCGTCGTTCGGGTCCAGCTCGACCGGCGCAGCAGCCCGTTGGGTGCGGTTCTGCTTGGCCTTGGCTTTGGCGCGGGTGGCGCGTTTTTGCTGCTTGTTGGCGGAGGCCATGGGTTTTGATCCGTGGTGCGTTAAAAGGGCTCGCTGCGCGGTACTGTCCGCCCGGGGGGATCGGGGGGCAGTTCGCCGCTGTGCAGCCAGGACAATGCAATGGGCCATAGTGTGGCTTGGTATGCGCTACGAAAAAAGGCGAAATGTCCGACGACTGCTTCGCCGATGTCCTCGGGGGCGATTCGCAAGTGGGTGTTTGTGCCGCCGCTGAAGTAACGGAGCAGGCGTTCGATGGCCGGGATCGTGCCGTAAGGATCGTCGGTGATGCTGATGGCCAGGGTCTTGGCTGTCATCGCCGCGAAGGGAAGCGAGCCTGTTTTCGCGCTGATCGTGCGACCGCTGGGGCGCGTTTCGTATCGGGCGGTGGGCGAACTCCAATCCCGCACTACACCCGCGGGCGTGTCTTCCAGCCAGCCGAGGCGCTTGCCGGGAAAATATCCGCAGACCAGCGTGATCAGCGGCATCACCACATGCCATTTGCCGACCATCCGCCAACGATGAGCAGGCGCATAGTCGCGCCAGTAGGCGAATTGCGCACCGACGGTCACCAGGCGCCGGATCAGATGCCCTGAGGCTCCCAGGCCCGCTGCACAGCCGCCAAAGCTGTGTCCGACGACATCGATGGGCTGGCCGGGAAATTCGCGCTGAGCGCGCTTGAGCATCGCCTCGAAATCCAGCGCGCCCCAGTCGGTCCATGAGGCGTCGAGATTTTTTAATGATGCAGGGCGTGACTCGCCAATGCCGCGGTAATCGTAGGTGATCACGTCGAAGCCGTTGGCGAGCAGGTATTCGGCGAATCGTGAGTAATGCCTGCAGCGGACCGAGGTAGCAGCGTTGATGATGACGACCGGGCGCGCAATGTCCTGAGAGGCATGCCGCCAAGTGAAGCCGCCAAGGTTGAAGCCGTCTGCAGCGGGCTCCCTGAACGGTTCGCCAGAAACGGAGGTTGGCAGCGGCAACTCGATTTGAGTGGGAGCCGGTGACGTGTCCTGCTGCAAATTCATCGACTTCGGACCTTTGCGGGTAGCTGCCAACGATAGTCTTCACACCGCTTATGAACAATCCATCCGCGGTTATAAGGGGATCTGATCGAGCAGTCGCTCTTCGATTGCAGCCTGTTCCCTGTCCAGTTCCGCGCGCAGTTCTTCTTCGCTGGGCAGGACTGTTTTGTATTTGCTGGCGAAAAGTTGTTCGTTGTCTTTCAGTACAGAGTATCGGACCACCGATTCATCTTTTTGCGCGCAGAGAATGATGCCAACGGTGGGGCCATCCTCCGGTCCGCGTTTGAGGTCGTCATACATGCGTACGTACATGTCCATTTGGCCGACATCCTGATGGGTCAGTTCGCCGCGCTTCAGATCGAAGATGACGAAACACTTCAGCAGGTAGTTGTAGAACACCAGATCGATGTAGAAGTCTTTGCTTTCGGTGCTGATGCGTTGTTGGCGAGCGATGAAGGCAAAGCCCTTGCCCAGTTCAAGCAGAAAGGCTTGAAGCTGATGGATCAGTGCCTGTTCGAGATTGGTTTCCTGAGTTAGCCCCGCGTTGGTCGAGCCAAGAAACTCCAGCATCACCGGATCCCTGATGAAATCCCGTGGCTGTGCTTTCATTTTCTGGATATTAGTAGCGGCTTCCTGTTGGACTGCAGGTCGGTCGCGGCTTGTCAGCAAGCGTTCGTAGTAGAGAGTGTTGATCTGGCGTTCCAGGGCGCGAGATGACCAGTTTTGAATGGCTGACTCGTTCATGTACCAGTGACGGGCGTGGTCGTTATCGACACGCAGCAATCGGCGATAGTGGGTCCAACTCAATTCGGAACGCACTGCGTCCCAAATTGGAAAGGTCTGATAAAAGTCCCGCATATAGCGCAGGTTGCGCTCATCGAAACCTTTTCCATACTGGGCAGTGAGGCCTTGTGCGAGCGTCGAAAGTAAACGTTTTCCGTATGCCGCCCGCCGGGCCCCCTCCTGCTCGAACTCCACAATATGCCTCCCAATCTGCCAGCAGGTTTGCACCTGGACCGTATCGACCACCCGTAGCACCTTCTGCCGTGCCTCACGGATCAGTTCGCCAAGGTTGCCTAATAGCGAGGCGAGTTGTGGGTCTTGAGAGTTATCGGGTTTAAGTGCGCTCATGAGGTCTTCCGCGTCGATGTGAACAGGCAGAAGAGAATTGCAGGAGAGGCAGGCGCGTTGATGCCGGGCGCTGCTGGTAAATCAGAAGGAAATCCCGATTGGTTTTGCGGGATCGCTCCGACGGCGATCCATGCTGGGGGAATACATCGTGTAGTCCATTTCGCAGTGACCGCAAGATCCAATCAATCTAAAACCGCCCGCACTCAGGGAAATCAAAATCAGGTAACGAATGGGTTCTGCGGAGCCCGGGAGTACCCATCATGAAACACGTCCATGCATTCATTCTGCCGCTCGCCGCCGTGGGGCTGTTGATGTTTCCCGTCATGCTGCAGGCGGCCAGTCTGGAGCCGATCGACAGTTCAGGCGTTCAAATTCAGCGGCAAGAGCAAAACGGGGTTGCCTATCTTTCCGGTGGCGTCGGCGAGGATGAGGTGAAGGCTATCCAGCAGGCCACCGGTTACAACCTGCACATGACTTTTGCGATTGGGCCCGAGAACAAATACGTCCCCGATGTTCAGGTGGCCATTCAGAAAGCCCAAGGGCCAACCGTGCTGACCCTGAGTGAGGCTGGCCCGCTGGTATACGTTCAATTGCCGCCTGGCAAGTACACCGTTATCGCAACGCGCAATGGCGAGGAACGACGTGATACGGCGGATGTGGGAAGCGGAGCGGCTCGCAATCTGGTCTTTCATTGGAATAGCGCCGAATAGCCGGCAATCACAACCAAGCCAACGACTCGAGGACCGCAACGCGCAAAGGATTGCTTTCCACGCTTAGCAGCTTGATGGCCAAAGCGCAGCAGACCACGATCAACATGGGTTTGATCAGCCGTGGACCGACGCGAACAGCGGCTCGTGCGCCCAATTGAGCGCCGATGAAGGCTGCCAATGCCATGGCTATGGCAATCGGCCAAATAATCACACCCTTGGTAATGAAGACCGACAAAGAACCCAGGTTGCATGAGGCGTTGGCCAGTTTGGTAAAACTCATGGCCCGCATCATGCCCAAGCCGCACAGCAGTACAAACCCGACAATAAAGAAAGAGCCCACGCCGGGGCCAAATATGCCGTCGTAAAAGCCCAGGATCGGCGCGACGGTAAACGAAAAAAGCAGAATGCCGATTCTCTTGCGTCGATCTTCATTGGCCAGCTTGGGAGAGAGAGCAAAGTAGATAGCCACCAGAATCAGCATGACCGGCACGCAAACTTCCAGATAGCGCTTATCAATAGAGCTGACCAGCAAGGCACCACTGGCGCCGCCAATAAATCCGCAGATCACCAGGAAACGGCCTTCGCGCCACTCGATCATTCCTTTGCAAGCAAAGGTGACAGTGGCCGAAACAGTTGCCGAAGCGGCCTGGAACTTGTTCGTTGCTATGGCGCTGATCGGATCTACACCGGCCAGAAACAAGGCAGGCAAGGTGATCAAGCCTCCACCACCGGCAATTGCATCAAAAAAACCGGCGCAAAAAGCGACAAGCGCCAACATGCCTATTAAATCCCAAGACATTTCATTCCCTCTTTTATCGTTATTGGCCCGTAATCACATGACCGTCCTTCTGCCAGGCAGTGGGTGACGCCGATTTTTTCCAGAATGGGAGGCAGCGGAATGACCCGTGTAGGTTCCAGGCTCGGGTTCCACAGGGCGGAAAGTATGAGCGACGACGGAGAGGGCGAGTGCCCGTCTTTCGCGTTCACAGCGCACCAGTAAGGCGCCTCGGTGTGCGGGCCAAGCGCGAGGCCGGAATGGGAGCTCAGTTCTTTGATTTCCGGCTCGGCATTGATTTTGGTAAGTCCGCCACCCTTGAAGTTGGCGACCAATCGAACCAGCTTTCCTTCGTTGTCCATGTCATAGGCAAAGGCACTGTTATCCACCAGTTTCAACAAGATCTGATTACGGGCAGCCAGGCAAAGGACGTCGTATCGATTTTCCAGGGATGCCAGGTCTGGCAGTTCATTTGGTGGGCTGGCATCGGTGATTTTTTGCAGCCCTTCAAAGATCAACACGCAAACAAGGCCATTGGAGAAGGTCGCCAGCAGTTCGCATTGGTCTGTCGAAAGCGAGAGCTTTAATTCGATGGCTGCCAGAGAGGCTTTGGACTGGGCGCCTGGCACCTGCGGCCCGCCGATGGCGGCCAGTTCTTCGGCGAGTCTGTGCAGCAACATCGACTGCCGAATATCAAAGCTGAAAATCCTGATGTCCTGTTCAGTAAAAAACTCAGCGTTTTCGACGTCCTGTTTGATGGCGTCAGTCATTGTCTACATCCCTGTTGTGTCTTTGCTCCCGGTTATGCGGCAGCGCCTCCTCCGATACTGCCCAATCCGATGGTCAGCGTATGTCATCCATTTCCGTTAAAGCATGCGGAGCGTTCCGGTAGACCCGAGAGACTGTCGAGACTCAGCTCTTGAAAGCTTTACAGGCGCTGGCTGGCGTAGTGGCAGGGCGTGGTGAATTGATGCTTTGTCCGGCGCTTCGATAGTGACTGGGACAGTGATCACCAAATCCCGGGCATAAAAAAACCCTGAATCTTGCGATTCAGGGTTTTCGGTATTTGGTGCCAGAGACGGAATCGAACTTGATTATTAAGCTGCTGAATTTGTTTGATAATTTGTAGTATGCAATAAAGATCTACTCACAAATCTACTCACTATTTACAATCTTGCTCGCTTTTTTGGCGCTCACTTGCTCGTTGTCTAAGGCAGATTTCCTAATTTTGTAATTCGATGAACGGTCGTAAGAGTGGATGTCACTATTCTCTGCGAGAGGCTTCCACCTGTTCTTTGCTCCAGGCCAATACCTCTGACTTGACCCAGGCTACGGCTCGGCCGCCCAGCTTCACTTGTTTTGGGAAAAGGCCTTGGTTTGCCATCATGTAAATCTTGGTAGTGCCGAGGCCGACCAGCTTCTTTACCTCTGGCAAACGGATGAATTCGATGTCTTGCTCGTTTAATTCAGTGCTCATTGGTCCGCTCCTAGCTGCAAAGGGGTCAGCCTTACGCTTTCAAACCATTCAATTGCCCAGGTTCGGATCGGACATCCATTTAGCGATTGCTGACTGACGCCAGGCCACCGAGTTGGGGCCTATCCTGACCTGTTTTGGGAAGGTGCCTTCCCTGATGCGACGATAAACCGTGTTTCGCCCAAGGCCGGTGATGTGAAGCATCTCGTCGAGGCGCAGGAAACGATCAATGCTTTCTGTCATCTCCGGATATCTCTCAGTGTTGGCGGCGCCTGTCGCGGTCTACCGACTTTCGGCGCCTTGTTCTCGCCGTCCCGGCATGCGCGTAGGAACTCCCGCACGTCCTCCTTGAGCCAGCAGTGTCTGGCACCCATCTTGAAGCTCTTGGGCAGCCAGTCCACGCCCCGGCGCATTCCCTCTCTGACAGACGCTTCAGTTCGGCCAAGCATCGTTGCCAGGCCGACAACAAACACCACTTCGCATTCATCGTCCATATGCAATCCTTGTTCTGCTGTTGGCTTATGTCGTGCCCTGAGCCTTGAGTCTGGCCAACCCCTGATTGATATGTCCGGCGTTTTCGCCGATCGCGTTCAACGCAGTCCGAATATTGTCGCCGGCCTCGTCATACCCTTGGCTTTCGACTAACAGGGTCAGCTCCATCAGAGCTGCCTCCAACGCAAGTTGGTTGTGATACATGCGCTCAAGGACATCAGGGAGAGAGTATTCAGGGGAGGACATCGCTTCGACTCCGTTCGAGAAAACGAAAGCGTAGCAGCGTTGCTCAATCAGAGCCGTTCATGGGGTTACTTTCGTGACGGTCGTCGGGGATCATTCGAGGTCATCCATGGGGTGTTTCTCCAAAAGGGCGTTCGACTTTGTTTTGGGGGGGGGCTGCCTCATTCATGGGGTTGTTTCGCGCAACGATTCATTCAACGTCGTTCGATGCTGCTAAAGACGCATTTCCCTGATGATTCGCCGCGGCTCAGTGCCTAGGGATAGCGCGCGCCTCGCATCTTTGGTGAGCTGATCGAGCGCCTGCTCCTCAAACGCTGCCGCCATCGCGCTGGCCTTCCTGACAATCAGCAGCGCCAGCTCCGGCGGAAACTCCACCTTGTCGGCGGGCAGGTAGTCGCAATCGATAACGGACATGGGGTGGTCCTCGCAGATGTGGTCGTGTTCAACGGTCATTGAGTTGGCGTTCGTTTATCTGATAACTGCCGTGATCCCGGTAGTTTGCTTTGGCGCGCACGGCGGGGCGCGACGACCAATACCAGTCGAGACTACCGGAACTGGTAATTTCGGCGCTCAGGGATTCCCTTGCAAGCTGGGGGGGGGCAGACCAGTCTGCGGTTTTCCCCATGCTAGCGCCCGCCACCACTGATAAATCTCCATTGACGGGCATTCCAAGAATATTTGACGGCCGCGCTCACAGCTACGCCGATAAGTCCGCACCAGCCCTTACAGAGCAAGGTGTCCAGCCAGGCGCTGACCCATGGTCGTCCCGCGATTCGTCAAAGCCTGTCAAATATTCCGTCAAGGCTGGTCAAGGATCTAGCCATTCTGGACGGGTACGGCGCTCGGATGTGCTGCGATTGTCTGCATACCAGGTGAACCGCTGCTTTCCGGGGAGTCAGGTTCGTGTGGATGGTCGCAATGAGATGTGTGAGGTTGAGAGAGAATGGCCAGGAACGGCAGAGCTGCAACCAAAAAGCAGACCTGTACGCTCTTATTGATTTACTGCCAAAATGCACGATCAATAAGCGCAGAAGGATTTGACGTTGTCCTCCCTCATAAATGCAATGGATTGGCTTCCCCAGAATTTTGGTGGCCTACAAACACATGAGAAGCATGAGTTGCCCAATGATTACTATACCCCTGGGTTCATAGCTTCAATGGCAGCCTATCTTTCCTATAAGGGAGTAGGTCAGGACGATTTTGTAGTGCTTAGCCAAGGGAATCAGGGGTACTTCAGCGCTATGGGGCTATCAAAAGCCTTATGGGGCAACGACGATTACCAGTTTTCACGAAAAAACGTGGGCCTCAATTACTCCCTTCTGACCCCTTTGGCCTCTCAAGATGCGGTCGATGATGCGACAGCTCAAATTAATGGATGTTTAAGAAGGCTAGGCTCAGAAGCAGCCGCGGACTACAGTCAAAGTCCTGCTTTCAAAGAGCTACTGCACGTTGTTGGTGAGCTTCACGACAACGTATGGTCCCATGGGTTGAGTACCGGTTTCTCGATGGCCCAGCGTAGATCTTGTGGAGCGAACTCTACAGATTTTTACATTGAGTTTGCCCTTGCAGACTGCGGATTGGGGTTTCTGGAGGAGCTGAGGTTAGCCAAAACTCCAGGCATTCAATCAGATCGAGACGCTATTGAATGGTGTGTCCAGAAGGGAAACTCTAGCAAGCTAGCTGCAAAAGCCGACGAGTGGGCACAAGCTGTGCCAGACGATTTCTTAGGCTCTACCCCTTTCGGCGCTGCCCCCATTACCGTTCGCAGTAATGGCAACCACCATCAGGGCTTAGGATTGGCTAAGCTTGTGGAGCTTGCGAAAACATATGATGGCGACTTATATTTAGCGTCAGGTAATAGCGTTATGCATATTCATAACGGAGCGACACGTTACCGCCCTTTGCAGGTACCCTGGAAAGGAGTTGCCATTTCGCTCACAATCAAAGAATCCAGCTTCCTGGCGGTTAAACAGCCCCTAGAAGCTGACGACGTAGACGACATTATGAGATTACTGAGGGGGTGACCATGGAAGCGTATACCTTTCGGCACACTGATCTGGCGTCACGTACCTTAGCCTCGCGGGAGCGGTCTAGCTTATATAAGCTGCTGTCGGATCAGGATCAGGTCGTAATTGACCTAGGTGACGTGGCTTCAATTTCCGAATCATTTGCAGATGAATTGTTCGGGGTGCTGGTATTAGAACAAGGTTTCGATTTTGTCGTTAACCATGTGAAAATTGTAAATGCTGCAGACGATGTATTGCGCTCGATTGCCATTGCTATGAAGCGTCGGCGCGCACTCGCCGCTGCTTAAACGTTAAGTGAATCGTACATAAAGACCCCACAATATAGTGGGGTTTTTCGTTTTTTCGACATAGGTCGAGCGCGTCACTATTGCCTCCGTCCCTTGGCATATTTTGTAGGGAGTGGGCCGCCAATCAGACCACCTGCTTTTGGTGGAAACCACAGTGGAAACCAGCGCCAGGCGGCCTCAACATTTCTTGACCTGCGGGTTGCCCAGGTTCGCGCAATGGTGGGTGCGAACCAGACGTGCGAACTCGGGTGCGAACTTGCTGCCGGCACGCATGGGCGAGTGCGTACCGATGGTGCGTATTGAGCTGCGTACCATTACCGGATAAGCCTGTCTCCGAGGCGGTTTCACAGACTCCAGTTGCGTGAAGATAATGCGTGAAACATTGTGTGAAAAATATGCCGGTCGGTACTTGACGCGGGTCTTCCATGGGGTTGATTTCCCAAATAGCCATTCAATGCTTCCGTGACCGGTAAAAGTGGTCACTGATGGTGGTCACCTCGATTGGTCGCCACCGCGCCAAACCTTGGACACCAGAGCGAATACCAAGCGATCTGGTCAGCGCCAGTGACTTAGTAAAACTTAACTCGAATAATTGTCAAAACTTGACATCTGACCGACGTGAGAACCTGAGAAAACCTGACATCGAGCGCGCACCAGAACCTAACAAAACCTAACGTTGGAAAATGCTATGAAAGTAGCAGTTTGAGGTGCGCCGGCGAGCTCTCGCTAGCCCGTCAGCCTGTTAACAATTGTTAAGGTTGGGCAGCGCCGGCAACCACTCGCAACTGGATACTTTTGGAGATTACAATCTCAAGATGCAGAGCGAGTCTCAACGACTGTAGTCAACATAAGGCCCGAGATAGAAGCCTTGCATATCCCCGTTGATTCGGTAGATGGCTTCCTTTCCGGATTTGATGTTCGATGCGACGGTTTTGATTGCAGCACCAGAACACAGCCCTGATTCGGCGAGCCCAGTTCCGAGATTCACATCTCCAGCGGGCAGATTGAAAGACACCTTTTGGCCTGGCCCAATCTTAGCTGCGCGCTGCCCATCGATGTAGAGAATGATGTCGCAACCTGATCCAACAAAACCATCATCCCTGAAAACTGTGAGGCTTCCCGAGTCTTTCAAGGCTGGGCTTTTGAAACCATAAATCTCATCGGAGGGAACCGGTTTCGCCTCGGAAACCGGCATTGGTGACGTTGCGCATCCGCTCAAAGCCAGTGCGACTAGTCCTGCCGCGATAATCCTTTGCATGGCTTTTCTCTCCTGGAAAAGAGCGAATGTATCACTCGCCTTGACCTATTGCAGGGCTGAACTCATGCCGGAATCGCCTCCGACCATGTGCCAATTGCAACAACGCTTGAACCGACCAGCATTTGCCCGTAAACAACCGGAACCGGTAGCCCTTGCTGCGTGGAGTTGAATGCGCCGTTGAAGAGGTAGCTCGGCTTGTTTTCGGTGACGGCCTGCTCTTGCTGGCCGGAGGCTTTAGGCACAGGCGAAAGCATTTGTATGACGCCGCCGATGACCATTGAAATGCCCATCGCGACTAGTGGCGGCCCGAGTGGTGTCGCCGAGAGGAATACGCCCGCGACGATCATCGCGACCCCTAAGACTGTCTGAAATATGCCACCGCTCTTGCTGCCCGCAATAACCGGGACAATGCGGATCTCAGTGGTCCCGCTCAACGTAAACTCACTTTCTCCAACGTTCTTGCGGTTGCGGAAGATGGCAAAGCGCAGGCCGCGTCGGGCAGAGTCGCGGATGAAGTCGGCGAAGCCCTCGACGGTGTGCTGCAAAGCGCTGAACGCCTCACGAGTGGTCCCCGTTTCCAATTGACGGAAAAACTCGCGGCCAAAGGTTTTTGCCAGGCTGCCAGACAAAAGGATGCGGGTCATGGGCTGGTTAACGATAGCGCTCATCGCATCACCTCAAAATGGTTAGTGGAAAGCGTCATGATTTACTCCGGTGCGCCGACGGCGCTGTTGGTGGGGGCTTTCACGCCAAGGCGGATGGCGAGAAGAGATCGCGACATCCGCGCCTGATCGAATGTCACCTGTTCATTCCGCGGGTCATAATTCCAAATTCGGTCGCGGATCGTCTTATAGGCCCGTGCTCCACGGAACGTTCCTCGGAGCAGATCGGCTGAGACTCGTGCTTCTTCCTCGGTGAAGAAAGGACCGTCGATGGCCACCTTTTGGCCGTCACGGACGTGCTGGACATCCCATACCAAGTATCCAGAGTCAGGCCCCTGTTTCAGCGGGTACGACTCAAAGCTGTCTGTCTTGCACGCCTCGGCGAAGCGTTCCTCATGGGTTGGCGGTGCGCCCGCCGCGTTGCTGTCCTGTTCTGTCATTTGTACCTCTGGTGCGCCGCTGGCGCTGGTCATGGGCTTATGCCCGGTGTTGTTGCTCGATGCCGCGACACGTTTTTGTCATTCGCAAACCGTGTCGCGCAGGCGTCATTGGTGCGCCTCCATAGGCGTGCCGTCGTAGCTGGCACGCAGGTCGGCGCCAGCATTGCAATGGCGGCCTATGGGTGCGTAGCAGGACCGACAAACCATGATGTGGTTCAGATATTGGTCGCGGGCCTGTCGCCACTCAGGCGTGGCGGTGGCGGCGCTTGCATGCGGGCCGGTGATGAACTGAGGAGGGCGTTCCGCGGGGGTGACCAGCGCCAGGTGTGTGCGTGACATTGGCTTACCGGCTTTCTCGGGTTCGGTGCCGATAAAGGCTGGCAACATGTGATCAAGCAATGGTGAAAGGAGGCTCATTGCGATACCTCGCCCTGCTCGCTCGTAGTCCAATGTTCCTGTGATCTCAAAAACACCGGCAACAGCGGCAACAATGGCAACAGTCCCGTAAACCGTGGGCTCCAGGCGTTGCTGATGCTTCCAAATCGTTGCCACCGTATTTTAACCGGCAACAGTGATGCCCAAGCCGACGGGTTGAGCCGCTCGCTTATGTTGAAAATGAGGTGTGCGTTGCCAGTTGTTGCCACTTTTTTTATAGAGTGGCAACGGCTGTAAGCCCCGCCACACAAGGCCGTTGCCGGTGTTGCCACTGTTGCCAGTGATTCTAGGTTCCTGTGAACTCTGGCATTCCGGGTGGATGGTGCTTGAGGGATGTTCATGCTCCACCGCCTTCACGATCGATGCTCTCTGGATCGATCACGTAGAGACGCGCCTGGCCACCACCTGGGAGTCGGTAGTTTTTGGTTTTGCGTTCGGTGTTATGGCAGGCGAGAACGTTGGCTCCCTCCAGTGCCTTGATAATGCGATTCAGGCCATAGCCATTAGCAGCCTCAATAAGCGCCGGCTTGTTGAAGAGGTACAGCCGATTGGTGCCGACCAGCTCCCAGTAACCCGCACGATTGAACACTTTGGTGTCAGGTACTTGGTCGTCGACGTCGGAAAAGCGACTGCTGCCGTGGCGGTCGATGAAGTCATGAATGCCGGCTAGGATCTGGCGATCTTCGGCATTGCCGCTGCCAACTCGACTGAGCCATTCGCCATACAATAAACGGCAGTCGGCAAGGGCTGTACCAGGCTCCCAAGGTAGAAGGCCGTAAGCGGTCGCCATCTCGCCGGCGAGCGCGATCACAGCGAACCGGTCTGCGACACGACCGGCTTGGGCATTGTCTTCTACAAAGCTGGCGCGAATCCCGGCGAAGTCCTTCAGCAGTCCTGGTCGGTCATCGCTGGCGAGCAGCTTCTCGACGAACGCAGGCCCAAGGTGTCCATGGTGGGCGCCGACGGAAACGGTGAGTTGCCGGTGGAAGTCCGCGCCCTCAAGTCCGTGCAATTCATCAAAGGCCCGGTGCGTGCGAGTGCCGGCGTTCACATCGACCATGCGCAATTCAGCACCAGCATGGGCGGCATTGCCAGAAATGGCCGCGTGTTCGGAAAGCGAGCGTTCGCCGCTGGACAGGGTTAGGAGGCGCCAGCTCAGTTTGGCGCGCCCCTCACGCTCACGGGTCATGGTCCCCTTACCTTGGCCGTTGGCGAGGGAGTAGGCCATTTCCTGTACTCGCTTGGGGTCGGCGCGCTTGATCTCGTCCAGCGGCAGGATGGTGTCGTTACGGCTAGACGCCTCGATCTCAAGCCCGCCCTTGGTCATGTCCCAGCTGGCAGCGAACACGCCCGGGTCGCCCCATACCGACGAGCCGATCAGTTGCGCCAGCGACTTGCCGCTCGAGCTGTCGCCCACAAGGTGAACACCTCCACCCAGCACGCCGACTAGGCTCAGCAGGGGGCCGGCCAATGAGCAGCCGATCGCCAACGTCAGTACCGGGTTGCCAGCACACTTGGCGGCCACCTCCGACTGCCACAGCGCCAGCTCGCCGCGTCGACTGAATAACACCTGAGCCTTGTTGCTGGCCTGGTACCGCACATTGGCACTGCCGATCGTCCGCCCGGGGAGAACGAACGCCCCCGACTCATGCCAGCCCGGCCGGCTGGTGGTGGCAAATACTTCTGCAGGTTGCTGATCGAGCAGGTACTCCATGAACGTGCCGCGCTTCTTGAGCGCAATGATGACGCCCATGCCGAACAACGCGCGCCTGGCGTCCTCTCCGCTGCCGCCGAACACTTCCATGGCAATGATCCATTCCTTTATCCCGCCCTCGGTCACCAGGCGGAGCAGCCGCCCCTCGCTGCCGTCGTCACTGTTGGTGGTGCGAGCCAATACCGTGACAGGACTGGAGATCCATTCATCTGTGATAGGTCGATCGCCGACATCGCTTTCAGCGTCGTCCTGATCGGCCGAGGAGCGCTTAAAGCTGTGCCAGTAAACGCCCGGGCGAAGCTTGCGGCCTCTCTCATTGGTCACCCAGTGCTCGTACACGGCCCAGCAGGGACGATCGGGCGCAATGGTCGCGGCTTCTGGCCGAAGGTTGATCACGTTTGTGTCAGGCTTGGCCATTGGCGAGCTTCCAATTTGCGAGGTCGTTGAAGTCAGTGAGGTCATTGGGCGCATCTTCTGGCCAATCAGGGAAAGCCACTTGGCCGCCTACTGCCGCCGCGGCTGCGTTCGCCGCTGTACGTCCTGGGTTGCCGTCAGTGAGCCGGTCATCGTCGCCGGCGATAACGATCGGCTGGCGCGGGTAGCGGGAGCGAAGGCCCATTGCCGTCGGGATCAGGTTGCCCGCGTTCATGGCAGCGGCGACAACATAGCCGCCGTGTTGGTGGAGGCTGGCGCCCGTCGCCCATCCTTCGCAGATGCAGAGCACGGAACCGGGCTCGATGATGCCTAGCGGCGAGTACGTGCCCTTCACGCGGCCGCCAGGCAAGAAACGCTTGGCGCCGTCCGGGGCAATTCTCTGCAGATTGACCAGGCGACCATCGAGGTACAGCGGTACCAGCAGATCAGCGCCACGCTGGCGCAGGCTGTGGGAACGAACTCCTTTGGCGGCGAGATAGGGGTGATCGGGTGCGGCGCGACGTGCGTTGCGCCACCAGCGGTTGGCCAGCTCAGCGGCCTGCTGCTGGCGCCGGTGCTGCTCGGCTTCGCGTTGGCGTCGGGCCTGATCAACTCGCTCGCGGATCTGCGCGGCCTCCTGAGCGTCCACCGGTTCGCGATTACACCAGGTGCTGGCGCCACCGGATTTCCAGCTACCGAACGCGCCCGAGGCAATGCCGTCCAGGTACAGGACGTACCAGCCGTTGAGCGTACCGACCTTGTCGTCTGGCACGCGGAAACGATGAATCGCACCGTCAGGCTCTGGGAGCCAATCAAGC
The DNA here is from genome assembly GCF_000293885.2 of Pseudomonas fluorescens NCIMB 11764. Lineage (NCBI taxonomy): Bacteria > Pseudomonadati > Pseudomonadota > Gammaproteobacteria > Pseudomonadales > Pseudomonadaceae > Pseudomonas > Pseudomonas fluorescens. The sequence goes on from NZ_CP010945.1 coordinate 1,513,312, forward strand.
GGCCCATATACCGACTGGAGCGCGTCACGGAAAAGGATCGTGGTGTCTGTCATGCCGCACCCTCCGGCTCGTAACGCGCCAGCACGCTGCCGATCTGCTTAACGATCGCATCGGATTGCTTGCGGCTGTGTTCGCTCGTCGCGCTGTCACGCAGTTTCACCAGATCGCTGAAGGCACCGATCAGCAGCGCGCGCCCGAAGTCGTCCATGTGCGGCGGCACGTCGTCGCGGACGATGCTGGTGAGTGGATCGAACTGGATCACATCACCCATGGTTGGCGCTCCCAGCAAAGACCCGGCAAACCCGGCCATTGTTCACGGCGTGCCAGTGCGTGATGTCGTCGATTGAATCGACCAAGCAGGCCGTCACTGCGGCTTCAGCACTACGCATCACGATGCGGCCAGCTTCCGCGTCAGCCTCAGTCAGGAAGGGCCCAAGCAACGCTTTCAGCGCTTTCGGATGGGTCACATAAAACAGCTCTGTGGCTTTTTTCGGGCAAGCCGATCCCGTTGACGCTGGCGCGCCATTTTGAATCTTCATGTGCTTAAACCTTTATCGAATCAGCAATTCACGGGAGTCAGCGACGCTGTGCGCTGGCGAGAATCTGGTCGTGGCCCCTCAGGCACCCGAAGCTGCGTCGCCAAGTGGCGAACATGTGGTTGGCCAAACAGCATCTGGTTGACCTTGGCCGCTTTGTCAGACCACCGCTCATGGTCCGGGCCGTGACCTATGCGGTTAGTCGCAACCCATTCCGGCAGCTGTTTACGCGCCCGCATTTCATTGAGCATGGTCCACCAGGTCAGATAACGGGTGCGCTCCAACTCCATCAGGTCAATGAGACTCTGATACTCAAAGGCGCATGGCCGAAGGTCGTCTCCCGGTCGAATTTCGTCGATGCCAAACAGCGCATGATTGACGATGCTTCTTTCGAGCATCGACTCTTCATAGTCGGTATCACTACCAACTACTTTGGTGCGAACCCACTCTGGCAGCTGGTTGGAGATGCGCAATTGATTGAGGACACTCCACCACGAAGATGCGTGCTCGCGCTCGGCGAAGAGCGAAGACAAAAGCTGGCGGTTCATCTTTCACCCCCTTGCGCGGCGATCGCGTCGTCGAGGAGTTCTGCCCAGGCCATGGCGGTGTGCTGGGCCATCACGGCGGCGACGCGGGCGACAAGGATTGGCGTGGAGGGTGAGGCGATGATGGCAAGCGCCAGACTCAGCAGTACAAGGATGTCTTGCACGTCACGCAACTCGTTAAGTGGACTGTCGGCGGACGATGCGGAGGATTGGATGGGGTAAGTCATACGGCACCCCCTACAGTTTCCAAGGTCCGGACAATGGCCATGTGGGCGTTGTAGCGGGCGAGACGGACGGACAAGGGAGAGTTTGCGCGAAGAGCGATCAGAGCCATGTGGCGGTGAGCAAAGGCGCGAATTACGGACGGAAAGAGGGCGTGTTTCATGGGTGTAGCTCCGCTTACTTCATTGGAGCCACTCCTATCTGCCGCCAAGCAGGGAAGGGTGGCGAATTGCACAGGATTGGCGGACCGGGGTAAACGGAACCCGGCGCACCCGAAGGTGCTCCTGCGCAACCCGCCATAACACGAGAATGCGGGCACAAAAAAAGCGCCTGCAATCGTAATAGGGGCGCTGTTGCGCCGTTTACTTTTCGACCCGCCAAGGTCGTTGTCAGCAATGTGACAGGGCAAACCATACCGGCGGGCGTGACTGCTGGCAAGAGAAGTTATAGACCACTCATCGTGGGGCATGAGCAAGGCATTCATCATGGGCGCACGTCCTCCAGATCGAGTGGAAGCTTGAGTTGCTCCCTCAGGTGGGCGACGTGCTGGTAAACGCTAGGCTTGTCATAACGCCAATGAGCAAGGCGGCGACCACTGCTGCTAGCCTCCTTTTTTCGGGCCTCCAGCGTCTGGCAGGCGTGGCCGTAACGGGCCTCGCGAAACGCCATGATTAGATCAGCCTTCAGCTCTACGACACGATCAGTGTTGCGAGACAACGCCAGCAGGAAGAACGCTTGATCCTCATTCAGCAGGGCAAACTTCAGGTGCTTAACGCCGCGAGACTCCAGCGTTTTCACTGCCTCCGTTTGAAACGGAAGAAGTCCAAACTCTTTGAACTTGCCAAGGTAACGCTCGATCAGCTCTACGGTGTTCTTGTGTTGATTGCCCAGCTGTTCGGCGAGCTGCCGGCTATCCACTCGGGGCTCGCCTTTGAATTGAGCCAGGGTAATGTCGGATTTACCGATATTACTTTCGCCCATCGGCGTGATGATCTCGGCCGTCATGCCGCCACCTTCTGGCGTTTCGCCGCACGGTTGAACATCAGCGCCAGCACCTTGTCGGCTTGGTCGTGCGCGCTTTCCAGCAGGCGGTAACGGGTACAGTCGCAAGGCTCGCCCCAGTTGTTGGGCGACTTCTCAGGGATGTGCTCAAAGGTCAGGCTGTAGCTGTTTTCGAGAACGGGGATGGTCGAGTTTAGGCAGGTGTCGCCAACCCACTTCGGCGCCTCAAACCGATTGAGCGTGCCAAAGTGGCGGAAGTACACCAGGGCGCGGGCAATCTTGGTGGGTGCCGTTTCCAGCAGTACGGCAGGGCTGGGGCTGGTGGTAGTATTGCCTTGCGACAGGCTGCGTTTCTCTTCGGGGATCGTGGCCTTTTTCATTTCAGGCCACCGCTCGGCTTTCGGCGATGCGGTCATTCATCCAGCCGTAAATTTCATCTTCGACCCAGACCACGCACTTCGGCCCGAGCATTACTTGCTTCGGGAAGTTGTCGGCGGCAATGCGGCGGTAGATCTCGGTACAGGAAAGGCCTGTGATGCCTTCCACTGTCTGGCGCTTGATGAAGCGGATTGCTGGCTTGTCGCCGGGGACAAGTACCGCTTGCTTGACTGGTGTTCGGATGGGATGGGTAGTGGCTGTCATCGTATAGTCGCTCCGGGGCGTTTTGGGTAATCGACGATGACAATGCTGGCGATTTAGGTTTAGGCGTAACAGGTAACAGGTGGGAGTAAACCTGTCACAGGTAGCTCAATTTGGTGCGACGGTAAAGTCTACAACTCAGGCTAGACGAGGGCTGCAACCGGTCACCCCTTTTTCAATGGTCTAGCGATGGCGCCGCCTTTTTTGCGACCTGCCCCAGTCAATGCCATGACGAATAACCGTACTTTTATTGCTGGTGGGGTGACCCCTCTCGCCTTGAACCACCTGGTAACGGTCTCGCTCCAGCCAACAGTGGGGGCGGTTGTTCCGTTCTGCGTGATCTCGCACCAGCACTCAACAATTAATCGGCCATCAGGTGGCGAAATTTGATTGTCGTGGTTCATGAACTCGGCAAGCCCCATAACCTGCTCAAGCTGCTCCTCCATGCGGATGCTTTCATCTTCAGCTTTGAGCCTGGCCCGGCGTTCGATGCTAAGTTCCCGGCGCACCAATTCCAGCGTGTCCATGAGTTCTTGGTTTTGAGCTGTCGTTGTATGGATTTGGGCTGAAAGGCCTACCACCTTTTGTTCTGCCCTTTCCCGGGCGACTCGGTGTTCGTCCAGTTGTTCGCTGGCGGTTTTTTCACCGTCGCGGCGCAACTGCGCTTGTTGCGTTTTGAGAACTATCGAGGAATTGCTTGGTATGACGGATTGAGGCGGGAAGGTTGTTGCAGCAGAGCCATTAACTGCCATCGAAAACGACAAGCTGTCGTTTGCCGGTTGAGCAAACCCAGTTGCCAGCTCGGCACGGACGGTCGCCTCGTCAACAAGTCGCTCAATCCATTTACGCCATATTAGGACGTTAGCGGCTGATATCGGGCCCGAGTTGGTTGAGATAGTTGCGTTAGCTCTGCCGGTGCTGGCAGCGGTGAAGTAGTCGGCCAGCGCGCCATGGGTGATGTGAGTATTCCTGTCGGAACGCCCGCCCGAAAAGATGCTCGCATGTAGAGACTGAATTGGCTGGTCTAACGGTGCCAACGTCTCGAGTGTCGCGGCGAGTTCGGAGGCCAAGAGACGGGGGTTCAGATGGTGACCTGACGCCCAGTCAGAATAGACCCCGTCGAGCCTTATACGCCCGAAAGGTTCTAACTTCTCGTCTCCACCAGATCCCGACATCTGCCAAGCTCATATATGACGGCTGTACGAATGTACAGCGATAGCCATTATGTTATCAGCAAAGCCCAACCACTCCCAACCGAGCGCGCGCACACTAGGAAACTATGCCTTGCGCTTGATGCTAACCACGTTGGCGCCGGCGCATAGGGCGTCTATCGAATCGGCCCAAGCTTGCATCATTTCCCGGCGCTGTTCGACATAGGCCGCATGGTTGTAAGTGCCGCGAATCTCGTCGCTGTCCCCGTGAGCAAGCTGGCGCTCAATCCAATCCTTGTTGTACCCGCGCCCGTTCAGCTCAGTGCTGAGCAAGTGGCGGAACCCGTGGCCCGTCTGCCTGTTTTCGTATCCGGCCAACCGCAAAGCCTTGTTGATGGTGTTTTCGCTCATAGGGCGTTCGGGATTGGCGCCAGCAAAGACCAGCGAGTAACGACCGGTGATTTCGTGGAGCTGGCGGAGGATGGCGACGGCTTGACGGGGCAGAGGGACTATATGCGGGCGGCGGGCTTTCATGCGGGCGGCGGGAATCGTCCAGGTGGCGGCGTCTAGATTGAACTCAGACCATGGCGCTTGGCGTAACTCACCAGGGCGAACCGCTGTCAGCGTCAGCAGTTTTATGGCCTGCCGGGTCAGGGAGTGGATGTTCGCGTCGTCGACCTTGCCCAGCAGCTCGGGCAATTCAGCAAAGGTGACGTGCGGGTGATGGCGAGCGGCTTTGGTGGGCGCAGCGACCACGTTTAAGTCAGTGGCCGGATTGATCTCGACGACACCTCTTGCCAGGCCAAAACGAAATATCTGGTGTAGCCATTGGCGAATCTTGCCAGCGGCATTAAGCGTGCCCCTAGCCTCGACTGTGCGCACCAGTTCGACCAGCTCGGGACGAGTAATGGCTTTTATCGGGCGCGCACCTATGCCGGGGATGATGTCGTTATCCAGATACAACTTGGTTTTGTAGGCCGTTGCCTCTGCCCACCGTGGCGAGCTGTAGTCGTACCACTCCCACACCAGCGTCTCGAAAGTCAGCCCTTCGACCTTCTGAGCCTGTTTGGCGGCTTTCTTGTGTTCGCCGGGGTCGGTGCCTTCCGTCAGCAGTTGGCGGGCCTCATCGCGTAGCTGGCGGGCCTTCAGCAAAGTGACAGCAGGGTATTTGCCCAGCGCCAGCATTTTTGCGTTGCCGTTAAAACGGTAGCGGTACCGCCATAGCTTGGTGCCTGTCGGTGCCACTTCCAAACATAACCCGTTGGCATCCGTCAGCCGGTAAAGCTTGTCCTTCGGCTTGGCGGTACGGATGGTGGTATCTGAGAGTGGCAAAGCAGCCTCCTTGTAGGCCGCACCAGACGGGCATTTTGCCGCCGTGGTGTGAGTAGATTCCTAGACCGAACTGGATCTACTCACGAATCTACTCACATGTGTTTGGGCTTACAAGGGAATGGTGGGGAACCATAGATAACAAAAAACCCGCACTAGGCGGGTTCTCTGTGAGCTTTCAGGTGTTGTTGGTACCACCTGAAAACGAAAGGTGGTGCCCAGAGACGGAATCGAACCGCCGACACGGGGATTTTCAATCCCCTGCTCTACCGACTGAGCTATCTGGGCAACGGGGCGCATTAAACTGGTTTTTCGGAGGGTCGTCAAGAAAGTTTTCAAAAAAATTTTAATTATTACCGTCGCTTACGTTCCGACCCTCGAAAAAACGGAATTATTCAGCCGGCGGAACGTAGCCGTCAGCCTTGGCGTATTCCTCGCCGGAGAAGTACTTGTCCATCTCGCCCTGAAGGTATTTGCGGTCTTCGGCGTTCATCATGTTCAGGCGTTTTTCGTTGATCAGCAGGGTCTGGTGTTTCTGCCAGTCGGCCCAGGCCTTGGCCGAGACGTGGTCAAAAATGTCCTGGCCTTTTGCGCCCGGGAATGGCGCGCGCTCCAGGGCGGGCAGTTCTTCTTTGTACTTGCGGCACATGATGGTGCGGGTCATGACGACTCTCCTGCGTTCAATACGGCGGCCGCGCGTTCGAGCAAGGTTTTGACCGGGGCGGCAAGGCCCAGGCGCGGCGGGGTGGCGAGGTTATACCAGAGCCAGTCGGCCTCGGCCACGTGATGGCCGGCCTCCTGGACCTGAACCAGCCAGGGTTCGATGGATAACTGAAAATGGCTGAAGGTGTGCACCAGGCTCGGCAGCGCCTGTTGGCTGCCCAGCTCCAGCGAGTGCTGCGAAGCCAGATGCTGCAGGTCATCGAGGTCGTCGAGTTCCGGCAAGCTCCAGAGACCGCCCCACAAGCCTGTGGAGGGGCGGCGGTAAAGCAGAATCGCACCCTCGTCGTTGGCGAGCATCGGCATCAGCGTGCGCTTCTGTGGCACGGCTTTGCGCGGTTTGGGGATCGGGTAGCGGGTTTCCAGGCCGAGCATGTGTGCTTCGCAGCCCTTTTCCAGCGGGCAGAGCAGGCAGCTCGGTTTGCTGCGGGTGCAAAGCGTGGCGCCCAGATCCATCATCGCCTGGGTGTAGGCGTTGACCCGATCATGGGGCGTGAAGCGCTCAGCGTTCGCCCACAGCTGTTTGGCGACCTTTGGCTCGCCGGGATAACCCTCTTGCGCTGTAAACCGCGCCAGCACCCGTTTGACGTTGCCATCGAGGATCGGTGCCCGCAGGCCCATGCTCAGGCTGGCGATGGCGCCCGCCGTGGACAGGCCGATCCCCGGCAACTCAACCAGCTTTTCCACATCCCGCGGAAACTCGCCGCCGTACTCGGCAACGACGATCTTTGCGGTTTTCTGCAAATTGCGCGCGCGGGTGTAGTAACCGAGGCCGGTCCACAGGTGCAGCACTTCATCTTCCGGCGCAGCGGCCAGCGCTTCGACCGTCGGCAGCGAGGCCATGAAACGGTCGAAGTAATTCAGCACGGTGCTGACCTGGGTCTGCTGCAGCATGATTTCCGAGACCCACACCCGATACGGTGTGATGCCTTGTTGCCAAGGCAAGTCGTGGCGGCCGTGGCGGTCGTACCAGTCCAGCACCGCCGATGAAAACTGCTCGGATCTCATCGCTTGAACAGCCCCTTCAATGCGTTTTTCAGCTCAGGGCTGACCTTGTCGCCCAGCTTCTCGTCGATCTTTTCGCTGATCTTGTCGCCGGCCATTTTGGTGGCGACCTGGCCCATGCGTTCATTGTCGAGGCGGCAAGCCTTGGCGCCGAGTTCCAGCGGGCCGCGGCAGCGCAACGGCCATTCGATGCCGACGAATTTGTCTCCGACCTGACAGGCTGGATCCGGCATGGCGCTGGTGTCGCCTTCGACGATGATGCCCACGCGGTAATCCATGCCCAGCACCCGCAGGTCGACGTCGCCGTCACCCTTAACGGTCATGCCCGGAATACGCACTTTCAGGTCCGGGTTGCTGGCCACGCCATTGCGGAAAGTCAGGTTGCCCTTGAGTTCCTGGAACGGTGTGTCCTTGCCTCGCGGTTCGCCGCTGAGGGTTTTGCGGTTGAGCGTGGCGATGCCTTTGCACAGTTGCTGTTCGAGGTTGGCATTGAGCAGCACGCCGTTGTTGATGACGAAACTGGCGTTGCCGTTGAGGGTTTCGATCAGCGCTTTCTGGCTGTTGCCGTTGCCGGTCAGGTTGCTGTCGAGCGTGACCAGGCCTTTGACCGGCGGATTTTTACCCTGGCTTTCGAGGATTTTTTCCACAGGCACTTTGCGGATGCTCGTCTGCATGTTCAGCGCCGGTGTCTGTTGGCGCACATCGAGGGTGCCCTTGGATTCGAAGGTGCCGTCGTACAGGACGCCGCGCAGATTCTCGAGGGTCAGCAGGCCTTCCTTGCCTTTGGCCTTGAGCGCCGCGTTCTGGATCGGCAGTTTCTGGAGGGTCAACTGGCCAAAGGTCAGGTCAGCGTCCACGTCGAGTTTGCTCAGGCGCTCCACCGGCAACAGGCGCTCGCTGCTCCACGCGTCTTTGGTGGGCTTGTCCGGCAGCGGCGTGCTACCTGCGCCGGCCATGGCGTCGGCTTCGGTGCTGGCGACTTCAGCCTTGCGCACTTGGGTTGCGCTGTCGGCTTCGGCGGATTTTGGCGGCAGGTAGCGGTCGACGTTGAACGTGTCGGCCTTGAGGGCCGCTCGCAGCGATTGCCTGGCGAAGTCTTCGACGGCAATGCGGCCGGTGAAGGTACTGTCGTCGACTTTCAGGTTGATGCTGTCGAACACCACGCTGGTCGGCGTACCGGCAACGCGACTGACCAGTTCGACTTTGCTCAGGCTACCCACCGCCATGGCCGGGAGTGTCTGGCCGATGCTGTCGACGAACTTCGCAAGGTCGAACTGGGCAATCGAAATGCCGCCGTTGATTTGCGGTGTCTTGTCGAGGTCGTTGACCTTCAGCTCGCCCAGTGCGCGCAGCTGGTTGGCAGAAATCTTGATGCCGGTCCATTCGGCGACGTTTGCCGCTTTATCCAGCAACAACTGCCCTTGGGCGGCGAAAGTCACGGTTTTGCCTTGCAGCGGATCGCCGGCGACTTCACCGGACAGCTTCATATCTTCGAATTTGTAGCGTTGCAGGGCGCGCTCGAAACGCAGCTCGCCACTGAGTTCGGTACGCACCCGCAGAACCGGCTGGTTGGTGCCGAGGAACGCGGTGAGTTTGACCGGGATGTTGGTGGAATCGTGAACCGGCCCAGTGCTCAGCTGGATGCTTTCGGCGCTGAACTGCTTGCCGGTCTTCTCGTCGCTGTATTCAACGCGGGCGTTATTGACGGTCAGACTGTCGATGTCCAGGCGAATCGGTTGCGCCGGTTTTTCCACCTGGACGGTGGTTTCCGGTGCAGGTTTGCCGGGAGTGACGGGAGGCGCAGTCGGATCGGCAGTCGTGGGAGCCTTGCCGATGTCTTCCCAGTTGCCGTGGCCATCCTTGTCACGGTTAAGGCGCAGGTTCAGGCCTTCAACGCGAACATCGCTCATCTGCACTTCACGGCGCAGCAGTGGCAGCACGCGCACCGACAGGCCGAGCATCTGCAAGTCAGCGAACGGTTCAGTGGGCTTGGCCAGGGTCGCGACACTGGCTTCGTGCAATTCCAGGCCGAGCCACGGGAACAGGCTCCAGCCGATATCGCCATTGAGCGTCAGCTCGATGTGGGCCTTGTCGCGGGCAATCTGGCGGATCTCGTCTTTATAGTCGTTGGGATCGAAGAGGTGGGTCAGGGCAAAGCCCAGCGCCACAATGATCAGCAACAGCCCGAGAAGTACCAGACCCAGGATTTTGCCGAACGCTTTCATGGGCGAGTCCTTGTAGTTAGTCGAATTCGAATATAGCCGGGGAGTATAGCGCCCCGAAGCGGACGACCGGTCAGCGATCAGTCCGGCAGTGTATCCAGCGGCACTTTCAACTTGGCCGCCAGGGCTTGTGCCTCAAGGTGCCCGGCAGGCGCCAGCAGGCGTAATGTCGCGCCCGATTGGGACGCCATTGCCTGGGCTTCGTTCACCAGCCGTTCAGCTACCCCGCGACGACGGGTGATTTTTCTCACGCATAGCTGGGAAAGATGCCAGACGTCCTGGTGCCTTTGCAGGCGTGCGGCCCCCAACAGGCGATCGTTGAAACGCCCGCCGATCAGCGAACCGTCCCGCAGGCAGCCTTCAATCAACTGCACATCGCCGGCGAACGGGGCGAACAGCCAGTCGGGCGCGTCACGGTAGATTTTCTGTAGATCCTGCTGATCCTGATAGGTGGCTCCGTTCAGCAGCTCGACGATGATAGGCATGGCGGTTCCTTCAGTGGTACGAGAACAGACGACTTTAGAAAAGGTGATATCAGTTTGGTTTTTCTGTCACGTGCAAATGGTAACCTCTGCCAGTTCGTCCGTCCTTCTGCGACGTGATGTCGCACCAAAATGGAGCTTCACCTTAAAAACAGTCATGCGTGCGCATAAGGCTGGGGGGTGAAGAGTGCTGGCGAACCATACTAATAATTGGGGGATACACAATGACCACGAGCATCACGGCGGACGGCCTCAACGCCGACCAGCCCTCGTTCCTGTCCAAGGAGCGCATCATCGCCAAGCCCGGTTTCAACCGCTGGCTGGTACCACCGGCCGCGTTGGCCATCCACCTCTGCATCGGCATGGCTTACGGCTTTTCGGTGTTCTGGCTGCCGCTGTCAAAGGCACTGGGCGTGACCAAGGCAGTGGCTTGCGCGCCGGACATGAGCTTCATCTCGCAGGTTTTCTCATCGCAATGCGACTGGCCGATCTCGATGCTCGGCTGGATCTACACCCTGTTCTTCATCTTCCTCGGCTGTTCCGCAGCGATCTGGGGCGGCTGGCTGGAGCACGCCGGGCCGCGCAAGGCTGGCGTTGTGTCGGCTCTGTGCTGGTGTGGTGGCCTGCTGATTTCGGCGTTGGGCGTGTACACGCACCAGATCTGGCTGATGTGGATCGGCTCCGGGGTCATTGGCGGTATCGGCCTGGGCCTGGGTTACATCTCGCCCGTTTCGACCCTGATCAAGTGGTTCCCGGACAAGCGCGGCATGGCGACCGGCATGGCGATCATGGGTTTCGGTGGCGGCGCGATGGTTGGTGCTCCGCTGGCGGCGGCTTTGATGGGTCACTTCGCATCGGCAGAAAGCGTGGGCGTGTGGCAGAGCTTCCTGGTGATGGCCGCGATCTACTTCGTGTTCATGATTGGCGGCGCACTGTCCTACCGCGTTCCGCCAACCGGCTGGAAGCCTGAAGGCTGGACCGCTCCGGCGAAGAAAGCTTCGAACGCGATGATCACCCATCGTCACGTGCACGTGAATGTGGCGTGGAAAACCCCGCAATTCCGTCTGGTGTGGCTGGTGCTGTGCCTGAACGTATCCGCCGGTATCGGCATCCTCGGCATGGCTTCGCCACTGTTGCAGGAAGTGTTCGCAGGCAAATTGCTGGGCACTGACCAGACGTTTGGTCAGCTGGACGCCGGGCAACTGGCCTCGATCGCGGCGATTGCTGCCGGTTTCACCGGTTTGCTGAGCCTGTTCAACATTGGCGGCCGGTTCTTCTGGGCGTCGTTCTCGGACTACCTGGGCCGCAAAAACACTTACTTTGTGTTCTTCGCTCTCGGTTTCGCGCTGTACGCGCTGATCCCGAACCTCGGTCATCTGGGCAACGTTGCGCTGTTCGTGGCGGCGTTCTGCGTCATCCTGTCGATGTACGGCGGTGGTTTCGCGACGGTGCCGGCTTACCTGGCAGACCTGTTCGGTACGCAAATGGTCGGCGCGATCCACGGTCGTCTGCTGACGGCATGGGCGGCGGCAGGCGTGCTGGGTCCGGTGTTGGTGAACTATCTGCGTGAATATCAACTGAGCATCGGCGTTGAACGCGCCGCGGCCTATGACATCACCTTGTACATCCTCGCGGGCCTGTTGGTGCTGGGTTTCATCTGCAACCTGCTGGTGCGTCCGGTCGCCGATAAATACTTCATGACCGACGCTGAACTGGCCGCCGAACAGGCGCTGGGCCATGACAAGGGCGCTGACGCCAGCACTGTGCTGGAGTGGAAAGCGGCGCCGGGCACCAAGCCGTTGGCGATTGCTGCGTGGCTGGTGGTGGGGATTCCGTTGGCGTGGGGTGTCTGGGTGACCCTGCAGAAGACTGCAGTGCTGTTCCACTAAGTAAACGGCAAGCGCATCACCCCTGTGGGAGCGAGCCTGCTCGCGATAGCGGTCTGACAGTCGACAGAGATGTTGAATGTCATGGCCTCATCGCGAGCAGGCTCGCTTGTATGTTTAGACTTGAAGGGGTGGGTGGGACTAAAGCTCGTCATCTGACTCTGACCAGTACAGACCGTGGGAGACTTCGTCCCACCCCTTCACCTAATGCGCCGATAAGGAATGCATCGGCTCGGACCGACGATAGAAACAAGCCAGCGCAACGGTGAACCCCGTCAAGTATCTAAACCCTAGCTCGGAGGGTGTGCCATGACAATCCTGGATTCGCAGGTGGTCGTCGGTGTGGATGTGGCGAAGGACGAGATCGTTATCTATCGATCCGACCTGGAAAAGACCCTAAATATCGCGAACAAGCGATCAACCTTGAAGCAATGGCTCAAGACGCTGCCAGCGCACAGCGCTATCGCGCTAGAAGCGACCAATATCTATCACCTTGATACAACGGAAATGGCCCATGAAATGGGCCATGACGTTTACGTCATCGATGGCAGTCGCCTCAACAAATACCGCGATGGAATAGGCATGAGGGCGAAAACAGATACGTTGGATGCCGAGCTGCTGGCCCGTTACTTGAGCCGCGAATCCGACAGATTGAGGATCTGGAATCCGCCACCGAAGGCTTACACACAAATGAAAAGCCTGCTTCGCCGTCGGGCTCAGTTGGTCCGGGCCTGTGTTGCACTCAAGCAGAGCTGGAAAAACGAATCCTTGCTGAAAGAGCACTTCAACCAGCTTCTGGCCGCCATTGCCCAGTTCGAAAAGATGATTCAGAAAACGCTCAAGGAAATTGCTGAGGAAGGTGGGATTGATGATCAGGTGAAGCGTTGCCAGGCCATCGAGGGCGTAGGGCTCCTGACGGCCACCGCAGCGGCCACTGCTTTTATGCGTGGGGAATTTGCCAACAGCGACGAGTACGTCGCCTTCCTCGGCATGGATCCGCGTGTGAGGCAGTCAGGACAAAAGGATCAAAAGCGCCGACTCTCTAAACGAGGGGACTCGGAGTTCCGGCGCTTGTTTCACAATAGCGCTATGGCTGCCAGCCGTTCGCCGACCTGGAAGCCGTACTACGAACGCTATCTGGCCAGAGGTCTAAAAGGCACTCAGGCCTTGGTTATCCTGGCACGCAAGCTGGCCAGAGTGATGTTTGCCCTGATGAAAAACCAAACCGAATACAAGCCAAATTCTATGTTTGGGTGTTCCCCCCAAACATAGAATCTCCCACATTTGTTTTGTATTCCGTCCGATTGGCTTGTATGGACATGTCTATCCCCGGCACGCCCGGATTCACTCCGTCAGTGATATCACCTCCCGTGTTTCTGTTTCCCGCCCGCGCCCCTATAATGGCTGCCTTTTTCGCCCAATGATTTTGCGGAGCTGGTGATGGCCGAACGTAAGGCGTCAGTCGAGCGCGACACTCTGGAAACCCAGATCAAAGCCTCGATCAACCTGGATGGCACCGGAAAGGCCCGATTTGATATCGGTGTTCCTTTTCTTGAGCACATGCTGGACCAGATCGCCCGTCACGGGCTGATCGACCTGGATATCGTCAGCAAGGGTGACCTGCATATCGACGACCACCACACCGTGGAAGACGTCGGTATCACCTTGGGTCAGGCCTTTGCCAAAGCCATCGGCGACAAGAAAGGCATCCGTCGCTACGGCCATGCCTACGTGCCGCTCGATGAAGCGCTGTCGCGCGTGGTGATCGACTTCTCCGGCCGTCCAGGCCTGCAGATGCATGTTCCCTATACCCGCGCCACCGTTGGCGGTTTCGACGTTGACCTGTTCCAGGAATTCTTCCAGGGCTTCGTCAACCATGCGCTGGTCAGCCTGCACATCGACAACCTGCGTGGCACCAACACCCACCACCAGATCGAAACCGTGTTCAAGGCATTCGGCCGCGCCCTGCGCATGGCCGTAGAGCTCGATGACCGCATGGCCGGTCAGATGCCGTCGACCAAAGGCGTTCTGTAATGCAGACGGTCGCGGTTATCGATTACGGCATGGGCAACCTGCACTCGGTGGCCAAGGCCCTCGAGCACGTCGGTGCCGGCAAGGTCCTGATCACCAGCGATGCCGACGTGATTCGCGAAGCCGACCGGGTGGTTTTTCCCGGCGTCGGCGCGATTCGCGATTGCATGGCGGAAATCCGTCGCCTGGGCTTCGATTCGCTGGTGCGTGAAGTCAGCCAGGACCGTCCGTTCCTCGGCATCTGCGTCGGCATGCAAGCCTTGCTCGACAGCAGCGAAGAGAACGACGGCGTCGAATGCATCGGCCTGTTCCCGGGCGCGGTGAAGTTCTTCGGCAAAGACCTGCATGAAGACGGCGAACACCTGAAGGTCCCGCACATGGGCTGGAACGAAGTGAAGCAGACGATCTCGCATCCGCTGTGGCACAACATTCCGGACCTGGCGCGTTTCTACTTCGTGCACAGCTACTACATCGCTGCCGGCAATGCGCGGCAGGTGGTGGGTGGCGGGCACTACGGTGTCGATTTCGCTGCGGCGCTGGCCGATGGCTCGCGTTTCGCCGTGCAGTTCCACCCGGAGAAGAGCCATACCCATGGCCTGCAATTGCTGCAGAACTTCGCTGCGTGGGATGGTCGCTGGTAAATGGCCGTCAAGAAGAAGCCGCCGATCCTGACCCTCACTCCCGAACAGGAGAGCGAGGCCAATCACAAGATCAAACGCTTCATGGAGGATCGCTTCGAACTGGACCTGGGTTCGTTCGAGGCGGCCGAAATTCTTGAGCTGTTTACTCGCGAAATTGCTCCGCACTATTACAACAGGGCGATTTTCGATGTGCAGACGCACCTCAAAGAGAGGTTCGAAAGCATCGAAAGCGACCTGTGGGCGCTCGAGAAAAACTGATTTTCGAGCGAAGCTGAACAATCGAATTTGAAGGTTTGCCAGATGCTGATTATTCCCGCTATCGATCTCAAGGACGGTGCCTGTGTTCGTCTGCGCCAGGGCCGCATGGAAGATTCCACAGTGTTCTCCGATGACCCGGTGAGCATGGCTGCCAAGTGGGTGGAGGGCGGTTGCCGTCGTCTGCATCTGGTCGACCTGAACGGCGCCTTCGAAGGTCAGCCGGTCAACGGCGAAGTGGTCACGGCCATCGCCAAGCGCTACCCGAACCTGCCGATCCAGATCGGCGGCGGTATCCGCTCCCTGGAAACCATCGAGCACTACGTGAAAGCGGGCGTGAGCTACGTGATCATCGGCACCAAAGCCGTGAAAGATCCGGCTTTCGTGGCTGAAGCCTGCCGCGCGTTCCCGGGCAAGGTGATCGTCGGCCTGGACGCCAAGGACGGTTTTGTTGCCACCGACGGCTGGGCTGAAATCAGCACCGTTCAGGTCATTGACCTGGCCAAGCAATTTGAAGCCGACGGCGTGTCCGCGATCGTTTATACCGACATCGCCAAAGACGGCATGATGCAGGGCTGCAACGTACCGTTCACCGCAGCGCTGGCTGCTGCCACGCGCATTCCGGTGATCGCTTCCGGCGGTATCCACAATCTGGGTGACATCAAGTCGCTGCTCGACGCCAAGGCGCCAGGCATCATCGGCGCGATCACCGGCCGGGCGATCTACGAAGGCACCCTCGACGTCGCTGAAGCGCAAGCTTTCTGCGATTCGTACAAAGGCTGAGGACTGACCATGGCGCTGGCCAAACGCATCATCCCTTGCCTGGACGTGGACAACGGCCGGGTGGTCAAGGGCGTCAAGTTCGAGAACATTCGTGACGCCGGTGACCCGGTGGAAATCGCCCGTCGCTACGACGAGCAGGGTGCCGACGAGATTACCTTTCTCGACATCACCGCCAGTGTCGATGGTCGCGACACCACGTTGCACACCGTTGAACGCATGGCCAGCCAGGTGTTTATTCCGCTGACCGTGGGCGGTGGCGTGCGCACTGTGCAGGATATTCGCAATCTGCTGAATGCCGGCGCGGACAAGGTTTCGATCAACACCGCTGCGGTTTTCAATCCGGAATTCGTTGGCGAAGCGGCGCAGCATTTCGGTTCGCAATGCATCGTCGTCGCCATCGATGCCAAGAAGGTCTCCGGTCCGGGCGAAACCCCGCGCTGGGAAATCTTCACCCACGGCGGGCGCAAGCCAACCGGTCTCGACGCCGTCGAGTGGGCGAAGAAGATGGAAGGCCTGGGTGCCGGTGAAATCCTGCTGACCAGCATGGATCAGGACGGCATGAAAAATGGTTTCGACCTGGGCGTGACCCGCGCCATCAGCGATGCGCTGGGTATTCCGGTGATCGCCTCCGGCGGTGTCGGCAACCTGCAGCATTTGGCAGACGGTATTCTCGAAGGCCACGCCAGCGCGGTATTGGCGGCGAGTATTTTTCACTTCGGCGAATACACCGTGCAGGAAGCCAAGGCCTACATGGCTCATCGCGGCATCGTGATGCGCTAAACAAACCGATACAGGCCAGTGGACATCATGGCGGGCTCAGGGCACTCTTGGGCACGCCATGGATTTCGGTAGCCAGACATGCTCAAACGCCTTCTTCTTGCCCTCGCCAGTGCCTCTCTATTGCTTATCAATGGAGTGCACGCTGCAGAAAATCCTGACACCGACCTCGTGTTGCTGACGGAAAACTTCCCGCCTTACAACATGGCCAAGAACGGCAAGAACTTCGCTCAGGACGAGAACATCAACGGCATCGCCGTGGACATCGTCCGTGAGATGTTCAAGCGCGCCGACATTACCTACAGCCTGACGCTGCGTTTCCCTTGGGAGCGAATCTACAAGCTCGCCCTCGAGAAACCGGGTTATGGGGTGTTCGTGATGGCGCGGTTGCCGGACCGCGAAAAGCTCTTCAAATGGGTCGGCCCGATAGGCCCGGATGACTGGATCATGCTGGCCAAGGCGGACAGCAAAATCAGCCTGGAAACGCTGGAAGATGCGCGCAAATACAAGATTGGCGCGTACAAGGGCGATGCGATTGCCGAGACGCTGGCCAAGCAAGGGTTGAAGCCGATTGTCGTGCTGCGCGATCAGGACAACGCGAAGAAACTGACCAGCGGCCAAATCGACTTGTGGGCCACGGGTGACCCGGCCGGGCGATATCTGGCTCGACAGGACGGCGTGACCGGGCTCAAGACGGTACTGCGCTTCAACAGCGCCGAGTTGTACCTGGCGCTGAACAAAAACGTGCCAGATGAAACCGTCGCCAAGCTGCAGGCCGCGCTGGATAAATTACGCAAGGAAGGCGTGGTGGACGAGATCATGGCGCGGTATCTCTGATACCACCGTGTTCAAGTGTGGGAGCGAGCCTGCTCGCGATGAGGCAGTGTCAGTCAACATCACTGTTGGCTGATTCACCGCCATCGCGAGCAGGCTCGCTCCCACAGTGGTTTTGTGTTGTTGCGGATTAGCGGTACACGCCATCCTTGCCATGCGCAGCCGTCGCGCGATTGCTGCGCACGCTGATCATCTGCTTGATGTCGATCCACTCAATGCCCTGAGCCTTGAGCTTGGGCAGTTCCCTCTCCAGCACCGCCAGCGTCTGCGGATACGGATGCCCGATCATCACCGCCGAGCCTTGCTTGTGCGCCAAATTAATCGCCGTCTGCAACTGCGTGAAAATCGCCGCTTCCGTGCGCTCATCATCCAGAAACACATCCCGCGAAACACTCGCCAACCCGATCTTCTGCGCCTCGGCCGCCCCCACGGTTTGCGCGCTGGTTCGACTGTCGAGGAAGAACTTGTGCCGCCGCTGCAAATCCGCCATCAGCCAGGCCATGGCAGCGGTTTGAGCAGTCATCCGGCTGCCCATGTGATTGTTGATGCCCGCGGTGTAAGGCACGACCTTGAACGCTGCATTGAGGCGTTTTTCGAGTTCGTCGATGGGCAAGTCGGGATGCCAGGCGAACGGGCCCGTGGCTGGGTCCATGGGCATGTGCAGGATGACGATCTTGCCGGCGCGATGGGCTTCGCGGGCGAATTCGGTGGCGTGGGGCGTGTCGGGCATGATCGCGGTGGTTACCGGGCCGGGCAGGGCCAGCACGCGGCGATCCCGGGGCAGGTTCTGCCCCAGGTCATCGATGATCAGTGTGAGGTAGGCCTTTTGAGGGGCGGGCGCCGCGTGAGCAATACCCGCCAGGCACAGCAGACCGAGAGCCAGCCGCAGGCGCATCTCAGCGGCCGGAGGTGATGCTCAACCCTTTGAGCAGGCTCAAGGCCTGGGCCAACTGGTAATCATCATCCTGCGGCATTGCCTTGGCTTTGCCACTGGAGCCGGTCGGTTTGTCGGCGCCGCCGTTGCCATTGCCCAGGTGACCTTGCAGATCGGCTTCCTTGAAGTACTCGCCGTCCTGCTCGCTGGTGATCTTAGCCTTGCGTACTTCGATGTCCGGGACGATGCCCTGGGCCTGGATCGAGCGACCGTTCGGCGTGTAGTACAGCGCCGTGGTGATCTTCAGTGCGCGGTCGTTGTTCAGCGGCAGCACGGTTTGCACCGAACCTTTACCAAAACTGGTGGTGCCCATGATCACCGCGCGCTTCTGATCCTGCAGGGCGCCGGCAACAATTTCCGAGGCCGAGGCACTGCCGCCGTTGATCAGCGCAACCATTGGCACGGCTTCGCTTTCGTCCTTGCCGGTGGCGGAGAAGCGCAACTCGGAGTTGGCGATGCGGCCTTTGGTGTAAACGATCAGGCCTTTGGTGATGAAGTGGTCGACCACTTCCACCGCCGCCTGTAGCACGCCGCCCGGGTTGTTACGCAGGTCGAGGATGATGCCTTTGAGTTTCTTGCCGTTGTCCTTGCGCAACTTGGCCAGGGCCTTGGAGACTTCTTCGCCTGTCTTGACCTGGAACTGGGTGATACGGATGTAGCCGTAGCCGGACTCCAGCAACTGGCTCTTCACGCTCTTCACCTGAATGATGGCGCGGGCCAGGGTCACGTCGAACGGCGTGCCGCCATCGCGAACCAGGGTCAGGGTGATTTTCTGGCCGATCTTGCCGCGCATCTTGTCCACGGCTTCGGTCATGCTCTGGCCGCGAGTCGGCTGGCCGTTGATCTTGACGATGAAGTCGCCGGCCTGAATGCCAGCCTTGGAGGCCGGGGTGTCATCGATAGGCGAAACCACCTTGATGAAGCCGTCCTCGGCACCGACTTCGATGCCCAGGCCGCCGAATTCGCCGCTGGTGCTTTCCTGCAATTCAGCGAAGTCTTCCGGGCCCAGGTAGGCGGAGTGCGGATCGAGATTGCTGAGCATGCCCTTGATGGCGTTTTCCAGCAGGGTCTTGTCGTCCACCGGCTCGACATAGGCTGCCTTGATCCGATCCATGACCTCGGCAAAGGTGCGCAACTCTTCCAGCGGCAACGGCGCCTTGGTGGTCGCAGCAGTGCCCGCAGGCGCGACCGCCGGAGCCGGTTGAGCAGCGAACGCCAGAGGCGCGCCGATCACCAGGGCGATCGTCAGGGCCAGCGAGGTAAGACGGGACAAATGCAGCATGTCGAACGAACTCCTAATGTAGGTGACTCAACGCCTATCCTTGCGCGCGGCACCATTGCGCCGGATCACTCGGGTGACCCTGCTGACGAATAGCGAAATACAGCGCTGGTGTGTCCTGCCCGCCACTGCTGCCAACAGTGGAGATGGACTCACCGGCTTTTACCACGTCACCCGCAGACTTGAGCAGCGTCTGGTTGTGACCGTAAAGACTCAGGAAACCGTTGCCGTGGTCGAGAATCACCAACAGCCCCGCACCGCGCAACCAGTCGGCAAACACCACGCGTCCGCCATGCACGGCATGCACCTGGCTGCCGGCGGAGGCGCTGATCATCACGCCGTCCCACTTGGTTCGGGAGTCGTCGCCACGGGTTTCGCCAAAGCGTGCCAGCAGTCGACCATCAACCGGCCACGGAAGTTTGCCGCGAGTTGAAGCAAAAGGGCCGCCGAAGGTTTCGCCTGAACTGGAAACCAGCGCACCGGGTGTTGATTTAACGGGTTTGCGTGGGGCGTCGGTGGCATTTGCTTGAGCCTCGGCCTCACGTAAACGCTTTTTTTCGGCTTCCTGCTGGGCGATCAGCGCTTTTTGCCGCGCCTCTTCTGCCTCTCGAGCCTGGCGGGCCAGGGTTTCTTCAATGGTTTTAAGGACTTTAGACAGGTCCGCCTGATCCTGCTCGCGGGCGGCCAGCTTCTGGTCGCGAGCCTTTACGTCGTCACTCAGCTTGGCCAGGACTCGCTGGCGTTCCTGACGGACTTTGTCGAGTTCATCCCGCTGGCTGTCGAGGCTGCTCTTCTGCACCAGCAATTGCGCTTGCTGCAGGGAAATGTCCTTTTCGACATTGGCCAGTTGGCGCAGGGTTTCGTTGAAATTCTTCAGCTGCTCCAGGCGGGCCTGGCTCAGGTAGTCGTAATAGGTGAGGGTGCGGGCGAATTTTTCCGGGTTCTGCTGGTTGAGCAATAGCTTCAAGTACTCCTGACGGCCGTTCTGATAGGCCGCGCGGGCCTGAATGGCGATCAGTCGTTGCTGTTCAATGCGCGCGCTCTGGAGTTTTTTTTTCTCACCATCGAGACGCTGCAGCTCGGATTCGCTTTTCTTCAGCTCTTTTTGCAGGGCTTCGACCTGCTTCTCGAGCTTGCCCATCTCGGTCTCGGTGCCCTTGAGGTCTTTCTGCACACCGGATTTTTCTTCCTGGAGCTTGCCCAACAGTTTTTTCAGCTCGGCAATGTCCTGACGCGTGGCGTCCAACTGTTGTTGGGTTTGCGCGCGCTCGTCAGCAAAGGCCGGTTGGAGCAGGCAAGTCAGAGCAAGGGCTATCAGGACGCGAAGCATAGAGGCGGGTGATACCAGGGAAAGGGACGGCCTAGTATGCCCGCCCCACGCTGCAAAAAAAACGCCCAATTGGGGCTGTGTGATAACTGGAGCGGTGTTGCCTCTGAAAACACTCCAAAACCACTGTGGGAGCGAGCCTGCTCGCGATGGCGCCCTGACATTCAACAATGATGTTGGCTGTCAGATGGCTATCGCGAGCAGGCTCGCTCCCACAGGGTTTGGCGTCGTCAGATGGATCTGGTTACACCAGAATCGATGTGCCGGTCATTTCAGATGGTTTTTCCATCCCCAGCAGCATCAGCATCGTCGGCGCGACATCCGCCAGCACGCCGCCATCACGCACCTTGAAGTTCCGCTTGCCGACATAGATGAACGGCACTGGCTCGGTGGTGTGAGCAGTGTGTGCCTGGCCAGTGGAGGCATCGGACATTTGCTCGACGTTGCCGTGGTCGGCCGTAATCAGCGCTTCGCCGCCAACCTTGTCCAGCGCTTCGACGATACGGCCGACGCACAGGTCCAGGCATTCCACGGCTTTCACCGCGGCATCAAACACACCGCTGTGGCCAACCATGTCGCCGTTGGCGTAGTTGACCACGATCACATCGTAACGCTGGTTTTCGATGGCATCGACGATGCGGTCGGTGACTTCCGGCGCGCTCATTTCCGGCTGCAGGTCATAGGTGGCGACTTTCGGCGACGGGATCAGGATGCGCTCTTCACCCGGGAACGGTTCTTCACGACCGCCGGAGAAGAAGAAGGTCACGTGGGCATATTTCTCGGTTTCGGCGATGCGCAGCTGGGTCTTGCCGTTTTTTGCCAGGTAGTCACCGAGCACGTTGTCCAGACTGCCGGCGGCGAAGGCCGAAGGCGCAGGAATGCTGGCGGCGTATTGGGTGAGCATGACGAAACCGGCCAGTTTCGGCTGGCGTGCCCGCTCGAATTCCTTGAAATCGTCTTCGACGAACACGCGGGTCAGCTCGCGCGCGCGGTCGGCGCGGAAGTTCATGAACACCACGGCGTCGCCGTCTTCGACTTTCACCGGCTCACCGATGGAGGTGGCTTTGACGAATTCGTCGCTCTCGCCACGTTCGTACGCGGCTTGCAGGCCTTCCTGAGCGGTGGCGGCGTTGAATTCACCGTTGCCATCGACGATCAGATTGTAAGCCTGGGATACGCGGTCCCAGCGGTTGTCGCGGTCCATGGCGAAGTAACGGCCGATGATGCTGGCAATCCGGCCTTTGCCGAGGGCCTGGAAGGTCGCGTCGAGCAATTCGATGGACGACTGGGCGCTTTTCGGTGGCGTATCGCGGCCATCGAGGAAGGCGTGCAGGTAGATTTTCTCCGCGCCGCGCTTGTAGGCCAGTTCGGCCATGGCGACCAGGTGATCCTGGTGACTGTGCACGCCGCCATCGGACAGCAGGCCCATGAAGTGCACGGCTTTGCCGGCAGCTACGGCTTTATCCACCGCGGCGCAGATAGTCGGGTTCTCGAAAAACTCGCCGTCGCGGATCGATTTGGTCACGCGCGTAAAGTCCTGATACACAACACGGCCGGCACCGAGGTTCATGTGGCCGACTTCGGAGTTGCCCATCTGGCCATCCGGCAGACCGACGTCCATGCCACTGCCCGAGATCAGGCCGTTCGGCACGGTGGCCCACAAACGGTCCAGTACGGGCTTCTTGGCCGCAAACACGGCGTTGGACTCAGGGCTGTCACTGTGACCGAAGCCGTCGAGAATAATCAGGACCAAAGGTTTAGGCGTGGTAGTCATGGATTCCACTCGTGGCTGAGTTAAAAGA
The DNA here is from genome assembly GCF_000293885.2 of Pseudomonas fluorescens NCIMB 11764. Taxonomy (NCBI): domain Bacteria; kingdom Pseudomonadati; phylum Pseudomonadota; class Gammaproteobacteria; order Pseudomonadales; family Pseudomonadaceae; genus Pseudomonas; species Pseudomonas fluorescens. The sequence goes on from NZ_CP010945.1 coordinate 1,535,714, forward strand.
GGGCAATGGAAAAGGGAGTGGCAGTTTAAAGCGAAGTTCCGACGGCGTCACCGCCGGACGGGGTTTGGCCCACCATAGTGGCTGTGTATACTGGCCGACATTTTAACGCCCTGGAACCTCCTTCGATGGTTGCTCACCTGATTGAATTTGCCACTAACCACTATCTGCTCGTCGGTATCTTCGTCGTACTGCTGGCGTTGCTGATCGCTTATCAAATGCAAGGCGGCGGCCGCAGCCTGAGCACCGGTGAACTGACCGGGCTGGTCAACAAGGACGCGGGTGTTGTGATCGACATTCGTCCGGTCAAGGATTTCGCCGCCGGTCACATTGTTGGCGCGTTGAACATTCCTCACGACAAACTGGCCGCTCGCGTCGCCGAACTGGAAAAGCACAAGGCCAAGACCATCATCCTGGTCGACGCCATGGGCCAGACCGCCGGCACGCATGCCCGCGAACTGATGAAGTCCGGCTTCACCGCCGCCAAGCTGTCCGGCGGTATTTCCAGCTGGAAAGGCGACAACCTGCCGCTGGTGAAGTGATATGAGCAACGTCGTCGTCTATTCCAGCGATTACTGCCCTTACTGCTCCCGAGCCAAGTACTTGCTCGAGAACAAAGGCGTGGCCTTCGAAGAGATCAAGGTCGATGGCAAGCCGCAGGTGCGCGCCGCCATGGCCCAGAAGGCCGGACGTACGTCCGTGCCGCAGATCTGGATCGGCAGCACCCACGTTGGCGGCTGTGATGATTTGTTTGCTCTTGAGCGCGCCGGCAAGCTCGACGCCATGCTCAAGGCCTGAATGCCTTCCCTATAAGACCCCAAGATCAGAAAGGATCTGAGATGACTGACCAACAGAACACTGCAGCCAGCGAAGAAGACACCGCACCGCAATTCTCCTTGCAGCGCATCTATGTACGTGACTTGTCGTTCGAAGCCCCGAAAAGCCCGGCGATCTTCCGCCAGCAGTGGGAACCGAGCGTCGGTCTGGATCTGAACACTCGTCAAAAGGCCTTGGAAGGTGACTTCCACGAGGTCGTACTGACCTTGTCGGTTACCGTGAAGAACGGTGAAAACGGCGAAGTGGCGTTCATCGCTGAAGTGCAACAGGCCGGGATCTTCCTGATCAAGAACCTGGACGACGCTTCGATGAGCCACACCCTCGGCGCGTTCTGCCCGAACATCCTGTTCCCGTACGCTCGCGAAACCCTGGACAGCCTGGTGACCCGTGGTTCGTTCCCGGCCCTGATGCTGGCTCCGGTGAACTTCGATGCGCTGTACGCACAAGAGCTGCAACGCATGCAGGCGGCGGGCGAGACTCCGACCGTTCAGTAAGCGGTTCAGCAACACCCATGTGGGAGCGAGCCTGCTCGCGAAAGCGGTGTTTCAGTCGGTATTGATGTCGACTGACACGCCCTCTTCGCGAGCAGGCTCGCTCCCACATTTGTTATGGGTGTTACTTGAAACCGAGCTGGCGCCAGCCTTCGTACACGGCAACCGCCACGGTGTTCGACAGGTTCAGGCTGCGGCAGCCTTCGCGCATCGGCAGGCGCAGGCGTTGTTCACCAGGCAGGGCGTCGAGCACTTCAGCCGGCAGGCCACGGCTTTCCGGACCGAACAGGAACGCGTCGCCCTCGGCGAAGCTCGCGTCGTGGAACGGCCGCGAACCCTTGGTGGTAAAGGCAAACAGCCGCGGATGACCAAGGCTTTCCAGGCAGCTGGCGAGGTCTGCATGGCGTTGCAGGGTGGCATACTCGTGGTAGTCGAGGCCGGCCCGGCGCAGGCGTTTGTCATCCATCTCGAAGCCCAGCGGTTCGATCAAATGCAGGTGGCAGCCACTGTTGGCGCACAGCCTGATAACGTTGCCGGTATTCGGCGGAATTTCTGGTTGGAAAAGGATGACGTGAAACATGCACGGCTCCGAAGGTAAAGATGACGCGCATTCTACGCCGCAAGCGGACCCGCGTTCGAAACTATTCCCGCGGGTGATGGGTTCGCTGGCGATTGTCGGGGTGATGGTGGGGCTGATGATCGGTCGCCTGACCACGCCCGACCCCAGCGAACTGCAGCAAGTCGACGTGACGAGCGACGGGCTGGTGGTGTGGTTCAACAACGAACCCAAGTCCCACGGCGAGTTTGTGGACGGCAGCCTGGCGTTGCTGTTCGAGGCTGAGGGCAAGGCGCAGAAAGGTCAGCTCAAGCTCAACGACAAGAGCGTGAACTGGCGGGTGCGTTCGAGTGACGGGGGGCTGTTGCTGTCGGTCGTGGCGGCCCGGCCACTGCAGGGGGAGTGGGCCGGTAGCGAGGTCGATGACCGCTGGCGGCTGGAGATCCATCTCCGAGAGCAATAAAAGAGGGAATCCCCGGCCTGCCTGTACCAAGGTTCCCAAAACGGGAGGGCTCGCGCATTGCGTCGTGAGCCCGGTGTAAAGAAGGAACCCCTGACCTGCCTGTATCAAGGGCCCCAAAACTGTTTGGGCTCGTCGCAAGTGCGGTATGAGCCCGATGTAAAGAGGGGAATCCCCGGCCTGCCTGTACCAAGGTCCCCGAAACCGGGTAGTGAACTGAATCACTGAATGGACTATTGCAGGGGGCGTGCCAGGTTTTAACAAGTTGAAACAGAAACACTGATTGAAACGCCGAAATCCCCGTATTACGGGGCTTTCGTGTTTTTTCGATAAGGGTTCGATTGCGAACGAAGGCAGGATTTCGGATCAGTTGGCGTGCGCGATTGCGGTTCACGGTGCCTTGCGGCGGTGCATTCGGCCGCCAAAAGCATCGCGGGCAAGCCCGCGATTGGATCTCACTGGCAGCGAATTACTAACAGCCGGTTAACCCTCTTCTCCTTCATCATCATCCCCGCCATCCACCTTCATCCCCAGCTCCTTGATCTTGCGCGTCAGGGTATTACGCCCCCAACCCAGCAAAACGGCGGCATCGCGGCGGCGGCCAGCGGTATGCTTGAGTGCGGTTTCGATCATGATCCGTTCGAAGGCCGGCACTGCCGTGTCGAGCAGGCTCGACTGACCGCGAGCCAGCGCCTGATCAGCCCACTGACGCAGCGCTTGCTCCCAGTTGGTCACTGGCGCTGAATCCTGGGGCAGGCTCAGCAACTCCGGCGGCAGGTCGCTGATGTGCACTTCGCGACCCGAAGCCATCACCGTGATCCAGCGGCAGGTATTCTCCAGCTGACGCACGTTGCCGCCCCACGGCAGGTTCTTCAGGTATTCCTCTGTTTCACTTTTCAGCAGCTTCGGCTCTACCGCCAGTTCTTGCGCGGCGCGGCTGAGGAAGTGCTTGGCGAGCGTCGGGATGTCTTCGCGACGGTCCGACAGCCGCGGTATATGAATGCGGATCACGTTGAGGCGGTGGAACAAGTCCTCTCGGAATTTCCCGGCGTGCACCAGGGTTTCCAGGTTCTGGTGCGTCGCGGCGATGATTCGTACATCAACCTTCACCGGCACATGACCGCCGACGCGATAGAACTCGCCGTCGGCCAGCACGCGCAGCAAACGGGTTTGTGTGTCAGCCGGCATGTCGCCGATTTCATCAAGGAATAGCGTGCCGCCGTCCGCCTGCTCGAACCGTCCGCGACGCAGATTGGCCGCGCCGGTGAACGCACCCTTTTCATGGCCGAACAGTTCGGACTCCATCAGATCCTTCGGGATCGCCGCCATGTTCAGCGCAATGAACGGCGAAGCCGCCCGTGGGCTGTGACGGTGCAGGGCGTGGGCCACCAGCTCTTTACCCGTGCCCGATTCACCGTTGATCAACACGGTAATGTTGGAGTGACTCAGGCGCCCGATGGCGCGAAACACTTCCTGCATCGCCGGCGCTTCACCGATGATTTCGGGTGTGCGGGTCAGGGCAACCGGGACTTCCAGGCCTTGCTGTTCCTGGGCGTGCTGGTTGGCGCGCTTGACCAGCGACACGGCTTCGTCCACGTCGAACGGCTTGGGCAGGTACTCGAACGCACCGCCCTGATAGGACGCGACAGCGCTGTCCAGATCGGAGTGCGCAGTCATGATGATCACTGGCAACCGTGGGTGTTGCTCGCGAATCCGCGCCAGAAGGTCCAGACCGCTGGCCCCCGGCATGCGGATGTCGGAGATGATCACGTCCGGCTGCTGGCGCGCCAGACGGCTCATCACGCCATCGGCGCTGTCGAAGCTTTGCGTGGTCATGCCTTCTTGTTGCAAGGCTTTTTCCAGGACCCAACGGATAGAACGGTCGTCATCGACGATCCACACGGTTTCACTACGGCTCATGTCGATGTGGCTCCTTGTTCCAGTGGCAGAAAGATCGAGAAGGTGGTGTGGCCTGGATGGCTGTCACATTCGATCAGGCCCTGGTGCTGGCTGATGATGTTCTGGGTAATGGCCAGGCCCAGCCCGGTACCGTCCGGACGGCCGCTGACCATGGGAAAGAAGATGGTTTCCTGCAGGTCTGCAGGAATGCCGGGACCGTTGTCGATGATTTCGATCTTGGTCACCAGGCGATGGCGCACGTGGCCGATGGTGAACTGGCGCATGGCGCGGGTGCGCAAAGTGATGCGGCCCAGGCGCAGCTCGTTCTGGCTGCTGATGGCCTGCATCGCGTTGCGCACGATGTTCAGGACGGCCTGAATCATCTGCTCGCGGTCGATCAGCACGTCGGGAATGCTTGGGTCGTAGTCGCGCACCAGCGTGATGCAGCCTTGGCTTTCCGCCTCGACCAAATGACAGACACGTTCCAGCACTTCGTGGACGTTGCACATGGCCAGCGAAGGCAGTTTGTTGGAGCCGAGCATGCGGTCCACGAGGTTTCGCAGGCGGTCGGCTTCTTCAATGATGACGTTGGTGTAATCGCGCAGGCTCTCTTCCGGCAGTTCGCGGGCGAGCAACTGGGCTGCACCGCGAATCCCTCCCAGCGGATTCTTGATTTCGTGAGCGAGGCCGCGCACCAGCATCTTGCTGGTTTCCTGTTTCGACAGCTGCGCCTCTTCCTTGGTGATCCGCAACAAGCGGTCTCGTGGATGGACTTCCAGCAGCAGCATGGTGGCGCCGTTGGCCAGGATCGGTGTTACCGCGTAATCGACGGTCAGCGTCTGGCCGGTGAGGGCCGTGAGCATCGCTTCGCGCTTGGTGAACGGGTGCGCCTGCTCGACCGCCTGACGCAGGGAATTCAACGCCTCGGTGGATTCAGTGAACAACTCGCTGATGAACTGCCCATGGCTTCGCTGACCGCTGATGGCCAGGAGCATCTCTGCCGCCGGGTTCATGTACTCAAGGCGCAGTTCGGCATCGAGCAGAATGGTGGCGGTGGTGAGGTTGTCGAGTAGCAAACGGTGTAGTGCGTCGCTAATGGTCATCGGGACCTCTTTTGGAGCAGGGCGCGCGCATGAATAAAGCGCTGATGCGAGGAAAATGCAAAAACCAAACCAAGGCTCCGAAAAGAAGCGTTAAAGGCCTGAAACGGGCGTTTGACGCTCGTTTGCGTGGCGTTCTGCCAGCTTTTGCGGGTACTTTCGAACCAAAATGGGTTGGAATGTGGGTACGGTGCAAGCTATTGCACCAATATAGTGCGCAAAGCTGAATGGCGTTAGAAGAAGCGCAGGAAGGGATTTTTTTCTTCTTCGGGTTTGTCTTTGAGCGGACATTCCGGTCGTTGGCCGTAGTCGGTCAGCGTGCAGGGTTTGACCTGGCGTTTCTGCGCGAGGGAGATGCGCAGCATGTGAAACGGCTGATTGGCCGTACGCTCGACGATGCGGCCGTGCTCATCGAGAATTTCTACCGACAGGTTATGGCTGCCACGGTCGATGTTGCTCAAGGCAAATACCGGGCTCAGGCCGGGTTCTGCGGTGGGCTGCCCGTCCAGCAACAAACGGTAGCGATGACCCCGTTGCAGGCCGGGTTCGCTGGTGACGCTGACGATCAGCTCGCCAGCGCTGCTACGAACCGTGGCGTCGGGCTCGGGCACCAGCACTCTGAGCAGTTCGTAGCGGAACAGCGGCTTGGTTTCATTTTTTTTCCCGGCAATCACCGGCGCTGCGCCGGTCGGGTTGGCGGACATGCGGTTGCTCGTCGCCAGCGGCACGCGTTTGGCGTTGCGGGAGCCGGGCTGGTCAGTGAAGACCCGATTGCCCTGGGCGTCGATGTAGGTGAAGACTTCGGCCGACACGGGCAGCACGACCAGGCAGGCGAGCAACAGCCACCCCCTCACGGCTTGTGCACTCGCTGGACGGTGAAGGTCAGGACCGGGCTCTGCTGGACGACGTTTTCCCCCTCGATCACCTGGACCGCGAGGCTGTGAGTGCCGCGATCAATGTTGACCAGCTGCAGAATTGGCACGTTGCTCGGCTGGCCATAAGGCTGATCGTCCAGCAACAACCTGAATAAATGCGGACCTTGCAGACGGGGTTTGATCAGCACGTTGACGGTGAAGGTGCCGTTGTTGGCGCGCAGCGCCTCGGTGGTGGGCAAGTTGGTCAGCTCCAGCACCTCGTAGGCACTGCGCGGCTGTTCGCGGCTGGTGGCTTCGACAGGTGGGGCGGCAGGTGTCTGGCTCTCGACGCTATTGAGCGGCGGTAACTCGACCGGCTCCGCCTTCACGCCGTCAGGCGGCTGATTGCTGTAGGCGGTGTTCCCGGCGGCGTCGGTGTACTTATAGATCTGCGCTGCGGCGGGCAGGGCGATCAACAGCAGCATCAATAGAAAACCACGACCCATAAAATCGACCAGAAACGAAAGCGTTGGATTGCAGCATAGGTCAGTGGCGGCGGTTGGCCCAAGCTGAAAACATCCGGGAATGATTTTCGAGATCCCTCAAACACCACAGGAGTACGGCGTTGCCGCTGAATTGCGGGCACAAAAAAGGCCTCCCGAAGGAGGCCTCTTTTTGTCACGCCGCGTGCCGCAGCGCTACCGGATCAGCAGCTGTAGTACAGCTCGTATTCCAGTGGGTGTACGAAGGTGCGGACCTTGATTTCTTCTTCGCTTTTCAGAGCGATGTAAGCGTCGATGAAGTCATCGGAGAACACGCCGCCTTTGGTCAGGAACGCGCGACCTTTGTCCAGCTCTTCCAGGGCTTCTTTCAGGCTGCCGCAAACTTGTGGGATCTCTTTCGCCTCTTCAGGCGGCAGGTCGTACAGGTTTTTGTCAGCTGCGTCGCCAGGGTGGATCTTGTTCTGGATGCCGTCCAGGCCAGCCATCAGCAGTGCAGCGAAGCCCAGGTATGGGTTGGCTGCTGGATCCGGGAAACGGGCTTCGATACGGCGAGCGCGTGGGCTGGACACGTAAGGAATACGGATCGAAGCGGAACGGTTGCGAGCCGAGTAGGCCAGCATTACCGGAGCTTCGAAGCCTGGGACCAGACGCTTGTAGGAGTTGGTCGACGGGTTGGTGAAGCCGTTCAGGGCCTTACCGTGCTTGATGATGCCGCCGATGAAGTACAGGGCGGTGTCGGACAGGCCGGCATAGCCTTCGCCAGCGAAGGTGTTCTTGCCATCTTTGGCGATGGACAGGTGAACGTGCATACCCGAACCGTTGTCGCCGTACAGAGGCTTAGGCATGAAGGTCGCGGTGCGGCCGTATGCGTCAGCAACGTTATGTACGCAGTACTTCAGGGTCTGAACTTCGTCAGCCTTGGCGACCAGGGTGTTGAACTTCACGCCGATTTCGTTCTGACCGGCAGTCGCCACTTCGTGGTGGTGAACTTCGATGACCAGGCCCATTTCTTCCATGGCGTTGCACATGGAGGTGCGGATTTCGTGGTCGTGGTCGAACGGCGGAACAGGGAAGTAGCCGCCTTTGACGCCTGGACGGTGGCCACGGTTGCCGCCTTCCACGTCCTGGTCAGACATCCACGAACCTTGTTCGGAGAAGATTTTGAACATGGAGCCAGAGATATCGGACTTGAACTTCACTTCGTCGAAGATGAAGAATTCTGGTTCCGGGCCAACGAATACGGTGTCACCGATACCGGTCGACTTCAGGTATTCCTCGGCGCGTTTGGCGATCGCACGTGGGTCGCGGTCGTAGCCTTGCATGGTCGAAGGCTCGATCACGTCGCAAACCAGGATCAGGGTCGGCTCTTCGGTGAACGGGTCGAGGACGGCAGTGCTGTCGTCCGGCATCAGGATCATGTCGGAGGCTTCGATGCCTTTCCAGCCAGCGATGGAGGAACCGTCGAACATTTTGCCTTCTTCGAAGAAAGCTTCATCCAGCGCGTCGCGAGCCGGCATGGTCACGTGGTGCTGAGTGCCTTTGGTGTCCGTGAAGCGCAGATCAATCCACTTGACGTCATGATCTTTGATGAGTTGAACCGACTTCGACATAGTGTCCTCCGGGTGGCTTCGGGCTTAGTAGTGGATGCCCTTAGAATGTGGGTGATGCCGGCGCGAATACTCTGCCAAGGCAACCTGCCTCACAAGGGAGCAAATTGCATGCCAGTGCCCCAGCATGGGTTTTTTGCCCCAATATCACGCTTATAAAGGCACAAATCGCATTGAGGGGCAAAATGTCGCCCTACAATGTAGCGTCGAAACCAATAAACGACCCGTTTTGGTGCGCTGAAAACCTTCTGCACATTAACTGGTTAAACCTTGAGCAATTTCCGCTATAATCCGCGCCCCCCTTTTTCGGCTGGCCCAGCGCGCGCTGTTTTCATGAAACTAATCGTAAAAGTCTTCCCCGAGATCACCATCAAGAGCCGCCCGGTACGGATGCGTTTCATCCGCCAGTTGGCCAAAAACATCCGCACCGTGCTCCGTGACCTGGACCCGGCCGTGGTGGTGAACGGTGTGTGGGACAATCTCGAGCTTGAAACCCGCGTTACTGAGCCTAAAGTCCTGAAGGACATGACCGAGCGCCTGAGCTGCATGCCGGGCATAGCGCATTTCCTGCAGGTCGACGAGTACCCGTTGGGCGACTTCGATGACATCGTCGCCAAGTGCAAGCTGCACTTCGGTGATTCGCTGGCCGGGAAGATTTTTTCGGTGCGCTGCAAACGCGCCGGCAAGCATGAATTCAGTTCGATGGATGTCGAGAAATACGTCGGCAGCCAACTGCGTCGTCAGTGCGGCGCCGCCGGAATCTCGCTGAAAGAGCCGGAAATCGAAGTTCGCATCGAAATTCGCGACAAACGGTTGTTTGTGATCCACAGCCAGCACAACAGCATCGGCGGTTATCCGCTGGGTGCCCTGGAACAGACGCTTGTGCTGATGTCCGGCGGCTTCGATTCCACTGTTGCGGCCTACCAGATCATGCGCCGCGGCCTGATGAGCCATTTCTGCTTCTTCAATCTGGGCGGGCGGGCCCATGAACTGGGCGTCATGGAAGTGGCGCACTTCATCTGGAAGAAGTACGGCAGCTCCCAACGCGTGTTATTTGTCAGTGTGCCGTTCGAGGAAGTACTGGGAGAAATTCTCGGGAAAGTCGATAACAGTCATATGGGTGTAGTTTTGAAGCGTATGATGTTGCGCGCTGCTTCCCGTATTGCCGATCGGCTGGACATCGAAGCGCTGGTCACCGGTGAAGCGATTTCCCAGGTTTCCAGCCAGACGCTGCCGAACCTGTCCGTGATCGACTGCGTGACCGACAAGCTGGTCTTGCGTCCGCTGATCGCCAGTCACAAGCAGGACATCATCGACCTGGCCAACGAAATCGGCACTGCCGACTTCGCCAAGCACATGCCGGAGTATTGCGGGGTCATTTCGGTGAACCCCAAGACCCACGCCAAGCGTCCGCGCGTGGAGCATGAAGAGAAAGAATTCGACATGGCGGTCCTTGAGCGTGCGCTCGAGAACGCCAAACTGGTGCCGATCGATCGCGTGATCGACGAATTGGGCCAGGACTTGCAGATCGAAGAAGTCAGCGAAGCACTGGCGGGCCAGATCATCATCGACATCCGACACCCGGATGCCGCTGAAGACGAGCCGCTGGAACTCGCTGGCATTGAGGTACAAGCGATGCCGTTTTATGCATTGAACGCTCGTTTCAAGGAACTGGACCCTACTCGCCAGTACCTGCTGTATTGCGACAAAGGCGTGATGAGTCGCCTGCATGCCCACCATTTGCTCAGTGAGGGGCATGCCAATGTGCGCGTTTATCGACCGAGCTAAGAGCCCGGGGCTGTTTGCCTGTGGCCTGCGTCACCGGCCCCCCGACTCTGCCGTCAAGCTGTAACGGCAAGGCCTGACTCTACTGTTAATCGCTGCCAAGACTTGTCAGCACACCGAATCCTCTGATCGAGATACACAAGTGATCGAAAATCTACGCAACATCGCCATCATTGCTCACGTTGACCATGGTAAAACCACCCTGGTAGACAAACTCTTGCGTCAATCCGGCACCCTGGAGCGCAACGAGCTCAACGACGAGCGCGTGATGGACTCCAACGACCAGGAGAAAGAGCGCGGTATTACCATTCTGGCGAAAAACACCGCCATCAACTGGAACGGCTACCACATCAACATCGTGGATACCCCGGGCCACGCCGACTTCGGCGGCGAAGTTGAACGCGTAATGTCGATGGTTGACTCCGTTCTGCTGCTGGTTGACGCTCAAGACGGCCCTATGCCGCAAACCCGTTTCGTGACCAAGAAGGCTTTCGAAGCCGGCCTGCGTCCGATCGTGGTCATCAACAAGGTTGACCGTCCAGGCGCGCGTCCGGACTGGGTTCTGGACCAGATCTTCGACCTGTTCGACAACCTGGGTGCCACCGAAGAACAGCTGGACTTCAAAGTCGTCTACGCCTCGGCCCTGAACGGTATTGCCGGTCTGGAACACACCGACATGGCTGAAGACATGACCCCGCTGTACCAGTCGATCGTCGACAACGTACCTGCGCCGAAAGTCGACCGTGACGGTCCGTTCCAGATGCAGATCTCTGCTCTGGACTACAACAGCTTCCTGGGTGTTATCGGCGTTGGCCGTATCGCTCGTGGTCGCATCAAGCCGAACACTCCGGTTGTCGCTATCGACGCCGACGGCAAGAAGCGTAACGGTCGTATCCTGAAGCTGATGGGTCACCACGGTCTGCACCGTATCGACGTTGAAGAAGCAGCTGCCGGCGACATCGTCTGCATCAGCGGCTTCGACCAGCTGTTCATCTCCGACACTCTGTGCGACCCACTGAACGTCGAAGCGATGAAGCCGCTGACCGTTGACGAGCCAACCGTTTCCATGACCTTCCAGGTAAACGACTCGCCTTTCTGCGGTAAAGAAGGCAAGTTCGTGACTTCCCGTAACATCAAGGAACGTCTGGACAAAGAGCTGCTGTACAACGTTGCTCTGCGCGTTGAAGAAGGCGACTCGGCTGACAAGTTCAAAGTCTCCGGCCGTGGTGAGCTGCACCTCTCGGTACTGATCGAAACCATGCGTCGCGAAGGCTTCGAAATGGGTGTTGGTCGTCCGGAAGTGATCATCCGCATGGTTGACGGCGTCAAGCACGAACCGTACGAAAACGTGACCATCGACCTGCCGGAAGAATCGCAAGGTTCGATCATGGAGCAGATCGGTATCCGTAAGGGCGACCTGACCAACATGGTTCCGGATGGCAAGGGCCGTGTGCGCCTTGAGTACAACATCCCGGCCCGTGGCCTGATCGGCTTCCGTAACGAGTTCCTGACCCTGACCTCCGGTGCAGGCATCCTGACCTCGATCTTCGACCGTTACGACGTGATGAAGTCCGGCGACATGTCCGGCCGTCAGAACGGCGTGCTGGTTTCGGTTGCTACCGGTAAGGCTCTGACTTACTCGCTGGAAACCCTGCAAGCTCGCGGCAAACTGTTCCTGGGTCACGGTGAAGACGTGTACGAAGGTCAAATCGTCGGCATCAACAGCCGCGACAACGACCTGGGCGTCAACCCAACCAAAGGCAAGAAGCTCGACAACATGCGTGCTTCGGGTAAAGACGAAACCATCGCTCTGGTTCCGCCTATCCGTTTCACCCTGGAACAAGCGCTTGAGTTCGTGCAAGAAGACGAACTGTGCGAAGTCACTCCTAAGTCCATCCGTCTTCGCAAGAAGATCCTGGGCGAAAGCGAGCGTACCCGCGCTGCCAAGAAAAGCGGCAACTGAGTTTCGACTTAGTTAAGGCTTAAAAAAAACGCCCCCGACCGCAAGGTCGGGGGCGTTTTTGTTTGTCCGGGGTTTGTGCGGTCACTGTGGCGAGCGAGCTTGCTCGCGCTGGGCTGCGTAGCGGCCCCAGATTTTTGCAGCTAGCTGATTTTCTGAGTGCTATGCACTCAAGCGGGAGCAAGCTCCCTCGCCACAGTTCACAGGCTGAGGATCAGAATTTTTCGAGGGTACGACGGCTACTGCTGGTCTCGCGCGCCACTTCCTTCGGCTTGTAAGCGCAATACCCCGGCCGCGGTCCGATTTTCGGGTGATTGCGGCAAGTATCCGGGCGCTTTTCATAAATAGTGCACAGACGGCTCTTACGATCCAGGTACAGGCAATCGTTATTGCTCATGCGCTGGAGGGTGAAGATCTCGGTTTTCTGGCTGTAGCGCTCGACGATCCCTTCCTTCTGCAACCGCTTGGCGATGTTCTTCGCCGGTTCGCCGCGCTCGAACTCATCGACGATACCGATGCGGATCAGATCCTTGATCTTGACCTCGACCGGCAGGGTGCAGCAGCTGGATACACACGAGCCGCACATCGGCGCAGAATATTTGGCCCAGGTATCGAGACGATCGATTTCTGCGGCGGCGATCAGGTTGGGCTTCATCATCAGTTGTTACCAGCGTGTGTATCAGGGCGCGCGATCATACCGGGACTGGTGGATTTTTGAACAACCTTTCGCCAGATTTTTTCTTGGTCGTGCAATAAACACCGTTAATCCGGCACGGCCCCTGCATTGATTCAGGCACACGACAATGTAATGCCGGCCTATCTCGCACTAACAGGAAAAACTGCCGAACCAGAGCCCACGCCGTCTGTCTGACCGTCTAGGCTCAACTACTTCACGCTCGCTCGAGGTCTTATCGATGACTCAAGAACCACTTGTTCGCGAAGCAGAGGTGGCCGCATTTCGCGACGCCGTCTTGACCAAACTCACCTACGCGGTGGGTAAAGACCCGGATCACGCCTTCGACCACGACTGGTTCGAAGCCATTGCGCTGGCCGCGCGCGATCACATGGTCGAGCACTGGATGGATCACACCCGGCAGATCTACCGCAAAGGTCAGAAGCGGGTTTACTACCTCTCCCTGGAATTTCTCATCGGCCGGCTGCTCTACGACAGCCTGAGCAACCTCGGCCTGCTGGACGTTGCCCGCGAGGCCATGACCGAACTCGGCGTCGACATCGAGCGCATCCGCCTGCTGGAGCCTGATGCGGCCCTGGGTAACGGTGGCCTCGGTCGTCTGGCGGCGTGCTTCATGGAAAGTATGTCGACCCTCGGCATCGCCGGCCACGGCTACGGCATTCGGTATGAACACGGCTTGTTCCGTCAGGCGATTGTCGATGGCTGGCAGCAGGAACAGACCGAGCATTGGCTGGATTTCGGTAACCCATGGGAATTCGAGCGCCCCGAAGTCGTTTACCCGATCGGCTTTGGCGGCAGCGTTGAAACCGTCACCGACGACAGCGGCAAATCCAGGCAAGTCTGGTCCCCGGCTGAAACTGTGCGCGCCATTGCGTATGACACCCCGGTGGTCGGCTGGCGCGGGGCGAGCGTCAACACGCTGCGCTTGTGGCGTGCCCGAGCGATGGAAGATTTGCACCTTGAGCGCTTCAATGCCGGCGACCACTTGGGCGCGGTCGCGGAAGTGGCCCGGGCGGAAAGTATTTCCCGCGTGCTCTACCCGGCGGACAGTACCGAAGCCGGCCAGGAGCTGCGCCTGCGTCAGGAGTACTTTTTTGTCGCGGCGTCTCTCCAGGATTTGCTGCGCCGCCATCGCAACATGCACACCTCGGTGCTGACCCTGGGCGATCACGCGGCGATCCAGCTCAACGATACTCACCCGTCCATTGCCGTTGCCGAGCTGATGCGTCAGTTGGTCGATGTCTACGACGTGGCGTGGGACGCTGCATGGCAGGTCACCGTCGACACGCTCTCGTACACCAACCACACGCTGTTGCCGGAGGCGCTGGAAACCTGGCCGGTCGGTTTGATGGAGCGGATGCTGCCGCGGCACATGCAGATCATTTATCTGATCAACGCTCAGCACATCGACTCGCTGCGGGCCAAAGGCATTCACGATTTCGACGTGCTGCGTGCAGTGTCGCTCATCGAAGAGGACAACGGACGCCGCGTGCGCATGGGCAACCTCGCGTTTCTCGGCTCCCACAGCGTCAACGGCGTGTCCGGGCTGCACACGCAGCTGATGCGCAAGACCGTGTTCTCCGAACTGCACAAGATCTACCCGGAACGGATCAACAACAAAACCAACGGGATCACCTTCCGCCGCTGGCTGTATCAGGCCAACTCGGAGTTGACCTCGATGCTGGTCGACGCCCTCGGCCCTGATCTTCTGGATAACCCGGAAGAGCGCTTGCTCGATCTGGAACCCTTCGCTGAAAAAGCCGCGTTCCGCAAAGCGTTCGCCGAGCAGCGCCTGCACAGCAAGAAAGCCCTGGCGTACATCATTCATGAGCGGCTTGGGGTCGCGGTCAACCCGGCAGCGATGTTCGACGTGCAGGTCAAGCGGATCCACGAATACAAACGCCAGTTGCTCAACCTGCTGCACACCGTCGCGCTGTACCAGGCGATCCGCGCCGAGCCGGAAATCGACTGGGTGCCACGGGTGAAGATCTTCGCCGGCAAGGCCGCCGCCAGTTATCACCAGGCCAAGCTGATCATCAAACTCACCAACGACATCGCCCGGGTGGTGAATAACGACCCGACCGTGCGCGGTTTGCTCAAAGTGGTGTTCCTGCCCAACTACAACGTCAGCCTGGCGGAGAGCATCATTCCGGCGGCGGATTTGTCGGAGCAGATTTCCACCGCAGGTTTTGAAGCCTCGGGCACCAGTAACATGAAGTTCGGCCTCAACGGCGCGCTGACCATCGGCACCCTGGACGGCGCCAACGTGGAAATGTGCGAACGCATCGGCGCCGAGCACATGTTCATCTTCGGCCTCAGCGCGCAGCAGGTTGAAGCTCGCAAGCAGAACCACGAGTTCAGCGCGGTGCCGGACATTGCCGCGTCGCATCGACTGAATGACGTGCTGCAAGCGATTCGCGGCGGAGTGTTTTCGCCGGACGATCCTTCCCGCTACACCGGCTTGATCGATTCGCTGATTGACTACGACCGCTTCCTGGTCTGCGCCGATTTCGATTCCTACTGGGAGGCGCAGATGCGTGTGGAAGCCCATTGGCACGATTCGAACCAATGGTGGCGTTCAGCGGTGTTGAACACGTCCCGGATGGGCTGGTTCTCCTCTGACCGAACTATTCGCGAGTACGCCACGGATATCTGGAAGGCATTGGAGTAAGTCTTCAATCGGCTCGATATACTGGCGCGCCGGAAAAGATCGCAGCCTTCGGCAGCTCCTACAGTCGGCGTTCACCTAACATTGGGTGAACGCGGTCGGTTTAGGCGCTGCCGAAGGCTGCGATCTTTGCTGTACGGGCTGCGCTAATCTTCTCGGATTGGCCACTGCGCTTAGGGATATCGACCATGCAATGGATGTTCATGCTGATTGGGCTGGTGCTGGGCTGGATACTCGACGAGTCGTTCAGCGACGCGCTGTTGGGCGCGTTGCTCGGGTTGGGGATCGGCCAAGCCGTTCGCATCGGTCGTTTGGGCACACAAGCGGCGGAACAGCGCCTTCTGCTGGAACAGGCGCAAGTAGCGCTGCATGCGGTCCAGCAGCGCCTGGCCTTGCTGGAGGTGTCTGGCGTCAAGACACCCGAAGCCAGCGAGCCGGTTGCCGAGGAACCGGTTGCCAGCGACCCCGGCCCCTCCCCTGTATTCATTCTCGAAGAAATCCCGGTCTCGGCTCCGGAGATGGTCTGGGAGCTTCCCCCCGAATTCGAACCGATCACCGCGACGGCGACGCAAGCCAGTCGTCCCTTGCCCGACGATGTCTGGAAAGCCGAGCCAGTCGCCCGTGAGCCGCAGCAACCCGTAGCTCCGCGCGGCCCAAATTTCTTCGAACGGGCCATCAGCGGCGCACGCAACTGGCTGTTCGGAGGCAACACCGTGCTGCGGGTCGGCGTGGTGCTGTTGTTCCTCGGTCTGGCGTTTCTGCTGCGTTATGCCACCGAAGGCATGGTGGTGCCGATTGAGCTGCGTTACGCCGGTGTGGCAGTGGCGGCGTTGGGCCTGCTCGGTCTGGGCTGGTGGCTGCGTCATCGCAACAATCACTATGCGTTGATGCTGCAAGGCACCGGGATTGCCGTGTTGTACCTGACGGTGTTTGCGGCCATGCGTTTGCATCCATTGCTCGATCCGACGGCGGCGCTTGGGCTGCTGGTGGCGGTAACGGTGTTCTCGGCCATTCTGGCCATCACTCAGGACTCGCTGGCATTGGCCTGCGCCGCAGCGCTGGGTGGTTTCGCCGCGCCGATCCTGACGTCTACCGGCGCCGGCAACCACATCGCGCTGTTCAGCTACTTCGCCTTGCTCAATGCCGGCATCCTTGCCATCGCCTGGTTCAAGGCCTGGCGGCTGCTCAACCTGATCGGCTTCGTCGGCACCTTCGGCATCGGTTTCGCCTGGGGCCTGCGCTCCTACACGCCGGAATTGCTGTGGAGCACCGAACCGTTTCTGATTCTGTTTTTCCTGATGTACCTGGCCATCGGCCTGCTGTTCACACGGCGCAAGTTGCTGGAAATGAGCGACGCGCCCGAGGACGACAGCCGTGAGGCACTGCTGCGCTGGTCGGCGCATAAAGGTGATTACGTCGACGGCACAATGCTGTTCGGCCCGCCCCTGGTGGGTTTCGGCTTGCAGTTCGCGCTGGTGCAGCACCTGGAATTCGCCGCCGCTTTCAGCGCCCTCGCGCTGGGCATGATCTACATGGGACTTGCGCGTCTGCTGATGGGCGGACGGGCGCTGCTGCTGGCGGAAACCTGTCTGGCGCTGGGCGTGATCTTCGCCAGCCTGGCGATTCCATTGGGCCTCGATGCGCGTTGGACCTCCGCCGCCTGGGCCGTTGAAGGCGCCGGGATTTTCTGGCTCGGCCTGCGCCAGCAACGACCACTGGCCCGTGCATTTGCCTTGCTGCTGCAACTGGGGTCGGCGCTGGCGTTTCTCAGCGAGTTGCGGATCGGCGAAAGCAGCCTGCTCGACGGCGCGCCGCTGGGCGCGTTGATGCTCGGTGTGGCGTTGCTGTTCAGCTTCTACCAATTGCGCAACGCCTTGCCCGAGCAAACGTCGGAGTGGGAGCGCAAAAGCCTGCCGGTACTGGCGTGCCTCGGCCTGACCTTTCTCTATCTGCTGGCGCCGCTGTTTTTCTTCACCCACGGTACGGCGATCAGTTGGGCGCTGGCCGGTCTGGCGACATTGTTTGTCGGCCTGCGCCTGCAATCGCGCACCTTCCTGTTTACCGCGTTTGCCGTGCAGTTGCTGGGTGGCGCGTTGTTCCTGTTGCGACTGCAAGGCGCAAGCGGTGAGTCCGGCGCGGTGTTCAGTGCAGGCTGGAGCGGCTTGCTCAGCGCGTCCCTGATCGGTCTGGCGTTGATCGCCGGCATGCTGCTGGCAGCGCGAGACGACATGGTGCGTAGCGACGTTCGGCTGTTGCGCGGTTTGTCAGTGGTGTTGCTGGCCGGTCTGGTGCTGATCAATCTGGCAGTGCTGTTCGTGCTGCCATGGCAAACCGCGAGCGCGGTGTGGGCGGCCAGTGGTTTGTTTATCATCTGGCTGAGCCTGTATCTGAAGCAACGCGTAAGTTTTGTCTTCGGCCTGCTGCTGCAGGTGATTGGCGGCGCGGCGTTTCTGTTCGCTGGGCCGGATCTGCTCGGGCCGCTGGCCAGCGAAGGATTGAAACCGCTGGCGCACAGCGGTTTCTGGACGCCGCTGGTGTTGGGATTGGCCGCATTGGTTGGCGCCTGGCGCTTGCAGCTCGGCAACCATGCTTCGGCGTTTGACGCGTTGGATTTGCAGCGCTTGTCCGAAGTGCTGCTGGTGTGGGGCGCGGGATGGTGGGCGCTGGCATGGATCAGTGATGTGCTGCGGTTTGCGCCGGTGAATCTTCAAGCGACGTTGCTGCTGACGGTCGCTGCGGTGAGTGTGGCGGTGTGGGCCGTGTTGGCGTTGCGCCTGAAATGGCCGTCGCTGGGCTTGTTCTGCACCTTGCTGATACCGGCCGCGGGTGTGGTGTTGCTCGCCGCTTGGCACTCGCGTTATCACCCGGCGGCGGATTTCGGTTGGCTGGCCTGGGCGGCGGTGTTTGTCGTGCATTTCATCTCGCTGCGGCGTCTGGCACCGATGCTGCCGGCGCGTGCCTTGAGCACTGCTCATGTGCTCGGCTGCTGGCTGTTGATCGGGGTGCTGGCGCTGGAATTGCGCTACGGCCTGCTGTTGTTGTCCGAGCAGTACAACGCCTGGCGCTGGTTGGGTTGGGCGATACTGCCGAGCCTGTATCTGGTGCTGATGGCTGCGCCACGCAACGGGCCTTGGCCAGTGTCGGCTTACGCGCGTGAATACCGCTTGTACGCGGCAGCACCTCTGGCGGTGCTGATGCTCGGCTGGTTCTGGCTGGCGAACATCGTCAGCGACGGTACGGCCGAACCGTTGCCTTACGTACCGCTGATCAATCCGCTGGAATTGGGCCTGCTGTTTGCGCTGTTCGGGGTTTATGTCTGGGCGCGCAGCGCGGTGACGCGACTGGCGATCGGCAAGGACACCTTCGATCACGCCACGCAACTGATCGCCGGCGTTTCACTGTTTGCGTTCTTCACCGCGCTGGTGAACCGCACGGCTCATCACTGGGGCGGCGTCCCGTTCGAGCTGGATCTGCTGCTCGCGTCCATGCAGGTGCAGGCCGGTCTGTCGATCGTCTGGACCTTGATGGCCCTGAGTCTGATGATCGGCGGCCATCTACGGCATCGTCGTGAAGTCTGGCTGATTGGCGCGGCCTTGATCGGCGTCGTGGTCGCGAAACTGTTCTTTGTCGAATTGAGTAACCGTGGCGGGCTGGCGCGGATCGTCTCGTTTATCGGTGTGGGTGTGTTGCTGTTGGTGGTGGGCTATTTCGCTCCGTTGCCACCCAAGCGTGCCGACGCCGCGCCGGAACCTGAAAACCCGGCCCCGCAAACCGAAGGAGTGTCATCTTGAGTTCGAAGCTGAACCTGGTCTGGTTGGGCGTTGTTGCCATGGGTATGGCGCTGTCGGCCGGCGCGCAGGAAAAACCGGTGGATTTCGCCACGCAAGTGCCGTTGACCGTGAGTGGCGAGGGGCCGTGGTATCGCCTCGAATTACCCTTGGCCGTGCAATTGAACGCGCGGCAGACAGACCTGAGCGACGTGCGCGTGTTCAACGCGGCAGGCGAAGCCCAGGCCTATGCCTTGGCGCGGGAAACCGCGAAAACCAGCGAAAACCGTACCCTGACCGATGTGAAGTGGTTCCCGCTGTACAACTCCGCGGACGACACCGAGCGTGCGCCGAGTGTGCGGGTGCAATCGAGCGCCAATGGCACGCTGGTCGAAGTGCAGCCGTCGAGTCAGCTGGAGGTGGGCGAAGAAGTGCTGCGTGGCTGGTTGCTCGACGCCAGCGGCATCAAGGCACCGCTGCAGCAGTTGATCCTCGACTGGACCAGCGAGCGCGACGGCTTCCAGCGTTTCAGTATCGAAGCCAGCGACGACTTGCAGCATTGGCAGTCGTGGGGTGACGGGCAGGTGGCGCGGCTGACGTTTGCCGACGAGCGGGTCGAGCAGCATGAAGTCGGTTTGCCGGGTCAATCAGCGCGCTACCTGCGTTTGTTGTGGAGCACGCCGCAGTCGGCGCCGACGCTGACGTCGGCGCAACTGGAAAGCGCCAGCACCCGCAGCCTGCCGCTGCCGTTGGTCTGGTCGCAAGCGTTGGCCGGCAGCAGCGTGAAGGCCGGGGAATACACCTGGCAATTGCCGATGGGGCTGAATGTCGAGCGCTTGCAGGTCGAGTTGAGTCAGCCGAACAGCCTGGCGCCGGTGACCTTGTCCGGTCGTCGGGACAGCAGTCTGCCGTGGCAGCCGTTGAGCAGCGGTTTGCTTTATCGCCTGACCCAGAGTGGCCAGGACGTGGTGCAGAACGAGTTGCAGCTGTCGGGGCAAACGGTGCAGCAGTTGAAGCTGACGGTGGACGAGCGGGGCGGTGGCTTGGGTGCCGAAGCGCCAACGGTGAAGTTCGCCGTGCGCTCGACGCAATTGGTGTTCCTGGCGCGCGGTGCCGGGCCTTATACGCTGGCGCTGGGCAGCGCGACGGTGAAGGCGGCGAACCTGCCGTTGTCGACGCTGATTCCGGATTACAGCGCGGCCAAGTGGGCGGCGTTGGGCAGGGCGACAGTGGATAGCGGGGCGGTGGCGACACCGACATCGACAGCCACCTCGACTTCGCAGGTTGGGACCCACTGGAAGAAGTTCGGGTTGTGGGGGGTGTTGCTGCTGAGCGTTCTGTTCTTGGCGGCGATGGCGTTCAGCTTGTTGCGCAAACCCCCGGTCAAACCTTGAAGGCGGGTGCTGCGCACCCGATCGCCAGCAGGCTGGCTCCCACAGTTAATCGCATTCCCCAGCAGGCTGGCTCCTACAGTTAATCGCATTCCCCTGTGGGAGCCAGCCTGCTGGCGATAGCGGTTTACCTGACGGTAAAGATGCCCGTTTCGAACTACGCTGAACCCGGCACATGAACTCTATTGGGTGTTCCACGTCTGATAGGAGGAAATGCGCCCCGACTCGCGTTAAACTGCGCGGGTTTTTAGCCCCCCATTCCACCGGAGCCTTCCATGTCCCGCGTTACCCTGAGTCGCTATTTGATTGAGCAGACCCGTAGCAACAACACCCCTGCCGATCTGCGTTTCCTGATCGAAGTGGTGGCGCGCGCCTGTAAAGAAATCAGCCACGCCGTCTCCAAAGGCGCCCTGGGTGGTGTTCTGGGCAGCATGGGCACCGAAAACGTCCAAGGTGAAGTGCAGAAGAAGCTTGATGTGATGTCCAACGACATCCTGCTCGAAGCCAACGAATGGGGCGGTCACCTGGCCGGCATGGCATCCGAAGAAATGGACAATGCCTACCAGATCCCGGGCAAATACCCGAAAGGCGCCTACCTGCTGGTGTTTGACCCGCTGGACGGTTCGTCGAACATCGACATCAACGCGCCGGTCGGTACGATCTTCTCGGTGCTGCGTTGCCCGAACGAATACCTGACCCAGAACGAGCCTTTGAACGAAAAGGCCTTCCTGCAGCCAGGCACTCAGCAGGTTGCCGCCGGTTACGCGATTTACGGTCCACAGACCATGCTGGTTCTGACCCTGGGCAATGGCGTCAAAGGCTTCACCCTGGATCGTGAAATGGGCAGCTTCGTACTGACCCATGAAGACATCACGATCCCGGAGTCCACCCAGGAGTTCGCGATCAATGCGTCCAACCAGCGTCACTGGGAAGCGCCGGTACAACGTTACGTCGGTGAATTGCTGGCTGGCGACGAAGGCCCGCTGAAAAAGAACTACAACATGCGCTGGGTCGCCGCGATGGTTGCCGACGTGCACCGCATCCTGACTCGTGGCGGCCTGTTCATGTACCCACGCGACAGCCGCGAGCCGTCGAAGCCGGGCAAACTGCGCCTGATGTACGAAGCCAACCCGATGTCGTTCCTGGTTGAACAAGCCGGCGGCGCCTCCACCGATGGTCACCAGCGCATCCTCGACATTCTGCCGGACGGCTTGCACCAGCGCGTAGCGGTGTTCCTCGGTTCGAAAGAAGAAGTCGCACGCATCACGGCTTACCACAAGGAATAAACCATGACCGCGCCCTGGCAGCCGTTGCTCGAATGGTGGTTCGGAAACGCCGAATCACCGATCGAAACAGCGGCAGAGAAGGGTAAGTTATGGTTCGGCAAGCGCGACAGCCAGGACCTCGAAGCGCAGACGCGTTTCGGGGACTGGGTCGAGCAGGCACTGGCCGGCGGATTGACTGACTGGGCGCAACGCCCCGACGGTTGGCTGGCCCTGGTGCTGCTGCTCGATCAACTTCCGCGAATGATCTTTCGCGACACTCCCAAATCCTTTGCAGGCGATCCCAGGGCGCAGGCTCTCGTAGCGCAAGGCATTGCTGCGGATTTCGATCGACAGTTGCGGCCGATTCAGCGGGTGTTTATCTACCTGGTGTTTGAGCATTGCGAGAATCTGGCGGTGCAGAATGAAGCGGTCTCGCGCTATATCGACCTTGTGGCACAGCACCCGGAGGCCGAGCGGAAACTTTTTACCGACTATCTGAACTATGCCGAGAAGCATCAGCAGGTGATTGCGCGGTTTGGGCGGTTTCCACACAGGAATGCGGTATTGGGAAGGGAATCGACGGCTGAGGAGTTGGCGTTTCTTTCGGGGCCAGGGTCTCGGTTTTAGATTTCCATTTCTGCTGATACCGTCATCGCCAGCAGGCTGGCTCCCGCAGGAGTTTGTGATCGACACAAACCTATTGTGGGAGCAAGCCTGCTGGCGATGAGGCCAGTAAGAGCGCCTCAGATTCTGAAACTGCCCACCAACTGCTTCAACCGCGCCGCCTGCTGCTCAAGATCAGAACACGCGCGCAACGTCGCCTGCAGGTTCTCCACACCCTCCTGATTCAGCGTGTTGATCTCGGTGATGTCGACGTTGATCGATTCCACCACGGCGGTCTGCTCTTCGGTCGCCGTCGCCACGGACTGGTTCATCCCGTCGATCTCGCCGATCCGCTGGGTCACGCTGCCCAGACGCTCGCCCGCCTGGTTGGCGATGCCCACGCTGCTTTCGCTCTGGCGCTGGCTGTCGGTCATGGTGCTCACCGCTTCGCGGGCGCCGACTTGCAGTTCCTCGATCATCTTCTGCACTTGCTGCGCCGAATCCTGGGTGCGGTGGGCGAGGTTGCGCACTTCATCGGCGACCACGGCAAAACCGCGACCGGCTTCACCGGCCCGTGCCGCTTCGATGGCGGCGTTCAATGCCAGCAGGTTGGTCTGCTGCGAGATGCTGGTGATCACTTCCAGAATCTGCCCGATGTTCACCGTGTTGCTGTTGAGCGTCTCGATGTTGCCGCAGGAATCGCTGATCTTCGCCGAGAGCTGTTGCATCGCCGCGATGGTTTTATCCACCACCTGCTGACCGTCTTCGGCCAGGGCGCGCGCGTCGCTGGAGTGCTGCGAGGCGAGGGCGGCGTTCTGGGCGATTTCCTGGGCGGCGGCGCCCAGTTCGTTGATCGCCGCGGCCACGCTGCTGGTGCGCGAAGCTTGCTGGTCGGAGTTGAACATCGACGAGTTGGACGCGGCGACGACCCGCAGTGCGACTTCGTTGACCTGGCCGGTGGCCGAGGACACTTCGCGGATCGAGGTGTGAATACGCTCGACAAAGCGGTTGAACGAAGTGCCCAGCGCACCGAATTCGTCATGGCCGTGAATGATCAGGCGTTTGGTCAGGTCACCTTCGCCTTCGGCGATGTCATGCATGGCGCGGCCCATGGTCAGCAGCGGCTGCATCAGGAAACTGATCAGCATGCCCAGCAACGCGATGATGATCACTACGGCGATGACCATGGCGATGATCGCCGAGGTGCGGAATTCGCTGATCATCGAGAACGCGGTGTCCTGATCCAGCACCAGCGCCACGTACCAGTTTGCCGACGGCACACCGTTGACGTGAGTGAAGGAAATGAACTGGCGCTTGCCGTCGATCTCGACTTCTTTCAGGCCCGGACTGACTTGCGGGGCACCGTTCGGGTAGGCGTCGGCCAGATTCTTGAGGACCAGTTTGCTGTCCGGGTGAATCAGGATCTTGCCGTCGGCGCTGACGATAAACGCATGACCGTGACCGCCGAAGTTCAGCGAGTTGATGATCGCGCTGACGCTGGACAGGTCAATATCGGCGCCGGCGACGCCGATCATCTGGCCCTGGCGCTGTACCGGCGTGGCGACGGTGATCACCAGTTTGCCGGAGGACGCCGCGATGTAGGGTTCGGTGACGATGGTCTGTTGGGCGCTGTTGGCTGCCTTGTACCAGCCGCGTGCGCGAGGGTCGTAGTCCGCGGCACGATTGCCGGCCGGAACCGAAAACATCACACCGTCGGTGCCACCAAAGTAGCTCAGCTGGAAGTTGCTGGTGTAGGCGGGCAGGTCGATGACCCGCTTGAGGCTGGCCAGGGCACTGCCATCCACTACGATCTGCTGGGACAGCGACTGCAGCAACTGAATGCGGCTTTCCAGCCAGGTCTGGATGTTGCTGGTGGTCAGGCTGCCGAGTTCCTGCATCGACGATTCGGTACTGCTGCGCAGGGTCTGCCGCTGGCGGTAGTCGTTGAAAAGGATGAAACAAGCGAAGGCGACGGCCACTACGAGGGCAGCAGCCAGCAGAATCTTGTGGCTGAATTTCATGTTTCTGGTCATTAAATGAGCTACCGCGGAGGGGCTGGTCAACAAGGGGCGCCAATTTGCCACAGGAGCGGGCTTTGCGCTGCATTTATGTCGACTCGCCGGCGCCAAAGATTAGGCGACTTTTGCCAAAACCGATGAAATGCTCAACGGCGAAAGAAAGTGGCTGATTTTTCGGCAAAAGGCAGACGAGCGGCCCAACAAATAGGCGCTCGGTCAGGGAACCAGACAGGGCTTTTCTCTTCTAAGCTTCAGCTTGGCAGCCATGCCATTCCCCTTCGCCCCAGGAGCTACACCATGTCGCTGCGTTCCATCGCTTTGCTTTCGTTCTGCGTGTTGCTGGCCGCATGCGGCAAGATCAATCAGGAAAATTATTCGAAGCTGTCGACAGGCATGCCCAAGGCCGAGGTGGAAACCTTGTTGGGCAAACCCACCGACTGCTCGGGCGCGCTCGGCATGTCCAGTTGCACCTGGGGCGACAAGAACAGCTTTATCAGCGTGCAGTACGCCGGTGACAAAGTGTTGATGTTTTCCGGCCAAGGCCTGAAGTAAACCGGGGCGATGCGCCCGCGGGAGAAAAACAATGAAACGGTTATTGATCCTCCTTTTTGCCGGCCTGGTATTGGCTGGCTGTGCCACTTCTGGCGAAGATCCATTGGCGCCGAAAACCGTCGCCAGCGTCAATTTGAAGAAGTACCAAGGGACCTGGTACGAGTTGGCACGTCTGCCGATGTATTTTCAGCGCAACTGTGCGCAATCCGAAGCCCATTACACGCTCAAGCCGGACGGTAACGTGCTGGTGCTGAACCGCTGCCTGACGGCGGATTGGCAGTGGGAAGAGGCCAAGGGCACGGCGTATCCGCAAGTGCCAGGCAAGACCGACAAGCTGTGGGTCGAGTTCGACAACTGGTTCTCGCGATTGCTGCCGGGTGTGGCGAAGGGGCAATACTGGGTGTTGTACGTCAGCGATGACTACAAGACTGCCATCGTCGGTGATCCTAGTCGCCGGTATCTGTGGCTGCTGTCGCGAACCCCTACGGTCAACGGCGTAGTGCGCGAAGAGCTGCTGAGCAAGGCGCGTCAGCAGGGATATGACACGACGCGGCTGATCTGGCGTGCGACGGATACGCAGATGGCCAAGACCTCGAACTGACGGCTAGTAAAGAACAAATATGGGAGCGAGCCTGCTCGCGATAGCGGAGTATCAGTCAACACTTCTGTTGAATTTGATCGCCCTGTCGCGAGCAGGCTCGCTCCCACATTTCGTTTGTGTCAGCCCAGGAGGTCGCGCAGGACTTGGGTAAACGCGCGGTTACTTTCTTCTTCTGCTGCATGACGCCCGTCACGCACCACCCACTGGCCATTGACCAGCACATCGCGCACCTGGCGATCGCCGCCGGCAAACAACCAACGATTGAGGATCCCGTCACCGCTGGCCGTTGCCAGGTACGGATCGTTGCCGTCCAGCACCAGCCAATCCGCACGTTTGCCAACCGTCAGCGCACCGATCGGCTGCCCCAGCGCCTGAGCGCCGCCATCCAGCGCAGCGTCATATAGCGTGCGGCCAACCATCGGCTGATCCGCGCCATACAGCCGATTACGCCGCTGATCGCGCAGGCGCTGGCCGTATTCCAGCCAACGCAACTCTTCCACAACGCTCAATGACACATGGCTGTCGGACCCGATACCCAGGCGTCCGCCCTGCGCGAGGAAATCCACCGCCGGGAAAATCCCGTCGCCGAGGTTGGCTTCGGTGGTCAGGCACAGGCCGGCGATGGCGCGACTCTTGGCCATCAGCGCGACCTCTTCCGGGTTGGCGTGAGTCGCGTGCACCAGGCACCAGCGCTGATCGACTTCGGTGTTTTCGTACAGCCATTGCAGGGGGCGACGACCGCTCCAGCTCAGGCAGTCATCGACTTCCTTCTGCTGTTCGGCGATGTGAATGTGCACCGGACACTGCTTGTCGCTGGCCGCCAGTACTTCGCTGATTTGCTGTGGGGTGACCGCGCGCAATGAGTGGAAACACAGACCCAGCGATTGTGCCGGTTGCTGCGCCAGGATCGGCTGCAAGCGCGACTGCAGCTTCAGGTAATTTTCAGTGCTGTTGATAAAGCGACGCTGGCCATCGTTCGGCGTCTGGCCACCGAAACCGGAATGGCTGTAGAGCACCGGCAGCAAGGTCAAGCCGATACCGGCGGAACTGGCCGCCTGGCTGATGCGCAGCGCCAGTTCGGCCGGATCCGCATACGGCTGGCCGCTGGTGTCGTGGTGCACGTAATGAAATTCCGCGACCGAGGTGTAACCGGCCTTGAGCATTTCGATGTACAGCTGACGGGCGATTACACCGAGCTGATCGGGGCTGATTTTTCCGACGAGCCGGTACATCAGATCGCGCCAGGTCCAGAAACTGTCGTTCGGATTACCGGCCACTTCGGCCAATCCGGCCATCGCCCGCTGGAAGGCGTGGGAGTGCAGATTCGGCATGCCCGGCAGCAGTGGACCGCTTAGCCGTTCGGCGTCATCTGCGTTGGAATTGGCCTGGACATGGGTCAAAACGCCGTCGGCGCTGACCTCAAGACGTACATTGTTGGCCCATCCACTAGGCAGCAGCGCGCGTTCGGCAAAGAAGGCGGACATGGTTCAGCACCCCATCGTGTGTTATTTGTATATACATATACAGACGTTTGCCTGCTCGGTAAACTCCGGCAAGCTAGCAACCCTCACCAAATGAACAAGGATTTACCGTGCCGACTCCGCCTACAGTGTCACCGTTGGCCGCGAACATGGGCGACAGTCCGGCGCCCTTGTACGCTCGCGTCAAACAAATGATCACCCAGCAGATCGACAGTGGAAACTGGCCGCCGCACTACCGCGTTCCGTCGGAAAGCGAGTTGGTCAGCCAACTCGGGTTCAGTCGCATGACCATCAACCGCGCGCTGCGCGAGATGACCGCCGACGGCCTGTTGGTGCGTATGCAGGGCGTCGGCACGTTCGTCGCCGAGCCGAAAAGCCAGTCTGCGCTGTTTGAAGTACACAACATCGCCGACGAAATCGCCTCCCGTGGCCATCGCCATACATGCCAGGTGATCACGCTTGAAGAAGAGGCCGCCGGTTCCGAGCGCGCCCTGGCCCTGGACATGCGTGAAGGCCAAAAGGTCTTCCACTCGCTGATCGTGCATTTCGAAAACGACATTCCGGTGCAAATCGAAGACCGTTTCGTCAACGCGCTGGTGGCGCCGGACTACCTCAAGCAGGACTTCACCCTGCAAACGCCTTACGCCTATCTGAACCAGGTCGCGCCGCTGACTGAAGGCGAGCACGTGGTCGAGGCGATTCTGGCCGAGGCCAGCGAGTGCAAATTGCTGCAGATTGAAAAGGGCGAGCCGTGCCTGCTGATCCGTCGCCGTACCTGGTCCGGCCGTCAGCCAGTGACTGCCGCCCGTTTGATCCACCCCGGTTCCCGTCATCGTCTGGAAGGTCGGTTTCACAAATGAGTCAGGTCAAGGTTTTACGCGCTGTCGATTACCCACGCATGCCATGGAAAAATGGCGGTGGCAGTACCGAAGAAATCACCCGCGACGCGGGCACTGGCCTTGATGGTTTCGGCTGGCGCCTGTCAATTGCCGATATCGCCGAGTCGGGCGGGTTTTCGACCTTCGCCGGTTACGAGCGGATCATCACGGTGTTGCAGGGCGACGGCATGACCTTGTCGGTGGATGGCCAGTTCACGCGGCCGTTGTTACCGTTGGACCCCTATGCCTTCAGCGGCGAGAGCCAGGTGTCCTGCACGTTGCTGGGTGGTCCGATTCGCGACTTCAACCTGATTTATGCGCCGCAGCGTTACAGCGCGCGGTTGCAGTGGCTGGACGGCGAGCAGCGGTTTTTCAGCGAGGCCGGGACGGTGCTGGTGTTCAGTGTGAGCGAAGCGCTTGAGGTGACGGTCGAAAACAATGCCCAGCAATTGGGTCGTCATGATTGCCTGCAACTCGTCGGTAACACCGGCCTGCTGGACGTCTCCAGCAACGGCGCCTGCTGCGTGATCGAGCTGACTGCACACTGATCCAACTGTTTACAACATCTCTGTGGCGAGGGCGCTTGCTCCCGCTCGGCGGCGAAGCCGTCGTAAAAAGCCCGCTAGCGAAATCTATCTGACAAATCTCGGTTGAATGGTTTAAGGGCTGCTTCGCAGCCCAGCGGGAGCAAGCGCCCTCGCCACAAAAGCAATCACCTTTCCTGTTTCTCAGCGCGCACCACTTTGTTACCGAACGCCCCAGCGTGGCGCAAAACCACGCTCAAGTAACGAGCCATCATCCCTCCGCACAATCCCCCCGAAAAATTTCATCTTCCTCATAACCCTTGATCTACAGGCTTCCCAGCCTTTTCAGAATTTTTCTCGAATGCCCATCCAATAAGTTGGCCGCTTGATTGCATATGCTTGTATGTACAAGTAAAGACGTATGCGTATGAGTCGACCGAGACTCTCCGCAGCGTCCACTGATTCGCTTGTGTCGCTGTGACGCGCACAGGCTGGCTTACCCACCGCCAGGGTTGGTTTGGATTGATCGCTGAGGAGTCTTTTTCGTGACTGACATTAAACCTACTAAGTTTCGTGACGTTGAAATCCGCGCTGCCCGCGGTAACAAGCTGACCGCCAAGAGCTGGCTGACTGAAGCGCCGCTGCGCATGCTGATGAACAACCTCGACCCGGAAGTCGCCGAGAACCCTAAAGAACTGGTGGTTTACGGTGGTATCGGTCGTGCGGCGCGTAACTGGGAATGCTACGACAAGATCGTTGAAAGCCTGACCAATCTGAATGACGACGAGACCCTGCTGGTGCAATCCGGCAAGCCGGTCGGCGTGTTCAAGACTCACACTAACGCCCCGCGCGTATTGATCGCCAACTCCAACCTCGTACCGCACTGGGCGAGCTGGGAACACTTCAACGAACTCGACGCCAAAGGCCTGGCCATGTACGGCCAGATGACCGCCGGCAGCTGGATCTACATTGGCAGCCAGGGCATCGTCCAGGGGACCTACGAAACGTTCGTCGAAGCCGGTCGCCAGCACTATAACGATGACCTGAAAGGTCGTTGGGTCCTGACCGCAGGCCTGGGCGGCATGGGCGGCGCTCAACCTCTGGCTGCAACCCTGGCCGGTGCTTGCTCGCTGAACATCGAATGCCAGCAGGTCAGCATCGATTTCCGTCTGAACAGCCGTTATGTCGACGAGCAAGCCACCGACCTCGACGACGCACTGGCCCGCATCGACAAATACACCAAGGAAGGCAAGGCGATTTCCATCGCTCTGCTGGGCAACGCGGCGGAAATTCTGCCGGAACTGGTCAAGCGCGGCGTGCGCCCGGACATGGTCACCGACCAGACCAGCGCCCACGACCCGCTCAACGGTTACCTGCCGGCCGGCTGGACCTGGGAAGAGTACCGCGCTCGTGCCAAGACCGAGCCTGCAGCCGTGGTGAAAGCCGCCAAGCAATCGATGGCCGTGCACGTTAAAGCGATGCTCGAATTCCAGAAGATGGGCATTCCGACCTTCGACTACGGCAACAACATCCGTCAGATGGCCCAGGAAGAAGGCGTGGAAAACGCATTCGACTTCCCTGGCTTCGTACCGGCCTACATCCGCCCACTGTTCTGCCGTGGCATCGGTCCGTTCCGTTGGGCTGCACTGTCGGGTAACGCTGAAGACATCTACAAGACCGACGCCAAGGTCAAAGAACTGATCCCGGACGACGCCCACCTGCACAACTGGCTGGACATGGCGCGCGAGCGCATCAGCTTCCAGGGGCTGCCGGCTCGTATCTGCTGGGTTGGCCTGGGCCTGCGCGCCAAGCTTGGCCTGGCGTTCAACGAAATGGTTCGCAGCGGTGAATTGTCCGCGCCAATCGTGATCGGTCGCGACCACCTGGACTCCGGTTCGGTCGCCAGCCCGAACCGCGAAACCGAATCCATGCAGGACGGCTCCGACGCCGTGTCCGACTGGCCACTGCTCAACGCTCTGCTCAACACCGCGAGCGGCGCGACCTGGGTTTCCCTGCACCACGGCGGCGGCGTCGGCATGGGCTTCTCCCAGCACTCGGGCATGGTGATTGTCTGCGACGGTACTGACGAAGCGGCCGAGCGTATCGCTCGCGTTTTGCACAACGACCCGGCAACTGGCGTTATGCGTCACGCCGATGCGGGTTACCAGATCGCGATCGACTGCGCCAAGGAACAGGGCCTGAATCTGCCAATGATTACCGGCAAGTAATGCTCGCTCCTACAGGGAGCCCGCCAACCCACAATAACAATCCACAGAGGTTGAACCATGGCAGTTAACAACGATCGTGCAGGCAGTAAACCGTTGATCGAGAAACGCTCGATCGACTACATCCCGGAAGCGGAGAGACACGGTCGTCTGTTGAGCCAGTTCACCCTGTGGATGGGTGCCAACCTGCAAATCACCGCGATTGTCACCGGGGCCCTGGCCGTGGTGCTGGGCGGTGATGTGTTCTGGTCGTTGATCGGTTTGCTGATCGGGCAACTGCTCGGCGGTGGGGTGATGGCGCTGCATGCCGCGCAAGGGCCAAAGCTTGGCCTGCCGCAGATGATCTCCAGCCGTGTGCAGTTTGGTGTTTATGGCGCGGCCATCCCGATCGTGCTGGTCTGTTTGATGTACCTCGGTTTCACCGCAACCGGAACGGTACTTTCCGGCCAGGCGCTGGGCCAGTTGTTTGGCGTCAGTGACACCGTCGGTATCCTCATCTTCGCCAGTGTCATCGTGCTGGTCACGGTACTCGGCTATCGGGTGATCCATTGGATTGGCCGGGTTGCCAGTGTCATTGGGGTGATTGCCTTTGTTTACCTGTTCAGTCGTCTGATAAGCCAGACTGACGTTGGCGCACTCCTGCAAATCCGCCACTTCAGCTGGAGCAGCTTCCTGCTGGCGGTATCGCTCGCGGCGTCCTGGCAGATCGCCTTCGGCCCTTACGTGGCTGACTATTCTCGCTACTTGCCGAGCAAGACTTCCTCGGTGAAAACCTTTTTCGCCGCGGGTGCAGGTTCGGTCATTGGCGCACAGGTGGCGATGATCCTCGGCGTGTTTGCCGCCGCCTCGGCCAATGGGCAATTCGTCGGCCACGAAGTGGCCTACATCGTCGGTCTGGGCGGTGCCGGTACCACGGCTGCGCTGCTGTACTTCAGCATCGCGTTCGGCAAGGTCACCATCTCCACGCTGAACTCCTACGGCAGCTTCATGTGCATTGCGACCATCATCAGCGGCTTCCGTGGTGACCTGAAAGTCACGCGCTTGCAGCGTCTGCTCTTCGTGCTGGTGATCGTCGGTGCTGCGACCCTGATGGCGTTGCTCGGCCAGCACTCGTTCCTCGGTGCGTTCAAGTCCTTCATCCTGTTCCTGCTGGCGTTCTTTACGCCATGGAGCGCGATCAACCTGGTGGACTACTACTGCATCACCCGTGAGCGCTATGACGTGCCGGCGCTGTCCGATCCAAACGGTCGCTACGGTCGCTGGAACATGCTCGGTATCAGCATCTATGTGTTCGGTGTGCTGGTGCAGCTGCCGTTCATTTCCAGCAAGTTCTACACCGGTCCGCTGGTGGCAGCGCTGGGTGATGTGGATATTTCCTGGATCATCGGTCTGGTGATTCCTGCAGCCCTGTATTACGTGTGTGCGAAAAAATGGCACGGCACCGTGCCTGATCAACTGATTCTGCCGGTCGAGCAGGACAGCGTTGTACAACCTAAAACAAGCGGGGCCGGTCGCGCTGCGGCGCAGGCCTGATTGGACGTGGACAGGGCTGGATGCCTCTTGACTGCCGTAAGCCAATTCATGATTAGGAGCGTCAAACAATGAAATCGAACAAGACCCTGCTGACCACATTGCTTTCCATGGGCCTGTTGGCCAGCGCCGGCGCCACTCAGGCTGCCGGTTGGTGCGAATCGGGTAAACCGGTGAAATTCGCCGGCCTGAACTGGGAAAGCGCCATGTTGCTGACCGACGTGCTGCAAGTCGTGTTGGAGAAAGGTTACGACTGCAAGACGGATAGCCTGCCGGGCAACTCCATCACCATGGAAAACGCCCTGAGCAGCAACGACATTCAAGTGTTTGCCGAAGAATGGGTCGGCCGCAGCGAAGTCTGGAACAAGGCCGAGAAGGCCGGCAAGGTCGTCGGTGTCGGTGCGCCAGTCGTAGGCGCAGTCGAAGGCTGGTACGTGCCGCGCTACGTGATCGAAGGCGATGCCAAGCGCAAGCTGGAAGCCAAGGCGCCGGACCTGAAAAACATTGCTGACCTGGCCAAGTATTCCTCGGTGTTCAAAGACGCCGAAGAGCCTTCCAAGGGCCGTTTCTACAACTGCCCGGCCGGCTGGACCTGTGAGCTGGATAACAGCGAAATGCTGAAAAGCTACGGTCTGGAAAGCAGCTACACCAACTTCCGCCCAGGCACCGGTCCGGCGCTGGATGCCGCCGTGCTGTCGAGCTACAAGCGTGGCGAGCCGATCCTGTTCTACTACTGGTCGCCAACACCGCTGATGGGCCAGGTTGACCTGGTCAAACTCGAAGAGAAACCAGGGGTGAACAAGCAAGTGACGATCAAGGTCGGCCTCTCCAAGACCTTCCACGAGCAAGCCCCGGAACTGGTGGCCGTGCTGGAAAAGGTCAACCTGCCGATCGACCTGCTGAACCAGAACCTCGGGCGCATGGCCAAAGAGCGGATCGAGTCACCAAAACTGGCGAAAATTTTCCTCAAGGAACATCCTGAAGTCTGGCACGCATGGGTGAGCGAAGACGCAGCCAAAAAGATCGACGCGGCCTTGTAGGTTGAGCCTCTCCGACTGTCGGCAACGGCAGTCGGACGCTGAATCGCAACCCCTTGATTGAGAGTCTCTTATGTTTCCCGAAAGCTTTACCTTTTCCATCGCCGACTGGGTCAACGGTTGGGTCGATTCGCTGGTCACCAACTACGGCGACGTGTTCCGGCACATCTCCGACACCCTGTTGTGGGCCATCGTCAATCTTGAAGGGCTGCTGCGCGCGGCGCCCTGGTGGCTGATGCTGGCGATCGTGGCGGGCATTGCCTGGCACGCGACCCGCAAGGTCGTGACCACCGCCGTCATTGTCGGTCTGTTGTTCCTGGTGGGCGCGGTCGGGCTCTGGGACAAGCTGATGCAGACCCTCGCGCTGATGATGGTGGCGACGGTCATTTCGGTGCTGATCGGCATTCCGCTGGGCATTCTTTCGGCGCGCAGCAATCGCCTGCGTTCGGTGCTGATGCCGCTGCTGGACATCATGCAGACCATGCCGAGTTTCGTGTACCTGATCCCGGTGTTGATGCTGTTCGGTCTGGGCAAGGTCCCGGCGATTTTCGCCACCGTGATCTACGCTGCGCCACCGCTGATCCGCCTGACCGATCTGGGCATCCGCCAGGTCGACGGCGAAGTGATGGAAGCGATCAACGCCTTTGGTGCCAACCGCTGGCAGCAACTGTTCGGCGTGCAACTGCCGCTGGCCCTGCCGAGCATCATGGCCGGGATCAACCAGACCACCATGATGGCCCTGTCGATGGTGGTGATTGCCTCGATGATCGGCGCCCGTGGCCTTGGCGAAGATGTGTTGGTGGGGATTCAGACCCTCAACGTCGGACGTGGCCTTGAAGCCGGTCTGGCGATCGTGATTCTGGCAGTGGTCATCGACCGCATTACTCAGGCGTATGGTCGGCCACGGCATGAGGTGAGCAAATGAACAACGAAGCCATCAGCAAAATCGAAGTCAAAAACGTCTTCAAGATTTTCGGCAACCGTTCCAAGGATGCGCTGGGCATGATCGGCCAGGGCAAGACCAAGGATCAGGTGCTGGCCGAAACCGGCTGCGTGGTCGGCGTGAACGACCTGTCGTTGAGCATCGGTAGCGGCGAGATCTTCGTGATCATGGGCCTGTCCGGCTCCGGCAAATCGACCCTGGTGCGCCACTTCAACCGCCTGATCGACCCGACCAGCGGCGCGATCCTGGTGGATGGCGTGGACATCCTGCAATACGACATGGACGCCCTGCGCGAATTTCGCCGGCGCAAGATCAGCATGGTGTTCCAGAGCTTCGGCCTGCTGCCGCACAAGACCGTGCTGGACAACGTCGCCTACGGCCTGAAAGTGCGTGGCGAGAGCAAGCAAATGTGCTCCGAGCGCGCGCTGCACTGGATCAACACCGTGGGCCTGAAGGGCTACGAAAACAAATACCCGCACCAGCTCTCGGGCGGCATGCGTCAGCGTGTGGGCCTGGCCCGCGCACTGGCGGCGGACACCGACATCATCCTGATGGACGAAGCGTTCAGTGCGCTCGATCCGCTGATCCGCGCGGAAATGCAGGACCAGTTGCTGGAACTGCAAAAGACCCTGCACAAGACCATCGTCTTCATCACCCACGACCTCGACGAAGCCGTACGCATCGGCAACCGCATCGCAATCCTCAAGGATGGCCGCCTGATTCAGGTCGGCACGCCGCGAGAGATCCTGCATTCGCCGGCGGATGAGTATGTAGACCGGTTCGTACAGCGGCGTGCGGCGGTGGTTTAAGAGGTTTGTGGCGGGACCGCTTTTGTGGCGAGGGAGCTTGCTCCCGCTCGAGCGCGCAGCGGTCGCGAAATTTTGGGGCCGCTACGCAGCCCAGCGGGAGCAAGCTCCCTCGCCACAGGTGTCACATGTCCATGAATTTTGTATGAGGCTCCAGATGTCCCAGGCTGAAAAAATCGTTATCGCCGATGCCCCTCTGCGTTGGCAGGATGTAGTCGCCGTCGCCCGCCACGGCGCTCAGCTCGAGCTGTCGACCCAAGCCTGGGCGCGGATCGAGAACGCTCAGGCGATCGTCCAGCGCATCGTCGCCAGCGGCGAACGCGCTTACGGCGTCAACACGGGCTTGGGCGCGTTGTGCAACGTCTCTCTGAAAGACGAACAACTCAGCCAGCTGTCGCGCAACACCTTGCTCAGTCACGCTTGTGGCGTCGGCGCACCACTGGCCGACGACCAGACCCGGGCGATCATGTGCGCCGCGATCCGCAACTACAGTCACGGCAAGTCCGGCATTCATCGCCGGGTGGTCGAAGCGCTGCTGGCACTGCTCAATCGCGGCATCACCCCGCAAGTGCCGTCCCAGGGCTCGGTGGGTTACCTGACCCACATGGCGCACATCGGCATTGCACTGCTGGGCGTCGGCAATGTCAGCTATCGCGGGCAGATCGTTTCTGCGCAACAGGCCTTGGCCGAAGAAGGTCTGCAACCGGTTCAACTCGGCGCCAAAGACGGCTTGTGCCTGGTCAACGGCACGCCGTGCATGAGCGGCCTCAGCGCCCTTGCGATTGCCGATGCCACGCGCCTGCTGCAATGGGCCGACGTGATCGGCGCCATGAGCTTCGAAGCCCTGCGCGGCCAGATCGCAGCGTTCGATGCCGAAATCATCGCCCTCAAGCCGCATCCGGGCATGCAGCAGGTCGGCATCAATCTGCGGGCGCTGCTTGATGGCAGTGAAGTGATTGCGTCGAGCAAAGGTATCCGCACCCAGGATGCGCTGAGCATCCGTTCGATCCCGCAGGTCCACGGTGCTGCACGGGATCAACTGGCGCACGCGATCCAACAGATCGAAACCGAACTCAATGGCTGCACCGACAACCCATTGCTGCTGGGCACGCCGGACAATTTCCGCATCATGTCCCAGGCCAACCCGCACGGCCAGTCCGTGGCCATGGCCGCTGATCTGCTGGCCATCGCCATGGCGGAAATAGGTTCCATCGCCGAGCGACGTCTCGACCGCTTGATCAACCCGCACGTCAGCGGCCTGCCGGCGTTCCTTGTGGCCAATCCGGGTGTGAACTCCGGAATGATGATCGTGCAATACGTGGCTGCTTCGCTGTGTGCGGAAAACCGTCAACTGGCGCAACCGGCGGTCCTCGACAACTACGTGACGTCCGGTCTGCAAGAAGATCACCTGAGCATGGGCACCAACGCCGCGCTGAAGCTGCATCGCGCGCTGGAAAACTGCACGCAGATCCTCGCCATCGAGTACCTGCTGGCGGCTCAGGCCTTTGAGTTCCTGAAAGAACAACGCTTCGGCACGGGCACTGATACGGCCTGGCGTCTGCTGCGCGAGCGCGTTCCGGCCTACGACCAGGACCGATGGCTGGCACCGGATATCGCGGCGGCGGCCGGGGTTTTGAAAGATTCGAATTTGCTGCGCAAGGCTTTACCGAATCTGAACTGATTTCTACATCAAACCAGCGTGCCAAGGCGCAGCCCCCCCACAAGGCGGGAAGCGACGGACAACGGACATCTCCGGAGCGTCTGGTTAGTTAATAACAAACTCTCATAAGGAGCTCAAAATGACTGCGCTAAACCTGATTCCCGGCCAACTGAGCCTGGCCCAACTGCGTGATATCTATCAGCAGCCGGTCCGGATCACCCTCGACAACAGCGCCTCGGCTCAGATCGAAGCCAGCGTTGCCTGTGTGGAACAGATCCTCGCCGAGAACCGCACCGCTTACGGCATCAACACCGGTTTCGGTCTGCTGGCCTCGACCCGCATCGCCAGCGAAGACCTGGAAAACCTGCAGCGCTCACTGGTGCTGTCCCATGCCGCCGGTGTGGGCCAGCCGATCAGCGACGCCTTGGTGCGGCTGGTCATGGTGCTCAAGGTCAACAGCCTGAGTCGTGGTTTCTCCGGCATTCGCCGCGTGGTCATCGACGCGCTGATCGCCCTGATCAACGCCGAGGTTTACCCGCACATTCCATTGAAAGGTTCGGTCGGTGCCTCCGGTGACCTGGCGCCGTTGGCCCACATGTCGCTGGTGCTGCTGGGTGAAGGCAAGGCACGCTACAAAGGCGAATGGCTGGAAGCGACCGAAGCGCTGAAAGTCGCCGGTCTGACCCCGCTGACCCTGGCCGCGAAAGAAGGCCTGGCGCTGCTCAACGGCACTCAGGTGTCCACCGCTTATGCGTTGCGCGGTCTGTTTGAAGGTGAAGATCTGTTCGCGGGCGCCCTGGCCCTGGGCGGCCTGACCGTCGAAGCGGTGCTGGGTTCGCGCTCGCCGTTCGACGCACGCATTCACGCCGCGCGTGGCCAGAAAGGCCAGATCGACGCCGCTGCCGCTTACCGCGACCTGCTGGGCGAGCGCAGTGAAGTCTCCGACTCGCACCAGAACTGCGAAAAGGTTCAGGACCCGTACTCCCTGCGCTGCCAGCCGCAAGTCATGGGCGCCTGCCTGACCCAGTTCCGTCAGGCTGCCGAAGTGTTGGCCGTTGAAGCCAATGCCGTCTCGGATAACCCGCTGGTGTTCGCTGCTGAAGGTGACGTGATCTCCGGCGGTAACTTCCACGCCGAACCCGTTGCGATGGCTGCCGACAACATGGCTTTGGCCATCGCTGAAATCGGCTCGCTGAGCGAACGCCGCATCTCGCTGATGATGGACAAGCACATGTCGCAACTGCCGCCGTTCCTGGTGGCCAATGGCGGCGTGAACTCCGGTTTCATGATCGCCCAAGTGACCGCTGCGGCACTCGCCAGCGAGAACAAAGCGCTGGCCCATCCACATTCCGTGGACAGCCTGCCGACGTCGGCGAACCAGGAAGACCACGTGTCCATGGCACCGGCTGCCGGCAAGCGCCTGTGGGAAATGGCCGAGAACACTCGCGGGATTCTGGCGGTGGAATGGTTGGCGGCAGCCCAGGGCCTGGACCTGCGTGAAGGCTTGAAGACTTCGCCAAAACTCGAAAAGGCCCGGGCGATTCTGCGTAAAGAAGTGCCGTTCTATGAGAAGGATCGTTTCTTTGCGCCGGACATCAATGCGGCGACTGAACTGCTGGCGACGCGTTGCCTGAATGAACTGGTGTCGGTGAAGCTTTTGCCGAGCCTGTGATGTACTCATCGCCAGCAGGCTGGCTCCCACAGTTGCATTGCGCATCCTTGTGGGAGCCAGCCTGCTGGCGATTCGATTTTGAATACTGTGGAGACTAAGGGATGAAAACCCTCTGGCAACACTGCCACGTCGCAACCATGGCGCAAGGCGTCTACTCGATCATCGAGGATGCGGCCATCGTGACGTCAGGTGCGCGCATTGAGTGGATCGGCCCTCGCGCTGAGCTGCCGTCTGGTGAATACCCGGCCGTCAACGATTTGAACGGGGCCTGGGTCACCCCGGGCCTGATCGACTGCCACACCCACACGGTGTTCGGCGGTAACCGCAGCGGTGAATTCGAACAGCGCCTGCAAGGCGTCAGCTACGCGGAAATCGCGGCGGCCGGTGGCGGCATCGCCAGCACCGTACGCGCCACTCGCACGGCCAGTGAAGACGAACTCTTCGCCAGCGCCGCCAAGCGCCTGAAAAGCCTGATGCGTGACGGTGTCACCAGCATCGAAATCAAATCCGGCTACGGCCTTGATTTGACCAACGAACGCAAGATGCTGCGGGTCGCCCGCCGTCTCGGCGCCGAACTGCCGATCAGCGTGCGCAGCACCTGCCTGGCGGCCCACGCCCTGCCACCGGAGTATGTGGGCCGCGCCGACGATTACATCGATCACATCTGCGCGGAAATGCTCCCCGCGCTCGCCGCCGAAGGCCTGGTGGATGCGGTGGACGCGTTCTGCGAATACCTGGCGTTTTCGCCGGCGCAGGTCGAACGCGTGTTTATCACCGCTCAAGCACTTGGCTTGCCGGTGAAGCTGCACGCCGAGCAACTGTCATCGCTGCACGGTTCGAGTCTGGCGGCGCGTTATCACGCATTGTCGGCCGACCACCTGGAGTTCATGACCGAAGAAGACGCCATCGCCATGGCCGCGTCCGGCACCGTCGCGGTGTTGCTGCCGGGGGCGTTCTATTTCCTGCGTGAAACCCAATTGCCGCCGATGGATGCCCTGCGCAAACACGGCGTGAAAATCGCCATCGCCAGCGACCTCAATCCCGGCACCTCGCCAGCGCTGTCGCTGCGCTTGATGCTGAACATGGCGTGCACCTGTTTCCGCATGACCCCGGAAGAAGCCCTGGCGGGTGCAACGATTCATGCCGCCACCGCGTTGGGCATGGCCGAGACACACGGCTCGCTGGAAGTTGGGAAGTTCGCGGACTTCGTCGCCTGGCAAATCGATCGTCCCGCCGACCTGTCGTACTGGCTGGGCGGTGATCTGGAGAAACGCGTCGTGCGTCACGGCGTTGAAACGAGCGTTTAGGAGAATAGTTGTGGATAAGGTTCTGAACTTCAAACAAGGCCGTGTGCCGCTGCTGATCAGCATTCCCCACGCCGGCCTGCGCCTGACCCCGGCGGTCGAAGCCGGGTTGATCGCCGACGCGAAAAGCCTGCCGGACACCGACTGGCACATCCCCAGGCTTTACGAGTTCGCTGCCGAACTGGGCGCCAGCACGCTGGCCGCCGAGTACTCGCGGTTTGTCATCGACCTGAACCGCCCGTCCGACGACAAGCCTCTGTACGCAGGCGCGACCACCGGCCTGTACCCGTCGACGCTGTTCGACGGCATTCCGTTGTTCCGTGAGGGTTTGGAACCGTCGGCAGCGGAACGCGCGACCTATCTGGAACAGGTCTGGACGCCGTACCACAGCACGCTGCAGAACGAACTGGCTCGTTTGAAAGCCGAATTCGGCTATGCGTTGCTGTTCGATGCGCACTCGATCCGTTCGATCATTCCGCACCTGTTTGACGGCAAGCTGCCGGACTTCAACCTCGGCACCTTCAACGGCGCCAGTTGTGATCCTCAGTTGGCCACCCAGCTGGAAGCGATCTGCGCACGGCATGGCGACTACAGCCATGTGCTGAACGGTCGTTTCAAGGGCGGCCACATCACCCGGCACTACGGCAATCCGGCGGAAAACATTCATGCGGTGCAACTGGAGTTGTGCCAGTGCACCTACATGGAAGAATTCGAGCCGTTCCGCTATCGCCCGGATTTGGCTGAGCCGACGCAAGTGGTGCTCAAGGAATTGCTGCAAGGATTGTTGGCCTGGGGCGAAAAGCACTACACCGCATAACTCTGTTGCGAGGGGGCTTTTTGTGGCGAGGGAGCTTGCTCCCGCCGGGTTGCGAAGCAGCCCAGGACCACGACGGCTTCGCCGCCGAGCGGGAGCAAGCTCCCTCGCCACAGGTTGTTGTCCGTCTC
Source organism: Pseudomonas fluorescens NCIMB 11764 (assembly GCF_000293885.2). NCBI lineage: Bacteria > Pseudomonadati > Pseudomonadota > Gammaproteobacteria > Pseudomonadales > Pseudomonadaceae > Pseudomonas > Pseudomonas fluorescens. The sequence goes on from NZ_CP010945.1 coordinate 1,576,327, forward strand.
GATACTGGATCGGGACAGTCGCCACCGTGCAAAACACAGTCGCCACAGTTCGCTTTTACCTCTCGTCTGCTGCGTAATGTTCCGGGCACGGTGCACAAAGACACCGAGCCCACAACAATCCGCTGCCGCACGAGAAAGCCCTCTATGACAAGCACCAAAGGTTTGTTCACCCGCTGTCTCTCAATCCTTTGCGGTACCGCTCTTCTGAGCACCAGTGTTCTGGCCAGTGACGATGCTTCCTGCAAAGCCGTGCGCATGGGAGTGGTCAACTGGACCGACGTAATTGCCACCAGCGGCATGGCTGATGTGCTGCTCAATGGTCTTGGCTATGAAAGCAAGCAGACCAGCGCCGTGCAGCAAATCATCTTCGCCGGCATCCGCGACAAGCGCCTCGACATCTTCCTCGGTTACTGGAAACCGGCGATGGACAACAATATCGCGCCGTTCGTGGCGGCCAATCAGGTGAAAGTCATGGCCAAGCCGAGTCTGGCCGACGCTCAGGCAACGCTTGCTGTGCCGCAGTACGTCGCCGACGCCGGGCTGAAAACCTTCGCCGACATTGCCAGGTTCAAAGACAAGCTTGGCGGCAAGATCTACGGCATCGAGCCGGGCAGCGGTGCCAATACCACCATCAAGACCATGATCGAGACCAATCACTTCGGTTTGAAGGATTTCAAACTGATCGAGTCCGGTGAGGCCGGCATGCTGGCCGCCGTTCAGCGGGCGGTGAACCGCAAGGAATTCGTGGTGTTTGTCGGTTGGACCCCGCACCCGATGAACATCAACATGAAAATTGCCTACCTGACCGGCAGCGAAGATGTCTACGGGCCGAACGAAGGGGCGGCCACGGTCTCCACGGTGACGTCACCGGACTACGCCGAACGTTGCCCGAACGTGAACCGTCTGCTGGAGAACCTGACGTTTACCGCCGCTCAGGAAAGTCAGCTGATGGTGCCGATCATGGAGCGCAAGACGCCGCAGGACGTTGCCAGGCAATGGCTGCGTGATCACCCGGAAGACCTTCAGCGCTGGCTGGCGGGTGTCAGCAGTTTTGACGGCAAGGACGGTGTAGCCACCGTACAGGCCAGCCTGAAAAACTGACCCGCCTTCTTTTGGCGCGCAATTTCTGTGGCGAGGGCGCTTGCTCCCGCTCGGCGGCGAAGCCGTCGTAAACCCGGCTGCTCGGGTGCACCTGATAAAACTCGGTTGAGTGGTTTGGGGGCTGCTTCGCAAACCAGCGGGAGCCAGCTCCCTCGCCACAGAACCGAGTTCCACTTCCAATGCTGAACTGACTGGCACCAGGCTCATGGCTACTTACCCGCTATCTGCACAAATGTCGGCCTTCGTCGAGAAAACCGTCAGCTTCAACAGCACCGAGAGCAGCCTCGCCGGCATGCGCCAGGCCTACAGCGACATGTGTCGGGCATTTACCCCGCCCCGTCCCGCCGGGCTGTATGTCGTGGACTTTGAATTGGCCGGTGTGCCGGTGCGCTCGTATCAGCCGCCGGTTTCGCCGTTGACCGGCGGTTGTCCGTGCATTGTGTATCTGCACGGCGGCGGTTGGGTGGTGGGGGATCTGGATTCCCACGATTTCATCTGCGCTGAACTGGCGTCGACGCTCGACGTGTTAGTGATCGCCGTCGATTACCGTCTGGCGCCGGAGCATCCGTTTCCGGCGGGCTTCAACGATTGTCTGGGGGTGTGGCGGGCGTTGCGAACCGGGCCATTCCAGCTTGATCCCGCGCGTACGCTGGTGGCAGGCGACAGTGCCGGGGGAAATCTCGCCGCCGCGCTTTGCCTGGCATTGCGCGATGCGGGTGAGCCATTGCCAGCGGCACAGGTCCTGATCTATCCGGGGCTCGGCGGCGACCAGCGGCTGGCGTCGCGCAGCGAATGCGTTGACGCGCCGTTGCTCAGCAGCAGCGACGTGGATTGTTATCACGCCTTGTACTTGCGCGGCAGTCGACAACCGGGCGGCTATGCGATGCCGTTGCTCGCCGAGGATCTCGGCGGCTTGCCGCCGGCGCTGATCGCTGTGGCGCAATTCGATCCGCTGCGCGACGACGGCGTGCGCTACGCCGAGCGACTGGACGCCGCGGGCGTGGCCGCAACACTTTATTACGGCGAGGGACTGGTTCACGGCTGTTTGCGAGGGCGGGGCCAGGTCGCCGAGGTCGATGCGCTCTATGAAACGCTGCTCGGCTATCTGGCTGAAAAAACGGGCGGTAAAACTCTGGCTCAGCAAGGGCATGCTCATTGACGTAATTCGGGTTTATGATGCCGGACGGCAGAATAATAGAAGTCCCCCCAGGGATGACCTCGACCCCTTACGGAGCGCGCAATGCAGACTTTGTACCCGCAGATCAAACCCCACGCCCGGCACGATCTGGCTGTCGATGAAACCCACACCTTGTATGTCGACGAAAGCGGTTCGCCGGAAGGTTTGCCGGTGGTATTCATCCACGGTGGCCCCGGTGCCGGGTGTGATGCACAGAGTCGCTGCTTTTTTGATCCGAACCTGTACCGCATCGTCACCTTCGATCAGCGCGGTTGCGGCCGCTCCACCCCCCACGCCAGCCTGGAAAACAATACCACCTGGGATCTGGTCGCCGACCTTGAGCGGATTCGTCAGCACCTGGGCATCGACAAATGGGTGCTGTTTGGCGGGTCATGGGGCTCGACCCTGGCGCTGGCCTACGCGCAAACCCACCCGGAGCGGGTACACGGTCTGATTCTGCGCGGGATTTTTCTCTGCCGTCCGCAGGAAATCGAATGGTTCTATCAGGCAGGTGCCAGCCGTCTGTTCCCCGATTACTGGCAGGACTACATCGCGCCGATCCCGCTGGACGAGCGCGAAGACTTGCTCAGCGCTTTCCACAAGCGCCTGACCGGCAACGACCAGATTGCGCAGATGCACGCAGCCAAGGCCTGGTCTACCTGGGAGGGCCGTACGGCGACCTTGCGTCCAAACCCGCTGGTGGTCGACCGTTTCTCCGAGCCGCAGCGTGCGTTGTCGATTGCCCGTATCGAATGCCATTACTTCACCAACAATGCGTTCCTCGAGCCGAACCAGCTGATTCGCGACATGGGCAAGATCGCCCATTTGCCAGGCGTGATCGTGCACGGTCGTTACGACGTGATCTGCCCGCTGGATAACGCCTGGGAATTGCATCAGAACTGGCCGAACAGTGAATTGCAGGTGATCCGTGACGCCGGGCATGCCGCCTCCGAACCGGGCATTACCGATGCCTTGGTGCGCGCCGCTGATCAGATGGCCCGGCGCTTGCTCGACCTGTCCCCAGAAGAAGCATGAAGGGCCTGCTGCAGCGCGTGCGTGGCGCGCGAGTCGAGGTAGCGGGGGAGGTGGTGGGTGCCGTCGATCAGGGGTTGCTGGTACTGGTCGCGGTCGAGCCCGAGGATACTCGGGCCAGCGCCGACAAACTTCTGCATAAGCTGCTTAACTATCGAGTGTTCAGTGACGCCGAGGGCAAGATGAATCTGTCCCTGGTGGACGTCGGTGGCGGGTTGCTGCTGGTCTCGCAGTTCACCCTGGCTGCCGACACCAGAAGCGGGTTGCGCCCGGGTTTTTCAACGGCCGCACCTCCGGCGCTGGGCGAGGAGCTTTTCGACTATCTATTAGGGAAAGCGAAACAGGTGCATGGCACTGTGGCATCAGGTAGATTCGGCGCGGATATGCAGGTGCACCTGGTCAATGATGGCCCGGTTACCTTCCTGTTACAGACCTGAAAGCGCTTGAAACAAGTTTTTAAGCGCTTTTTCACTGAAAACAGGGGTTTTTCGCGAGAAATACTTTGTTGCGCCTGATGCGTTGTAACGCGGCCTGCTAGATAATCGCGCGCTACGGGGATCAGCGTTCGTTGGTCCGTTTTGACTTAGGTAGAGACTTGTCCTGGACCTGTTGGGGAATCATTTGGCCCCATAGGAGTCGGAACAATGCTCGCCAACTTGGCAAGAGTGGTTTGTAGGGACGGGTTTTTCCTTCCGTCTACCTCACAGGCCCTTCAACTGGCCGTTGGTTTTTTGATCTGTTTTCGGCGAGGGTTGCTCGTGATTGTTAGTCCCTGTATTGCACCAAAATTGTCTGCCAAACGGTTACGAAGCGCTCTGGTAGCGGGCTCTGCCCTGCTTTGCCTGCTCAGCGCCGGCCAGCTTTGGGCATTCAGTCTGGATGATGTATCGGCCAAGGCAAAAGAGCTGGCCGGGCAGAAATACGAAGCCCCGCGCAGTAACCTGCCGAAAGAATTCCGTGAAATGAAATTCGCGGACTATCAAAAAATTCGTTTCCTGACCGAAAAAGCCGAATGGGCTGATCAGAAAACCCCGTTCAAGTTGTCGTTCTATCACCAGGGTATGCATTTCGATACACCGGTGAAAATCAACGAAATCACCGCGACCACCGTCGAAGAGATCAAATACGACCCAAGTCGTTTCGATTTCGGCGACTTGAAATTCGATCCTAAAGCCACCGAACAACTGGGGTATGCCGGTTTCCGTGTGCTGTACCCGATCAACAAGGCCGACAAGCAAGACGAAATCATGACCATGCTCGGCGCGAGTTACTTCCGCGTTGTCGGCAAGGGGCACACGTATGGCTTGTCCGCTCGCGGCATGGCGATCGATACCGCGTTGCCGTCCGGCGAAGAATTCCCGCGTTTCACCGAGTTCTGGATTCAACAGCCGAAACCGGGCGACAAGCACCTGGTCATCTTCGCCCTTCTGGATTCGCCACGCGCTACCGGTGCCTATCGCCTGACCGTACGTCCGGGCAGCGACACCATTGTCGACGTCAAGGCTCAGATGTTCCTGCGTGACAAGGTCACCAAGCTTGGCGTTGCGCCGCTGACCAGCATGTTCCTGTTCGGCGCCAACCAGCCTTCCAAAGTGCTGAACTATCGTCGCGAACTGCATGACTCCAGCGGTCTGTCGATCCATGCCGGCAACGGCGAGTGGATCTGGCGCCCGTTGAACAACCCGAAACACCTGTCGGTGAGCAACTACTCGGTCGAGAACCCGCGTGGCTTCGGCTTGTTGCAACGTGGCCGTGACTTCAGTCACTACGAAGACCTCGACGACCGCTACGACAAGCGCCCAAGTGCCTGGATCGAGCCAAAAGGCGATTGGGGCAAGGGTTCTGTAGACCTGGTCGAAATTCCGACGGCCGATGAAACCAACGACAACATTGTTGCCTTCTGGAGCCCGGAAAAACTGCCTGAGCCTGGCCAGCCGCTGGAGTTCGGCTACCGCATGCACTGGACCATCGACGAAGCCGCGCTTCATGCGCCGGACAGTGCCTGGGTTCAACAGACCCTGCGCTCCACAGGCGACGTCAAACAGTCCAACCTGATTCGTCAGCCGGACGGCAGCGTTGCCTATCTGGTGGACTTCGAAGGCCCGTCGCTGGCGGCATTGCCGTCCGATGCGGACGTTCGCAGCCAGGTCAGCGTTGGCGACAATGCCGAACTGGTCGAGAACAGCGTGCGATACAACCCTGAAACCAAGGGCTGGCGCCTGACCCTGCGCATGAAGATCAAGGACCCGAGCAAAGCCACCGAGATGCGTGCTGCGCTGGTCCAGAACATTCTGCCTGCCGACCTGGCCAAGTCATCCGTGCCAGCGTCCAGCAATGCTGTGGCCAAGGCCGACAAGGTTGCCGCCAGACAACAGGAAAAAGCAGACAAGGAAGCCAAGCAAGCCGAGGCCAAGCAGGCCGAAGCCAAGCCAGTCGCAGATGCCAAGGAGGCCAACAAAGACGCCAAGCAGCCTGCTGCTGCGGACGCGGCCCCAGCCACACCGGAATCGGCCGCGACTGAAGACGTCCTGACCGAGACCTGGAGCTACCAGTTGCCTGCCGATGAGTAATTCTCAAGTACAGCCAGAGACGCTTGCCGAGTATCTGGCGCATTTACCGATGACCGACGAGCAGCGCGCGGAACTCGCGGGCTGCCAGTCCTTCAGCGAGCTGCACCAGCGCCTGTCGTCCTCGACGTTCGACGCACCGACCGAGGCTGCTCAAGCCTCGGTGGGCCGTCGTTTGACCCTGAACTCCGCTGAAGAGCTGGAAGAAGCGGAAATGCTGGTGCTCGACGCCAGCGGTCGGGTTTGCCTCAAGGCCACTCCACCGATCCGCCGGACCAAAGTCGTGCCGGAGCCGTGGCGCACCAACATTCTGGTGCGTGGCTGGCGGCGTCTGACCGGCCGCACCAATCCGCCAGCCCCGCCGAAAGACGAGAACGTGCTGCCGGCCGCGCGCTGGCGCACCGTAGGTTCGATCCGGCGTTACATCCTGCTGGTACTGATGCTTGGTCAGACCATCGTCGCCGGCTGGTACATGAAGGGCATCATGCCGTACCAGGGCTGGTCGTTCGTCGACCTGAACGAAGTCCTGCATCAGCCAATCCTGAAAACCGTCACGCAAGTACTGCCGTATGCGCTGCAGACCAGCATCCTGATCATGTTCGGGATTCTGTTCTGCTGGGTGTCGGCCGGTTTCTGGACGGCATTGATGGGCTTCCTTGAGTTGCTCACCGGGCACGACAAGTACCGCATCTCCGGTAAGAGCGCCGGCAATGAGCCGATTCCCAAGGACGCGCGCACCGCACTGGTGATGCCGATCTGCAACGAAGACGTGCCGCGGGTGTTCGCCGGTCTGCGCGCGACGTTCGAGTCGGTCGCTGCCACGGGTGACCTGGATCGCTTCGACTTTTTCGTCCTCAGTGACAGTAACGATGCCGATATCTGTGTTGCCGAGCAGCAAGCCTGGCTGGACGTTTGCCGCGAAGCCGGCGGTTTCGGCAAGATTTTCTATCGCCGCCGTCGCCGTCGGGTAAAACGCAAAAGCGGCAACCTCGACGACTTCTGCCGTCGCTGGGGCGGCGATTACAAGTACATGGTCGTGCTCGACGCTGACTCGGTGATGAGCGGTGAATGCCTGACCAGTCTGGTGCGCTTGATGGAAGCCACGCCGGACGCCGGGATTATCCAGACCGCGCCGCGTGCCTCGGGCATGGACACGCTGTATGCGCGCATGCAGCAGTTCGCGACTCGGGTGTACGGTCCGCTGTTCACCGCCGGTCTGCACTTCTGGCAGTTGGGCGAATCCCACTACTGGGGCCACAACGCGATCATCCGCATGAAGCCGTTCATCGAGCACTGCGCCCTGGCGCCGTTGCCGGGTAAAGGCGCATTCGCCGGGGCGATTCTGTCCCACGACTTCGTCGAAGCCGCGTTGATGCGTCGTGCGGGTTGGGGCGTGTGGATTGCCTACGACTTGCCGGGCAGCTATGAAGAACTGCCGCCGAACCTGCTGGACGAACTCAAGCGTGACCGTCGCTGGTGCCACGGTAACCTGATGAACTTCCGCCTGTTCCTGGTCAAGGGCATGCACCCGGTTCACCGTGCAGTGTTCCTGACCGGCGTGATGTCTTATTTGTCGGCGCCGCTGTGGTTCTTCTTCCTGGTGCTGTCGACGGCGCTGCTGGCGGTCAACACACTGATGGAGCCGCAGTACTTCCTTGAACCGCGCCAGCTCTATCCGCTGTGGCCACAATGGCACCCGGACAAAGCGATCGCGTTGTTCTCGACCACCATCGTGCTGCTGTTCCTGCCGAAGCTGTTGAGCATCATCCTGATCTGGGCCAAGGGCGCGAAAGAGTTCGGCGGCAAGTTCAAGGTGACCTTGTCGATGCTGCTGGAGATGCTGTTCTCCATGTTGCTGGCGCCGGTGCGGATGATTTTCCACACTCGCTTCGTGCTCGCCGCGTTCCTCGGCTGGGCCGCCACCTGGAACTCGCCGCAACGTGACGACGACTCCACGCCGTGGAGCGAAGCGGTCAAGCGTCACGGGCCGCAAACCCTGCTGGGTTTCTTCTGGGCGTTGCTGGTGATCTGGCTGAACCCGAGCTTCCTCTGGTGGCTGGTGCCGATCGTCGGTTCGTTGATGCTGTCGATTCCGGTGTCGGTGATCTCCAGCCGCGTGGGCCTGGGCCTCAAGTCCCGTGACGAGAGCCTGTTCCTGATCCCCGAGGAATACAATCCGCCGCAGGCGTTGCTGGCAACGGATCAGTACACCCATGAAAACCGTTACCACGCGCTGAAAGACGGCTTCATCCGCTCGGTGGTCGATCCACAGCAGAACGCCCTGGCGTGCGCGCTGGCGACGTCGCGTCACCGTGAGGCCGAGCCGATCGAATGGCTGCGGATCGAGCGTGTGCGCCATGCCTTGAAAGTCGGGCCTGACGGTTTGACCAACAATGAGCGTGTGCAACTGCTGAGCGATCCGGTAGCACTGGCTCGCTTGCATGAGCAGGTGTGGAACGAAGGTCATTCCGCGTGGCTGGAAGCCTGGCGCAAATCGGTGAAAGCCGATCCCCATGCGCCGCTGCTGCCGCTCAAGCCACTGAGTGCACAGCCTCAATTGGCATAAAAAGCCCCGCTTCTGAGAGGAGGCGGGTGTTTTTAAAGATCGCAGCCTTCGGCAGCTCCTGCACGGTATCAATCTGTAGGAGCTGCCGAAGGCTGCGATTTTTTGCTTTCAGTCCCGTGAAACAACAAATCACGCGCCAACACTTTTGCAAACGAGCGAGTGCGTTAGGCCCCGTCCGCGAATTGGTGCGCCCGGATAATTTTTGTCCGTATCGATGCTTTTCCTGAGGGGAGCTGGCGTTTGCGCGCCTCATGACGCTTATCTACGACGCGCCACACAACGTAGTGGCGGTGAATAAGGTCGGCAATATGGAGTAAGGCCGGTCAGACAGACCGCGTCGCGCCTCATCGCCAGCAGGCCGGCTCCCACACTGAAATGCATTCTCCTGTGGGAGCCAGCCTGCTGGCGATTGCATCAACTCGGTTCCAAGCGGACCGAGGCATGCACATCACCTCAAACCTTGAACCTGCCCACCAGCGTCTGCAAATGCGTCCCCAGCCGCGCCAACTCGACGCTGGAGGCCGCGGTCTCTTCACTGGCGGCCGAGGTCTGCTCGGACACATCGCGCACGTTCAGCACGCTACGGTTGATCTCTTCGGCTACCGCGCTCTGCTGTTCGGCCGCTGCGGCGATCTGCTGGTTCATCGACTGGATCGCCGACACGGTGCGGGTGATGCTTTCCAGCGAGCCACCGGCACGGCGGGTCAGTTCGACGCTGCTGTCGGTCAGGCTGCGGCTGTTGTCCATGATGGTCGCGACTTGCTGGGTGCCGTTTTGCAGACCGACGATCAGCTCTTCGATTTCTTCGGTGGACTTCTGGGTGCGTTGGGCCAGGCTGCGGACCTCGTCGGCGACCACCGCGAAACCACGCCCTGCTTCACCGGCGCGGGCGGCTTCGATCGCGGCGTTGAGCGCCAGCAGGTTGGTTTGCTGGGCCACGGATTTGATCACGTCGAGCACGCTGCCGATCTTGTCGCTTTCGCGTTTCAGGTGACCCATGGCTTCGGTGGAGTTGCCGACTTCCAGGGCCAGGCGCTCGATCTGCGCGATGGCTTCGCCAACGACCTTGTCACCTTCGCGGGCCTGCTGATCGGCGGCCAGAGCCGCTTCAGAGGCCTCTTCGGCGTTACGCGCGACTTCCTGCACGGTGGCGGTCATTTCGTTCATCGCGGTCGCCACTTGGTCGGTCTCGACCTTCTGGCTGTTGACCCCGGCGCTGGTCTGCTCGGTCACTGCGGACAGTTCTTCGGCAGCGCTGGCGATTTGCGTGACGCCATCGCTGATGCCGCCGATCAATTCGCGCAGGCCCAGGGTCATGTTCTGCATGGCGCGCTGGAGTTGACCGAGTTCATCGTGGCGCTCGGAAACGAGGTTGTGGGTCAAGTCGCCGGCGGCAATGCGCTCGGCCACTTTCAGTGTCTGGCTCAACGGAATGACGATCTGCCGTGTGATCGCCCACGCCGCGAAGAGGCCGAAGACCAGCGCCAGGGAAGTGGCCAGCAACAGCATGTTCCTGGCGTGTGCCGCATCGGTGTCACGCACGACGGTTTGTGAGGCGGTGAGTTTCTTGCTGACTCCGAGCAGGATGTCGCCTTGCGCGGCCATGCGTTTCAGGGCATCAGCCGTCGCAACCTGCGAGTCACGGAACTGAGTGACCGCGGCTCGGTAGGCTTTGAGCGCTTCGCTGGCCTGTTGCAGATTGGCGGTGTGCTGCTGCGGCAGTTTCGATGGAAGGCTTTCGAGGCTGTTCAACGCGTTGGCGATGGCATCCAGCGCCGGTTGTTCGGCATCGGCCTTGCCACTATAGGTGTAGCCGCGAACCTGATAGCGGGCTTGTTGCAGCAGCTTGCTGACTTCCACCACGTTGTTGAAGTCAGCCACGTTGTCGCCTTGCAGCAGGGACTTCTCGACTTCAGTGACTCGCGCCACAGCGTTGTCGGCGTTGGCGCCGAGTTTGCTGCGAGCGTCTTCGCGGCTGGCGCCGGCCTGCGTCATGGCGGCGAAGGCTAGTTTATATTCGCTGACGGCGGTCAATTGCTGGTCGATCATCGCTACGTCGGCCGGTTGTTCGATCAACGTGCGCGCGGTTTTCAGTCCGGTATCGAGTTGGCCGAGCAGGTCGTTGACGGCGCCCGGACCTTGTTCGCCGCGGCGCATCTCGTAATCCAGACGGGCCAGGCGCAAATCCTTGGTCAGCTCATTGAGGCTGGAAATGAATCCCAGCTTGTCGCCGCGACTGATCACATTACCCAGGCCAGTCCAGCCGGTAGCGGTGATCAACACCGTCAGAAGCAGCACCAGACCGAAGCCGACACCCAGTTTGCGATTGACGCTGACGTTCCCCAGTTTCTCGGCTAGCCATCGGTACATGCTGCAACTCCCACGGACCACAAGTTGGTTTTATGGGAGGTGTATCGGCTGGCGGGTGGAAATCTGTAGGCGCAGCACGAGTTTGGCTTGGTTAACCTGTGGTGAGGGAGCTTGCTCCCGCTCGGCGGCGTAGCCGGCGTAAAACAGTCGCCGCGATATTGGGGATTCAATGCGGTGGCCGCTTCGCGCCCAAGCGTGAGCAAGCTCCCTCGCCACAGGGTTTGGAGCGAAGCTCGGGGGACCGGATTAGAACAGGCGTGCAAGCAACGCAGTGACGGCAGTCTCTACGCGCAGGATGCGCTCGCCGAGCTGCACCGGTTGCAGGCCGGATTTGCCGAGTAAATCGATTTCGTAGGGAATCCAGCCGCCTTCCGGGCCGATGGCCAGGGTCACCGGTTCGTCCAGGCCGCGGGGGCAGGGCGGGTAATTGCCGGGGTGACCGACCAGGCCGAGGGTGCCTTCGGTGATCGCGGGCAGTCGATCTTCGACGAACGGTTTGAAGCGTTTTTCGATGACAATTTCAGGCAACACGCTATCTCTTGCCTGCTCGAGGCCGAGGATCAGTTGCTCGCGAATCGCTTCAGGTTCGAGAAACGGGGTCTGCCAAAAGCTCTTCTCGACGCGGTAGCTGTTTACCAGCACGATTCGCGGCACACCCATGGCCGCCACGGTCTGAAACACCCGACGGAGCATTTTGGGCCGCGGCAGCGCCAATACCAGAGTCAGTGGCAGCTTGGCCGGTGGTGGTTGGTCGAGGGTGACGCGCAGTTCGGCTTCATCGCTGTCCAGACGCAGCACTTCGGCCGAGCCCATCAGACCGCCGATACGCCCGACGCGCAGGCTGTCACCCACTTCACAGCGGTGAACTTCCTGCATGTGCGTCAACCGGCGATCGCGCAGGACCACTCGGTCGGCCGCAATGAAATCGGCCTCTTCGAGGAGCAGCAGGTTCACGCTTGGGTCGCTGGCGGCTGGTCGTTGTGATCGTCGACCGGTTGGTCGTCCGGGTGGTCGCCGCGCTTGCTGATCAGGCCGCCGAACAGGATGCCGATTTCAAACAGCAGCCACATCGGTACGGCCAGCAGCGTCTGCGAGAAAATGTCCGGTGGCGTCAGGATCATGCCGACCACGAAGCAGCCAATGATCACGTACGGGCGGATTTTCTTCAGGTATTTGACGTCGACCACGCCGATCCAGACCAGCAGCACCACGGCCACCGGGATCTCGAACGCCACACCGAAGGCGAAGAACAGCGTCATGACGAAATCGAGGTAGCTGCTGATGTCGGTCATCATCTCCACGCCGGCCGGGGTGGCGGCGGCGAAGAATTTGAAGATCAGCGGGAACACCAGGTAGTAGGCGAACGCCATGCCGGCGTAAAACAGCATGATGCTCGACACCAGCAAAGGCACGGCGATGCGTTTTTCATGTTTGTACAAGCCCGGCGCAATGAAGCCCCAGATCTGATGCAGGATCACCGGGATTGCCAGGAACAGCGACACCATCATGGTCAGCTTCAGTGGCGTTAAAAACGGCGACGACACGTCGGTGGCGATCATCGTCGCGCCCACCGGCAGGTACTGGCGCAACGGCGTCGAGACGAAGGTGTAGATCTGCTGGGTGAAGGCGAACAACCCGGCGAAGATGATGAAGATCGCCGCTACGCAGCGCAGCAGACGGGTACGCAACTCGGTGAGGTGCGAAACCAGCGGCATGTGCTGGTCGTTTTCTGGGAGATCGCTCATGAGACTCGCGGCGGCAAAGTGGTGTCGTGAGGGGCCGGCGTTGTCGGCGCGGCGGCAGGAGCAACAGGTTCTACGGATGCGACAGCCGCTGCCGGTTCAACAGTTTTCACCGTTTCCGTTGGTGCCGCGACAGGTGCAGCTTCTGCAATCGGTGCATGAATCGTCTGCTCCGCCACAGGTTCAACCGGCTGAACCGGCGTAGCCTCCTGCTGGGTCGGCGTGAAGATTTTCCGTGCCTCCTGCTCCAGCGACAGGATGTGCTCGTTGTGCAGTTGCCGACGAATCTCGTCGGCACCGATTTCACGTTCAACTTCCTGTTTGATCGCGTTGAAGCTGCGCTTCAGGCGCCCGACCCACAGGCCGGCCGTGCGCGCAGCCCCCGGCAGACGTTCGGGGCCCAGCACCAGCAGGGCCACGAGGCCGACGAGCAGCAGTTCAGAGAAGCTGATACCAAACATTAGTCAGTGCTCACACGTCTTTGCGGATCGGCTCTTCGACTTTTTGCGCCTGCACGTCGATGGTGTGCGGCTGGTTCACGGACTGTGTGGTCTGTGGCTGAACCGGTGGCACCGGTTGGGCCGGGGTCACAGTCGGGTCAACCGGCTTGTCTTCATCGTTCATGGCTTTGCGAAAGCCCTTGATCGACTCGCCCACGTCAGTGCCGAGGTTTTTCAGTTTCTTGGTGCCGAACACCAGAACGACAACAACCAGGATGACGATCCAGTGTTTCCAGTCAAAAATGCCCATGTTGCTGCTCCTCTCTAATAATTGTTCAGGCGGACGGGCGCGAGGCTTTCTCGGCGTGTCCGGACAGACCGAAACGACGGTCCAGTTCATCGAGTACAGCCTGTGGATGCTGCCCCAGTTGGGCAAGCATGACCATGCTGTGGAACCAAAGGTCGGCAGTCTCGTAGATCACGTCGCTGCAGTCACCGCTGATGGCGGCGTCCTTGGCGGCAATGATGGTTTCGACCGACTCTTCGCCGACTTTTTCCAGAATCTTGTTCAAGCCCTTGTGGTACAGGCTGGCGACATACGAGCTGTCGGCGGCGGCGCCTTTGCGCTCTTCCAGTACCTCGGCCAGTCGGGTCAGGGTGTCACTCATGGGTGTGTCCTGCGCAATAGATAGCGTGCGGGTCTTTCAGGACCGGATCGACGGTTTTCCAGTCGCCGTTCTCGAAGACGCGGTAGAAGCAGCTTTGACGGCCGGTATGGCAGGCAATGTCGCCGATCTGCTCGACCATCAGGATGATCACGTCGGCGTCACAGTCCAGGCGCATCTCATGCAGGGTTTGCACGTGACCGGACTCTTCGCCCTTGCGCCACAGCTTGCCACGGGAACGTGACCAGTAAATGGCACGGTTTTCGGCAGCGGTCAGTTCCAGCGCTTCACGGTTCATCCAGGCCATCATCAGGACGCGCCCGGTCTTGTGATCCTGGGCAATTGCCGGCACCAGGCCATCGGCGTCCCACTTGATCTCGTCCAGCCAGTTTTTCATCTTCGACTCCGACAGCGGGCCCCGCACTTCATTAGCAGGGCCCAACGTTCAAACAGTGTGCCAGTGGATCACACAACTGGCTATCGGCGAACGACCAGATACAAACCGACGGCCATCATGATCCCGGCCGGCCAGTAAGCCAGTTCATTCAGCGGCCCGCCAACGGCGAGTATTGCGCCGCCGGCCAGATGGGCTGTGCCGAGCAGCCGCAGGAACCAGTCGTCCCGGCGCCGATGCCACGGTGGCGGCGGGTCGTAGGCGTGGGGCTGGGACATGCGTTCGAGCAGATCACGCGCCATGTTGGCCAGGTGCGGCAGTTGCTCGAACTGGCTCTGCACGTTGCCGAGCAAGGCCTTGGGGCTGACGCGTTCACGCATCCAGCGTTCGAGGAACGGTTGGGCGGTATTCCACAAATCGAGGTCCGGGTACAACTGACGGCCCAGGCCTTCGATGTTCAACAAGGTTTTTTGCAGCAGCACCAGCTGCGGCTGCACTTCCATGTTGAAGCGTCGAGCGGTCTGGAACAGGCGCATCAGCACTTGGCCGAATGAAATATCTTTTAACGGTTTTTCGAAGATTGGCTCGCACACCGTGCGGATCGCCGCTTCGAATTCGTTGAGTTTGGTTTCCGCCGGCACCCAGCCCGAATCGATGTGCAGTTGCGCCACACGACGGTAATCACGCTTGAAAAACGCGAACAGGTTGCGCGCCAGGTAATCCTGGTCTTCCGGGGTCAGGCTGCCGACGATGCCGCAGTCGATCGCAATGTATTGCGGGCTCCACGGGTTGACGGTGCTGACGAAGATGTTGCCGGGGTGCATGTCGGCGTGGAAGAAACTGTCGCGGAACACCTGGGTGAAGAAAATTTCCACGCCGCGCTCGGCGAGCATTTTCATGTCGGTGCGTTGATCGGCGAGGGTCGCCAGATCGGTCACCTGAATCCCGTAGATGCGCTCCATCACCAGCACTTTCGGCCGGCACCAGTCCCAATAGACTTGCGGCACGTACAGCAACGGCGAGCCATCGAAGTTGCGTTTCAACTGGCTGGCGTTGGCAGCCTCGCGCAGCAGGTCGAGTTCGTCGTAGATGGTTTTTTCGTAGTCGCTGACCACGTCCACCGGGTGCAGCAGGCGTGCATCGGCCGAGAGCTTTTCCGCGGCGCGGGCGAGGATGAACAACCACGCCAGGTCCTGGGCGATGATCGGCTTCAGGCCCGGGCGGATGACTTTGACGACGACCTCTTCACCGGTTTTCAGCTGCGCGGCATGCACCTGCGCCACCGAAGCGGAAGCCAGCGGTTCGACGTCAAAGCGGCTGAACACTTCACTGATTTTCTTGCCGAGCTGTTCTTCGATCAGCCTGATCGACACTTGCGAATCGAACGGCGGCACGCGGTCCTGCAACTTCATCAGCTCGTCGGCGATGTCTTCCGGCAGCAGGTCGCGGCGGGTGGACAGGATCTGCCCGAACTTGATGAAAATCGGCCCCAGGTCCTGCAGCGCCAGGCGCAATCGGGCGCCACGGCTCAGGTCCAGCGTCTTGCGCGGGAACCAGCGCCACGGCAAGGCGTAGCGCAGCGCCAGCAGAAACCACGGCAGCGGCAGGGCGAACAGCAGGTCATCGAGGCGGTAGCGAATCACAACGCGCTGGATGCGCAACAAACGGCGGACGGCAAGCAGCTTCATGCGTTATCGCTTGGGTCGAGGGATCGGGAAAGGCGCTCGAAACGCGCCTCGAGACGTTCCAGATCGAGTTTGATCTGGTCCAGTTCACTGAAACGGGCTTCGGCTTCGCGCTGACCGACGAGGGTGCGCGATTCTTCGGCCAGGTATTCGCCCAGGTTCTGATTGAGGCTGGCGAACCCTTGCTGATACCAGCGTGCGCGGCTGCGCAGGTGACCGCCGACCAGGGAAGTGGCGACGGGGCCGAGCCAGCGCGAGAGTTCGTACTCCCAGTCCAGCTCGAGGTCCTGAAGGATCGCCGCCAGTTCCAGCAACACGCCGCTGTCACCGTCGAGTTCAACTTCAGGGCCATGCAGGACCGAGGTCTTGTCCTTGCTCATCGCCAGTTTCAACAGGCTGGAGGCCGGTGCACGCAAGGTGCAGTCGGCACCGGTTTCCCAGTGTGAGGCCAGCATCAAGCCTTCGTCGCTGGGCAAAATGAACAGTTGCAGCGCCGGGCTGCGGCAGTCGACGGCAATCACCTTGCCGCTCAAATGCGCCAGCCGCGGCAGCGCCGTGCTGTCGAGACGCAGCACCCGGTTCAGACCGAGTTCAACGCTGGCGAGCAGGCCGGCCAGCAGCATCAGGGTTTGATGCCGCGGTGCAGGGCGACGATGCCTGCGGTCATGTTGTGATAGGTCACGCGATCGAAACCGGCCTCGACCATCATCGACTTCAGGGTTTCCTGGTTCGGGTGCATGCGGATCGATTCGGCCAGGTAGCGATAGCTTTCCGAGTCGTTGGTGATCAGCTTGCCCATCAGTGGCATGAAGGCGAACGAGTAGGCGTCGTAAGCTTTGGACATCAGCGCGTTGGTCGGTTTGGAGAACTCCAGCACCAGCAAACGGCCACCCGGCTTGAGTACACGCAGCATCGAGCGCAGGGCGTCTTCTTTATGCGTGACGTTGCGCAGGCCGAAAGCGATGGTCACGCAGTCGAAGTGGTTGTCCGGGAACGGCAGCTTTTCAGCATCGGCCTGGACGAATTCGACGTTGCCGGCCACGCCGAGATCCAGCAGGCGGTCACGACCGACCTTGAGCATGGATTCGTTGATGTCGGCCAACACCACCTGGCCGGTCGGGCCCACGAGGTGCGAGAATTTCTTGGTCAGGTCGCCGGTGCCACCGGCGATGTCCAGCACGCGGTTGCCGGTGCGCACGCCCGACAGCTCGATCGCGAAACGCTTCCACAAGCGGTGCATGCCGCCCGACAGGAGGTCGTTCATCAAGTCGTACTTGGCGGCTACCGAGTGGAAAACCTCAGCGACTTTTTCCGCTTTTTGGCTTTCCGGAACGTTTTTGAAACCGAAGTGAGTGGTGGGTTCGGCATCGCTGCCTTTGCGCTGATCAGTCATATCGCTGTCACCAGAAGAGAATGCGGGACATTCTAATCCCGGTGGCCTGCTTTGTCTTGGCAAGGCTGAAGGTAAGATAGGCAACCGCCGGGACGTTTTGCCGCAGCAGCGGTCAAGATGCTTCAGGAAAGTATCCATAAAGCAGGAGTCATTCGATGGCCCGTATTAGTGTTGAGCGTGCCCACGGCCTGGGCAAGGAAGCGGCCCGCGAGAAGGCCGACCAGTTGGCGCAGAAGCTGTCCGATCAATATGGCCTGGAGCCGCAGTGGTCTGGCGATACCCTGAACCTCAAGCGTTCCGGGGTGAAAGGCGCAGTGCATGTCAGCGAAGATTCGATCCGCGTCGATGTGGAGTTGGGCCTGATGATGTCGGCCATGAGCGGCATGATCAAATCGGAAATCGAAAAGGCCCTCGATAAAGCCCTCGCCTGAGATCGAGCCTATACCTGTGGCGAGGGCGCTTGCTCCCGCTGGGGTGCGAAGCGCCCCCAACACTGGCACTGCATATTCTCAGGGACATTCGGTTCGCCAGTTTGCGACTGCTGCGCAGTCGAGCGGGAGCAAGCGCCCTCGCCACAATTGATCTCGGTCATGCAGCACCTGTTTATGTCAGTTGTTAGGGTGCCGTTTCTAATTTTTCTCCCTACTTTGTGCCTGAGCCCGACACTTTCGCGGGCAGTTCCTCAAACCTTCTGCGCGTGAGGTGCACCATGGCCAAAGTTATTTTGAAGAAAAAAATCGACGCTTCGACAACTGCTCTGAGCGACGTCAAATCCTATGCCCGCAAGATCTGGCTGGCAGGCCTGGGTGCCTACACCAAGGTCGGCCAAGAGGGCAGCGAGTATTTTCAAGAGCTGGTAAAAGCGGGTCAAACCGTTGAAACCAAAGGAAAAAAAGTAGTCTCCGAGAAACTTGAAGCCGCTAACGCCGAGATCGATGAAGCCAAGAGTGAAGTGAGCACATTCAAAGGCAAGGTCGAACTTCAACTCGACAAGGTCGAGAAGGCTTTCGACTCGCGTGTTGCAAGTGCCTTGAATCGTATCGGCATTCCGTCTAAACATGACGTTGAGACACTCTCTGCTAAGCTCGATGAGCTGACGGCATTGCTCGAACGCGTCGCGCGTAAATCTTAAGGAGAACGGGATGGCTGGTAAAAAGAACACCGAAAAAGAAGGCAGCTCGTGGATTGGGAAAGTCGAAGACTACTCCCGCAAAATCTGGCTGGCTGGTTTAGGCGTGTACTCGAAGATCGACACTGACGGCAGCAAGCTCTTCGATGCATTGGTCAAAGACGGCGAGAAAGCCGAGAAGCTCACCAAGAACGCAGTTGGCAAAAAAGTCGACGACGTCAAGGACTCCGCTTCCTCGGCCAAGTCGCGCATCAGTGGCGTGAAAGATCGTGCGCTGGGCAAGTGGGATGAGCTGGAAGGCGCTTTCGACAAGCGCCTGAACAGCGCCATTTCGCGTCTGGGCGTACCAAGCCGTAATGAAGTGAAAGCGCTGCACAGCAAGGTCGATACCCTGACCAAGCAAATCGAACGACTCACCGGTGCCAAGGTTGCGCCTGTTGCGGCGAAAACCGCAGCGGCCAAACCTGCTGCTAAAACGGCTGCCAAGCCACTGGCAAAAGCAGCCGCTAAACCGGCTGCCAAACCCGCTGCAAAAGCAGCGGCCAAGCCTGCTGCCAAAACGGCTGCTGCCAAACCTGCCGCAGCCAAGCCAGCGGCCAAACCGGTCGCCGCCAAAGCCGCAGCTAAACCAGCCGCCAAGCCTGCAGCGAAAACCGCAGCCGCCAAACCGGCAGCCAAGCCAGCGGCAAAACCTGCCGCAGCGAAGAAGCCAGCAGTGAAAAAACCGGCAGCGCCGAAAGCCGCTGCACCCAAACCAGCAGTGGCTGCCGCCAAACCGGCAACCCCGTCGACTGTAAGCGCATCGAACTCCGCTTCCGCGCCGACCCCTGCTGCAACCCCGACTGCCGCGCCAGCTCCATCGACGCCAACCAGTCAGTCCTGATTCCAGGGCTCAAAAAAACGCCCGGCCTGTAAAGGCCGGGCGTTTTTGTTTGTGCACGATTCTGCAAACACCGCGGCCCCTGTGGGAGCTAGCAGGCTGGCTCCCACAGGGGCCGCGGTGTTCGGGGGTTATTCGTGTTCTTCGAGGTATTGCAGCGCCAGCTGTTCAGTCGCAACCTTGATCGGCGGCAGCAGATGCGGCGCCACCAGCATCATGATCTGGTACACCACCAGTCTCACTTCACCCTCACGATCCAGAATCCGCTGATAGTCCAGCGAGAACAGCAGCGTCATGGTGATCTGCTCCACCAGTTGCCCCAGCGCCTGCGTGTCGCTGACCAACAGCCCTTGAGCCTTCAGCCGCGCCAGCAATGAAGCCAGCGTGCGCTTCAGTGCATTGAGCAGATTGCGTATTCCTTTGGCCAGTTTCGGCAACCGCCCGGCGAGGTTCGACAGGTCCTGGAACAGAAACCGGTAATGAGCCAGGCGCTCTACGATCAAATGCAGAAACAGCCAATAGTCTTCAGGGGCCAGTTCCACGTCGGACGGCGGATCTAGCAGCGGCGCGAGTTCCGCCTGGAAACGTTCGAACAACCCGAGAATCAGCGGTTCCTTGCCGTGGAAGTGGTAGTAGAGGTTGCCCGGGCTGATGCCCATTTCGTTGGCAACTTCCATGGTGGAGACGTTCGGTTCGCCCTTCTGGTTAAACAACTGCAGGGCACATTCGAGGATCCGGTCGCGGGTTTTCATCCAGTCTTCTTAATGATCAGGTCATGCCACGGTCGATGCCGGCCGTGGTGTGTTGAGCGTCAGCGCACGCGCACGTAAGTACCGGGTGCTGCCTCCATCGGTGGATAGTTCTGGTTGCCGAGCGCCATGTGGGTTTCTTTCTGTGTGCCCGAGCGTTCCTGGATCCAGCCCAGCCACTGCGTCCACCAACTGCCGTCGACTTGTTTGGCGTCGTAATACCAGGCCCGGGGATCGCCGCTCAGTTTTGTGCTTTCGATGAAATTGGCTTTCGGGTTGGAAGGCGGGTTGAGGATGCTCTGCACATGCCCGCTGTTGGACAGCAAGAAGCGCCGCTCGCCACCCAGCAGCAGGGTCGAGCGGTACACGGCATCCCATGGGGTGATGTGGTCGTTGATGCCGGCCACGCTGAAGCTGTCGACCGTGACTTTCTGCAAATCGATCGGCGTGCCGCACACTTCAAGACCCCCTGGATGACTCAGCGGGTTGTGCTTGAAGAAGTCCAGCAGGTCACCGTGAAAGGCCGCCGGCAGACGCGTGTTGTCGTTGTTCCAGTAGAGAATGTCGAACGCCGGCGGCTCCTTGCCCAGCAGGTAGTTGTTGACGAAGTAGCTCCAGATCAAATCGTTGGGGCGCATCCAGGCGAAGACCTTGGCCATGTCGCGGCCATCCAGTACGCCTTTCTGATATGACCGACGCTTGGCCGCTTCCAGTGTCTGTTCGTCGGCGAACAGGGTCGCGGGGCTCTCCATCTGACTGTCGAGCAGGCTCACCAGATAGGTTGCGCTGGATACCCTGCGCAACTGTCGTTTGGCTTGCAAATGGCCTTGCAGCGCGGCGATGGTCAGCCCGCCAGCGCAAGCGCCCATCAGATTCACGTCCCGGGCACCGGTAATCGCCCGGCACACATTCATCGCTTCTTCGACGGCTTCGACGTACGTCGATAGGCCCCATTCGCGATGACGCACATCCGGGTTGCGCCAACTGATCATGAAGGTCTGCAGGCCGTTTTTCAGGGCAAACTGAACGAAGCTGTTGCTCGGGCTCAGGTCGAAAATGTAGTACTTGTTGATCTGTGGCGGCACCACCAGCAGCGGTTTGGAATACTGCTTCTCGCTCATCGGCTTGTACTGGATCAGCTCCAGCAGCTCATTGCGAAACACCACGGAGCCGGTGGTGGTGGCGACCGTTTTGCCGACCTCGAACGCCTGCTTGGTGACTTGCCTGGGCAGGCCGTCGTTGTGCAGGAAATCATCGACCAGATGACCGATGCCGCGCACCAGGCTGTTGCCGCCGGAGTTGAAGATCTCCTTGATCGCCAGCGGATTGAGCAGGGTGTTGGACGGTGACACCGCATCGTTGAGCAAGGCGAACGCGAAGTGGGCGCGGGCGCGATCGTCCGGGTTCATGTTGCTTTCGTCGATCCAGCTTTTGACCTGCTTCTGCCAACTCAGGTACGCCTGCAGGCTGCGGCGATAAAACGGATTGAGGCTCCAGGCCGGGTCGGCGAAGCGACTGTCATGCGGGTTGGTCGGATGCAGGGTTTCGCCCAGCAACACCCGCCCCAATTGACCGCCCAGCTTCAAGGCGTGTCGGGCACTGTGCACCGGGTTGCGCAAACCATGGGCGGCAACACTGCGCAGGGTTGACAGCAGATCCCGACCACGCAGGCCGGTAATCGCACTCTGTGCGTTGATGAACGCGGCGGGAGTGGGCAGAAACTCCTTTGTTGGTTTTTCGCGCATGAATCAACACTCCTTCGTCTTCAGGCCTAAAACAAATACACCGAACCAGAACACCATAGACGCTGTAACGGGTTGTTGCGCGGCGCGGCGTCCTGCCGACCGACGATGAGTCGGCTAACCGCCCAATGGCGCCGGATGCGGATGCATCACGGCGCGCTGCCGTTCTTCCTCGAGGAATTTCATGATGATCGGCGCCACGGCCTCGGCGCGGGTGATCAGGAACAGATGCCCGTCATCGATGATGTGCAACTGAGCATTGGGAATCCGCCAGGCCAGCATGCGCATGTTGATCAGCGGGATCAGAGGATCATCGTCACCTGCCAGCACCAGCGTCGGCTGGTTGATCTTGTGCAGCCAGTGAATGCTGGTCCAGCCGAGGCCGGCGAACAGCTGCCAGTAGTAACCGAGCTTGCCGGCCGAACGCACCTTTGCCGCATGGCTGGCGGCGAGTGTCGGATCGCGTCGGAACGAGCCGCCGTAGATCATTGGCGCAATGCGAATCACGTGAGAGGGCTGGATGTAGCGCCGTGGACTGGCCATCATCCACAGCACTTTCGGCTTGCCCGGCACCATCACCGCACCTGCCGCCGTCGCCGCCAGCACCAGTTTTTTGCAGCGCTCGGGATAGTCGTAGGCAAACTGCTGGGCGAGGGCGCCGCCCCACGACACACCGATCACGTTGACTCGCCCGTAATCGAGATAATCGAGCATCCGTGCCGTGAGTTTGGCCAGGCCCGGAAAACGATACGGCCGGTTCGGTGTCGACGAGCCACCAACACCCGGGACATCGAAAGCGATGACTTCGAGGTCCGGGTCCAACGCCGCGACGAACGGAAACACCAGCTCCAGGTTGGCGCCGATGCCATTGAAAATCAGCAAGGGCGTCAAGTGAGGCTTGCCGGGGCGTACCGCCGTGCGGAGGGTCTGGCCATCCAGGTCGACGGTACGAAAAATGAACGGTTGCGGCATGCTTCAAGCCCTGTGGGTTAATTATCCCGATCCGCTGCAGGTGCTGAGCAGGCTCCGCTCCTGCAGCGGATCGGGGTGTGTCATTTACCGCTCATGTACGTAAGTGCCTGGTGCAGCTTCACCCGCGGGGTAAGCCTTGTTGCCCAGTTTTGTCGGAGCTTTTTTCAGTTCGCCCGAACGTTCCGCTTGCCAGGCCTGCCAGTGCAGCCACCAGGAATCGGTGTGCTTGGTGGAATTTTCCTGCCAGTCCTCGGCCTTCATCGGCATCTCGGTGCTGGTCATGTAACGTGATTTCGGATTGCCCGGCGGGTTCAGAATGCTCTGGATATGCCCGCTGCTGGACAACACGAACTCAACCTTGCCACCGAACAGTTGCGCCGATTTGTAGCAGGACTTCCACGGGGTGATGTGGTCGTTGGTGCCGGCCAGGGAATAGATGTCCGCCGTGACCTGTTTCAGATCAATCGGCGTGCCGCACACTTCCAGTGCGTCCGGACGAATCAGCGGGTTGTTTTTGAACATCTCGATCAGGTCGCCGTGGAATGCGGCGGGCAACCGTGTGGTGTCGTTGTTCCAGAACAGAATGTCGAACACCGGCGGCTCGTTGCCGAGCAGGTAGTTGTTGACCCAGTAGTTCCAGATCAGATCGTTGGGCCGCATCCAGGCGAAGACCTTCGCCATGTCACGGCCTTCCAGCACACCGGCCTGATAGGAATGACGCTTGGCGGCTTCGAGGGTCTGCTCGTCGACGAACAGGGCCACGTCGCTGTCCAGCGTGGTGTCCAGCACGCTCACCAGCAAGGTGAGGGCGTTGACCTTCTTCTCGCCGATCGCGGCGTAGTGGCCCAGCAGCGCGGTGCAGGTGATGCCGCCCGAGCAGGCGCCGAGCATGTTCACGTCTTTGCTGCCGGTGATCGCGGTGACCACGTCGACCGCTTCCTTGAGCGCTTCGATGTAGGTCGAAAGACCCCACTCGCGTTGCTCCTTGGTCGGGTTGCGCCAGCTGACGATGAAAGTCTGCACGTGATTGCGCAGGCAAAAACGCGCCAGGCTTTTGTCCGGGCTCAGGTCGAATACATAGAACTTGTTGATCTGCGGCGGCACCACCAGCAACGGGCGCTCGTGCACCTGCTCGGTGGTCGGCCGGTACTGGATCAGCTCCAGCACGTCGTTGCGAAAGACCACGGCGCCTTCGGTCACGCCCAGGCTCTTGCCGACTTCGAACGCGCCCATGTTGACCTGGCTCGGCATACCGCCGTTGTGCACCAGATCCTTGGCCAGGTGCGAGAGGCCGTCGAGCAGGCTCTTGCCACCGGTTTCGAAGAAACGTTTGACCGCCGCCGGGTTGGCCGCACTGTTGGTCGGGGCCATGGCCTCGGTCATGAGGTTGATCACGAAATGCCCGCGTGCCACATCCTTGGGCCCGAGGTTGCTGTCGTCGATCCAGTCGTGGAGTTCCTTGCGCCACGCCAGGTAAGTTTGCAAATAACGTTTGTAGAGCGGGTTCTGGCTCCAGGCCGGATCGTGGAAGCGACGGTCATCGCTGGTCGGTTGCAGCTCGGACTTGCCGAAGAGCACGTTCTTGAGTTCAAGGCCGAAATGAGCGACATGCCTGGCGCTATGAATCGGTTGCCGGATGGCCTGCCTGAGCACCATTCGAGCAGAAGCCAGTAGATCCTTTCCACGCAGCCCAACGACAGGATTCAGCCCCAGGGTGTTTTCCGAGGCCTGATACTTCAAGTCATCGTTATTCTTGTTACTCATCTACGACGCTCCATTGTCCTGAGACGAGTACCAGGGTCCAGCTGTGTAGGTACACAGCCAATGCCAGGTACTACTGCTCGGGTGACCGTTAATTCTGCATCGCTGCTTTTTCGTTCGCAGAGAGCACTGCAGGGAACTTGCCAGCTCCATTGGTTACCCGAGTTTAATTTTTTTCGCAAGCAGGCCAATGACTGGCCTCGCGGCCAAGCATTCAAACAGATGAAATTAGAAAATGCCCTCTAAAGCGCAAGAAGCCTGGGCTAGAGCATCAGCTTGACGACAGACTCGTTCGGGTCGCGGGTCTTTCCGGCCGCTTTCAGTTCGGCAAGATAATCGTTCCAGAGATCCTCCTGACGCACGCCCAACTGGTACAAGTAATCCCAGGTGAACAGGCCGCTGTCGTGGCCATCGTCGAAGGTCAATTTCAGTGCGTACTGACCGGCCGGTTCTACCTTGGTCAGGCCTACGCCGATCTTGCCAAATTGCAGGATAGGTTTGCCGTGGCCCTGGACCTCGGCGGAAGGAGAGTGCACGCGCAGGAACTCGGCGGGCAGGTGATGCTCCTCGCCGGACGCGTATTTCAGCGACAGGGTTTTCGAGGCTTTGTGCAGCTTGATGTCGGTGGGGAGTTGGGTCGTCATGGGCCGGTCATCCGTCTTGAGGGTGGCGGGTGATCCTGTGGCGAGGGAGCTTGCTCCCGCTCGGCTGCGCAGCAGTCGTAAATCCGGCGAACGGGTTTTGCTGACAGACAGCATTCGCCGATTTCGGGGCCGCTTCGCGACCCAGCGGGAGCGAGCTCCCTCGCCACAGGAGCCCGCTCACACAGAATGTTGCTTACAGGATATAACGGGACAGGTCTTCGTTCTGCGCCAATTCGCCCAGGTGGCTGTTGACGTAGTCGGCGTCGATCAGGATCACCTTGCCGTCGTGGGCGCTGGCCAGGTCACCGGCGCTGAACGACACCTCTTCGAGCAGTCGCTCAAGCAAGGTGTGCAGGCGACGGGCACCGATGTTCTCGGTCTTCTCGTTGACCTGCCAGGCGATCTCGGCGATGCGCTTGATGCCGTCCGGCTGGAACTCGATGGCCAGGCCTTCGGTTTTCAGCAGTGCGCAATATTGCTCGGTGAGCGACGCGTGCGGCTCGCTGAGAATGCGTTCGAAATCTTCCGGTGTCAGCGCTTTCAGCTCGACACGGATCGGCAGACGACCTTGCAACTCAGGCACCAGATCGCTCGGCTTGCTCAAGTGGAATGCGCCGGAAGCGATGAACAGGATGTGGTCGGTCTTGACCATGCCCAGTTTGGTGTTGACGGTGCAGCCTTCGATCAGCGGCAGCAGGTCGCGCTGTACGCCTTCACGAGACACATCGACGCCACCGGAGTTACCGCGCTTGGCCACCTTGTCGATTTCGTCGATGAACACAATGCCGTGCTGCTCGACCGCTTCCAGCGCCTTGGCCTTCAACTCTTCATCGTTGACCAGGCGGCTGGCTTCTTCGTCGCGCACCAGCTTCAGCGCTTCCTTGACCTTAAGCTTGCGGCTCTTGCGTTTGCCCTTGCCCATGTTGGCGAACAGGCTTTGCAGCTGGTTGGTCATTTCTTCCATGCCCGGTGGCGCGGAGATATCGACGCCGGCCACTTCGGCGACTTCGATTTCGATCTCCTTGTCATCCAGCTGACCTTCGCGCAGGCGCTTGCGGAACAGCTGGCGGGTGTTGGAGTCGGCCGACGGGGTGTCATCGTTGCTGAAACCCATGCGCGCCGGTGGCAGCAGGGCGTCGAGGATGCGCTCTTCGGCGGCGTCTTCGGCGCGGTGGCGAACCTTGGTCATTTCCTGTTCGCGCAGCAGCTTGATAGCGGCGTCAGCCAGATCACGAATGATCGACTCGACGTCGCGACCGACGTAGCCGACCTCGGTGAACTTGGTCGCTTCGACCTTGATGAACGGCGCGTTGGCCAGTTTGGCCAGGCGACGGGCGATCTCGGTTTTACCGACACCGGTCGGGCCGATCATCAGGATGTTCTTGGGTGTGACTTCAACGCGCAGTTCTTCCGGCAGCTGCATCCGGCGCCAGCGGTTGCGCAGCGCGATGGCGACGGCGCGCTTGGCATCGTCCTGGCCGATGATGTGACGATTGAGTTCGTGGACGATTTCACGGGGAGTCATGGACATAGTAATTGGCGGTCCTCAAGCAAAAGTGAGCCGTGGCGCTAAGGCCGGAACAGGCTTACTCGGCGAGGTCCTGCTCCTCAATGGTGAAGGTGTGGTTGGTGAATACGCAGATGTCGCCGGCGATGCCGAGCGCGGTTTCGACGATTTCGCGGGCGGACAGATCGGTTTTCTTCAGCAGCGCGCTGGCGGCAGCCTGGGCGTAACCGCCACCGGAACCCATGGCGATCAGGCCTTCTTCGGGTTCGACCACGTCGCCGTTGCCGGTGATGATCAGGGACGCGTCTTTGTTGGCGACCGCGAGCATGGCTTCGAGGCGGCTGAGGGAGCGGTCGGTGCGCCATTCTTTGGCGAGTTCGACGGCGGCGCGAACCAGGTGACCTTGATGTTTCTCGAGCTGGCCTTCGAAGCGCTCGAAGAGGGTGAAGGCGTCAGCGGTGGCCCCGGCAAAACCGGCGATAACCTGGCCGTGGTACAGGCGACGAACTTTCTTCGCGTTGCCTTTCATCACGGTATTGCCGAGAGAAACCTGGCCGTCGCCGCCCATGACGACTTTGCCGTGGCGGCGAACTGAAACGATGGTGGTCAAGGGAGAGTCTCCACGCAGCGGGGCGAAAATGCCTTATGCCAACTCATATGGGGGTGGTGGAGCGTTTTTCAACTGCGGGGTATGGCGGGGGACGAGCGGTGTGCAGCTCGCAAAAAAGGCTTGGAGCGAATACCTGTGGCGAGGGAGCTTGCTCCCGCTCGGCTGCGAAGCAGTCGTAAATCCGGCCATCGCGGTTTGTCTATAAGCCGCGATGGCTGAATTGGGAGCGCTTCGCACTCCAGCGGGAGCAAGCTCCCTCGCCACAAAGCAGGTTGTGTCCCGGGGGAATCAGCGGTTCTGGCGTTGTTGTAACAACAGGTTGCTGAAGCCCGCGCCGGCCAGTTGCTTCTGCGCGGTGGTCAGTTGTTCGCGGTTGCTGAACGGTCCAACCAAAACGCGATACCAGGTCTCGTCTTTGACCGTGCCGGATTCAACCGCCACCGCCTGACCGAGCAAGATGATCTGCGCACGCACCTTGTCGGCATCGGCTTCCTTGCGGAACGAGCCGGCCTGCAGGAAAAACTTGGTCACCGGCGCGGCCTTGGCCACGGGTGGCGGCGGTGGCGGGGTGATGCCGGCCAATGCCGCTTGAGCGCGCGCAGTGTCGATCTTCGCCGCTTCCGCTGGTGTGACCGGCGTGGTCGGTACAGCCGGCGTCGGCGGCGTTTTCTCCGGCACGGCATCCGGCGGCACGATCACTTCCGATTCCGGCAGCAGGGTGTAGAAGTCGTACTTCGGCTTCACCGGTTGCGTCGGGCTCGGCGGGGTCTTGTTGGCCTCGGCGATCTTGCTGGCTTTCTGCTGCTCGATCTTCTCGCGCTTGACGCTCTCGCTACCCTTGCCCGGTTCCAGCTTCATCAGGAACACAATGAACGCGCCGACCGTCAGGCCGATGGCCATCCACAGCCAGCCCGGAATCGGTTGCTTTGCAGGAGCTTGGTAACGGCTGGCGCCACGCTTGGGTGCAGGTTTTTTCTTGGCAGCCAACTTACATACGCTCCAGAGTTTCCAGACCCAAGAGTTCCAGGCCTTGCTTGAGAGTGCGGCCGGTCAGCGCGGCGAGGCGCAGGCGGCTTTGCATTTGCGCCGGGGTTTCAGCGCTGAGGATCGGGCAGTTCTCGTAGAAGCTGGAGAACAGGCCGGCAACGTCGTACAGGTAGGTGCAGAGGATGTGCGGGGTGCCTTTCTCGGCCACGTTGTTCAGTATTTCACCGAATTGCGCGAGTTTGGCAGCCAGCTCATGTTCATGCGCGGCTTCCAGGACGATCTGCCCTTCGACTTCGCTGAAGTCCTTGCCGAGCTTGCGGAACACGCCCGCCACGCGGGTATACGCGTACAGCAGGTACGGCGCGGTGTTGCCTTCGAAGTTCAGCATCAGGTCGAAGTTGAAGCTGTAGTCGCTGGTGCGGTGCTTGGACAGGTCGGCGTATTTCACCGCGCCAATGCCCACGACCTTGGCGATGTTGCGCAGCTCGGCCTCGGCCAGCTCCGGGTTCTTGTCCTTCACCAGGGTGTAGGCGCGTTCCTGGGCTTCGGTCAGCAGGTCGATCAGCTTCACGGTGCCGCCATCACGGGTCTTGAACGGACGGCCATCGGCGCCATTCATGGTGCCGAAGCCCATGTGTTCCATTTCCATCGGGTGCGTCACGAAGCCGGCCTTGCGGGCGACCGCGAACACTTGCTGGAAGTGCAAGGCCTGGCGCTGGTCGACAAAATACAGCGCGCGATCAGCCTTCAGCTTGCCGCTGCGGTAACGCACGGCCGCCAGGTCGGTGGTCGCATAGAGGTAGCCGCCATCCGCCTTGACGATGATCACCGGCAGCGGGTCGCCGTCGGCGTTCTTGAATTCGTCGAGGAACACGCACTGCGCGCCGTTGCTCTCGACCAGCATGCCGGCGGCCTTGAGGTCGTTGACCACGTTGATCAGGTCGTCGTTGTAGGCGCTTTCGCCCATCACGTCGGCCATGGTCAGTTTGACGTTCAGCAGTTCGTAGATTTTCTGGCAGTGGGACAGCGAGATGTCCTTGAACTTGGTCCACAGCGCCAGGCAGTCCGGGTCGCCGGCTTGCAGCTTGACCACCAGGCCACGGGCGCGGTCGGCGAACTCTTCGGATTCGTCGAAGCGTTGCTTGGCGGCGCGGTAGAAGTTTTCCAGGTCCGACAGCTCGTCGCTGGTGATCGGGTTTTCCTGCAAGTACGCCATCAACATGCCGAACTGGGTGCCCCAGTCGCCCACGTGGTTCTGGCGGATCACTTCGTCGCCGAGGAATTCCAGCACCCGGGCCACGCCGTCGCCGATGATGGTCGAGCGCAAGTGACCGACGTGCATCTCTTTTGCCAGGTTCGGTGCGGACAGATCGACAACCGTGCGTTGCACCGGGCCGGCCTTGCGTACGCCGATGTGCTCGTCGGCCAAAGCGGCGTCGAGGCGCGTAGCCAGGGCCTGGGTATTCTGGAAGAAGTTCAGGAAGCCAGGACCGGCGATCTCGGTCTTGGTGACGTTCTCGTCGGCCGGCAGTGCAGCGATGATTTTTTCGGCCAGATCCCGCGGCTTCATGCCGGCAGGCTTGGCCAGCATCATGGCGATGTTGCTGGCGAAATCGCCGTTCTTCTTGTCGCGGGAGTTTTCCACCTGGATCGCCGGCGACAGGCCTTCAGGCAACACACCTTCGTTGACGAGTTGGGTGATGGCTTGTTGGATCAGCTGGCGAATGGTGTCTTTCATGGTCTTCTCTTTCGACCGCAAGCGCGGCGGCGCTTCGATGCGCTGGTGGAAAAACTGGGCATTATCCGTTGCGAAGGCGGGCTTGCCAACCATTGTAGGTTCATTGCGGACTTACGGCGGATGATTCCCTTGTGGCGAGGGAGCTTGCTCCCGCTGGGGCGCGTAGCGGTCCTAAATCAGTCGCCTTAATCTGTCTGGCGGTTCTCGGTTGGCAGTTTGCGGCCGCTTCGCAATCGAGCGGGAGCAAGCTTACTCGCCACTGGGTTTCAGTATAAATCTACAGGGTCGACATCCAGCGACCAGCGCACCGCCCGCCCGCTCGGCATCTGCTCCAGTACCAGCAACCAATTGGCCAGTAACCGATGCAGCGGCGCCCGCGCCGTCGCTTGCAGTAACAACTGCGCGCGATAACGCCCGGCCCGGCGTTCCATCGGCGCCGGCACTGGCCCTAGCAGCTCGATCCCGGTCAGGTTCTGTTCGGCCAGCAACCGTTCAGCCTCACTGCATGCTTCATCCAGAAACCCTTCCGCCTGCCCCGGTTTGTGCGCTTCCGCCCGCAGCAGCGCCAAATGTGCAAATGGCGGCAAACCGGCAGAACGCCGCTCGCTCAGCGCCTGCTCGGCAAAGGCGAAGTAACCTTGTTCGGTCAATTGCACCAGCAGCGGATGATCCGCCAGATGCGTCTGGATAATCACCTTGCCCGGCTCTTCAGCCCGGCCCGCACGTCCGGCCACCTGAACGATCAGTTGCGCCATGCGCTCGCTGGCGCGGAAGTCGCCGGAGAACAGTCCGCCGTCGGCATCGAGAATCGACACCAGCGTTACTCGTGGAAAGTGATGCCCTTTGGCAAGCATCTGCGTGCCCACCAGAATGCATGGCTGACCCTTCTGAATGGTCGCGAACAACTGATTCATCGCGTCCTTGCGCGATGTGCTGTCGCGGTCGACCCGCAGCACCGGCACGTCCGGAAACAGGATGGCCAGGCGTTCTTCGGCACGTTCGGTGCCGGCGCCGACGGGTCGCAAGTCGACCTTGCCGCATTTCGGACAGTGCCGGGGCACGCGTTCGACGTAGCCGCAATGGTGGCAGCGCAGTTCGCCGGAGCGCTGGTGCACGGTCATCCGCGCGTCGCAGCGCTGGCATTCGGACATCCAGCCACAGTCGTGGCACAACAGCGTCGGCGCGAAACCTCGACGGTTGAGAAACACCAACACTTGTTGGCCGGCTGCGAGTGTCTGGCCAATGGCTTGCTGCATTGGCCCGGAAATACCGCTGTCGAGCGGGCGACTTTTCACATCCAGGCGAAGGAAGCGCGGTTGCTTCGCGCCGCCCGCCCGCTCGTTCAGCCGTAGGAGGCCGTACCGACCGGTGTAGGCGTTGTGCAGGCTTTCCAGCGAAGGCGTGGCAGAGCCGAGCACGATCGGGATGTTTTCCTGTCGTGCGCGCACCAATGCCAGGTCGCGGGCGTGATAGCGCAGGCCTTCCTGCTGTTTATAGGAGCCGTCGTGCTCTTCGTCGATGATGATCAGGCCGGGATTTTTCATCGGTGTGAACAGCGCCGAGCGGGTGCCGATAATAATGTCGGCGTCGCCATCCCGGGCGGCGAGCCAGGCTTCAAGACGCTCGCGGTCGTTGACCGCCGAGTGGATCAGCGCGATGCGCGCATTGAATCGTTGCTCGAAGCGCGCCAGGGTTTGCGGGCCGAGGTTGATCTCCGGG
Organism: Pseudomonas fluorescens NCIMB 11764; assembly: GCF_000293885.2. NCBI lineage: Bacteria > Pseudomonadati > Pseudomonadota > Gammaproteobacteria > Pseudomonadales > Pseudomonadaceae > Pseudomonas > Pseudomonas fluorescens. The sequence continues at coordinate 1,607,897 of NZ_CP010945.1, forward strand.
ATCAACACCAGTGCTTGCTTGCCGGCTTCGAGGGTTTCACGAATCAGCTGCAAATAGACTTCGGTCTTGCCGCTGCCGGTGACGCCGGCCAGCAGGAACGCGTGATAACTGTCGAACCCGGCGCGAATCGCTTCATAAGCGGCCCGTTGCTCAGGGTTGAGCGGCAACTCGGGTTGCGCCAGCCAATGCTCGTGGCGCGCGCCGGGAGCGTGCTTGCGGATTTCGACTTGCACCAGGTCCTTGGCCAGCAGCAGGTCGAGGCTGTCCTTGCTCAGCATCAGTTTGCTCAGCAATTGATGAGCGACGCCGTGGGGATGCTGGGCCAGTGTCGCCAGCGCTTCACGCTGACGCGGGGCGCGGGCGATACGCGGGTCATCGAGGCTGGCGCCAGGCGCGGCGGACCAGAAACGTTCCTGGCGCGCTTCGGCCAGCTCACCCTGACGCAACAACACCGGCAGCGCCCAGCTCAAGGTGTCGCCGAGGCTGTGCTGATAATACTGAGAGGTCCACAGGCACAGCTTGAATAATGCGGGTGGCAAGGGCGGTGTGGCGTCGAGCAGGGCCAGGGCCGGTTTGAGTTTTTCTGCCGGTACTTCACTGGTGTCGGTGACCTCCACCAGAATCCCGATCATCTCCCGCCGGCCGAACGGCACCCGCAAGCGCATGCCCGGTTGCAACTGGTCGCGCAGGACCCCGGCAGGGGCGCGGTAATCGAACAGGCGGCGCAGGGGCGAAGGCAGGGCGAGGCGCAGAATGGCGTCGGGCACGCGGCTATTTTCTCGATGATTGAGCGGTGAGGAAGGCCGGGAGCCTAGCAGACGGTCGGTCTCAGCGACAGCTTGCGTGATTGAGATTGTCTGGTAGAATCCGCGGCCTAATTACGTGCGGTATTCAACAATGGTGTTGAGTGGCGGCACGCTAGCCTGAGGAATTCATCATGAAAGCCGATATCCATCCAACATACGAAATCACCGCAGTTACCTGCAGCTGTGGCAACAAGTTCGAAACTCGTTCGAACCTGGCCAAGCCTCTGGCGATCGACGTATGCAACGAGTGCCACCCGTTCTACACCGGTAAGCAGAAGACTCTGGATACTGGCGGCCGTGTACAGCGCTTCGCAGACCGCTTCGGTGCTTTCGGCAAGAAGCCTGCTGCTGCAGCAGAGTAAGGTTCGAAAGCCCCATGGGCTTTACCTTGCTAATGAAAAAGGCGTCCCTCGTGGGCGCCTTTTTTGTGTCCGCGATTTGGTTCTCGGGCGCCCAGGCCTTCTGCCCTGTGCCGAGTGGGCTGGCGTCGGTCGCGGTGCAACGCGTGGTGGATGGCGACACAGTGCGCCTGAGCGATGGCCGCAGTGTGCGCATGATTGGCTTGAATACGCCGGAGCTGGGCAAGCAGGGCCGCTCCGACGAGCCGTTCGCCGTGGCGGCGCGCAAACGTCTGGAAGCCTTGGTGGCTGCCAGCGACGGGCGGGTCAGCGTGCTCCCGGGTAAAGAGAGCAAGGATCACTACGGTCGCACCCTTGCACACCTCTATGGCGCCGATGGCGTCAACCTCGAAGCGCAGATGCTCGCTGAGGGCCTTGGGTTTCAGGTGGCGGTCGCGCCGAATGTCGATCTGGTCACCTGTCAGCAAGCGGCGGAACACAGTGCGCGACAGGCCGGGCTCGGCGTTTGGCGTCAGTCACCTGTACTGAAAGCGGAGCAGATCAACGCGTCCGGTTTCGCCGTGGTCAGTGGGCGTGTGAGCAAGGTTCAGCGCAATCGCGGCGGCGTTTGGATCGAGTTGCAGGATTCGCTTGTACTGCGAGTTGCACCCAATTTGCTGGGGCAGTTCGACGTCGCGGCGCTGGAGCGCTTGAAGGGCAGCCAGATCGAGGCACGTGGCTGGGTGGTGGACCGTTCCCGCCGTGGCGGATTGAAACAGGGGCAGGCGCGCTGGCTCCTGCCTCTGACCGATCCGGCGATGCTGCAAGCGGCGCCCTGATAAAAAATTGTAGACATTTTTTATGTCGATTGTGAACAGTCTATCCCTTATGTTCCGTGGCTCTTGGCCCAAAGTCGTAGGGCCGGGCGCTTGACAGGGGTGACTGGTCAGTCTTGTGGGGACTTTGCGAGGCGCGTATCCTCGCTGACCAGTCTGTCCAACAGTAAAAGCGGAATGCCCCCATGTCTGATCTGAAAACTGCCGCTCTCGAATATCACGCCCATCCTCGTCCAGGTAAGCTGAGTGTCGAGCTCACCAAGGCCACCGCTACCGCCCGCGACCTGTCGCTGGCCTACAGCCCCGGCGTAGCCGAACCAGTACGCGAAATCGCTCGCGACCCTGAACTGGCCTACAAATACACCGGCAAAGGCAACCTGGTTGCAGTCATTTCCGATGGCACCGCGATTCTGGGCCTGGGCAACCTCGGCCCGTTGGCTTCCAAGCCCGTGATGGAAGGTAAAGGCGTGCTGTTCAAGCGCTTCGCCGGCATCGACGTATTCGACATCGAAGTCGATTCCGAAAGCCCGCAAGCCTTCATCGACACCGTTAAGCGTATCTCCATTACCTTCGGTGGCATCAACCTGGAAGACATCAAGGCGCCTGAGTGCTTTGAGATCGAACGTGCTCTGATCGAGCAGTGCGACATTCCAGTGTTCCACGATGACCAGCATGGCACCGCGATCGTGACCGCGGCCGGTATGATCAACGCCCTGGAAATCGCTGGCAAAACCCTCGCCGACGCCAAGATCGTCTGCCTGGGCGCCGGTGCTGCCGCCATCTCCTGCATGAAATTGCTGGTGAGCATGGGCGCCAACATCGAAAACATCTACATGGTCGACCGTACCGGTGTGATCCACTCCGGCCGTGACGACCTGAACCAGTACAAGGCTGTCTTCGCTCACGCGACCGACAAGCGCACCTTGGCAGATGCCCTGCAAGGCGCGGACGTGTTCGTTGGCCTGTCCGGCCCGAACCTGCTGAGCGCTGAGGGCCTGAAGTCCATGGCGGCCAACCCGATCGTATTCGCGTGCTCGAACCCGGATCCGGAAATCGCCCCGGAACTGGCTCACGCTACCCGTGACGACGTGATCATGGCCACCGGCCGTTCGGACTACCCGAACCAGGTCAACAACGTACTGGGCTTCCCGTTCATCTTCCGTGGTGCCCTGGACGTTCGCGCCAAGCGCATCAACGAAGAGATGAAAGTGGCGGCGGCCAACGCCCTGCGTGAACTGGCCAAACTGCCGGTTCCTCAGGAAGTGTGCGACGCCTACGGCGGCATCAAACTGGAATTCGGCCGTGAGTACATCATCCCGAAACCAATGGATGCCCGTCTGATCACCCTGATCTCCGATGCCGTGGCCAAGGCTGCGATCGAGACCGGTGTGGCCACCCTGCCGTATCCGAAGAACTACCCGCTGAAAAGCGTGGATGACGTGTTCAACGGCTAAGCCGTTGTAGCGCTTCGATCAGAGGCCCCGATTCGTATGAGTCGGGGCCTTTTTGCATCTGGGCCTTTGTATCGCCCGCGAAGAGGCCGCGTCATACAGCGTAGAAACGACAGGCGATAAAAAGCCCCGCACTTCCATCGAAGGCGGGGCTTTTGCATTGTGCCGCGCGATCAGAACAAATCGATAGGCGCCGCTTCATCCGCTGGCAGTGGGCTTCCCGGCGCGTTGCCGTTACCCAGCTCATTCACCGAGGGCGGCGTATCTTCGGCCTTGAACAGCTCGAAGTACGCGCCTGGCGTGCCTGGGGTGGCTGCGCGACCACTGACCGGATCAACCCGCAGGCTCAGAATGCCTTCCGGCTCTGGCTGCGTATGCGGCGGCTTGTCCTTGAGCGCGGCTGCCATGTAATTCATCCAGATCGGCAGCGCCACAGTGCCGCCGAACTCGCGCTTGCCCAGGCTTTCCGGCTGGTCGAAACCGGTCCAGACGGTGGTCACGTAATCAGCGTTGTAGCCCGAGAACCACGCGTCCTTGGATTCGTTGGTGGTACCGGTCTTGCCTGCGATATCGGGGCGACCCATGGCCAGTGCGCGGCGGCCAGTGCCGAGCTTAATCACGTCCTCGAGCATGCTGTTGAGGATGTAAGTGGTACGGCCATCGACAATGCGTTCAGCCACGGCGGGTGCCTGAGGCGCGGGTTGGCCCGGAGCCTCACCCGGCGTCGCGTTGACCGTAAAGGCCTCGGCCGCGGGGGCGGCAATGCCATCCGTTGCGACACCACCTTTCGGCACGCTCGGCGGGTTGGCGACGAACAGCGTGTCGCCATTACGGCTTTCGATCTTGTCGATGATGTACGGGCTGATCTTGTAGCCGCCGTTGGCAAACGTGCTCCAGCCGGTGGCGATTTCCATTGGCGTCAGGGTCGCGGTGCCCAGGGCCAGCGACAGATTGCGCGGCAGGTCCTGCTTGTTGAAGCCGAACTTGCTGATGTAGTCGATGGTGCGATCAATGCCCAGGGCCTGCAACAGACGGATCGACACCAGGTTGCGCGACTTGTAGAGCCCTTCGCGCAGGCGGATAGGGCCGAGGAAAGTGTTGGTGTCGTTCTTCGGGCGCCAGACCTTGTCCAGGTATTCGTCGACGAACACGATCGGTGCGTCGTTCACCAGGCTGGCGGCGGTGTAGCCGTTATCCAGTGCGGCGCTGTAGACGAACGGTTTGAAGCTCGAGCCCGGCTGACGCTTGGCCTGCAGGGCGCGGTTGTAATTGCTCTGCTCGAAGGCGAAGCCGCCGACCAGCGAGCGAATGGCGCCGTTCTGCGGATCAAGAGAAACCAGCGCGCCTTGTGCTTGCGGGATCTGGCTGAACTTCAGCGAATTGTCCGGCTGGCGTTGCACGCGAATCAAGTCGCCGACCTGGGCAACATCCGACGGCTGCTTCGGGTTGGCACCCATGCTGTTGGTGTTCAGGAACGGCCGCGCCCATTTCATGCTGTCCCAGCCAACATGCTCGTCGCCGGTACGGGTCATCACCTGCAGGCCGGTCTTGTCGACCTGAGTGACGATGGCGGGTTCAAGGCTGCTGATCGTGCGTTGCTTGGTCAGTTCGGCGGCCCAGGCTTCACGCGTCTTGCCCGGCAGGCGTGACTCGGGACCGCGATAACCATGGCGCTGATCGTAAGTCATCAAGCCTTCGTGAAGCGCGGTGTTGGCCATTTCCTGCAGGTTTCTCGGCACGGTGGTCGTGACGCGGAAACCTTCGGTGTAGGCATCGCTGCCATAGCGGCCGACCATTTCGGCACGAGCCATTTCAGCGATGTAGGGCGCGTTCACTTCCGGGGTAGGCACGTGATAACTGGCGTTCAGCGGCTCGTTGATCGCAGCGGTGTAATCGGCTTCGGTGATTTTTCCGAGCTTGTACATGCGCCCCAGGATCCAGTCGCGACGCTCCTTGCTGCGCGCCGGGTTGGCCAGCGGGTTGAAGCGCGACGGGGCTTTTGGCAAACCGGCGATCATCGCCATCTGCGCCAGGCTGACGTCACGAATCGACTTGCCGTAATACACTTGCGCCGCCGCCTCGATGCCGTAGGCGCGGTTGCCGAGGTAGATCTTGTTGACGTACAGCTCAAGGATCTCGTCCTTGGTCAGCTGCCGTTCGATCTGCAGCGCCAGGAGGATTTCAGTGGTCTTGCGCGAAAAGCTGCGTTCGCTGGTCAGGAAGAAGTTCTTCGCCACCTGCATGGTGATGGTGCTGCCGCCGGACTGAATGTGGCCGCTTTTGACCAATTGGGTGGCGGCGCGCATCAGGCTGCTGGGATCGACGCCATAATGGTTGGCGAAATTGTCGTCTTCAGCACTTAGTAACGCATTTATGAAATTGGGAGGAATATCGGCGAAACGGATCGGAGTGCGGCGCATTTCGCCAAATTCTGCGATCAACTTGTTATCGCTGCTGTATACCCTTAGAGGAATCTGCAACTGAATGCTTCTCAGCGCCTCCACAGACGGCAATCCGGGGCTAAGGTAAAGAAAAGCGCCGGTCAGACCAAGAAGCAGTCCGCAGAAAACGGCGACGATGGACCAACCGAAAAACTTCAGCAGACGAATCAAGGCTTTGGGATATCCAGGGCAAAGAATGAATGAGGCATCAGGGTTCAGGTAAAAAAGGAGAACGACCCGCGCTTGACGTAAAAAGCGGAAAAAATCGCTGGGCATTATAAGCATTTTTCCGTCGAGAGCGTCATTTGCGCTGCTGTCAAGACGGGTGGATGGAACGCAATGGACATTACAGAGTCCGTAACTCACGGATAGTCATAGGGAATTGGTAGTGCTAGGACTCTTCAATAAAAAGGCCAATACGCTTTTGGGGATCGACATCAGCTCTACGTCGGTGAAGCTTCTGGAGTTAAGCCGCCAGGGCGACCGCTACCGGGTCGAAGCCTATGCGGTAGAGCCGTTGCCTGCCAGCGCGGTGGTCGAGAAAAATATCGCCGAGCTCGAAGGCGTGGGTCAGGCACTCACGCGCGTGCTGCTCAAGGCCAGAACCAGTCTCAGGAACGTCGCAGTGGCCGTTGCCGGCTCGGCGGTGATCACCAAGACCATCGAAATGGATGCCGGTCTTTCCGACGACGAGTTGGAAAACCAGCTGAAAATCGAGGCTGATCAATACATCCCTTATCCGCTGGACGAAGTGGCCATCGACTTCGAAGTCCAGGGTGCATCGGCGCGCAACCCCGAACGGGTCAATGTGTTGCTGGCTGCCTGTCGCAAGGAAAACGTCGAAGTCCGTGAGGCGGCGCTCGCACTGGCCGGCCTGACCGCTCGCGTGGTCGATGTCGAGGCCTATGCGCTGGAGCGATCCTTCGGTTTGCTGGCCGGACAGCTGGCAGCCGCTCAGGACCGTCTGACGGTTGCCGTGGTCGACATCGGTGCGACCATGACCACGCTCAGCGTCCTGTACAACGGACGCATCATCTACACCCGCGAACAATTGTTCGGTGGTCGTCAACTGACGGAAGAAATCCAGCGACGTTATGGCCTGACCCTCGAGCAAGCAGGGTTGGCAAAGAAGCAGGGCGGTTTGCCGGACGACTACGTCAGCGAGGTGCTGCAGCCATTTCGTGATGCGCTGGTGCAGCAGGTGTCGCGATCGTTGCAGTTTTTCTTCGCCTCCGGGCAGTACAACGCTGTGGATCACATCCTGTTGGCCGGTGGTACCGCATCGGTGCCGGGGCTGGACCGGTTGATCGAGCAGCGTTTGAGCACGCCGACGCAGGTGGCCAATCCCTTCTCGAACATGACCCTGAGCAGCAAGGTCAACGCTGGCGCCCTGGCCAGCGATGCGCCGGCGCTGATGATCGCTTGCGGGCTGGCCCTCAGGAGTTTCGACTGATGGCGCGGATCAACCTTTTACCCTGGCGCGAAGAACTGCGGGAACAGCGGCGCAAACGCTTCTTGCTGGCGCTGGTGGGTGTGCTGGTGGGCTCAGTGGCAGCGTTACTGATTGCGGACCAGGCCATCAATGGCGCCATCGATCGACAAGTCGCCCGAAACGATTACATCGGTAAACAGATTACGGTGGTCGACGAGCGGATCAAGCAGATCAGTGATCTGAAGGCCCGTCGCCAGCAGCTCGTCGAGCGCATGCGCATCATCCAGGACCTGCAAGGCAATCGTCCGATCAGCGGGCGGATCTTCGATCAGTTGGCGCGTACGTTGCCGGACGGGGTGTATTTCACCGAGGTGAAAATGGAAGGCAAGACCCTGTCCATTACCGGCGCGGCAGATTCCAATAACCGTGTGTCAGACCTTATGCGCAACCTGGATGCATCGGACTGGTTCGACGCGCCGAACCTGACGGAAGTCAAGGCGACCACCGCCGGCCAGCTGGATCAGGCCAACGTCTTCCAGTTGACCGTGCGCCAGACCCAGCCAGCCGCTACGGAGGCTGTTCAATGAGGCTGGCCGAATGGATTGAAGGCTTGCGCAAGATTGACATCAACGATCTGGACACCAACAACCTGGGTTCCTGGCCGCCTGCCATCAAGACGCTGGCGGGTGCGCTGCTGATGGTTCTGGTGCTGGCGCTGGGCTACAGCTTTTCCATCAGCGACCTTGAGAGCCAGCTGGAACTCAAGCGTGAGGAAGAGTCGACGCTCAAAGAGCAGTTTGCCTCCAAGGCGCACATGGCGGCGAATCTGGAGTTATACATCCAGCAGATGAAGGAAATGGAGAATTCCTTTGGTGTGCTCTTGCGGCAATTGCCCAGCGACACCGAAGTGCCCGGTCTGCTGGAGGACATCACTCGAACCGGTCTGGGCAGTGGCCTGGAGTTCGAAGAAATCAAGCTGCTGCCGGAGGTCACCCAGCCGTTCTACATCGAGCTGCCGATCCAGATCACCGTCACCGGCGCGTATCACGACCTCGCCACGTTCGTCAGTGGCGTGGCCGGGTTGCCGCGCATCGTCACCCTGCATGACTTCGATCTCGCACCGGCCAACCCCGAGGGCGGGACGAAATTGCGCATGAGCATCCTTGCCAAGACTTACCGGTATAACGACAAGGGGCTGCAGAAATGACCCCGATGCGTTTTATCCCGATGATCGGAATACTGGTCGTTCTGGCCGGTTGTGGCGGCGACACTGACTTCCGCGACCTGGACGCGTACATGAACGAAATGCGCCTGCGTGCACCGGGCAGGATTGAACCAACGCCGACATTCCGGTCTTACCCAACGTTCACCTACAACGCCGCTAACCTGCGCAGTCCCTTTTCCCGGCAGGTCAAGGTCGACCTGGCTGGCCAGAAACACGGCTCACGCAACGTCAAGCCTGATCCCAACCGGGTCAAGCAGTACCTCGAAGGTTTCAACATCGAGCAGTTTGAAATGGTCGGCACGATCTCCAATGCGGCTGGCTCCTTTGCGCTGTTGCGCGGGGCAGGCGGTGTGCATCGGTTGAAGGTCGGCGATTACCTGGGACGTAACGATGGCCGGATCGTTGCCATCAGCGGCTCGCAAGTCGATGTGGTCGAAATCGTTCCTGACGGCGAAGGCGCCTGGCTGGAACGGCCGCGGACCATCCCTTTGAAAGAGCACTCATAGTGGAACTCGAATAATGAACAGGATTTTCGCAACCTTCGGAGTTTCGCTATGGATAGCGTTGCTTTCGCCGATGGTACAAGCGGCCAACCTCAAAGCGCTGGATGTCGCTGCGCTGCCGGGAGACCGCGTCGAGTTGAAGCTGTCATTCGATGGCGCGCCCCCAGCGCCCCACGGTTACACGACGGAGCAGCCTGCGCGGATCGCGCTGGACCTGCCTGGTGTGGTCAGCCAGCTAACGAGCAAGACTCGCGACCTGGGCGGTGGCAATGCCCGCAGTGCCACGGTGGTGGAAGCCAAGGACCGCACGCGGCTGATCATCAACCTGACTCAATTGACCCCGTACACCGCTCGTGTCGAAGGCAATAATCTGTTTGTGGTGGTCGGGCGCGGAACCAGTAACGCAGCACCTGCACCTGCAACCGCATCCAAGCCGCCACGCGTCGCCACGGCAACTCCCGCGCCGGCCAAGGCCTATGCGCCGGTGAGCAAGGCGATCCGCGGCGTGGATTTCCAGCGCGGCACCCAGGGTGAAGGCAATGTGGTCATCGATCTCTCGGATCCGTCCATCGCCCCGGACATTCAGGAGCGCGATGGCAGGATTGTCGTCGGTTTCGCCAGGACCCAATTGCCGGAACCGTTGCGGGTCCGTCTGGACGTCAAGGATTTCGCCACGCCTGTGCAGTTCGTCAACGCCAGCGCTACGGGAGACCGGGCGACCATCAGCATTGAGCCCAGCGGCGCGTTCGATTACTCGACCTATCAGACCGACAACAAGCTGACCGTCAGCGTCCGCCCGATGACCGTAGACGACTTGCAGAAGCGCAACGCCGAGCGTTTTGCCTACACCGGTGAAAAGCTCTCGCTGAACTTCCAGGACATTGACGTGCGCTCGGTGCTGCAACTGATCGCCGATTTCACCAACCTCAATCTGGTGGCCAGCGACACGGTGCAGGGCGGCATTACCTTGCGCTTGCAGAACGTGCCGTGGGATCAGGCGCTGGACCTGGTGCTGAAAACCAAGGGCCTGGACAAACGAAAGATCGGTAACGTGTTGCTGGTGGCGCCGGCCGATGAGATTGCCGCCCGCGAACGCCAGGAACTGGAGTCGCAGAAGCAGATCGCCGAACTGGCGCCTTTGCGTCGCGAGCTGCTGCAAGTCAATTACGCCAAGGCGGCCGATATCGCCAAGCTGTTCCAGTCAGTGACCAGTGCCGAAGCGAAAGTCGACGAGCGGGGTTCGATCACCGTCGATGAACGAACCAATAACATCATCGCCTACCAGACCCAGGACCGTCTCGACGAGCTGCGCCGTATTGTCGCGCAACTGGATATCCCGGTGCGTCAGGTGATGATCGAGGCTCGGATCGTCGAAGCGAACGTCGACTACGACAAGAGCCTCGGTGTGCGTTGGGGTGGTTCGGTGCAGAACAAGGGCAACTGGAACACATCCGGTGTCAGCAACGGCGCCAACGCGTCGTCGACCATTGGTACGCCGGGCAGCACCAGCACCAACTCACCGTTCGTCGACATGGGCACCGCCGCCAACACTTCAGGGCTCGGCATCGCCTTCATCACCGATAATGTGCTGCTGGATCTTGAGCTGACCGCGATGGAAAAAACCGGTAACGGCGAAATCGTCTCGCAACCCAAGGTGGTTACCTCCGACAAGGAAACCGCAAAAATCCTCAAGGGCACCGAGATCCCGTACCAGGAAGCCAGCTCCAGCGGCGCTACGTCGGTATCGTTCAAGGAGGCCTCGCTGTCGCTGGAAGTGACGCCGCAGATCACCCCGGACAACCGGATCATCATGGAGGTCAAGGTCACCAAGGACGAACCGGACTACCTGAACAAGGTGCAGGATGTACCGCCCATCAAGAAAAACGAGGTCAATGCCAAGGTTCTCGTCAATGACGGCGAGACCATCGTGATCGGTGGGGTTTTCTCAAATACTCAGAGCAAGGTTGTAGATAAGGTGCCATTTCTCGGTGATGTGCCGTATCTTGGCCGCCTTTTCCGGCGTGACGTGGTTTCGGAGAAAAAATCCGAGCTGCTGGTATTTCTCACTCCGCGTATCATGAACAATCAGGCGATTGCTGTGAGTCATTGATTCTGTGCGAAATTTGATTCTTGTTGGACCGATGGGGGCTGGAAAAAGCACCATCGGCCGGTTGCTGGCCAAAGAGCTGCGCCTGCCATTCAAAGATTCCGATAAGGAAATTGAATTGCGCACGGGCGCCAATATCCCATGGATTTTCGATAAGGAAGGCGAGCCGGGCTTTCGTGACCGCGAGCAGGCGATGATTGCCGAGCTGTGCGGCTGCGATGGCGTGGTGCTGGCGACCGGCGGCGGCGCGGTCATGCGCGAAGCCAACCGTCGAGCACTGCGCGCCGGTGGTCGGGTGGTTTATCTGCATGCTTCTGTCGAACAGCAGGTTGGCCGTACCGCCCGTGACCGCAATCGACCCCTGTTGCGGACTGCCGATCCGGCCAAGACCCTTCGGGACCTGCTGGAGTTGCGCGATCCGCTGTATCGGGAAATCGCCGACCTGGTGGTGGAAACCGATGAGCGACCGCCGCGAATGGTGGTGCTCGACATTCTTGACCGCCTGCAGCAGCTGCCTCCCCGTTAAAGCACAGCGCGAAATGCGCTATCCTCGGCGTCCTGCCACGACCGCTCAAGGTTGTGGCGCAAGGTTGCCGAACGGCGTCACACCAGCAAATGCCGCGGACATTCGATAACTCAAGGCAGGACGCCTGATTCCATCTTCACTGTGGGGACACATGCAGACACTCAAGGTCGATCTAGGCGAGCGCAGCTACCCGATTCATATTGGCGAAGGTTTGTTGGATCAGCCTGAGCTGCTGGCCCCGCATATTCGCGGGCGGCAAGTGGCGATCATCTCCAACGAAACCGTTGCGCCGCTCTATCTCGAACGTCTGACCCGCAGCCTTGCGCAGTTCTCGGTGATTTCCGTGGTGCTGCCCGACGGCGAAGCCTTCAAGACCTGGGAAACCCTGCAACTGATTTTCGACGGTCTGCTGACCGCACGCCATGATCGCCGCACCACCGTGATCGCCCTCGGCGGCGGTGTGATTGGTGACATGGCCGGTTTTGCTGCTGCCTGCTACCAGCGCGGTGTCGATTTCATCCAGGTTCCGACTACCCTGCTGTCGCAAGTCGACTCCTCGGTCGGCGGCAAGACCGGGATCAATCATCCCCTGGGCAAAAACATGGTCGGCGCCTTCTATCAGCCGAACGTGGTCCTGATCGATACCGCCTCCCTCAATACCCTGCCGGCTCGCGAGTTGTCTGCCGGGCTGGCTGAAGTCATCAAGTACGGGCTGATTTGCGACGAGCCGTTCCTCACCTGGCTCGAAGAAAACGTCGATCGCCTGCGCGCCCTGGACCAGGTTGCCCTGACGTATGCGATCGAACGTTCCTGCGCGGCCAAGGCGGCGGTGGTCGGTGCCGACGAGAAGGAAACCGGCGTTCGTGCCACCCTGAACCTGGGACACACCTTCGGCCATGCCATCGAAACCCACATGGGATATGGTGTGTGGCTACATGGCGAGGCGGTAGCTGCTGGCACCGTAATGGCCCTGGAGATGTCCGCGCGCCTGGGCTGGATCAGCGAGCAGGAGCGTGATCGCGGCATTCGCCTGTTCCAGCGTGCCGGCCTGCCGGTCATTCCGCCCGAAGAGATGACTGAAGCCGATTTTCTCGAACACATGGCAATTGACAAGAAAGTGATCGACGGTCGTTTGCGCCTGGTGCTGCTGCGCCACATGGGCGAAGCGGTGGTGACCGACGATTATCCGAAAGAGGTTCTACAGGCCACGCTGGGAGCGGACTACCGCGCCCTGGCTCAGCTTAAAGGTTAATAAGATCCCGATGACTAGTTTGCACGCCGACGAGGCTTTCCTCGGCCATTACCAGTTAAGCCATGACCCTTTTGCTCCACGGGTGCCTGGCTTCAAATTCTTCCCGGCCCAGCGCAAACCGGTGCTGGGGCAACTGCACCACCTGGCCCGCTACAGCCAGTTGCTGCTGGTGGTTACCGGCCCGCAAGGCAGTGGCAAGACCCTGTTGCGTCAGGCTCTGGTGGCCAGTACCAACAAACAATCCGTTCAGAGCGTGGTGGTTTCCGCTCGTGGCGCGGGCGATGCGGCTGGCGTGCTGCGTCAGGTGGCCCAGGCGTTGAACGTCGCTCAGGCAGAGATCGGCCCGATCCTGTCTCAGGTCGTGCAGCTCGCGCTGACGGGTCAGGAAGTCTATTTGCTGGTGGACGATGCCGAGCAGCTCGACGAGTCCGCACTGGAAGCCTTGATGGAGCTGGCCGCGGGTGCACCGGAAGGTCGTCCGCATGTGTTCCTGTTCGGCGAGTCCTCGCTGATCGCGCAACTCGAGGCGTTGAACCTTGAAGAAGAGCGCTTCCACGTCATCGAACTGCAGCCTTACACCGAAGAAGAAACCCGCGAGTATCTGGACCAGCGGCTAGAAGGTGCAGGTCGCGGTATCGAACTTTTTACCGCGGATCAGATCTCTGATATTCACGAAAGCTCCGACGGCTGGCCTGGCAACATCAATCAGGTTGCCCGCGATGCAATGATCGAAGCCATGATTGCCAGCCGCTCTGCGGTCAAGCGTCCAAGTATGGGGTTCAACATGCCGAAGAAACACGTATTGGCGATTTCCGCCGTTGTCGTGGTCGCGGTGGCCGCCGCCTGGTTGATGCCGGGTCGCAGCAAAGCACCGACCACCGGCGCACCTGCCAACGAACAGGCGCAACTGCCGCTTGGCCAGGGCACGCCACAACCTAACAGCGGCGGCGCACCTGCCGTGGAGTTCGCCGGTAACTCGCAACCGATGCCGTTGCCGCTGGTCGGTAATTCGCAACCGGTCATGCGCGGTCCCCTCGCGGAAGCGGCCGGTGGTATCACCGAAGGCGACGATGGCGTGCCGGTCGAAGGCTCCAGCGATACACCGCCGACCGTGACCACCACCGCGCCTCCTGCAGGCGTTCCTGCCGGTCCTGCACCGACGCCAGCCGCCAAGCCGACGCCTGCGCCGACTCAGGTCGCGACAGCCAAGCCTGTCCCGACTGCCCCTGCGGTGAAGCCGGCTCCAGCGCCAGCCAAGCCAGCCGCGGTCGCTACCGCCAAGCCTGCCGAGAAGCCAGCCGCTGCTGCTGCCAAAGGCGCTGGCGGCACCTGGTACGCCGGGCAGCCGACGAGCAACTACGTGGTGCAGATCCTCGGCACCAGCTCTGAAGCGGCCGCGCAATCCTTCGTGAAGGAGCAGGGCGGCGAGTACCGTTATTTCAAGAAAGTCCTCAACGGCAAGCCGCTTTACGTCATCACTTACGGTAGCTTCGCCAACCGCGATGCGGCCGTTACCGCCATCAAGGCCTTGCCAGCGAAGGTTCAGGCTGGTAAACCTTGGCCTCGCACTGTCGCCAGCGTCCAACAGGAACTGGCAACAACTCGCTGAAGATTCGGCGGCCTTACCCAGGCCGCCTCTCCAAGCACCTCAAAATTTCTGCAAGTGCGCGCCGTCTCTACAGACCGCGTGCCTTGTGGTGTCTGCGTTACAGTAGTCTTTGAGTCGTTGCGGTCAGAATTAAAAAAGTTTTGACTAGCACAGCAGATCGCTTTAAACCTTTCACAAATGCGACATAGATTTGCGACAGTTCGTCGTCAAATTTGTGAGCGTCTGTGTCGCTGTGTACAATGACCACCCTTTTGCCCCCGCTAAGCCGGCGTACGTTCGGCGTGGAATGCAAGTGGTTGAATTGAAAAGAAATTTGCCTTGATAAGAGGCAGCCTGGTGAGAAAGTGTCTATGAAAGCAGGTCTGTACCAACCAGATGAATTCAAGGATAACTGCGGTTTCGGCCTGATAGCCCACATGCAGGGCGAGCCCAGTCATACCCTTTTGCAAACGGCCATCGAGGCCCTGACCTGCATGACCCACCGCGGTGGGATCAACGCCGACGGCAAGACCGGTGACGGTTGCGGTCTGCTGATTCAAAAGCCGGATGTGTTCCTGCGAGCGATCGCCCAGGAAACCTTTGGCGTCGAATTGCCCAAGCAATACGCAGTGGGCATGGTTTTCTTCAACCAGGACCCGGTCAAGGCCGAAGCCGCTCGCGAGAACATGAACCGCGAGATCCTGGCTGAAGGCCTGACCCTGGTCGGCTGGCGCAAAGTGCCGATCGACACCAGTGTCCTCGGCCGCCTGGCCCTCGAGCGCTTGCCGCAGATCGAGCAGGTCTACATCGGTGGTGAAGGCCTGAGCGATCAGGACATGGCGATCAAGCTGTTCAGCGCCCGTCGTCGCTCGTCCGTGGCCAACGCCGCCGACGTCGATCACTACATCTGCAGCTTTTCCCACAAGACCATCATTTATAAAGGCCTGATGATGCCGGCGGATTTGACCGCCTTCTATCCAGACCTCAGCGACCAGCGCCTGCAAACCTCGATTTGCGTGTTCCACCAGCGCTTCTCCACCAACACCCTGCCGAAATGGCCGCTGGCGCAACCGTTCCGCTTCCTCGCCCACAACGGCGAGATCAACACCATTACCGGCAACCGCAACTGGGCCCAGGCCCGTCGCACCAAGTTCACCAACGATCTGATGGATCTGGAAGAACTCGGCCCGCTGGTTAACCGTGTTGGTTCCGACTCCTCCAGCATGGACAACATGCTCGAGCTGATGGTCACCGGTGGCATCGACCTGTTCCGTGGCGTGCGGATGATCATTCCGCCTGCGTGGCAGAACGTCGAAACCATGGACCCGGATCTGCGTGCGTTCTACGAATACAACTCGATGCACATGGAACCGTGGGACGGCCCGGCCGGCGTGGTCATGACCGACGGTCGCTACGCGGTGTGCCTGCTCGACCGTAACGGTCTGCGCCCGGCGCGCTGGGTCACGACCAAAAACGGTTTCATCACCCTGGCGTCCGAAATCGGTGTCTGGAACTACCAGCCTGAAGACGTGATCGCCAAGGGCCGTGTGGGGCCGGGACAGATCTTTGCCGTGGACACCGAAACCGGTCAGATCCTCGACACCGACGCCATCGACAACCGCCTGAAGTCCCGTCATCCGTACAAGCAATGGCTGCGCAAGAATGCCCTGCGCATCCAGGCGACCATGGAAGACAACGATCACGGTTCGGCTTTCTACGATGTCGACCAGCTCAAGCAGTACATGAAGATGTACCAGGTCACGTTCGAAGAGCGCGACCAAGTGCTGCGCCCGCTCGGCGAGCAAGGCTACGAGGCCGTTGGCTCGATGGGCGACGATACGCCGATGGCCGTGCTGTCCCAGCGCGTGCGCACGCCGTACGACTATTTCCGCCAGCAGTTCGCGCAGGTTACCAACCCGCCGATCGACCCGCTGCGTGAAGCCATCGTCATGTCGCTGGAGATCTGCCTCGGTGCCGAGCGCAACATCTTCCAGGAGTCGCCGGAACATGCTTCGCGTGTGATCCTCAGCTCGCCGGTCATTTCTCCGGCCAAGTGGCGCTCGCTGATGAACCTCGATCGTCCGGGCTTCGAGCGCGCGATCATCGACCTCAACTACGACGAAAGCGTCGGCCTTGAAGCCGCTGTGCGTAACGTCGCGGATCAGGCTGAAGAAGCCGTTCGCGCCGGTCGCACCCAGATCGTCTTGAGTGACCGTCACATTGCCCCGGGCAAGTTGCCGATCCACGCCTCTCTAGCCACCGGCGCGGTGCACCACCGCCTGACCGAAAAAGGCCTGCGTTGCGACTCCAACATCCTCGTGGAAACTGCTACCGCACGCGATCCGCACCACTTTGCCGTGTTGATCGGTTTCGGCGCTTCGGCGGTCTATCCGTTCCTGGCCTACGAAGTGCTGGGTGACCTGATCCGCACCGGTGAAGTGCTGGGCGACCTCTATGAGGTGTTCAAGAACTACCGTAAGGGCATCACCAAAGGCCTGCTGAAGATCCTGTCGAAGATGGGTATTTCCACCATCGCTTCGTACCGGGGTGCGCAGCTGTTCGAAGCCATCGGCCTGTCCGAAGAAGTCTGCGACCTGAGCTTCCGCGGCGTTCCGAGCCGTATCAAGGGCGCACGTTTCGTCGACATCGAAGCCGAGCAGAAAGCCCTGGCCGCCGAAGCCTGGAGTCCGCGCAAGCCGATCCAGCAGGGCGGCCTGCTGAAGTTCGTCCACGGTGGCGAATATCACGCCTACAACCCGGACGTGGTCAACACCTTGCAAGCCGCTGTGCAGCAAGGCGACTACAGCAAGTTCAAGGAATACACGGCGCTGGTGGACAACCGCCCGGTGTCGATGATCCGCGACCTGTTCAAGGTCAAGACTCTGGACAAACCGCTGGACATCAGCGAGATCGAACCGCTGGAGTCGGTGCTCAAGCGCTTTGACTCCGCGGGCATCTCGCTTGGCGCTTTGTCGCCGGAAGCTCACGAAGCCCTGGCCGAAGCCATGAACCGCCTCGGTGCGCGTTCCAACTCCGGTGAAGGCGGCGAAGACCCGGCGCGCTACGGCACGATCAAGAGCTCGAAAATCAAGCAAGTCGCGACCGGCCGTTTCGGTGTCACTCCGGAATACCTGGTCAACGCTGAAGTGCTGCAGATCAAGGTCGCCCAGGGCGCCAAGCCCGGCGAAGGCGGTCAACTGCCAGGCGGCAAGGTCAACGGCCTGATCGCCAAGCTGCGTTACGCAGTGCCGGGCGTGACCCTGATTTCGCCACCGCCGCACCACGACATCTATTCGATCGAAGACTTGTCGCAGCTGATCTTCGACCTGAAACAAGTCAACCCGAAGGCCCTGGTTTCGGTGAAGCTGGTGGCAGAAGCCGGTGTTGGCACCATCGCTGCCGGTGTGGCCAAGGCCTATGCGGACTTGATCACCATCTCCGGTTACGACGGCGGCACTGGCGCATCGCCGCTGACCTCGATCAAATACGCGGGCGCTCCGTGGGAACTCGGCCTGGCCGAAACCCACCAGACCCTGCGCGGTAACGACTTGCGCGGCAAAGTGCGGGTGCAGACCGACGGCGGCCTGAAAACCGGCCTCGACGTGATCAAGGCCGCGATCCTCGGCGCTGAAAGCTTCGGCTTCGGCACCGCGCCAATGATCGCGCTGGGCTGCAAGTACCTGCGTATCTGCCACCTGAACAACTGCGCCACCGGCGTCGCGACTCAGAACGAGAAGCTGCGCAAGGATCACTACATCGGCACCGTCGACATGGTGGTGAACTTCTTCACCTACGTCGCCGAAGAAACCCGTGAGTGGCTGGCCAAACTGGGCGTGCGCTCCCTCGAAGAGCTGATCGGCCGTACCGATCTGCTGGAAATCCTCGAAGGCCAGACCGCCAAGCAGCAACACCTGGACCTGACGCCATTGCTGGGCAGCGATCACATCCCGGCAGACAAGCCTCAGTTCTGCCAGGTCGACCGCAACCCACCGTTCGACAAAGGCTTGCTGGCCGAGAAAATGGTCGACATGGCCACTTCGGCCATCAACGACATGAGCGGTGCCGATTTCGCCCTGGATATCTGCAACTGCGACCGCTCCATCGGCGCGCGGATCTCCGGCGAAATTGCGCGCAAGCACGGCAACCAGGGCATGGCGAACGCGCCGATCACCTTCCGCTTCAAAGGGACGGCCGGTCAGAGCTTCGGTGTGTGGAACGCCGGCGGCTTGAACATGTACCTGGAAGGCGACGCCAACGACTACGTCGGCAAAGGCATGACCGGCGGCAAGCTGGTCATCGTTCCGCCGAAGGGCAGCGCCTACAAGACTCAGGACAGTGCGATCATCGGCAACACCTGCCTGTACGGCGCGACCGGCGGTAAATTGTTCGCGGCCGGCACCGCAGGCGAGCGTTTCGCAGTGCGTAACTCCGGTGCTCACACCGTGGTGGAAGGCACCGGCGATCACTGCTGCGAGTACATGACCGGTGGTTTCGTCTGCGTTTTGGGCAAGACCGGTTACAACTTCGGCTCAGGCATGACCGGCGGTTTCGCCTACGTGCTCGACCAGGACAACACCTTCGTTGACCGGGTCAACCACGAACTGGTGGAAATCCAGCGGATCAGCGGCGAAGCGATGGAAGCCTACCGCAGCCACCTGCAACGCGTGCTGAACGAGTACGTCGAGGAAACCGACAGCGAGTGGGGTCGTGAACTCGCGGAAAACCTCGATGACTACCTGCGCCGTTTCTGGTTGGTCAAGCCGAAGGCTGCCAGCTTGAAAACGTTGCTTTCCAGCACCCGTGCCAACCCGCAGTGATATGCGCCTGAACAGTTTGATGAGGTTTTAACAATGGCTGAACGTCTGAATAACGACTTCCAGTTCATCGACGTCGGGCGCAAAGATCCGAAGAAGAAACTGTTGCGTCAACGCAAGAAAGAGTTCGTGGAGATCTACGAACCCTTCAAACCCCAGCATTCGGCCGATCAGGCCCACCGTTGCCTGGGTTGCGGTAACCCGTATTGCGAATGGAAGTGCCCGGTGCACAACTTCATTCCGAACTGGCTGAAACTGGTGGCCGAGGGCAACATCCTTCAGGCCGCCGAGCTGTCACACCAGACCAACACCCTGCCGGAAGTCTGCGGCCGGGTGTGCCCGCAGGATCGTCTGTGCGAGGGTGCCTGCACCCTTAACGACGGTTTCGGCGCGGTGACCATCGGTTCGGTCGAGAAGTACATCACCGACACCGCGTTCGCCATGGGCTGGCGCCCCGACATGTCCAAGGTCAAGCCGACCGGCAAACGTGTCGCGATCATCGGCGCAGGCCCTGCCGGCCTCGGCTGTGCCGACGTGCTGGTACGCGGCGGCGTGACCCCGGTGGTGTTCGACAGGAACCCGGAAATCGGCGGTCTGCTGACCTTCGGCATTCCCGAGTTCAAACTGGAAAAGACCGTGCTGAGCAATCGTCGCGAAGTCTTCACCGGCATGGGCATCGAGTTCCGCCTGAACACCGAAGTGGGCAAGGACGTGTCCGTCGAGCAACTGCTCGAAGAATACGATGCCGTGTTCATGGGCATGGGCACCTACACCTACATGAAGGGCGGCTTTGCCGGTGAGGATCTGCCGGGCGTGCATGACGCGCTCGACTTCCTGATCGCCAACGTCAACCGCAACCTGGGCTTCGAAAAGTCGCCGGAAGATTTCGTCGACATGAAAGGCAAGAAGGTTGTGGTGCTGGGCGGCGGCGACACGGCGATGGACTGCAACCGTACCTCGATCCGCCAGGGCGCCAAGTCGGTGACCTGTGCGTATCGCCGTGACGAAGCGAACATGCCGGGCTCGCGCAAAGAGGTGAAGAACGCCAAGGAAGAAGGCGTGAAATTCCTCTACAACCGCCAGCCGATCGCCATCGTTGGCGAAGACAAGGTCGAAGGTGTGAAGGTGGTCGAGACCCGTCTCGGCGAACCGGACGCCCGTGGCCGTCGCAGCCCCGAGCCGATCCCGGGTTCCGAAGAGATCATCCCGGCCGACGCTGTGGTTATCGCTTTCGGCTTCCGCCCGAGCCCGGCGCCGTGGTTCGAGCAGTTCAGTATCCAGACCGACAGCCAGGGCCGTGTTGTGGCGCCGGAACAAGGTCAGTACAAGCACCAGACCAGCAACCCGAAAATCTTCGCCGGTGGCGACATGGTTCGCGGCTCTGACCTGGTGGTGACGGCGATCTTCGAAGGCCGCAATGCGGCTGAAGGGATTCTGGATTACCTGGGCGTCTAACCCGACGGTCCAGACCTGACAGGCAGTAACCCTGTGGGAGCTGGCCGGCCAGCGATAGCATCACCTCGGTCTGACTGATCACCGAGGTGGCCGCATCGCTGGCCGGCCAGCTCCCACATTGGTTTGCGGGTGTTGCTGAAATCTGCGTATTTGTTGCGACAAATTGACCCGATAGACAAAAGGCTGACCTGCAACCGTGCCTTTTGCCTCGCGCTCTGAGAAAATGCCCGCACTTTTTTTCCGGATGCCGACATGACTGCCCTGAAGAACGACCGTTTCCTTCGCGCCCTGCTCAAGCAACCCGTAGACGTCACCCCTGTGTGGATGATGCGTCAGGCCGGTCGCTACCTGCCGGAATACCGCGCCAGCCGTGCCAAGGCCGGTGATTTCATGAGCCTGTGCATGAACCCGGAGTTCGCTTGCGAAGTCACCATGCAGCCACTCGACCGCTATCCGCAACTGGACGCGGCGATCCTCTTCTCGGACATCCTCACCATCCCGGATGCCATGGGCCAAGGCCTGTACTTCGAAACCGGCGAAGGCCCGCGCTTCAAGAAAGTTGTCAGCACGATGGCCGATATCGAAGCCCTGCCGATTCCTGACCCGCACAAAGACCTCGGCTACGTGATGGACGCGGTCAGCACCATTCGCCGCGAACTGAACGGCCGTGTGCCGCTGATCGGTTTCTCCGGCAGTCCATGGACGTTGGCTACCTACATGGTCGAAGGCGGTTCGTCGAAAGACTTCCGCAAGACCAAAGCCATGCTCTACGACAACCCGCAAGCCATGCACCTGCTGCTGGACAAGCTCGCGCAGTCGGTCACGTCCTACCTCAACGGCCAGATCATGGCCGGCGCGCAAGCGGTACAGATTTTCGACACGTGGGGCGGCAACCTCTCAGCGGCGGCGTATCAGGAATTCTCCCTGGCCTACATGCGCAAAATCGTCAGCGGCCTGATCCGCGAACACGAAGGCCGCAAGGTTCCGGTCATCCTGTTCACCAAGAACGGCGGCCTGTGGCTGGAAAGCATCGCCGACGCGGGTGCTGATGCGCTGGGCCTGGACTGGACGTGCGACATCGGCAACGCCCGCGATCGCGTCGGCAACAAGGTCGCGTTGCAAGGCAACATGGACCCGACGGTGCTCTACGCCAAACCGGAAGCCATTCGCACCGAAGTCGGCCGGATCCTCGCCAGTTATGGCAAGGGCAGCGGTCACGTGTTCAACCTCGGACATGGCATCACCCCGGAGGTCGATCCCGAGCATGCGGGTGCGTTCCTGCGCGCGGTGCATGAGTTGTCGGCGCAGTATCACGAGTAGTCATACCCGCGTTTCATCAAGCCTGTCCGGTCAACGCCGGACAGGCTTTTTTTATGCCTGAAAAACGTATGCCAGCCTGATGCGTTTTCATCTGTAAGAAATTTCTCTCTCTTTGTCAGATGAGTGAAGAGAGAGATCAATCCTCATGTAAGCGAAGACTTGTCCTACATAGAAAACGCGTTCATCCCGGTAAGGTTCCAGCCCTTCGTTTGGTGCCGCACACCGAGCGGCACTACGAACAGTGGCGCCCGCAAGGCGCCTTAATTTTCGATAAGTAGTCTGGAACGCAGTGATGAAAAAAAAATTCCGCAAGGGAGGTGCACTAACCGCATGCGCCTCTCCAATGATCCTGTTATCGGCAATGTTGGCGTCTCAAACTGTTGCTGCCCATGGCTATCTTGAAGTGCCACCTTCGCGGGCATTGCTTTGCCAGAAAGGCTTGAACACCCACTGTGGCCCCGCGCAATACGAACCTCAAAGTGTCGGCGAAACGTTCAAAGGCTTTCCGGCGGGTGCAGGTGGTGCTCCTCTGCAAGGGCCGATCGACGGCAAGATTCCGAGTGGCGGTCATCCATCGTTCTCCGCGATGGATGCCCAGTCCGCCACCCGTTGGCATCTGACGGAAATCAAGGACCGCAACATCGATTTCCAATGGCGCTACACCGCGGTTCACCCGGCAACCAAACACGAATACTTCATCACTCGCAACGGCTGGAATCCGAACGAGTCGCTGAAACGGGCCACCTTTGAAAGCACGCCGTTCTGCACCATTGAGGGTGGTAATCAGAAGCCTGGATCGGGTGATAAGCACAACTGCACCATCCCGACAGACAAGTCCGGCCAGCATGTGATTCTGGCGGTCTGGACGGTTGGAGACACCGACGCAGCGTTCTACAACCCGGCCGATGTGAACATTATTGCCGAAGCAGAGTTGCCGGGCGGCTGGTCTTCCGTTGGCGGTATCGCACCGTCGACCGAATTGCTGATCGGCGACAAGGTCAAGGCCCGTGCATTCTCCGCCAATGGCGTTAGCCCGGATTACGACGTGGAAATCGCCATCGCCACTGCCGAAGAAGGCTTGCCAAACAACTGGGCGTTCAAACTGGCAGAAAAGATCAACGCCACTCACACCCTCATCCGCGCCGGTATTCGTGGTGAGAGCGGCAACATCGAACCGGTCCGGGGTAACAACACCCTTTATGCCCAAAAAGAAAGCGGCGTGACCCGTTTCGAAGTTCAACTGGACATGAAGGAAGACGCTGCAGCACGCATGTCGGTAGCTTCTCAGCAAGCTGAATACGTTCTGGAGAAAGGCCTGGCCAAGGTCGGTTTCAGCATGATCTCCAATCGCAAGATGAACGTTGAAGCGACCTTGTTCGATGAGAACAACAAGCCGGTCGGCACCACCTCTGCACAGGTGGACAGCGGCTCGACGACGTTGACCCTGGATGTGCGCAGTAACCCTGGCCAACACACGCTGACACTGGTCGGCACCACCCTGGATGGCCGTACCACTCGCCAGGATACCCAGCCGACCAACATGACCGGTGAAGGCGCTGGCGTCGAGCATGACTTCGTGTTCCCTGAAGGCCTCGGCGAATACACCGCCGGTACCAAAGTGCTGCAACCGAAGACCAACGAAGTCTTCGAATGCAAGCCGTTCCCCGAGTCCGGCTACTGCAAGCAATACAGCCCGACCGCCAATGGTTTTGAACCTGGCGTAGGGGCGCACTGGCACATGGCGTGGGACAAGCTTTAAGCCCGCCGTAACCCTTCAGGCGATCCGCGAATGGATCGCCTGAGGGTTCATCCTCTTGTAGAAAATCGAGTTGAAAAATGACGGTTTTGGGTTATTCCACCCAACGCGTATGGCTGCACTGGTTATCGGTGGCACTCATCGCCTGGACCCTGATTTTCGGCTTTTATGTGGCCCGCGTTCGAAGTGAGCGACTCGAGTGAGCAGGCGCTTGAGCACACTCTGCCTGCTGGTTATGTCCGCAGGTTACGCAACGTTTCTGGCGTGGCAGGAGTGGGGTTTTCGCAAAACTCTCGCCCCGCCGTTGTCGTTCGCTGCGACCTTACCGGCGCCAACGCCCCGTGCGCCCCTCGATACCACAGCGGTCGCAACGGTGCTCGGTCTGGCGACTGAAACCTCGTTGCTGCCCAGTGCCGAAGCGCTGACCTTGCAGGCCAGTTTTGTCCTCGACACAGGCTTGTCCAGAGCGTTGCTGGCGGACGCTCAAGGCTCACGGATTTACCAGGTGGGGGATCAGTTGCCGGGCGGCAGCGTCCTGCGTCGCGTCGAGGTGAATCAAGCGGTGTTGTGGAACAAGGGTCGAGAAGAGGTGCTGACGTTGCAGAGCTCTTCCGCGAGTTTCCTGCGCCAACTCGACTCGCCATCCCAACCACCGACACCGGTCAGTTCTACGCGTTTTCTACGCCCTCTTTCCGGGCAGTCAGAGTGATCACACCCATGAACAGCTTCATCGGCGCGTATCCCTTGCGCATCCTTCTTTTTCTGGTCGCTTTGGCGACGACGTTCTTTCACGACACGTTGCAAGCCGAGGAAGAAAAATGGCAACTGGCGATGAACAATGCCGAGTTGCGCGACATCGTCGAAGAAATCTCGAACATTCTCGGGACCACAGTGGTGCTCGACCCCAGAGTCTCCGGGCGCATCACCGTCATGTCCCGCCAGGCCCTCGATCGCGAGGGCGTTCGCCGGTTGTTTTATTCGGTACTCGATGCCCATAACTTTACGGTGATCGACGAAGGTGACCGCATTCTGATCACGCCGGTCACCGAAGCGAAAACCCGTGCAGGCCAGAGCACCGCGACAAACGTCACGGCATCGCAGTTTGTCACCCGGGTCATTGAATTGAACACCAGCAGCGCCTCCGATATTGCCGGGCTGGTCCGGCCGCTGGTGTCGGTCAATGGTTACGTCGGCCCGTCGGTGTCGGCGAATGCGCTGGTCGTCACCGATACGGCTGCCAATGTGGGTCGTATTGCCAAGGTTGTGGGTCAGCTGGATGCGGGGCAGAACAACCTGCATGCCGTGGTGCAGATGCATCACGCCCAGGCCGCCGACGTGATGACGATCATTGAGTCTTCACTGGGCAAGCGCGCCGCCGATACGCCGATCCAGGTGCTTGCCGACACCAGGACCAATCGACTGATCCTCATTGGTCCACCGTCGGTGCGTCAGCGCCTGATCGACCTCGCACGCAGTCTCGATACGCCCGCCACTGCATCCCTCGACAATGCCCGGGTCATCCGTTTGCGCCACAGCGATGCCAAGCAATTGGCCGACGTTCTGGAAATGATGGGGCAGAGCCGAAAACAGGCATCGAACCTGGGCGCCGTGAAGGATGGCTCGTCCGGCGCGACGTTCATGATCAAGGCCGACGAAAGCCAGAATGCGCTGGTGCTGATCGCCGAGCCCGCGCAAATCCGCACCATCGAAAACATCGTGCGCCAGTTGGACCAGCCCCGGGCCCAAGTGTTGATCCATGCCGCTATCGTCGAAATCTCGGGAGACATCGCCGAAGCCGTAGGCGTCCAGTGGGGCATCAGCAGCGGCGACGCGAAAGGCTTTATCAACTTCCCCGGCACCGATATTCCGATCATTGGCGGGCTGACTTTCGACGAGAAAAAATAGGCGCCGGAAGGCGCGCTCCTGAAACTGGGCAATGACCGTTTTGGCGCGTTGATTTCGGCGTTGGCCAGCAATACCCATAGCAATCTGCTTTCCACGCCGAGCCTGTTGACCCTGGACAATCAGGAAGCGGAAATCATCGTCGGCCAGAACGTACCGTTCAAGACCGGGTCCTACGCCACCAACAGCAACGGGGCGGGCAACCCGTTTACCACCGTCGAGCGCAAGGACGTCGGCATCAGCCTGAAGATCAAGCCGTACATCAACGAAGGTTCGACGTTGCGCCTGGAAGTGGAGCAGGAGGTGTCGGACATTGCGCCGTCGGTGTCAGGAATCGATTCTTCCGACCTGATCACCAACAAGCGTGCACTCAAGAGCACCATTCTCGCCGACGATGGCGAGATCATCGTGATCGGCGGTTTGATCCGCGACAGCGTTCGTACCCAGCAAAGCGGCGTGCCGCTGCTGCGCAATATTCCTTATCTAGGCGCGCTGTTTCGCTGGACCCGGGATACGCAAACCAAAAGCAACCTGATGGTCTTTTTGCGGCCCACCATCGTGCGCAGCAAGGAAGATCTGGCGGATGTAAGCCAACAGCGATACGACGCGCTGCGCAAGCTGAGCCAGCCGGGGGCGCACGGGAACAACTCGTTATTGCTACCGGCAGAATCGCGCCAGTTGTTCGACCCGGCCCCTGATGCGCCGGTGTTTGATTTGCGCAAGCAGACCCCGGTTTCGCCATGAGCGGAAAAATCGAACAGTTGCCCTTCGGTTTCGCCCGGCGTTTCGGTGTTTTGCTGGCGAGCGAGGGGCCCGATTCGAGCCTGGTGCTGCGAGCCGATACGCCGCTGACAGCCCTGTCGGAAGCACGCCGGATGTGCGGGTGGAATCTGCCGATCCAGGTGCTGGATGCCGAGGTCTTCGCAGCACGTCTGGCCGCTGCTTACCGTGACGGTCAAAGCGCGGCGGAGCAGGTGGCCCAGGGCCTGGATGACGAACTGGATCTGCTCAGCCTTGTCGATCAGGTCCCGCAGACCGCCGACTTGCTGGAACAGCAGGGCGACGCGCCGATCATCCGGCTGATCAACGCCCTGCTCAGCGAAGCCGTGCGCGAGCAGGCCTCGGACGTGCACCTTGAAACCTTCGAGCACACTCTGTCGGTGCGCATGCGGGTCGACGGGCAGTTGCGCGAAATGCTCAGGCCGCGGCGTGAATTGGCGACGTTGCTGGTGTCGCGGATCAAGGTCATGGCGCGTCTGGACATCGCTGAAAAACGTATCCCGCAGGACGGTCGAATGGCCCTGCGACTGGCCGGGCACGAAGTCGATGTGCGGGTCTCGACATTGCCGTCGGCGCACGGTGAGCGGGTGGTGCTGCGGTTGCTCGACAAACAGGCCGGGCGCCTGGAGTTGCAGCGACTCGGCATGCCTCCCGACACCCTCGCGGCGTTGCGCCAGTTGCTCGGAAAACCCCACGGCATTCTGCTGGTGACCGGGCCCACCGGCTCCGGCAAGACCACCAGTCTGTATGCCGCGCTGAGCAGCCTGAATGACCAGACGCGCAACATCCTGACGGTCGAAGACCCCATCGAATATCACCTGCCGGGTGTTGGGCAGATGCCGGTCAATCCGAAAGTGGACATGACCTTTGCCCGAGGCTTGCGGGCGATTCTGCGTCAGGATCCGGATGTGGTGATGGTCGGCGAAATCCGTGATCGCGAAACGGCGGAAATCGCCGTCCAGGCCTCGCTGACCGGGCACCTGGTGCTCTCGACGCTGCACACCAACAGCGCGGTGGGCGCGGTGACACGGCTGGTGGACATGGGGGTTGATGCCTACCTGCTCGCGTCGTCGCTGGTGGGCATCCTGGCTCAACGTTTACTGCGTACGTTGTGCCCGCATTGCAAGGCGTCGTTTCGCGCCGATGCGGCCATGTGTCAGCGTCTCGGGCTCGATGTGGCGGCGCCACCGCAGCTCTTCAGCGCCGTGGGGTGTGAGCAGTGCCAGCACGGTTATCGCGGGCGTATCGGGATCTACGAACTGATCAGCGTCACGCCGGCCGTGTCGACGCTGATTCATCAGGGCGCCAGTGAGCAGGCGTTGATCGATGAGACGCGCAAGGTCTCCCGCAGTTTGTTTCAGGACGGTCGGCAACGGGTGCTCGACGGCGTGACCAGCCTTGACGAGTTACTGCGCGTGACTCAGGAGGACTAGCGAGTGCCGACGTTCGAATACCGCGCTGATGATGCCCAGGGCCGACGCTGCAAGGGCCGACTGGAAGCCGACAGCCCGCGTCATGCACGACAGCTGATGCGCGAGCGCGGTTTGTGGCCGCGTGAATTGAATGAGGTCAACACGGGCGGCGCTACCGGTGCGCAACCGCGCAGTGGGCGGCTGGGGGCGGCAGAACTGGCGCTGTTGACGCTGCAGTTGTCCACGCTCGTTCAGGCGGGTCTGCCCCTGGAAGAAGCACTGGAAGCAGTGACCAGACAGAGCGCCAGGCGCAAGGTCGCCGGCCTGTTGTCGGCGGTCCGCAGCCGGGTGATGGAAGGGCATGCCCTTTCAACCGCGCTGGGGCTGTTTCCCAAGGCGTTCCCCGAGTTGTTTCGCGCCACCGTCGCGGCCGGCGAGCGTTCCGGGCACTTGGGTCATGTGCTCGAACAGCTGGCGGCTTACACCCAGGCGCGCCAGGCATCGCGGCAGAAAATCCAGATGGCCTTGGTCTACCCGATGATCCTGATGCTGGCGAGCGTGGCGATCGTGGGTTTCCTGCTCGGTTATGTGGTGCCGGACGTGGTGAAAATCTTCGTCGACAGTGGCCAGCCGTTGCCTTGGCTGACGCAGGCGCTGATCGGGTTGAGCGACGGTCTGCGTAACCATTTCCTGGCATTGATGGGCGTGCTGGCGACGTTGATCGGCCTCTGGCGCTGGAGTTTGCGCCAGCCGCCCTGGCGCCTGCGCTGGCATCGCCTGGCCTTGAAGCTGCCGGTAGCCGGTGAGGTGCTGCGGGCGATGGAAGCCGCGCGGTTTGCCAGCACCCTGGCGATCCTCGGAAAAAGCGCCGTGCCGCTGGTGGACGCGCTGGAAATCGCTGCCGCTGTCATCGGCAATCTGACCATTCGTGCGCGCATGGTCGATGTTGCCCGCTCCGTACGTGAAGGCGGAACCCTGACCCGGGGCCTGGAACTCAGCGGCGATATCCCGCCGATGATGCTGCACATGATCGCCAGCGGCGAGCGCGCGGGCGAACTCGATCACATGCTGGTAAGGGCCGCCGAACAGCAGGAAAACAGCCTGGCGGCGCGCATCGCGCTGGTTGTGAGCCTCTTTGAACCGGCCATGCTGGTGCTGATGGGCGGCGTCGTGCTGCTGATCGTCATGGCCATTCTTCTACCGATACTCAGCCTCAACCAATTGGTGAATTGATCCATGCAACCTCTACGCAGCAACTCGCGCCGCGGGCAACGCGGTTTTACCCTGATCGAAATCATGGTGGTGGTCGTGATCATCGGCGTGCTGGGGGCCATCGTGGTGCCGCAGTTCATGAGCCGGCCCGACCAGGCCAAGGTCACCGCAGCAAAAATTGATATCCAGGCCATTGCCACCGCCCTGGAAATGTACCGCCTCGACAACTTCCACTACCCCTCGACGCAGCAAGGGCTGGAAGCCTTGAGCAAACGTCCTTCGGGCCTGCCGGCGGCGAGGAACTGGAACCCTCAGGGTTACCTGAAAAACCTGCCGGTCGACCCGTGGGGCACGCCTTATCAGTTTCTCAATCCTGGTGTGCAGTCGATCGACGGCAGCTACGACTTGTATTCCCTGGGCTCCGATGGCGTGGTGGGCGGCGAAGGGCATGCGACCGATATCGGCAATTGGGGCGACTGATTCATGCGCCAACGTTGCCGCGGGTTTACCTTGCTCGAGTTGATGATCGTGATCGTTGTGATCGGCGTGCTGCTGTGCATGGTGAGTCTGGTCGGCGGCCCGAATCCGGTGCGTCAGGCGCGGCACGAGGCGCACGGGATGGCAGGTCTGATTCAACAGCTGCGTGAGCGGGCGGTGCTGGATGGCGAGGAATACGGCCTGCGGATCAGTGACAGCGGTTACCGCGCGATGCGCCTCGATGCTCGAGGCTGGGAGCCGGTGGCTGCGTTTTACAAGTGGCCCGACACCTTGCGGCTACACCTTGAACAGGATGGGCATTCCCTTATGCTGGGTGCCGATGAAGGACTGCCGCAATTATTGATGCTCAGCAGCGATGAAACCAGCGCCTTTACGCTGACGTTCGCGACCCGGGACAGCACGCTCCTGAGCCTTTCGAGCGATGGACTGGGTGAGGCAGTGATTGATGGTTAAGGGCCTGTCTCGGGCACGCACGTGTGGATTCACACTGCTGGAAATCATGGTGGCCCTGGCGGTCTTCGCCACACTGGCGGCGGCCGTGCTGTCGGCGAGCCAGTACGTGTTGAAACAGACCGGGGCGGTCGAGGAACGCCTCTTCGCCACCTGGTTGGCCGATAACCATTTGAACGAACTGCGCCTGCAACCGGGGCTGCCCCTCGGTCAACAGCAGCGCGTGGTGCATATGGATCGCCGCGACTGGCTGCTGCGCCAGCACATCAGCGCATCGACTGACCCGCGTCTGCTCAAGGTCGACGTTGACGTCAGCCTTTCCGGTCGCGAACAAACACTGCACCGCGCCAGCGGCTGGATACCTGATCGTCATGAATAGGCAATCCGGTTTCACCTTGCTGGAGCTGGTGATCGCCATGGCGATATTCGCTTTGCTCGGCCTGGCCAGTTGGGGCTTGTTCGATGGCGTCGTGCGTGCACAGCAGGGCACGACAGCCCACGAGCGTGAGTTTCGACGCCTGCAACGGGCGGTGGCGGTGATTGAGCGGGACGTGTTGCAGGTTACCGAACAGCCAGTCGTGCTCCAGCCAATGGGGCTGCAGTTGCAGCGCAGCCACTGGCGCAATCCTCTGGACCAGCCCCGCAGCGAGCGCCAGACACTGACGTACCGACTCGAAAACGGTGTGCTGTGGCGTGAAAGCCAAGGCGAGGGCACGCCCCTCATGCAACGGCAACGACTGCTCGACGATGTGCGGGACGTGAGCTGGCGTTTGTTTGATCGTCAAACCGGATGGCGCAGCGAGGGGCCGTCGGGGCGAGACGCGAAGGCACCGATGGCAGTGGAACTGCAAGTGTCGGCAGGCCGTTTCGAGGCGATCCGTCGGGTGTTGCTGTTGCCGGGCGTCTTGCCATGAACGGGCGTCAACGGGGCATCGCGCTGATCAGTGTGTTGCTGGTCGTGAGTCTGGCGTTGTTGATCACCAGCGGCATGCTGCGCAGTCATCGACTGTCGTTGCAAGGCAGCGGGCAAGCGATGCATTACGTTCACTTGCGGCAACTGGCGGGTGCCGGTGAAACCTGGGCGCTTTTACAGCTACAGGACGCCGCGCGTGCTTCGCAAAAAAACGTTGACCTGACTCAGGACTGGGCGCGGACGGCGCCCGACTTCGACATCGAGGGCGTGCAGTTGCGCGTCGATATCGAAGACCTCGCCGGGCGATTCAATCTCAATTCATTGTTGACCCAGGGTCAGATAGATCAGGTCACCCTTGATCGTTGGGGACGCTTGCTCGAGCTACTCGATCTTGCGCCGCTGCAATTGAGTCAGGTCGGCGCATTACAAGAACTGAGCCAGCTGCGCCTGCTTCCAGGTGTCGACGGCCAGCTGTTGCGTCAACTGGAGCCCTGGGTCGCGGTGCTTCCCACAGAGGCCGCGCTGAACATCAACACCGCGCCTGCGCTGGTATTGAGGATGCTCGATGGCGTGGAAGCGACGACAGCCGACGCGCTGGTCCGTCAGCAATCGGCCACTGCATGGGCGAGCGTTCAGGCCTTTACTCAAGACCCGCTGCTCTCCGGCGCAGGTGTGAGCAGACATGGGCTGGGCACCGGCAGCCGCTGGTTCCGGATCACAGTGCAGGTCATTCAGGGCCAAAACCGTTTGCGCCTGGCCACTGATGTCGAGCGAGACCCCGACACGCACCAATTCAAGATCCTGCAAAGACGTCTTCTTCCTTCGAGTACCCATGAGATGCCGCGATGAACACCTGGCTTTACCTGACCGCCGAGGGCCTGACCGAGCCGTCGACCGACTGGCCGTGCTGCCTGTGGCCTTCGACCGGCCAACGCCAGTTCATGCCATTGAATCAAGCCGCGCAGTCACTGAACGGGCAGACGGTCGATCTGTTGTTGCCCATGGAAATGTGCAGTTGGGTGCGCAGCGATCCGTGGCCTTCCAGGCGTCAGCCCGCTGCGCAAGCCATTGCGTTTGCCGTTGAAGATCAGCTGAGTGACGCGCTGGAGAAATTGCACCTGGGCATTGGCGCTCGCGACCGGGAAGGGCGCTATCCGGTGATGGTGATCGGTCGAGAGCGATTTGCCGCTGTGCTCGCGCTGCTGGCGGAGGCGGGGGTTGGCGTCCGTTCTGTCTTTGTCGATGCCGATGTGTTGCCCGGGGCTCAGGCGGTCGTCGTGCGCTGGTTCGGTCGATGGTTGCTTGGCGGCGCAATGCCGGCTCGCGTGGCGGTGTCGGATGACGGGTTGACCTCGCTGAGACCGGCATTGCCCCCGGATATCCGGTGGGTCGACGAGCGTCACGATGCGGTCGATGTCGACCAGTGCCTGACCCTTCGCCACCCCCAGGCCATCAACCTGCTGCAAGGAGCATTCGCCCCTCGCGGCAAACGTCTGCCCTGGCATTTCGGTGGATTGGCGTTACTGATGCTATTGCTGCTGACCTGGGGTGCCAGCGCCACGCGAATCCATTTTATCGAGGGTGAAACCCGGCGGCTCTACAGCCAGAACGAGCAGCGGTTCAAGGCCCTTTACCCTGACCAGAGCCGCATCGTAGACCTGGCGACGCAACTCAAGGTGCTGCAGAACCAGACCGCCGAACCGGAGAAGACACGTATCGCCGGTTTGGTGGGGCTGATCGAGCAGGTCATCGGCGCGAGTCATGTTGAAGTTCAGCGTATCGAATTTCGTACAGGCGACGGCTGGAAAGTCCGGCTGACTGCCAACAGTTTTGCCGAGCTTGAGCAACTGCGTGAGCGCGGACGGCAGCAAGGTGTGCCGGTCAGGCTCGACAGTGCGAGCAGAGAGCGCAATCGGGTACAGGCGACATTGGTTGTGGAGGACAACTCATGAAAACCGTCTGGCAACGCCTGTCCAATCGTGAGCAGCGACTGCTGTTGGCCGTGGGCGTATTTTTGCTGGTTGTCGCGGTGTTCAGCCTGATCTGGCAGCCGACCCGTCAGCGTCTGGAAGCCGTCGAACGCGGTCATCAACAGCAACGGGCCTTGGCGGCGCAGTTGCAACGGGCGCAACCCCGAAGCACCGTTGCGGTCGTTGCTGACCAGCCCTTGTCGCTGCGTATCAGCGAAAGTGCCACAGCGGCGGGCCTCGAACTGCATCAGATGGATGCCGATAACAACTTGCTGCGTTTGACCCTCAGCGGTGATGCGAAGACGCTGCTGCAATGGCTGGATCGTGCTGAGCGGGATGGGGCTGTGGTGCAATCGCTGGTGCTGGAAAGGCGTGATGCGGTGCTTGAGGCGCGGGTGGTGCTCAGGTAGTTGCGGTGGGTTGGGATTGCCCACTGCGCAGGTGCCTGGGGGTTTTCACGAGCAGGCTCGCTCACACAAGGGGCAGGGTCTAAACCTGTGCAGCCCCCGGCAACGGCGGTAATTTTGCCAGTTTCAACGCGATCAACAACGCCACCACCAGCAACGCCCCGATAAACAACCCGATCCCGTTCCATCCGCCCAGGTGCCAGAACACCCCGCCCGCTGTGCCGGCGATGCTCGACCCGGCGTAGTAGCTGAACAGATACAGCGACGAAGCCTGCCCCTTGGCTTTGGTGGCGCGGCGCCCAATCCAGCTGCTCGCCACCGAGTGAGCGCCGAAGAAGCCGAAGGTGAAAATCAGCATGCCGATGATCACCATGGGCAGTGGCGTGAACATCGTCAGGGCCAGGCCGGCGAGCATCAGCACGATGGTGGCCCAGAGCACCTGGCGTCGGCCCAGCTTGTCGGCCAATGCACCGATTTTCGCCGAGCTGTAGATGCCCGACAGGTACACCACCGAGAGCAGCCCGACGAAGGCCTGGTCCATGTGGTACGGCTCGGCCAGCAGGCGATAACCGATGTAGTTGAACAGCGTGACAAACGCGCCCATCAGCACAAAGGCTTCGAGAAACAACAACGGCAGGCCGGCGTCGCGAAAGTGCATGGTGAAGCCGTCGAGCAGGCTGCGCGGGTGCAGTGAGCGGGCGCGGAAGTTGCGTGATTCGGGAAGGATTTTCCAGAACACCGCCGCCGCGATCAGCGCCAGGCCGCCGATCACCAGCATCGCCGTGTGCCAGCTGACGAAGTCGATCAACACCCCGGTGATCAAGCGTCCGCTCATCCCGCCGATGGCATTGCCGCCGATGTACAGGCCCATCGCCAGGCCGATGTGTTGCGGATGGATCTCCTCGCTCAGGTACGTCATGGCGACCGCCGCCAGGCCGCTCAACGACAACCCGATCAGCGCGCGCATTACCAGCACGCCGTGCCAGCTCGGCATCATCGAACTGGCGATGGTGCACAGCGCCGCGGCGAACAGCGCCGTCACCATCACCGGTTTGCGCCCGACACGGTCGGAGATCGGGCCGGTGATCAGCAAGCCGATGGCGAGCATGCCGGTGGCCACTGAAAGAATCAGACTGCTCTGCGCCGCGTTGATGGAATATTCGTGGGACAGCAGCGGCATCATCGGCTGCACGCAGTACAGCAGCGCGAAAGTCGCGAAGCCGCCGGAGAACAGGGCCAGCACCGTGCGCATGAACATCGGCGTGCCTTTTTCGATGTAGATTTCCTTGAGCTCAGCCACGGCATCATCCAGCGCGGCGGGCGGAACTTCATGGGCGAGTGGGGCGACAGCAGTTTTCACGTCAGACCTCGGGGCAGGCAGCCGGTCAGGCAATGAAAAAAGCATATAGCTGCCTAATGATTCAATCCAATATATTGTTCGACCTGTTTAAGAGGTTTTGCGACCTAATGGGGGTTTCATGGAATTGCGTCACCTGCGCTACTTCATTGCCGTCGCCGAAGAACTGCACTTCGGCCGCGCCGCCCAGGTGCTGGGCATCTCGCAACCGCCGTTGAGTCAGCAGATTCAGGCGCTGGAGCAGGAGGTCGGCGCACGATTGTTCGAGCGTACCAATCGTCGGGTCGAGCTCAGTGAAGCCGGGCGATTGTTTCTGGAAGAGGCGCGGTTGGTGCTGGCGCAGGTCGACAAAGCCGCGGATGTGGCGCGACGGGCGCAGCTCGGTGAGTTGGGCGAACTCAAAATCGGTTTCACCTCGTCGGCACCGTTCAACTCGACCATCCCTCAGGCGATTTTTTCATTTCGCCAGCGTTTTCCGGCGGTGCACCTGAACCTGCGGGAAATGAGCAGCACCCAGGTGGCCGAAGCGCTGGTGGACGAGTCGATCGAAGTCGGGATCATGCGCCCGTTAGGTTTGCCGGATTCGCTCAGCGTGGTGGAGTTGATGCGCGAGCCGCTGGTCGCCGTGCTCAGTTCCAAGCATCCGCTGGTGCAGGACAGTGAAGCGGGATTGTTCCTGTCGGCGTTGGCGCTCGAACCGTTCGTATTTTTCCCGCGCAGTTATGGCAGTGGTCTGTATGCGCAGTTGCTCAGCCTGGCGCGGGACGCCGGTTTCAGCCCGCACTTTGCCCAAGAGGCGGGTGAGGCCATGACGATCATCGGTCTGGTGGCGGCGGGGTTGGGGGTGTCGGTGTTGCCGGCGTCTTATCAGCGGATGCGGATTGATGGCGTGGTCTATCGGCCGTTGCTCGACCCGGAAGCGGTTTCGGCCGTGTGGCTGGTGCAGCGCAAGGATCAGAAGTCGCCGATGGCCAAGGCGTTTGTGGAGTTGTTGACGCGTAAGGTAGAACCCCTCCAATCGTGACCGAACACAAACCTGTAGGAGCCGGCTCCTACAGTTTTTGCATCGTGTCAGCGGTGGTTGTGGGACGTTTCCTAAGACGTGTTCCGGGAGGCTACAGCAGCTTGCGGCAGCGCCTACAACTACGCCAGAATCCGCCGGCTTGTGCGCTTTGGGGAGCATCGGTAACTTGATTCGTGTCACTGATTCCCAGTGATCGGGTTTAGTAGCCCGGTTTTCCTTCCCAAAAAAATGCATAAGCGTCGATCAGTCAGGCATACGCCTGCACTTGATGGTAGCTGTGCGCATGGCGCCCTTGGGTGCGCCGGATTTGGGTCGGTGTCCGGTCTACTAACTTGCGTACAGCTGCCACCCTTCCGTTTAGTAGCGAGACAGGTTGCAGCACTACTAACAGGAAGACCTTCCCAATGTCCAAGCCAACTCCGAATCCGCCGGATTCCGATCCGGTCACTCCATCCGTATCAACAGATTCCGAAACACGCCAACCAAGCAAAATCTTCCTCATCGCCCCCGACATCGACAACCAGACCCTACTCGAATACGCCTGTGAATCCCTGGCATCTGCCAACGTCATGGCGAGTGATTTCGCGAGGTATCTGGAGGGATCGCAAAGCAACACACTGCTGGGCATTCAACAGTCGATCATGCTCGGGGAACTGGCGGTGAACCGGGTGCTGGATAACCTTGACCCACCCTAGCTCAGCACTCGATTGATCGTTCCGAGAGGGGCTTGTGAGGCTCTAAAGATCCTGGGCAACCAGGCCATCGCCGAGAACTCAACGTTTCTCACTGAGTGCTTCACACTCGGGAATCGGCGATGGCTTGGGACTGCCAAGGCACAGCGAGTACACCTGCTCCCAGTCTGCTTCAATTTCATCGAAGGGTACCCACGGCTTGGCCACCGAAAGAGTAATGAGATAGCGTTCTTCGGTCGGATTTCTGGAATCACTAAACTGTCCTAGAAGCAGCATTGCTTGATACTTGTCTCCTGCCTGCCAAAAGGATCTCCCTGATCGCTCACTGTCCCGAAGCCACGCTCGCCATTCGGGTGTATCGGCGATGGTGGGGTTGCTCCGCAGGCCCCTCGCCACCCAGCCTTTTTCGCGCCATTGGTTCTGTAAGTCGAGAACGACCTTAAGGGCGTCGTCGAGCAGCAACGGTTCTATTTGAGGGGACATGCGGATGTCGTCAATGACATTGTCGTCGAACCCAACCGTGAAAAAGCGAGCCAGAGGCGTGACGAACCCGAACTGCGGGTCGATGAATCGCATTCGTGCATCCACCATAGGAACTCCGAGCCACAGGTGCCCACGGATTAACGGGCTAAAAGAGGCTGAAGAGCGATTACGCATCTCTTCATACGTTCCGCCTATCTCCACGGCGACTTCCGGTTCATCCCACAAAGGCTGTCTCAGTTGGTGTATGGCGGCCAGCGCCAAAACAGCCAGAAGCAACCAGCCTGCTCCTCGGCGCCAGCTGCGCAAGTTCATGCCTCGCCACCGGAGGCGATTTCTCGAATCGACTGCTCTAATGCCCCTCGGTTGCTGTCGTTTAGCATCTCATCGAACCTCGCCGCCGCCCGGAGTACGAAAGGCATGCGCTGCTTGATGTTCGACAAGTCCGCCAGCGGGTTGGAACTAAAGCCGATGGTGCGTTCGTCCTTAACGCTTTGGCATTGGCTCGTGAGGGTCAACTCGATAGCCTGAGCCACGCCAGAGGGAAAACCGGTCACGTAGGCAGCATGATTGGTACGCAGCAAGGCCACCAATTGCTGGTCCTCGTAAATGGCTGGCTGGAGGATATTGCGCTGCTCATGCCACGCCAGAAACTCCACGCTTTGGGCAATATCCCCTTCATCAATCAACTCGAAAGCACGAAAGATTTCCTGATGAAATTGTCCAAAGCGGAGCTTTTTCTGCCCCGCAGGCCAAAGCACTGACCACTTCGGATGTCCGTAAATCCCCGCTCGCGCTTCCAGACATTTCTTCAACTCCTTCAAGCCTCGCTTCGCATAGAACTCATGCAGCGGGAAAATATCCAGAAACAGCGTGGTGTTCCCCAGTGCCATCATGTCGTACACATGCCGGAACTGTTGCTGCACCAACGACAAGTCATTTCCCTTGAAACGGAGATCTACGGACGGAACCGGGTTACGCGCATCGGCTTCTTTGTAGTCACGCAGCGCTTCGGCCTGTTCGGCCATCCTGTCAGCTGTAAACAACCCGAATTCACTACGGCTATCTCGCACGCGCTGTCGGGATTGATGTTCCGCGCCAATATGTCCAATGGTGTCCGCCGCATGCAGCAGTCCGCAGCCAACCTGCTTGGAAGCAAATGCAGCAAGCCCGGCCCACTGAAACCGCGAATCATGCAACCACAGCCGGGCATAGGCTGCGTTGATCACTCGGTTGCGTTCCACCGGATCAGCAATCAGCACGCCGCCAGGGGCAACGATGTCTTCGGCTTGGCGTTGGTAGATGCGCCAAAGGCATGCGCACGTGAGGATGGGGACCTTGGTCACCATGGTCTTGACGCCGTAAAGCAGTTCTTCTTTGCATTCACAGTCAGCAACGGGCGTGCTGTTGTGGTTCAGGCGCTGATTATCGCTGGGGTGTTCTTTGAAGCATTGGGTCATGGCTGGAGGGTCGCTTGTCAGGAAATGCCTGAACCCTAACAGCCATAAATCCCGCCCAGATCACGCGGACCCAAAATCAGACGTCACTGGCAGACGAGATGCGCAAAGTGCGAGGAAATTACGATGAAGCGGGTAGGAAATATCCTCAAGTGCCTCGTTCATCGTAGGAAATCCATGTTTCTTGCTGTGGTGAATCAAACGATTGCTGCAGGCGGCGATCGTTTGATTTTGCTTAGGCCCACCGCCGAAAAATCAACGACGTATTAACCCCGCCAAACGCAAAATTATTGTTCATCACATACTGATTACTCATCTGCCGAAACTCGCCGCGCAGGTAATCGAGCTTGCCGCAATTGGGATCGACTTCATCAAGGTTGAACGTGTGCGCGTACAGGTTGCTGTTCATCATTTCGATGCTGAACCAGGACTCCAAAGCACCGCAGGCGCCGAGTGTGTGGCCGAGGAAGCTCTTCTGCGAACTGATCGGCATGTGCTCACCGAACAGCGAACTGGTGGCCAGCGTTTCGGCGATGTCGCCCTGTTCAGTCGCGGTGCCGTGACCGTTGACGTAGCCGATGTCCGACGGCTGCAAACCGGCGTCTTCCAACGCCAGTTCCATGGCCCGGCGCATGGTGGACTGCTCTGGACGCGTGGTGTGCTGGCCGTCGGCGTTGCTGCCGAAACCGACGAGTTCGGCATGAATATGCGCGCCGCGCGCCAGTGCGTGCTCCAGTTCTTCAAGCACCAGCATGCCGCCGCCTTCCCCGATCACCAGGCCATCGCGACCGCTGTCGTAGGGGCGCGGGGACGTCTGTGGCGCATCGTTTTTCAGGCTGGTGGCGTAAAGCGCATCGAAGACCATGGCTTCGGTGGGGCATAGCTCCTCGGCCCCACCGGCAAGCATCAAGGGCAAACGCCCGAACTTGATCGATTCGTAGGCATAACCGATGCCCTGGCTGCCGCTGGTGCAGGCGCTGGAGGTCGGGATCAGCCGGCCGGTGAGGCCGAAGAAGATGCTGATGTTCGCCGCCGTGGTGTGCGGCATCATGCGCACATAGGAGTTGGCGTTCAGACCTTCGGCCACGGAGTTGAGCAGCATGTTGCCGAACGCCTTGATCTCGTCGGTGCTGCCCGTGGAGGAGCCGCAGGCGACGCCCATGCGGCCGTCCTTGATCGACTCGTCACCCAGCAAACCTGCATCGGCCAACGCCTGCTCCGCCGCGCCGACGGCCAGGCGCGAAACCCGGCCCATGCTGCGCAGTTGTTTGCGGGTCCAGTGGCTCGGTACCTTGAAGTCATCGATGGGCCCGGCCAGGCGTGTGTTGAGTTCGGTAAAGCGATCCCATTCGTCCATCCGGCGAATGCCGCTGCGGTTGGCCGCGAAGTTGGCGGCGATGGTTGCCCAATCGCTGCCCAATGAGGTGATGCCGGCCATGCCGGTGACGACGACGCGTTTCATCAGCACAGGCCTCCGTTGACGGCCAGCACCTGCCGGGTGATGTACGACGCTTCCGCCGACATCAGGAAATTCACCGCGCCGGCCACCTCTTCCGGGGTGCCCATGCGCTGTGCGGGGATCATTTTCATCAGTTCTTCCACTGGCACGTTTTCGTCGAGCATGGCGGTGTCGATCAAGCCCGGGGCGACACAGTTGACGGTAATTTTGCGCTTGCCCAGTTCGATCGCCAACGCTTTTGCCGCGCCGATCAAACCGGCCTTGGAGGCGCTGTAGTTGACCTGCCCGCGATTGCCGATCAACCCCGAAACCGACGTGATACAAACGATGCGTCCGGCGGCGCGACGACGGATCATCGGCATCATCACCGGGTGCAGCACGTTGTAGAAACCGTCGAGGTTGGTGCGCATCACCACATCCCAATCATCCTCGCTCAGCGCTGGAAAAGCACCGTCGCGTGTCAGGCCGGCGTTGAGCACCACGCCGTAGTAGGCGCCGTGGCTTTCTACGTCGGCTTCGAGAATGGCTTTGCAACTGGCGCGGTCGGACACATCGAATTGCAGGATGCGCGCGTTGCGGCCCAAGGCTTCGACTTCGATCTTCACGGCCTCGGCGTCCGCAAGACCGCTGCGGCAATGCAGCACGATGTCATGCCCGGCCCGGGCCAGACGCAAGGCGATGGCGCGGCCGATGCCACGGCTGGAGCCGGTGACCAGTACGGATTCAGTCATGACCGGACTCCTGGGGTTTCATTAAGGTATTGGGCGGCTTGCGGCGGACGAAACACGTTCAGACGAGCGGTGGCGTGAATGCCGGGGGCGTTGATGTGGCATTCGAACACGCCCATGCCGTTGTCGTCTTCCAGCGAACGCATCCCGTGGATGGTCAGCTCGGTGCCGGCGGGAAAATATTCGACGTTGCATTCAAATTTACGGGTGCCGAGCAGGAAGCCCAGCTCCACACCGTCGCCCCGCTGGCGCGCATGGCAACCGGCGAAGGCGGCCACGCTCTGGGCCATCAATTCGATGCCGACCCACGCCGGCAGGCTGCCGTCGGGACGACTGAACAGGCCATCGGGCTTGACGGTAAGGCGGGTGTGGATCTGCTCGTCATCGAACGCCAGGATCTGATCGATGAGGATCATGTCGCCAGCGTGCGGCAGCAGTTCG
This sequence comes from Pseudomonas fluorescens NCIMB 11764, assembly GCF_000293885.2. Classification (NCBI taxonomy): domain Bacteria; kingdom Pseudomonadati; phylum Pseudomonadota; class Gammaproteobacteria; order Pseudomonadales; family Pseudomonadaceae; genus Pseudomonas; species Pseudomonas fluorescens. Next base: position 1,648,929 of record NZ_CP010945.1, read on the forward strand.
GCGAGCGGCCAGTCAATCATGGGGCGTCTCCGATAATCAGGCTGACGTTATTGCCCCCGAAGGCAAAGGAATTGCTCATCAGGTAGCGAGGTGCAATGGACGCCAGGCGATCGGCCGGGGTCACCCAATTCAGGGCCGGCAGATCGGGGTCGGGCTGGCCGTCCCAGACATGTGGCGGCAACGCATGGTGTTGATTGTCAGCGCTCAGGCTCAACCAGCAGAACGCCGCTTCCAATGCGCCGGCCGCACCGAGGGTGTGGCCGGTCATCGGTTTGGTCGACGAACAGGGTACGCCGGCCGGGAACAATGCCGACACCGCCAGGCTTTCCATGGCGTCGTTGTGCTGAGTGGCGGTGCCGTGCAGATTCAGGTAACCGATCTGTTCAGGTTGCAGGCTCGCCCGGCTCAAGGCTTTGCGCATCGCCTGCAGGGCGCCACGGCCGGTCGGTTCCGGTGCGGAAATGTGGTGCGCATCGGAACTCGCCCCACTGCCCAACAGGGCAATCGACGGTTCGTCGCCAGCCACTTTCGTCATCAGGAACAGCACGGCGGCTTCGCCGATGTTGATGCCATGACGATTCACCGAGAACGGGTTGCAGCGTTGTTCGGACACTGCCTCCAGCGCCGAGAAGCCGTTGAGGGTCAGCTTGCACAACGTGTCGACGCCGCCGCACAGCACCGCGTCGCACAGGCCCAGGTCCAGCAGGCGTTGGGCACTCATCAGCGCCCGGGCGCTGGAGGTGCACGCGGTGGAAATCACATAGGCCGGGCCGCTGAGTTGCAGCCAGTCGGCAAGAAAATTCGCCGGTGCGCCGAGTTCCTGTTGCTGGTAGTCGTAATCGACAGGGAACTGATCCTCGCGGATGTAATGAGCCAACCCATGACTGGCTTCATCGATGCCGGAGGTGCTGGTGCCGAGGATCACGCCGATGCGATCACGGCCATAAGTCTGGATCGCTTGATCGATGTCGTCGCGAATTTGCAGCGCCGCTTCCAGCAGCAATTGGTTGTTGCGGCTGCTTTGTTTCGCCAGTTCCACAGGGATCGGCGCCAGTTCGCCGCGCACCGCGGCCACCGGCAACGAGCGTTCCGGCACCCAGCCGGCCTCGCTGCGCATGCCGGAGCAATCGCCGGCGAACAGGTTGTGTGCAACTTCCTGCTTGCTGCGGCCCAGGGCGCAGATCACCCCGAGGGCGTTGAGGTAAGCGGTCATGGCGTTTCACCGGTCAGGGGCGTGACTTGATACGTCGGACCTTTGGGCACGTTCAATTCAAAGCTCATCGATTGTGAGTAACGGACTTCCCAGTGCGACGGCAGGGAACGTTGTGCGCCATGCTGCCAGGCGCCGGGATAGTTGCCCTGTAATTCATCTTTGGGCGTGAGCGCAAACAGCAACGCGGCGAACAACTCACGGGCTTCCGGATTCGGTGGCAGCAAGCCGTCAGCCTGCCATTTGCCGTCGATCAGTTTCTGACGTGCCTGTGGAATGCCCAGCAAATCCATCATCGACCAGCGAATGCCCGGGCCTTCACGCGCAATCACCAACACCCAATCCTGACGCTGGCCGTCCAGCAGCCGCTGGATGTGCAGTTGCTGTGGCAACGGCACGCTCGGGGTTTGCTCGGGCAAGGGCGCGTGGCTGGTGCAGGCGCTCAGCAACACGACCGCGCCGAGCAGCAAATATCTCAGCATGTATTTTGAGCGACTGGCAATGAACATCACACAACACCTTCAAGCGGTTTGCGCGCCACCACATTGACCAGGGTTTCTTCCCGTTGGCCAACAGGTTTTGGCTGGCGCAGGCCAAAGCGTTCGAGCAGGCCGAAATCCTTGGCGCGACTCCACCACAAGTATGGATAAGACACGTTCTGCGCGCTGAATTCGAACCCTTGGCGACGAATCATCTCAAGGTACTCGGCGGCGCTCTTTTGCACGTGCATCGGATGGCGGAACAGCCAGCGAATCACCCAGGTATCAATGTAAGCCTCGGTGGATTCGGCGAACAGCAGATAACCGCCGGGCTTGAGCACGCGGTAGAACTCGGCCAGTGCCTTGTCCTGCTCCACCAGATGGTGGAAGGTCTGGTGACAGAACAGCAGGTCGACGCTGGCATCCGGCACGGCAAGCGTGGCGCAGTCGCTGCCGACCAACTCCACGTCCATGCCCTGACGGGCGGCTTCTTCGCCGCTCAAGTCGAGGCTGTGCGGGTCGGCGTCCACGCCAATCAGGCGCTGTGGCGCAAAGGTCTGGCGCAGGTACTGGAACGACTTGCCCTGACCGCATCCGGCATCCAGCAACACCGGGTTGCCTGGCAACGGTTCGCTGAACAGGCTGCACAGGTCATTGATTGCGACGCGCAACACATGGTGCTGCCAGGTGTGGCTGCGCAGGAACCAGAAACCGAACCGGGTCTCTTCGACGTAGTGTTCGCTCAAATAGCTCACGAAGCGTCACTCGCGCAAATTTCCGAAAGCATGCGCAACCGGCGCTTGGCTTCGCTGACGAACGGATTGCGCTCGTCCCACGCATAACCGGCCAGGATCGAGCTGATCATGCGGCGAATATCCGCCGAGCCGCCCTCGTGATAAATCACGTCCTGGAATGTTCCGGCGTACCAGCCTTCGACATAGCAACGGAACGTATCGACGCCACGCTTGAGCGGTTCGGCGAACTCGGCCTGCCAGTCGACGCTTTCCCCCTGCAACTGACGGTGCAGAACCCCGGCGGCCATGCTCGCCGAACGCATGGCGATGGTCACGCCGGAGGAGAACACCGGATCGAGGAATTCCGCCGCGTTACCGAGCAGTGCAAAACCGGGACCGTGCAGGGTTTTGACGTTGGCCGAATAGCCGCCGATGGTGCGCGCCGGCGTATCCCACACAGCGTTGCCCAGCACGCCGGAGAGGCTTGGGGTTTCAGCGATAAACCCCCGCAGGCACTCGTCCAGATTGTCCATGCGGCCTTCATAGTGTTCGGCTGCCGCGACGACCCCCACCGAGCAACGGCCGTTGCTGAACGGAATGGTCCAGAACCAGATATCGCGCTGGGTCGGATGGGTGGTGATGAGGATCTTTTCCCGTTCGAATGCCGGGCTGTCGATATGGTCTTCGATGTGCGTGAACACGGCTTGGCGCACTGGAAAATTCGACGGTGCCTCAAGGTCGAGCAAGCGCGGCAGGACACGGCCGTAACCGCTGGCGTCGAGCATGAAGTCCGCTTCGATCGCGTACTCGCTGCCGTCTTCACGACGCACGCCGAGCTGCGGTTTCGCCCGGTCGACATCGACGCTGAAGATGGCTTCGCCGTAGCGGATTTCGACACCCTGCAGCGCGGCCTGATCGGCCAGCAGTTTGTCGAAGTCGGCGCGCTGGACCTGGAAGGTGGTCGGCTTGCCGTCACTGAACGTGTCGCCGAAATCGAAAGCGCTATAGCGCTCGCCCCAGGCAAATGCTGCACCGTTTTTCATCTGGAAACCGGCGGCGTTGACGGCATCGAGCATGCCGGCCTCCTCGACGAAATCCAGGCAGTGCGACAGCAGGCTTTCGCCGATGGAAAACCTTGGGAAATGCTGGCGCTCGATCACCAGGACATCATGCCCTTTGCGCTTGAGCAGCGCGGAGGCGATGGCGCCCGACGGGCCGGCGCCGATGATTACTACCTGACGACGTTCCATTTCAACGATTGGCATGGGGGCTCCTTGCCGGGACGGCAGCTTTCAAGGGGATTCGATGCATGCCGACCAATGCCGGCAGCAGTGTCGCGATCAGGCCCATCAACATCAGCGCAAAGTACAGCGGCGGGCTGATGAGCTGTTGTTGCAGCAGCAGGTTGAGAAAGACGATCTCGCTCAAGCCGCGAATATTCAGCAGTACGCTTTCGCGCCAGCGGCTGGCGCCAGCAAACGAAGCGCCGGCCCAGCCGAGCCCCAGCCAGTTACCCAGCAGTTTGCTGGCAATCGGCAACAGCAGGAGCGCGGCCAGTTGCGCCCAGCTCAGGCTGTCCATGGCGCTGTGGACATTGATCTGCACGATGCCGAACGTGAGGATCAGCGGGATCGCGACCCAGGTTTGCAATCGATTCATCCAGATCGCTTGCACCGGCAACACCAGCGGCACCTTCAGCGCGGCCATGCACAGCAGATAGCCGATGCCGACAATCAGCGCGTTGAGTTTGTAGTGTTCAGCCACCACCAGCAGTGCAAAGAAACACCCGCTGTAGAGTCGTGGCTGGCGCAGGCCGGCAACCCACATCAGTGCGGGCACACAGGCGCAGGCCAAGGGCAGCAGCAGACTGCTCAGGTGCAGGCTGCCCTGGGCAATGGCAAACAGCGTCCAGCAAGTGAGGTCGATCAGAATCGCCGTCTGCACCAGTCGCCGGGTGGCGGTGGTCGGGTAACCGATATGCCGCAAGTACAGATACAACACCGGTATTGCGGTGATGGCGAACAGCAAGCCCACCGCCAGCGAACTGATCCACGGCTGGGGCGGCAGCCACCAGATCGCGGTGGCCAGGCCGCAGGCAAACGGCACGCAGAAACTCGGCAGAGCTATTTTCAGGCTCTGGCGATCAAGGCGCAGGTCGATTACGTCGCTGAGGATGTAACCCAGCAACAGTGCGAAACTCAGGCTGTAGAGGTTTTTCAGCCAGATCGGTGCGACGAGCGTCGCGCCGCTCAACTGCCAGTCGGGTTCGATCCAGAAGTACATCAGCAACGGCAGGCCGACGGTGGCCAGCAACAATTGACTGACGATCGGGATCAAGCCGAAGTGACGCCCGACACGGGTGGCCACGGCGAACAGCGCCAGGGCCATTGCCCAGAACAGCACGACCATCATGCTGCCGACTCCGCGACGCTGGTCGCCTGCACGTGTCGCCCGGCCCACGGCGCGAGCAGGAAGCTGAACGCCAGGCCCAGGCTCACCGACAGTCCGAAGTTACTCACCGCCGGCGTGCTGGACACCGCCAGCAAACCGAACGACAGCCAGGTGGTCAACGCCGCCAGCAAGGTGCCCAGCAGGCTGACGGCGGCGCCGCCGACCTGTTCGCGCATGAGGATCGCGTAGTCGACGCTGATCGCCGTCACCAGCAGCAGGCCGAACAGGCTGAACAACGTCAGTGGCTGGCCGAGCCAGCCAAGACTGGCGAGGCTGCACAGCGCTGCCAGAAGCGGCAGTGAGACGATGCGCAACGCGCCGCCGAGGCCGAACGGCAGGATCAACACCAGCACGATCAGCACGCAGGAGGCGAGTTTCAGTTCGGCGGCGCTGATCTGCGTCTCGGCGAAAACCTGGTTCAATTCACCCAGGCGATCCACTAGCTCCACACCCGGCAAATCCAGCGCCTGAACCCGCAGCAGCGCGGGGTTGTTCAGGCCTTGCAGGCTGACCATCGCCGCCACGCCGTCCTCGGTCGGGCCCAGCCACAGTGTGCGATAGGGTTCGGCCAACGGACCGGTCAGCGCGCTGTCGATGTCTTCAACCGGCAATGCCTGCAACTTCGCCAGCTCTGCTTTCAGTGCTTCAAGCGGCACGCCGACGTCGAGCAGCGGTTGCCAGAATTGCGGCAACCTGTTCAGCGCTTCGCGTACCAGATCTTGCTCGCGGGGCTGACTCACCAGTTGGTTGAGCGACAGGTAGCCCTGGAGTTTGTCCAGGTTGACCAACTGATCCAGGCGCTCGCTCAACGCGGTTTGGCGTTCGAGCAGTTCTTGCTGATTGGTGGCCCGTACCAGGAAGAACTGGCTGGTGGGTTGGTAACCGGTGATGCGCGCAATGGTCTGGGCTTCGTCCGTCAATTGCTGCGGCGCGCCGACCCATTGGCGAATGTCGTTTTTGCTGTCGAGCTGCAACAGACCGCCGACGCAGAAGGCGATCAGCAGCGCCAGCAGCACTGGCGTACGGGCGAAGTTCAACAGCCTTTCGCGCAGTGCCAGCAAATATTCGGCGACGCGCAGCGGCCACTGTGCCGGGCGCAAATCCGCACCCTTGAGCAGTGCCGGTAGCAGGCACACCGCTGACAGGTAGGCGCCGATCAGTCCGGCGGCGGAGAACACGGCGATCTGGGTCAGCGCCGGGAACGGCGTCCAGGCCAGCGCGAGGTAACCGATGCAACTGGTGATCAGGCTCAGCGTCAGGCCAGGCAGCGTCAGGCGCAATGCGGGCCAGCTGTGCCAGGGTTTCAGGCTCCAGCTCTTGGACAGATAGTGCAGCGGGTAATCGACCGCGACGCCGATCAGGCTGGAGCCGAGCACCAGCGTCATCACATGCATATGGCCGAACAGCGCCACACACGCCACCGCGCCGAACAGCATGCCGACCAGAACCGGAACGAACGCCAGCAACACGCGCCAGCGGCGGAAGGCCAGCAGTAACAGCAACAAAATACCGACGGTGGCGCCGCCGCCTACCCAGGTCATTTCCCGAGTCGCCTGTTGTTGACCGGCGGCGGCGTAGAGCAAACCGCTGGCGGCCAGCAGTTGCACGTCGCTATGAGCTGCTTCTTCGCGGCTGTGCTTGAGCAGTTCGGCCACTTGCAGCGGCAGGTTCATGTCGAAGGCATTGCCGGTGGTGCGCGCACGGAGCATCACCCAGCTCTTGCCGTCGGCATCGGCGACCAGTGCGCCGCTGCCGATGTCCAGTTGCACCGAACCGTGCTGCGGCTGGCTGTTCTGGATGCGTCCGGCCAGGCCCAGCCAGTCATCCTGGCTCGGCACCAGGCTGAAACCGGTGAACGGGTCGAACAGCGCCTGCACCCGTTGCTGGATAAAGGCGTCGGGGTGCTCGATCAGTTGCTGTCGATCCGTTGCTGAAAGCATCGCCAGCCGGCCTTGCAGCAATTGCGTGCGCAGCGCCGGCAAGTCGGCTTGCAGGGTCCATTGGACTCTTTCGAACAAACCACTGGCCTGCCATTGCTCGCCCAGTTTCTGCGCCATGGCGACGGCTTGCTGACGATCCTTGTGACCGACCAGCACCAGCATTTCGCGGTTCAGCGGTTCTTGCATGCGTTGCTCGGCGCGCAGCTCCAGCGCGTCCGGTGCCGTGCCCGGCACCAGTTCCATCAGGTTGGCCGACAGCGGTGCGCCGTCACGCCATTGCCATCCGGCAAGCGCGAGCACTGCCAGCAGCAGGATCAGAAACAGGCGTGGAAGCGTGCGTTCACTCGGCAAAGTCATGTTGCTCCGCATCGCTCAACGGTTGGGCGCTGGTGCTGTCCTGCATGCGTAACAGGGTGCTGTCGCCCTGGGTTTCCAACAGTTCGATGCTGTGCACCAGTTCACCACCGGTGATGTTGATCTGATTGAACACTTGCTTGAGCAACAGCGAGCGCGGAATCAGGGTCAGTTTCCAGTTCTGCGCCTCGCCGCTCAGGGACAGTTCGAAGTCCCGTTGCAAGCCGCTGCTGTCGCCTTGCAGCACGGCGAGGAACAAGCGGTTCTGCTCGGCACCGGCACTCTTGCCCGGCAGCATCTGCCAACCGCTGGCGTCACGTCGTGCGATGCCTTTGTCGGTGATGCGGTAATCCTGTTGCAGCGGGGTTTTCAGTAGCCAGAGGAGGCCGTGGTTTTTCGCCAGGACGAAGGTGCCCTTGCTGGTTAACGGCTGGGGCAGGGCGCGCAGGTGTTTTTCCTGGATGAAGTCGCCGTGGATCACATCGGGTCTGGCCAATTGATCGCTAAGCTGTTGCAGATCGAAGGCGTGAGCCATCGATGACAACCCGAGCAGCGCCAAAGCAGCGAGGTATCGAAACACCTGTGGCGAGCGAGCTTGCTCGCGCTGGGCTGCGAAGCGGCCCCAAAAACCTGCCAGCCATGGCCCTGTTTGTGAGTGCTGCGCACTCAAGCGCGAGCAAGCTCGCTCGCCACAGGAAACGGGGTTGGCCTCAGAAGAGGTGTCGATATCGGTGTTCATGGCAGCATCCTTTCAACGGCGTCGGTGAACACTTTCGGTGAGGCCATCTGCATCTCGCGGCTGGCCATGTCGACAGCCACCTGCACGGAACTGGCCCGGGTCAAACGTTCACCGGTTTGCAGATCGCTGATCAGGTAATTGATCTTCAACCGGTTCTCCCACTCCACCAGATTCGCCCGCACATTCAGCTTCTGGCCGAACACCGCGCCGCGCACGTAGCGCAATTGCAGGTCGATCACCGGCCAGGCGTAGCCCGATGCAACCATGGCGTCGTAGTTGTGGCCGATCCTGTCCAGCAGCGCGCAGCGAGCGACTTCCAGGTATTTGACGTAATGGCCGTGCCAGACGACGTTCATGGTGTCGACGTCAAAGAACGGCACGAGGATTTCCGTATCGGTGTGAAGCACTCCCTTGCTACGCATGCAGCCTCCAGTGTTGTTCGGCAATCCGTTTCAGGCACAGGCGCAATTCGCCTTCCAGTGCGCGGTCTTCGATGACTGGCGGGAAGTCCTTGGCCAGCGCTTCGTGCATGGCGGCAAGGGCGGGTGGCAACGGGCGGGCATTTTCAGCTTTGCTGCGCAGCCACACACCCTGATTGGCGGCGAGCAGCGTGGCGGCGGCGACCTGTTCGGTCAGCTCCAGCACACGGATCGCATCACGGGCGGCGATGGTGCCCATGCTCACCTTGTCCTGGTTGTGGCATTCGGTGGAGCGGGAGAACACGCTGGCCGGCATGGTGTTTTTCAATGCTTCGGCGGTCCAGGCGCTGGTGCCGATCTGCACGGCTTTGAAGCCGTGGTTGAGCATCGCGCGATCCGCCGTGGCGCCGGACAGATTGCTCGGCAAGCCATGGTTGTAACGCTCGTCCACCAACAGTGCGAGTTGACGGTCGAGCAGGTCGGCAACGTTGGCCACCAGGTTTTTCAGGCTGTCCATGGCGAACGCGATGTGGCCGCCGTAGAAATGCCCGCCGTGCAGCACGCGCTCGGCTTCGGCGTCGATGATCGGGTTGTCGTTGGCGCTGTTGAGTTCGATCTCGATAAACGAGCGCAACCAGTTCAGGCTGTCGGCCAGGACGCCGAGCACGTGGGGCGCGCAGCGCAGGGAATAGCGGTCTTGCAAGCGATGCAGCGGCGCGGTCGGTGCGTCGATCGCCAGGTCCTTGCGCAGCCACGCGGCGACTTGCATCTGCCCCGGATGCGGTTTGGCGGCGAACAGGCGCTCGTCGAAGTGCTCTGGATTGCCTTGCAGCGCGACCACGTTCAGCGCGGTGATTCGGGTGGCCAGTTGCAGCAAATAATCGGCGCGGGCGTAGGCCAGGCAGGCGAGGCCGGTCATCACGGCGGTGCCGTTCATCAGTGCCAGGGCTTCTTTCGGGCGCAGAACCAGCGGTTCCCAACCCAGTTCGCGATGCACGTCTGTGGCCTGGCGACGTTCGCCGCGGAACATCACTTCGCGCTCGCCGGACAAGGTCGCCGCGACATAGGACAGTGGCGTCAGATCACCGCTGGCGCCTACCGAGCCCTCTTCCGGGATCAGCGGCAGGATGTCGTGTTCGAGGAACGCTTGCAGGCGCTCCAGCAATTCCACGCGCACCCCGGACACGCCGTGGCACAGCGACTGCAAACGCGCTGCGAGCACCGCGCGGGTGGCCTGGGCGTCGAGCAGTTTGCCCAGCCCGCAACCGTGGAATGTGTACAGATGACGCGGCAACGCCTCGACGTGATGCAGCGGCACCGCGACCACGCAGGAATCGCCATAACCGGTGGTCACGCCATAGATCACGCCTTCCTTGTCCAGCAGGGAATCGAGGAATCGCGCACCCTTGGCGATGCGCTCGCGGTACGCAGGATCGTCCTGCAACTGCGTCGGCACCTGACGGTTGGCCAGGGCCAGCACGTCTTCGATGCGCAAAGGGAGTTCGCCGAAGGTTACCGGCTCAAGCGTTGGCGTCGTCATCGGTCTTCCAGAAGGGGTAAAAGTTGAACCATTGTTGAGGTGCTTCGAGGCAATAGTGACCCAGGCGTTCGGCGTAGCGGGTCGCCCACTGATGAATGACCTGTTCGCGGTCGCTGCGTTTCCAGGTGATCGCGTCAGCGAACGGTTCCAGGGTCAGCCGGTAATCACCGTCGGGTTTTTTCAGGCACAGCAGCAGGTTGACCGGGCATTTCAACAGCCCCGCGAGCAGCCACGGCCCTTGCGGAAACTTTGCCGGCTGGCCAAGGAAATCCACGGTCACGCTGCGCCCGCCATGCAACGGCACGCGATCACCGGCAATCGCCAGCCACTCGCCGCGCTCCAGGCGCTCGTGCAGTTGCAGCATGATCACCGGGTCCAGTTCGCTGACCTGGATAAGCCGCAGATTGGTCGCCCCGGCTTCGCCCAGCAAACGGTTGAACTGCTCGGCGTGCTTGGTGTGCACCAGCACGTTCATCGTGACCTTTTCGCCGATCTCCGCCAGCGCGCGACACACCTCGAGGTTGCCCAGATGCGCGCCCACCAGCAGTTGCCCGCGGCTGCCGCGCAGCTGATTGCGCAGCAATGCCGGATCGATGATTTCGATCTGCTCGAGGCTCAGCTTGCCGTTCCACACGTCGAGTTTGTCGAGCATCGAATCGGCAAAGGCCATGAACTGACCGAATACGCGCCAGTGGCTGGGGCGTAATTCCTCGCGATGACTCCAGTCGGCGAGGCGCTGCTGGTATTGCCAGGCACTGTGGCGGGCACTGCGACCGAACAGGAAAAAGTACAGGACGATGCCGTACAACAGCGGGCTCAACAGTCGGCGGCCGAGTACCTTGGCGCCGAACGCGGTGAGCTTCATCAGCCAGAAACTGCCGCGCTCCTGGCGGTCGGCCCAGTGTTCCTTGTCTGCGTTGCTGCTCATGCTCGCCACCGTCGCCAAAGGATCACCGGGGCTCGCAGCAACATGCCGAAGAACAGCCGGGTGTGCATGCTCGAAATCAGCACGTTGTCGTGGAACATCCGGAAGTGTGAGACACCGTCCAGCGGGTAGTGCACCTTGGTCGGCAGCCACTGCATCGGCTGATTGCGCCAGGCCAGACGCACCAGAATGTCCGAGTCGAAGTCCATGCGCTTGCCGATTTTCGCCGAGTCGATCAGCGCCAGGGTTGGCGGCAATGGATAGACGCGGAAGCCGCACATGGAGTCGCGAATCTGCAGCGACAGGGTGTTTATCCAGACCATTACGTGCGTCAGGTAGCGGGCGTACAGACGACCTTTCGGCACGCTGGCATCGTATTGCGGATAGCCGCAGATCACCGCGCGCGGATGGGCGCGTGATTGTTCGATGAACGTCGCGATGTCTTGCAGGTCGTGCTGACCGTCGGCGTCTACCTGCAAGGCATGGCTGAAGCCCAGGCGCGAGGCTTCGCGCAGGCCGGTCATGACCGCGCCGCCCTTGCCCTGATTGGCGGCGAGGCGGATCAGGTAAACCATCTCGCGTTGGGCCAGTTGATCGAGCACCGCCGCGCAGGCCGGGTCGCTGGCGTCGTCGACCAGAATGCATGGCAAGTTGCTTGCGATCACTGCGTCGACCACGGTGGTGATCGCGGTTTCGTGGTTGTAGACCGGGATGATTGCGCAGGGGTTATGCATGATGTGGAACCTGCGCAAAACCCCTGTGGAAAGAGCGCTTGCTCCCGCTGGGCTGCGAAGCAGCTCCAAAACTGATTAGTGCTGACATCAAGGCGACTGCTGCGCAGTCGAGCGGGAGCAAGCTCCCTCGCCACAGGTTAAGCATTGCCTGCAGCCTCCAGCAAAATCCGCCCGCTGGAGCAGGTGGCGGTCTCGTTGCGATAGGCGAAATACAGCTTGCTGCGCACCGGATCGAAGCGCAGGTGTAACTGGATTTCATCGCCCGGACGCACCAGTTGCTGGAATTTCAGCACTTCCATGCCGGCGAACTTTTCCGGCAGTTTCATCAATTGCTGACCAAGGTTCAGTGCCCATTCCACCTGCACCACACCGGGCAGAACCGGCGCCTGGGGGAAGTGGCCACTGAAGTAGGCGAGGTCCGGTGGTATCGCCAATTGCAGGCTCCACTCGCCATCGACTTCGACCTGCTCCAGCACTTGCGGCGCTTTCGGGCGCGGCGCCAGCAGCAAGGCTTCCACCTCGGCCTGAGGCAGTTTGCCTTGAGTGTTGAGCGGCAGTTGCCGCAGCAAACGCCAGCGTCGTGGCAGGGCGAGGGCTTCGCAATGCTGGCTGAGGTGTTGGCGCAGTTCCTGAGTGAGGGTGCGTCGGCCCTGATTGCGCAAGGCATGCAAACCCGATTCGCTGAGCACCAGCAATGCACCCAGCGAGGCACGATTCTCCTGAACCACGCCGAGGCGCGCTTCCGCGATCCATTCGTGGGCCATCAGCGCCTGCTCCAGCATCGGCAGCGAGATACGTTTTTCTTCCAGTTTGACGATCCGGTCCAGCCGCCCGAGCAGTTCGAAGCGGCCGTCGGCGGCGATTCGCGCCGCATCCGCAGTGTGTTCGATGTGACCGGGCGGCAAGTATGGCGACGCAATGAGCAGCGCGCCGTCGCTGTCCTGGCTCAACTCGATGCCGGCGAAGGCTTGCCAGAGAGTGTTGCCCTGACGCCAGGCGATGCCACCGGTTTCCGAACTGCCGAAGATTTCCGTCGGCCACTGTTGCAGCCGTTGTTGAAGGCTTTGCGCTGCCTCGGCGGGTAAAGCGCCGCCAGAGGAAAACACCCGGCGAACCGCGCTCAGCGCCGGCCAGTCAAGGTTGTCGCCCATGCGCTTGAGCAGCGCCGGGCTGGCAACCCACGCAAAGGTCGGGTGTTTGCGGCTGGCGCGCTGCAAATCTTCTGGAAAGGCCAGTTGCTTGCGCACGAATGAACGCCCGGCGCACAGCGGCCACAACACCCGAAACAGCAGACCGTAGATGTGCTGGGTGGCGACGCTGCCAATCAGGCACGCCTCGCCCAGATCGGCACCCCAGAGCTGCTCCAGCGCTTCGACTTCATTGGCCAGTTGGCGCAGGGGCTTGTCGATGCGCTTGGGTTCGCCGCTGGAGCCGGAGGTGCACAGGCTTAGCGTGCAGCGATCCAGGTCCAGGGCCGCGGCGGTCAGTGACGCGTGGCGATAATCGCTGAGGTGCGCATCATCGGCCTGATCCGTCAGCCACAGGTCGGCTTCGCTCGACCAGCGTTGACGCGTTTGCGGTTGCAGGTCGGCAGGCAGCAGCACGCTGACGCCGGCGCGCCAGGCACCCAGCAGCGCAATTGCCAGGTCGGCGGCATCCTCAAGGTGCACGGCAATGCGCTGCACGCCCTGCGTTTGCAGGCCGGCGGCCAGACTCAGGGCCTGTTCGCACAGTTGTGCGTGATTCAGCACCGGATCAGCCGTCACAGCACGTTCCGGTTGAGCCTTGAGCAACAATTGCTCAAGTTTTATCCAATTCATGGGTGGCCTCGTACCCGTTGTCGTATAAGCCATTCAATGGCAAACATCAGGCCGATCAATCCATAGGAGATCAGGCCGGTGTACAACATCCACCAACTCAGCGGCGCCCAGAGGGTCAGGGCTGCAGCGCACAAACCGTTGCAGAGAAAAAACACACACCAGGCAATGGTGACCTGGCGGGTATAGCGAATTGCCTTGGCCGGCAAGCGTGGTTCACGCAGGCGGGCAAGGCGTTCGATCATCGGCGGGCCGTATTTCAAACTCAACCCGAACAGCATCAGCATGAAGCCGCTGATCAGCACGGGGTACCAGCGCAGCATGGCGGGGCTGTCGAACAGTGCGAGCAACAGGCAAAACACGATGGCGATGGTGGCCATCCACCGGTTTCCCGGTCGGCGCACGCCCGTCAGCGCCCGAGCCAGCCACAGGCTGCCCAGCAGCAGACCGAACTGCCACGGGGCAAAATGTTCCATGCCGAAATACACCGCAAAGGGGTACAGCAGGCCCGCCAGCAGCAGGCCAAGGCCGATCACTCGGCTCATGCGGCGGGTTGAACCAGACGGTAGACCGCCTCGACCACGTCGCTGACGGTACGCACCGTTTTGAATTCTTCAGCGGCGATTTTCTTGCCGGTCTGGCGCTTGATGTGGTCGATCAGGTCGACCGCGTCAATGCTGTCGATTTCCAGGTCCTGGTACAGGTTGGATTCGAGACTCACACGCTCGGGGTCCAGCTCGAAGAGTTCTACCAAGGCATCGCGCAGGGTGTTGAAAATGTCATCACGAGTTTGCATGGTCCGGTCTCAAGCTGCCTGTTTTGCGGTGACGAACGCCGCAAGGCTCGCCACGTTGCTGAAGTGATTACGGGTGTCCTTGGCGTCGGCGTCGATTTTGATGCCGTATTTTTTCTGGATCGCCAGGCCGAGCTCCAGGGCGTCGACGGAGTCCAGGCCCAGGCCTTCGCCAAACAAAGTCTGGTTATTGCCGATGTCGTCGACGCTGATGTCTTCGAGGCCCAGGGCTTCGATAATCAGTTCTTTGATTTCACGGTGCAGATCGCTCATCTTCGGCGAGCTCCTTAATAAAGTAGTGATGCAAGTAATCATTGAGCTTGCGCGAGGCTTGAGGTGCGGGCCCTTGCACGGCGAAGGCCTGTGGGTCTATATCGGCCCCGACCCGAAAACTGAAGTGCACGCGGCGTTTGGGGATCCGATACCAGGGTTCGGCCTTGGTCAACGTGGTCGGGCTGACCTTGATGACCACCGGGGTGAGAATTTTCGCACCGCGCAGTGCGATCGACGCCGCACCCCGATGAAAGGAGGGCGTTTCACCGGGCTGGGTGCGGGTGCCCTCCGGAAAAATGATCAGGGTCTGGCCGCTTTTCAGTGCGTCGGCTGCCGCATCGAGCATGTCCATGCTGCCGTCGTTGCTGATGTATTCGGTGCGGCGTAGCGGGCCGCGGGTAAAGGGGTTTTCCCAAAGGCTGCTTTTGACCACGCAGTTGGAATGGCGTACGAGGCCGATCAGGAACACCACGTCGATCAGCGACGGGTGATTGGCGATGATCATCTGCCCGGGGCGGCCGAGTTTTTCCGCGCCCTCAATGTCGTAGGTCAGCACGCCGGTACGGGCCATGAACCGGACGAAAAACCAGAAACAGCGACTGACGGTTTGCCGCGCGCGTAGCCGGTGCGTCTGTGCGCTGCCGGGCAGGCAGCCCAGCACCGGAAAAACCACCAGGCGCAGGCACAGCCCACCCAGTCCGAAGAGGGTGAAACTAGCGGCGGTGGCCAGCAAACGCCAGTAATAGGCGTCGCGGTTTTTTTCACTTACAGGTTGCGTTGCCAGGTCCATACACGATTTTTCCAGGCATGTTGGCAGGTGGTCTGCTGGCCTAGCAGGGTACGCAAGAGATTCAGGGCATGGGGCCAGTGGGCTTTGGACAACTCATCCGAAGTGCTGTTCAGGGACAACTGCCAATCGTTGCCGGGTGTCAGCAACAAACCCACCGCGTAGGGAAAGGGCACGTCGTCGATCCAGTCCGAATAGGCTTCGGGTGGCTGTTCTTCGGTGACCACCAGCAGAACCGCGGGTGCGCCTTCGGCAAGCAGTGCCGCCGCCTCTAGCATGCCGTGTTCAAGGCCATCGCCGGCGGCAGCCAGGGCGGTCATTTCACTGGTTTCGCCACGCATGATCGACCACAGGCCGATGACCGCGTTATGCACGGACAGGCTGAACTGGGTCGGCGACAGTGGCTGATCGGCGGCCAAATCGCTGAGGATGTCGAAGGTGCGCGGGGTTTCGCCGTGGCGGGAAATAAAGACCAACGGTAGATCAGGGCGACCATCGGCCAACGGCCAGCCGACACTGAACGCCATCCGCGCAAGACGGCTGAGCCGCCGCCGCTGCATGGCCGGCAGAAACGAGACGTCGGGGGCAGCATCGCAGCTTGGCAGCGCGACCGGTTGTCGGCTCCAGGCCTGCCAATCGTCCACGCTTTCGAGCCCAGGGGCCCACGCGCGCCATTGGGCGATGTTGAAGTTGATCACAGGCATTCATCCCGCCCCTGCGGGCTTTCTTGACGCGACGAGGCGCGAAAACGCGACTCACCTTACGTGACGCTTAGCGTCGAGTGGCGCGCATTATCCCGGTGCGGCGGGCGTGTAGCAAATGCTGGTTACATTTTGCACAACGAAATGTACCGATTGGTCCGTGAGTGGATGTCGTTTGGCCATTATCCACATCGGGTCGTGGATGTCTGTCGGCTCCGGGAGCCTTTTTCTTGACGAGATGGCGGCTTTTTCAGTGAGCGTTTGCACCTGACTGTGTAGTCCTTGTGCCGGCGAGGTAGCTAAGCGACGCCGTGGACTACTACACTCGGTCATTCTTTGATACACGGAGGTTTTGACATGCGGCGCGTGGTATTCAATCAGAAAGGCGGCGTAGGCAAATCCAGCATTGCCTGCAATCTGGCGGCGGTCAGTGCCAGCGAGGGCTATCGAACCCTCCTGGTGGATCTCGACGCTCAGGCCAATTCTACCCAGTACCTCACCGGGCTCACCGGTAATGACATTCCGATGGGTATTGCCGACTTCTTCAAGCAGACACTGTCTTCGGGGCCGTTCTCGAAGAAAAACCAGGTCGATATCTACGAAACCCCGTTCGACAACCTCCATGTCATTACCGCCACTGCCGAGCTGGCCGACTTGCAGCCCAAGCTTGAGGCGAAACACAAGATCAACAAGCTGCGAAAATTGCTCGAGGAACTGGACGGCGATTATGACCGGATCTACCTCGACACCCCGCCAGCGCTGAATTTCTATGCGGTTTCAGCGTTGATTGCCGCTGATCGGGTGCTGATTCCGTTCGACTGCGACAGCTTCTCGCGTCAGGCGCTGTACGGCCTGCTGGCGGAAATCGAAGAATTGAAGGAAGACCATAACGAAGGGCTGGAGGTCGAGGGTATCGTCGTCAACCAGTTCCAGGCCCGCGCCAGCCTGCCGCAGCAGATCCTCGATGAGCTGATTGCTGAAGGTCTGCCGGTGTTGCCGGTGTATTTGGCGAGTTCGGTGCGCATGCGCGAATCGCATCAGGCCAACACACCGCTGATCCATCTTGATCCACGGCACAAGCTGACCCAGCAATTCGTCGAGCTGCATAACCTGCTGGAAAACGCCTGATTCGCGCAAACGACGCCGGCCATTGTGGTGATATTAAATCCCCTGGCTACGTAGCCAGCTCATCAACTGCGGCAACGGAAAGGCCCCGCTCTGGCGCGCCACTTCCCGACCGTTCTTGAACAGAATCAGGCTCGGAATCGAGCGAATCCCCAACTGCGCCGACAACTGCTGGTTGGCCTCGCTGTCCAGTTTCGCCAACCGGCACTTGCCCGCCAGCTGAGTGGCCGCCTGCTCGAACACCGGCGCAAACGACTTGCACGGCCCGCACCAGTCCGCCCACACGTCCACCAGCAAGGGCAAATCACCCTTGATCTGGCTGGCGTAATCGCCTTGTTTCAGCTCGAACGGTTTGCTCGGCAGGACTTCGCCCTTGCAGCGGCCACATTTCGGATGGTCGCTGAGGCGCTCGGCGGGTATGCGGTTGAGGCCGTTGCAGTGGGGGCAGGGGATGAGGAGTGGGGCGGTCATGAGGGTGGTCCTTTTAAGAAGCCGTCCCCCTGATTTGGAGACGTTTGCTCATATTTTCAACCGTTCGAACAATCGCAGCGAATCTACGCTAGGAGAACGCTGGCGCGCCGCCGGTCGGCTGAAGATTATCGCAACTTGCGATATTCACTCCCTGTGGTTAACTCATCCATAGCCAATGCGATAAGGAAATTGCATGCGTGTGTTTTCTGAAAAACGAATATGGGATTCAAAGGAAAAATGGCCAAATTCAGCAACTGCGCTTGACCATTGGTATCGACTGCTCAAGCGAAATAGTCCTTGTGATTTTGCCGCCATGAAGTCGTTGTTTTCTGCGACCGACAAGGTTGGGGAGTTACATGTATTCGATATCGGGGGAAATAAGCTGCGCTTGATTGCATATGTCAGGTACCGGAGCCAAAAGCTGTACATCAAGCACGTACTGGATCATCGCGAATATGACCGAGGAAAATGGAAGGAGGGAAAAGAATGAGTGCATTGATCAAACAGGCGGCTGAGCACTGGGAGTTTGTTTCACCCTTGTTGCGGAAGCCGAAAAACGAAGACGACTACGACAGGCTTGTTCTTGCGCTCGATGAGTTGCTCGAAATAACAGGTGATGACGAGTCGCATCCTCTAATGAGTCTTGTCGACATCATCGGAGACTGGATAGAGGAATGGGATCACAAACATCACCCTATGCCCGAAGCCAGCGGTGCTGATGTTCTTGGTTACATGATGCGCGAGCACGGTTTGACTCAGAGCGATCTGCCTGGTGTTGGCACTCAATCGGTGGTGTCCGAAATCCTCAGCGGCAAGCGTCAGCTCAACCTGCGACAGATCCGTTGGTTGGCCGAGCGCTTCGGTACGTCAGTGGAAACCTTTATCTAGCCAGGTTCAGGAAGAACAACTGATCTCCAAATGCTTCCCCCACTCCGGCGGCCGCTCGGCATAGCTTTCCATCCCCGGCTGCTCCTCGAATGGCTTGCTCAGTACCGCATGCAGCCGGCGAACTTCTGAGTAGTCGCCGCTTTCCGCCGCGTCGATGGCTTTCTGCGCCAGGTAGTTGCGCAGGATGTAGAGCGGATTGACCGCGTGCATCCGTTGGCGGCGCTGTTCCTGATCAGCTTCACCTTCGCGTGCAACACGGGCGACATAGCGCTCGGCCCAGGCATCGAAGCCCTTGATGTCGACGAAGTCGTCGCGCAACCGGGCCACGGCCGGTTCCGGTGATTCATCACCGAGGCGGCGGAAGAACAGACTGTAGTCGACGCCGCTGTTCTGCATCAGTTGCAGCAGCTGTTCCAGCAGTTTCTGGTCGTCGTCTTCGGCGGTGGTGAACCCGAGGCGGCGGCGCATCAGGTCCAGATAGTGAGCCTGGAACAGTGGCAGGTACAGGCCCAGGGTTTCACGCAGGGCCTCGACGCTGATGAACGGCGTCAAGGCTTGAGCCAAAGCGCTGAGGTTCCACTGACCAATCGGCACCTGGTTGCTGAAGGAGTAGCGGCCCTGGTCATCGGAGTGGTTGCAGATGAAATTGGCGTCGAAATCGTCGAGGAAGGCGAACGGGCCGAAATCGAAGGTGATGCCGAGGATCGACATGTTGTCGGTGTTCATCACGCCGTGGCAGAAACCATAGGCCTGCCATTTGGCGATGAGCTCGGCATTGCGCTCGACGATTTCGCGGAACATCGCCAGATAAGGTTCGGGCTGTTCGAGGCATTCGGGGAAGTGCAGGGCCAGCACGTGCTCGCCGAGTTCTTTCTGTTTCTCTGGGCGTTTGGTGTAGTAGAAATATTCGAAATGCCCGAAGCGCACATGACTCGGCGCCAGGCGCAGGACCATGGCGGCGCGCTCCTGTTTTTCGCGCCACACCGGCGTGTCGGAGCCGATCACGCACAACGCGCGAGTAGTCGGGATGTTCAGTGCATGCAAGGCTTCTGAGGCGAGAAACTCGCGGATAGACGAACGCAGTACCGCGCGTCCATCGCCCATGCGCGAAAAAGGCGTCTGGCCGGCACCTTTGAGGTGCAGGTCCCAATGTTCGCCGGCCTCGTTGTAGACCTCGCCCAGCAACAGGCCGCGACCATCGCCCAGCTGCGGGTTGTAGGAGCCGAACTGATGCCCGGAATAGACCATCGCCCGAGGCACCGCATCGGCCCAGAGCTTGTGGCCGCTGAACAGCTCGGCAAACTCCCCGGTTTCGGCCACGGCCGGATCAAGGTCGAGCAGCGCCATGGCGGCAGGGCTCGCGACTACGAGGCGCGGGTTGTCGATGGGCTCGGGCAGCACGTGGGCGGAAAACGTATCGCCCAGGCGATCGAAGCGGTTATCGAAGGTCAGTTCGTCGAGGGCTTTCACCGGCCATCTCCAGCAGAATGTCCGAGCATTCTGCTAGGGACGGGGCGGTTAGTCGAGCTTGGCGGCTGGTGGCTCTTGCGGTGGTTTGCCATCCACCAGCGGCACGATGGTTTTGGTTTCCGACTCGACCGGCACCATTTTGTATTCCTGGCCGTGCAGGTTCTTCAGGTAAACCTCCATCTGCCGGAACGAGATGTTGATGTGCTGTTTCTTGAACTCGCGGTTGATGAAGCGGTTGACCTCATCGAGCACCGGGTTACGGTCACCGAGGTCGCGCACATGCATGCGTAGCTCGTGGTCGAGGGTACTTTCGCCGAAGTTCAGGAAGTACACGTGGGGTTCGGGGTCTTTCAAGACACGCGGATTGTCCCGGGCAGCCTTCAGCAGCAGTTCTTTCACCAGGTCCAGGTCCGAGCCGTAATCGACGCCGAGCTTCAAGGTCACCCGGGTGATGGTGTCGGTCAGGGACCAGTTGATCAGTTGCCCGGTAATGAACGTCTTGTTCGGGACGATGATGTCCTTGCGGTCGAAGTCGGTGATGGTCGTGGCGCGGATGCGAATCTTGCTCACCGTGCCCGACAGGTTGCCGATGGTGATGGTGTCGCCGATCCGTACCGGGCGTTCGAACAGGATCATGATGCCGGAAATGAAGTTCGCAAAGATCTCCTGCATCCCGAAACCAAGACCGACCGAGAGCGCCGCCACCAGCCATTGCAACTTGTCCCAGCTCACGCCGAGGGTCGACAGGGTCGAGACAAAACCGACGCCGGCGATCACGTAGGACAGCAACGTGGTCGTGGCATAGGCGCTGCCCTGGGCCAGGTTCAGCTTCGACAACACCAGAACTTCCAGCAGCCCCGGCAAGTTGCGCGCGAGGGCGAAGGTGATGCCGATGATGATCAGCGCACCGAGCATGTCGCCGATGCTGATCGGCACCATGCTCATGTTGGCGCCGGTGCCGCTGGTGTATTCGTAGAGGGTGATGTTGTCCAGGTACGAGAACACCGAGATAAGGTCAGACCAGACCCAGTACAGCGCCGCCATGAAGCCGCCGAGTAGCGCCAGACGAATCAGGCGCAGGGACTGTTCATTGACCTTTTCGATGTCCAGGGTCGGCTCTTCGATCACTGCTTCGCCGTCGCCAGCCTCTTTGGCGGCCTGACGTTTGGCCAGCGCCCGCTGATAGGCCAGGCGCCGTGCGGCAACACTGAGCCCTCGGACAAAGGTGGCTTCGATCACCAGCCAGAACATCAGCAGGTAAAGGGTGTTGATCAAGCGGTCGCTGAGTTTCAGCGCGGTGTAGTAGTAGCCAAAGCAGACGGCGACGAACAACGCAATGGGCAACGCGGTGAACAGGATGCCCACCGCCTTGCGGAACAGTGAGGCGTTCTGGTGCGTCGGGCTGCTGATCAGCAGGCGGCTGAGCAACCAGGCCATCAGTGCGTAGCAGGTCAGTACCACCGGCATGCCGAGCACGTCATCGGCCAGTGCTGCCGGTTGCAGCTCGGCAACCGCCACCACGGCGACCAGGGCCATCACCACCAGACCCAGTCGGCGGACCCAGCCCTGGAGGAATTCGACCTGGGGTTTTTCCCAGCGGAAATGCAGTTCAGCGACGCCGCCCGGCGCGAGGATTCGGTAGGCGGTGTAGAACACCAGCCAGGCCTGGGCCATCTGCAACAAGGCCGAGCCCATGTTGGCGTTCTGCCCGCGAGCGTCGATCTGCAAGGCCAGGCCGCACAAGGCCAGGCCCAGTGCGACCGGCATGGCCAGCAGAATATTGATCAGAATCGCCTGCGGCGTGTGCAGCTGGCTGTCACGCTTGAAGTGGCCGATGTCCTGGTGAACCTTGTTCAGTCGGGCGTACAGGCTTTTGCGTCGCCACAACAGGGCGCCGATCAGCAGAACCAACGGCAGGAACAGCAGCGGTCGCTGTGTCAGGCCGTCGATCAGTTCGCTCACGCTCGACGCCAGCGGCAGGGTCGCGATCTGGCGTTGCAGACGCTCCGGCACGCCGCGCATCCATTCCGGATCGAGCGGCTTGTTGCTCGGAATCCAGAACATCTGCTCATCGAGGGTCGCCCGCAGGCTTTGCGCGGTACTGAGCAGCTGTTTCTGATTGAGTTGCAGCGTGATCGATTCGTTGAGCACCGCGCTGAGTTCGCGGTTCAGCCGCTCCAGCAGGTCGGCGCGGGTCGTGGCCAGTTCCAGCAGGCTCTTGCGCAGTTGCGGGGTGACTTGCTCGGGAGGTTGGGTCGAGAGCAGGTTGTCGACGTAGGTCGCCGGGTTGCTGAGCAGTTCCCGTTGCTGGCTGACTTCGAACTGATACAAGCGGATATCGGCGATCTGGTCGGCCAGGTCACGGTCAAGCTTGAGGCGCGGCAGGCCCTGTTTCTGTTTGTAGAGAATCTTCGACAGCAGCAGGCTGCCCTTGAGCACGTTGATTTGTTCGTCCAGGGCCGAATCGCTCTGGGTCACGTTGTCCAGCTGCTGCTTGGTTTGCAGGTTCTGCTGGGTGACGACGTTCAAGCGGTCAGTGCTTTTGAGCAGATAGTCGGAAAGCTTCAGATTGGCCGCGCTTTCGGTGGCTAGCAGGGCGCTGCTGCCGGATTTCTGAGCCTCGATGGACTGCTGCGTCACGGTTTCCTGAGACTGGGCCAGGCGTTTCTGGTTGATCAGGGTTTGCAGCTCCTGGATCTCCCGGTCCAGGCGATCGGTTTTTTCCGTCAGCAAGTCATGCTGGCTGTTGCCCAGATCCTGCAACTGGCTGTTGCCGGCCAGTTCCTGGCGGCGCAGCGGGATCAGCGCGTTCAGTGCGGCCAGCTCGGCATTGAGCAGGTCACGCTGTTCGCCGCTCAAGGTCTTGCCGTTGTCCTTGCCAGCCTTGAGGATGTTGTTGATCTGCTGGATGCGCGTCTGGCTGGTGGAAATTTCAGCCTGGGCGCGCTCGGGCCGGGTCTGGGCGGTAATGACCAGGCTGTTCGCTTCGGCGAGGGCTTTTTGCATGTCGCTTTGCTGGGTCGAACGCTCGGTGAGCATCTGCTCCAGCTGCTGAATGGACTCTTTGCTATAGCGTTGCGCCACCGGCGTCACGTTGGTGGCCTTGAGGCGAGTCAGTTCGCGCTGGTTCTCGATGTTCTGCTTCGGCGCCGTGGCGAGTTGCTGCTTGAGATCGGTCAGCTTCCGCTCGTAATCACGCTTATTCTCGAGCTGGGTCAGCGTGTTCTGCAGGAGGGTCTGCAGGGCCTTTTGGTCGGCTTCCGGCAGTTTGCGCTCGGCAATCTTGTCCAGGTTTGCCTGCACGGCTTCGCTGGACGGCGGTTCGGCCGCTTGCAACGTACCGACAGAAAGACTCAAGCCCAGCAGGGCCATGATGAAAAAGGTGCGCAGGGTTGACATAGAGACCGATCGAAAACGAGACGAAGTGTGGAGTTTAGAGGAAGAGTCCCGGACCCGGGCGACTTCCTTCGGGGAATCTGACGCCCACTTTGCCGATCTTGTTCCCCTCCATGACCGCGACGGTCCAGATGGTGTTGTTCCATTCCACCTGGTCACCCACCACTGGCGCACCGCCCACTTTGTGGGCAATGAAACGGGCCAGAGTCATATCCGGATCGATGCCCTCGACTTTCAATCCGTACAGGGCAGCAACCGCGGCCAGCTGGGCATCTCCTTCCAGTACGAAGTCGCCGAAGAAGCGCAAATCCAGACCTCGTTGCGGTGCCTGGCTGAACAATTTTCCGAGGGCCGGAAGGTTGTGTTCGTGACCGATTACGCACAGCAAATCATCGACTTCGAGCACCGTACTACCCGACGGATGGAGCAGTTGCTGGCCACGAAACAGGGCCGCGATACGCGTGCCTTCGGGCATTTTCAGTTCGCGAAGGGGCGAGCCGATGCACCATTTTTCAGCGCCGAGGCGATAAACGAACAGCTCCCACTCGCTGGTGACATGCACCTCCAGCGCTGCGCGGGAGATCGGCGCCGGCTCGGGCGGAACGGTCACCTTCAACAGCTTCGCCACCCATGGCAGGCTCGTACCCTGCACCAGCAGCGAGACCAGCACGATAAAGAACGCGAGGTTGAAGTACAGCTGAGCGTTGGGCAGGCCGGCCATCAGCGGGAACACCGCCAGGATGATCGGGACCGCACCACGCAGGCCAACCCAGGAAATAAAGGCTTTTTCCCGGCCGTGGAAGGCCTTGAACGGCAACAGGCCGACCATCACCGACAGTGGCCGTGCAAACAGAATCATCCACAGCGCCAGGCCCAGGGCGGGCAGGGCGATGGGCAATAAATCATGCGGCGTCACCAACAGCCCCAGCACCAGGAACATGCCGATCTGCGCCAGCCACGCCATGCCGTCGAGCATGTGCAAGATGCCGTGGCGGCTGCGCACCGGACGGTTGCCGATCACCAGGCCGCACAGGTAGACCGCAAGGAAACCGCTGCCGTGCAGGGCGTTGGTCAGGGCGAACACCACCAGGCCGCCGGCAATCACCAGAATCGGATAAAGGCCGGTGGCCAGATTGATCCGGTTGACCAGCTGCAGCATCAACCAGCCGCCACCCAGGCCGATCACGCCGCCAATGCCGAATTCGCGCACCAGATGCACCAGCAGGTTCCAGTGCAGGCCGGTTTCGCCGCTGGCGAGCATGTCGATCAGGGTGACCGTGAGGAACACCGCCATCGGGTCGTTGCTGCCGGATTCGATCTCGAGGCTGGCGGTGACCCGTTCGTTAAGGCCCTTGCCGCCGAGCAGCGAAAACACCGCCGCGGCATCCGTGGAGCCGACGATGGCACCGATCAGCAGGCCTTGAATCAGGTTCAGATTGAACAGCCACGCCGCGGCCATGCCGGTCAGCCCGGTGGTAATCAGCACGCCGACCGTGGCCAGCGACAGTGCCGGCCATAACGCCACGCGGAAACTCGACACCCTGGTTCGCAAGCCACCGTCGAGCAGGATCACCGCCAGCGCGAGGTTGCCGACCAGATAGGCCGTCGGGTAGTTATCGAAAATGATGCCGCCGCCATCGACGCCGGCCGCCATGCCCACGGCCAGGATAATCACCAGAATCGGGATGCCGAGGCGGGACGAAAGTGAGCTCACCAGAATGCTTGCACCTACCAGCAACGCGCCGATCAAGAACAGGCTGTTGATGGTCGTCGCATTCAAAGGCAGTACTCCAGAAAGCTGAAAGGCGGGCACAAACTGACCACGCAGTCTGCGTGCCAGCGATTCTAACCTGTTGAAATGTGATGCTGTCAAAAAGGTTTTTGACGGAGCGAACTACATCGCCAGGTCGAGCGCATTTACTGTGGCGAGGGAGCTTGCTCCCGCTCGGCTGCGAAGCAGTCGCAAAAATCGGATCTCGTGTGGAACCTGATTCACCGCGTTGCCTGCTTGGGGTCGCTACGCGACCCAGCGGGAGCAAGCTCCCTCGCCACAGGGGCAGTGTTAGCCGTTAGAGACTGAACCGCCCAACCATGTTGTTCAGGTCCAGCGCCAACCGCGACAGCTCATTGCTCGCTGCGCTGGTCTGATTGGCCCCGGTTGCCGATTGCACCGACAGATCACGGATGTTCACCAGGTTGCGATCCACTTCCCGCGCCACCTGCGCCTGCTCTTCGGCCGCGCTGGCGATGACCAGGTTGCGTTCGTTGATTTCGACGATGGCGCTGTTGATCGTGTCCAGCGACAGGCCGGCACCCCGGGCGATGTTCAGGGTCGACTCGGCACGCTCGGTGCTGTTGCGCATCGAATCCACAGCGTGTTCGGTGCCGCTTTGAATGCTGCCGATCATCCGTTCGATTTCACTGGTCGACTGCTGGGTGCGATGCGCCAGGGCGCGGACCTCATCCGCCACTACCGCAAAACCACGACCGGCTTCACCCGCGCGAGCGGCTTCGATCGCCGCGTTCAACGCCAGCAGGTTGGTCTGGTCGGCCAAGCCACGGATCACATCCAGCACCTTGCCGATGTCACGGGATTCATTCGCCAGGTCGCCAATCAGCGTGGCGGTGCTTTGCACATCGGCG
This sequence comes from Pseudomonas fluorescens NCIMB 11764, assembly GCF_000293885.2. Taxonomy (NCBI): domain Bacteria; kingdom Pseudomonadati; phylum Pseudomonadota; class Gammaproteobacteria; order Pseudomonadales; family Pseudomonadaceae; genus Pseudomonas; species Pseudomonas fluorescens. The sequence goes on from NZ_CP010945.1 coordinate 1,674,818, forward strand.
CTCATGCGTTCGATGGCGCTGACGGTTTCCTGAACCAGATCGCGGCCATCGCCAGCCGATGTGGTGGCGTTCTTCGACGCTTCGGACGTGCTCACCGCGTTGCGCGCCACTTCTTCCACGGCGCTGGTCATTTCGTTGACCGCGGTGGCTGCCTGTTCGATCTCGTTGTTCTGTTGGGTCAGGCCGCGTGCGCTTTCGTCGGTGACGCTGTTGAGCTCTTCGGCGGCGGAGGCCAGTTGCGTGGCCGAGCCGGAAATCCGCTGCAGGGTGTCGCGCAGCTTGTCCTGCATCTTCGACATGGCCAGCAGCAAACGACCGGCTTCGTCTTCGCCATCAACGGTGATCGGGCGAGTCAGGTTACCTTCGGCGATTTCTTCGGCAGCGCTCAAGGCATTGGCGATCGGTTTGGTGATGCTGTTGGTCAGCAACCAGGCAAACAGCACGGTCAGGCCGGTGGCGATGACCAGCAAAGTGATCACCAGATTGAAGGACATCGAATACTGGTCACCTGCATTACGGTCGGTTTTGTCGATCTGCAGGGTATTGATTTCAAGCAACTTCGCGAGGGCTGCGTTGACTTCTTCGGAGTTGGCGAGCAACTCGGTGTTCAACAACTTGCGCAGGTCGTCGACCTGATTGTTGCGCGAGAACGTCTTCATCCGCTCTTCGAGTTGGCGATACTGCGCCAGCAACTGCACGTACTTATCATAGGCGGCGCGTTCTTCCGGGCCCTCGATCAGTTGCTCGTAGACTTTCTGGGCATCGCGGATCTGCTGGTTGCGCAGGTCGAACAGTTCCATGGTTTTCTGCTGAACATCAGGTTCGCGGTTTACCAGCAAACGATAGGACAGGACCCGAAGTCGCAAGGTCAGCTGGGTGAACTCATCCAGGCTTTTGATGCTCGGTACGCTCATGGAGGCGATGTCTTCACCGGCACCACGGATCTTGCTCATCTGGTTCAAGGCAAACACACCCAGAACCAGCATCAAACCGCCAATCAGAGCGAAGCCGAGGAACGCCCGCGGCGCGATATTCATATTACGAAGGGACATGGTGTTTACCGAAAAGAGCGCAGCCGTGCGGCGCTGGGACTGACGTATGGATGACTTATCGGTCATACGACTAAAGTCTTGAATGCCTGTGCGTATTTGTCGCAGCGAGGGCCCGGCGACGAAGTGCAGGAACCAGATTCGCCAATCACAGTCTTTAAAGTTCGCGAGGAAGGTCACCCGCCAGCAAAATCAAGGCCTTGCGCCCCAATAACCCTGGCATCCGTGGTGACTTTTCTTTATCGTACGCGCCCTTTGAAAATGCCTGGAAAATCAAAATGTTGGAAGCATCCCTAAGCCAATTGGAACAGCTGGTCAGCGACCTTGTTCAACAGAACCAGAACCTGCTCGGCACCAACCAGACCCTGAGCGCAGAATTGGCCCAGGCCAAGGATGAAAACGAAAGCCTGCAGCTGAGTCTGATGGAGCAGGAAGAAAAACAAGGCGCCACCGCCGCCCGCATTCAGGCCCTGGTTGAACGCGTCAGCGCCGGCCCGGTCAGCGCATGAGTCAGGGCGCCGCAGGGGTAAAAGTCGTCTCGATCCTGGGGGAGGACTATTCGATCAAGGCGCCGGCCGGGGAAGAGCAAACCCTGCTGGACGCCGCCATGATGTTGAAAGCCGCTTTGGCCGACACCAAAAGAAAGTACCCGACGCTGATCGGTGACCGCCTGCTGGTGCTGGCAGCCATGAATCTGTGCTCGCAGCAGATCGAAATGCAAAAGCAACACAAGCTCGAACTCGACCGTTACCAAGAGCAAGTCAGCGCCACGGTTGAAGTGATCTCCAAGACGATCAATCAGGCCTGATCGGCTTTGCGCACAACCAAAGAATAAATTGTCGTTTGTGTTGTATACAATCGGCACGGCTGTTGCAGTGTTTCAGCCTCTTATTCTTTGGGGGTGCTCCATGCAGTTCTGGCGACGCAGTATTCAATGGCAGTTGATCCTGAGCATGGGCACCGCCCTGCTGGTCAGTATTCTGATCGTGGTTGGCATTTATACCCTCGTGGTCAACCGTCTTGCCCAGAGCTACCTTGTCGAACAAGCGCTGCCGTCGAGCATCGAAGCGATGCGCAACGACATCGAACGCATCCTGGTGCAACCCCTTACCGCCGCCAAGGACATCGCCAGCAACAGCATGGTGCGTGACTGGCTGGCCGGGGGTGAAGACAGTGCCCGGACCGCCGCGTTCGTGGAGTATCTGGAAGGCATTCGCGCGGAACACAAAGCGTTTACCGCGCTGATCGTCGGCACGGCTTCAAACCACTATTTCACTGAAAAAGGCCTGGACCGGACCCTCAGCCGATCCAACCCCAAGGACGCCTGGTTCTACTCGTTCCTCGACAGCAACCAGCCGCGCACCCTCAATATCGACAATGACACCGCGACCGGAGAGTTGGCGTTGTTCATCGACCTCAAGGTCGAACAGGCCGGCAAAGTCGTGGGCGTTGCGGGCCTCGGGTTGAGCATGAAAGAGTTGTCGGAGCTGATCCACAACTTCAACTTTGGTGAGCGCGGCAAGGTCTATCTCGTACGTTCCGACGGTTTGATCCAGGTTCATCCCGAGGCGCAGTTCAGCGGAAAACGGACCCTGGCCGAGCAAATTGGCGGCTCAGCGGCGCAAACAGTCATGGGTCAAAAAGCCGCCACCAGCAGCGGATTCACCCGCGACGGCGAAGATTTCCTGGCATTGAGCCTGCCTTTGCGGGATCTGGGCTGGACCCTGGTGGCCGAAGTGCCACAGTCGCAGATCTACGCCGAAGCCCGCCGCGCCATGTGGATGAGCAGCGGCATCGGTCTGGCGGTGGCGCTGGTGTGCCTGTTGCTGGTGGTGTTGCTGGCCCGTGGCCTGGTGCGCCCGATTCGTCAGGTAACAGCGGCATTGGTAGCCATCGGTAGCGGTGGTGGAGATTTGACCCACAGGTTAGATTCCAGCCGCGCCGATGAGCTGGGCGACCTGGCGCGCGGTTTCAATCGATTCCTCGACAGTCAGCGCGAGATGATCGGTGAAGTGCTGACCACCAGTGAGCGCTTGCGCACCGCAGTCAGTCAGGTGGCGAAGGTTGTGGACAACACCGCCGAACGCTCCGGGCGTCAGCAGGAAATGACCGACATGGTCGCCACCGCCGTCCACGAAATGGGCCTGACCGTGCAGGAAATCGCGCAGAACGCCGGCAACGCCGCGGTTGCTTCGCAGAATGCTCGCGATGAGGCGATGCAGGCGCGGGAAGTGGTCGGCGGTTCGATCCGGCATATTGAAAGCATGTCCGATGAAATCGGCCACGCCGCTAGCGCGGTAGGCGAGCTGGCCAATCAGGTGGCGTCCATCGATCAGGTGCTGGCGGTGATTCGCGGGATTTCCGAGCAGACCAACCTTTTGGCGTTGAACGCAGCCATCGAAGCGGCGCGGGCCGGGGACATGGGGCGTGGATTTGCGGTGGTGGCGGATGAAGTGCGCACGTTGGCTCGACGTACGCAGGCTTCCACCGATGAGATTCAGCAGATGATCGGCAGCCTCAAGCAGGGCGCGGAGAACGCGGTGTCGTCGATGCACACCGGGCAAGCGGCGACGGGCACCGGGGTTGAGTCCAGCCAGCGCACCGGGGCGTCGTTGACGGCGATTACCGGGCAGGTCGAGCGCATCAGCGACATGAACCATCAGGTGGCGACCGCGACGGAAGAGCAGTCGGCGGTGACGGAAGAGATCAACCGCAATGTGCAGGGGATTTCCGATCTGGCCCGGGCGACGGCGGGGGAGGTCAGGGCTTGCCGTGAGGACTGTCAGACGTTGCAGCGATTGGCGGATGATCTGGCGCGGCAGATGGGCAGTTTCAAGCTGAAGTGATGTGTTGGTTGTGCTGATGCCATCGCGAGCAGGCTCGCTCCCACAGGATTCGGGTGTTGATCACATTATCTGTGACCGACAGAGATCCCTGTGGGGGCGAGCCTGCTCGCGATTGGATTTCAGCAGCATTGCAAGGCTTTAGTTAAAACCACTCATCCTGCATCCCAAGACACACATCATCCCGAGCCTCAAGAATCGCCAGTTCATGGTGGCAACCCGGCACTTCCCACGTCAGGAAATACCGCGCCGCCTGCAGCTTGCCCTTATAGAAGCCCGCATCCGCCGCATTCCCTTTGGCCAACCCTTCCTCGGCGCGAATCGCCTGTTCCAGCCAGCGCCAGCCAATCACTGTGTGCCCGAACACTTTCAGGTACAGCGCCGAGTTCGCCAGGCTGCTGTTGACCTTGCCTTGGCCCAGATCGGTCAGCAGGCCAATGGTCACGGTCTGCAGGCGTGCCACCAGTTTCTCCAGCGGTTCACGCAACGGGGTCAACGAATCGTATGCGTGAGCGCGCTCGGCAGTATTGGCGATCAGGCGGATCAATTGCTTGAGTCCCGCGCCACCGTTCTGCGCCAGTTTGCGCCCCAACAGGTCGAGCGACTGAATGCCGTGGGTGCCTTCATGAATCGGGTTCAGACGGTTGTCGCGGTAATACTGCTCGACCGGGTACTCACGGGTGTAGCCGTGGCCGCCGAGAATCTGGATCGCCAGTTCGTTGGCCTTCAGGCAAAACTCTGACGGCCAGGATTTGACGATCGGGGTCAGCAAATCCAGCAGCTCATGCGCCTGTTTGCGCTCGCCTTCGGTTTCCAGTGTCGTGGTGTCATCGAACAATCGCGCCGCATACAACCCAAGGTCGAACGAACCTTCGACGTAGGCTTTTTGCGTGAGCAACATGCGTTTCACGTCAGCATGTTGAATGATCGCCACCGGCGCGGTGTTCGGGTCTTTGCTGTCCGGCACGCGGCCCTGTGGGCGCTCGCGGGCGTACTCCAGCGAATACAGGTAACCGGCGTAGCCGAGCATCACCGCGCCCATACCGACGCCGATCCGCGCCTCGTTCATCATCTGGAACATGTAGCTCAAACCGTGGTGCGGCTTGCCCACCAGATAGCCGACGCATTCGCCGTTGTCGCCGAAGTTCAGCGCCGTAGACGTGGTGCCGCGCCAGCCCATCTTGTGGAACAGGCCGGCCAGCAACACGTCATTGCGTTTGCCTAGGCTGCCGTCATCGTTGACCAGGAACTTGGGCACGATAAACAGCGAAATCCCCTTCACCCCGGCCGGCGCGTCCGGCAGTTTGGCCAGCACCATGTGCACGATGTTTTCCGACAGCGGGTGATCGCCGCCGGAGATGAAAATCTTGTTGCCCTTCAGGCGATAAGTGCCGTCCGACGCCGGCTCCGCGCGGGTACGAATATCCGACAGGGATGAGCCGGCATGGGGCTCGGTCAGCGCCATGGTGCCGAAAAAGCGGCCGTCGATCATCGGCTGCAGGAAGCGTTGTTTCTGCTCTTCAGTGCCGAAGCTTTCGATCAGGTTCGCCGCGCCCATGGTCAGGAAGGGATAAGAAGTTGACGCCGCGTTGGCCGATTGAAAGTGCGCGAAGCAGGCCTGGGACAACAGTGTAGGCAGTTGCATGCCGCCGGCGTCGAAACTGCGCGCAGCGTTGAGGAAACCGGCTTCGAGGAAAGCATCCACGGCCGGTTTCACTTCCGGAATCAGAATCGCCTGGCCGTCCTCATAGCGCGGTTCGTTCTCGTCACCCTTGCGGTTATGCGGGGCGAAGAACTTCTCGGCGATGTTGCGGGCAGTGCCGATGGCAGCATCGAAGGTCTCGCGATTGTGCTCGGCGAAACGCTCACGCTGTGTCAGGCCTTCGGCATCGAGGACTTCATACAGCTCGAAAGCCAGATTGCGGGAACTGAGCAACGTCTCGGACATGGCGGCCTACCTTTTTTTGGAATAGGCCGAGTCTAGGCGTGGGAATAGAGGCTGAACAGGATGATTGATGAGCGTGATGGTGGGATGCGGGCAGCGCGAATCAAATGTGGGAGCGAGCCTGCTCGCGATGAGGCCATAACATTCAACATATTAGTTGAATGCTATACCGCTATCGCTAGCAGGCTAGCTCCCACAGGGGAGGTTGCTGACCGGGCGACCATTGCGGACGCCCGGTCTTGTTGCGATTTAGCCGATCGTCATCAAGCTCGCATTACCACCCGCCGCAGCGGTGTTAACACTCAATGCCCGCTCGATCACCAGACGCTCCAGCGCGATGTTGGTCTCGCCCTGGGACAACCCGTGAACCCCGACGATCGCCCCGGCACGCTTGGCCACTTGCTGGCAAACCGCGCGCAGCTGATCGGAATGGCCGTGATGCAGGACCGCATCAAACACCACTTCGTCCTTGTTCCAGTCGGCAACCAGCTTGATCTTCGCCTGAATTTCCTTTGGCATGCGTGCGAACAATGCCTTGGTCAAGTCAGCTTCCGGCCAAACCGCCGAACCACCGACAGCCAATACCGCCGCCAGTTGAGTCAACAGATCGCCTTCGACTTCCGCCAGGCACAGCACGTGTTCACGCGGCAGAATGGCGTAGCTGTTGCGCTCGCCAGTCGGCCCCGCCAGCACACGGGTGATCCCGCTTTGCGATTGCGCCGCGAACTGCACGCACAGGGTGCTCAGGTCGCTGAGCTTGTTGCTGTCGGCCCAGGCTTGCAGCGCAGTCAGCGGTTTGCTCATGGCGTCACGCAGACGAACATCCGGTGCAGTGACGGCATCGCCGCGAGCGAAGGACTGTTCGATCGCATCGGTAGGACGGGTCGACAGCAGGCGGTACAGGTACAACGGACCACCGGCTTTCGGGCCAGTGCCCGACAGGCCTTCGCCACCAAACGGTTGCACGCCAACCACAGCGCCAACGATGTTGCGGTTCACGTAGACGTTACCGGCGTTGACGTTGTCGATCACCTTGGCGATGGTCTCGTCGATACGCGTGTGCACGCCCAGCGTCAGGCCGTAGCCGGAAGCGTTGATCTGGCCGATCAACTGGTCGATGTCCTTGCGCTTGTAGCGAACCACGTGCAGCACCGGGCCGAAGATCTCGCGTTGCAGTTCGTCGAAGCTCTCCAGCTCGATCAGCGTCGGCATCACGAAGGTGCCGCGTTTGACTTCTTCGCTGTTGGCGATCGCCACCTGATACACGTTGCGTCCTTTGTCGCGCATGGCCTGGATGTGCTTCTCGATGCCCGCCTTGGCTTCGGCGTCGATCACCGGGCCGATGTCCACGGACAGGCGCTCAGGGTTGCCGAGACGGCATTCAGCCATGGCGCCCTTGAGCATTTCGATGACGCGATCAGCGGAATCTTCCTGCAAGCACAGTACACGCAGGGCCGAGCAACGTTGACCGGCGCTGTCGAAGGCCGACGATACGACGTCGATCACAACCTGTTCGGTCAGTGCCGAGGAGTCGACGATCATCGCGTTCTGGCCGCCGGTTTCGGCGATCAGCGGAATCGGACGACCCTGTGCATCCAGACGACCGGCGACGTTGCGTTGCAGCAAGCGAGCGACTTCGGTGGAACCGGTGAACATCACGCCTTTGACCCGATCGTCACCGACCAGACGGGCGCCAACGGTTTCGCCACGACCCGGCAACAGTTGCAGCACGCCTTCCGGAATCCCGGCTTCGAGCAACAGGCGCACGGCTTGAGCGGCGACCAGCGGGGTTTGTTCCGCTGGCTTGGCCAGAACCGGGTTACCGGCGGCAAGCGCAGCAGCGACCTGGCCACTGAAGATCGCCAGCGGGAAGTTCCACGGGCTGATGCAGACCACCGGACCCAATGGGCGGTGGGCGTCATTGGTGAAATCGTTGCGAGCCTGCACGGCGTAATAACGCAGGAAGTCCACGGCTTCGCGCACTTCGGCGATGGCGTTGGCGAAGGTCTTGCCGGCTTCGCGAGCCAGCAGGCCCATCAGCGGCTGAATCTCGCCTTCCATCAAATCGGCGGCACGTTCCAGGATCGCAGCACGTTCGGCGGGCGGAGTGGCCTGCCAGATCGGCGCAGCGTTCAGGGCGCACTGGATCGCGTTGTCGACGTCGTCGACGGTTGCTTCCTGCACATGGCCGACCACGTCACGCAGATCGGACGGGTTGAGCACTGGCGCAGGTGTTTCAGTGCTGGAGGCGCAACCGAGCATCGGTGCGGCCTTCCAGTGGTTGTGAGCGGTGGCCAGCAAAGCACAGGACAGCGAAGCCAGACGATGTTCGTTGGCCATGTCGATGCCGCTGGAGTTGGCGCGCTCGGCACCATAAAGGTCACGCGGCAGCGGGATACGCGGGTGCGGCAGGCCGAAGCCGCCTTCCAGCGTCGCCATCTGCTCGATGCTGGCCACTGGATCGGCCACCAGCTCCTGAATCGAAATGGACTGGTCGGCGATACGGTTGACGAACGAGGTGTTCGCGCCGTTTTCCAGCAGACGACGAACCAGGTACGCCAGCAGTGTTTCGTGAGTACCAACCGGAGCGTACACGCGGCACGGACGGTTCAGCTTGCCTTCGGAAACTTTGCCTACAACCTGTTCGTACAGCGGTTCACCCATGCCGTGCAAGCACTGGAACTCGTACTGGCCGGGGTAATAGTTCTGCCCCGCGATGTGGTAAATGGCCGACAGGGTGTGGGCGTTGTGCGTGGCGAACTGCGGATAGATGACTTCCGGCACCGACAGCAGTTTGCGCGCGCAGGCGATGTAGGAAACGTCGGTGTACACCTTGCGGGTGTAGACCGGATAGCCTTCCAGGCCTTCGACCTGGGCGCGCTTGATTTCGCTGTCCCAGTACGCGCCTTTTACCAGGCGGATCATCAGGCGATGACGACTGCGACGCGCCAGGTCGATCACGTAATCGATCACGTACGGGCAACGCTTCTGGTAAGCCTGGATCACGAAGCCGATGCCGTTCCAGCCGGTCAGTTGCGGCTCGAAGCACAGGCGCTCCAGCAGATCCAGCGACAGCTCGAGGCGGTCGGCTTCTTCGGCGTCGATGTTCAGGCCGATGTCGTACTGCTTGGCCAACAGGGTCAGCGACAACAGGCGCGGGTACAACTCGTCCATCACACGCTCGTACTGCGCACGGCTGTAACGCGGGTGCAGTGCCGACAGCTTGATGGAAATGCCCGGGCCTTCATAAATCCCACGACCGTGGGACGCTTTGCCGATCGAGTGGATGGCTTGTTCGTACGAGGCGAGGTATTTCTGCGCGTCGTGCTCGGTGAGTGCGGCTTCACCCAGCATGTCGTAGGAATAGCGGAAGCCTTTGGCTTCGAACTTGCTGGCGTTGGCCAGGGCTTCGGCGATGGTTTCGCCGGTAACGAACTGCTCGCCCATCAGGCGCATGGCCATGTCGACGCCCTTGCGGATCATCGGCTCGCCGCTTTTGCCGATAATGCGGCTCAAGGACGAAGTCAGGCCGGCTTCATTGTGGGTGGCGACCAGTTTGCCGGTCAGTAGCAGACCCCAAGTGGCGGCGTTGACGAACAGCGACGGACTGTTGCCCAAGTGCGGGTGCCAGTTGCCGGTGCTGATCTTGTCGCGAATCAGTGCGTCGCGAGTGCCTTTGTCCGGGATGCGCAGCAGCGCTTCGGCCAGGCACATCAGCGCCACGCCTTCCTGGGACGACAGGGAAAATTCCTGCAGCAGGCCCTGAACAATCCCGGCACGGCCGCCGGCGCTCTTCTGATTGCGCAGTTTCTCGGCAATCGAGGCCGCCAGCTTGTTGGTGGCTTCGGCCATGGCGACCGGCAAGCGAGCCTGTTCGATCAACATCGGCACCACTTCCGGCTCAGGGCGACGGTAAGCGGCGGTGATCGAAGCACGCAGCACCGATTGCGGCAGGATGCTTTCGGCGAACTCGAGGAAGCACTGGTGTGCATGGTCGACATGGACTTCGCCACTGTCGTCAGCCTCTTTGGAGGTCAAACCGTTCAGCTCGGTCAGGGTTGCACCACCCTCGAGTTTTTCCAGGTAATTGAAAATTGCCTGCTTGATCAGCCAGTGCGGCGTGCGATCAATCGAGGTCGCGGCCGCCTTTAGGCGCTCGCGGGTCGGGTCATCAAGTTTGACCCCAAGGGTGGTGGTAGCCATATTTTTATCCTCATGTTTGCCACGACCGCGTGGCATCAGCTGGCCGCAAGATTAGCTGGGCAACCTTTGAGGTGCAACCGGGTGCAACCCTTTTTTTGTCGGAATTATAAGCAGCTCGTCAGGAAATAAATTCCGATACGAACGTACCGCACTTGCTTGGTGCTTTTAATTCTAGGAACGGTCGTTGACTGCGCTAAAAGGAAGCAAAAACCGGCTTTTTTCGGATAAATCCGACTAGGTGCAACTTATTCTCGCGAAATGGGTTGCACCTTATTTGCATTGTTGAATAGCATTCGCGGCTAAGGTGCAACCAGTCAAAAAGACAGGTGTATCTGGCTGATGGCTTTCCTGGGGAAACATCAGTCATAAATGCGCGGGATCTGAAATCGTCTGTCAAACGTCGTCGTTTGCGCGCGGTTCACCAGCCGCCGCTACATAAAAACAAAGCCAGGGCGTAACTTAATGAGCGTTAGCAATCCAACCCTGATCACCTTCGTGATCTACATCGCAGCAATGGTGCTGATCGGCTTCATGGCCTATCGTTCCACCAACAATCTTTCTGACTACATTCTGGGCGGTCGCAGCCTGGGCAGCGTCGTGACTGCATTGTCCGCCGGCGCCTCCGACATGAGCGGCTGGTTGTTGATGGGCCTGCCGGGCGCCATCTACATGTCCGGCCTGTCCGAAAGCTGGATCGCCATCGGCCTGATCATCGGTGCTTACCTGAACTGGCTGTTCGTCGCCGGCCGTCTGCGCGTGCAGACCGAGCACAACGGTGATGCACTGACCCTGCCGGACTACTTCTCCAGCCGCTTCGAAGACAAAAGCGGTCTGCTGCGGATCATCTCCGCGGTCGTGATCCTGGTGTTCTTCACCATCTACTGCGCTTCCGGCATCGTGGCCGGCGCCCGCCTGTTCGAAAGCACCTTCGGCATGTCCTACGAGACAGCGCTGTGGGCCGGTGCTGCGGCGACGATTGCCTACACCTTCGTCGGCGGTTTCCTGGCAGTAAGCTGGACGGATACCGTGCAAGCCACGCTGATGATCTTCGCTCTGTTGCTGACGCCGATCATCGTGCTGCTGGCCACCGGCGGCGTCGACACCACGTTCCTGGCCATCGAAGCGCAAGACGCCAGCAACTTCGACATGCTGAAAAACACTACCTTCGTCGGCATCATCTCGCTGATGGGCTGGGGCCTGGGCTACTTCGGCCAGCCGCACATCCTCGCGCGTTTCATGGCGGCGGATTCGGTCAAGTCGATTGCCAAGGCACGTCGTATCTCCATGGCTTGGATGATCCTGTGCCTGGGCGGCACCGTGGCTGTAGGCTTTTTCGGTATCGCTTACTTCTCCGCGCACCCAGAAGTCGCTGGTCCTGTGACCGAAAACCCGGAGCGCGTGTTCATCGAGCTGGCCAAAATCCTCTTCAATCCTTGGGTTGCCGGTGTCCTGCTGTCGGCTATTTTGGCCGCGGTAATGAGCACCCTGAGCTGCCAGTTGCTGGTGTGCTCGAGCGCCCTGACCGAAGACTTCTACAAAACCTTCCTGCGCAAAACCGCTTCCCAGGTTGAGCTGGTTTGGGTCGGTCGCGCCATGGTGCTGCTGGTTGCCCTGATCGCTATCGCGCTGGCGGCTAACCCGAACAACCGTGTACTCGGTCTGGTCAGCTACGCCTGGGCCGGTTTCGGTGCTGCGTTCGGTCCGGTTGTGCTGATCTCCGTGATCTGGAAAGACATGACCCGCAACGGCGCACTGGCCGGTATTCTGGTTGGCGCGATCACCGTCATCGTGTGGAAACACTTCGAGCTGCTGGGTCTGTACGAAATCATCCCTGGTTTCATCTTCGCCAGCCTGGCGATCTACATCGTCAGCAAACTGGGCAACCCGACGGCGGGCATGCTTCAGCGCTTTGCCGCTGCCGAGGCAGATTTCCGCCTGAACAAGTGATCGGGACGAGCTGAGGCTCCGACCTTTCGCCGAACATGAAAACGGCCCGCTTCCTTTGGAGGCGGGCCGTTTTTTTTGCTTGCGGGGGACAAAGACCCGCTCCCCCATTGGCCGGTGGTGGTTTTGAGGGGGATGTCTGTAGTCGGATGTCCCGATTTTTTGAAGGAAGAATCTATAAAAAAGTAGGGCGAATCTGAGTTTCCTGTCCCTTCATCAACACCCCTTGTCGCTCATGCAGAATCGCCCGCCTACATTTTGCAGAGACACATCGGATGTTCGCTCTCGCCAATCAACCGCGCTTCACGCTGACCGTCGACGGCAACCAGAATGAGCTCAAGGTGCTTGAGTTCACGGGAAAGGAAGCCATCAGCCAGCCCTACCGTTTTGACCTGGAACTGGTCAGCGAACGGCCGGACCTCGATCTCGAAAGCCTTCTGCATTGTCAGGCGTTTCTGAGTTTTGATGCGCAAGGTTGCGGCATCCACGGTCAGATTTATCGCGTGGGCCAAGGCGATTCCGGTCAACGTCTGACGCGTTATCAGATCAGCCTGGTGCCGCGTCTGAGCTACCTCGGGCAGCGCGTCAATCAGCGGATTTTCCAGCACAAAAGCGTGCCGACGATCATTGCGCAGGTTCTCAAGGATCATGGCATCCAGCGTGATGCCTTCGCGTTTCGTCTTGGCAGTGACTACCCCGAGCGCGAGTACTGCGTGCAATACGCGGAAAGCGATCTGGCGTTCATCCAGCGGTTATGTGCCGAAATTGGCATTCACTACCACTTCCAGCACAGCATCGACGGGCATTTGCTGGTGTTTGGTGATGATCAGACGGTTTTTCCTCTGATCGCCAAACCGACGCTTTACTTGCCCGACACCGGTATGGCGGCAGATGCGCCAGCGATCAATCGCTTCAACGTACGACTGGAAACCCGCACCACGGCGGTAGCTCGTCGCGACTACGACTTCCACAAACCGCGACTGCAACTTGAAAGCCGAATCGACAACGGGCAGTTGCCGGCCCTTGAGGACTACCACTTTCCAGGCCAGTTCACGGATCGCGAATACGGTAAGGAGCTGGCTCAGCGAGCGCTTGAACGCCACAACGCGGACTACCGTCAGGCTGAAGGGTGGGGCGATGAAACTGCTTTGGTAAGCGGGCATTTCCTACGCTTGGCCGAGCACCCGCGTCAGACATGGAATGACCTGTGGCTGATCACCCAAATTGAACACCATGGCCGTCAGCCGCAGGTGCTGGAAGAGATGGCCGGCAGCAACCCGGAAGATTTCCAAGGCTATCGAAATACCTTTCTGGCAACGCCGTGGGATGTTTCGTTTCGCCCGGTTCATATCGGGAAACCCTCTTTCACCGGTTATCAAACGGCTGTAGTCACGGGCCCAAGTGACAGCGAGATCCACTGCGACGAGTACGGCCGGGTCAAGGTACAGCTTGCTTGGGATCGTGACGGGAAGCGCAACGAACATTCCAGTTGCTGGCTGCGCGTCGCCACGGGCTGGGCGCATGACGGCTACGGCATCGCACTGATTCCTCGGGTCGGCATGGAAGTACTGGTGGGGTTCGTCGATGCCGACGTGGATAAACCGGTGGTCATGGGCTGCGTTCCCAACGGCGCCAACTCGGCACCACTGAATCTGCCCGCCGACAAAACCCGCAGCATTTTCCGCAGCCAAAGCAGTCCCGGTGGTGGCGGTTACAGCGAATTACGCATTGAGGATCGCAAAGGCGCCGAGGAAATCTACCTGCGGGCCCAGCGAAACTGGACTCAAGAGGTATTGAGCGACTTGCACGTCGAGGTCGGCAACCGGCGCAGTGCGGTCGTTGGTGTAAGCGATAACCTGCACGTGCGCGGTGATCGACACATCAGCGTCGGCAACCAGAGCGTTAAAGCGAGCGGACAAGTCGTCATCGAAGGCGGTACCAATGTCACGCTTCAGGCGGGCGGGCACTGGATCAACATCGGCCCCGCCGGGATCTTCAGCAGCGTTCCGATAGAACTCGGTGGTGCGCCGATGCCGGCAATGAGTGCGCCGAGCAGCCAAAGACAGCTCGCCGCACTCAGCGTCGCACAGATTCTGAGCCTCAAAAGCGACGCGCCGTTCTGCGAAGAATGCGCGCGTTGCAAGGAGGGTGTCTGTGCAGCCTGATCGCTTGTCACCTCGCGAATGGCTGGAGCGCCAACCGCTGAAACCTTCGGAGCAACTGTTCGCGATCTTCAGCAATACAAGCTCCGCAGAACCCTTAAAGGCCTGGCAGCGATCGATCGCCGCTCAAGCACCCTGTCCGATCTGGGCCGACACCGACTATGCCGAGTGGGAGCCGGTCATGCCTTATGTCGGAATCGTCGCTGCCGGCAGTGAGTTTCTGGAATGGGCGGCCACGACCGAGTCTTGCGACTGGGGTTGGCTCGCGGTGTCTTCTTCGACTCGGGAAGTGTTGGTCGAGCATTTATGCAGCCTTACGCAAGTGCTTTTGCCTAATGGCAGCGCGGTATTTTTCCGTTTCTGGGATGGGCGTTATTTATTGCCGATTCTTCAGTCTGCCGAGGTAAACGCGGCACAACTGATGCCGGTGATCGGGCGTTGCCTGATCAATGGCCAGTCACTTGAAATTGGCGGTGACGCGCTGAAAACCTCCAGGGTTTTTCCATGGTGGGAAGTCTCCGCAACGCTGCTGGAACATCTCGCTGACCAGTCAAGCACCACTCGGGTGAACAACTTGCTCAAGTGGCTGAGCGAAGACCGTCCTGATCTTTTCGAGGCGTTCTCCGAAAACGTCTTGCGGCACAAGGTGGTGGTCTTTTTAGAGGCGCCAGACCTGCCGTCAGCACCGAAATCAGCCTTGGTGGATTACCTGATATCGGAGCTGGACTGATGGATCAGATCGTACAGATCGAGCAGGAGCTCGACGGCTTCAAAGACACCTTGACGCTCTATCGCGAACAACTTGGCAACTGGTTCAACCGTACTGCCGACAAAGTCAGCCGGGCGACGGACATGCCTTCGCTGATGGGCGTGGAACGGCAAATCAAGCTCGGCAGTACCACCCAGTCGGTCAGCAGTAGCGATGACGATTTTATCTCCAGTGTTGCTCAGTGTCCTGAGAGCAGGATTCTGGAGATCGAAAGCAAGTTCGAGTCGGTTTACGACATTCCACTGGGGAACATTCAGGTTGATGTGATTGCCGTTGATGGCGGCGAAAAGACAACGGTCACGCTTGATGAAAACGGCAAGGGACGGTTCGAAGGTACACCCGGCAAGTTCTACCGTGTTCATGTCCACAGCGCGGTGACTTCGGATCAAGTTGATGAGCTTTTCAAGTCTTACGACGACCTGAGCGAACAACTCGAAACCTGGCTGCGCAACGAGTGGCAAGGTTTCAAGCCGCAATGGTCGCAGTCGGTTTTTGCCGCAGCGGGTAACGGCATGCTTGCTGGAAGTTGGGCCGCAATTATTGGTGTGTGGGACAGCCTCAACGTGCTCTCGGACATTCTCAAGGATCCCGGCGAGTTCGTTGAGCGACTGGGTAGCGGTGCTGATGAGCTGGCCAGGCTCGCAAAAACGGCTCCGGACGTGATGGCAAAAGTCCAACTGTTGGCCAGCGATGAAGCGGCACTGTGTTTGTTGCTGCGCACCGCCAGCCTCTGGTTGGAGATGCTGCCGCCCAGCGAGGTCGCCGGAAAAACCGCCGAGGCTGTATCAACAGTCGTCGTGCAGTTGCTCATCGACATTCTGATCGGGATTGTCCTGACCTTCGCTGGCGCGGGGGCTGGCATTGCTTATCTGAGTATGCGTTTTGCCAGTTACGGCGCCCGCCTCGTCAGCGCCGTGCAGGGATTCGTCAAAGCGATCTTCAACCTCATCGATAACTTCATGAGCTACGTCGACCGCTACAAAAAGGTCGCAGCAAGGGGCGTGGCGGCGGGCCCCAGAAGTGGCGGGGTGCAGCTGCGTTGGGACGCCAAACGCAACACGACCCTCAAGCAAACCGAACACCAGGACGACGTCCCGGTTCAGGCGAAAAACCCCAACGGCGACCCTGCCGATTCCGCCGATAAAACCGCCACCAACAAATGCCCGGTGTCGATGGTCACCGGCGAAGAGCTGCTGACCCTCACTGACGGCTCGCTGGACGGCATCCTGCCGTTCGACTTCACCCGCCTCTACCGCACCAGCGCTGTCGAGATCGATGGCGGGCTCGGTTTCGGCTGGAGTCACAGCCTCGCGCATCGACTGGAAATCGAGGGCGACAACGTCATCTGGATCGATCACGAAAATCGCCGCACCTCTTTTCCACTGCCGAGCATCGAACGCCCGGCCATCCACAACAGCCTCTCGCGCGCGGCAATTTTCCTGGGCGACGAACCAGAAGAATTGATCCTCGCCCAGGCCGGCGATGACACGCGTTTCTATCACTTCATCAACGGCCGACTGACAACGATCAGCGACGGTTACGACAACCGACTGCGCGTCACACGCGACCGCCAGGAGCGCATCAAGCGCCTCGATAACGGCGCCGGCCGTGCCTTGCTGTTGCGTTATGAGCGCAGCCATCTGGTCGCCGTCGATTATCAGGTTTTCGTCCCGGCCCAAAATCTCGACCAGGCTTGGCACACCGAACAGACGCTGATCAGTTACCGCTACAACGACCGCCGGCAACTGATCGAAGCCACCAACGCTGTCGGCGAAAGCGAACGTTACGACTACGACGATCAGCACGTCATCCTGCAGCGGCAACTGGCCGGTGGGGCGAGTTTCTTCTGGGAGTGGGAACGGTCCGGCAAGGCGGCGCGATGCATCCGTCATTGGGCGTCATTTGCCCAGATGGAGGCGCGGTATGTCTGGGACGACGCGGGCAGCGTCACGGTCCGCAACAGTGATGGCAGCGAAGAGGTTTACCAGCACGATGATCGCGCGCGGTTGGTGCGCAGGATCGGGCTGGATGGCGGCGAACACTTCAAGGCCTACGACGACAAAGGCCGGTTGATTGCCGAGCAGGATCCGCTCGGCGCCGTCACCGAATACCACTACGACGAAGTCGGGCGGCTGGTCGCGCTGATTCCACCGGAAGAGGAACCAACTTCCTACGAGTATCGCAACGGTTTCCTGCATGCGCAGTCCCGCGGCAAAGCCGTGTGGACGTACCGGCGCAATGCCCAGGGCGATGTCATCGAGGCGACCGATCCTGACGGTCATGTCACCCACTATCACTACGATGAAAAAGGGCAGTTGCTGTCGATCCGGTATCCGGATAACAGCCGTCATCTCTTCGTCTGGAATGCCTTGGGCCAACGGGTTGAAGAGACCTTGCCGGACGGTGGTCAGCGGCGGTTTTCCTACGATGCGTTGGGTCGGCAGATTACCCGCCAGGACGAACACGGCGCCGTCACCCGCTACCAGTGGGATGCCGTCGGACGACTGCTTCAGACGACGCTTCCCACAGGTGCCACTCGGGCATTCAGCTACAACGCCTACGGAAAAATCACCGCTGAACGTGACGAACTGGGTCGTGCCACGCGCTACGAATACCTCGACGATTTGCACTTGGTCAGCCGCCGCGTCAATGCCGACGGTTCGCAGCTGAAGTATCGCTACGACAACGCACAGCTATTACTGACGGAAATCGAAAACGAGTCGGGTGAGAAATATCGCCTGGATTACACGCCCGGCGGATTGATCCGACAGGAAACCGGATTCGATGGTCGTCGCACCGCGTATGCCTACGACCTCAACGGCCATCTGTTGGAGAAAACCGAGTTCGGCGATGAGGGGGCGCGGTGGGTTACCGCTTATGAACGAGACTCGGCAGGGCGGTTGCTGGTCAAGACGCTGCCCGACGGCATCAAGGTCGAGTATGGCTACGACAGCCTTGGCCGCCTGATCAACGTCAATGACGGCCACGATCATCCGCTGGAATTCGAGTACGACCAACAGGACCGCCTGATCACCGAACATCAGGGCTGGGGCACCTTGCGCTATGGCTACGATGCCTGCGGCCAGCTCAACCGCATGCGCCTGCCGGACGGCAGCAAACTCGACTACCACCACGAAAAGGGCGGCGCGCTGAGCGCCATCGACCTCAATGGCGCGCGGCTCACCACTCACCAATTCGCCTTCGGCCGCGAGCAGCAACGCCAACAAGGTCAACTCACCAGCCACTATCACTATGACGAACAGGGCCGGCTGCAAGCCCACGCGATCAACCAGCCAACCCGATCGCTGTACCTGCGCCACTACAGCTACGCGGTCAACGGCAACCTGGCGACCATCGCCGACAGCCGCCACGGCCAGCGCAGCTATTACTACGACCCGCTCAACCGCCTGACCCGCGTACGCCATACCCGCGACGACCTACCGGAAACCTTCGCTCACGACCCTGCTGGCAACCTGCTGTTGCAGGATCGCCCCGGCGTGGCGACCGTTAAAGGTAATCGCCTGCTGATGCAGGGTGACCGCCATTACGACTACGACGCCTTTGGCAACCTCATCCGCGAGCGGTGCGGTACTGGGCAAAAACTCGTCACCGACTACCGTTACGACTGCCAGCACCGGTTGATCGGCGTCACCACACCCGACGGACGTTGCGCGAGTTACCGCTACGACGCCTTCGGCCGCCGCATCGCCAAAACCGTCGACGGTCACACCACCGAATTCTTCTGGCAGGGCGACAACCTCGTCGCCGAAAGCAGCCGCGAGCATTACCGCAGCTACGTCTACGAACCCGGCACTTTTCGCCCATTGGCCATGCTCGACGGCAAAGGCCCGCGCAAGGCGTGCCCGTTTTACTACCAGCTCGATCACCTTGGTACGCCGCAGGAGCTGACGGACTTTGGTGGCGAAATTGTCTGGTCGGCGAAGTACAACGCCTACGGAAAAGTCACGCATTTAGCAGTTGGCGGGGGAGAGCGGCTCGAACAACCGCTGCGGTTTCAGGGGCAGTACTTTGATGTCGAGAGCGGTCTGCATTACAACCGGCATCGGTACTATGATCCGGAGGTAGGGCGATATCTGACGCCGGATCCTGTGAAGCTGGCGGGCGGGCTGAATCAGTACCGCTACGCGCTGAATCCGACGGGGTGGGTTGATCCGTTGGGGTTGAACGGGAATTGTCCGCAGTCGGTTAAGCCCGGGTGTAAGGCGCCGGATGATGCGACTGGCGCTAGGGTTGATGAGGGTGAGCCGCCTCTGCCGAAGATGACGCCTGAACAGAGGCGGGCGAGAATTGATGAGTTGGCTGAGGCGAATGCTTATCGGGAGTTGGAAAAAATTGAGAAGGCGACTCCAGGGGGACATTTTTTAGAAAAGCACGGCGCGCAAACTACGTTGCAATCGCAGATGGAGCGCGTGACGTCGGGTAAAAATCCGACAACGGGGGTAGTAGAAACCTACAGTAGTGGAAGGAGAAGAGGGGAGCCTAAAATACCTTCTGCGGCGACTCACTTCTTGAGCCACAGGGATCAGCTGAATGCTATACACAGAGCGCAATTGATTTTTCGACAAGCCGGTCTACTGGCGTCACGCAGGCCTATTGATATGGGGAAAAAAGTAGGGGCGGGGTATAAGCGAGGAAGTCTAGAGTATGGTGAACAGACCAAGGCGGTAGTCATATTGGATGATGTCGGGCGGCCTAAAACTTCTTATACGGACTTTGATTGATGAAAGATTATTACAATATCGCTGATATACGCAGTCTGCTTTTTGTCTTTGATATCGAGAACACGGATGACGAAGAAAGGGAGGAGATAATAGTTTCCAAAAATGTAAATGATGAGAAGGAGCTTTCTGAGCTGTTTGATGTTTTGATTAGGCCTGAATTTCTTGTTTATAAGGAGAAAGAACGAGAGTTTTTAATTAGTACAATCTCATATTTTTTAGATGTAAATGATACGTTTGATCAGGTCTTTAAGAAGATGACGACCTACTTTGATGATGAGGTCATAGATCAAAGGAAGTTTATGACGATTCTTTTAGGTTGTTTGCAGCGGTATCAGCGAGACGAGAGTTGATCGTTGGATTTCTCATAAGTGATCGAGAAATTTCTGGGCAAGGTCGTCGGAAGTTTCCTTCAAGTCGCGGCGGTTTCCATGAACTGGTTTGGAATACGTTCCATCGATAGTCTCTGGTGGTCACTGAAAATTCAGTGGCAGGGTGTAGGAACCCTTCAAGACTAGAGAGGACGCTTTGGCGTCGACACTTGAATTGCGGCCATCAACATGCGTCCGTAAGATCAGTTGCGGCGGCTGTGCGCGGGCACGCTTCGGTGTGGTCGAGTTCTCTGGTCTCGATATTCCTACCCCGCGTATAGCTGCCACCCAAGCCTGTAGGAAGGCCGATGGTAGCTTCCCTTCTTACCAGAGGTTTAAAAATGACAAATCTTCACCCCGATCCACCCTACGAAAAACCAGCCCCTCCACCCAAAAGCCGCTTCATGGCACTGACCAGCAACTGCGACGACATGCCCACCTTGTTCGTCGATACCCTCGCACCACTCGACGTTTTATACGACGCGGCCAGCTTTCGAATCCGCGCCGTCACCCAAGTCATGGAAAACCTGTCGATGCGTGGCTCGGTCGAGTGTCAGTCCTTCATCCTCAGTGACTTTGCCTTGCTCTGCGCCATTCCGTTGCGAGACGGGTGTGATGTGCTGGATGTGCTGGGGCGGCGGTTGAAAGCGCTGTCGTAACATCGGTAAAGGGGGATCCTTCCGGTTTAATTGCAGGAAGGATCGTCCGGATGATTTTTGATGACCTACTTTGGTAGGTACTGATCCTGAGATTTGACGAATGCGTCGAATTCCGCGGAGTTGTAAACCTCTAGGCAACCATAAAAAACCATACTTTTATCGGAGTGCTTGCTGACGGATGAGGTCCTTGCGTAGGCATTACGCATGTATTTCTCGGTTTCTGCGTAGGGATCGTGCGTGACTTCAAGGGTGTCCTCGTTTTGAACGATCAGATGCTGACCTTTTCCCATCGACGAGTAGGCGCCAATCGCGAGTCCTATATCAGATTTGATTTCTGACTCGCCCTTGAATTGGCCGGAAATACAGTTGGCCAACCCATAATTTTTAAGCGTTTCTCGAGCCTTGTCGATACTGATTTCAGCAGATATGGCTCGCCCTGAAACCAATAGCAGTGCCAGCACAATTAACTGCGAGCGCGTCATCCTTTCAACTCCCAAAAGTTTATTTTTTCCAGCTTTACCCTCGGATTGTCATAGGTGTGGCTGTCTTGCCTATGGTAGTCACTTTCGTCACCGGTCACGCTCCCGTTCCAAAGGGTCGCGTGGCCTGATGCGTCGCTCCACCCGGTGATCTCCATGACAATGACGCCTTTTTTGCCATTTATAAAATTTGAATTACTTTGCGTCAAAATATGGTCGGGTTCGCCCCAGTTATGTCTAAGAAACGCGAGGAAATCTACCACCTTCATGATGTAGGGGAGTTGGTCCGCTCCACTCAATCGATAGATGGGCTGGTTTTTTATGATCGTGCCTTTGGGGATTTTGTATCCGCCATAGTTAAAGGCTCTGCTTATCCTCAAGGCGCAGGCATTCGCATAAGCATCAGGCTTTTCAACTCTTGCCGCTTCGACTCCGTCGCCGACATGAGCGAATGCCCGCTCAGCCGCGAAGCCCTGACGTTCGCCTCGGTACAAGGTAAACTTCCCGGCCTTCGCAGGAGCAATCATGAATTATCGTCACGCCTTCCATGCCGGCAATCACGCCGATGTGTTCAAACACCTGACTTTGACCCGCCTCATCGCCCTGATGTCGCGCAAGGAGCAGCCGTTTGCCTATCTCGACACTCACGCCGGCATTGGTCTGTATGACCTGCAGGGTGATCAGGCGAGCCGCACCGGGGAGTACCTGGAAGGCATCGCGCGGTTGTGGGATCAGCCGGACCTGCCGGCGTTGACCGCCGATTACATGAAGGTGCTGCATGACATGAACCCGGATGGCCAGTTGCGCTATTACCCGGGGTCGCCGGAGCTGGCGCGGCGTCTGACGCGGCCGCAGGATCGGGTGATGCTCAACGAGAAGCATCCGCAAGACGGTGTGTTGCTCAAGGACAATATGGCCGGCGACCGTCGGGTGAAGGTTCACCTGGGCGAAGGCTGGCATGTGCCTCGGGCGATGTTGCCGGTGCAGGAGAAGCGGGCGGTGATGTTGATCGATCCGCCGTTTGAACAGCTGGATGAAATGCAACGCTGTGCGGCGGCGCTGAAAGAGGCGGTTGGCCGGATGCGCCAGACCGTGGCGGCGATCTGGTACCCGGTGAAGGACCAGCGCATGTTGCGGCGTTTCTATCAGGATCTCGCAGGGTCGGGCGCGCCGAAGTTGTTGCGGGTGGAATTGCTGGTGCATCCACTGGACACGCCGAACAGTTTGAACGGGTCCGGGTTGGCGATTGCGAATCCGCCGTGGGGGCTGGAAGAGGAATTGCGTGAGTTGCTGCCGTGGTTGTCCAAGAAGCTTGGGCAGACCCAGGGTGGGTGGCAGATGGATTGGTTGATTGCTGAGTAAGCAGAGAATTTGTGGCGAGGGAGCTTGCTCCCGCTGGGGCGCGGAGCGGCCCTGATTTCGGTAGCGATGTTCATTCAGCAAGAACCCGCATACCGATCTTATGACTGCTTCGCAGCCGAGCGGGAGCAAGCTCCCTCGCCACAGGTATTGCGCTAAGTCAGATCGGGCACGTCACGCCCGTACCGCCAATCCCGCAATACCCTTCGGGATTCTTGGCCAGATACTGCTGGTGATAGGCCTCGGCGAAGTAGAACGTCGGCGCTTCTTCGATTTCAGTCGTGATCGTGCCTTTACCCGCCTTGGTCAACTCGGCCTGGAATACTTCCTTGCTGTGATTGGCGGCTGCCAATTGAGTCGGGTTGGTCGCGTAGATGACCGAGCGATATTGGGTGCCGATGTCGTTGCCCTGACGCATGCCCTGAGTCGGGTTGTGCAGTTCCCAGAACATCTTCAGCAGCTCTTCATAGCTGACTTTCGCCGGCTCGTAGACCACCAATACCACTTCGCTGTGGCCGGTCAGGCCCGAGCAGACTTCTTCATAGGTCGGGTTCGGCGTAAAGCCGCCGGCGTAACCCGCCGCCGTACTCACCACACCTTCACGCTGCCAGAACTTGCGCTCCGCACCCCAGAAGCACCCGAGACCGAAGATCGCGAAATCCACGTCCATGGCAAACGGGCCCAGCAGCGGGGCGTCGTGGACGAAGTGTTTTTCCGGCACGGTCATCGGGGTTTCGCGGCCAGGCAGCGCTTGTTCTTTTGTAGGGAGCACGTTTTTGTTCACCAGAATTTCCGAGCGCAGAACCATTATCAGTCCTCTCAGTCAGGTTGAAATTGTCAGACGCGCAGTTTGCCCGAATGCAGCCCCGCTGTCAGGCGAGCGGGCCACGCGGGTAGCGCTTGAGCTTTTCGATCAGCTCGGAGCCCGGGATCGGTCGGTCGAACAGGTAGCCCTGGCCGACGTCACAGCGGTGGCGGCGCAGGAAAGCCAACTGCTCGGCCGTCTCGATGCCTTCCGCCACGACCTTGATTTTCAGGTTGTGGGCCATGGCGATCACCGCGGAGGTGATTTCCATGTCGTCCTGGTTGTCCGGGATTTCGTGAATGAAGCTTCGATCAATCTTAATGATGTCGATCGGGAATTTTTTCAAGTAACTCAGCGACGAGTAACCGGTGCCGAAGTCGTCCATGGCCAGCGTCAGGCCCAGGCGTTTGAGCTGGTCGAGCTGCAGGTGGGTGTCTTCGGTGGCTTCCAGCAGCAGGCCTTCGGTCAGTTCCAGCTCCAGCAGGTTCGCCGGCAGCGCTTCTTCCTTGAGGATGTTGGCGATCGACGACACCAGGTCCGGGTCGGAAAACTGCTTGGGTGACAGGTTGATCGCCACTTGCAGGTTGCCCAGGCCCGCCGCCGTCAGGTCTTTGCTCATGCGGCAGGCCTGGCGCGCGATCCATTTGCCGATCGGAATGATCAGGCCGGTTTCTTCAGCGACGCTGATGAACTGATCCGGGCGGATCATGCCCTTTTCCGGATGGTTCCAGCGCAGCAGCGCTTCCATGCCGAGCAGGCGGCCGCTGCGCAGGCAGAGCTTGGGCTGGTAGAACACGTCCAGCTCGTTTTGGGTCAGGGCGCGGCGCAGGTTGTTCTCGACGAACAGTTTGTAACTGGCTTCGGCGTTCAGCGCTTCGGTGAACACCTGGACCTGGTGCTTGCCGTTGGCCTTGGCCTTGTGCAGCGCGAGCCCGGCGTTACGCATCAGGGTTTGTGGATCGCGGCCATGCAGTGGCGCGCAGGCCAGGCCAACAGAGCCGGTGACGCTGATCAGCTGGTTGTCGACGAACATCGGTTTGTCGAGGGTCGCCAGCAGTTGGTTGGCGACTTGCTGGCCCATCGCGAGGTCGGTGTCGTCCAGCAGTACGGCGAATTCGTTACTGGCGAAACGCGCCAGGCTGCCGCTCGGGATCAGGCTGTTGCGCAGGCGCCGCGCCAGGCTGATCAGCAGCTTGTCGCCGGTCTGGTGGCCGAGGCTGTCGTTGATCCGCTTGAAGTTGTCGATGTCCACCAGCAACAGGCTGATCGGGGTGTCGCTGTCTCGGGCGAAGCGTTCATCGAGGTTGCGGATGAACGCTGGTCGGTTGCCGAGGTTGGTCAGGTTGTCGGTGTAGGCCAGGCGCTCGATGCGCTGCTGGGCGAGTTTGGTCTGGGTGATGTCTTCGTAGATGCCGATGTAATGCGTCAGCTCGCGGTTGTCGCCGTACACCTTGGAGATCGACAACTGGCCCCAGTAGGGTTCGAGGTTTTTGCGCCGGCTTTTGAATTCGCCCTGCCAGCTGTTGCTCTTGGCCAGCGCCGAGGGCGCGTCGAACAGCAGTTCGCTGAGGTTTTCCAGGGCCGGCAGTTCCGACAGCCGCTGGCCGTGGACTTCTTCGGTGCTGTACTGGGTGATCGCGGTGAAGCTCGGGTTGACGTATTCCACCACACCGTCGCAATTGACCAGCAAGAAGGCGTTGGCACTCTGCTCGACCGCCCGCTGGAACAGGTGCAGGGCGCTGGTGACGGTGCGGCGGTTGTGGTTGTTGATGACCTGGGCGAACTGATCGGCCAGCTCGCCAGCGAAGGCGATTTCGTCGGACTGCCAGGCGCGGGTCGCACCCGTTTGTTCCAGGCAGAGCACGCCGACCACCTGGCCATCCACGCGAATGCTGGCGTCGAGCATCGCGTTGACGTTGCGCGGGCGCAGGCTCTCGGCCATTTCCCGGGTGCGCGGATCACGAATCGCATTGTGCGCATCGATCGCTCGGCTGCCGTGCAGCGCATCCATGTAATCGGGGAAACCGCTGATGTCGATTGGTTCCGGCATCGCGTATTCCCGAGTGGCACGGTGATACGCCGAGATCGGCACCAACATCGAGCCGTCGAGGTTCCACAGGCTGGCGCAGTCGATTTCGTAGATGTCACAGGCACTGCGGGTGATCAGTTCAGCGGCTTCTTGCAGGGAATTGCCGGAGCTGTAGCGCTGGCGGGTCAGCAGCAGGATCAGGTCTTGCTGGGCGCGCACGCGATCCAGGTGCAGGAGTTGCTCCTGTTGGGCGCGCTGATTGAGTTCAAGGGCGATCTGCAGGCGCGAGTTCTGGGTTTCCAGGTCCAGCGCCGGCAGCAGCGGTTCGCCCTCGAACAGACCGTCGACCACCAGCAGGTAGCCGCGCAGCAGGTGTCTGTTGTGTTGTTTGTAGGCTTCGCCCATTTCCAGCAGGCTCAACGTGCCGGCGGCGGTGTGCAGGGAGTAGCGGATCAGGTAATGCGGGCACTCGGTGAGTTGCTGCTGGATGGCGTCATGCAGCTGATAGCGCGCTTCGGGCTCCATCAGGCTGGCGTAGGGTGAGCCGACCAGGGCGCAGAGCTCCACTGCCGGCAGACCGAACTGTCGCTCGCAATTGGGATCGAGAAACAGCAGCGCCCAGCTTGGTTCATTCAGCCGTTCGAAACGCAGCATGCCGAGCCGCGAGGGCACAGGCAACTGCGTCACTACCTCGGCCACCATACGGCTGGCGGCATCGGGTTGGCTCTTCATATGGAGGGAAACTCGCTTCGAATGTGCTGATCGCGCCGGGCTCTCGCCCTCTTTACTGTTGCCTGCGGCAAGGTTGCATCATTGCGACACTGACTGACAAGAGACATGAAGGCCAAGTGCTATAAGAATATGTCGGCAGAGGCGAAGATTTCTTCAGCGTGGGCCGAAAAGTAATGTTTTTACCCAAAAGATCGCAGCCTTCGGCAGCTCCTGCAGAGGAATGCAATCTCATGTAGGAACTGCCGCAGGCTGCGATCTTTTTGCGATTAACGCAATTTGATGTTTGTCGAATGCAGCGGTTTGCCTTCCCGGTCGTGATAACTGACGCGAATCCGCTCTGACTCTACGATCAGATGGGCAAAGTTGTCCTGGCTGATCACCTCGCTGGTCAGTTCATGCCGATAAACTCCCGCGGCAGCCTGCGCCAGTGGTTGATCGAGGATGAAGGTGGAGGCCTTGGCGTAGGGCAGCAGTTTGCTGTTGCACAGCGGCGAGGAGACGATGGTGTGAACCTCGAAATCTGGGTCTTCGCTGTGTGTCAGCCGGCTGGTGAGGGAGCCGTGCACATCGCCGGACACGAAGAAGACGTTCTTGATGCGCTGTGTGCGAATAATCTCCAGCAATCGCAGGCGTTGTTCCGGAAAGGCTTGCCAGGCGTCATTGCCCAGGCGCTTGCGATCGGGATAGAACATCACACTGGTGACGACGAATTTCACCCGGGCCGGACTGTGAATCAGCCAGTTGCACAAGGCTGTTTCCTGCTCGTTGTCGAGGATCCGCCGGTCGCTGGCCGATAGATTGCGTCGGGTTCGGCTGTCGGTGACAAACCATTCGATATCACCATGGGTGAATTGATACCAATAGCGCTCCAGGCGTCGTTCGATGTTTCCATCTTCCAGCAACTCTCGGGCGGGGCTGTGGCTGGCTTGATATAACTCATAGGCGGCGATGGCATTGTTATAGAGATCGTCGTCGTTTTTGTTTTTATTGGCGGGCCAGTTGTCTTCGATTTCATGGTCGTCGAGGATCATGTAAGTCGGTGTGCCGGACATCAACTTTGCAATATGTGGCTGGGAAAAAGCGATGCGGTACTTACTGAGTATTTCCTTGTATTCCCGATCCGGGGCGATGATGTTCAAGTCATCGATATAGACTTGGTCGCCCGTCATCAACAGTGCGCTGATGGGCGTTTCGGTGCGCTGTGCCAGATGGGTGATGGAAGCGAAGATCCGGTCGCCCAGATGCGGGAGCGACGGCGCACCGACCGTCATCCGCAGGTAGCGGCATGACCCGACGATGTAAGCTCGTGGCACGGCGGGATTGCTGGACGGGGTGCTGAAACGGTAGACAGCCCGGGGCCATTGCAACGGCAGTTCCTGAATCGTCTCGACGGTGTGCACCGGGCTCATGGGGCTGAACCAGCCCGCCTGGTATTCGTACTCGGTATCGGCGGCGAGGCCGTTGAGCGCAAAGACGTCGCACATGTCTCGCGCGGCAGTCAGTTGAATGAACATTCCTTTGGACCAGGGTGTGTCGCCGCTGCGTCGATAACGAACTCCACCAAATACCAGCGTGTCTTTTTGAAGTTCTCCACGTAAAAAGATACGTGCGTGATGAGCTGTAGTGTGGCCAATGATCGGGCCGACTGTAGGTTTGAACATATTCGAATCCATTCGAAGAAGTGCTAACTAATCAATTAAGTCTGTTTAACTTTTCGTCAGTTGTTTGTGTAACTAAGCCTAGAGGCTGGCCGGAAAAAAATATCGTGCCGAAGTGGATTCGAGTTGTGGGTGAACTCAGCCGCGGGCGTAGGAAAGAGTCTTTTTTCAAGGCAAAAAAAGCCCCGCCAAATTGGCGGGGTTGAGGTACGAGCGTGGCGCTCGGAAAACGTGGAACGCGACAGGCCCTCCGGTGAAGGAGGGCCGGCCGGTGTTACAGCAAGATGGTGCGGATGTCCGCCAGCAGGTCGCTCAGACGCTTGGTGAAGCGTGCAGCAGCGGCGCCGTTGATCACACGGTGATCGTAGGACAGCGACAGTGGCAGCATCAGTTTCGGCTGGAAGGCTTTGCCGTCCCAGACTGGCTGGATGGTTGCCTTGGAAACACCGAGGATCGCCACTTCCGGCGCGTTGACGATCGGCGTGAAGCCGGTGCCGCCAATGTGGCCGAGGCTGGAAATGGTGAAGCAGGCGCCTTGCATATCGTCAGCGGTGAGCTTCTTGTCGCGGGCTTTGGCGGCCAGCGCAGCGGCTTCGGCTGCCAGTTGCAACAGGCTCTTCTGGTCGACGTTCTTGATGACCGGTACCAGCAGGCCTTCAGGGGTGTCGACCGCGAAGCCGATGTTCACGTACTTCTTGCGGATGATCGCCTTGCCGCTAGGTGCCAGCGAACTGTTGAAGTCCGGCAGTTCCTTGAGCAGGTGCGCGCAGGATTTGAGCAGCAGCGGCAGGATGGTCAGCTTGACGCCGGCCTTCTCTGCAACGGCTTTCTGAGCGATACGGAACGCTTCCAGCTCGGTGATATCAGCCGAGTCGAACTGAGTCACGTGTGGAATGTTCAGCCAGCTGCGGTGCAGGCTCGACGCGCCGATCTGCATCAGGCGAGTCATCGGCACTTCTTCGGTTTCACCGAAGCGGCTGAAGTCCACGACCGGAATCGGCGGGATGCCCGCGCCACCGGTTGCGCCTGCAGCAGCGGCCGGTGCTTCCTTGGCCTTCTGCATCATCGCCTTGACGTAAACCTGCACGTCTTCTTTCAGCACGCGACCGTGCGGGCCGCTTGGGCTGACCGCGCTCAGCTCGACGCCGAATTCGCGGGCCAGTTGGCGTACGGCCGGGCCAGCGTGAACCTTGGCGCCAGGCTTGGCCGGTGCCGCTGCAGGTGCGGCCGGTGCCGGAGCCGCAGGTGCCGCGGCGGCTGGAGCAGGCGCAGCAGCGCTCGGTGCCGCAGCCGCCGGAGCCGGGGCAGCAGCAGGCGCAGCGCCTTTGACTTTCAGCTTCAGGATCAAGTCGCCAGTACCGACTTCGTCATCCAGCTTGATGGAAACGCTTTCCACCACGCCAGCGGCAGGCGATGGAATTTCCATGCTGGCCTTGTCGGATTCCAGGGTGATCAGCGACTGGTCGGCGGTGACGGTATCGCCTGCCTTGACCAGCACTTCGATGATCTTGGCCTTGCCCGACGAACCGATGTCAGGGACGTGAATGTCCTGAACACTGTCGGCAACCGGTGCAGCCGGGGCAGCAGCGGCAGGCGCCGGAGCAGCGGCCGCAGGAGCAGCAGCCTGTGCTGGCGCGGCAGCGGCAGGGGCCGCAGCACCCGCCACTTCCAGATCCAGGATCAGGTCGCCAGTGCCGACTTCGTCGTTGAGCTTGACGCTGATGCTCTTGACCACGCCAGCGGCAGGCGATGGAATTTCCATGCTGGCCTTGTCGGATTCCAGGGTGATCAGCGACTGATCAGCGGCGACGGTGTCGCCGACCTTGACCTGGATCTCGATGATCTGGGCCTTGCCTGCCGAACCGATGTCCGGCACGTGCACTTGCTGAACCGAAGCGGCGGCAGGCGCGGCGGCTGGCGCTGGAGCAGCGGCGGCAGGGGCAGCAGCCGGTTTCTCTTCAGCTTTTGCAGCTGGCGCAGCGGCAGCCGCAGGGGGCGGTGCAGAGGCCGGGGCAGCGGCACCTTCGACTTCCAGCTCCAGCAGTTCGTCGCCTTCTTTCAGGCGATCGCCCAGCTTCACTTTCAGGCTCTTGATGATACCGGCCTTCGGCGCAGGCACTTCCATGCTCGCCTTGTCCGATTCCAGCGTCAGGATGCTCTGGTCGGCTTCGATGCGGTCGCCGACCTTCACAAACAGTTCAATTACTTCACCTTCACCGCTGCCGATGTCAGGTACGCGAATGAGTTCGCTCACAGAGTGTCTCCTCAGCAGTCCAGTGGGTTGCGTTTTTCCGGGTCGATACCGAACTTGGCGATGGCTTCAGCCACCACTTTAGGTTCGATGTCGCCGCGGTCAGCCAATGCTTCCAGGGCTGCCAACACCACGAAATGACGATCGACTTCGAAGAAGTGACGCAGCTTCTTGCGGCTGTCACTGCGGCCGAAACCGTCGGTGCCCAGGACTTTGAATTCCTTGGACGGTACCCACTGACGAATTTGCTCTGCGAACAGTTTCATGTAGTCGGTAGAGGCGATGACCGGACCTTTACGGCCGCTCAGGCACTCTTCGACGTAGCTCAGTTTAGGCTTCTGGCCAGGGTGCAGACGGTTGGTGCGCTCAACGGCCAGGCCATCGCGACGCAGTTCGTTGAAGCTGGTAACGCTCCACACGTCGGCGCCGACGTTGAACTGTTCACGCAGGATCTTCGCCGCTTCACGGACTTCACGCAGGATGGTGCCGGAGCCCATCAGCTGAACGTGGTGCGCCGCTTCGCGGGTGTCTTCTTCGAGCAGGTACATGCCCTTGATGATGCCTTCCTCTACACCGGCCGGCATGGCTGGCTGCTGGTAGGACTCGTTCATCACGGTGATGTAGTAGAAAACGTCCTGCTGCTCTTCGGTCATCTTCTTCATGCCGTCCTGAATGATCACCGCCAGCTCGTAGCCGTAGGTTGGATCAAAGGTGCGGCAGTTCGGGATGGTGGCAGCCAGGATGTGGCTGTGACCGTCTTCGTGTTGCAGGCCTTCGCCGTTCAGCGTGGTCCGGCCGGCGGTGCCGCCGATCAGGAAGCCACGGGTACGGCTGTCGCCGGCAGCCCAGGCCAGGTCGCCGATACGCTGGAAGCCGAACATCGAGTAGAAGATGTAGAACGGCAGCATTGGCTGGTTGTGGCTGGAGTACGAAGTACCGGCCGCGATGAAGGAGCTCATGGCGCCCGCTTCGTTGATACCTTCCTCGAGGATCTGGCCCTTCTTGTCTTCCTTGTAGAACATCACCTGGTCTTTATCGACTGGCTCGTAGAGCTGGCCGACGGACGAGTAGATGCCCAACTGACGGAACATGCCTTCCATACCGAAGGTACGGGCTTCGTCCGGGATGATCGGAACGATGCGCGGGCCGATTTCCTTGTCCTTGACCAGCTGCGCGAGGATCCGCACGAACGCCATGGTGGTGGAAATCTCACGGTCGCCCGAGCCGTCTAGGATAGCCTTGAGGGTATCCAGCGATGGGGTCGGTACGCTGAAGCTCTGCGCGCGGCGCTGTGGCACGAAACCGCCCAGTGCAGTGCGGCGCTCGCTCAGGTAGCGGGCTTCGGCGCTGTTCGGTTCAGGTTTGAAGAACGGCAGGTTTTCCAGCTCTTCGTCCTTGACCGGGATGTCGAAGCGGTCACGGAACAACTTAAGGCTGTCGACATCGACTTTCTTGGTGTTGTGCGCAGTGTTTTTCGCTTCGCCGGCACCGGTGCCATAACCCTTGATGGTCTTGGCCAGGATGACGGTCGGTTGTTCTTTGTGGTTGACCGCTTCGTGGTACGCCGCGTAGACCTTGTACGGGTCGTGACCGCCACGGTTGAGTTTCCAGATCTCGTCGTCGGACAGATCAGCAACCATCGCCTTGAGTTCTGGCGAGTTGAAGAAGTGTTCACGCACGAACGCGCCGTCTTTGGCTTTGTAGTTCTGGTACTCGCCGTCGATGACTTCGTCCATGCGACGTTGCAGGATGCCGTCGACGTCTTTGGCCAGCAGTGGGTCCCAGAAACGGCCCCAGATGACTTTGGTCACGTTCCACTGAGCGCCACGGAACACGCCTTCGAGTTCCTGGATGATCTTGCCGTTGCCGCGAACCGGGCCGTCGAGGCGCTGCAGGTTGCAGTTGATGACAAAGATCAGGTTGTCGAGCTTCTCGCGGCCAGCCAGCGAGATCGCGCCCAGGGATTCCGGCTCGTCGCACTCGCCGTCGCCCAGGAAGCACCAGACTTTCTGCTTGCCTTCCGGGATGAAGCCACGGGCTTCCAGGTACTTCATGAAGCGAGCCTGGTAGATCGCCTGGATCGGGCCCAGACCCATGGATACGGTCGGGAACTGCCAGAAATCAGGCATCAGCCAAGGGTGCGGATAGGACGAGAGGCCCTGGCCGTCCACTTCCTGGCGGAAGTTGTTCATCTGGTCTTCGGTGATGCGGCCTTCCATGAACGCGCGGGCATAAACGCCTGGCGAGGTGTGGCCCTGGAAGTAGATCAGGTCGCCGCCGTGTTCGTCGGTCGGGGCCTGGAAGAAATAGTTGAAACCGATGTCGTACAGGGTGGCGCTGGAGGCGAAGCTGGAGATGTGACCGCCCAGGTCAGAATCTTTCAGGTTCGTACGCATCACCATGGCCATCGCGTTCCAGCGTACCAACGAGCGAATGCGGCGTTCCATGAACAGGTCGCCAGGCATGCGTGCTTCGTGGGTAACGGGAATGGTGTTGCGGTATGGCGTGGTGATGGCGTAAGGCAATTGCGAACCGCTGCGGGTTGCGAGTTCGCCCATACGGGTCATCAGATAATGAGCACGGTCTTCGCCTTCTTTGTCGAGAACCGATTCCAGGGCGTCCAGCCATTCCTGGGTTTCGACGGGATCGAGGTCTTGCATGGCTTGCTCCAGGGCGGAAAGGCTTCCAGAATCGGTTGCCTGAGTTTGCGACTGGCCTTGTGGGCAGACGATATAAATTCTTGGATTGCCGAGAGGTTGTTCCGGCGGCGTGTAGTTTTACTACAAATCATCGGGCATTTCAGCCTTTCGAATGTATATACGAGTAGTAAAACTACAGATGAGCGGCTTGTGGCCTCCAGCTGCGTTGTGAGAATAATCGTTAAGGTTGGTCTTTTGCCAACCAAAAAAGGTGAAAGCTTGATGCTGTCTACCAAAAATGAAGAAATTTCAGCTATTTCTAACCTTTGTTCGACAGTCGATCACGTAGTGCAATTTGAAAATTCACTACATGCAGCCCTCTACACGCCGATCAAGGATAGACCATGAGCCTCCCTTCGCTTGCCGAACTGCCTGGCATTCTCCTGCCGTTTGTCACCCGTGCCGAGCAGTCGTTCCGTGCAGCGGTCGAGGCGCTCGATGATGATCATGGCCTGTCTTCGTGGACACCTGAACGCTGGGCGCAGTTCGCCCGTGTCACTGCCGCCAGCGACTTCGTGATTGAACAAAGCATTCGTGACCCTTTGATGTTGCTGGCACTGGTGCAGTCCGGCGAACTGGATCGCGGCTTTGCCCCCGGCGAGTTGTGCGCGCAGATTGCGGCGGCGGTGAATGCCGGGCAGACCGAAGACGAACTCGGCCGCGTCTTGCGTCGCCAGCGCACCCGTCATCAAGTGCGGATCATCTGGCGTGACCTGACCCGTCAGGCCGACCTCATCCAGACCTGCCGCGACCTCTCGGACATGGCCGACGCCAGCATCGATCAGGCTTATCAATGGTTGTACTCGCGCCATTGCCAGCAGTTCGGCGTGCCGACCGGTCGACGCAGCGGCGAGCCGCAGCAGATGGTCATCCTCGGCATGGGCAAGCTCGGCGCGGTCGAGCTCAACCTGTCTTCGGACATCGACCTGATCTTCGCCTACCCCGAGGGCGGCGAAACTGTCGGCGTGAAACGCTCGCTGGATAATCAGGAATTCTTCATCCGCCTCGGTCAGCGCCTGATCAAGGCACTGGACCCGATGACCGTCGACGGTTTTGTGTTCCGCGTGGACATGCGCCTGCGACCCTACGGTTCGGCCGGTGCGTTGGTGCTGAGCTTCAACGCGCTGGAGCAGTATTACCAGGATCAGGGGCGCGACTGGGAGCGCTACGCGATGATCAAGTCGCGGGTGGTGGCCGGCGATCAAGTGGCGGGTGCGCAGCTGCAAGAGATGCTGCGGCCGTTCGTTTACCGGCGTTACCTGGACTTCTCCGCCATCGAAGCGCTGCGCACGATGAAGCAGTTGATCCAGCAGGAAGTCCGGCGCAAGGGCATGGCCGACAACATCAAGCTCGGCTCCGGCGGCATCCGCGAAGTCGAGTTTATCGCCCAGGCATTTCAGCTGATCCACGGCGGCCGCGACCTGAGCCTGCAACAACGTCCTCTATTAAAAGTATTGAGCACCCTGGAAGGTCAGGGCTACCTGCCGCCGGCGGTGGTCAGCGAACTGCGCGAAGGCTACGAATTCCTGCGTTACACCGAGCACGCCATTCAGGCGATTGCAGACCGCCAGACCCAGATGTTGCCGGACGGTGCGCAGGATCAGGCGCGTATTGCCTTTATGTTGGGCTTTGCCGATTGGGACGCCTTTCATGAGCAACTGATGTATTGGCGCGGTCGTGTTGCGTGGCACTTCGGCCAGGTGATCGCCGATCCCGACGAAGAGGAAGGGGCTGAAAGCGAAGTGGTGGTCGGCGGTGAATGGCTGCCACTGTGGGAAGAGGCGCAGGACGAAGAGGCCGCTTGCCG
The DNA here is from genome assembly GCF_000293885.2 of Pseudomonas fluorescens NCIMB 11764. Classification (NCBI taxonomy): domain Bacteria; kingdom Pseudomonadati; phylum Pseudomonadota; class Gammaproteobacteria; order Pseudomonadales; family Pseudomonadaceae; genus Pseudomonas; species Pseudomonas fluorescens. The sequence continues at coordinate 1,709,321 of NZ_CP010945.1, forward strand.
CCAGTTGGAGGAGGGCGGTTTCGTCGATGCCACCAAAGCCCTGAAAGCCCTGGCCAGCCTGCGCAGCAGCCCGCAATTGCGCGCGATGCAGCGTTTGGGGCGCGAACGCCTTGATGCCTTTATTCCACGGTTGCTGGCGCAGGCGGTCGAACACGCCAATCCGGATCTGGTGCTGGAACGCGTGCTGCCGCTGGTTGAAGCGGTGGCCCGGCGTTCCGCGTACTTGGTGCTGCTGACCGAAAACCCCGGCGCGCTGCGACGCTTGCTGACCTTGTGCGCTGCGAGCCCGTGGATTGCCGAACAGATCACCCGCTTCCCGCTGCTGCTCGACGAATTGCTCAACGAAGGCCGGCTGTTCAAACCGCCCCTGGCGCCGGAGCTGGCCGCTGAGTTGCGCGAGCGCCTGACACGAATTCCCGAGGACGACCTCGAGCAGCAAATGGAAGCCCTGCGCCATTTCAAGCTGGCGCACCGCTTGCGCGTCGCCGCGTCGGAGATCGCCGGCAGCCTGCCGTTGATGAAAGTCAGCGATTACCTGACCTGGCTCGCCGAAGCGATCCTCGAACAGGTGCTGGCCCTGGCCTGGCGCCAGACGGTAGCCAAATACGGCACGCCGCTGCGCAGTGACGGTACGCTGTGCGATCCGGGCTTCATCATTGTCGGTTACGGGAAAGTCGGCGGGCTGGAATTGGGGCATGGTTCGGACCTGGACCTGGTGTTCATTCATGACGGTGACCCGCAGGCTGAAACCGACGGCCCGAAACCGATTGATGGCGCGCAATTCTTCACCCGGCTCGGGCAGCGGATCATTCACTTGCTCACGGCCCAGACCAACTCCGGCCAGCTCTATGAAGTGGACATGCGCCTGCGACCGTCCGGTGCTTCCGGTCTGTTGGTGAGTTCGCTTGGCGCGTTTGCGCGTTATCAGGAAAACGAAGCCTGGACCTGGGAACATCAGGCGTTGGTGCGGGCGCGGGTATTGGTGGGCAGTCAGGACGTCGGCCAGGCGTTCGAGAAGGTTCGCGCGGCGATTTTGGGCAAAGTCCGGGATTTACCGACCTTGCGCCAGGAGGTCAGCGAGATGCGCGCCAAGATGCGCGACAACCTCGGCAGCAAGAGCACCGCGGCCGGCACCGGGGCGAATGCCTTCGAGGCCACGGCGCCGTTCGATCTCAAGCAGGACGCCGGAGGTATCGTCGATATTGAATTTATGGTGCAATACGCGGCCTTGGCGTGGTCCGAAACACACCCGCCATTGCTGCGCTGGACCGACAATATCCGCATTCTGGAAGAGCTGGAACACGAAGGGCTGATGCCCGCCGAAGACGCCAGCCTGTTGCGCGAGGCCTATAAAGCCTACCGCTCCGCCGCGCACCGGCAGGCCTTGCAGAAGGACGCCGGGGTGATACCGGGCGACCAGTTCGTGGACGAACGACGGCAGGTGTTGCGGATCTGGCGCGAGTTGGGTCTAAGCTGAAACGTGGCCGTTGGAACGACGAGATTCAAATGTGGGAGCGAGACCGGCTTGCCGGCGATGAGGCCGTCACATCCGGCAGGTATGCTGACTGTCACGCCGCTTTCGCGAGCAGGCTCGCCCCCACAGTAGATCTGCAGTGTTTTGTAGAATTCTCGAGGCGGGGAGGCGTATGCCTCCCCGGTTCGTTTTTGGAAACCACATGAAAATTCTGATCGTTGGGCCCAGTTGGGTCGGTGACATGGTGATGGCGCAGACACTGTTTCAGTGTCTCAAGCAACGCCACCCGCAGTGCGAAATCGACGTCCTGGCCCCCGAATGGAGCCGGCCGATTCTTGAACGCATGCCCGAAGTTCGCCAGGCCTTGAGCTTTCCGCTCGGTCACGGTGCTTTGGAGCTGGCGACGCGTAGGCGCATCGGCAAATCCCTGGCCGGCCAGTACGACCAGGCGATCCTGTTGCCCAATTCCCTGAAGTCGGCATTGGTGCCGTTTTTTGCCGGCATCCCGAAGCGCACCGGCTGGCGCGGCGAATTCCGCTACGGCCTGCTCAATGACGTGCGTACGCTGGACAAAGAACGTTACCCGCTGATGATCGAGCGCTTCATGGCGCTGGCTTACGAGCCGGGCCTTGAACTGCCGAAACCGTACCCGCGCCCGAGCTTGCAGATCGATCCGGTCACCCGCGAAGCGGCGCTGGCCAAATTCGGTCTGGCCCTCGACCGCCCGGTGTTGGCGCTGTGCCCCGGTGCCGAGTTCGGCGAGTCCAAGCGCTGGCCGTCCGAGCATTACGCCAAGGTCGCCGAAGCGAAAATTCGCGAAGGCTGGCAAGTCTGGCTGTTCGGTTCGAAAAACGATCACGCCGTAGGCGAAGACATCCGCGCGCGCTTGATTCCCGGCCTGCGGGAAGAGTCGGTGAACCTCAGCGGCGGCACGTCGCTGGCCGAAGCCATCGATTTGCTGTCCTGCGCACATTCGGTGGTGTCCAACGACTCCGGCCTGATGCACGTTGCCGCGGCACTGAATCGCCCGCTGGTGGCGGTGTACGGCTCGACGTCACCGGGCTTTACGCCGCCGCTGGCCGAGCACGTCGAGATCGTGCGCCTGGGCATCGAATGCAGCCCGTGCTTCGATCGCACGTGCCGCTTCGGTCATTACAACTGCCTGCGCCAGCTGATGCCGCAAGCGGTGAACGAAGCCTTGCAGCGGTTGCAGGGCACTGTGGTCGAGGTCAAATAGTTTGCGGGTTCTGCTGATCAAGACTTCTTCGCTGGGCGACGTGATTCATGCGTTGCCGGCGTTGACCGACGCGGCCCGGGCGATTCCCGGCATCACGTTCGACTGGGTGGTGGAAGAAGGTTTCGCCGAGATCCCGACCTGGCACCCGGCTGTAGGCAAAGTGATTCCGGTGGCGATCCGTCGCTGGCGCAAGAACATCTGGCAGACCATCAAGAGTGGCGAGTGGAAGCGCTTCAAGCAAAGCCTTCGCGCCACGAAATATGATCTGGTGATTGACGCGCAGGGCCTGCTGAAAAGCGCCTTGCTGACCCGCTATGTCAAGGCGCCGGTGGCAGGCCTCGATAACGGCTCGGCACGGGAACCGATCGCCGCGCGTTTCTACGATCGGCGTCTGGCGGTTGCCCGTGGCCAGCACGCGGTTGAGCGAGTGCGTCAGTTGTTCGCCATCGCCCTGGGCTACGACCTGCCCAATGGGTTGGGCGACTACGGCCTGAACGTCGAGCGCCTGGTGGAACTGCCGCGCAAGAACCCTTACGTGCTGTTCCTGCACGGCACCACCTGGGATACCAAGCACTGGCCTGAAGCCTACTGGCGCGAGCTGGCCGAGCGCGTCGGCTACCTGGGCGTCGGCGTGAAGCTGGCGTGGGGCAATCCGGCGGAAAAAGCCCGGGCCGAGCGCATTGCCAAGGACATGCGGCACGTCGAAGTGCTGCCCAAACTGAATCTGGCGGGCATCGGCAAAGTGCTGGCCGGTGCGCAGGCGTGCGTGGCGGTGGACACCGGCCTCGGTCACCTGGCCGCTGCACTGGACGTGCCGACGCTGTCGCTGTTCGGCCCGACTAACCCGGGCCTGACCGGCGCTTACGGCAAGGCCCAGATCCACATGGCCAGCGATTTCCCCTGCGCTCCGTGCCTGCAAAAGAAATGCACCTATCAACCGACGGCCGAAGATGCCCGCCGGTTCGACCTGAAACGCGAGTGGCCGCTGTGCTTCACGCGTCTGAATCCCGAGCGTGTCGCGACCCGACTGAGCACGTTGTTACTGGCTGAGGAGCTGCGCTGATGCAATTGGCATTCGTCTTGTACAAGTACTTTCCATTCGGGGGGTTGCAGCGTGATTTCATGCGCATCGCCCTGGAATGCCAAAAGCGTGGCCACCAGATTCGCGTCTACACGCTGATCTGGGAGGGCGATATTCCGCCGGGTTTCGAAGTGCTGGTGGCGCCGGTCAAGGCGTTTTTCAATCATCGGCGTAACGAGAAGCTCAGCGAGTGGATGGAGGCCGATCTGGCCAAGCGTCCGGTGGATCGCCTGATCGGCTTCAACAAAATGCCGGGCCTGGACGTTTACTACGCGGCCGACGGTTGCTTCGAAGACAAGGCGCAAAACCTGCGCAACTCGCTGTACCGTCGCTGGGGCCGCTACCGGCACTTCGCCGAGTACGAGCGCGCGGTGTTTGCCAGGGACGCCAAGACTGAAGTGTTGATGATCTCCGAGGTCCAGCAGCCGCTGTTCATCAAGCATTACGACACGCCGCTGGAACGCTTCCATTTGCTGCCGCCGGGCATTTCTCAGGATCGGCGCGCGCCACCGAATGCGGCTGAGATTCGTACCGGGTTCCGTCGTGAATTCAACCTGAAGGACGACGAGTTGCTGCTGGTGCAGATCGGCTCCGGGTTCAAGACCAAAGGCGTGGATCGCAGCCTCAAGGCGCTGGCCGCGTTGCCCGCTGATCTGAGGAAACGCACCCGGCTGTTTGTAATTGGCCAGGATGACCCCAAATTGTTCCAGATGCAGAGCGCTGCGTTGGGGCTCGGCGACAACGTGACGTTCCTCAAGGGCCGCAGCGATATTCCGCGTTTCCTGCTCGGGGCCGATCTGTTGATCCATCCGGCGTACAACGAAAACACCGGGACTGTGCTGCTCGAAGCCCTGGTGGCCGGTTTGCCGGTGCTGGTGAGTGCGGTGTGCGGTTACGCCCATTACATTGCCGAGGCCGACGCCGGTCTGGTGCTGGATGAACCCTTCGATCAGGCGCAACTGACGCAATACCTGACCGGTATGTTGAACGACGCTCAAGCACGGGCGGCCTGGAGCCGCAACGGTCTGGCCTTCGCCGAGACGGCAGACCTCTACAGCATGCCGCAACACGCGGCCGATGTGATTCTGGCGGAGCACGCTTAATGAAGTTGATGCTGGCTGAACCGTTCAAGAGCCTTTGGGCCGGACGCGATCCATTCGCCGAGGTCGAAGGGCTTCAGGGCGAGGTGTACCGCGAGCTGGAAGCTCGTCGCACGTTACGCACCGAGGTGAACGGCAACGGGTTTTTCGTGAAGATTCACCGTGGCATTGGCTGGGGCGAAATCTTCAAAAACCTGCTGACGGCCAAGCTGCCGGTGCTCGGCGCGGGTCAGGAATGGAAAGCCATTCAGCGCCTGCAGGAAGTCGGCGTGCCAACCATGACGGCGGTTGCCTACGGCGAGAAGGGCAGCAACCCGGCGGATCAGCATTCGTTCATCGTCACCGAAGAACTGGCGCCGACCGTCAGCCTCGAAGACTTCAGCATCGACTGGGTCAAGAACCCGCCGGAGCCGAGACTCAAGCGCGCGCTGATCGCCGAAGTGGCACGCATGACCGGCATGATGCACCGCGCCGGGGTCAACCACCGCGACTGCTACATCTGTCACTTCCTGCTGCACACTGACAAACCGGTGACTGCTGACGACTTCAAGCTCTCGGTGATCGACCTGCACCGCGCCCAGACCCGCCCGACGATTACCCAACGCTGGCGCAACAAGGATTTGGCGGCGCTGTACTTTTCGGCCCTGGACATCGGCCTGACCCGACGCGACAAGCTGCGTTTCCTCAAGGGTTATTTCCAGCAACCCCTGCGCCAGATCCTCGGCGAAGAAGCCGGGTTGCTCACCTGGCTCGAAGGCAAGGCCAGCAAACTCTATGACCGTAAACAGCGATACGGGGATGCGCTCTGATGTCGGGCTGGAGACTGGAACCTGCTTACAGTGACCTGGCCGATGATTTTGGCAGTCTTGAGGCGGTGTTTGCCCTTCAGGGCGAGCAGTTGACCCGCGACCCGTTGTCCGAGGTTGTCCGCGTCCAGCTCAAGGGCGTCAACTATTACGTCAAGCGCTACGTGGGCGCAGGCAAAGGCCTGCGCCGCTACCTCGGCAAGCCGCGGGTGAAGATGGAATGGCAAAACCTCAAGCGCTTTGCCAAGTGGGGCATTCCCACCGCAGAGGTGGTGGCCTGGGGGCTGGAACGGCGCGGTGCAGCCTACGCTCGCGGTGCGATGATCACCCGTGAACTGCCCAATACCGAAGACCTGAATGCCCTGGCTGAACGACGTGACCCGAAACTGACGGATCGCGCCTGGGTCGATCACATCAGTCGGCAACTGGCCGGTTACACCCGGATCATGCATGACAATCGCTTCACCCATAATGATTTGAAGTGGCGCAACCTGCTGGTCGACGATCAGGCACAACTGTTCCTGATCGACTGTCCCAACGGTGACTTCTGGAGCGGCTTCTGGCTCAAGTACCGCATCACCAAGGATCTGGCATGTCTCGACAAGGTCGCCAAGTATCACCTGTCGGCCACCCAGCGACTGCGCTTTTACCTGCAATACCGCCAACGGACGCGGCTCAATGCGGCCGATAAAAAGCGGATCCGGCACGTGGTGAGATTTTTCGAGGGGCGCGAATGACTGATTTTCTGGCCGCTGAAGACCGGGCGCTTTTGGAGCGTCACGGCCTCGGCACCTTCGATGCACTGTGGGCCCGGCAGCTTGAGGCTGTGGATGAGCCCAACACCGCGCGCGGTGGCTGGAGCAGCGTGTTTCGGCTGGATCTTGAAGGTCACGGCTTCTACCTCAAGCGCCAAAGCAACTACCAGATGCGCACCTTGCACGCGCCCTTTGGCGAGCCGAGTTTTGCCCGGGAATTTCGCAACATCAGCCGTTATGAAAAGCTTGGCATTCCGGCGCTGAAAGCGGTTTTTTTCGGTGAGCGCAAGGTCGACGGCGAGGTCCGCGCGGTTTTGCTGACCCGTGCACTGGACGGCTGGGATGACCTGGATTCGCTGTTGCAGCGCTGGTCGGATCTGAGCCCGGCGCAGCACTCGGCCATTTTGCAGGCCTGCGGGCTATTGGCTCGGCGCCTGCACGGTGCGCGTCAGGTCCACGGCTGTTTCTACCCCAAGCACATTTTTCTCCAGGCCACCGGCGACGGTTACATGGCCCAGCTCATCGACCTGGAAAAGACCCGGCCGCTGCTGTTCGGTCAGCGTGACCGGATCAAGGATCTGGAACCGCTGACCCGGCGCTCGCCCCAGTGGAGCGATGCACAGCTGCGCGAGCTGTTGGCCACCTACCTGGATCAACCGCCGGACAGTTCGCTGATCGACAGCTGGCTGGCGAAATTGACCGCGCGGCGTAGTTACAAGAGGTCCAACTGATGCGTTTGTCCGAACTGAAAGAGGCGGGACGCGACCCGGTGCTGCCGCTGAGTATCTCGCTGGCCGATGCCGCCGGGCCTGCCGAGTTGCAGTTGTTGAGCCTGTTGCGGGTGTTGCCGGGCCAGCGCTATGTCGGCGCCGGTGTCTGGCGTGGCCGGCCGGTATTGGCCAAGTTGCTGGTCGGCAGCAAAGCGGCGCGGCATTTCCAGCGTGAGCTGAGCGGCGTGCGCTTGCTCGCGGACCAAGGGCTGACTACGCCGCAGCTGTTGGCCGATGGCCTGAAGGACGGCGAAGGTGGCTGGCTGCTGTTCGATTACCTCGAAGGTGCGCAAAGCCTGGGGGATACCTGGAAACGGGTCGAGCATTTGCCGGTGCTCTCGGATGGGCAAGGGGCCGTGTTGGCCGAGGCGCTGGGCGCGATCGGCCAGATGCACCGCAAAGGGCTGTGGCAGGAAGACCTGCACCTGGACAACCTGCTGCGCCAGCGCGGTCGCCTGTATTTGATCGATGGCGCCGGGATTTGCAGTGAAACCCCCGGCCAGCCGCTGTCGCGACAGAAAGTCCTGGAAAACCTCGGGGTGTTTTTTGCTCAGTTGCCCAGGTCGCTGGAGCCGTTCACTGAAGAATTGCTGGTGTATTACCTCCTGAGCAATGGCGAACATGCCTTGCCGATGGAGGCGTTGCAGAAGCAGATCGACAAGGTGCGCAGTTGGCGCCTCAAGGACTTTCTGATCAAGGTCGGCCGCGAATGCACGCTGTTCAGCGTGCAGCGTGGCGCCTTCGGTTTACGGGCGATTCGCCGCGAAGAAGAAGCGGCGATGTTGCCGGTGCTGGAACAGGCCGATGCGTTGCTCGATCAAGGGCATCTGTACAAGACCGGCGGTGCGGCGAGCGTCGGCAAGGTCGAAGTGGCCGGTCGTACCCTGGTGATCAAACGCTACAACATCAAGGGGTTCGCCCACTGGCTCAAACGCTTCTGGCGCCCGAGCCGTGCCTGGCATTCCTGGCGCGAAGGCAATCGATTGGCGTTCCTCGGGATCGCTACGCCGAAACCGTTGGCGGTGCTGGAAAAGCGTTTTCTCTGGTTGCGCAGTCGGGCTTATCTGGTGACCGAGCACCTTCCGGGGCCGGACATCATCGAACGGTTCGCGCCGTACGTTGACAGCGGTGATGCGCCCGAAGCCGAGCTGGTGGCGCTGGATCACCTGTTTGCGGAGCTGATTCGCGAGCGGATCAGCCACGGCGACTTCAAGGGCCATAACCTGTTCTGGCAAGAGGATCGCTGGGCGCTGATCGATCTCGATGCGATGTGCCAGCATGGCTCGTTCCACAGTTTCGCCCCGGCCTATGCACGGGATCGGGCGCGGTTCATGCGTAACTGGCCTGAAAGCAGTGCATTGCATCAGGTGATTGATCAGCGTTTGCCCAAAGATATCTCAGGCGCTGGCTGAATCGGACCTGCGGTCCTATCGCGAGCAAGCCCCCTCCCACACTGCTCCGGGCCTTACGCAGATTATGCGCAAAGCCAGGAAACTGTGGGAGCGGGCGTGGTCTGGGCGGCCTTGCGACGATTGCGTCAGGCCAGTCACCCGAGATTAAGGGACAAGTTCTTATGAAATGTCCTACATGATCTCCAGACCCCATGAACTGTGCCCTGAATAGTCGCGATGCTAGTTTGCCTGACGTTCCTCGGAGGGCAGGTCTTGACTATAAAAACGGTTGTCCTATTCATCGCATGCTCATTGGCACTCTCCGGCTGCGGCACCGCTGTCACAGTCCTGCAAAATGACGAAGACGCGGCGCGCAGCCTGCGCAAGCAAAAAACCTACTGCCAGTCCATCCCGCGTATCTACAGCGGCCTGGCCTACGATTTCTGCGTCTTGAATGCCCCGCCTGACCCTACGGGCTTTCTCGTCCCGCTGGTCCTGCTGGATCTGGCGTTGTCGGGTGCGCTGGATACCGTTTCCCTGCCCTACACGATTTACCGACAAGGGGTGGATGGCAATATCAGGATCTACTGGCGGGCGAGCCGCGGTTAGCCCAGGGTTTCGGCGTCGTGCAGGCCATCATTGCGCCGCTGATAACCGTAGGGTCATTCCTACTATGTTTACGCTATAATCCCGCCCTTTAGCTGTCTCTCGCCCTCTTGCGAGGGCACATTCATTTTGAGGCGCCTTGCGCCTGCATGCAGACTAAAGAGGCTAGACCCCTGTGGCATTGACGATTCTTGGCCTGTCCGGCGCCCTTAGCCATGATCCTTCCGCAGCGTTGTACATCGACGGCAAGCTGGTCGCGGCGGCTGAAGAAGAGCGCTTTGTGCGCGATAAACATGCAAAGAACCGCATGCCTTACGAATCGGCGAAGTTCTGCCTCGAGCAGGCCGGCATCAAGCCGTCCGACGTTGACGTGGTCGCCATTCCGTTCGCGCCGATCAGCCTGTTCGGCAAGGCACGCTGGCACTACGCCAAGCGTTACTGGTACGCCCCGGACCGCGCACTTGACGCGATCCTGATGGGCAATCGCCGCTACAAGCGCTACCGCAACAAAATCGTCTGGTGCCTGGAGCAACTGGGCTTCGATCCGAAGAAGATCAAGATCGAGCCGGTCGAACACCACCTGGCTCACGCCTCCAGCGCTTACCACTGCTCGGGTTTCAAAGAGAAAACCGCGATCCTCGGGATCGACGGCAAGGGCGAGTACGCCACGACCTTCTTCGGTTACGGCGAAAACGGCAAGATCCACAAGATCAAGGAATTCTTCGATCCGGACTCCCTCGGCGGCCTGTACGGCGCGATCACCGAGTTCCTCGGTTTCGAGATGCTCGACGGCGAGTTCAAGGTCATGGGCATGGCGCCGTATGGCGATGCCAGCAAGTACGATTTCTCGCGCCTGGCCTCGTTCGAAAACGGCGAGCTGGTGATCAACACCGACTACGCCAACGTCATCGGCCTGCGTCGCTATAAAGAGAAGGGCAAGGGGTTCTACTTCTCGCCGAAGCTGATCGAGTGGCTGGGTCCGAAGCGCGAAGGCGACATCGCCGACGAGCCGTACATCCACTACGCCGCGAGCATGCAAGCGCTGTTCGAAAAGATCTCGCTGCAGATGATCGACCACTATCTGGGCGATGTGCTCAAGGAAACCGGCAAACTGGCCTTCGCCGGTGGCTGTGCATTGAACGTGAAGCTGAACCAGAAAATCATCGCCCGCGACGACGTCAAGGAGCTGTTCGTGCAGCCTGCGTCCGGTGACGCCGGCACCGCGGTCGGCGCGGCGGCTTATGTGTCTCACGCCCGTGGCGTGCCGGTCGAGAAGATGGAACACGTCTACCTCGGCCCGTCGTACAGCAACGAAGACGTGCTCGCCGCATGTGCCCGACACCCGAGCAAGCCGGTATGGCGCAAGCTCGAGAACATGCCGGAAAACATCGCCAAAATCATGGTCGATGGCAACCCGGTCGCCTGGTTCCAGGGGCGTATGGAGTTTGGTCCGCGTGCCTTGGGCGGTCGTTCGATCATCGGTTGCCCGAGCGCGACCGGCGTGGCTGACCGCATCAACCACCAGATCAAGTTCCGCGAGCGCTGGAGGCCTTTCTGCCCGTCGATGCTCGACACCGTCGCACCGCAGATGATCAAGATCGATCACCCTGCGCCATTCATGACCTTCACCTTCGAAGTGGCGGAAGAGTGGAAGACCCGCGTGCCGGAAGTCGTCCATGAAGACGGGACGTCCCGGGCCCAGGTGCTCAAGCGCGAATACAACCCGCGCTACTACGACATGATGAAGGCGCTGGAAGTACTGACCGGCAACGGTGTGTCGCTGAACACCTCGCTCAACCGTCGTGGCGAACCGATGATCTGCTCGCCGACGGATGCCCTGAACATGTTCTTCGGTTCCGACCTACAGTATCTGATCATGGAAGACATTCTGGTGGTCAAAGAGGGCGCGGACGCATATGACACGCTCGGCTGAACGCCATGTGCTGCAGTTCTGCCACGGTTATGACGGTCCGTTTCTGGACTGCGCCCGGCAGTACGCCAGCCTGTTCGCGGGGACCGGTTATCGAGTGACCACGGTGTTTCTGACCGGGGTTGCCGATGCCCGAGTCGCCGAGGCCTGCGCCTCCGATGAAGTGCTGTTCATGGAATACAGCTCCAAGGCTATTCGTGGCCTGAAGCTGGGTGCCATCGGCGATCTGCGCAAGATCGCCGCTTCGCGCAATTTCAGTTTCTGCATTGCTCACCGTTTCAAACCGATCTACATCGCCTTGCTTGGCACGTCGTTGCCGGTGATCGGCGTGCATCACGCGTTTGACGACTACAAACGCGGCACCCGCAAACTCTTTGTGAATTTTTTCCGCAAGCGTTTGAGTCTGCTCGGGGTTTCCGATGCGGTACGCGACGACATACGCAGTTGCCTGCCGAATTGGCCGGCTGCACGGATTCAGACGCTCTACAACCGCATCAACGTGCAAGCCTTGCAAGGCAGTCACGTGTCGGTTCGCGAAGCTCGGGAAACCCTGGGTCTGTCCATGGATGCGTGGATTATCGGTAATGTCGGCAGACTGCACCCGGACAAGGACCAAGCCACGTTGCTGCACGGTTTTGCTGCGGCGTTACCGGGTTTGCCGGCTAACAGCCAGCTGGTGATTCTCGGTATCGGTCGGCTGGAACAGGATCTCAAGGCCATGGCCCGTGAACTGGGGATCGGCGACCGCGTGCTGTTCCTCGGTCAGGTGCCCGAAGCCCGTCGTTATTTTCGTGCATTCGATGTGTTTGCCTTGAGCTCCGATCACGAACCGTTCGGCATGGTGCTGCTGGAAGCCATGGCCGCAGGTGTGCCGTTGCTCGCGACGGCATGCGGCGGTGCGAAGGAAGTGGTCGAGGGCGTCGGGATTCTATTCCCGCTGGGCGACGCCGAGCACTTGGCTCAAGGGCTGCAACACCTGGCTGCGATGGATGATCAGCAGCGTCGCCAGTGTGCCGAGTTGATGCTCGACCGTTTACGCGAGCGCTTCTCCGACCGCGCGGTACGCGATGCTTTCTGGCATTTGCCCGCCGTCACCGAACTGGCGGCGAGGGGTTGATGCTCAACCGATTTCAAGGATGGCGCGAACGTGGCTGGGCGGTGGTCGATGCCTCGACATACGCCGAGGCCTGGCACCGTTATGGCGGCAGCGTCGCCACTCATCCGCTGGTGGTCGAGCGCCTGGCGCAGTTGGCCGATATTCCGGTGCGTTACCTGGCCTGGGCGCCCAATGGCGAAGTCCAGGCGGCGATTCCAACCTGGGGTCGCGACCTTGCCTTGTCCAAGGACGTGCTCAAGCGCAACGGTAAAAAGGGCCTGTTCGATCTCGGCAATGCTGAGTTGATCCTGCCGGCCGCCGCTGATACGCAAGCGCCCCTGCGCCATCGCGCGCGTTACTTGTCCGCACTGAATGAAGGCCGCTTCAGCGGCATCAGGCTGCAGGCAGAACAACTGGCCATGGCCCGTACGCCCGAAGAACTGTCGAAAAAATTTCGCTATAACCAGCGCCGCGAATTGCGTCTGCTGGAAGAAGCGGGCGGTGTGGTGCGGCCGGTCAGCGACTTTTCCAGCGGCGAACTGGCGGCGATTTACTGCGACCTGTTCCAGCGTCGCTGGGGGTTTCCGGCGACCGGTGCCGAGCGCATGGCCGAGGTGATCGAGTTGTTGCGTGACTTGCTGATCGGCTCGGTGATTTTCCTGAACGATGCGCCGATCGCGATTCAACTGGTGTACCGCGTCGAAGCGCCGCAATGGATCAGCGTCGAGTACATCAACGGTGGCGTCGATCCCGAGACCCGTGAATTCAGCCCCGGCAGCGTCTTGAGCTTTCTCAATACCCAAAGCGCCTGGGAGCATGCACGCGCGCTGGACAAGCCGCTGCGTTTTTCCTTCGGTCGCGCCGACCGTGAATACAAGGACCGCTGGTGTAATCCTGTGCCGGTGTTCACCGTATGAGCGAGCCCATGAGTCGAAAACAGCAATTGCTCAAGCGGCACCGGCGCAACAAACGCATCGGCCTGCTGATCGCCTTGATGCTGTTGATCGTCATCGGCGTGCTGGTGGCCTGGTGGCTGCCGCTGGTGCTGGCGGTGCTGGGCTGGATTGCTCATGAAGCCTGGTTTGCCGATCATTTGTTCTATTCGCCCAAGGACGATTACGCGTACAGCTTCCCGCCTTACACCCCGCAACCCAAGATTCACCTGGACGGCGAGCGTTTGCGCCTGGATGACGGCGTCATGCTGGTGGACGACGCTACGCTGGTATTGGCCCTGCGGATCAAGAGCACCTGGCTTGGACGCTTTATCGACCCGGCAGTCGAATTGTCGGGTGGCGATAATCCCGATCGACAAACCTTCGAGCGTGGCGCCAACGGGCTGCGCTACCTCAACCTCAGTGGTCAGGCGCAAGTGCTGTCGCGAGGCGAGTTGCGTCTGCGTGGACGTTTTTGCCGAGTGCTGGGCGAGCCCGTGCTCTGGGCGTTCGAACAACCGGATTACCGCCGTCAGCGGGTAATGGTCATTGCGCCACACGCCGATGACGCCGAGCTGGCGGCTTATGGTTTGTACAGTCAGGCCGACGAAGCCTGGATCGTCACCCTCACCGCCGGCGAAATCGAAGCGGAACACTATCAGCAGATCGGCCTGAACAAGGTCGAAGCAGCGCGGCTCAAGGGGCGGCTGCGGGCCTGGGACAGCATCGCCGTGCCACGCTGGGCCGGAGTGCCCGAAGCCCATTGCGTGCAGTTGGGCTATTTCTGCCTGCAGCTGGCTGCGATGCAGGCAGCACCGTCCCGGCCAGTGGGTTCACGGGAAGCGGAGATGGACGACACCCGCTTGTTTCGCCAGTTGAACCCCTTTGCACTGCCGGGCGATGTCGATGGGGCGCCGACCTGGAACAACCTGTTGGCCGACCTGCGCGAGTTGCTGTTGCGGGCACGACCTGAAGTCATCGTGTTGCCGCACCCCACGCTCGATCCGCACCCGGATCACCTGTGCGCCCAACAAGCGATCCTTGAAGCACTGCGAGGTCTGGAGTGGCAGCCGACCACGTTGCTCGGTTATGCCAACCATTTGCATGACAATGATCGCTGGCCCATGGGGGATGCCGGTCATGGCATCGCGCTGCCGCCGGCCTTTGATTCGTCGGTGCCGATGCAGCCTTATTGCCTTCCGGTTCCCCCGGAACTTCAGCGTGATAAAGCCATGGCGCTGGGAATGATGCACGACCTGCAGCCGCGCATGCCCTTCAAGCGGCGACTGCGGCGGTTGATACAGTGGCTTTTGGCCAGTAGAGTGCCGCCCCCTTATGGCGAAAATGAATTTTTTCGCAAGGCGGTCAGGCGCCAGGAATTGTTCTGGCTTCTGAAGCATGACGAAACACCTGTGAAGCAGAACTGAAGCAGAACTCTGCCTAGCATGGTGGCGTTCCCAGCATTGACAGCGAGTTATCCGTGATTAATCCATGCCCGCGTATTTTGTTTCTGATGCCTTATTTCGGCAGCTGGCCCTTCTGGATGCCGTTTTTTCTGGAGAGCTGCCGTCGCAATCCGGACATCGACTGGCTGTTCTTCACCGACTGCGGGGTTCCCGAGAATCTGCCGCCCAACGTGACCATCGAATGCATGATGTTCAGCGATTACTGTGGATTGGTGTCCCAGCGGCTGGGTATCGATTTTGCGCCGACCCAGGCTTACAAACTGTGCGACATCAGGCCTGCGTTCGGACTGATTCATGCCGACCGCCTGGAGGGCTATGATTTCTGGGCCTTCGGCGACATTGATCTGGTGTACGGCGACTTGCGCAGCTACTTCACCGCAGATCGTCTCGCTTCGTACGACCTGTACTCCACTCACGAGCGGCGAGTGGCCGGGCATCTTTGCCTGATCAGAAACACCCCCCGCAAGCGTGAGTTGTTCAGGCAGATCAAGGACTGGGAAGCGCGTTTCACCGATCAGAAACATCATGCGATCGACGAAGGTGCATTCAGTCGAATCTTTCTCTGGCGCAAGAATTTTCCCCAGCCCTTGTTCAAGTTGGTGGGCAAGTTCAACCCGTGGCGTCGACGCAGTGAATTCACCGAGGCATTCAGTACGCCCGGTGGTTGCATCAAGTGGCATGACGGGACCGATAATTTCCCGCACCAATGGTTTTGGCGCGACGGCCATCTGACCAATGATCGCGATGGCGATCGCCGGTTTCCGTATTTCCATTTCGTTTGCTGGAAACGCAACGAGTGGCCACGGTTGCCTCAACCCGATCCGGCGGAGATCAAGCGCCTCGCCGCTGAACCCGCCTGGGTCATCGACGCGACTGGTTTTCACCGGGGAGAGTTATGAGTCAACGGTCAAAGGTTCTGCAGTTGCAGCCTGACTACAATGTCAAAGCCCATGACTTTGCCGACCTGGCAGAGCAGATCGTCAAGGCTTTGCCGGGCGATCGCTATGAGGTGACCGCGGCGTTTCTGCGCGGCAAGCCCGGGCCGGGCGAGGCCGTGAGCCGTGCCGCGCGTTCCGTTTATTTCGAGTTTTCCGACAAGTCGCTCAAGGGCATGCGCCTGCGCGCCATGTGGCGGCTGTATCAGTTTTGCCGTAAAGAAAAATTCGATGTGGTGATCTGCAACCGCTTCAAGCCGGTCAACATGATGCTGACGCTCAACCGCTGGTTGAAAGTGCCATTGTGCATCGGCATCTCCCATGGCTTTGGTGAGTACGACCGATTCTACCGACGTCGCCAGACCCAGCGTCTGATCGATCGTCACTGGCGATTTGTCGGTGTATCGCCGGCGGTCAAACAGTACCTGCTGGACTGTGACTGCGGTTTCACCGACCAGAATACCTACGCCATTACCAATGCGATCGACATCGAACAGGCCGAAGGCTTGCAACACAGCCGCGAGCGCGCCCGTGAACTGCTCGGGATTGATCCGTCGGTGCGACTGATCGGCGCATTGGGCCGGTTGGTGCCGGTCAAGGGGCACACTTACCTGTTGCAGGCGTTTGCGGCACTCAAGGACAAATACCCGAATACTCATTTGGCGATCATCGGTGCCGGCCGCGAAGAGTCGCGCCTGGCCGCCGAGATCGAGCGTCTGGGCCTGAGCGGACGTGCGCACCTGCTGGGCTTCAAGGAAAACGCCTTGCAGTACGTTCGCGCCTTTGACATCTGGACCATGCCATCGCTGGCCGAAGGTCTCGGGCTGGCATTGCTCGAAGGCATGAGCGGTCACCTTCCGGTGATCGCCTCCAACGTACCGGCGATGCTGCCGTTGATTCAGGGCGCGGGCGGTCTGGCGATTACGCCGAAGGATGTGCCGAGTCTGGTCGCGGCACTGGATACTTACCTCGAGCTACCGGATGACGCGCTCAAGGCCAAGGGCGAACAAGCCTACCGTTATCTCCAGGAACAACACGATATCGAGGTGTTCCGCCAGGAATACCTGAACCTGATCGACTCCGGCTTGAGCAAGGCCCGCAAGGAACAATCATGAGCGACGCACAACCCATCGTCACGGTCATCATCGCGTCGTATAACCACGGTCGTTATATTGAGGAGAGCATTCTCAGCGTCCTCAACCAGACCTATTCGAACATCGAGCTGCTGGTGGTCGATGATGGTTCCAGCGATGACAGTGTCGAGCGGATCAACGCCTTGCAGGCGCAACACGGTTTTGATTTCCGTGTTCAGCAGAATCAGGGGCTGACCAATACCCTCAACGGTGCGATTGCGCGCGCAAAGGGCAGTCTGATCGTGCCCTTCGGTTCCGATGACATCATGTTGCCCGAGCGCATCGCCACGCAGGTCGCGCACATGGATGGCAAGCCCGAGGTCGGCATCTGCGCCGGCAATATCGAGCTGATGGACGCTGACGGCATTGCGTACCCGGAGTCGCGCCAGCGCCGCGATGTGCCGTTCCGCCGCCTGGACTTCGATGACATGTTCCTCGAGCGCAAGCCCTATCCGCCGGCACCGACCCTGATGATCCGCCGCGAAGCGCTGGACAAGGTCGGCGGGTTCGATCCGAACATTCGCCTGGAAGATTTGCTGATCGAACTGAAGGTGACCCATGCCGGCTACTTCATTGATGGTTTGAACGTGCTGATGGCGCGCTATCGCAAGCACGCCACCAATTCCTACAAGAATCACCGTTTCATGATCGACAACATTCTGCGCACCTATGCCTTGTTCAGCGATCACCCGCTGTACGATCACGTGCGCTACAAGTTTCTCAGTTCGATGTTCCTGAAGACTGCCAATCGAGACCGAAAACTGGCGCGTGAGCTGCTGGCGCAGATTCCGTTCAAGGCGTGGAACAAGAAGACCTGGCGTGGTCTGGGGCGCTTGTATTTCTCGCCTCTGGAAAAGGATTGAGCCATTGGCTGAATCCGGGCCGCAGTCCGGTGTGCCAGGACTGGCCAAACAAAAAGAGCAGCCGAGGCTGCTCTTTTTCGTTGCGCGTTGCTAATCAGTGAACCTGGGCGGGTGAGCTCGCAGCCAGCACTTGTTTGTGCAGGGTGTCCACCGCAGATTTCGATGCTGTCACGGCATACCCTTGCAGCAATGCCTGGAAATGATCCTCGAACAACCAGCGTCGATCGACGGTGTATCGCTGCATATGACGCAGGTTGCGCTGACGCAAAGACAGGCTCAGTGACGAAGGGTAGATGCGCAGGTCCGCCACGTCGATCAGACCGAACTCGCCGTCCTCCAGCACCAGCACATTACCCAGATGCAGGGAGCGGAAATACACCCCTTGCTCATGCAACTGCGCCATGAACTTGCCGAAGCGTTCCACCAGCGCCTGACGCACGTCCGGAGCCGTGATTGCTTGCAGGACCTGGCGCAGGGTATTTCCCGGCAGGGGGGTGTAGTGCACGGCACTGCCGCCATCGTCCAGGCGGTACAGGTCGAGGATCTGCGGCGTCGGGAATCCCATGTTGCGCAGTCGCTCGCTATTGACGGCAAAGCGTTCGGAGTAGGCGTTGAAACTGCCCGAAGTGTACCAGCGACGAGGTCGGAACAACTTGAGGAAGCTGTCATCGGCCAAGCGCAGGACCTTCGGCCCCAGGCCATCTTCTTCAATCACCCGTGCGTGGGTGGTCAACGCTTGCAGGGCCGGTTGCGTCAGTCTCTTGATCGAAACGGCCAGCAGGCGACCAGCGCGTTGGTTGATACTCAGCGCGGCGATCAGTGCCAGAGGAATCCACAACAGGAACCAGTGTTCCTTGGGGCGTGAAATGATCCCGCCGCCTTCGGTCAGGCCCGCACCGATACCGAACACCAGCCAGGTGGAGGCGATGATGAACAGCGGTTGCACGCGATGGCGCCAGCTGCTCAGCAGGCCCCAGGCCTGGAAGAACAGCCATGGGATAAAGCCGAAAATACCGACGTAGTAAAGAACCCCCAAAGCGAAGCTGTGGGGTTCTGCCAGCGTGTAGCCCAGGCCCGGATCGACGTTCAGGCTGGCGTCGTAGCCATGACCGATCCAGGGGTGTTCGGCGATTTTTTGCAGGACCATCTGCCAGATTTCGAAACGGTAGGAGTCGCCTCGTCCGAAAATCATGTTCGAAAAAAATGCAATCACCGACGCTCCGCCGACGAGCATGATGCCCAGTAATACGATTGACCGTCGATTCCAGCAGATGAAACTCAGCCACAACGCCGCCAGTGTCAGTGCCACCAGCGGTGTCCGGGAGCCGGTAGCGATCACCGCAATGAACATGATCACCATTGCCGGGACACTCAACCAGAGTATCTGCGGGCGCTTGCAGGTCATGCTCAGGCTCAGCCAATAGGCGCAGAAGAAGCCGAACAAGTGCGAGCTCAACAATGGATTGTCGAATGCGCCGCCACCAATCAGGCGTTGGCCCGGCTCATAGATGTGGGCAAACACGTACAGGTTGTAGACCGACGCAACCAGACCGACCATGGCGGCGCTGAACAGCAGGGGCTGGACGATATCGTTGCGATAGCGCACCAGCAGGTAGCACCCGACGAACAGCATCAGCGTGTGGAGCGGTGGCTTGAACTTGCCGGAAAACCCTTCATCGCCCGGGCTCCAGCACAGACTCAACAGCGCCCACCCGGCGAACAGCAGCATCGCAATGAAGATCGGCTCGCGCAGCAACTCTTTGAGCTCGCGTGGTCGCAGGCAAAGCGCCATCAGCGCTGGAATGCTGAACAAACCATAGTAGAGCTTGTGAAGCAGACTGCGGTCCGGCAGGAAAAACAGCGAACACAGAAGTAAAAGATAGCCCAGTGGAAGTATCCACAGGCAAATGAAATCGAAGACTCGATTGGACGTACTGTTGAAACCACTGAGTCGCATGTTGAGAAATTCAATCCTGAAGTTGATCGGCCATTCCGATGGTGGCTATATGATACTGTTTGCGCCGACTAACAATAACAGCCTTTATGGGATTGCCAGAACCCTGGGGAAGCTGTGCTAAAGTCAGCGTCCTTTTTATCGACATTCGCGTGATATGGCCGACTCCAGTCTCTCCGCAAGCCCCTCGAGCTTGAAAATCTACTTCCGTCTGCTCGGTTATGTCCGGCCGTACATCGGCCTGTTCCTGATCAGCATCGTCGGTTTTCTGATTTTCGCTTCGACGCAGCCAATGCTCGGCTACATCCTCAAGTACTTCGTCGATGGCCTGTCCAATCCCGAAGCGGTGCTCTTTCCCAGTGTCCCCTACCTGCGCGACCTGCAACTGCTGCAAGCCGTGCCGTTGCTGATCATTTTGATCGCCGCCTGGCAGGGGTTGGGATCTTATCTGGGCAACTACTTCCTGGCCAAGGTTTCTCTCGGGCTGGTCCACGACCTGCGGGTTGAGTTGTTCAATAACCTGCTGGTCCTGCCCAACCGATACTTTGACAAGCATAACTCCGGTCACCTGATTTCCCGTATCACCTTTAACGTGACCATGGTCACCGGGGCGGCCACAGATGCGATCAAGGTCGTAATCCGTGAAGGCATGACGGTGATCTTCCTGTTTGCCTCGCTGCTGTTCATGAACTGGCGCCTGACTCTGGTCATGGTCGCGATCCTGCCGCTGATCGCGTTGATGGTCCGTACCGCGAGCAAGAAATTCCGCAAGCAGAGCAAGAAGATCCAGGCGGCCATGGGCGACGTGACGCACGTGGCGTCGGAAACCATCCAGGGTTATCGTGTGGTGCGCAGCTTCGGCGGCGAAGTCTACGAACAGAAGCGTTTCTTCAATGCCAGCCAGGGCAACACCGACAAGCAATTGCGCATGACCCGCACCGGCGCTATCTACACGCCGCTGCTGCAGTTGGTGATCTACAGCGCCATGGCCGTGCTGATGTTCCTGGTCCTTTTTCTGCGTGGCGATGCGTCCGCCGGTGACATGGTGGCCTACATCACCCTGGCGGGCCTGCTGCCCAAGCCGATCCGTCAATTGTCCGAAGTCAGCTCGACCATTCAAAAAGGCGTGGCGGGCGCCGAAAGCATCTTCGAACAACTGGACGTTGAACCGGAAGTCGATACCGGTACCGTCGAACGCGATGCGGTGACCGGACGCCTGGATGTGCGGCATCTGAGCTTCACCTATCCTGGCACCGAGCGTCAGGTACTCGACGACATCAGTTTCTCGGTCGAGCCCGGGCAAATGGTGGCGCTGGTCGGGCGGTCCGGCAGCGGCAAGTCGACCCTGGCCAACCTGATTCCGCGTTTCTATCACCACGACAATGGCGAAATCCTGATCGATGGCGTCGAGGTGGAACAGTACAAACTGCTGAACCTGCGCAAGCACATCGCCCAGGTCACCCAGCACGTGACGTTGTTCAGCGATACCGTGGCCAACAACATCGCGTACGGCGATCTGGCCGGTGCGCCCCGTGAAGACATCGTAAAAGCGGCGAAAGACGCTTATGCGATGGACTTCATCGCACAACTGCCCGAAGGCCTGGACACTCAGGTCGGCGAGAACGGCGTATTGCTTTCCGGTGGCCAGCGCCAGCGTCTGGCGATTGCCCGGGCCCTGTTGAAGAACGCGCCTTTGCTGATTCTCGACGAAGCCACCTCGGCACTGGACACCGAATCGGAACGGCATATCCAGGCGGCCCTGGATCAAGTGATGAAAGGCCGCACGACCCTGGTGATTGCTCACCGTCTGTCGACCATCGAAAAAGCCGACCTGATCCTGGTCATGGATCAGGGCCGGATCGTCGAGCGCGGCACGCACGCCGAACTGTTGGCGCAAAATGGTTATTACGCCCGCCTGAATGCCATGGGGCTTGATGCCCCGGCTGAAGATATCGCCTGATTCCTGTCGACGTTCGTTCGTCGTGAACGACTGAAAAGAGTCGCAGTCTGTCGTTTTAGAACGTTTACAGGCTGCGATTTTTTTGCTTTTGGCACCCTCGTTCATGCCATGCGCAAGCCCTGCGTCAACCCTGTGCTAATATCCCGCCCTTGTTCATTTTGTATGTGGGATGCTCCATGAAGTTGTCCATGCCGCGATTCGATCAAGCCCCTGTCTTGGTGGTCGGCGATGTCATGCTCGACCGTTATTGGCATGGTGGTACCTCACGGATTTCCCCTGAGGCGCCGGTACCGGTGGTCAAGGTCGAGCAAATCGAGGACCGCCCGGGCGGTGCCGCTAACGTTGCCCTGAACATTGCCGCGCTTGGCGCACCGGCCTCGCTGGTCGGTGTGACCGGCGACGACGAAGCTGCCGACAGCCTGGCCAACAGCCTCAAGGGTGCTGGTGTGCGCGCATTGTTCCAGCGTATTGCGCACCAGCCGACCATCGTCAAGTTGCGGGTTATGAGTCGACACCAGCAGTTGCTGCGTATCGACTTCGAAGAACCCTTTGCCACCGACGCCCTGGCGCTGGGCGAGCAAGTTGACGAGTTGCTTGAAGGCATCAAGGTGCTGGTGCTGTCCGACTACGGCAAAGGCGCGCTGAAAAATCATCAGGTACTGATCCAGGCCGCCCGTGCCCGTGGCATTCCGGTGCTGGCCGATCCCAAGGGCAAGGATTTCTCGATCTACCGGGGGGCGAGCCTGATTACCCCGAACCTCAGCGAATTCGAAACGATCGTCGGCGGTTGCGCCGATGAGCACGAACTGGTGAGCAAGGGCGCGCAACTGATGCACGACCTGGACCTTGGCGCGTTGCTGGTGACTCGTGGCGAACACGGCATGACCTTGCTGCGCCCGGATCATCCCGCGTTGCACTTGCCCGCGCGCGCGCGGGAAGTGTTCGACGTGACCGGTGCCGGCGACACGGTGATTTCCACCCTGGCGGCCGCGATCGCCGCTGGCGAGGAATTGCCCCACGCAGTGGCGTTGGCCAACCTGGCGGCGGGCATCGTGGTCGGCAAGCTCGGTACGGCGGCCATCAGCGCTCCGGAGCTGCGGCGTGCCATCCAGCGTGAGGAAGGTTCCGAGCGCGGTGTATTGGGTCTGGAGCAGTTACTGCTGGCGGTAGACGATGCGCGTGCGCACAAAGAGAAAATCGTCTTCACTAACGGTTGTTTCGACATCCTGCATGCCGGTCATGTGACCTACCTCGAACAGGCACGGGCCCAAGGGGATCGCTTGATCGTTGCGGTCAACGACGATGCATCGGTAAGCCGTTTGAAAGGGCCGGGACGTCCGATCAACAGCGTCGACCGTCGCATGGCTGTGCTGGCGGGGCTGGGCGCGGTGGATTGGGTGATCAGCTTCCCTGAAGGCACTCCTGAAAACCTGCTGCGCGAGGTCAAGCCGGACGTGCTGGTGAAGGGGGGCGATTACGGGATCGATCAAGTGGTCGGTGCCGACATCGTGACGGCCTACGGTGGTACTGTGAAGGTGCTGGGATTGGTGGAAAACAGCTCGACGACAGCGATTGTCGAGAAGATTCGAAGTCATTGATGAGATCTAGACTCCGTTTCACACAGTGTGTGAACGGGTTTTATCGTGAGGATATAACCGTCCCAGACGATGTTGGCCGGAATTAACCCAATGCTCTTACCCGCTTTTGTCTTGTGGTAAAAGATTTATGAAAGTGATGCTCCTGGTAATGGACGAGCAGCGCGTCATTCTGGATCGACTGTATGAAATCGTGCAGCAGAACTGCGACGAGTGTGTTGTCTATCGCCTGAGCAAAAAGCAGCAGCTGAAACTTGGTTCGTTTCTCGCGACAGTCAACTACCAGACATTCGACCGGATCGTGATTTTTTCCAGGGTCAAGCGCCTCGTCCCGCAACTAAGGGTCCTGAAATGTATTCCGGGCCTGGTGTTTCTCGAACATGACGCTTATCAGAATTACATGCCCGCGAGTAAATACCTTCGGGTTTACTCGCGTCTTTACAGTCGTTTGCCCAGCTCTCGCGCGCTGGTTTCCGGCGCTGTCGTAGCGCGTCGGATGCAAGCTGAAAACATTGATGCAGTGTTCGTTTCGAAGGGATATGACGAACAAATGCTGCACAACACCAACAGTGTCCGGGACATCCCGGTGGCTTTTCTGGGCAGTCTGAAAAGTACTGAATACGCGCAGCGCAGAGCGCTTCTGGAGTCCCTTTCCCGGCGTACCGGCATGTTGGTGGGCCGCACCAAATCGGGCGCTGAGTATCTGGAAATGCTCAATCGCATCAAGATTTTCGTGAGTGCCGATATCGGCATGAATGAATTCATGATCAAGAACTTTGAAGCAATGGCGTGTGGCTGTGTATTGCTGGCCTGGAGTCAGGGCGAAGAAGACCAATTGCTGGGTTTCCAGGACATGCACAACACGGTTTTCTATCGCTCTGAAGATGAGGCCGTGGAAAAACTCCAGCTGCTGCAGAGCGACCCGTTGCTGACGGCTCGTATCGCCAGTAACGGGCAGGCATTCGCCGAGAGCCAGTATTCCTTTGCTCGGGTGGGGCGCACGCTCGCTGCCGAGATTCAGCGTGAAATGCGTCCTTGGCAGCCACCTTCATTGTTGACTCGCCTGTGGGTAAAGCTGCGTTACGGTATGCAGGTTCCAGAGTAACCATGGAAAATCCTCCGTCCCAAGCCGATGAGCCAATGGCGCTGGACGCATTGCCCGGTGGTCATCAGTCTGTTCCGGGCGGGCTGCCGCAGGAACTGAAGGAGTGTCTGCGCAGGGCGCCGCGGGTTCTGCTGGTTGCCAACAATCCAGCGATTACCCGGGACGATTTCCAGGCGCTGAACATCGGCGCCGACGATGTCGTCGTCAGCTTCAACAAGTGTGTCCTGGCGCCGCTGCTTTCCCCACAAAGCGTTAATCTCTTCGTTCATGGTTTCAATTCGCCGGACGCCTATTTTTTTGGTCTTCCTTACGGGCCTGAAGTGCAGCGGCTTTTCCGGCAGGCCGACGCGCGGTGTTTCACGATGCTAGTCGGTTGCACCGGGGCCATGTGTCCCTTGCCACAGGTGGCGCTCTATTGGGAGCGTATCCCGTTGCCGGCATTGTGGAACTACCCGGTCGATCGCCCGGGCGGTAAACGCTATGTCGGACCCACCACCGGTTTCAATGCGCTGGTGCTGTTCGACTGGCTGCGCGGGCAGGCAGGGTATGACTATCAGCTCATGACGTTAGGTTTTTCCGACGAGGCGGGTAAACGCTGGGGCGGGCATGCATGGGATTATGAGCGTGACTGGCTGAAAAACTCAGACGTTATCGTGATACCTCTGCGGCGTCGACGTTGGTGGCAGAAGCTGTTTGATCGCGGATGATTTGTCGCCGGTTGCCCACAGGGGCCTGATTATTTTTCAAGGGGTGCTGTAGTGTTGAATATTGCGGTGGCTTTTTTTGGTATCCCGAGAAATTCGCAGATCTGCTTTCCTTCCATTCAAGAAAACGTTCTGGCGCTGCTTCCTTCCGACAGCAACGTAAAATGCTTTTATCACCTGTACAAGATCGACGAAGTGCAGAACTCCCGTTCGGGCGAGCAAGGTGAGCTGAAGGCTGACAACTACGAGCCCTTCGAAACCATGACCGGGCAACTGACCTCGACCGAGGGTGTGCTGGAGCGCTGGAACTTTGAACAAGTGAAAGCGCTGGGCGATACCTGGGCAGATGACTACGCCTCACTCAGAAACCTGATCTATCAACTCAATTCGCTGCACACCGTTGCGACCATGATGGAATCTTTCAATCCTGATTTCGTCGTCTACGTGCGGCCGGACATTTTCTTTCATACACCGCTTCCCGCTTATGTGTTCAAGCACGCAGAAGCCCGGCGACGTAATACCTACATTCCCGACTGGCAGTGGTGGGGCGGGCTGAATGATCGTTTTGCCATTTGTGGTCGCGACACCTACGTCGCGTACGGCAAAAGGATCGAGCGCATGTTTGATTTCAGTAAAGTGACGGGAAGGAAGTTGCACTCCGAGCGGCTGCTCAAATTTGCACTGCAACAGGCAGGGGCGAAGATCTGCACCCTGGAGACCCAGGCGTCGCGTGTTCGTATCAACGGCGCCTTTGCCGAAGAATCGTTCTCTCCCAAGCGCGGCATGGGCAAGCGCGAGAATCGCTATTTCCATTTTTTTGCGCGGTTACGCACCTTCATGGACAAACAACGAGCCGGTTAGATCGAACCTGATTTATTTGCGCAAGCTTCCCTGTACCAACCGCACCAGGCGCAAGGCCTTGACGCTCAGTTTCTTCAGTCCCCGTCGCGGGGCTTTGGGTGCTTCCAGCCCTTGTTGTGCAACCCAGTCCTTCCAGCGAATACGCTCCTCGCGCACTGTCCAGCCTTCCTGGATGGCAAAGCTCTCCGCCAGATACAGTCCACGGGTGCTGGCGGGTATAAGTTTGTCGCGCTTGAGCGTGTACAACTCGGGGCGCGGGACGCCATCTTCCAGAGGCATCAAGTACAGATCCGGACGTTTGCGATCCAGGCGGGCCACCAGTTGGTCGCCTTCCAGTCGTTCGTCGACATGAAACAGGCTCAGGGACTTGGCTTCCCTGGGCACATCCAGGCGCAAGTCATAGATCAATTGCAGCGACGCTGTCGGCAGGTGCACGTAAGCCCGCGGACGCTCGATCAGTTGCATGTTGGCGCAACGCACCGGCCGCGCCGAGCCGGAAAACGGGGTGAGGCGAAAGGGCAAGGCCTCGCGATAGTGCAGCGCAGACGAGTAGGGCGCTGGCAGCCAGGTGTCGTTGAAACGTCCACCGAGCCAGCCTTCCGGAGTTTCCAGCAGGCACTCTTCGGCTATCTCCTGAATCGCCGTGTGCAGGGGCAGGTTCAGCTCGTGGGCCGGTACGTAACCGGAGATCAGTTTGAGCACCACGTCGCCACGATCCTGCCGACGCTGGCGTACCAGCACCCAGTAATCGCGATTCTGCCAATGCAGGGTCAGGCGCACCGAGACCCCGAGGTTGGCCAGCTCCAGCGCGAACCGCTCGTTGTCAGCCACCGTCACCGGGCGGCGACGCTGCAGGGTCTGGGAAAAATTGAGCGGCATCCCGACGCTCTGGTAGTTCAAGCCTTCGGGAGTCGCTTCGACGAATAACGGCAGGGTCTTGAAGTTGCTCGGATTCTTTCTAATGAGCGTACGCGGCATGTCGGCTCCTGCTTTAAGGCCGCGAGGGGCGGCATCAGTTGCTACGTAGGACCTGGGCAACGGTCGCGACGTTGTGGGCGAGGTGCAGCGGATTGATGGTCCCGACAATAGCACTGGCGACACCCGGATGTTCAAACAACAACTCGAAGCTGGCGCGCACCGGGTCTACACCCGGGCTCAGGCAGACATGACCGCTGGCCAGGGCTTTCTTGACCAGGATGGCTTTGCCGTGTGCAGCAGCATAGTCAATGACCGGCTTCTCGTTCTGATCGTTCAGATTGTAGGTGACCATCGCGCAATCACCTTGCTCCAGAGCCTTCAAACCGCCTTCGACGGTTTTGCCGGAGAAACCATAGCCGCGAATCTTGCCTTCGGCCTTGAGCGCGGCGAGGGTCGTATAGACTTCGCTGTCGTTGAGGATCGCCAGGTCGTTGCCGTCGGAATGCACCAGCACCAGATCGATAAAATCCGTTTCCAGGCGTTGCAGGCTGCGTTCCACCGACAGGCGAGTATGCGCAGCGCTGAAATCATGACGGGACAGACCGTCGGCAAATTCCTCGCCGACCTTGCTGACGATCACCCAATCCTGGCGCTGCCCCCGCAGCAACGGGCCGAGCCGTTCTTCGCTGCGGCCATAGGCGGGGGCGGTGTCGATCAGGTTGATGCCCAGATCGCGCGCGAGTTTGAGCAACATGCGCGCTTCGTCATCGCCGGGAATCTGAAAGCCATTGGGGTATTTCACGCCTTGATCGCGGCCGAGTTTGACCGTGCCCAGACCCAGCGGCGAAACCATCAGGCCGGTGCTGCCCAGTGGACGATGCACATCGTGCAGGGTGGGTTGGCTCATGGCAGCAGTTGCTCCCAGGCCGGGACGCCCATCGGCGGTTTCGGCAATTCGGGCAGCGGCGCCGGATGGCCTGGCTGGATGCCGTCGCGTTGCAAGGCGTTGATCACGCGGTCGGCGAAGTCCGGCGCCAGCGCCAGTTTGGTAGGCCAGCCGACCAGCAAGCGGCCTTCTTCGGCAAGGAAGGCGTTGTCCGGACGGGTCAGGCCCGATTGCAGCGGCTCGGCGCGGTCCACGCGCAAGGTCGCCCATTGCGCGGTGCTCAAGTCGATCCATGGCAGCAACTGGCCGAGTTCTTTCTGCGCGGTGGCAATCTGCTCGGCAGGTTCGCGTGCAACACCTTCGGCTTCGGCAATGTCGCCACCCAGGTACCAGACCCATTGGCCATCGGCGGCCGGGTGCGTGGTGACGGTGATGCGCGGTTTGGTGCCGCCGCCCAGGCAGTGGGCGTACAGCGGTTTGAGGCTCGGGCCTTTGACGATGATCATGTGCAACGGTCGGCGTTGCATGGCGGGCTGGCTCAGGCCCAGCGCTTCAAGCAGCGCCGCCGTGCCGGCTCCGGCGCTCAAGACGATGCGCTGGGCGCGGATCTCGCGCCCGTCGACCTTCAGGCCCACCAGGACGTCACCGTCCAG
Source organism: Pseudomonas fluorescens NCIMB 11764 (assembly GCF_000293885.2). Taxonomy (NCBI): domain Bacteria; kingdom Pseudomonadati; phylum Pseudomonadota; class Gammaproteobacteria; order Pseudomonadales; family Pseudomonadaceae; genus Pseudomonas; species Pseudomonas fluorescens. The sequence continues at coordinate 1,737,532 of NZ_CP010945.1, forward strand.
CAGCGGTTCGATGTTCTGACCGGCGAGCAAGCCATCGCCCGCCAGATCGGCCAGGCGCTGGACCAGGCTCGGCACGTCGATCACCAACTCCGCCAGGCGGTAGACCTTGCCCTTGAAGCGCTTGTCCTGCAGGGCCGGCGGCAGTTGGTCGCCCTTGACCTGGTCGACGCGGCCACGCACGGCTTTGCTGGCGAAGAAACTGGTGAGGTTGCCGGCGATCGTGCCGGGAGACCACAGGTAGTGGGCTTCGGACAGCAGGCGCACACCGGACAGGTCCAGTTCGCCGTCGCCGGCCAAGGCTTCACGCCAGCGACGGGGCATGTCGGCGATGGCTTCCGAAGCGCCGGTCAGGGCACCATGCAGCGCGTATTTGGCGCCGCCATGGATGATCCCCTGGGACTTCACACTCTGCCCGCCGCCAAGGCTGGCGCTTTCCACCAGCACGGTCGAAAAACCCTGGCGGCGCAAACGCGCATTCAGCCAGAGGCCGGCGACACCAGCGCCGACAATCAAAACGTCGGTGGAAATAACGGATGGCATGCAGCGACCTCAGTGTTCAAGACGAGGGCGCAGTATACAGAGCTAGGACGGGAAAAAAGATCGCAGCCTTCGTCAATGCCCAGCGGTTTTGGAGAAGAGCTGGATCACGACGACACCCAGCACAATCAACGCCATGCCCAACATAGCCGGCACATCCAGCTTCTGCCCGTAAATAAACAGCGCTGCAACGCTGACCATCACGATCCCCATGCCGGCCCACACCGCGTATGCCACACCCACCGGAACGCTGCGCACGACCAGCGTCAGCATCCAGAAGGCGATGCCGTAGCCGACGATCACCAGAATCAGCGGCAGCGGCGTGCTGAAGCCTTTGACCGCTTTCATCGAAACAGTGGCAATCACTTCGGCGCAGATGGCAATAGCCAGGTAGTAGTAAGCGGTCATGGGTGCATCCTCATGTGAAGTGTTGCTTTCTGAGGTCGGCATTTTAGTGATTCTCCAGATGCGGTAAAGTCATTACCTATCTGTTATGGCGATGGGTTGATCATGAACACGCAATGGAATCTGGAGCAGCTACGGCTGTTTGTCAGCGTAGCGGAGCAGCGATCGTTTTCCGCCGTCGCACGGGATCAGCGCAAGGCGCAGTCGGCGGTCAGCAGCTCGATTGCGTTGCTGGAGGAAGACTTGGGTGTGAGCCTGTTCGACCGCAGCAGCGGCCGTCAGCCAAAACTCACCGAAGCCGGCAGTGCCTTGCTGGAGGAGGCGCGGGAAGTGCTGCGCCAGTGCGAGCGACTCAACGGTCGGGCGCTGGCGATGATGCGCGGGCAGGAGGCTCGTCTGCGGGTGGCTCAGGATGAGGCGATGCCCTACCAGCCGATCATCGAAAGCTTCGAAGCACTTGGCGAGCAATTTCCCAGCCTTGAAGTGCAATTGACCAGCGCGGCCCAGGGTGATGTGGCGCGCAAACTGGTGGAGCGTCGGGCCGATCTGGGGTTGCTGTTTTATCACGACCAGATTCCCGAAGCGCTTGAGCGGCGCGTGCTGGGCAGCGTTGAAATGGTTACGGTCTGTGGCGTCGGGCATCCGTTGGCGGCGAACGCTGCCGTGAACTGTCAGGAACTGGCGCAGCATCGACAGCTGCTGATGTCCACGCAGTCCAGTGTCTACCCCGGCAGCGAGCCGGCCAGCCCGCAAGTCTGGCGGGCCGACAGCTTCTACGTGATGGCCGAATGGCTGGTGCGGGGCCTCGGCTGGGCCTGGCTGCCGCGACACGTGGTGCAATACCCGGCGTATCAGAATTTGATGGTCGAACTGGTCAGCGAATGGACACCGCCGGCGCTGGTGGTGGAATTGGTCTGGCGGCGCGACGAACCCCTTGGCCCGGCGGCTCGCTGGCTGGCGGAACGTTTTGCCGTGCACTTGCAGGCGATCGGCGAGAAAAGCCGATAAACTCCGCCGCCATGAATAGAACTCTCTACACCGCGCTGTTTTACCTGGGGCTGCCACTGGTAGCGATTCGGCTATGGTTGCGCTCGCGCAAGGCGCCGGCGTATGCCAAACGCATCGGCGAGCGTTTCTCCCTCGGGTTGCCAGCGATGAAGCCGGGCGGCATCTGGGTACACGCGGTGTCGGTGGGCGAAAGCATTGCCGCAGCGCCGATGATTCGCGCGTTGCTGCAACGCTATCCGGCGCTGCCGATCACCGTGACCTGCATGACCCCGACCGGCTCCGAACGCATCCAGGCGATGTTCGCCAGCGAGCCGCGCATCCAGCACTGTTATTTGCCTTACGACTTGCCGTGCGCAGCGGCGCGATTTCTGGACCGGGTCCGGCCAACACTGGCGGTGATCATGGAAACCGAACTCTGGCCCAACCATATCCATCAATGCGCCAAACGCGGGATTCCCGTCGCTCTGGCCAATGCACGACTATCCGAGCGTTCGGCCAAAGGCTATGGCCGTTTCGGCAAGCTGACCCAGCCGATGCTCGCCGAGATGAGTCTGTTCGCGGTGCAGACCGAAGCCGAAGCCCAGCGCTTCCGTGAGTTGGGCGCCCGTGCAGAAACCGTTGAAGTGACCGGCTCGATCAAGTTCGACCTGACCATTGATCCGCAATTGCTCCTGCGCGCCGCTGAGCTCCGCGGGCAATGGCAGGCTCAGGAGCGTCCGGTGTGGATCGCCGCCAGTACTCACGACGGTGAAGACGAAGTGGTGCTGGCGGCGCATCGGCAGTTGCTGGCCGGTCATCCCGATGCGTTGCTGATTCTGGTGCCGCGTCACCCGGAGCGATTCAACTCGGTGTTCGACCTGTGCAAGCAGCAGGGTTTCGCCACGGTCCGTCGTTCCACCGGCGAGCCGGTGACCGCAGGGACTTCGGTGTTGCTTGGCGACACCATGGGCGAGTTGCTGTTTCTTTATGCCTTGGCTGATAGCGCGTTTGTCGGCGGCAGTCTGGTGCCGAACGGTGGCCATAACCTGCTGGAGCCCGCCGCCCTGGCGAAACCGGTGCTCAGTGGGCCACACCTGTTCAACTTCCTCGAGATCGCCGCGCAGTTGCGCAGCGCCGGCGCGTTGCAGGAGGTGGAGGATGCCGAAGGGCTGGCCCTGGCCGTGCAGCGACTGTTCGAATTGCCGCGCGATGCGCAGCGGATGGCGCAGGCGGGGTTGAAGGTGATGCGCACCAATCAGGGCGCGTTGCAGCGGTTGCTGGAGGGGTTGGGGCGGTTGATCGACAAGCCCTGAGTCTGTCACTGAAATAGTGTGGCGAGGGAGCTTGCTCCCGCTCGACTGTGAAGCAGTCGTGAAATCAGCCGTTGCGGTCTATCTGACAGACCGCGTGCTCAGGGTTTGGGGCCACTTCGCAGCCCGGCGGGAGCAAGTTCCCTCGCCACAGGTTAGCCCTGCCGCAACGCTCCCTCAGGGCCGGGCTTTGAGCTGCTCTGCCGCAGCCTTGGCCAGATCCGGTGGCAGGAAGTCCTTGTCCGGGTTGTAGTCGGCCTTGAGATAGCGCTTCAGATCCTGCAAATCCCCCGGGTTCAACGTACCGGCGGCCTGCTTCAGGCGCAGGTTGTCGAGGATGTAGTCGTAGCGGGTGTTGTTGTAATTGCGCACCGAGGTGTACAGCTGACGCTGGGCATCGAGCACATCAACGATGTTTCGCGTGCCCACCTGATAACCGATTTCGGTCGCTTCCACTGCGCTCTGGTTGGAGATGATCGACTGTTTGCGCGCCTGTACCTGTTCCACATCGGTGTTCACCGCGCGGTGCAGGTTGCGGGTGTTTTCCACCACTTGCCGACGCAGGCCTTCACGCTGTTGTTCAGTCTGGTCCAGGCGCGAGTACGACTCGCGCACCTGCGAACTGGTCAGCCCGCCGCTGTAGATCGGGATGTTCAGTTGCAGGGCCAGCGTGCGCTGCTCGACGGGGCCGCCATAAGACTGGCGGAAGGCATTCGGGTTGCTGAAACCGAAGGCGTCGTTGTCGCCTTTCTCATACTTGGCCACCGCATCCACCGTGGGCGCGTGGCCAGCCTTGCGCTGCTTGAGGGTTTCTTCGGCAGCGCTGACCGCGTAGTTGCTGGCCAGCAGATTCAGGTTCTGTTTGGCAGCGGTGTCGACCCAGGCCTTGGCGTCATTCGGGGCCGGCGGCAGGATCGGCAAGGTGTGGACGATGCCCTGGATCGAGTTGTACTGACGGTTGGTCAGGGTGATCAACGCTTCAAATGCATCATCCACCTGGCGCTGGGCAACGATCCGGTTGGCCCGTGCCGTGTCGTAACTGGCTTGCGATTGCAGCACGTCGGTCTTGTCCGACAGGCCGACATCGAAGCGCTCGTTGGACTGGTCGAGCTGGCGCTTGAATGCCGCTTCTTCAGCCTTGGTCGAGGCCAGGGTGTCCTGGCTGCGCAGCACGTTGAAGTAGTTTTCAGCGGTTTGCAGAATCAGGTTTTGCTCGGTCGCCGAGAGTTGCAGGGCTGCCTGCTCATTGACGTCCTTGGCGGCCTGATACTGGAACCAGCGATCGGCACGAAACAACGGCTGAGCCAATGTCGCCCGATAGGAGTTGGCGCTGCGGTTGGCGATGGCCGCCGGTTGATCGATGTCGGTGCGCACGTTGGCCACCTGGGCGCCGCCGGAGATATTCGGCAGCAGGCCGGCGCGGGCCTGGGGCACGACTTCCTTCTGGGCGCCGTACTGGGCGCGGGCGGCGGCCAGGTCGGCGTTGTTGTCCACCGCTTCCTGGTAGACGCTGACCAGATCGGTATTGGTCGATAAGGGCGCTTCTGCTGCCCAGGCCATTCCATTGGAAGCACAAGACACGGCAAGGGCCAGTGAAAGTTTGCGCAGCATGCGGCCATCCCTAAAAATTACGCTGATAATTTGAGCGCCAAAGGTACGGCGCAGGCCACGTAGCGTCAATGCGCTGCATGGCCGATGCGAGTGTAGTTGCACGCTCGTTCCGCAACAATCCTGTAATTGCGCCATTCATCATGGTGTTTACAGCGGTGTTGGCGTTCTTTGCCACTTGTGTCTAGACTGGCCGGGTTCTTGTCGGGGTGCCTTGCTATGAGGCTGAGATCGAATAATTTCGGATCCCGTTGAACCTGATCAGGTTAGCGCCTGCGTAGGGAACAAGATTTCTCGTCACCCGGCGAGTCCTCTTGTGCTTCGTCCGGGATGTTGTTCGACAATCGAACACCCCTCGAGCACTGAGCACAGCACCAACAGCGATGTCATGGCTGATTGGTCGCGTCCATTCGTTACAGGTTCGCTCCGACAAAATTCCAATGCCTGGATGCTGTCTGGAGAGCCCGTGATGACGATAAAATTAAAAAACACTACGAACCTGAGTGACTCGGCCCAAGTCGATCAACAATCGGTTCAGCCGTTTACCCGTTCGCAAAAAATCTATGTCCAGGGCTCTCGTCCGGACATCCTCGTGCCGATGCGCGAAATCAGCCTCGACGTGACCCCGACCGACTTCGGCGGCGAGATCAACTCGCCGGTGGTGGTGTACGACACCTCGGGCCCGTACACCGATCCCAACGTCATCATCGATGTGCGCAAAGGCCTGGCCGATGTGCGTTCGCCGTGGATCGAATCCCGTGGCGACACCGAGCGGCTGCCGGGCTTGAGTTCCAACTTCGGCCAGGAACGCCTCGCCGATGCCGAGCTGACCAAGCTGCGTTTCGCCCACGTCAACAACCCGCGCCGGGCCAAGGCCGGGGCCAACGTCAGCCAGATGCACTACGCGCGCAAAGGCATCATCACCGCCGAGATGGAATACGTCGCCATCCGCGAGAACATGAAGCTCGAAGTGGCCCGTGCCGCCGGGTTGCTGGACCAGCAACACGCCGGTCACAGCTTCGGCGCCAGCGTACCGAAAATCATCACCCCCGAATTCGTCCGTGACGAGATCGCCCGCGGTCGCGCAATCATTCCGGCCAACATCAACCACACCGAACTGGAACCGATGATCATCGGCCGTAACTTCCTGGTGAAGATCAACGGCAACATCGGCAACAGCGCCTTGGGTTCGTCCATCGAAGAAGAAGTGGCGAAACTGACCTGGGGCATTCGCTGGGGTTCGGACACGGTCATGGACCTGTCCACTGGCAAGCACATTCACGAAACCCGCGAGTGGATCATCCGCAACTCGCCGGTGCCGATCGGTACCGTGCCGATCTACCAGGCCCTGGAAAAAGTCGGCGGCGCTGCCGAAGACCTGACCTGGGAGCTGTTCCGCGACACGCTGATCGAACAGGCCGAGCAGGGCGTCGACTACTTCACCATCCACGCCGGCGTGTTGCTGCGCTACGTGCCGCTGACCGCCAAGCGCGTGACCGGCATCGTTTCCCGTGGCGGTTCGATCATGGCCAAGTGGTGCCTGGCGCACCATAAAGAGAACTTCCTCTACACTCATTTCGAAGACATCTGCGAAATCATGAAGGCCTACGACGTCAGCTTCTCGCTGGGCGATGGCCTGCGTCCGGGCTCGATTGCCGACGCCAACGACGCTGCGCAATTCGGTGAGCTGGAAACTCTCGGCGAGCTGACCAAGATTGCCTGGAAGCACGACGTGCAATGCATGATCGAAGGCCCCGGCCACGTGCCGATGCAGTTGATCAAAGAGAACATGGACAAACAGCTCGAGTGCTGCGACGAGGCGCCTTTCTATACCCTCGGTCCTCTGACCACCGACATTGCGCCGGGCTACGACCACATCACCTCGGGTATCGGTGCGGCCATGATCGGCTGGTTCGGTTGCGCCATGCTCTGCTACGTGACGCCGAAGGAGCACTTGGGCCTGCCGAACAAGGATGACGTGAAGACCGGGATCATCACCTACAAGATCGCCGCGCATGCTGCCGATCTGGCGAAGGGACATCCGGGCGCGCAGATTCGCGACAATGCCTTGAGCAAGGCGCGCTTCGAATTCCGTTGGGAAGACCAGTTCAACCTGGGCCTGGATCCGGACACCGCCCGTTCGTATCACGATGAAACCCTGCCGAAGGATTCGGCCAAGGTCGCGCATTTCTGTTCGATGTGCGGGCCAAAATTCTGCTCGATGAAAATCACCCAGGAAGTCCGTGAATACGCGGCCAACCAGCGGATCGAAACCGTCGATGCCGAAGTCGCCCAGGGATTGGCGGAACAGGCCGAGCGGTTCAAGCAGGAAGGCAGTCAGCTGTACAAGAAGGTTTGACCTGACCTGAAAAGGTGGGGCCTGTAAGGGCCTCATCGCCAGCAGGCTGGCTCCCACACTGGATTTGGGGTGTTCACAAGTCCCCTGTGGGAGCCAGCCTGCTGGCGATAGCGATCCACACAACAACAAATGTCCCTCTGAGATAACACCCCTTGAGCATTCAACCCAGCACTTATTCCCCTGACATCGCGGTGCCGACCGACAAGCGTGTCTTCGGCGGACGCGATCTGTTTTCCCTGTGGTTTTCCCTCGGCATCGGCCTGATGGTTTTGCAGACCGGCGCATTGCTCGCGCCAGGTCTTGGCCTGTCCGGTTCGCTGTTGGCGATCTTCCTCGGCACGCTGGTCGGCGTTCTGCTGCTCGCCGCTGTCGGCGTGATCGGCAGTGACACCGGCCTGTCGTCGATGGCCGCGCTCAAACTCAGCCTCGGCAAGCGTGGCGCGAGCCTGCCCGCGGTGCTGAACCTGCTGCAACTGATCGGTTGGGGCTCGTTCGAAATCATCGTGATGCGCGACGCTGCCAGCCTGCTTGGTGCCCGTGCGTTCAGCGAAGGCAGTCTGTTCACCAGTCCGCTGCTCTGGACGTTGTTCTTCGGTGCCTTGGCGACTTTGCTGGCTGTCAGCGGTCCGTTGACCTTCGTGCGGCAGATACTGCGTAAGTGGGGCATCTGGCTGTTGCTGGCGGCGTGTATCTGGCTGACCTGGAACCTGTTCGCCAAGGCCGACCTGGCCGCGTTGTGGGCGCAGGCGGGTGACGGTTCGATGCCGTTCGCGGTGGGCTTCGACATTGCTATCGCGATGCCGCTGTCGTGGCTGCCGCTGATTGCCGACTACTCGCGTTTCGGCAAGCGGGCGAAGAACGTTTTCGGCGGTACGGCGATCGGCTTCTTTATCGGTAATTTCTGGCTGATGAGCCTGGGCGTGGCCTACACCCTGGCGTTCGCGCCGAGCGGTGAAGTGAACGCCTTGCTGTTGGCCTTGGCGGGTGCGGGCCTGGGGATTCCGCTGCTGCTGATTCTGCTCGATGAGTCGGAAAATGCGTTTGCCGACATTCATTCGGCGGCCGTCTCCAGCGGGATTCTGTTGCGCTTGAAAGTCGAGCACCTGGCGTTGGCCATTGGTGTGGTCTGCACCCTGATCGCCTTGCTGGCGCCGTTGGCTCAGTACCAGAACTTCCTGTTGTTGATCGGTTCGGTGTTTGCGCCGCTGTTCGGCGTGGTGCTGGTGGATCACTTCATCTTGCGCAAACGCAGTGCTCGTGTGGCGTCAGCTGCATTGCGCTGGCCGGCGTTGCTCGCCTGGTTGGGCGGGGTGAGCACCTATCACTTGCTGGCCAATCTGTATCCGGACATCGGCGCAACCCTGCCGTCGTTGATTCTGGCAGGGCTGCTGCAGCTGGTGCTGGGCCGGGCCTTCAGTTACGGCCGGGAAACAGCTCGGGCTTGAGAATGCCGTTCAGGCGCGGGTAGGGGATCTTCAATTCGACGTGGCCCAGCGCGTAAGGCGCGATGGTGCTCACTTCGTACTTGAGGATCACCCCGCCGTAGGTCAGCGCCACGTTCGGGGTTTTCTGGAACGGCCACTGCTTCACGAACTCCGGCTCCTGATCGAGCTTGGTGCTGATCAGCCAGCTGTTGTGCGCCACCTGCGCCGCTTTCCAGAATGCTTCTTCCTGCCCCGGCACCAACATGTCGGACAAGGTCAGCACTTTATGCTGCTGGCGCGAATAGTTGATGAAACTGCGACCCGGCGTGCCATGCGCACCGCCGGTGTCCAGGTAGCTGGAAAACTCAACGATCACCAAGCCGTCATGCTGCTCACGTACTTTCGCTTGCAGGTAACTGCTGTAGCGCGGGCCGGCAGTGCGCAAAAACTCATCGCGATAAGCCGCCAGCGTCGGTGCCGCGGGGGCGTCGGGTGAGGTGCGGGTCATTTGCAGCAGGCGTTTTTCGACGATGCCGTCAAGCTGAGGCTCGGCGGGAAAGCGCAGCGTATCAATGTTTACCAGCGGGCACTCGGGTGTGGTGCAGCCCGGTTTCAGCGTTTCGGTCGCGTCGCGGGTGGTTTCCAGCGGCGCCCGGTAGTTGGGCTGGAACAGACTCTGGCAAGCGCCCAGGGTCAGGGCGATTGCGGCCACGGAGGCGATTTTAAAAAGCGACATGGGCGTCCTTCATAAAACAGGGAAAGGCGAAAAGTTAACCGCTTCGACTCTCAACGAAGCAGTCAGTTCGCCACTAAGCTAATTAGAGTTGGTTTCGCCCTCACCGTCTATCCCGCTGACGGGAAAGGGGCTGCATCAAACGTCACGGGCGCGTTAGGATGGCGCGAAGTCGAGGCAGGAGCCTCGCTGCACATACGAGGATAGTCATGACTGATTTTGCCAACGCCATTCCGACCGCCGTCGATATCGTCCGGCGCGAAAAGTGCTACGAGGGCTTTTACAAGCTTGATCGTGTGCACTTGCGCCACGAGTTGTTCGCCGGTGGCATGAGCCGCGAAATCAATCGTGAAGTGTTTGTTCGCCACGATGCCGTCTGCGTGCTGCCTTACGACCCGCAGCGTGACGAAGTGGTGCTGATCGAGCAGTTTCGCGTCGGTGCCATGGGCAAGACCGATAACCCGTGGCTGATCGAGCTGGTCGCCGGTCTGATCGACAAGGATGAGGTGCCGGAAGAGGTTGCTCACCGCGAAGCGCAGGAGGAAGCTGGGCTTGTATTCGGGGCGCTGTGGCCGATGACCAAATATTTTCCATCGCCGGGCGGCAGCAATGAATTCGTGCATTTGTACCTGGGGCGTTGCGAGACAACCGGGGTCGGCGGCCTGCATGGGCTGGAGGAAGAAGCAGAAGATATCCGCGTTTCGGTCTGGGCGTTCGAAGACGCGCTGCAAGCCGTACGCGACGGACGTATTGCCAACGCGCCAAGCATCATTGCCTTGCAGTGGCTGGCTTTGAATCGCGTTGAAGTGAGGGGGCTATGGTCGTAAACAAGCTGCGCGATCGTTACAGGGTCGACCTCGTGGGGCTGCAAGCCTCTTGCGAGGCCAACTACGCGCGCCTGATGCGACTGTTGCCGGACATGCGCAACGAACCGGCGGCGCGGCGCATTGCCGTGACCCATGGCGAGCAGATGCTCGGCGTGCTGGCGCTGGAAGTGCTGCAGGTCTGTCCGTATACCACCACCCTGCAAGTGCGCCAGGAGCACAGCCTGCCGTGGTTGCCGGTGCCGCAACTGGAAGTGCAGGTCTATCACGACGCCTGCATGGCCGAAGTGGTCAGCGCCGAACATGCGCGACGCTTTCGCGGCATCTATCCTTACCCGAACGCCGCGATGCATCAGCCGGACGAAAAGGCCCAGCTGAACATGTTTCTGGGGGAGTGGCTGAGCCATTGCCTGGCGCTGGGGCACGAGTACGAAGTCGTTCGTTGACGTTGTTGTGAACTGCGTCAGGTTCGCGCGTTTCCTCTTTTGACCATCCCCCAGCATAATTGCGGCACTTCATCATCCCGTGATTCAGCCCTGGGAGATCGCCTTGCCGAGCGTATCCACATTGACCACCGCCGATCCGGCGTTGCTGGTGCAACTGTCCGACAGCCATCTGTTTGCCGAGCCCGACGGTACGTTGCTGGGCATGAATACGCGCGACAGCCTGCAAAAGGTCATCGAGCTGGTCAGGCTGCAACAGCCGCAGATCAATCTGATCATCGCCAGTGGCGACCTTTCCCAGGACGGGACGCTGGAGTCGTACCAGCAGTTTCGCGACCTGACCCGACAGCTCGATGCACCGGCGCGCTGGATTCCTGGCAATCACGATGAACCGCAGATCATGGCCGAAGCCGCGACTCACAGCGCTTTACTGGAACCAATGGTGGATATCGGCAATTGGCGCGTCACCTTGCTTGATTCCGCGGTGCCCGGTTCGGTGCCGGGGTATCTGCAGGATGAGCAACTGCAACTGCTGGCCCGCTCGTTGAGCGAGGCGCCCGAGCGGCATCATCTGGTGTGTTTCCATCATCATCCGGTGCCGATCGGGTGTGCGTGGATGGAGCCGATCGGGTTGCGCAATCCAGAGGCGCTGTTCGCGGTGCTGGATCGGTTCCCGCAGGTGCGCGCTGTCTTGTGGGGGCATGTGCACCAGGAAATTGATCAGGATCGTAATGGCGTACGCCTGTTCGCCTCGCCTTCTACCTGCATTCAGTTCGAGCCGGGGAGCGAGGATTTCAAGGTGGGGGAGCAGGCGCCGGGATATCGATGGTTGCGGCTGTTGCCGGATGGGCAGATTGAAACCGGCGTGGAGCGTGTAACTGGCTTTGATTTCACGGTCGATTATGGCTCCAACGGCTACTGAATATCTGCGGTGCTGCCATCGCCAGACGGCTGGCTCCCACTCTGCGTCGTGCACAAATCCCTGTGGGAGCCAGCCTGCCGTCGATGGCGTCCGCTCAGACGATATCAATTCCACGGATATCCCCGATTCCCCCGACACCCTGTAAACTCCGCCTTCTTTACCCGACGCACAGGGAGTTCAAATGTCCGGTTCGATCCTTTATATCCACGGTTTCAACAGCGCGCCTTCGTCGAAAAAAGCCACGCAGTTGATCGAAGTGATGGAGCGTCTGGGCTTGAGCGATCACCTGCGCGTTCCAGCCTTGCATCACCATCCGCGCGAAGCCATCGGTCAGCTGGAACAGGCGATTGCCGAACTGGGGCGGCCACTGCTGGTCGGCAGCTCACTCGGCGGCTACTATGCGACTCACTTGGCCGAGCGCCATGGCCTCAAGGCCCTGTTGATCAATCCTGCCGTCAGTCCGCACCGGATGTTCGACGGGCACCTGGGGACACAGAAAAACCTGTATACCGATGAGGCCTGGGAACTGACCCACGACCACGTGACGGCCCTGGCCGAGCTGGAAGTGCCGGCGCCCCGGGACCCGCAGCGTTATCAGGTGTGGTTGCAGACCGGTGATGAAACACTGGATTATCGCCTCGCCCAGCAGTATTACCGGGCTTGTGCCTTGCGCATCCAGGCCGGCGGCGACCATGGTTTCCAGGGTTTTGCCGAGCGATTGCCGGCAATGCTGAGTTTTGCCGGCATCGGCGCAGATTTGTATCAGGCGATTGATTTCACTGCACTTTGATCCTTGCCTCTTATTCACAGAACATTGACGACGAGACCCCATGGCCACTCCCAGCGCTAGCTCTTATAACGCAGACGCCATCGAAGTCCTCTCGGGCCTCGACCCGGTGCGCAAACGCCCCGGCATGTACACCGACACCAGTCGGCCGAATCACCTCGCCCAGGAAGTCATCGACAACAGCGTCGACGAAGCCTTGGCCGGGCACGCGACCTCGGTGCAGGTCATCCTGCACGCCGATCACTCCCTGGAAGTCAGCGATGACGGTCGTGGCATGCCGGTGGACATTCACCCGGAAGAGGGTGTTTCCGGGGTCGAGCTGATCCTCACCAAGCTTCATGCGGGTGGCAAGTTTTCCAACAAGAACTACCAGTTCTCCGGCGGCCTGCACGGGGTGGGTATTTCGGTGGTCAACGCCTTGTCGACCGAAGTCCGTGTGCGCGTAAAGCGTGACGGCAACGAATACCAGATGACTTTCGCCGACGGTTACAAGAAGACCGAACTGGAAGTGGTCGGCACCGTCGGCAAGCGCAACACCGGCACCAGCGTATTCTTCGCCCCGGACCCGAAATACTTCGACTCCCCGAAATTTTCCATCAGCCGCCTCAAGCACGTACTCAAGGCCAAGGCCGTCCTGTGCCCGGGTCTGCTGGTCAGCTTTGAAGACAAGGCCACCGGCGAGAAAGTCGAATGGCATTACGAAGACGGTCTGCGCTCCTATCTGGTCGACGCAGTCAGCGAATTCGAACGCCTGCCGGACGAACCGTTCTGCGGCAGCCTGGCCGGTAACAAGGAAGCGGTCGACTGGGCGCTGCTGTGGTTGCCGGAAGGTGGCGACAGCGTGCAGGAAAGCTACGTCAACCTGATCCCGACGGCCCAGGGTGGTACCCACGTCAACGGTTTGCGCCAGGGCTTGCTCGATGCCATGCGCGAGTTCTGCGAATTTCGCAGCCTGCTGCCGCGCGGCGTGAAGCTGGCGCCGGAAGACGTCTGGGAACGCATCGCCTTCGTCCTGTCGATGAAAATGCAGGAACCGCAATTCTCCGGCCAGACCAAAGAGCGGCTGTCGTCCCGTGAAGCGGCGGCGTTTGTTTCCGGTGTGGTCAAGGACGCGTTCAGCCTGTGGCTCAATGCGAACCCGGAAACCGGCATGCTCCTGGCGGAACTGGCGATCAACAACGCCGGCCGTCGCCTGAAGGCGAGCAAAAAGGTCGAGCGCAAGCGCATCACGGCGGGACCGGCACTGCCAGGCAAGCTCGCCGACTGCGCCGGGCAGGACCCGATGCGTTCCGAGTTGTTCCTGGTGGAAGGTGACTCCGCCGGCGGTTCCGCCAAACAAGCACGGGACAAAGAGTTTCAAGCCATCCTGCCGTTGCGCGGCAAAATCCTGAACACCTGGGAAGTCGACGGCAGTGAAGTGCTGGCCAGCCAGGAAGTACACAACATTGCCGTGGCGATCGGTGTCGATCCGGGTGCGGCGGACATGAGCCAGCTGCGTTACGGCAAAATCTGCATCCTCGCCGACGCCGACTCCGACGGTTTGCACATTGCTACGCTGTTGTGCGCGTTGTTCGTCCAGCATTTCCGTCCGTTGGTGGATGCCGGTCACGTCTACGTCGCGATGCCGCCGCTTTACCGTATCGACCTCGGCAAAGAGATTTACTACGCCCTCGACGAAGCCGAGCGCGATGGCATTCTCGACCGTCTGGTGGCCGAGAAGAAACGCGGCAAGCCTCAGGTCACCCGATTCAAAGGCCTGGGTGAAATGAACCCGCCGCAACTGCGCGAAACCACCATGGACCCGAACACCCGGCGTCTGGTGCAGCTGACCCTGGACGATTTCGAAGCGACGTCGGAAATGATGGACATGTTGCTGGCGAAGAAGCGCGCCGGTGACCGTAAATCCTGGCTCGAATCCAAAGGCAACCTGGCCGAGGTTCTTGGCTGATGCGGGTTGGCCTTGCCCTGGCATGTGCGTTACTTCTGACCTCTGTTTCGGCGTTCGCCGAACCGGCACCGGAGTTGCGCCTGTTGTCCGAACATCCCGTGGAGGGCATGCGCGGCGGCAACCTGTCGGGGCTGGCGCAGTGCGGCAAGGATTTGTGGACGATTTCCGATCGCGACGACGATCAGATCTACCGACTCGAGACCGGCGATACGGTCTGGCAGGCGGAAACCGTACGTATCGGTGTGCCGCCTGTGCCGGACAGCGGTTTGCCCTGGGGTTTGCGTTCGCGGACGTGGGCGGCGTCGTTCGTGCGGGGCGGGGATCTGGATTTCGAAGGCATCACCTGCGACAACGCCGGCAATCGCTACATCGTCAGCGAGTCCCACGCAGCGGTACTGCAAGTGCCGCCCGTTGGGCCGACGTCCTGGCTGAAGATCTCGCCGATGCTGGTTCGCGAAGCCCGGGCCAGTGGCATGTTGTTGCACTTCAACGCATTGTTCGAAGGTCTGGCGATCAACCCGGCCGGCGATCAATTGTGGTTGGCCGCCGAACGTGAGCGCCGTGGCCTGTTGTTGATCAAGCGTCAGCAAACGGTCTGGGATTGCGACGGCGGTTGTGTACTGCTGAGCGAGGCCGGCATGGAAATGCAGCCGGCGAAATTTCCCAAGGCCAGGGCAGTGTCGCGCGACTTTGCCGACCTGTCGTTGTTCAACGGCAAGCTGTTTACCCTTGAGCGCAATGCGTTCGAAATTTGCCGCCGTGACGCGGTGACGGCCAAGGTCGAGCGTTGCTGGTCGTTTGCCGACGAAGCCTTGCAGGATAACCGTCGTTATCCACAGGGCTATGGCCTGACGGAAGCACTGATCGTCGACGCCGATGGCGCCTGGGTCGGCATCGACAACAACGATGGTGCCCGTGCTGATGGCGAGTACCGCCCGATTGTCTGGCGCTTCGCCGCGCCTGAAGGTGGCTGGAGTGCCAAGCCGTGACGCCGCAAACGCCCGGGAAACGCGCGGGTCGGGTGTTCATGGTGCTGGCCTGGTGCGCAGCGCTGTTTCTGGCGACGCGGTTTTTCGGCCAATGGGAGGAGCGTCAGCAAAATCCCAATGTCGTCGTCAGCTCGGAACAGGGCGAAGGTTTTATCGAAGTGAAACTGGCGAGCAACACCCAGGGGCACTTCGTCGCCAGCGGCCAGATCAACGGCCAGCCGGTGGATTTCATGCTGGATACCGGGGCAACCGATGTGGCGATCCCGGCAGAAATGGCCGAACGGCTGAAACTTGAAAAAGGCTTCGGGGTGACCCTGAGCACCGCCAACGGTCGTACCGAGGGTTATCGAACCCGTGTCGACCGGCTGCAACTGGGCGACATCGTGCTGCGTGATGTGCGCGCCATCGTCGTGCCAGGCCTTGATGGCAAGCAAGTGCTGCTCGGTATGAGTGCACTGAACAAACTTGAATTTACCCAGCGCGGTGGCACCATGCTTCTGCGCCAGACAACGAACCGATGAGGCCCGCATGAGCGACTCCCTTGATCTCAGCCTGGACGGTGTAGAACGCCGGTCACTGGCTGACTTCACCGAAAATGCCTACCTCAACTACTCCATGTACGTGATCATGGACCGTGCCTTGCCGCATATCGGCGATGGCCTGAAGCCGGTACAGCGTCGCATCATTTATGCGATGAGCGAGTTGGGGCTGGACGCCGATTCCAAGCACAAGAAATCGGCGCGTACCGTCGGTGACGTGCTCGGCAAGTTCCACCCGCACGGCGATTCGGCCTGCTACGAAGCCATGGTCCTGATGGCTCAACCGTTCAGCTACCGCTACACGCTGGTCGACGGTCAGGGTAACTGGGGTGCGCCGGATGATCCCAAGTCCTTCGCCGCCATGCGTTACACCGAAGCGCGGCTGTCGCGTTATTCCGAAGTGCTGCTCAGCGAACTGGGCCAGGGCACGGCCGACTGGGGCCCGAACTTCGACGGCACCCTCGACGAGCCCCTGGTGTTGCCGGCACGTTTGCCGAACATCCTGCTCAACGGCACCACCGGGATTGCCGTGGGCATGGCCACCGACGTACCGCCGCACAACCTGCGGGAAGTCGCGACAGCGTGCGTGCGTTTGCTCGATGAGCCGAAAGCCACGGTCGAACAGCTCTGCGAGCACATCCAGGGCCCGGATTATCCGACCGAAGCGGAAATCATCACCCCGCGCGCCGATCTGCTGAAAATGTATGAAACCGGCAAGGGCTCGGTGCGCATGCGCGCCGTTTACCACATCGAAGACGGCGACATCATCGTCACCGCGCTGCCGCATCAAGTGTCCGGTGCCAAGGTGCTGGAGCAGATCGCGGCCATGATGCAGGCCAAGCCGTCCAAGGCCCCGCAGATCGCGGACCTGCGCGACGAATCCGACCACGAAAACCCGTGCCGGATCGTAATCATTCCGGGCGCGCGCAAGAATTTTGACCACGACGCGCTGATGCAGCACCTGTTCGCCAGCACCGAGCTGGAGTCGAGCTACCGGGTCAACATCAACATCATCGGCCTGGACGGCAAGCCGCAGCTGAAAAACCTGCGTGCGCTGCTGGTGGAATGGCTGGAGTTCCGCGTTCAAACCGTGCGTCGTCGCCTGCAATTCCGCCTCGACAAGGTTGAACGTCGTCTGCACCTGTTGGACGGTTTGTTGATTGCCTACCTCAACCTGGATGAAGTGATCCACATCATCCGCACCGAGGAACACCCGAAAGCCGCCCTGATCGCGCGTTTCGCCCTGAGCGAAATCCAGGCCGAGTACATTCTCGACACCCGTTTGCGTCAGTTGGCGCGCCTGGAAGAAATGAAGCTGCGCTCCGAGCAGGATGAACTGCTCAAGGAACAAGCCAAGCTGCAAGCCCTGCTGGGCAGCGAAGCCAAGCTGAAAAAACTGGTGCGCACCGAGCTGATCAAGGACGCCGAAACCTATGGCGACGACCGTCGCTCGCCGATCGTCGAGCGCACCGAAGCCAAGGCCCTGACAGAGCACGATCTGCTGCCGAACGAGAAAGTAACCGTCGTGCTGTCGGAAAAAGGTTGGGTTCGTTCCGCCAAGGGGCACGAAATCGACGCCACCGGGCTTTCCTACAAGGCTGGGGACGGTTTCAAGGCCCTGGCACCCGGGCGTTCCAACCAGTTTGCCGTGTTTATCGACTCTACCGGTCGTAGCTATTCGGTGGCTGCTCATACCTTGCCATCAGCCCGTGGTCAGGGCGAGCCGTTGACCGGTCGTCTGACGCCGCCACCCGGCGCGAGTTTCGAATGCGTGCTGATGCCGGATGATGACTCGCTGTACGTGATCGCCTCCGACGCCGGTTACGGTTTCGTGGTCAAGGGTGAGGACTTCCAGGCCAAGAACAAGGCGGGCAAAGCGTTGCTGAGCTTGCCGAACAACTCGAAGGTCATTCTGCCGCGCCCGGTGGCTGATCGTGAGAACAACTGGCTGGCCTCGGTGACCACCGAAGGTCGCCTGCTGATCTTCAAAATCAGCGATCTGCCACAATTAGGTAAGGGCAAAGGCAACAAGATCATCGGGATTTCCGGTGAGCGTGTGGCCAGTCGCGAAGAATATGTCACGGACATCGCTGTTCTGCCGGAAGGCGCCACCTTAGTGCTGCAGGCCGGAAAACGTACCTTGTCACTGAAGGCGGACGACCTCGAACACTACAAAGGTGAGCGTGGGCGGCGTGGAAACAAACTTCCACGAGGCTTCCAGAGGGTAGATGCGCTGCTCGTCGAAAACCTCAATTAAGCGTCCTAGAGCGCTCGATCTGCGATTTAACGCGTAGATCGACGCTTTGCCGCTGGAGTCGGAACGCATATTCACGGATGATATGGCCTTTCCAAGCGCCGGCGTGGCCGAGCGTTCTTCATATTTATTGAGTATTTTCACTGTGGTTAGCCTTGTGGCAACCACCTGGATGGGACGATGACTGCTCTGCGCCTTCCTTTTATTTTGATGCTCGCCGGCGTTCTTGGCCTGGCGGGTTGCAGCACTCACCAACCGGTGTCGCTGTATCAGCTGGACAGCGGAAGTCCGGCTCAGCCTGCGCAAAGCGCGGGCATGGCGGTATTGCTCGGCCCGGTAACGGTCGCCGACTATCTGCAACGTGAGACATTGCTGCAGCGTCAGCCGGATGGCAGCTTGCAGGCTTCGACCGATGGTCGTTGGGCGGGAAGCCTGTCTTCCGACATCGATCAGCTGTTGCTGCGTCAGGTGGCAGGTCATCTGGACAGTCAACGCGTGGTGCTGGCGCCGGCAACGCTCGGCTTCACGCCGGACGTTCAGGTGCTGCTGACCATCACGCGCCTGGACTCGGGTGAGTCGCAACCGGCGATCCTTGATGCGCAATGGCGTTTGATCGACCGTCGTGGTCAGGTGCGCGATAACCGCATCATTCATCTGCAGGAACAACACGCCGGCGGTACTGCCGCGCAGGTTCAGGCTCAGGGTGTGTTGTTGCAGAAACTTGCCGAGCAGTTGTCGGTAGCGCTCAAGCCGCTGGCTAACCAGCCACCGATTGCGGAAGCGCCAAAGAAACCGGCTGCCAAGCCTGCGGCGCCAGCGACGGAACAGGAAAAGCAGCCGAAGATTCCGATGGCTTCGCCTATCCGTACCGATATGGAAGTGTTCAGGTTCTAAGCCTGGATTGATCCAACACAAAGCCCGCAGAGATGCGGGCTTTGTTGTTTCTGCAGGTTCATCTCCATTGCCTGTCCCGGCCTCATCGCCAGCAGGCTGGCTCCCACAGGGGACATGTGGACGCCATAGATCCAATGTGGGAGCCAGCCTGCTGGCGATGGGGCCAGAACAGACAACAAAAAACCCGCAGACAATCACTCATCTGCGGGCTTCTTCACATCAGGGCCTAAGGTTTACGCCCGGCGCTCATGCATCCGCGCCAGTTGCCGCTCCAGCATCGACGGATAAGGCTCCATCAGCCGCTCTACACAGCATGCACCCTCAGGGCTGGCAATCGGACGGATCCGCGCACGCTGGCGAATCAGCGCGTCGTCGCTGATCTTGCGCTCCACCAACAGCAGATTGCGGCTGTGTTGCGACAGTGCCAGGGCGTCCTGGGCGGTTTCGGTCAGTAGCAGGTCAATCTGGCTCAAGCCAAACAACTCGTCGCCCAGGGTCAGGCCCAACTGCAATTGCAGGGTGATGCCGCTGTCCGCGACTTCGATCTGCAACTGATGGCCCAGCGCCCGCAGCAACTCACCGCAGCAAATGGCGTTGGTCAGGTAGTCGTCACCGCTGTCTTCGGTGTGGAACACCATCAACGTGCTGCCATCGTTCAGGCTATGCAGTTCGCCCTCATAGAGTGACGCGGCCTGGTCGAGGCAGTCGCGATAGCGTTTCAGCAATTCTTCCAGGCGCGCACGTGGCAGGCGGCGCAACTGATCCTGGGCGCCCAGTTGCACGGCCAGCACCGCGCTGTGTTGCGGCACGTTCGATACCTGCGGTTTGACCACTGGCTTCGATGCGCTCGCTACCGACTCGTCACGCAGGTCGGCAAACGCATCGTCGTCATCTTCATCTTCTACGGTGCTGACGATATGCCGTGGCGCAGGCTTGAGGCCAGCGACAGGCTTGGTTTCGTCGAAGCTCGGATCACGCAGATTGCGCACTTCGAAGGCCGGCTCGTCGTCGCCGTCTTCGTAATCGTTTTCGTCGTACTCGGGTTCCGGCTCAGGCTCTGGCTCGGCCGGCTCCGGCGCGAAGTTGGCGTGCAGCTGGCGAGCCAGGTCGCCGATCTCGTCCTGACGCCCGGTTGCCGGGGTGTATTCATCGATGTTGCGCAGCCACACGCGCAATTGCAGCAGCGGTGTGGAGATGTGCCGACCCAGGCGCAGGCTCAAGGCCAACGACAAGGCCAACAGGATTGCACTCAAGATGCCCATGCTTTGCAGGCTGATGGTCATCGGCTGCTGGAACTGATCCATGTCCAGGCTGATGCGCAGTTGCCCGGCAGTCACGTCCTGGAAGGTGATCTTGCTCTGGTACATGCCCTCCGCTTCGCCCAGCAGGCTGTGCTTGGGGCGCTGGCCGGCTTCGGCGAGGATGCGGTTGTCCACGCTGTAGATGGCGGCGTGGGCCACCAGCTTGTTCTTGGTCAGGTTGTTGAGCAGCACGTTGAGGCTGAGGATGTCGTTGGACACCAGCAGCTCCGTGGCGGACGTGGCGGTCTGCGTGGTCAGGCTTTCGCCCAGGGCATCCGCCTGCTCGTGCATGGCCTGCTTGAACTGCAAACCCATCACACAGGCGTAGATCACCAGGGCCAGAGCGACCAGGATCACGTTATGGCTGGCAATGCGCAATGCAATCGGTACACGGCGGTGGCGCAGTGCACGGAAGATCAGCAGAAAGAAGTTATCGGTTTTTACTGGCGTGGGCCGGTTCACTTGAGCTCGGCTCTTTTGTCCGTGAAGTTGACGCGCAGTATAGCGACAGGCCCTAGACCGGCAAAGCGCTCACGGTGCCCGATGGTCACTGAAAGTGGGTAGAATGCGGTTTTTTTCCACCTGCGGGGGTGCGCCTTGCGCGAAATCGTCCTGATAAACATCACGGGAGTCGACCGTCCGGGTCTGACTGCGGCCATTACCGGCGTTCTGGCCCAGGGTGGTGTGAACATTCTCGACATCGGTCAGGCGGTGATCCACGACACCCTGTCGTTCGGCATCCTGGTTGAAATTCCTGACACCGAGCAAGGCAACTCGGTGCTCAAGGACATTCTGTTCACGGCTTACAAACTCGATCAGCAGGTGCGTTTCACGCCGGTGTCCGAAGATGATTACCAGCAGTGGGTCGGCAATCAGGGCAAAAAGCGCCACATCGTGACGCTATTGACCCGCAAAGTGACCGCCGGGCAATTGCAGGCCGTGAGCTCGATCACCGCCAAATATGGCCTGAACATCGACCACATCGATCGTCTGTCCGGGCGCATGCCGCTGGACACGCCGGCTGACAAAGGCAAGGGCTGCATCGAGTTTTCCGTGCGTGGCGAAGCGGCTGATCCGCAAGCGCTGCGGGCCGAGTTCCTCAGCGTCGCCCAGGAATTGAATGTCGATATCGCCTTCCAGGAAGATTCGCTGTTCCGCCGCAACCGTCGTCTGGCGGTGTTCGACATGGACTCCACACTGATCGAAGCCGAAGTCATCGACGAATTGGCCAAGGCCGCTGGCGTCGGCGACCAGGTTTCGGAAATCACCGAGCGGGCGATGGCCGGAGAGCTCGACTTCCGCGCCAGCTTCAAAGAGCGTCTGGCCTTGCTCAAAGGTCTGGACGTCAGCGTGCTGGATTCGATCGGCGCCTCCCTGCGCCTGACCGAAGGTGCCGAAACCCTGTTTGCCGAACTCAAGCGCCTGGGCTACAAGACTGCGATCTTGTCGGGTGGCTTCACTTACTTCGCCAAGCAATTGCAGGCCAAGCTGGGCATCGACTACGTGTTCGCCAACGAGCTGGAAGTGGTTGATGGGAAGGTCACCGGCGTGGCGGTCGAGCCGATCGTCGATGCCCAGCGCAAGGCGGATCTGCTGAAGGAGCTGGCGCACAAGGAAGGTTTGCGTCTGGAGCAGACCATCGCGGTCGGCGACGGTGCCAACGATTTGCCGATGCTGGCGATTGCCGGGCTGGGTGTAGCGTTTCGCGCCAAACCGCTGGTCAAGCAGTCGGCGAAGCAGGCGATTTCCACCCTTGGGCTGGATGGCGTGCTGTACTTGCTGGGCTTTCGGGACCGTGACGGGCAGCTCTGAGTTTTCCATAACTCAGAAAGTGCCTTTGTGGCGAGGGAGCTTGCTCCCGCTGGGCTGCGAAGCGGCCCCAAAAAATGGACTGCTAGGCAGTCCAGGCGGGAGCAAGCTCCCTCGCCACAGTTATCGGATTCACCCTCAAAGCGTTTTCCACAACGAATCAAATTCTTCCTCAATACCGACCACGCCGCTCCCCGCGGCGTTGTCGTTTCTGGTGGCCTCCAGCGAACGATAGGCAAACTGATTGAAGCTGTTGGTGCTCGCCACCCGGCGGTCCAGTCCGGCCCGGCGTTCCTCGCCATTGGTGTTGATCACCACCTTGTTGCCTTCCTGAAAGGGCAGGCGCGGGGCGAGCAAGGTGGCCGGCAGGTCTATCGCGCTGATCGCGGGCAATAGCAAGCCTCGCAGATATTGGCTGTGGTCGTCACGGGTGCGCACCAGTTGCAGGCCGCAAGGCTCGGCGTAGGGCGCGACTTGCTCGATACCCATTTGCGTGCCGCCGCCGCGAACCTGGCGGATCCAGCGCACCACCGCGATGCTCCAGCCCGACCCCGCCGTATCCTCGATGCCCACCATCTCGCCTGCCTGTAACTCGGCCGGCACGTCACCGGGCCAGGCCAGGCAATAACCGCCCGGGCTGTGATTGATCACCGGCAAGGCGTAGGTCGGAAAGTGACGGTTGCGGTCGGAGTCTTTTTGATTGTCGTCGTTCTGAAGTTGCGGGTATTCGATTTCTTCGTAGGGCAGCAACGTGTCGGCGGTGCCTTGCGGCGCTGCGTCGAAGGCGTGGTGCCATTGGTCTTTTTCCCGAAGGGAGGGCGAGGTCGCCGCGAACTGTGCGCGCCCGGCACCGGGATGTTTCAGGATCTCGCTGAACGGACGCTGCCCGCCCAGATAGAAGTGCAGCGCGCTCATGCCCACGCACAAGGTCAAGGTCCCTTGACTGGGCGTGCGCTGGAAACTGCGTTCGACCGCCTGGCCCCAGGCGGCATTCAGGTGTTGCAGCGTATCCAGGCTCAATCCTGCCGGCACGGGCAGTGGCACCGCACTGTCGGTTTTTTGCAAATGGGCATCAATGGCTGTGACCAGCGGCAGCGTATCGAGCCCCAGCAAGCATTCCTGTTGCTCGGGCCGGAATTTCGAACGGTAACGCGGCCCGATGTCGAGCTCCGGTGCGACGCCAAACAGTCCGCCGCTCGCGGATTCCGGTTGCAGCTTGATCAATTTGCTCCACGGCTCCAGCACTTCGGCGAGCCGCGCGATCTGGTTCTGGCGCAGTTGATTGCATCGTGCGGCGCCCAGCAGCAGTGCGACCACGTACGTCTGTTCGATGCTCAGGGTTTGCGTCTGGCTGGCCAGCTCATCGCGCAGGCTCAGGTGCTGGAGCCGATGAGAACAGGCGATCCGATACAGCAGATGCAGTTCCAGCCACACACCTTCCGGCACGGGACAATAGAGCTCGGTGGCGCGGATCAGAGGACCGTTGAGGCAATGGATCGCCCGTTGCAATGCTTGGGCCAGCAGCGGCGCGCGGTCCTTGCTGAGGCGCGGCGAGAGGCGCACGACGATCTGTTTATAGCCAATCGCCAAATGACTTTGCAGCGCCTGGCAAAGGTTGGCGATCTTGCGCGAACGCTCGTCGAGGACAATCGACTGGTACAGGAAGTGCCGCTCCAGGTGTTTGCAAACGTAATACACCTCGGGCCTGAGTAACTCGAGTAATTGCAGACGATTGTCGCTGGGTGTCAGCAGTTGATTCAGTTCGCTCAAGCCTTGATAGAGCTGGCGAGCGGTTTCGCCGATGTTGGCCTTGGGGAGGTCGGCGATCCAGCGCTTGAGGTCGCGCGGGGTGGCTTCGCAGAACGACAGGCGCAACTGTGCAGGGATCGGCGCGCGTAGCAAAAGGTGAGGACTGGTCTCATTCATGCCGTGAACAAACTCCAACCGGGAAAATGGGCAGTGAATGACCTGACTGTAGCAGTTCTGGTCGGCGACCGTTTGTCTGTCAGCCGAGTGAGGTTCGAGTGTGCTACTAATCTGACAGACGTGCGACTGGATACGCACGGTCGTACGGCCTGCTGCCTGTGCCGGGCAGGTCTCTCGTAACTTCAAGGAGATGAAGTTTATGTCTAGATACGTAGTGGCAAATCAATGGGGCGGTAGTTCTGCACCCTGGCATCCGGGCGGAGACTGGACGTTAGGCGCGCGGGACAACCAGAAGGTTGTCGCGATCGAGATCAAGTCGAGCGATGGCGGCAAGAGCTTCACCGGCACCATGACGTACGCGGGTGAAGGTCCCATTGGCTTCAAGGCTCAGCGCACGGGCCAGAACCAGTACAACGTTGAAAACCAGTGGGGCGGTAACGACGCTCCATGGCATCCGGGTGGCAAGTGGGTCATCGGGGGGCGGGACAATCAGAACGTTGTCGCGTTGAGCGTGACCTCCAGTGATGGAGGGAAAAACCTCAGTGGCACCAATACCTACGCCAACGAAGGACCGATCGGTTTTCGTGGACAGATAGAGTAGGGGCACCACCGAAATGTCCGACCCCACGAAGACGTTCGTGGGGTTCGGATCAGGGGATCAGGCTTTTGGCAGGCCCATGCCCTGGCCCATCTGCACCGGCGAACCGGCCGCCAGTTCTTCAGCCCACTGCACTTGATCAGGGCCGAACAGCACTACAGCCGTCGAACCCAGCTTGAAACGACCCAGTTCCGCACCTTTTTCCAGGTGGATCGGCGCACGAGCCGCTTCGTCGTAGCGGAAGGTTTTCAGCTCGCGCTTCGGTGGCGTCACCAGGCCCGCCCAGACGGTTTCGATCGATGCGACGATCATCGCGCCCACCAGCACCACGGCCATCGGCCCGCGCTCGGTGTCGAAAATGCACGCCACACGCTCGTTGCGGGCAAACAATTCCGGAACGTTTTCAGCGGTGGTCTGATTGACCGAGAAAATCCGGCCTGGAATGTAGACCATCTCGCGCAATGTGCCGGCCAGCGGCATGTGCACGCGGTGATAGTCCTTCGGTGACAGGTAAATGGTCGCGAAATCACCGCCCATGAACGGCGCTGCGTTGGCAGCGTCACCGCCCAGCAACTCCAGCACGCTGAAGCTGTGGCCCTTGGCCTGGAACACGCGACCGTGTTCGATCGGACCGAGCTGGCTGACCGCGCCGTCGGCCGGGCTGAGGATCGCGCCCGGGGTTTCGTCCAGCGGACGAGCGCCGTCTTTCAACGCGCGGGTGAAGAACGCGTTGAAGTGCTCGTAGGCGGTCAGGTCTTCGACCAGGGCCTGGGACATGTCCACCTGATAGCGCTTGGCGAACCACGCGGTGAACGCATTCTTGAACCAGCGCACGCGGCATTCGGCGATGCAGCCGGCCAGTCGCGAGAGCAAGTGGTGGGGCAGCAGGTATTGGCTGAGGATAAACAAACGCTTATTCATTAACTGTCCTTAAAAACCTTAAATCTCTACAGGCGTATCGGGATGGTTGCCCCATTCGCCCCAGGAGCCGGCGTAGCCTTTGACCCGCGGATAACCGAGGGACTTGGCCACCAGATAGGTGAAACCAGAACGGTGGTGAGTCTGGCAGTGGGTAATCACTTCTTTGTCTTTGCTGATCCCGAGTTGTTCGAGGATCTGCGGCATGTCGGTACGGATGCGCAGGTTCCGCGCCCGGTCCATGCCCGCGGTCCATTCGAAATTGACCGCGCCGGGAATGTGTCCGGCCTTGGCCGCCAGGACTTTCTCGCCGGAGTACTCCAGCGGCCCGCGCGCGTCCCAGATCGCCAGGTCGGGGGCACCGAGGCGGCTTTGCAGGTACTCGCGGGTGGCGGTGGGTTCATCGTGCAGGGTCAGGGCAACCGGGCCGCCGACCGCGGGAGGGATCTGGATCGACATGGGCAAGCCTTCTGCCAGCCACGCCGTAAGGCCGCCATCGACATAGTGGTACTTGCTGTGGCCGATGACGTCCAGCAGCCAGATAAAACGCCCGGCCCAACCGCCGCCTTCGTCGTCATACACGACGTAGACCGCGTCGGGGTTGTGGCCCAGCTCACCGAACAACGCTTCGAGTGCCGCGTGCGGCGGCATCAAGCCTGGCGCCGGCGGCTGTCCGAGTTGCGTGCGTTTCGGATCGACAAAACGCGCACCGGGAATATGCCCTTCGGCATAGCGGGCACTGCTGGTCAGGTCCACCAGAATCAGTTCGCGGGCGTCGAGACGGGCGAGCAAGTCGCTCGGCTCGATCACCAGCGGCAAGCCAGAGAAGTCAGACATGTGAGGTCTCCAGGGCATAAAGGGGAGGATTGTAGCGGGTCATTGGCCGCGATGGCTAAAGCTGTGCAGGGCTTTCTCGATGCACTGCGCGGTTTTGCCAAAGGCCTGCACGGTGATTTCCGAGAACGGCCCGCCCCCCTGATCCGCCACGACGATCATGATCACGCGGCCGTTGTTGACCAGCGAGCGCAACAGCAGGTGTTCGCCACCGAACTGCGAACGCAGGCCGGCCGGCAGCAGGGCCGAAAATTGCGCGTTGTTGGCCGGAGACAGGCGCACCTGCGCCTGTTGCGAAAGCAGGCGTTGCAGTACGGTGCTTTGGCTGACCACGAAATTCAGGCCCGCGGCTTCTTTCGGCAACCCGGCGATCTGGTGCACGCGCAGATTGGCGTGCGTGCGGTCGGCCATCAGGATCATCACCCGACGCATGCCGCACGCGACCAGCGCGTCACGGGCCGAGTTGGTCAAGTGCATGGCATTGGTGAAACGACTCGGCTCTACCAGCAGTTCGGCGCATTGTGCGCGCCACTTGGCCAGGTCTTCGGCGGTCGGTGCCGGGGCTGGCAGCAGTCCGGCGTGAACGCGGTTCATGCCCCACGGCCAGAGCAGCGCAACGGCTGGGTGCCAGAGGTCGGGCATGGCGTGTTGACGCGCACTGTTGGCGGCCTGCTGGTGCAATTGTTGCTGCACTTCGTCCATCGGCATTTGCAGGTAAAGGCTGGTCAGGTACTGCCAGCGTTCGCTGTGCGGACTGTCCCAGGCCTGTTGCGCCGACAGCGCCAGACCGTTGGACAGCAACACGGTGTTGGCCGGTTGATTGAGCCAGCGGCGAAGGGTCGGATCGTCATCAAGACGGTTCTGCTGGCGCAATGGATGATCGCTGTCGCGGGCGATGCGCAGGACTTTCACCAGTTCCCGCTGCTCGTTGAGCAACAACTTGTAACCCTGCTGCACCCAGATCGGCAGGTGCCAGATATCCACCAGCGCCTGAGCGATTTCCAGCAGGCGAACGCCGAACAATTGTTTCTCGACGTTGCGGGCCGACTCGCCTTTATGGATGACCCGCAGTTCCCATTCTTCAAGCAGCTGCGGATGGGTCAACGCCATGGGCCACAGCGGCGAAAGAAACAGCAGGCTGCCCCAGTGGATGTCCTGCCACAGCCGCGCCAGGCGAGCGGCGAAAAAACCGTTGGCCTGTTGCGTCGCGTGCTGACTGATCATCTGCAACTGACGCAGGGCCACGGGGATTTGCGACTCAGGTTCCGCGGGCAACCGGGCGAGCAGTTCTTCGGTGCGCTTCAAACCGAGGCGATTGATCGCCACCTCGAGGTTTTCCGCCGGCTCGGTCATGCTGCCGTGGGTGTGCCGGTTGGCTTCGCGGATCACGCTCAAGGCCAGGGCGGGGCTGTCCTGCATCAACTCGGCGATATCGCGCAGGGAACTGCGATCGTCGCGGATGGCTTTGCAGACACGGTCGTGACTGGCCTGCGGAACCGGCAGGCGCACACCGTCAAGAAGCTTGACCCAGCCTTCGAGTGTGGTGGGTTTTGGAGTTGGGACGTTCGTTTCGTTAGCCATGTCTGGACGCGACCATCGTCTGCATTACCTATGCCTGGAGCGGGCCAAATTGGCTTTTCGCCTGAACTGGCTATAGTCTGGCGCAGTTTTGCCGATAAGTAGAAGAAGAGATTTTTTAACTTCCGAATATGACCTTGAACCCGACTCAGTAAGTGCTCTCCTACCTATGGCTAAAATAATCGGCATCATCGTCGTATTCGCGAGCGTGCTCGGCGGATACGTGCTCTCCCACGGCAAGATTGCAGCCCTGATTCAACCCTTCGAGGTGTTGATCATCGGTGGTGCGGCCCTTGGCGCATTCCTCCAGGCCAACCCCGGTTACATGACCCTGCACGTGCTCAAGAAGTCCTTGAGCATGTTCGGGTCGCGGTTCAATCACGGCTACTACCTTGAAGTGTTGGGCCTGATCTACGAGATCCTCAACAAGAGCCGCCGCGAAGGCATGATGGCCATCGAAGGCGACATCGAAGATGCCGCTGCGAGTCCCATCTTCGCCAAGTACCCGTCGGTGCTCAAGGACGAGCGCATGACCGCGTTCATCTGCGATTACCTGCGCATCATGTCCTCCGGCAACATGGCTCCCCATGAGCTGGAAGGCCTGTTCGACATGGAACTCTACAATCTCAAGGAAGACCTGGAGCACCCCTCCCACGCGGTGAACGGCATCGCCGACGCCATGCCCGGTTTCGGTATCGTTGCGGCGGTATTGGGTATCGTGGTGACCATGGCGTCCCTGGGCGAAGGCGACCAGAAATCCATCGGTCTGCACGTCGGTGCGGCACTGGTCGGTACGTTCTTCGGTATTTTGGCCGCCTACGGTTTCTTCGGTCCGCTGGCCCATTCCCTGGCCCACGATGCCAAGGAAGAACTGAACGTCTACGAAGCCATCAAGGCTTCGCTGGTGGCTTCGGCTTCCGGCATGCCGCCATCGCTGGCGGTAGAGTTCGGGCGCAAGGTTCTGTACCCGGCGCACCGTCCTAGCTTCGCTGAGCTGGAACAAGCGGTTCGCGGTCGCTAAGCCATGGAAAACAATCAGCCGATAATCATCAAGCGCGTCAAGCGCATCGCCGGCGGGCATCACGGGGGCGCCTGGAAAATCGCCTTCGCCGACTTCGCGACGGCGATGATGGCGTTCTTCCTGGTGCTGTGGCTGCTGTCTACCGCAACACCGGAACAGAAGATCGCCATCGCCGGTTACTTCAAGGACCCGGTCGGCTTTTCCGAAAGCGGCACGCCTTACATCATCGACCTGGGCGGCACGCCGACCCTGGCGCCGGAAAACACCCTCAACCCTGAGGTGAAGTCCCAGCCGCAGCCGGACAAGGTGACTGTCGACGCCGAACAGGTCGAAGGCATGGCTGAGATGGTGGAGAAGGAACGCCTCGAACTGTTGCTGCAAGAATTGCAGAACAAGGTCGAAGAGAACCCGCAGCTGAAGAAATTCAAGGACCAGATCCTGTTCGAGATCACGCCGGACGGTTTGCGCATCCAGATCGTGGACGCCGAAAACCGCCCGATGTTCGACTCGGGTTCAGCGCGTCTCAAGCCTTACTTCGAAGACATCCTGCTGGCCATGGCCGACACCATCAAAGCGGTGCCGAACAAGATCAGCATCAGCGGCCACACCGATGCCAAGCCGTACTCGGGCACTGGTGACTTCGGTAACTGGGAGCTTTCGGCCAACCGGGCCAACGCCGCACGCCGTGCGCTGGTGGCCGGCAGTTATCCGGAACAGCAGATCGCACGAGTGGTCGGTTATGCCTCGTCGGCCTTGTTCGATCGCGAGAACCCGCTCAACCCGGTCAACCGCCGAATCGACATTGTCGTGCTGACCAAGAAAGCCCAGCGTGCCATCGAAGGTTCGCAAGGCGCGGAACCGACGCCAGAGCCGACCCAGGGGCAGGGTGGCCCGGGTGAGGTGCCTGCCACGCCAGCTGATCCGAACGCGTTGCCGGCGGATAAAGAGCCGTTGCCGGCGCATGAGCTTCGTGAGCGGTTGAATCTGTTTGATGATCCCAAGCCAACAGACCCGCCGAAACAATGACGCACAAAAAAGCCGCGAGATGATCGCGGCTTTTTTGTCTCTGCAGGAAGCGGCTTAGTAACTGCTCTCCGGCAAACTCGCGATGATCGAGCGATAGCTGTTCATCCGTTGCTGCTGCACGCGGCCTTCTTCCAATGCCTTGAGCAATGCGCAACCCGGCTCGCGGTCGTGCTTGCAGTCGCGGAAGCGGCAGGTGCCGATCAGGTCGTTGAACTCGATGAAGCCGGCTTCGACGTCGGCGCGGCTGACGTGGCCGAGGCCGAACTCACGAATACCCGGGGAGTCGATCAGCTCTCCGCCACCGGGGAAGTGGAACAACCGCGCGGTGGTGGTGGTGTGAGTGCCCTGGCCGGACAGCTCGGACAACGGGCCGACGCGGGTGTCGACTTCCGGCAGCAGGCTGTTGACCAGCGACGACTTGCCGACGCCGGACTGGCCGACGAACACGCTGATGCGCCCGTCCAGCTGTTCCTGAAGTTGTTCCATGCCATTGCCATGGTGCGCCGACACTTCGAGGACCGGATAACCCAGCGTGCGGTAAACCGCGAGCAAGGCATTCAGCGCCGGGGCGTTCTGCTCGTCGATCAGGTCGAATTTGTTGAGCAGCAGCAGCGGCCGAATCCCGGCATGCTCCGCCGCGACCAGATAGCGGTCGATCAGGTTGGCGTGAGGCTCGGGCAGTGGCGCGAAGACGATGACGATCATGTCGACGTTAGCGGCTACGGGCTTGAGCTGGCCACGGCTGTCCGGACGGCAGAGTTCGGTCTTGCGCGGCAGTTGCGCCACGATCACACCGATGCCCTGGTTGCCGGCACGCCAGACCACCTGATCGCCGGTCACCAGCGCCGGCAGGTTGGCACGCAAGTGGCAGCGGAACACCTGTCCGGCCAAATCGCCATCGAGGGCTTCGACTTCGACCTGCACACCGAAGTGCGCGATCACCAGGCCGGTCTGTTCCGGACCCAGGTCGCCACCTTCGAGTGCCTCGACAGCCGAGGACTCGCGTTTGGCGGCGCGTGCAGCGCGTTCGCCCTGAATCTTTTCGATGCGCCAGTTTTGACGACGATTGAGTTGGCGTTTGGCCATGGGTGTTCCGTATCAAGAATGCAGCGATTAGGTAAAACGGCCGCGAGTTTAGCACGCCCGGCCACCGGCCTAGGCTAAACTGCGCAGCATTGCCTAGGAGCCGACACATGCAAAACCCGCAGAATCTGATCTGGATCGACCTGGAAATGACCGGTCTGAACCCTGATACCGACGTCATCATCGAGATGGCCACCATCGTCACCGACAGCGATCTGAACACCTTGGCCGAAGGGCCGGTGATCGCGATCCATCACAGTGATGAAATCCTCGCCGGCATGGACGAGTGGAACACCCGTCAGCACGGCGGTTCGGGCCTGACCCAGCGCGTGCGCGACAGCCGCATCAGCATGGCCGAAGCGGAAGCCGAGACCATTGCCTTCCTGGAGAAGTGGGTGCCGAAGGGTAAGTCGCCGATCTGTGGCAACAGCATTTGCCAGGACCGTCGCTTCCTTTATACCCACATGAAATCCCTGGAAAGCTATTTCCACTACCGCAACCTCGACGTCTCGACCCTGAAAGAACTGGCCGCTCGCTGGGCGCCGGACGTGCGCGACAGCTTCAAGAAAGGCAGCACCCACCTGGCGTTGGACGACATCCGCGAATCCATCGCCGAGTTGCAGCATTACCGCAAGCATTTCATCAAGTTCTGATTGGCGGCGGAGGGCTTTTGTGGCGAGGGGGCTTGCTCCCGCTCGGCTGCGAAGCAGTCGCAACCCAGTCGATGCGGTACATCTGAAAGAGCAAGGTGTCTGGTTTTGGGGCCGCGTCGCGGCCCAGCGGGAGCAAGTGTCCTCGCCACAGGTACTCAGTGTCTGTTCTTGCCCTCTTTTGGTGCCGGGACTAAATGGCTAGACTGCGCGCCTTCCTGCAAGGACCGCCACCATGTTGCTGATGCTTTACCTGATCGCCATTACCGCCGAAGCCATGACCGGTGCCCTGTCTGCCGGTCGTCGGGGCATGGACTGGTTCGGCGTGGTGCTGATCGCCTGCATCACGGCGTTGGGCGGTGGTTCGGTGCGTGACGTGCTGCTCGGCCATTACCCGCTGACGTGGGTGAAACACCCGGAATACCTGGTGCTGACATCGATTGCAGCCATGTTCACGGTCTTCGCTGCGCGCTGGATGCGTCACTTGCGCTCACTGTTTCTGGTGCTCGACGCCGTGGGCCTGGTGGCGTTCACCCTGATCGGTTGCATGACTGCCCTGGAAATGGGCCACGGCATGCTGGTGGCCTCGGTCAGCGGCGTGATCACCGGGGTATTCGGCGGCATCCTGCGCGACATCTTCTGTAACGACATCCCGCTGATCTTCCGTCGCGAACTCTACGCCAGCGTGTCGTTCGCGGCGGCGTGGTGCTACATGCTGTGCCTGTATTTGAACGTGCCGGGAGAACAGGCAATTCTGATCACCCTGTTCGGCGGCTTCCTGCTGAGGTTGTTGGCGATTCGTTTCCACTGGGAAATGCCGAAATTCGTTTATAACGACGAAGCCTGACGTTCGGCGTGTTGCTTCAACGCCCATTCCACATGCTCGCGAACCAGTTCCGACGGATACTCGCGCCGCGCCTTCAACGCTTCCAGCACCGGAATGCTCGACGGCGCATTCCCCAGGCCCACCGCCAGATTCCGCAACCAGCGCTCATAACCGGCACGCCGTAACGGCGAGCCTTCAGTGCTGCTGAGGAACTTGTCTTCGTCCCACATAAACAGCTCCGCCAGTTCGGCGTTGTCCAGATTGTGCCGTGGCTTGAAGTCGCTTTCGCCGGACGGGCGAGCGAAGCGGTTCCACGGGCAGACGATCTGGCAGTCGTCGCAGCCGAAGACCCGATTGCCGATCAATGGCCGCAAGTCTTCGGGGATCGCGCTTTTCAGTTCGATGGTCAGGTAGGAAATGCAGCGACGGGCATCCAGCACATAAGGGCCGACAAAGGCGTTGGTCGGGCAGATGTCGAGGCACGCGGTGCAGCGGCCGCAATGTTCGGTGCTGTGGGGCGGGTCGACGGGCAGCGGCAAGTCGACAAACAGCTCACTGAGGAAGAAATAACTGCCGGCCTTGCGATTCAAGACCAGGGTATTTTTGCCGATCCATCCAAGGCCCGCCTGTTCCGCTATGGCTTTTTCCAGCACCGGCGCACTGTCGACAAACGCGCGGTAGCCGAACGGGCCGATGACCGCCTGAATCTTTTCTGCCAGTTGTTGCACACGTTTACGGATCAATTTGTGGTAATCGCGGCCCAAGGCATAACGCGACACGTAGGCTTTTTCCGGTTGGGCGAGGCGTTTGGCCATTTCAGTATCACCCGGCAGGTAATCCATGCGCAGGGACACCACCCGAAGCGTACCGGGCACGAGCTCTTCCGGGTGTGAGCGTTTAGTGCCGTGGGCACCCATGTAGTCCATTTCGCCGTGGTAGCCGGCCGCAAGCCAGCGCTCCAGGTGCTGTTCATGCTCGGCCAGGTCCAGGCCGCTGATGCCGACTTGCTGAAAGCCCAGCTCGCGGCCCCAGTCCTTGATGGATTGGGCGAGGGCGGGCAGGTCTGTGGTAATAGCAGGCATGAGGCGAGAGAAACCGGAGCTGAGGTGCGTATAATTCTGCCAGACATCGGAGCCCGAAGACGCATGCCGCACACTAAAGATGATTTACCCGACGCGCTGTACAGCGCCGCACAAGTGCGAGCCCTCGATGCGAGCCTGATTGCGGCGGGTACGCCGGGCTTCGAATTGATGCACCGTGCAGCACGGGCGACCTGGCGTGCGCTGGTCCGACAGTGGCCGACGGCCAACGAGCTGACGGTAGTCGCCGGTCAAGGCAATAACGCCGGTGATGGCTATCTGGTGGCGGTGTTGGCCCGGCGTGCCGGTTGGCATGTGCGCGTATTGGCGGCGGGTGATCCTCAGCGTTTGCAGGGCGATGCCGGGTTGGCCCACGCCGAGGCCCTGTCCGAAGGCGTTGCCGTTCAAGCCTGGAGCGCGCAATCCGATTTGCGCGGTGTCGTGTTGGACGCCTTGCTGGGCACCGGTCTGACAGGCGAGGTGCGAGAGCCTTACGCCAGTGTCATCGCCGCGATCAATGCCAGCGATCTGCCGGTTGCTGCCGTGGACATTCCTTCGGGACTGTGTGCCGATACAGGGCGTGTGCTCGGCGTGGCCGTTCGGGCGAATCTGACCGTGACCTTCATCGGTTTGAAGTTGGGACTGTTCACGGGCGAAGCGGCGGACGTGGTGGGTGAGTTGGTTTTCAATGATCTGCAGGCTTCTCCCGAGTCGTACAACGGGATTGGCGTCAGTGCGCGTCGCCTGACGGCCGGCAAATTGCCGCGTTTGGCGGATCGCGCGCCGACTGCCCATAAAGGCAAATTCGGCCATGTTTTGTTGATCGGCGGGGATCGCGGCTTTGGCGGTGCCATTTTGTTGAGCGCGCAAAGTGCCCTGCGCAGTGGGGCCGGCATGGTTTCGGTGGCCACCCGCAGCGAGCATGTGCCCGCAGCACTCGCCCGAATCCCCGAAGCCATGGTAGTGGGCACTTCGTCAGCCAATCAGTTGATGGGATTGCTGCAAAAGGTTTCCGTGCTGGTAGTGGGGCCGGGCCTGGGGCAGGCTTCGTGGGGGCGCAGTCTGTTGTCGGCGGCGGCCAATGCGCCGTTGCCGCAGGTATGGGACGCCGACGCGCTGAACCTGCTGGCCGAACAACATGTGAGCTTGCCCATGGACTGCGTGATCACCCCGCATCCAGGGGAGGCGGCGCGGTTGCTCGGGATAAGTACCGCTGAAGTTCAGGCTGACCGTCCGTCCGCCGCTCACGCATTGAGCAAAAAATACACAGCTGTCGTGATTCTGAAAGGCGCCGGCAGCCTGATCGCCAGTCCCGACGGGCGCCTGGCGTTGTGTCATCAAGGCCACCCGGCCATGGCCACCGCTGGTCTGGGCGATGTGCTGGCTGGATTGGTTGGCGCATTGCTGGCGCAAGGCATGAATGCGTACGACGCCGCTTGCCTGGCGGTCTGGCTGCACGCCAATGCCGGTGCGCAACAAGGTAAATCGGGCCGTGGGCTGGCGGCCAGTGATCTGATTCCAGCCATTCGTCAGTTGTTGGAGGAGCAAGCACCGTGTCTGAAGTAACCCTGTACCTGGCTGATGAAGAGGCGATGACCGCATTTGGCGAGCGCATCGCAAAAACCACTCAAGGGCACGGTCTGATTTTTCTGGAAGGGGATCTGGGGGCGGGCAAGACCACGCTGTCGCGGGGCATCATCCGGGGCCTAGGGCATGTAGGCGCGGTTAAAAGTCCGACCTTCACGCTGGTCGAGCCCTACGAGATCGGTGACATCCGCGCCTTCCATTTCGATCTCTATCGCTTGGTCGACCCTGAAGAACTGGAGTACCTCGGCATCCGCGACTACTTCGAAGACGACGCGTTATGCCTGATCGAATGGCCCCGCAAAGGTGCAGGCTTTTTGCCAAAGCCCGACCTGACCATTACCATTAGCCCGCAAGGCAGCGGGCGTTCGCTGAAAATTTTGTCCCAGGGCTCGCGTGGCGAGTCGTGGTGTGCCGCTTTGGCATTGGAATCCAATTAAATGATGGGGTCAGGTATGCGCTTTCGCGCGATGGTAGCTGCCGTAGGGATGTTGTTTTTGGCGGTGACCGTCGACGCTGTGGCTGAAACAAAGGTCAACAGCGTTCGCCTGTGGCGGGCGCCGGACAACACACGGTTGGTGTTCGACCTGACCGGGCCGGTGCAGCACAGCGTTTTCACCCTGACATCCCCGGATCGACTGGTTATCGACATCAATGGCGCGTCCCTCGGCGCACCACTGAACGTCAATGCTTCGAATACGCCCATCACCGCCATGCGTTCGGCCCAACGCACGCCGACCGACTTGCGTGTGGTCATCGACCTGAAAAAAGCCGTCACGCCAAAAAGCTTCACCCTGGCGCCGAACGCCCAGTACGGCAATCGCCTGGTGGTCGATCTGTTCGATAACGCCGCCGACGCCGCGCCGATCCCGCCGCCGACCAACGTGGCGACCGTGGCACCGGTCCCGGTCACCCCGGTAGATCCACCGGTCAAATTGCCGCCCGCTCCGGCTGGCAAGCGCGACATCATCGTGGTCATCGATGCCGGCCACGGCGGTGAGGACCCGGGCGCCTCCGGCTCTCGCGGCCAGCGTGAAAAAGACGTGGTGCTGGCCATCGCCCGCGAATTGCAGCGTCAGGTCAACGGCATGAAGGGCTTCCGCGCCGAACTGACCCGCACCGGTGACTACTTCATCCCGTTGCGTGGCCGTACCGAAATCGCCCGTAAGAAGGGCGCCGACCTCTTTGTCTCCATCCACGCCGACGCCGCGCCTTCGGCGGCTGCGTTCGGTGCGTCGGTGTTCGCCTTGTCGGATCGCGGCGCCACGTCTGAAACAGCCCGCTGGCTGGCCGACAGCGAAAACCGTTCCGACTTGATCGGCGGTGCCGGCAACGTCAGCCTCGACGACAAGGACCGAATGCTCGCAGGCGTTCTGCTCGACCTGTCGATGACCGCGTCCCTGACCTCCAGCCTGAACGTTGGCCAAAAAGTGCTGAGCAACATCGGTCGCGTGACGCCACTGCACAAACAGCGCGTGGAACAAGCCGGTTTCATGGTGCTGAAATCGCCGGACATCCCGTCGATCCTGGTGGAAACCGGATTCATCTCCAACGCCAACGAAGCGTCGAAACTCGCGGCGGCCAGCCACCAGCAAGCGCTGGCGCGCTCGATCAGCAGCGGCGTGCGTCAGTTCTTCCAGCAGAATCCACCGCCGGGCACTTACATTGCCTGGTTGCGTGATTCCGGCAAGATCGCCCAGGGCCCACGGGATCACCGGGTCAACCCGGGCGAAACCCTGGCGATGATTGCCGTGCGTTATCAGGTGTCCCCGGCCACCTTGCGCAGTGCCAACAATCTCAAAAGTGACGAGCTGAAAATCGGTCAGACCCTGACCATTCCCGGCACTGAACTGGCGTCCAAAGAATGAATCAGGCCGTGATCAACAGCGCTCGCATCGAGCTCCTCAGCCCGCGACTGGCGAACCAGATTGCCGCCGGTGAGGTGGTTGAGCGTCCCGCTTCGGTGATCAAGGAGTTGCTGGAAAACAGCCTCGACTCCGGCGCCAGGCGCATCGATGTCGATGTCGAGCAGGGCGGCGTCAAGCTGCTGCGGGTGCGCGACGATGGCAGCGGCATTTCTGCCGATGACCTGCCACTGGCCCTGGCGCGACACGCCACCAGCAAGATCCGCAACCTGGAAGATCTCGAACAGGTCATGAGCCTCGGGTTTCGCGGTGAAGCACTCGCCTCGATCAGTTCCGTGGCGCGCCTGACCCTGACGTCCCGCACCCGCGATGCCGATCAGGCCTGGCAGGTTGAAACCGAAGGCCGGGACATGGCGCCCCGCGTGCAACCGGCCGCTCACCCGGTGGGTACTTCGGTGGAAGTGCGTGACCTGTTTTTCAACACTCCGGCGCGGCGCAAATTCCTCAAGACCGAAAAAACCGAATTCGATCACCTCCAGGAAGTGATCAAGCGTCTGGCCCTGGCGCGCTTCGACGTGGCGTTCCATTTGCGCCACAACGGCAAAACCATCCTCAGCCTGCACGAAGCCCATGATGACGCGGCCCGTGCGCGGCGAGTGGCGGCGATTTGCGGTTCGGGTTTTCTCGAACAGGCGCTGCCGATCGAGATCGAGCGCAATGGTCTGCATTTATGGGGTTGGGTTGGCTTGCCGACGTTCAACCGCAGCCAGGCGGACTTGCAGTATTTCTTCGTCAACGGCCGTGCCGTACGCGACAAACTGGTGGCTCACGCGGTGCGCCAGGCGTATCGCGACGTGCTGTTCAATGGTCGGCACCCGACGTTCGTGCTGTTTTTCGAAGTCGATCCGGCCGGTGTCGACGTCAACGTGCACCCGACCAAACACGAAGTACGCTTCCGTGACGGACGCATGGTTCACGATTTTCTTTATGGCACCTTGCACCGCGCTTTGGGCGATGTACGGCCGGATGATCATTTGGCGGCGCCGGTGGCGACGGCCATTGTTCGCCCGACCGGCATCGATGCGGGGGAATTCGGTCCCCAAGGCGAAATGCGCCTGGCGGCCAATGCGCTGCTGGAACAGCCTCAGGCACAACCGTCATTCAACACCGCTGCGGGTTCCGGCGCTGGCGCCGGTTATCAGTATCAGTACACGGCGCGTCCCCAGTCGGGCGTGCCTGCGGCTGAAGCCCAGGCGGCGTATCGTGAATTTTTTGCGCCGTTGCCTGAAGCCAACGCCGTCGCACTTCCGGCCGGTCAGGACGATATTCCTCCGCTGGGTTATGCGCTGGCGCAGCTCAAAGGCATCTACATTCTTTCGGAAAACGCCCAGGGCCTGGTGCTGGTGGACATGCACGCCGCGCACGAGCGGATCATGTATGAACGCCTGAAAGTCGCCATGGCCAGCGAAGGCCTGAGCGGTCAACCGTTGTTGGTGCCGGAGTCTTTGGCTGTGAGCGAGCGCGAAGGTGACTGCGCCGAAGAAAACGTCGCGTGGTTCCAGCGTCTGGGCTTTGAATTGCAGCGTCTGGGCCCGGAAACGCTGGCCATCCGGCAGATTCCAGCCTTGCTCAAGCAGGCGGAAGCCAATCGATTGGTGAGCGACGTGTTGTCGGATTTGATGGAATACGGCACCAGCGACCGGATTCAGGCGCACCTGAACGAATTGCTCGGCACCATGGCCTGCCACGGCGCGATTCGGGCGAATCGGCGTCTGGCCCTGCCGGAAATGAACGGTCTGCTGCGTGATATGGAAAACACCGAGCGCAGCGGTCAATGTAACCATGGCCGGCCGACCTGGACCCAATTGGGCCTGGACGATCTGGACAAACTGTTCCTGCGCGGTCGTTGATGAGCCAGCTCCCTCCTGCGATTTTCCTGATGGGCCCGACAGCAGCGGGCAAGACCGACCTGGCCATCGAGCTCACCAAAGTCTTGCCTTGCGAGTTGATCAGTGTCGATTCGGCGCTGGTCTATCGCGGCATGGACATCGGCACCGCCAAGCCCTCGAAAGAGATTCTGGCCGAATTCCCCCACCGTCTGATCGACATTCTCGATCCGGCAGAGAGCTATTCCGCTGCGGATTTCCGCCGTGACGCCCTCGAAGCCATGGCCGACATCACCGCACGCGGAAAAATTCCGCTGCTGGTGGGTGGCACAATGCTCTATTACAAGGCTTTGGTTGAAGGTCTGGCGGACATGCCAGCCGCGGATCCTGAAGTCCGCGCGCAGATCGAAGAAGAAGCCGCACGCCTTGGCTGGCAAGCCCTGCATGACCAATTGGCACTCATCGACCCGCAATCCGCCGCACGTATTCACCCGAACGATCCCCAGCGCCTGAGTCGAGCACTGGAAGTTTATCGCGTCAGTGGTCAGAGCATGACCGAGCTGCGGCAGCGACAAAGTGCGCAAAGTACTGAAGCAGCCGCTTCGGGACTGCAACAATTGCCCTATACTGTCGCGAACTTGGCCATTGCTCCGGCAAATCGCCAGGTACTGCACGAGCGAATTAAACAAAGATTCACTTTAATGTTGGAACAGGGATTCATTGACGAGGTCGTAGCCCTGCGTGAGCGAAGTGACCTGCATTCAGGGTTGCCGTCTATACGTGCGGTAGGCTACCGACAAGTCTGGGACTACCTGGATGGCAAGCTGACGCAAGCCGAGATGCAGGAGCGTGGAATCATTGCCACGCGCCAATTGGCAAAGCGTCAGTTCACCTGGCTGCGCAGTTGGGCTGATTTACACTGGCTGGACAGCCTGGATTGCGACAATCTGCCGCGCGCCTTGAAATACCTGGGGACCATCTCCATATTGAGCTGAGTCCTTGCAATTGCCGTCTATCCTTGGGGGTGTGACGGCCACAAGCCATCTGTTTACCTATTTTTTTATATTGAATCCTTAAAGGAGTGCGGCACATGTCAAAAGGGCATTCGCTACAAGACCCTTACTTGAATACTTTACGTAAAGAGAAAGTTGGGGTGTCGATCTACCTGGTCAACGGGATCAAACTGCAAGGCACGATCGAGTCTTTCGACCAGTTCGTTATCCTGCTGAAAAACACCGTCAGCCAGATGGTTTACAAACACGCTATCTCTACAGTGGTGCCGGTTCGTCCAATTCGTCTGCCTAGCGCAACCGAATCCGAGGCAGGCGACGCTGAGCCAGGTAACGCCTGATAGGAGTCTCCTTTGTTCTTTGAGCGCCACGGTGGTGGTGAGCGAGTGATCCTCGTTCACTTGGATGGACAGGACCCTGAGGCGCGCGAAGACCCGCAGGAGTTTCAGGAATTGGCTAATTCGGCCGGCGCCGAGACCGTTGCGTTTTTTAACGTGCCGCGTCATCGGCCAACCGCCAAATACCTGATCGGTAGCGGCAAGGTCGAGGAACTACGCGACCTGGTCCATGCCGAAAAGGCAGATCTGGTGATCTTCAATCACATCCTCACGCCCAGTCAGGAACGTAACCTCGAACGTGTTTTCGAGTGTCGCGTGATCGACCGCACCGGCCTGATTCTCGATATTTTCGCCCAGCGCGCCCGTACCCATGAAGGCAAGCTCCAGGTAGAACTGGCCCAACTTGACCACATGAGTACCCGTCTGGTTCGTGGCTGGACTCACCTTGAACGTCAAGGTGGCGGTATCGGCATGCGTGGCCCGGGTGAAACCCAGCTGGAAACTGACCGCCGCTTGCTGCGGGTTCGCCTGCGACAGATCAAGGGCCGGTTGGAAAAAGTGCGCAGCCAGCGCGAACAGTCGCGACGTGGTCGTACGCGTGCGGATATCCCTACCGTGTCTTTGGTGGGGTATACCAACGCCGGTAAATCCACGCTCTTCAATAACCTGACGAAATCCGACGTGTACGCGGCTGACCAGTTGTTTGCCACGCTGGACCCGACCTTGCGCCGTCTGGAACTGGACGACCTGGGGCCGATTGTCCTGGCTGACACTGTGGGTTTCATTCGCCACTTGCCCCACAAGCTGGTCGAGGCATTTCGGTCTACCCTCGAAGAGTCGAGTAACTCCGACCTGCTGTTGCACGTGATCGACGCGGCCGAACCGGATCGCATGTTGCAGATCGAGCAGGTGATGGTGGTGCTGGGCGAGATTGGTGCCCAGGACTTGCCGATCCTCGAGGTCTATAACAAACTCGATTTGCTTGAAGGCGTTGAACCACAAATCCAGCGCGACGAAAACGGCAAGCCTCAACGGGTCTGGCTGTCTGCGCGTGATGGCAGTGGTCTGGAACTGCTTGAACAAGCCATTGCCGAGTTGCTGGGCAGTGAGTTGTTTATCGGTACCTTGCGCTTGCCGCAACGATTCGCTCGACTGCGTGCGCAGTTCTTCGAACTCGGAGCAGTGCAGAAAGAAGAACACGACGAAGAAGGTGTCAGCTTGCTGGCCGTTCGATTGCCGCGCTCGGAGCTCAATCGGCTGGTCAGCCGTGAAGGCGTTGTGCCGACAGAGTTCATCGAGCAACACACTTTGCAATAAAAGCCTGAGAAAGCGGTTGTGCCGTGGTGACAGGCATTCTGTAGCATTGGTCGGCGCGCCGTGGGTGCGTCTTTGCTTTATCAGATGGAGAGCGCTATGGCTTGGAATGAGCCGGGTGGCAACTCGAACAATCAGGATCCTTGGGGTGGCAAGCGCCGCAATAACGGCGACCGCAAGGGACCACCGGATCTCGACGAGGCCTTCCGAAAGCTGCAGGAAAGCCT
This sequence comes from Pseudomonas fluorescens NCIMB 11764, assembly GCF_000293885.2. Taxonomy (NCBI): domain Bacteria; kingdom Pseudomonadati; phylum Pseudomonadota; class Gammaproteobacteria; order Pseudomonadales; family Pseudomonadaceae; genus Pseudomonas; species Pseudomonas fluorescens. Next base: position 1,779,368 of record NZ_CP010945.1, read on the forward strand.
GAATGGGTTGTTCGGTGGTGGTAAGAAACGTGGTGACGACGGCGGTGGTTCGGGCAAGAGTGGCGGCTTCGGCGGCCTGCTCGGCATCGGCCTGGTCGTATTGGCGGCCGTGTGGTTGTACAGCGCGGTCTACGTGGTCGACGAGCAGGAGCAAGCCGTGGTGCTTCGCTTCGGCAAGTACTATGAAACCGTCGGCCCGGGCCTGAACATCTATTTCCCGCCGCTCGATCGAAAGTACCTGGAAAACGTCACGCGTGAGCGTGCCTATACCAAGCAGGGTCAAATGCTGACTGAAGACGAAAACATCGTCGAAGTGCCGCTGACCGTGCAGTACAAGATCAGCAACCTGCAGGACTTCGTGCTGAGCGTAGACCAGCCGGAAATCAGTCTGCAGCACGCGACTGAAAGTGCCTTGCGCCATGTGGTGGGTTCCACCGCGATGGACCAGGTGCTGACCGAAGGTCGTGAGTTGATGGCCAGTGAAATCAAGGAGCGTCTGCAACGCTTCATGGATACATACCGCACCGGCATCACCATTACCCAGGTCAACGTACAGAACGCAGCGGCACCGCGTGAAGTGCAGGAAGCTTTCGATGACGTGATTCGCGCCCGTGAAGACGAGCAGCGTTCGCGCAACCAGGCTGAAACCTACGCCAACGGCGTCGTGCCGGAAGCCCGTGGCCAGGCCCAGCGCATCCTTGAAGATGCCAATGGTTACCGCGATGAAACCGTCTCGCGCGCCAAGGGTGAGGCCGATCGCTTCACCAAACTGGTCGCCGAGTATCGCAAGGCACCTGAAGTCACCCGCGAGCGTCTGTATCTGGACACCATGCAGGAAGTCTTCAGCAATACCAGCAAGGTTCTCGTGACCGGCAACAAGAATGGCCAGAGCAATCTGCTGTACTTGCCGCTGGACAAGATGGTCGAAAGTGGTCGCAACACCAGCACGTCCGTGCCTGGCGCGGCTGCCACCAGCAATGAAGCGAATGCACGTGCGGCAGCTGATCTGCAGCAACAGCCAGCACGTACCAGGGAGAGTCGCTGATGAGCAATAAATCGCTGATCACCCTTATTGTCGTCGTCGTTGTAGCGATCGCAGCCTGGAACTGCTTCTACATCGTGGCTCAGACCGAGCGTGCGGTGCTGCTGCAATTTGGTCGTGTGGTTCAGGCCGATGTTCAGCCTGGCCTGCATGTGAAAGTGCCTTACGTTAACCAGGTGCGTAAATTCGACGCGCGTCTGATGACGCTGGATGCACCGACACAACGCTTCCTGACGCTGGAAAAGAAAGCGGTCATGGTCGATGCCTACGCCAAGTGGCGGGTGAAGGACGCCGAGCGCTTCTACACCGCAACTTCCGGTCTCAAGCAGATCGCTGACGAGCGTCTTTCCCGTCGTCTGGAGTCGGGCCTGCGTGACCAGTTTGGTAAGCGCACGCTGCATGAAGTGGTTTCTGGTGAGCGCGACGCGTTGATGTCCGATATCACTGCCTCGTTGAACACGATGGCGGAAAAAGAGCTGGGCATCGAAGTGGTCGATGTTCGGGTCAAGGCCATCGATCTGCCGAAAGAAGTAAATCGCAGTGTGTTCGAGCGCATGAGCTCCGAGCGTGAGCGTGAAGCTCGCGAGCACCGCGCCAAGGGTAACGAGCTGGCGGAAGGCATTCGTGCCGACGCCGATCGTCAACGCCGCGTGCTGCTGGCTGAAGCCTATCGTGAATCCGAAGAGGTTCGCGGTGATGGCGATGCCCAGGCCGCTGCGATCTACTCCAAGGCCTACGGCCAGGATCAGGAGTTCTACGGTTTCTACCGTAGCCTGCGCGCCTACCGTGAAAGCTTCGCGAACAAATCCGACGTCATGGTCCTGGACCCAAGCAGCGACTTCTTCCGTTACCTGGAAAAAGCCAAGCCTTGATACGACGTTGACCTGAATCATCCCCCGCCTGGCGGCTAAAGCCTCGGGCGGGGTGATCCTTTGGGAAAACGTGTGTATGATGCGGCAGCCGGGAAATTCCCGGCTTTTTTGCGTCTGCACGTTTGATTGCTGTTGTTTATGCAGGCGCCCGAGTCGAATGACTCGACAGGTTTTTCGAGGAAAGTGATTGGCGAAGCTTATTTTCAGGCTTTTCGCCGCGTTGTTCATGCGTGGCTTGTCAACAAGGCCGATCATTTTCTGCTTCACTCAAGGCTCGCCCAAAGGCTGGCCGCCCGGACCATAGGGGAATGGCGTAATGGCAACGGTAGACCGCTGGCTGCTGCCAGATGGCATCGAAGAAGTACTGCCACCGGAAGCGGCGCGCATTGAAGTCGCGCGTCGTCAGGTGTTGGATCTGTTCCAGAGCTGGGGTTACGAGTTTGTCGTGACTCCCCATATCGAGTACCTGGAATCCCTGCTGACCGGTGCCGGCCAGGACCTCGATCTGCGTACCTTCAAGGTCATCGACCCGCAATCGGGTCGGCAGATGGGTTTCCGTGCCGACATCACGCCGCAAGTGGCGCGCATCGACGCGCACACCCTGCGTCGCGAAGGTCCGAGCCGCCTGTGCTATGCCGGCAGCGTGCTGCACGCTCAGCCACGCGCCTTGTCGTCCTCGCGCAGCCCGATTCAGCTGGGCGCCGAGTTGTACGGCGATGCCAGCCCGAGCAGCGACGTGGAAGTCATCAGTCTGATGCTGGCCATGCTGCAACTGGCCGATGTGCCGGATGTGCACATGGACCTCGGTCATGTGGGTATCTACCGCGGCCTGGCCCGCGCGGCCGGTTTGTCCGGTGAAGTTGAACAACAGTTGTTCGATGCGTTGCAACGCAAGGCCATCGACGAGGTCATTACCTTGACCGAAGGCTTGCCTGCCGATCTGTCGGGCATGCTGCGGGCGTTGGTTGACCTGTGTGGCGGCCGTGAAGTGCTGGAAGCTGCGCGCGTACGTCTGGCAGATGCGCCGGCGCCAGTGTTGGCGGCTCTGGATGACTTGCTGGCGATTGCCGAGCGTCTGTCCACGCGTTTCCCTGAATTGCCGCTTTACTTCGACCTTGGCGAGCTGCGCGGCTACCACTACCACACCGGTGTGGTGTTCGCGGTGTTCGTGCCGGGCGTTGGCCAGTCCATTGCCCAGGGCGGTCGTTACGACGACATCGGCGCCGACTTCGGTCGTGCCCGTCCGGCAACCGGCTTCTCTACCGATTTGAAAACCCTGGTGACCCTGGGGCGTGCTGACATCGAGCTACCGTCTGGCGGTATCTGGATGCCTGACAGTACGGATGCGGCACTCTGGCAGCAGGTTTGCCAGTTGCGCAGTGAGGGTCAGCGTGTCGTTCAGGCCTTGCCTGGACAACCTTTGGCCGCCGCCCGTGAAGCGGACTGCGACCGGCAATTGATTCAGCAGAACGGGCTTTGGCAAGTATCGCCACTGGCTTCTTGAGTTTTCCTGTCGGCCCGTGGCCGGCACCAAGTTTGCGCGAATGAGGACAAGTGTTATGGGTAAGAATGTCGTAGTCCTGGGCACCCAATGGGGTGATGAGGGCAAAGGCAAGATCGTTGATCTGCTGACCGAACATGCTGCCGCCGTAGTGCGCTACCAGGGTGGCCACAACGCTGGCCACACCCTGGTGATCGATGGCGAAAAAACCGTCTTGCACCTGATCCCGTCGGGCGTACTGCGCGAAGGCGTGCAGTGCCTGATCGGCAACGGCGTGGTGGTTGCACCGGACGCCTTGCTGCGCGAGATCGTCAAGCTGGAAGAGAAAGGCGTGCCGGTGCGTGAGCGCCTGCGTATCAGCCCGTCCTGCCCGCTGATCCTGTCCTTCCACGTTGCGCTGGACCAGGCCCGTGAAAAGGCCCGTGGCGAGCTGAAGATCGGTACCACCGGTCGCGGCATCGGCCCGGCCTACGAAGACAAGGTTGCTCGTCGTGGCCTGCGTGTTGGCGACCTGCTCAACATGCCGCGCTTTGAAGACAAACTGCGTGAACTGGTGGATTACCACAACTTCATGCTGGTGGGTTACTACAAAGAGCCAGCCATCGAATTCGACAAAACCCTGGCCGAATGTAAAGCATACGCTGAGCTGCTCAAGCCGCTGATGCTGGACGTGACGGCCGAGCTGCACGATCTGCGTCGCGCAGGCAAAGACATCATGTTTGAAGGCGCCCAGGGTTCGTTGCTGGACATCGACCACGGTACCTATCCGTACGTGACCAGTTCTAACACCACCGCTGGCGGCGTTGCTACCGGTTCGGGTGTTGGCCCGATGTTCCTGGACTACATCCTGGGCATCACCAAGGCTTACACCACGCGTGTAGGCTCGGGTCCATTCCCGACTGAACTGTTCGACGAAGTCGGTGCGCACCTGGCCAAACAAGGTCACGAGTTCGGCGCGACGACCGGCCGTGCCCGTCGTTGTGGCTGGTTCGACGCCGTTATCCTGCGTCGCGCTATCGATGTGAACAGCATCTCGGGCATCTGCCTGACCAAGCTGGACGTGCTCGACGGTCTGGAAACCATCAACATCTGCGTCGGCTACAAAGATGCAGAAGGTAAAGTTGTTGCCCCGACTGATGCTGACAGCTACGTGGGTCTGCAGCCTGTGTACGAAGAAGTGCCGGGCTGGACCGAGTCGACCGTGGGTGCCAAAACCCTGGAAGAGTTGCCAGCGAACGCACGTGCCTACATCAAGCGTGTTGAAGAGCTGATCGGTGCGCCGATTGACATTATTTCGACGGGCCCGGATCGCAACGAAACCATCGTTCTGCGTCACCCGTTCGCTTAATAAGCCGTTGATGTAAAACACAAAGGGCCCTTAATCGGGCCCTTTGTCGTTTTTGCCTGTTGGACGGCATGACCTTTGCTGTGATCTTCATTAAGAGCACGTCTTCTGGCGTGCCATCAATTTAATGGCGTCCAGGCAGAGGGATATCAAGTGTCGGCGGTTCTCTCATTGTTACAAAGCCGTCTATTGCGGCCGGTGTTCGTTACCCTTGGTATCGCCCTTTTGGTGCAGGTGCTGGTGGCTGTTGCTCTGACTCGAAGCACAGTGACTGCACTGGAAGCCGATCTGGGTGTGCGCCTTGGGGCGGACAGTCAAAAGCTCTCTGGTGAGCTGGAGCAGGCAGGGCGTGAAGTCACGTCGAGCCTCGACAACCTCTCCACCAGTACACGCCAGCGCCTCACGGCCGGTTTGTCCTCGAAGCTGGAGGAAGAACAGGCTCAGCTGCGTGCCACGCTGGAAAAGGATCTGAAGGATTCCGCCAATGATATGGCGCAGCTCCTGGCCTCGGTCGCACCCCGCGCCATGTGGGACAGCGACGTGCCAACCCTGTCCGAATTCGCCCGTCGCGCCCAGCGCAATCCGAACGTGCTGTTCGTGGTTTATGACGACGCAACGGGGCAGCATCTGACGCGCTACCTCAATCGCGAAAACCCGATCAACAAGGCCCTTCTGGAGAAAGGCCAGGGCGAGCGCGCACTGGACAAAGTGCTGGATGCGGCGAAGAACGATCCTTCGGTCTACTACCTCGAAGCCTCGATCAACCCAAATGGCGTGGAAATCGGCAAGGTTTTGATGGGCGTTTCCACCGCCTCGGTGGAAACCGATCTGGCCGCGTTGGACAAGCGCTTCTCGGCGCTGATCGCCAGCAGTGATCAACTGGTCGGCGATAGCCTCAAAGGTGCGGCAGCTGACAGCGCCACCGCGATGCGGGCTCGCCTGACCTCCGCTCAGTCGACCGCCTCGGAAATGAAAGCCAACACCACCAGTACCGTGCAGGAAGCTGCAGCGACCTTGCGCTGGCGCATCGGCATGGGTCTGGCGCTTGTGGGTTTCGGCGTACTGCTGTTGCTGGCCGTGGTCCTGGGTCGTCGTGTGGTCAACCGCTTGAAGATGCTGATTGCCGCGATGGACGACCTGGCGGCAGGCGAGGGTGATCTGACCAAGCGCGTGCAGATCAACAGCAAGGACGAGATTGGCGATATGGCGTCGGCGGTCAATCGCTTTGTGGACAAGTTGCAACCCATCGTGCGTGAGGCGGGCGACGTGGCCCAGCGCACGGGCGTTGAAATTGGCGCCATGACCTTGCGTAACGCTGGTGCCGACGCGGCCGCGGGCATGCAGCGTGACGAGGTTGCCGAAAGTCTGCGCGCGTTGTCGCAGATGGCTGATGAAGCGCAGTCTGAAAGTCATGCCATGCAGGCAGCCTTGCAGCAGGTGGTGGACATCCGTTCTGCGACCGATGAAAACACCCGGACCTCGGCGAAAGTCGGCAGCTTGATAGAGGCGTTGGCCGGACAGGTCGATACCGGGGCGAAAGTCATCGAGCGACTGGCGCAGCAGAGTGAACAGATTGAAGTGGTGCTCACCGTGATTCACGGGATCGCCGAGCAGACCAACCTGCTGGCGCTGAACGCTGCCATTGAAGCAGCGCGTGCAGGCGAGACCGGCCGCGGCTTTGCCGTAGTGGCGGACGAAGTACGGGCATTGGCGAGCAAGACCCAGAGCTCCACGGGCGACATTCAGGCGCACATCGTGGCCTTGCAGCAAGGTGCACGTGAGGCGGTTGCCGCGATCGGTCAGGCCGGGCGTCAGGCCAGCGAAGGTCTGCTGGTATTGCGTGACAGTGCGCGGTTGCAGCAGTCGGTGCAGGTGTCGGTCGAGCAGGTGCATGCGGCCATTGGCCTGGCAACGCAGGCAGCAGCGCATCAGGCGCAAGGCGCGCAGGCGGTGCGGGGTCGGGTTGAAACCATTCACGCGCAGGCTGAGAAAGCGGCTCAGGCGGTGGTGGAGACTACGGCGAGCGGCAAGGTGCTGGACGGGTTGGCAGCGCAGTTGAAGGCGAGCCTGGGGCAGTTCAGGGCCTGATAAGGTCTGAAGATCAAGAGATCGCAGCCTTCGGTAGCTCCTGCACAGGAATATGCGTTTCCCTGTAGGAGCTGCCGAAGGCTGCGATCTTTTTTGCTTTGTTAGCGGCTCAGGTACATTCGCGTTGTAAGCAGATAAACCGGTAGCCCCGACACCAATATCAACAACGCCGCATAAGGCGCCGCCGCCGCAAACTCTACGTTCGCGGTATGCGCCCAAACTTCCGTCGCCAACGTATTAAGTCCGGTCGGACTCAGCAGCAACGTCGCCGTCAGCTCCTTCATCGCGTCCAGAAACACCAGCGCAAACGCCGCGCCGAGTGCCGGGAAAATAATCGGCAGGGTCACCCGGCAAAACGCACTGAAGGATGAGGCCCCCAGCGTGCGAGCCGCCTCTTCCAGCTGCGGCGCAGCCTTGTTCAATGCCGTACGAATCGGCGCCTGAGCCAGCGGCAGAAACAGCAGCGCATAAGCGATCAGCAGCAACGCTGAGGTCTGGTACAGCACCGGCACGTAGTGCAGCGCGAAATACACCAGCGTCAGCGCAATCACCAGTCCTGGCAGCGCATGCAGGAGATACGGCAATCGCTCGGCCCAGATCGCCAGTTGGCCTTTGTAGCGCACCACCAACAAGCCCACCGGCACCGCCAGCACCAGGCACAACGCTGCGCCACCCAGCGATAGCGCCAGAGAAGAAAGCAGTGCCTCGCTGATCGCTGCCACCGGGAACGCCGCTGAAGAACCGACCGCCAGCCAGTACGCCAGCATCCCCAAGGGAATCCCGCTGCCGATGATCGCCAGTGCCAGGCAATAAATTTGTCCGGCGACAGCCCAGGGCCCTAATCGAACCTGTTCCGCTTGTCGCGCGGCGCCCTGGCCGGTGCGCACGTGCCGGCCTTTACCGCGGACTCGCAGTTCAAGCAATAGCAGCATCAGGCATAGCGCGAGCAACACAGCGGAAAGCATCGCCGCGTTGGCGTTGCTGAATTCCAGTTCGAACTGCTGATAGATCGCCGTGGTGAATGTCTGCAAGCCGATGATCGACAGCGCACCGAATTCCACGAGCATGTGCAGGGCAATCAGCAACGAGCCGGCAAGCAGCGACGGCCAGAGCAGTGGCAGGGTGATTTTGAAGAATACACCCCAGCGATTCTGTCCAAGCGTCCGTGCGGACTCCTCGAGAGAGGGGTCAAGATTGCGCAGGGTCGCCGCAACCGGTAAAAAAATCAGCGGATACTTGGACAGGGTCATCACCAGGATCGCCCCGCCCAAACCTTCGAAGTGGGCGCTCAACGAAACCCAGGTGAAGCTGCTGACAAAGGCCGGCACCGCGAACGGCAGGCACAGGATCACGCCCCACAAACGCCGTCCGGGCAAGTTGCTGCGCTCAAGCAGCCAGGCCAGCGAGAGGCCGATCACGCCACAGGCAACCGTCACACCCACCATCAATGCCAGGGTATTGCGCAGCAGGCCGAACACATACGGTCGCCACAACAGATGCAGCGCCTCGGCCCAGCCGGCCTGCCAGGTCTTGAGCCCGACGTATGCCAGCGGTAAAAGACTGAGCACCACCAGCAGCAAAACCGGTAACAACAGCCAGATCGAAGGCCGCTTGCGCCGTGGCACGTAAGCCCCGCGAGACGCAGGGACTGATAACGATGCGCCCATCAGTTCAAGCCAACGTCACGTTCCAGGTCCAGGGCTTCTTCGGCGTTGCCAAGGTCGGCCGGCGTGACTTTCGGCGCTTGCAGTTCGCTGAATGGCTTGAGGCCGCGATCCGATTGCATGCCTTTGTGCAGCGGGTATTCGGCGGTGGTCTGGGTGATCACGCGCTGACCTTCTTCGCTGGCCATGTAGGCGAGGAATTGCTGGGCTTCTTTTGGGTGTTTGCTGGATTTCAGGACGGCAGCGCTGGAAACGGTGATCAGTCCGCCGACGTCGCCGCCGGTGAAGTAGTGCAGTTTCGAGTCGAGCTGGCCTTTTTCACGCTGCAAGGCGAACCAGTAGTAATTGTTCACCAGCACGGTGGCGACTTCGCCGTTTTCCACGGCTTTCAGCGCCACCATGTTATTGCTGTAAGTCTTGCCGAACGCGCGCAGGCCGGTCAGCCATTCTTCGGCTGCGTCCATGCCGTGCACCTTGATGATTGCCACGGCTTGTTCCTGGAACGCGCCGCTGGTGGGCACGAAGCCGACCTTGCCTTGCCATTTCGGGTCGGAGAATTCCATCACCGATTTCGGCAGGTCTTTTTCATCGATGAGCTTGGGGTTGAATGCAACGACGCGGACTCGTGCAGTAATTCCGATCCAGGTGCCATTGCCGGCGACGTAGTCTTTGGGCAGGACGGCGAGGGTGGTGGCATCGGTTTGTGCCAGCAGGCCCTGTTCGCCCAGTTTGTTCAGCGGCGGCGATTCTTCGGTGTAGATCACGTCGGCGGGGGAGCGATCGCCTTCTTCGACGACCTGGCTGGCAAGCTGGTTGCTGCTGCCTTTGCGCACATTGACGTGGATGCCGGTCTTGGCTTCAAAGGCTTTGGCGACGGCGTCGCCGACTTCCTTGTGTTGGCCGTTATAGAGTGTCAGGGAAACTGGATCAGCCGCCTGGGTGAGGGAGGTGGCGAGTGCCAGGCCGAGCAGGGTGAAGGTCAGGCCGCGGCGCAGGGTATTTCGAAACATCATTCGCAGGGTTCCTCACTGTCGCATTGCAAAATCTTGCAACAATGATAAACGATATTGTTTCTCAAGTGCGCCTTGCGGCGCTGGAAGGGTTTTGCTAGAGGGGGCTGGTTCAGATCTGTGTGGCGAGGGAGCTTGCTCCCCTCGGCTGCCAAGCAGTCGTTGATCCTGAGCGCGCGGTGTCAATTTTGAAATAGGTCGGGAGCGCTTCGCTCTCCAGCGGGAGCAAGCTCCCTCGCCACAAAAGCCTTCATGTATTTTCGAAAGCCAGAAACGCAAAAACCCGCTTTCGCGGGTTTCTGTGAAACTCAAGGTCGTGACCTTGAATTTGAATTGGTGCCCAGAAGAAGACTCGAACTTCCACGACCTTGCGGTCACCAGCACCTGAAGCTGGCGTGTCTACCAATTTCACCATCTGGGCATAATCTTCAGCGTTGCCGCTGTTGATGTGGCGCACTATACGGAGAGCGTTTTGATCTGTAAACCCCTGATTTGGTTTTAATAAATCAGAAGCCTGGAATGCAAAAACCCGCTTTCGCGGGTTTTTGTGTGAGCCTTGAAATTGAACTAATCTCAAGCTCTAAATTGGTGCCCAGAAGAAGACTCGAACTTCCACGACCTTGCGGTCACCAGCACCTGAAGCTGGCGTGTCTACCAATTTCACCATCTGGGCAGTATCTACAGCGCTAGTGCGTCGTCGATGGCGCGCACTATACGGAGCGTCTTTTTAACTGTAAACCCCTGGCATCAAAAAAACCTGAAAAATATTACCAGTGGCATTCAAGTAAGCTTTTCGGTGTCGATAAAGGGCTTTAGATGGGCGCTCATAGCCTGAAATTTCCCGTTTCATTACGCCTATGCCAAACTAACCCGCATATAGACAAGGTGAAAACTCTCTAATGGCCGATTGGCAGTCCCTCGATCCCGAGGCCGCTCGTGAAGCGGAAAAATACGATAACCCTATTCCTAGCCGCGAACTGATCCTTCAGCACCTTGCTGATCGGGGTTCGCCTGCTAACCGCGAGCAACTGGTCGAAGAGTTTGGTCTGACCACAGAAGACCAGATCGAAGCCCTGCGCCGCCGCCTGCGCGCCATGGAGCGCGACGCTCAACTCATCTATACCCGTCGCGGCACCTATGCGCCGGTGGACAAGCTCGACCTGATCCTGGGCCGCATCAGCGGTCACCGTGACGGCTTCGGTTTCCTGGTCCCGGACGACGGCAGTGACGATCTGTTCATGAGCCCGGCGCAAATGCGTCTGGTGTTCGATGGTGACCGTGCCCTGGCGCGTGTTTCCGGCCTGGACCGTCGCGGTCGCCGTGAAGGCATGATCGTCGAAGTGGTCTCCCGCGCTCACGAAACCATCGTCGGCCGTTACTTCGAAGAGGGCGGTATCGGCTTCGTGGTGGCGGACAATCCGAAGATCCAGCAGGAAGTGCTGGTCACGCCGGGCCGCAATGCCAACGCCAAGATCGGTCAGTTCGTCGAAGTGAAGATCACTCACTGGCCGACCCCACGCTTCCAGCCGCAAGGCGACGTGGTCGAGGTCGTGGGCAACTACATGGCGCCGGGCATGGAAATCGACGTTGCCCTGCGCACCTACGATATTCCTCACGTCTGGCCTGAGGCGGTACTCAAAGAGGCCGCCAAGCTCAAGCCTGAAGTTGAAGAGAAAGACAAAGAGAAGCGCATCGACCTGCGTCATCTGCCGTTCGTGACCATCGACGGTGAAGATGCGCGCGACTTCGATGACGCGGTTTACTGCGAAGCCAAGCCTGGCAAGCTGCGCCTGTTCTCCGGCGGCTGGAAGTTGTACGTGGCGATTGCCGACGTTTCCAGCTACGTGAAGATCGGTTCGGCACTGGATAACGAATCCCAGGTTCGCGGCAACTCCGTTTACTTCCCGGAGCGCGTCGTGCCGATGCTGCCCGAGCAGCTGTCCAACGGCCTGTGCTCGCTGAATCCGCACGTCGATCGCCTGGCCATGGTCTGCGAAATGACCATCTCCAAAACCGGTGAGATGACCGACTACTGCTTCTACGAAGCAGTTATTCACTCCCATGCCCGCCTGACCTACAACAAGGTCAGCGCGATGCTGGAAACGCCGAAACTCACCGAGGCGCGTCAGCTTCGTGGCGAGTACAACGACGTTCTGCCGCATCTGAAGCAGCTTTACTCACTGTACAAAGTGCTGCTGGCCGCTCGTCACGTGCGTGGCGCGATCGATTTCGAAACGCAGGAAACCCGGATCATCTTCGGGACCGAGCGCAAGATTGCCGAAATCCGCCCAACCGTTCGTAACGATGCGCACAAGCTGATCGAGGAATGCATGCTGGCGGCCAACGTGGCCACCGCCGAATTCCTGAAAAAGCACGAAATTCCTGCGCTGTATCGCGTCCACGATGGTCCGCCGCCGGAGCGTCTGGAAAAACTGCGCGCCTTCCTTGGTGAGCTCGGCCTGTCCCTGCACAAAGGCAAGGATGGCCCGTCGCCGAAGGATTACCAGGCCTTGCTGGCGAGCATCAAGGACCGTCCGGATTTCCATCTGATCCAGACCGTCATGCTGCGCTCGTTGAGCCAGGCGGTGTACAGCGCCGATAACCAGGGCCACTTCGGCCTGAATTACGAAGCCTATACCCACTTCACCTCGCCGATCCGCCGCTACCCGGACTTGCTCACGCACCGGGCGATCCGCAGCGTCATCCATTCCAAGCAGAACACCCCGCACGTTCGCCGTGCCGGCGCGATGACTATTCCGAAAGCGCGCATCTATCCATACGACGAAGCGGCGCTGGAACAGCTCGGCGAGCAATGCTCGATGAGCGAACGCCGTGCCGACGAAGCCACCCGCGACGTGGTGAACTGGCTCAAGTGCGAGTTCATGAAAGACCGTGTGGGCGAATCGTTCCCGGGTGTGATCACCGCAGTGACCGGTTTTGGTCTGTTTGTCGAGCTGACCGACATCTACGTCGAAGGTCTGGTGCACGTCACCGCGCTGCCGGGCGATTACTACCACTTCGATCCTGTGCATCACCGCCTCGCCGGTGAGCGTACCGGTCGCAGCTTCCGCCTTGGCGACACTGTTGAAGTGCGCGTGATGCGCGTCGACCTCGATGAGCGCAAGATCGACTTCGAGATGGCTGAAAAAACCATCAGCGCACCGATCGGCCGCAAGAAGCGCGGGACTGAAACCGCTGCACCTGCTGCGAAAACGGCTGCTGAGCCGGCGCCGGCGAAAACCGGTCGTCGTCCTGCCAAGGAAAAGGCGGTCGAAGCCTATCGCCCGAGCGATGCTGCGGCGAAAAACGCTGAGCTGCGTAAAAGCCGTGAACTGAAGCAGGCGTTGCTGTCTGAAGCGAAAAGCGGTGGTAAAGCGGCGTCTGGGGGAAAGACCGGACGGTCGGCGCCTGACAAGGCTCCCGGCAGCAAGCCAAGCAAACACCGTAAAGGCCCGCCGAAAGCGGGCTCGGCCCCAGCCAAAAGCGGCGGGGCGCGTAAACCTAAGGCCAAGTCATGAGTCAGTTGGAAAAAATCTACGGCGTACATGCGGTAGAAGCATTGCTGCGTCATCACCCGAAACGCGTCAAGCAGATCTGGCTGGCTGAAGGCCGCAGTGATCCGCGGGTTCAGACGCTGATCCAGCTCGCTGCGGAAAATCGCGTAGCTGTCGGCAACGCCGAGCGTCGTGAACTCGATGCCTGGGTTGAAGGTGTGCACCAGGGCGTGGTGGCGGACGTGAGCCCGAGCCAGGTGTGGGGTGAGGCGATGCTCGACGAGCTGCTCGATCGTACCGACGGGGCGCCGCTGCTGCTGGTGCTTGACGGCGTGACCGATCCGCACAACCTTGGCGCTTGCCTGCGTTCGGCCGATGCGGCCGGCGCGTTGGCGGTGATCGTTCCGAAAGACAAGTCGGCCACGCTGACCCCGACGGTACGAAAAGTGGCCTGTGGCGCAGCGGAAGTGATTCCGTTGGTCGCGGTGACCAACCTGGCGCGTACCCTGGAAAAGCTCAAGCAGCGCGGCTTGTGGGTCGTCGGTACGGCGGGCGAGGCTGAGCAGAGTCTGTATCAGCAAGACATGACCGGCCCGACCATTCTGATCATGGGAGCGGAAGGCAGCGGCATGCGTCGCCTGACTCGCGATCTTTGCGACTACCTGGTGCACCTGCCGATGGCCGGCAGCGTCAGCAGTCTCAACGTGTCCGTGGCGACTGGCGTTTGCCTGTTCGAAGCCCAGCGCCAGCGCAGCGTCAAGGCTGCAGCGGGCGGCAAAAAGTCTTAAAGCGGTTGTAATCCCTGTGGGAGCGGGCCTGCTCGCGATAGCGGTGTAACATTCAGCATAAATATTGAATGTTGCGTCCTCATCGCGAGCAGGCTCGCTCCCACAGTGGTTTGTGTCAGGGCGAAAAGGAACGGTGTGAACGAACTGTTCAAATAATCACCAATTGCCTTGCACCTCTTCTGTCCCTTCTCTACAATTGCGCCCCTTGCTGTGACGGCAGGCACGCATGTGTCTATCGCAGGCAAGTCCATAAGTGTCATTCACTCCTTGTCTGACCGCTTTTGAGCGGCAGGCTACAACCCGTAAGGAGCATTCATGCGTCATTACGAAATCATCTTTTTGGTCCACCCGGATCAAAGCGAGCAAGTCGGCGGCATGGTTGAGCGTTACACCAAGCTGATCGAAGAAGACGGCGGCAAAATCCACCGTCTGGAAGATTGGGGCCGTCGTCAACTGGCCTACGCAATCAACAATGTTCACAAGGCTCACTACGTGATGCTGAACGTTGAGTGCACTGGCAAGGCCCTGGCCGAGCTGGAAGACAACTTCCGCTACAACGATGCAGTGATCCGTAACCTGGTCATCCGTCGCGAAGAAGCCGTTACCGGCCAATCCGAGATGCTCAAGGCTGAAGAAAACCGCAGTGAGCGCCGTGAGCGTCGCGACCGTCCTGAGCACGAAGGCGCTGAAAGCGCTGATAGTGATGACAGCGACAACAGCGATAACGCTGACGAGTAATCCACGGACCTTTTAAGGAGCCTATCAAATGGCACGTTTCTTCCGTCGTCGTAAATTCTGCCGCTTCACCGCTGAAGACGTGAAAGAGATCGATTACAAAGATCTCAACACTCTGAAAGCTTACGTATCCGAGACCGGCAAAATCGTTCCAAGCCGCATCACCGGTACCAAAGCACGTTATCAGCGTCAGCTGGCCACCGCTATCAAGCGCGCCCGCTTCCTGGCCCTGCTGGCCTACACCGACAGCCACGGCCGCTGAGACCGGGCAGTCGACACGTAGCAAAGGATTGAAAGCATGCGTGCCTTAGCTGAGTTCATCATGCGCGGCCGTATGCAGGCCACTCTCGTAGTGGCTGGATGCGCAACATTGCCGTTGTTGTATTGGTTGGGTGCTGCCGCCGGATGCCTTGTGCTCCTGCGGCGCGGATTGAAGGACGCCCTTGGCGTACTTGCTCTGGGACTGCTGCCGGCGTTGATCTGGTGGCTTTACTCCGATGACCCACGGGCACTCCTGGTGCTGCTGGGGTCTTCGAGCCTTGCGTTGGTTTTGCGCGCAAGCGAGTCCTGGAACCGCGTGCTGCTGGTCAGCATAGCGATGGGAGTGGTGTTTGCAGTGGTGCTGGGGACAGCTTTTGCTCCCCAAATCGAGATGCTGGCGCAGGCCTTGATAAAGGTCATGCCGTCGCTACTCGGTGATGTCTACCAGAAGTTGTCGGTAGACGAGCAAGCGCATTTTGCGTCCCTGATTGCACCGGTCCTGACCGGCCTGATTGCGGCCTTGTTGCAAATCGTCAGTGTGCTGAGCCTGATTGTCGGGCGCTACTGGCAGGCGTTGTTGTACAACCCGGGTGGTTTTGGTCGCGAGTTTCGCGCCATCCGATTCCCGCTTTTACCAGCGATGTTGCTGCTGGCGTGCATGCTTCTGGGGCCGAACATCGGTCCACAGATGGCCATGTTGACGCCGTTGTGCAGCGTACCGCTGGTGTTCGCCGGGCTGGCCCTGATTCACGGGCTGGTGGCGCAAAAGCGACTGGCCAGGTTCTGGCTGGTGGGGTTGTACGTCACGCTGTTGCTGTTCATGCAGCTGATCTATCCGTTGCTGGTGGTTCTGGCCATCGTCGACAGCCTGATTGATTTTCGCGGTCGTCTGGTGTCGAAAGACCCCGATAACGCGAACGGTGAAGGTTAAAAGTTAAGAGGATTTTCACATGCAACTGATCCTTCTGGAAAAAGTCACCAACCTGGGCAACCTGGGTGACAAAGTGAACGTTAAGGCTGGTTACGGTCGTAACTACCTGCTGCCTTACGGCAAAGCTACCGCCGCGACCCCAGCCAACCTGGCTGCGTTCGAAGAGCGTCGCGCTGAGCTGGAAAAAGCCGCAGCAGACCGTAAAGCATCGGCTGAAAGCCGTGCCGCCCAACTGGCTGAGCTGGAAGTGACTATCACTGCCACCGCTGGTGACGAAGGCAAGCTGTTCGGTTCGATCGGTACTCACGATATCGCTGATGCACTGACCGCCTCTGGCGTTGAAGTTGCCAAAAGCGAAGTTCGTCTGCCGAACGGCACCATCCGCAACGTAGGCGAATTCGACGTAGCCGTGCACCTGCACGCCGAAGTTGAAGCCACCGTACGCGTTGTCGTGGTAGCAGCTTAAGCAGCACTTGTCGGCTGGCACCCTCGGGTGCTTGCCGGTAACATCGGGCACGATCCTGTTTACAGGTCGTGCCCTTTGTCTTTCTGAACCCCCCAGCTTTTCTTAAATAAACCTAGTGGCCATGAACGATATCTCCGCTCCCGAGCAATACGATCTGCAAACCGCTGCCCTGAAGGTGCCGCCGCATTCCATCGAGGCCGAACAGGCTGTGCTCGGTGGTCTGATGCTGGACAACAACGCCTGGGAACGTGTGCTCGATCAAGTCTCCGACGGCGATTTCTACCGGCATGACCACCGCCTGATCTTCCGCGCGATCGCCAAGCTCGCCGACCAGAACTCCCCGATCGACGTCGTGACCCTTGCCGAGCAATTGGACAAGGAAGGTCAGACTTCGCAGGTCGGCGGCCTCGGTTACCTCGGCGAGTTGGCGAAAAACACGCCGTCCGTCGCCAACATCAAGGCCTATGCGCAGATCGTCCGCGCGCGGGCAACGCTGAGGCAACTGATCGGCATCGCGACCGAGATTGCCGACAGCGCCTTCAACCCGGAAGGCCGCACCGCTGAAGAGATTCTCGACGAAGCCGAGCGTCAGATTTTCCAGATCGCCGAGGCCCGGCCTAAAACCGGCGGCCCGGTGAGCGTGAATGACCTGCTGACCAAGGCAATCGACCGCATCGACACCCTGTTCAACACCGACAACGCCATCACTGGCCTGTCGACGGGTTACACCGACCTTGATGAAAAGACCAGCGGCCTGCAGCCAGCCGACCTGATCATCGTCGCCGGCCGTCCGTCCATGGGTAAAACCACCTTTGCGATGAACCTGGTGGAAAACGCCGTGCTACGCAGCGACAAGTGCGTGCTGGTGTACTCGCTCGAGATGCCAGGTGAATCGCTGATCATGCGTATGCTCTCGTCCCTCGGCCGCATCGACCAGACCAAGGTCCGTGCCGGTCGACTGGACGACGACGATTGGCCGCGCCTGACCTCGGCGGTCAACCTGCTCAACGACCGCAAGCTGTTCATCGACGATACGGCGGGTATCAGCCCTTCGGAAATGCGCGCGCGGACCCGGCGCCTGGTGCGTGAGCACGGCGATGTTGCCCTGATCATGATCGACTACCTGCAATTGATGCAGATTCCGGGTTCCGGTGGTGACAACCGGACCAACGAGATTTCCGAAATCTCCCGTTCCTTGAAAGCCCTGGCCAAGGAATTCAATTGCCCGGTGGTGGCGCTGTCACAGCTCAACCGCTCCCTGGAGCAACGACCGAACAAACGCCCGATCAACTCCGACCTCCGGGAATCCGGAGCGATCGAGCAGGATGCCGACGTCATCATGTTCGTGTACCGGGACGAGGTGTATCACCCGGAAACCGAGCACAAAGGCATCGCCGAGATCATCATCGGCAAGCAGCGGAACGGCCCGATCGGCACGTCGCGACTGGCGTTCATCGGCAAGTACACCCGCTTCGAAAACCTGGCGCCGGGCAGCTACAACTTCGACGACGAGTAACCCGGCAAAAACCTGTGGCAAAGCAGTTTTTGTGGCGAGGGAGCTTGCTTCCGCTTGAGTGCGCAGCGCTCACAAGATCTTGGGGCCGCTTCGCAACCCAGCGGGAGCAAGCTCCTTGGCCACAAAGGCGTGACCTTAAGATCGGCGCTCAAAACAACCACCGACATTTCCGACCATAGCCGTCGGAATTGGTTATTTTTTGTGCTATATTCCGCGCCCGCGATTTTTCATCTCAACACCGGTCATCGTCATGCAAACAGCCAAGCCGTTATTTGACTATCCCAAGTACTGGGCCGAATGTTTCGGTCCAGCGCCATTCCTGCCAATGAGCAGGGAGGAGATGGATCAGCTTGGCTGGGATTCGTGCGACATCATCATCGTCACCGGTGATGCCTACGTTGACCATCCGTCGTTCGGCATGGCGATCATCGGCCGGCTGCTGGAGTCGCAAGGTTTCCGCGTCGGGATCATCGCCCAGCCGAACTGGCAGTCCAAAGACGATTTCATGAAACTCGGCGAGCCGAACCTGTTCTTCGGCGTCGCGGCCGGCAACATGGACTCGATGATCAACCGCTACACCGCCGACAAGAAAATCCGTTCCGATGACGCCTACACCCCCGGTGGCCTGGCGGGCAAACGTCCGGATCGTGCGAGCCTTGTTTACAGCCAGCGCTGCAAGGAAGCCTACAAGAACGTGCCGATCGTGCTTGGCGGCATCGAAGCGTCCCTGCGCCGCATCGCCCACTACGATTACTGGCAGGACCGGGTGCGCAACTCGATCCTGATCGACGCCTGCGCTGACATCCTGCTCTACGGCAACGCCGAGCGTGCGATCGTCGAAGTTGCCCAGCGTCTGTCCTACGGTCACAAGATCGAAGACATCACCGACGTGCGCGGCACCGCGTTCATCCGTCGCGATACGCCGAAAGACTGGTACGAAGTCGATTCCACGCGCATCGACCGTCCGGGCAAGATCGACAAGATCATCAACCCGTACGTGAACACCCAGGACACTCAGGCCTGCGCCATCGAGCAGGAAAAGGGCCCGGTTGAAGACCCGAGCGAAGCCAAGGTCGTGCAGATCCTGGCGAGCCCGAAAATGACTCGCGACAAGACCGTGATTCGTCTGCCATCGGTTGAAAAGGTCCGTGGCGACGCGGTGCTTTATGCTCACGCCAACCGTGTGCTTCACCTCGAAACCAACCCGGGCAACGCCCGTGCACTGGTGCAGAGGCATGGCGAAGTCGACGTCTGGTTCAACCCGCCGCCGATTCCGATGACCACTGAAGAAATGGACTACGTGTTCGGCATGCCTTACGCACGTATCCCGCACCCGGCGTACGGCAAGGAAAAAATCCCGGCCTACGACATGATCCGTTTCTCGGTGAACATCATGCGAGGCTGCTTCGGTGGCTGCACGTTCTGCTCGATCACCGAGCACGAAGGCCGGATCATCCAGAACCGTTCCGAAGAGTCGATCATTCGCGAAATCGAAGAGATCCGCGACAAGGTCCCAGGCTTTACCGGCGTCATTTCCGACCTCGGCGGCCCGACCGCGAACATGTACCGAATCGCCTGCAAGAGCCCGGAAATCGAATCCGCGTGCCGCAAGCCATCGTGCGTGTTCCCGGGTATTTGTCCGAACCTGAACACCGACCACTCGTCGCTGATCCAGCTGTATCGCAGCGCCCGTGCCTTGCCGGGTGTGAAGAAGATTTTGATCGCGTCCGGCCTGCGTTATGACCTCGCGGTCGAGTCGCCGGAATACGTCAAGGAGCTGGTGACCCACCACGTCGGTGGTTACCTGAAGATCGCCCCGGAACACACCGAGGAAGGTCCGCTCAACCAGATGATGAAACCGGGCATCGGCAGCTACGACAAGTTCAAGCGCATGTTCGAGAAGTACTCCAAGGAAGCCGGGAAAGAGCAGTACCTGATTCCGTACTTCATCGCCGCTCACCCGGGCACCACCGACGAAGACATGATGAACCTGGCCCTGTGGCTCAAGGGCAATGGCTTCCGCGCCGACCAGGTGCAGGCGTTCTACCCGTCGCCAATGGCCACCGCCACCGCGATGTACCATTCGGGCAAGAACCCGCTGCGCAAGGTCACTTACAAGAGCGACGCCGTGACCATCGTCAAGAGCGAAGAGCAGCGTCGTCTGCACAAGGCGTTCTTGCGTTACCACGACCCGAAAGGCTGGCCGATGCTGCGTGAAGCGTTGACCCGCATGGGCCGCGCCGACCTGATCGGGCCAGGCAAGAACCAGCTGATTCCGCTGCATCAGCCGGCGACCGACAGCTATCAGAGTGCCCGTCGCAAGAACTCGACGCCGGCGGGCAGCCATAAAGTGGCGGGTGAGAAGACCACCAAGATCCTGACCCAGCACACTGGCCTGCCACCGCGTGCCAGCGATGGCGGCAACCCGTGGGACAAGCGTGAACAGGCCAAGGCGGCGGCATTCGCCCGCAACCAGCAGGCGGCCAAGGAGCGCAAGGATGCGGCCAAAGGCAAAGGACCCAAGCCTGCGCGCAAGCCGGTGGTACCACGGTAAACACTGACCGCTGACAACAGAACGCCAACCTTCGGGTTGGCGTTCTGCGTTTCTGGATCGGTGATCACCTGTGGCGAGGGCGCTTGCTCCCGCTCGACTGTGAAGCAGTCGCAAACCAGCTGGCACGTCTTGATAGAAGGGACTCATTACCTGATTCAGGGCCGCTGCGCGCCCCAGCGGGAGCAAGCGCCCTCGCCACAATGACGGCGTACACTCACTCCTGCGCCACAAATGCGTGCAACTCCCCCAAACCAATTCTCCGCATTGCCCGATTTTGGTGCTGTACTGCCTAAGCAAATCTATGAAAGCGCCAGCGCCACTGGATGGCATAAGTCTTGCGCGCTTTCGAATACGCTCAAGGCTCGCAGGAGGCACGCCGTGTCGATTCATGTCGCATTGCACCACGTCACGCATTACCGCTACGACCGCGCCGTCGAGCTCGGGCCGCAGATCGTTCGCCTGCGCCCGGCCGCCCACAGTCGCACGCGGATACTGTCGTACGCGCTGAAAGTCTCGCCCGAGCAGCATTTCATCAACTGGCAGCAGGATCCCCAGGGCAATTACCTGGCGCGGTTGGTGTTCCCGGAGAAAACCGCGGAACTGCGGATCGAAGTCGATCTGCTGGCAGAGATGGCGGTGTTCAATCCGTTCGACTTTTTCCTCGAGCCTTACGCCGAACAGATCCCTTTCGCCTACGCTGCCGACGAGCGCAAGGAACTGGCGCCGTACCTGGAAACCTTGCCGCTGACGCCGAAGTTCAAGGCGTATCTGGACGGTATCGACCGCACGCCGTTGCCAAGCGTGGATTTCCTTGTCGCGCTGAACCAGCGGCTGAGCGAAGACATTGGCTACCTGATTCGTATGGAGCCGGGTGTGCAAACGCCTGAACACACGCTTGAGCATGCCTCCGGTTCCTGCCGCGACTCGGCGTGGTTGCTGGTGCAATTGCTGCGCAATCTCGGGCTGGCCGCTCGTTTCGTCTCCGGTTACCTGATTCAACTCACCGCCGACGTCAAAAGTCTGGATGGCCCTTCTGGTACCGAGGTGGACTTCACTGATTTGCACGCCTGGTGCGAAGTCTATTTGCCGGGGGCCGGCTGGATCGGCCTGGACGCGACGTCGGGGCTGTTTGCCGGTGAAGGACACATTCCGTTGGCGTGTAGTCCCGATCCGGGCTCTGCGGCACCGATCAGTGGCTTGGTGGAACCGTGCGAGTGCGAATTCACCCATGAAATGTCCGTGGAGCGGATTTGGGAAGCGCCGCGGGTCACCAAGCCCTACACCGAGGATCAATGGCTGGCGATCCAGGCGCTGGGCCGGCAGATCGATGCCGACCTGCTGGAAGGCGACGTTCGCCTGACCATGGGCGGGGAGCCGACCTTCGTCTCCATCGATGATCCAGACGGCGCCGAGTGGAACACCGCTGCACTCGGGCCGGACAAGCGTCGCCTGTCCGCCGAACTGTTTCAGCGCATGCGCAAGCGTTACGCGCCCAAGGGCCTGGTGCACTTCGGTCAAGGCAAGTGGTACCCCGGCGAGCAACTGCCGCGCTGGTCGCTGAACTGTTACTGGCGTCGGGACGGCGTGCCGATCTGGCACAACAGCGCGCTGATTGCCGACGAGCAGGAAGACTACGGCGCCGATGGCGAGCTGGCGGGGCGCTTTCTGGCAAGTGTCGCCGAACGTTTGAAAATTCCGACACGTTTTGTGTTCCCGGCTTACGAAGACAATTTCTATTACCTCTGGCGCGAAGGCACGTTGCCGCAGAACGTCAGCGCCGAAGACTCACGACTGGAAGAGCCGCTGGAGCGTGCGCGTCTGCGTAAAGTCTTCAGTCAGGGGCTGGATAAAGTAATCGGCCAGGTCCTGCCGCTGGCGCGCACCGCCAAGGGCGATCAATGGCAAAGCGGTCGCTGGTACCTGCGCGATGACCACTGCCGCTTGGTGCCGGGGGATTCGCCGCTGGGCTATCGCTTGCCGCTGGGATCGCAGCCGTGGGTCAAGGCCGCCGAGTATCCGTTCATCTATCCCAACGACCCTAACCAGGAATTCCCGGCGCTTCCGGACACCCAGCAGCTGAACAGCCCCGGAGCCGCGGCTGAAGCGGTCGAGCGGGATCTGGAGGTCGACGAATCCGCCGACTGGCTGACGCGCACCGCGTTTTGCGCCGAGGCGCGGGAAGGGCGCTTGTACCTGTTCATGCCGCCGCTGGAGCGGGTCGAGGATTATCTGGAACTTGTCACCGCGATCGAGGCCACGGCGCAGGAATTGCACTGCCCGGTGTTGCTGGAAGGCTATGAGCCGCCGAGCGATCCGCGTCTGAGCAACTTCCGCATCACCCCGGACCCGGGCGTGATCGAGGTGAACGTGCAGCCGTCCGCCACATGGGACGAACTGGTCGAGCGCACCGAGTTTCTCTACGAAGAGGCGCGCCAGACCCGGCTGACCACCGAGAAATTCATGATCGATGGCCGACACACTGGCACCGGCGGCGGTAACCATTTCGTACTGGGTGGCGCGACGCCGGCTGACTCACCGTTTCTGCGTCGTCCCGACCTGCTGCGCAGCCTGATCAGTTACTGGCACAACCATCCGTCGTTGTCCTACCTGTTTTCCGGGCTGTTCATCGGCCCGACGTCCCAGGCACCGCGCGTCGATGAGGCACGCAACGATGCGCTGTACGAGCTGGAAATCGCCTTTGCACAAATGCCTGAACCGGGCGAAGAGTGCGCGCCATGGCTGGTGGATCGGTTGTTGCGCAACCTGTTGATCGACGTGACTGGCAACACCCACCGCGCCGAGTTCTGCATCGACAAGCTTTATTCACCGGACGGCGCGACGGGGCGCCTTGGTTTGCTGGAGTTGCGTGCCTTTGAAATGCCACCGCATGCGCGCATGAGTCTGGCGCAACAGTTGTTGCTGCGAGCGCTGGTCGCGCGATTCTGGCGCGAGCCTTATGCGCCGCCGAAACTGGCGCGCTGGGGCACTGAATTACACGACCGGTTCCTGTTGCCGCACTTTATCGAACAGGATTTCGCCGATGTCATCGTTGATCTCAACGCCTCGGGTTACCCCGTGCGGGCCGAGTGGTTTGCCGCGCATCTGGAGTTCCGCTTTCCCAAGGTCGGCGACTACGCCGTCAGCGGCATCGAACTGGAAGTGCGCCAGGCGCTCGAGCCGTGGCATGTGCTGGGCGAGGAGGGCGCCGTTGGTGGCACGGTACGGTATGTGGATTCTTCCCTTGAGCGTTTGCAGGTCAAGCTCACCGGCCTGCCGCCGCAACGTTATTTGCTGACCTGCAACGGCGTTCCGGTGCCCTTGCAGCCCACCGGGCGGGTTGGCGAGTTCGTGGCCGGCGTGCGTTTCCGCGCCTGGCAGCCGGCCAACTGCCTGCAACCGACCATTGCGGTCCATGCGCCGCTGGTGTTCGACCTGCTCGACACCTGGATGCAGCGGTCGCTGGGGGGCTGTCAGTACCACGTCGCCCATCCGGGCGGGCGCAACTATGACAGCTTGCCGGTGAACGCCAATGAAGCCGAAAGTCGGAGAATGGCGCGTTTCTTCCGCATCGGACACAGCCCAGGGAAACTTCCTATCCCGATTCTGGAAGTTAACGACGAGCTGCCGATGACTCTCGATTTGCGACGTTTCTAAACCGTACGCGACGCTCGGATTTTTCGTATATCCGGGCGTCATGAGCCTGCGTTAGTCTGACCGTTCCTTGCTGTCTGCCGAGCTTTCCATGCCTGACCTGCTAGACCGCTACCCGCTGACGGCGGGCACTTATCACGAACTGCTCGACAACAGCGGCGCGGTGCGTTTGCACTGGCGTCGGCTGTTCGACCAGTTGCAACGCAGTACGCCCGCGCAGCTGGTGCAGCGTCAGGCACTGCTGACCCGGCAGATCCAGGAAAACGGCGTGACCTACAACGTCTACGCCGATCCCAAGGGCGCGGATCGACCGTGGGAGCTGGACCTGCTGCCGCATGTGATCGCCGCGGATGAGTGGGCGCTGTTGTCAGCCGGGATCGCACAGCGGGCGCGTCTGTTGAATGCCGTCCTGGCGGATTTATACGGGCCGCAGCGGCTGATCGCTGAAGGCTTGCTGCCGGCTGAACTGGTGTTCGGTCACAACAACTTCCTCTGGCCCTGTCAGGGCATCACGCCGCCCGACGGGGCCTTTCTGCATCTGTATGCCGTGGATCTGGCGCGCACGCCCGACGGGCGCTGGTGGGTCACGGCGGATCGGACTCAGGCACCGTCCGGCGCGGGTTACGCCCTGGAAAACCGCACGATCGTGTCCCGGGCCTTCCCCGAGTTGTACCGAGATTTGAAGGTGCAGCATCTGGCCGGGTTCTTCCGCACGCTGCAGGAAACCCTGGCCCGTCAGGCTCCGAGCGATGATGAAGCGCCGTTGGTGGTACTGCTGACACCGGGGCGTTTCAACGAAAGCTACTTCGAACATCTGTACTTGGCACGGCAGCTCGGTTATCCGCTGGTGGAGGGTGGCGACCTCACGGTGCGCGATGCCACGGTGTACCTGAAAACCCTGAGCGGCCTGCGTCGCGTCCACGCGATCATGCGTCGCCTCGACGACGACTTCTGCGATCCGCTGGAATTGCGCACCGACTCTGCGCTGGGCGTGCCGGGCCTGCTCGAAGCCGTGCGGCAGGGGCGAGTGCTGGTGGCCAACGCGCTGGGCAGCGGCGTTCTCGAGTCGCCAGGACTGTTGGGCTTTCTACCGAGGATCAATCAATTCCTGTTCGGCGAAGAGCTGATTCTGCCCTCCATCGCCACATGGTGGTGCGGCGAAGCGCCGGTGCTGGCCCAGGCATTGGAAAAGTTGCCGGAGCTGCTGATCAAACCGGCGTTTCCTTCGCAGAGTTTTGCGCCGGTATTTGGCCGTGACTTGAGTGAAAAACAGCGCCAGACCCTTGC
The DNA here is from genome assembly GCF_000293885.2 of Pseudomonas fluorescens NCIMB 11764. Taxonomy (NCBI): domain Bacteria; kingdom Pseudomonadati; phylum Pseudomonadota; class Gammaproteobacteria; order Pseudomonadales; family Pseudomonadaceae; genus Pseudomonas; species Pseudomonas fluorescens. Next base: position 1,804,573 of record NZ_CP010945.1, read on the forward strand.
TGAGCGCATGCAGGCGCGACCTTACGCCTATGTGGCGCAAGAGCTGGCGCAATTGTCGCAGGCGCCGATCTGGCAGGCTGAGGACGGTCAGTTACAGCCTCGGGCGATCGGCATGCGCATGTATGCGGTGGCCAGTCGCGATGGCTATCGGGTGCTGCCCGGTGGTTTGACCCGTGTGGCCGCCGAGGCCGATGCCGAAGTGGTGTCGATGCAACGTGGCGGCGCGAGCAAGGACACCTGGGTGCTGGGGGATCGGCCACCGAGCGGCGAGCAGTGGAAAGCCCAGCGCAGCATCGGCGTGCACGACCTGGTGCGGCGCGATCCGTATCTGCCGTCCCGGGTCGTGGAAAACCTGTTCTGGTTCGGCCGCTACTGTGAACGCTGCGATGACAGCGCTCGGTTGCTGCGGATCATGCTGGCGCGCTACGTCGACGGCGATGACCCGCAAGCTCTGGAGGCGGCTGTCGAACTGGGCGAGCGGTTGATGTTGCTGCCCGATGAAGGCGAATTGCCTGAACGGCTACTGGCGGCGCTGCTCGGCGACGACTGGCCGTTCAGCCTGCGTTCCAACCTGCAGCGCTTGCAGTGGGCGGCTTCTCAGGTGCGCGGCAAGCTCTCGCGGGAAAACTGGCAGGCGCTGGTGGAGTTGCAGCGCGAGGCAATCGAGCTGGAAACCGAAGAGCCGGATTTCGGCGAGTTGCTGGATTTCCTCAACCGTCTGGTGATGTCGCTGGCGGCGCTGTCGGGTTTTGCCCTCGACGACATGACCCGGGACGAAGGCTGGCGCTTCCTGATGATCGGCCGGCGGATCGAGCGCCTGCAATTTCTCAGCGGCAGCCTGGCGGCGTTCCTGCGCGGTAGTGGTGCCTTCGACCAGGCCGGACTTGAATGGCTGCTGGAACTGGGCAACAGCAGCATCACCTACCGCTCGCGGTATCTGGCGGTGGCGCAATTGATTCCGGTGCTGGACCTGTTGCTGCTCGATGAGCAGAACCCTCACGCCGTGTTGTTCCAGCTGAAACTGGTCACTCGCACCCTCAAGCGGTTGAACGATGATTTTGCTGTGCCGCGCGAAGCGGGGCTGCCGCACTTGGTGGAACGGCTGGCGCGCTTCGATCTGGGGTGCCTGGAGAATTCGTTGTTCGGCGATGCCAGCGTTCGTGCCGCCATAGAGGGTCTGGCCGATCTGCTGCAAGAGATCGCTGACGCCAGCGGACAAGTGTCGGATCGTCTGGCGTTGCGCCATTTCGCCCATGTCGATGATGTCAGCCAGCGCACGGTGTCCGTCTGATGAGCGCCCGTTACCAGATTTTCCACGACACCCATTATCACTACGACAGCCCGGTGTCCCTCGCCCAGCAATTGGCACACCTGTGGCCGCGATCGTGTGCCTGGCAGCGCTGCACCGAGCAGCAATTGCAGATCAGCCCCGATCCGACATCGCGCCGGGACGAGCTGGATGTGTTTGGCAACCCGCTGACCCGACTGGCATTCGAGCGGCCGCACGATGAACTATTGGTCAACGCCCGGCTCACCGTCGAAGTGATGTCTCGGCCAACGCTGGATTTCAATCAATCCCCGGCCTGGGAAGACACCCGCAACGCACTGACCTACAGCAGTCAGCCGCTTTCTCCTGAATTGCTGGAAGCTTGCCGTTACCGGTTCGAATCGCCCTATGTGCATCTGAAGCGCAACTTCGTCGAGTTCTCGGAAAGTTGTTTCCCCGCGGGCCGTCCGTTGTTGCTCGGCGTTCAGGCGCTGATGGAGAAAATCTTCAGCGAGTTCACCTTCGACGCCGAAGCGACGCAGGTGGCAACGCCACTGGTGGAAGTGCTGGAGCGCCGGCGCGGGGTTTGCCAGGACTTCGCTCACCTGATGCTCGCTTGCGTGCGTTCCCGCGGGTTGGCGGCTCGTTACATCAGCGGTTACCTGCTGACTCAGCCACCGCCCGGCCAGCCACGGCTGATCGGTGCCGACGCCTCGCATGCCTGGGTTTCGGTTTTTTGCCCGATGCTGGGCTGGGTGGATTTCGATCCGACCAACAATGTGCAGCCGGCGCTGGAACACATCACCCTGGCCTGGGGCCGGGATTTCTCCGATGTCTCGCCGTTGCGGGGGGTGATTCTGGGGGGCGGTAATCACGACCCGGAAGTCCGCGTCACCGTAATGCCACTGGAGTAACGCAGGGCCAGCAGCGTAACTGCTGACCCTGGACACAGATCCGGTGGGCCTGATCAGATCATCGGGCCCTGAGGGTCTCAGGCGTCGGGCGCCTGATCTTTCGGTGCTTCAACATCACTTTCTGCGGCCACTTCACCGTCTGTTTCCGGGTTCAGTGCGGCGGCTTCTTCTTCAGCTGTAGCTTTCTTGCGCTGAAGCTTTTCCTCTTTCTTCTGCTCCTTGGCCAAGTCTCTCTGACGTTTGGCGAAGGAATAATTAGGTTTAGCCATGGGCGATCCTCTGGGGTCGAAGGTGAGGTTGAGCGGCGCATATTCTGCCCTGTATCGGTGCCGAGCCGTTAGCTGGGTTTTTGCTCTGTCCACTTTGGCACCACGGTCGGCTGCCAGGCATCCAGGGCATCGAGCAGGGTTTGCGGCGATTCGCTCAGTTGCAGCATGTCACGGTGCGCTTCGCGAACGAAGCCTTCGCCGACGATATGATCAAGAAAACCAGTCAATTTGCTGTAGAAGCCGTTCACTTCCAGCAGACCCAGTGGTTTGCCGTGGTAGCCGAGCTGGCCCCACGTCCAGACTTCGAACAGTTCCTCCAGAGTGCCCAGGCCGCCGGGCAATGCGATAAATGCGTCGCTGAGCTCAGCCATCCGCGCCTTTCGCGCATGCATGCCGTCGACCACTTCGAGGCGAGTCAGGCCGCTGTGGCCGATTTCCTTGTCCTTGAGGCTTTGCGGGATGATCCCGATCACTTCACCGCCGGCTGCCAGTGCAGCATCGGCCACAATCCCCATCAACCCCACGGCGCCGCCGCCATAGACCAGGGTCAACCTGCGCTCGGCCAATGCTCGCCCCAGGGCGACAGCCGCTTCACGATAAGCCGGGTTGGTGCCGGTGCTGGCACCGCAAAATACACAAACGGATGCTAAAGACATGCCTTGCTCCAGGGTCAGGATGGCCACAGAGTAAAGGCTGAGGCGCTGCGCTCCAAGGTCTAAACTTCGCGTTGGGACGTTTCACAGGTACCACTGGCGCCACAGGCATAAGCGGCGAGCAAACTGCACAAAAAGCTGTTGATCGACATGACAGACGCTCCATATTGGTGATGACGACCTGATGATAGGGCCGCCCTGGACGTCTGGCTGGTAGATTATTTGGATAGGTGTCATAGCTCTAAAGTTGTATACAATTTTTGATTCAGGTCATAGGAACTTGCGAAGTTTTCAGGCAGTCTTCTGTCCATTCGCACTTTTGTTTACCCCCGCCTTGGAGATTCACCATGTTTGCCAAACTTGTTGCGGTATCCCTGCTGACACTGGCCAGCAGTCAATTGATGGCTGCCGAGTGCAAGACGACCATCGACTCCACCGACCAAATGTCCTTCAACACCAAGGCCATTGAAATCGACAAAAGCTGCAAGACCTTCACCGTTGAACTGACCCACTCCGGCAGCCTGCCGAAAAATGTGATGGGTCATAACTGGGTGCTGAGCAAAGAGGCTGACATGCAGCCGATCGCCACTGACGGCCTGGCTGCCGGTATCGACAAGAACTATCTGAAGGAAGGTGATGCGCGCGTTATCGCCCACACCAAAATCATCGGTGCCAAGGAAACCGACTCGGTGACCTTCGACGTGTCGAAGCTTGATGCTGCCGAGAAATACGGCTTCTTCTGCTCGTTCCCGGGCCACATTTCGATGATGAAAGGCACGGTTACGCTGAAGTAAGCGAATCGGGTTCATAAAAAAAGCGTCCTGCGAGGGACGCTTTTTTTGTGCCTGACATTTGACCGAGTCATCGTTCATCGCTAGCAGGCTAGCTCCCACACTGGATCTGCGACACTCCGCAAGTCCCCTGTGGGAGCTAGCCTGCTAGCGATGTGGTCGGTTCAGGCGCCGCCCTTGCTTATGGTGCAAACGGCATCACGCGCTTGTGGTGGGTCTTTTTGTACGTATCGCAGATGATCTTGAACGCTTCCTCACGCACCGGCTCACCGTGCAGGAACGCATCGATCTCGGCATACGTCACGCCGTGGGACGCTTCGTCCGGCTTACCCGGCGACAGGTCTTCCAGGTCGGCAGTCGGGACTTTCTCCACCAGTGCTTCTGGCGCACCGAAACTGCGGGCAATGGCCCGGACCTGGTTTTTCACCAGGCCGCTCAACGGGGCCAGGTCGCAAGCACCGTCACCGAACTTGGTGAAGAACCCCATCACCGCTTCTGCCGCGTGGTCGGTGCCGATCACCAGGCCATGGGCCGCGCCAGCGATGGTGTACTGGGCGACCATGCGCATCCGCGCCTTGGTGTTGCCGAGGACGAAATCCACTGACACCGCGTGCTTGCCTTCGAAGGCTGCCACTTCATTGGCCAGGGATTTGACTGCCGGGCCGATGTTCACGGTGTGACGCTCGTCCGGCTTGATGAAATCCACCGAAGCCTGGGCGTCGTGTTCATCGAACTGGGTTTCATACGGCAGGCGCACGGCGATGAACTTGTAGTTGTCATCACCGGTGCGGGTGCGCAGTTCACGCATGGCGCGCTGGGCCAGCAGGCCGGCGGTCAGGGAATCGACCCCGCCGCTGATGCCGAGCACCAGGGTCTTGAGCCCGGAATTGACCAGGCAATCCTGGATGAAGGTAATGCGCCGGGCGATTTCCGCCTCGAGGGCGGCCTTGTCGGCGAATGGCGGTTGAACCTTGAGCTGCTCAGCAATCTCACGCTGTACGGCTTGCATGAATTCACTCCTTGCTTGGTGTGCTGGAAAGGGCGGCAGGAACTTTGAAAACGTGTCGCAAGTAGGCGACGAAATTCGGGTCTTTGCAGTGAGTCTTGCCAGGCTCGTCGGAGATCTTTGCCACCGGTTGGCCATTGCAGGCCGCCATTTTAAGCACGATGCTCATCGGTTCAACACCTGGAATATCGCACGTCAGGTTGGTGCCGATGCCGAAGCTGACATTGATCCGACCGCGTAATGCGCGAAATATTTCCAGCGCCTTGGGCAGCGTCAGACTGTCGGAGAACGTCAGGGTCTTGCTCATCGGGTCGATGCCCAGCTTTTGATAGTGGGCGATCGCCTTTTCTGCCCAGATCACCGGATCCCCGGAGTCATGGCGCAGGCCGTCGAAGAGTTTGGCAAAGTACAGGTCGAAATCGTTGAGGAAGGCATCCATGGTGATGCAGTCAGTCAAGGCGATCCCCAGCAGGCCGCGGTATTCGCGGACCCAGCAATCGAGGGCGGCAATCTGGCTGTCGATCAGTCGCGGACCGAGTTGCTGGTGGGCCATGATCCATTCGTGGGCCATGGTGCCCAGCGGTTTCATGTCCAGTTCCCGGGACAAATGCACGTTGCTGGTGCCGACGAAACGTCCGGGGAAATCGTGCTTGAGCACGTTCACCACTTCTTCCTGCACACGGTACGAAAAGCGACGGCGGGTGCCGAAATCGGCTACTTGCAATTCCGACAATTCGTCGCTGCTGGCGTTGGCGGTCAGCCAGTCGAACTTGCGATAAAGTTGCTCGCGCGCTTGCTCCAGAACGATGTCCCGGTAGCGATAGCGGTTGCGCACTTCGCTGACGATGGACAGCAGCGGGACTTCAAAAAGAATCACATGCAGCCAGGGCCCGCGCAGGCGGATAAACAGCTCGCCGTTTTCGATGCCGGTGTGGACGTAGCGCAGGTTGAAGCGGAACAAGCCGAGGAAGCGCAGGAAATCCGGCTTCATGAAGCTGATGCGCTCCATGAAACTCAACTGGTCGGCGCTCAGGTTCAACTCGGCGAGGCGCTCGATCTGAAAGCGGATTTCCGCCAGGTACGGGCGCAGGTCTTCACTGTTGCGGCAACGGAACTCCCATTCGACGTCCACGTTCGGGTAGTTGTGCAGCACCGCCTGCATCATCGTCAGTTTGTAGAAGTCGGTGTCGAGCAGGTTCTGCACGATGCGATCGGCAAACACACTCTCGCTCATAACGGGGTTCTCCAGGCTGGCCGCGGCCCGTGGCAGTGGCGTTGCAGCTGTTTCAATGAATGGGGCTAGTGGCGCATATCCGCGCGGGGTATTGCCAGCGATTTTTGCATCGCAGCAGATCCCTGTGGCGAGGGAGCTTGCTCCCGCTCGGTTGCGCAGCAGCCGCAAAACGGTAAACGCAGCTTTTCAGTTTGAACGTAGCGGCTGTAGGGGGGCGCTTCGCACCCCAGCGGGAGCAAGCTCCCTCGCCACAGTGATGGTGCTTTGCCACAGGTCTTGGTGAAGCCTTAAGTTTGCGGTACTTCCGGGCTATCAATCTGCTCCAGCATCCACTTCACAAAGTCCCGCACCTTGGGCACTTCCGCCGAATGTTCCGGGTACGCCAGGTAATAGGCGTCGGAACTGGGCATCGCGTGCTGCCAGGGTATGACCAGTTTGCCGTCGGCCAACTCCTCTTCCACCAGAAACCGCGGCAACAGCGCCACGCCACAGCCGACCTGCGCGGCGCGGATGCACATGTAGAAGGTCTCGAAGCGCGGCCCGTGGTAGCTGTGTTCGGTGTGGTAACCCTGACTGTCGAACCAGTCGTGCCAAGCCTGCGGACGGGAGGCGTTTTGCAGCAGGACCAGGTCGGTGAGTTGGGTGGGATCAGTGAACGGTGTCGCCGGCAGGCTACCCGGTGCACACACGGGAACAAGCTCTTCGCCGAACAGCTTCAGGCATTCGGTACGGGGGCGTGAGCCCTGGCCGAAATAGAACGCCAGATCGCTGCGACCTTGCAGCAGGTCATCGGCTTCCTGCTCGCTGCACAGGTCCAGGTGGATCGATGGGTGACGCAGGCGCCAGCCTTTCAGGCGGGGCACCAGCCAGCGGGCGCCGAAGGTCGGAGGGGTCGAGACGCGCAGGACTTCGGTTTCCCCGCCGTAGGAACGCAGGTAGTGGGTCGACATCTCGACTTGCGTGAGGATTTTTCGTACCTCAACCAGGTACAAATCACCGGCCGGGGTCATTTGCAGGCGTCGACGCACCCGGCGAAACAACAGGTGTTGCAACAATTCTTCCAGTTGCGCGACCTGTTTGCTGACCGCGCTCTGGGTCAGGTTCAGCTCTTCGGCCGCCCGTGTGAAGCTCAAATGCCGGGTCACGGCCTCGAAACACTGCAATGCGGTGATCGACGGCAGGTAACGTTTATTCAGCATGGGGTTGTCCTTTTTCTTGTTTCTTTCTGACCAGCAATTCGCAGCATGAATAAACGGAATGATATCTCTCTTAAAGGTCGTTTGTTGGGTAACCTCCGGCAAGCTAAAACTACAGGTCTGATCAGTCGTGATTTTCCGGCTGCATGTTTTGTGTTTTTTGCTCGAGGAGTGACCCATGGTTGCCGCATTGCTTGATCGTCTTGGTGTGAATCCGGCCCTGTACCAGAACGGCAAAGTGCCGGTGCATTCGCCAATCGATGGCAGCAAGATCGCCTCTGTGAACTGGGAAGGTGCCGCTGAAGTCGAGCAGCACATCAGTCGCGCAGATCATGCGTTCGAATTGTGGCGCAAGGTCCCGGCCCCGCGCCGTGGCGAACTGGTACGCCAGTTGGGCGACATCCTGCGTGAATACAAGGCCGATCTCGGCGAGCTGGTGTCCTGGGAAGCGGGCAAGATCACTCAGGAAGGCCTGGGTGAAGTTCAGGAAATGATCGACATCTGCGATTTCGCCGTCGGCCTGTCCCGTCAACTGTACGGCTTGACCATCGCTTCCGAGCGCCCGGGCCACCACATGCGTGAAACCTGGCACCCGCTGGGCATCGTGGGCGTGATCAGTGCGTTCAACTTCCCGGTGGCGGTCTGGGCCTGGAACACCACGCTGGCGCTGGTCTGCGGCAACCCGGTGATCTGGAAACCCTCGGAGAAAACCCCGTTGACCGCACTGGCCTGCCAGGCGCTGTTCGACCGCGTACTGAAAAACTTCAGCGACGCACCTCCGCACCTGAGCCAAGTGATCATCGGCGGCCGCGATGCCGGCGAAGCGCTGGTCGATGACCCGCGTGTCGCGCTGATCAGCGCCACCGGCAGCACCCGCATGGGCCGCGAAGTGGCACCGAAAATCGCCGCACGATTCGCCCGCAGCATCCTGGAGCTGGGTGGCAACAACGCCATGATCCTCGGCCCAAGCGCTGATCTGGACATGGCTGTTCGCGCGATCCTGTTCAGCGCCGTCGGCACCGCCGGCCAGCGTTGCACCACGTTGCGTCGCCTGATCGCTCACGAATCGGTGAAAGAAGAAATCGTTACCCGCCTCAAGGCCGCTTACTCGAAAGTGCGCATCGGCAATCCGCTGGAAGGCAACCTGATCGGCCCACTGATCGACAAGCACAGCTTCGACAACATGCAGGACGCGCTGGAGCAAGCCTTGAGCGAAGGCGGTCGGGTCTTCGGCGGCAAGCGTCAGCTGGAAGACAAATACCCGAACGCTTACTACGTCTCGCCGGCCATCGTTGAAATGCCGGAACAGAGCGATGTGGTCTGTCACGAAACCTTCGCGCCGATCCTGTACGTGGTCGGTTACAAGGACTTCGCTGAAGCGCTGCGCCTGAACAACGCCGTTCCACAAGGCCTGTCCTCATGCATCTTCACCACCGACGTGCGTGAAGCCGAGCAGTTCATGTCGGCGGTGGGCAGCGACTGCGGCATCGCCAACGTCAACATCGGCCCGAGCGGTGCGGAAATCGGCGGCGCGTTTGGTGGCGAGAAAGAGACGGGCGGTGGTCGTGAGTCGGGCTCCGATGCATGGCGCGGGTACATGCGCCGCCAGACCAACACCGTGAACTACTCGCTGGAGTTGCCGTTAGCTCAAGGGATTACGTTCGACTGATCGGGCCCCATCGCTGGCAAGCCAGCTCCTGCACGGCCTGTGTCGTGGCGCATAACCTGTAGGAGCTGGCTTGCCAGCGAAGCTTTTTCTGTTTGTTAGGTTTCTGTTGGAGTCTGGCAATGCCGTTACGCGAAGAGTGTCTGTGGGAAAAACTGACGCCGCAAAGGCCTGATAACGCGGCGCTCAAGGGTGAAGTCACGGTCGACGTCTGCGTCATCGGCGCCGGTTTCACCGGTCTGTCGGCGGCGGTGCATCTGCTGGAACAAGGCAAAACGGTGTGTGTGCTGGAAGCCCATCGTGCCGGTCATGGCGGTTCGGGGCGCAACGTCGGGCTGGTCAATGCCGGCATGTGGATTCCGCCGGACGACATCGAAGCCGGGTTTGGCGAAGCGGTGGGCAGTCAGCTCAATCGCATGCTGGGGGCGGCACCTTCGTTGGTGTTCAGCCTTGTGGACAAGTACAACATCGATTGCCAGTTACGCCGCGAAGGCACGCTGCACATGGCGCATAACGCTCGTGGTGAAGCGGACTTGCGCAGTCGTGAAGAACAATGGAAACGTCGCGGCGCACCGGTCGAACTGCTGACCGGTCAAGCCTGCGAACAGGCAACCGGCACCCAAAAAATCGCCGCCGCACTGCTGGATCGGCGTGCTGGCACGATCAACCCGATGGCTTACACCACGGGGCTGGCCAAAGCGGCCATCGGCCTCGGCGGTCAGCTGTTCGATCATTCCCCCGTGACCCGGCTCGAACGTCAGGGCCAGAAGTGGTCAGTACAGACCGCGCAGGGTTCGGTGCTTGCCGAGCAGGTTGTCATCGCGTCCAACGCTTATACCGAAGGCGACTGGACAGAGCTTCGGCGCAATTTCTTCCCCGGTTATTACTATCAGGTGGCATCGGTGCCACTCACTGAAGAAGCCGCCCGGCAAATCCTGCCCGGTGGCCAGGGTTCCTGGGACACCCGTCAGGTGCTCAGCAGCATTCGCCGCGATAAAGACGGTCGGCTGTTGCTCGGCAGCCTGGGTAATGGCAATCAGAAGCCGACCTGGTTCCTCAAGGCCTGGGCCGATCGCGTTCAGCAGCACTATTTCCCCTACCTCAAACCGGTGGAATGGGAGTGCACCTGGACCGGTTGCATCGCCTTCACCCCCGATCATTTGATGCGCCTGTTCGAGCCAGCGCCCGGTTTAGTGGCAGTCACTGGCTATAACGGTCGGGGCGTGACCACTGGCACTGTAGTCGGCAAAGCCTTTGCCGATTATTTGTGCAACGGAAATCCGCAGGCGTTGCCGATCCCCTTCGCTCCGATGCAACCACTGGCCGGGGCTGGCCTGCGTAGCTGTCTGTATGAAGCGGGATTTTCGCTGTATCACGCGGGCCAGTGCTTGCGGATCGTGATTTGATTGTTGAAATTTGTTGCGGGGAGCGGCGCTTTTCGGCGCAGCGACTAGCCTGTAAAAGGTGCGGGTTGTAGCAGTACCGCACCAGCAGTGTGCACTTCGGTGACGCGCGTTGTTACAGGCTGGTTGCACGTCGTTTGGCGCTGCGGTTGCAATGATGGCGCGCACGGGTTGCGCCTTGATAAATAAATGGTTTCACCTTCAGCGGTTTAGACGGTTGCACGTCCAATGAAAATGGGCTCGAAACAGTCGATATAACAATAAAGCAGCGACTTTTTTCAGAATAAAAAACCGATGGCACGGCCCTTGCTCTGAGCATTCAGTGAAGTTGCAGTGCCAATTAAAAAAAAACCTTGGAGCACCACCTCATGTCCCAGACGTTTTACAAGAAAGGCTTTCTGGCCCTCGCAGTGGCAACTGCGCTGGGTGTTTCTGCGTTTGCACAGGCTGACGTAAAAATCGGTGTGGCGGGTCCAATGACGGGCGCCAACGCGGCATTTGGCGAGCAGTACATGAAGGGTGCACAGGCCGCAGCCGATGCCATCAACGCATCGGGCGGCGTTAACGGGGAAAAAATCGTACTGGTCAAGGGCGATGACGCCTGCGAACCGAAACAGGCTGTGACGGTCGCCAAGGACCTGACCAACCAGAAAGTGGCAGGCGTGGTCGGTCACTTCTGCTCCTCGTCGACCATTCCGGCCTCCGAGATCTACGACGAAGCAGGCATCATCGCAATCACTCCGGGCTCCACCAACCCACAGGTGACCGAGCGCGGCCTGAGCGCCATGTTCCGTATGTGCGGCCGTGACGACCAGCAGGGTATCGTGGCCGGCGACTACATCGTCGACGTGCTCAAGGGCAAGAAAGTCGTGGTTCTGCACGACAAGGACACCTACGGTCAAGGTCTGGCGGATGCCACCAAGGCCCAACTGGCCAAGCGCGGCGTGACCCCGGTGCTGTACGAAGGTCTGACCCGTGGCGAGAAAGACTTCAGCGCCGTGGTGACCAAGATCCGTGCAGCCGGTGCCGATGTCGTCTATTTCGGCGGCCTGCACCCGGAAGCCGGTCCACTGGTTCGTCAACTGCGTGAGCAAGGCCTCAAGGACGTCAAATTCATGTCCGATGATGGCATCGTGACTGATGAACTCGTGACCACCGCCGGTGGCCCGCAGAACGTTGATGGCGTGTACATGACCTTCGGCGCCGACCCACGCCTGCTGCCAGACAGCAAGACCGTGGTAGACACCTTCCGCAAGGCCGGTACCGAGCCTGAAGGCTACACCCTGTACGCCTACGCTTCGGTTCAAACCCTGGCGGCTGCTTTCAACGGCGCCAAGTCCAACAATGGCGAAAAAGCGGCCGAGTGGCTGAAGAAAAACCCGGTTAAAACCGTGATGGGCGAGAAGACCTGGGACGCCAAGGGCGACCTGAAAGTCTCCGACTACGTGGTTTATCAGTGGGACAAGGATGGCAAATACCACCAACTGGAAAAACAGAAGTGATATGAGCTGCTGAATTGCCCGGTGCCTTGTGCACCGGGCAGTCAACCAACATGTCCGTGCAGTACCTGTCTTTTCTCGTAGAGCTGCACACAACCGTGTTGCGCGGGTGGCTGAACCCCGGTCCGTCGCACCCGGCTTCTGTGCAGTCTCTCAAATGCGTGAGATTGCGTTATGGATGGTATTTTCCTGCAGCAACTGGTCAACGGCCTGACCCTCGGGTCGGTCTATGGCCTGATCGCCATCGGCTACACAATGGTCTATGGCATCATCGGCATGATCAACTTCGCCCATGGTGAGGTTTACATGATCTCCGCTTACCTCGCGGCGATCAGTCTGGCTCTGCTGGCATACTTCGGTATTGAATCCTTCCCTCTGCTGATGCTTGGCACACTGGTCTTCACCATCATCGTCACGGCGGTTTATGGCTGGGTCATCGAGCGTGTCGCCTACAAACCCCTGCGTAACTCAACCCGACTGGCACCGCTGATCAGCGCCATCGGTATTTCCCTGATCCTGCAAAACTATGCACAGATCGCCCAGGGCGCCCGCCAACAAGGCGTACCTACCTTGCTGACCGGTGCATGGCGAGTGGAAGTCGGAAGCGGCTTCGTCCAGCTCACCTACACCAAGATCTTCATTCTGATCGCCGCATTCGCCGGCATGGCCCTGCTGACCTACGTCATCAAGTACACCAAGCTCGGCCGCATGTGCCGCGCCACCCAGCAAGACCGCAAGATGGCCTCGATCCTGGGGATCAACACCGATCGCGTGATTTCCTACGTGTTCATCATCGGTGCCGCAATGGCGGCCCTGGCCGGTGTGCTGATCACCATGAACTACGGCACGTTCGACTTCTACGCAGGCTTCGTTATCGGTATCAAGGCGTTCACCGCTGCGGTACTTGGCGGAATCGGCTCGCTGCCTGGCGCGATGCTTGGCGGGATCATCCTCGGCATTTCCGAGTCGCTGTTCTCGGGTCTGGTCAACTCGGACTACAAAGACGTTTTCAGCTTCTCGCTGCTCGTTCTCGTTCTGGTCTTTCGGCCCCAAGGCCTGCTCGGCCGTCCTCTTGTGTCGAAGGTGTAAGCGATGTCTTCAACCACTAAAAAAACCATTGATCTCAAAAGAAGCCTGGTTGACGCGATTCTTGCCGGTCTGGTCGCCCTCATTGTGTTCGGCCCGATTGTTGGCGTAGTCCTCGACGGCTACGGCTTCAATCTGGAAACGACCCGAGTGGCGTGGATTGTCGCCATCGTCATGGCCGGCCGCTTTGCCCTGAGCCTGTTCCTGCAAACGCCCAAAGGCCTGAGAATTCTCGAAGGTTTTGAAAGCACAGGCTCCGGGGTACATGTACTGCCGCCTGACTACAAGACCCGGTTGCGCTGGATCATTCCAGTGGTGATCGTCGTCGCCGTGGTGTTCCCGTTTTTCTCCAACTCCTACCTGCTGGGCGTGGTCATCCTCGGGCTGATCTACGTGCTGCTGGGGCTTGGCTTGAACATCGTGGTCGGCCTGGCCGGCCTGCTCGACCTCGGCTACGTGGCGTTCTACGCCATCGGGGCCTATGGCCTGGCACTCGGCTATCAATACCTGGGGCTGGGCTTCTGGACGGTGCTGCCACTGGCAGCGATCACCGCCGGCCTTGCCGGTTGCATCCTCGGCTTCCCGGTATTGCGCCTGCACGGTGACTACCTGGCGATCGTGACCCTGGGCTTCGGTGAAATCATTCGCTTGGTCCTCAACAACTGGCTGAGCCTGACGGGGGGCCCAAATGGCATGGCGGCGCCGCTGCCAACCTTCTTCGGCCTGGAGTTCGGCAAAAGGGCAAAGGACGGTGGCGTTCCGTTCCATGAGTTTTTCGGTATCGCCTACAACCCGGACGTGAAGTATTACTTCATTTACGCGGTGTTGTTCCTCGTGGTACTGGCCGTGCTGTACGTCAAGCACCGTCTGACCCGTATGCCGGTCGGTCGCGCCTGGGAGGCCTTGCGTGAAGATGAAATCGCCTGCCGCTCCATGGGTCTGAACCACGTGCTGGTCAAGCTTTCGGCGTTCACCATCGGTGCGTCGACGGCGGGTCTGGCGGGTGTGTTCTTCGCCACCTACCAAGGCTTCGTCAACCCGACCTCGTTCACCTTCTTCGAGTCGGCACTGATCCTCGCCATCGTGGTACTCGGTGGTATGGGCTCGACCATTGGCGTCGTCATCGCAGCCTTCGTGCTGACCGTGGCCCCGGAACTGCTGCGTGGCTTCGCGGAATACCGCGTGCTGCTGTTCGGCATCCTGATGGTGTTGATGATGATCTGGCGACCGCGCGGCCTGATTCGGATCAGCCGTACCGGTGTGACCCCGCGTAAAGGAGTAGCGCCATGAGCGAAGTCGTACTCTCGGTCGAGAAACTGATGATGCACTTCGGCGGCATCAAGGCGTTGAACGATGTCAGCCTGAAGGTCCACCGCAACTCGATCTTCGCATTGATCGGCCCCAACGGCGCCGGCAAAACCACGGTGTTCAACTGCCTGACCGGTTTCTACAAGGCCTCCGGTGGCAAGATCGAACTCAGCGTGCGGGGCGAGCAGACCAACGTCATCCAGTTGCTGGGCGAATCGTTCAAACCGGCGGATTTCGTTTCGCCAAAATCCTTTCTCAGTCGGCTGTATTACAAGATGTTCGGCGGTACCCACCTGGTGAACCGTGCCGGGCTGGCGCGGACCTTCCAGAACATTCGCCTGTTCAAGGAAATGTCGGTGCTGGAAAACCTGCTGGTTGCCCAGCACATGTGGGTCAACCGCAGCATGCTCGCCGGTATCCTCAACACGAAGGGCTACCAAAAGGCTGAAAGCGATGCGCTGGACCACGCCTTCTACTGGCTGGAAGTGGTGGACCTGGTGGACTGCGCCAACCGTCTGGCCGGTGAACTGTCCTACGGCCAGCAACGCCGTCTGGAAATCGCCCGGGCCATGTGCACCCGGCCGCAGATCATCTGCCTCGACGAACCGGCCGCCGGCCTCAACCCTCAGGAAACCGAAGCGCTGAGCGCGATGATCCGGCTGCTGCGCGACGAGCATGATCTGACCGTGGTGCTGATCGAACACGACATGGGCATGGTTATGAGCATTTCCGACCACATCGTGGTGCTGGACCACGGCATCGTCATTGCCGAGGGCGGGCCTGATGCGATACGCAACGATCCGAAAGTGATTGCGGCCTACCTGGGTGCCGATGAAGAGGAAGTGGCGCTATGAGTCAACCTATCCTCGAACTGAAGGATCTGGACGTGTTTTACGGGCCAATCCAGGCCCTGAAAAAAGTCTCGCTGCACATCAACGAAGGGGAAACCGTCAGTCTGATCGGCTCCAACGGTGCCGGGAAGTCGACCCTGCTGATGTCGATCTTCGGCCAACCGCGGGCGGCTGACGGGCAGATCATCTATCAAGGGGTGGACATCACCCACAAGTCGTCGCACTACATCGCGTCCCACGGTATCGCGCAATCGCCGGAAGGACGGCGGGTGTTCCCCGACATGACTGTCGAGGAAAACCTGCTGATGGGCACCATCCCGATCGGTGACAAGTACGCCAAGGAAGACATGCAACGCATGTTCGAGCTGTTTCCGCGGCTCGAAGAGCGACGCACCCAGCGCGCCATGACCATGTCCGGTGGTGAACAGCAAATGCTCGCCATCGCCCGTGCGCTGATGAGTCGGCCCAAACTGTTGTTGCTTGACGAGCCGAGCCTGGGTCTGGCACCGATCGTGGTGAAACAGATCTTTGCCACGCTGCGGGAACTGGCCAAGACCGGAATGACCATCTTCCTGGTCGAGCAGAATGCCAACCACGCGCTCAAGCTGTCGGACCGGGCGTATGTCATGGTCAACGGCGAGATCCGAATCACGGGCACCGGCAAGGAGTTGCTGGTTAACGAGGAAGTGCGTAACGCCTATCTCGGCGGCCACTGATTTCGCTGTTGTAACACCAAGCCCCGGCGCGCAATCGCCGGGGCTTTTTTACATTTTCAATACTCCCGCAGGTGTCCGCGGTGTGCTTTCTGGAAATTGTGGAAAACAAATTCATCAAGCTCTCAAAGCGCGACATAAAGCCGCTGCAAATAGTTGTTTTGTCACGCTTTTGACTTGTCCCCGTTTGCTGTGGAGCTGGCTGTGAATAACGTGGGAGTAGCTGGCTGAGGGCCTTTGGATACGTGGCTTGCAGCGATGTGGTTGTTTTTTGATCAGGTGTTTTTACGCGACTGGGGCTCGGCTTTGTCAACCTTTTTATTGGCTGGGAAATCAGTCCGGAACGGAGGGGTGATGCCTGTGGATAAGTCTGTGGTTAAACTCTGGAAAGAGTCGGCTGAGGGCCGTAGTTACTGGCTCGGCGCCATCGCTGGTTTACCGGGTCGATCGTGCAAAATGCCACGGGCTACACAGTGAGCGCTTCAGGGTCAAGCAAAAAACTTTGTAATTTGCCCGCAAAGCCTTGTGCACAGCGGCTTTCAGCTTTTTCACTTGCCCCCGGAAACTGTGGACCGGCCTGTGGATAACGTGCGCGTACATGGCTGCAGGCCACGGGGGATAAGGCGCCGCTGACATTGATCGTTTTTCATACAGCTTTTGTGGTGGTTGCCGCTGTCGGCAAGGCCGGGCATGCTGCCAGCTGATTTTCTATTCCAATGGCTGCCCGTCGGCCGAAGCAAGGAGAACACGATGTCCAACACCCTGTTTATTACCGGCGCGACTTCCGGTTTTGGTGAAGCCTGTGCCCGTCGTTTTGCCGAGGCTGGCTGGAAACTGGTGCTGACAGGTCGTCGTGAAGAACGCCTCAATGCCCTGTGCGCCGAGTTGTCGAAGCAGACCGAGGTCCATGGCCTGGTGCTCGACGTGCGTGATCGCAAGGCCATGGAGGAGGCGATTGCCAACCTGCCGCCTTCCTTCGCCAAGCTGCGCGGGCTGATCAATAACGCCGGCCTGGCGCTCGGCGTGGACCCGGCGCCGAAGTGCAACCTTGATGATTGGGACACGATGGTCGACACCAACATCAAGGGCCTGATGTACAGCACTCGCCTGCTGCTGCCACGCCTGATCGCCCACGGCCGTGGCGCCAGCATCGTCAACCTCGGTTCCATCGCCGGCAACTACCCGTATCCAGGCAGCCACGTGTATGGCGCGAGCAAGGCGTTCGTCAAACAGTTCTCGCTGAACCTGCGCTGTGACCTGCAGGGCACGGGCGTGCGAGTCAGCAACATTGAACCGGGCCTGTGCGAGAGCGAATTCTCGCTGGTGCGTTTTGCCGGTGATCAGGAACGCTATAACGCGACCTACGCCGGTGCGGAGCCAATCCAGCCACAAGACATCGCCGAGACCATTTTCTGGGTGCTCAATGCGCCGGCACACATCAACATCAACAGCCTTGAGCTGATGCCGGTGAGCCAGACGTGGAGCGGGTTTGCGATTGAGCGTAACGGAGCCAAGGCGTAATTATGGCGAGGGAGCTTGCTCCCGTTGGACTGCACAGCAGTCCCTTTCTTTTCAGGGGTAAGCGGGGCCGCTTCGCGGCCCAGCGGGAGCAAGCTCCCTCGCCACAGAGGATTTAGCCGAGATAATCGGCCAATCCGCGATAGCAGGTCGCCAAGTGATAAGGCGTGGTCGAAGGCATGTCCTGGCGGCTCACTTCACCGTTTTCATTGCGACACTCATACCAGCCCTCCGAATGCAGGGAGCGCTGTTGCAGTGCCTGCAATTGGCGCAATACCGATGCCTTGCTGTGTGGACGCAAGGTCAGCGCACGCAGGTATTCAGCCTGGGCCCAGATGCGTTGGGTGCCATCCTTCGATTGCCCATCGAGCGTGAGCATTGCCCGCACCGCCCCACTCGATTGATCGACACCCAACTGCTCTGTGTACGCAAAGGCGCGTTCCAGGGAGGCGTGCAGTTTGGAGCCGCGCAACAACGGTGAAGACTCCAGCAGGAAATACCACTCGAACTGATGCCCCGGTTCAAACCAGTTATCCACAGCACCCAGCGGTTTTTCCATCAGCACACCGTGCTGCGAATCGATAAAGCGCTTCTGCATGGCTGTGCATAACTCGACGAGCGCGCGCTGCACTGCGAGGTCTTCACGCACCGACAGTGTGGCGAGGAAGGCTTCGGCCAGGTGCATCAGCGGGTTTTGCAGCGGCCCGGTATTCAGCGACGACCAGTCACGTTCAAGGCAAGCTTCGTACAGGCCGTCGCCCGTGGCGAAACGCTGCGCAACCACTTCCAGCACGGCGTTGAGCACTGACTCCACCAGCGGTTCGCGAACCTTGTCCCAGTAATGGGCGCAGGCGAAGAGAATGAAGGCGTGGGTGTAGAGATCCTTGCGCTGGTCCAGCGGCGCGCCTTGCGGATCGATGCTGTAGAACCAGCCACCGTGTTCGGCGTCATGGAAATGTTGCTGCAACGAGCGGAACAGCGCCGCGGCACGCTCTTCGGCGCCGGGTATCTGGCCGATCAGGCTGGAAAACAGATACAACTGCCGCGCGCAGGCCATGGCCCGGTAGCGTTGAGGTGGCAAGGGCAGATGTCCGGCGTCCAGCGCCTCGTAGGGCAGGGCCAGTTCGGCGTTCCAGCCCGGGCCTTGCCAGAGGGGCACGATCACGTCCTGGAAATGCTGATGCACTGAGGAGAACAGAGCGATCAAGTCAGGCTGGGAGGCGGAGCGGGGAGAATGAGGCATTGGCTGGCGTCGTCACGGCAGGGTCGATTGCGCGCCATGTTAACAGGCCTGAGAGTTGCGGTGTCTGTCAGGCCGCCTTCGCGGGCAAGCCCGCATTGGTTCTGCGCACACGCATCTCAAGCCCGCTCCCGACATTGGTTCTGTGTACACGTGTGTGCGGGCTTGCCCGCGAGGGGGCCATCACTGACGGTAGAAAATCAACCCGCCAACAACCACACTCCAGCCGCCGCCGAAACCGCGCCCGCCAGCCGAACCAACGGCGCCGCCGCCTGCGGCAACACACGAACCACCGCATAACCCGCCGCGTGCAAGGCTGCCGTCGCCACTACAAACCCTGCGGCATACGCCCACGGGCTCGACATTTCCGGCAATTCCAGCCCATGCGCCACGCCATGGAACAGCGCAAACAGCGCCGTCGCACCCACCGCCATGCCCAATGGCGGACGCACCGCCAGTGCCACCGCCAGGCCCAGCGCCAGCACCGATGCGGCGATCCCGCTTTCCAGCGCCGGCAGGTTGAGCCCTTCAAAACCCAGCAGTCCGCCGATCAACAGGGTGCCGACAAACGTGCACGGCAGCGCCCAGCGTGCGGCGCCTTTCTGCTGCGCCGCCCACAACCCGACCGCAACCATCGCCAGCAAGTGATCGAGGCCGCCGATCGGATGGCTGATACCGGCGATCAAACCATTGTCGCCGTGCCCGGGGTGGGCAAAGGCGATGGCCGGGGTCAGCAGCAGGGCCATGGCGCCGAGAATGCGTTTAAGAGACATGGATAAGCTTCCTTGTTGATAGGTGTGGTCGTGATCAGGCTGCGGTCAGCAGGCCCTGGCGTTCGATGAACGCGATGATTTCTTCCAGGCCCAGCCCGGTTTTCTGGTTGCTGAAGACAAACGGTTTGCCGTTGCGCATGCGCTGGGTGTCGCTGTCCATCATCTCCAGCGACGCGCCCACCAAGGGGGCGAGGTCGATCTTGTTGATCACCAGCAGGTCGGATTTACAGATCCCCGGCCCACCCTTGCGCGGCAGCTTGTCGCCGGCCGAGACGTCGATCACGTAGATCGTCAGGTCCGACAGTTCCGGGCTGAACGTGGCCGACAGATTGTCGCCACCGGACTCCACCAGAATCAGGTCCAGCCCGGGAAAGCGGCGGTTAAGTTGATCCACGGCTTCGAGGTTGATCGAGGCGTCTTCGCGGATCGCCGTGTGCGGGCAGCCGCCGGTTTCCACGCCGATGATCCGCTCCGGCGCCAGGGCTTCGTTGCGCACCAGAAAGTCAGCGTCTTCGCGGGTGTAGATGTCATTGGTCACGACGGCCAGGTTGTAGCGGTCGCGCAGCGCCAGGCACAGGGCCAGCGTCAAAGCGGTTTTGCCGGAACCGACCGGGCCGCCGATGCCGACGCGCAGAGGTTGTGTGTTCATGTGATTCTCCAAAGTAACAGGCCCTAGGAACGGAACAGACGGCTGTACTGGCGCTCATGGGCCATGCACGCCAGGGACAGGCCGAAAGCGGCGCTGCCGTAGTGTTCGGGGTTGATTCGGGTGGCGTTCTGCTGGGCTTGCTGCAATAGCGGCAGCAATTCGCTGGTCAGGCGTTGCGCGGCTTGCTGCCCCATCGGCAGGGTCTTCATCAGCACTGCCAGCTGGTTTTCCAGCCAGCTCCACAGCCAGGCCGCCAGCGCGTCCTGCGGACTGATGCGCCAGGCGCGCGCGGCCAGTGCCCAGCCGAGGGCCAGGTGTGGTTCGGGACGCTGATCGAGAAAGGCGCGGGCCAGGGTATCGAGTTCCGGCAAGCCGTTGAGCAGTTGCTGCAAGGAATAACCCATCTGCCGGCTTTCCTGATGCAACTCGCGGGTTTCCCGGCTGGCGCGGTGTTCCTCGCAGCGTTGCAGCAATTCGCCCCAGTCTTCTTCGGCGGCGGCCACGCAATGGGCGAGTAGCAGCGGCGCTTCGAAACGCGCGAGGTTCAGCAGCAACTGATCGCTGATCCAGCGTCGGGCGCTGTCGGAATTTTTCACCCGACCGTTATCCACCGCCATTTCCAGGCCTTGGGAATAGCTGTAGCCGCCAATCGGCAATTGCGGACTGGCCAGGCGCAGCAGCGCCCAGGCCGGGTTCATAGGCGTACGCCGAACTGGTGCAGTTTCGGCGGGTAGTTGAAATCCTCGTCGCCATGCCGCGAATGGTGATGGCCACCGCCATAGGCGCCGTGCTCCGGCTGGAACGGCGCCTCGATGTTTTCGACCCTGGCATCAAGTTGCTCGAGCATCGCCTTGAGCACGTAGTCATCGAGCAGACGCAACCAGCCATCGCCGACTTGCAGGGCGACGTGGCGATTGCCGAGGTGATAAGCCGCGCGGGTCAGCTCGAAAGCGTTGGCGCAGGTGACGTGCAGCAGGTGTTCGGGGTGGGCACAGACGCGGACGATGCGACCGTCTTCAGCCTGTAGGCATTCGCCGTCATACAGCGGCGACTGACCGCGCTCCAAAAACAACCCGACGTCTTCACCCTCGGCACTGAAACAGCGCAAGCGGCTTTTGCTCCGGGCTTCGAAGGTCAGGTGCAATTCAGCGGCCCAGACGGGTTGAGGGTCGATTCTGCGGTGAATCACCAGCATCGGAAGGCTTCCAGCAATGGACATTGCTGTGGTTAGAGCAAGGGGCTTGCCAATCGGGGGATGTGTAGGAAATGCCTGTCGGAGCGACGGTTATGTTTCAGATTGTTGTAGTAATTTGGTGCGCGGCATTGTTGGGCGCACCAAATGATGGCGCGCGGTGTGCTCTAGATCAGTCGCGCGTTGCACAACTGGGTAGGGACCGGCTTGCTGGTGTTAGGTGTTGTGATGAAAGCGAGGTTATTCGGTACTGCCGAGTCCCTGCCAATGCTTCAGCCCGATAAAGATAAACCGCAACTGCTGAGTGATTTTTGCCTGCGGCGTCAGATGCTCGGGCAATGCTTCTGCCGGTGGATCAATGATGTCGGGCAAGGTTGCGAACACGCTTTTAACAATCAGGTCGGCCATGACACTCAGGCCGGCGATGTCCAGGTGTTGCAGCTTTGGCATCAATGACAAGTCGGCCGCCAGGTCCGAGCTGATGTCTTCGCGCAACCGTCCGATGGCCAGGCGCACCGGCAGCGAACCGCCGTACTGCTCGCGGGCGAGAAACAGGAATTGCGAACGATTGGCCGACACCACGTCGAGAAAGATCCGCACCGAGGCATCGATGATGCCGCCCATCACGAATTCGTTGTGGCGCACCAGGCGGATGGTTTCGCGGAAGGTCTGACCGACTTCGCTCACCAGTACCAGGCCCAGTTCATCCATATCGGAAAAATGCCGGTAGAAACCGGTGGGAACGATGCCGGCGGTTTTCGCCACTTCGCGCAGGCTCAGGCTGCCGAATCCTCGGCCGCATTCCATCAAATGGCGGGCAGCGTCCATCAGGGCGTTGCGGGTTTGTTGTTTCTGTTCGGCGCGGGGCAGCATCGCAAGGGTGTTTTTCTGGACAAGACAGCGACGCACTCTAGCAAATCGGCTTTGCTGGCGTCGAACGACGATCGGGGGACACCTAAAAGAGGGGCAGGTAGAGAAGGGGTGCTTCTATAAAATCAAAAGCCCAATCCGTGGATTGGGCTTTTTTTCAGGGCCGCCATGGGCTCAGCTCAAAGCGCTGTTGCGTTCGATCACGCGGTCACCACCACCTTCAGCGAGGATTTGACCTTGTGGGGTGCGATCGGAACCACCTTCAGCGAGGGTTTGACCTTGTGGAGTGCGTTCGGAACCGCCTTCAGCGAGGGTTTGACCTTGTGGAGTGCGTTCGGAACCGCCTTCGGCGAGGGTTTGACCTTGTGGAGTGCGTTCGGAACCGCCTTCGGCGAGGGTTTGACCTTGTGGAGTGCGTTCGGAACCGCCTTCGGCGAGGGTTTGACCTTGTGGAGTGCGTTCGGAACCGCCTTCGGCGAGGATTTGACCTTGTGGAGTGCGGTCCGAGCCATCTTGAGAGATCAGGCCTTTTTCTTTCAGGCGATCGTTACCGCCTTCGGCGACGGTCTGGCTGAACACCGAGTGGGCGGCTTTCACTTGTGGGGTTGCCTGGTCAGCAGCTGGCAGAGCGAAAGCGGTGCTGGCCAGCAGTGAGAGGGAAAGGCTAAGCAGTAATTGGCGTTTCATGATTGGGTGCTCCGTGGGAGGGCGATAAAGTGGGTACGAGGGCAATGCTACTCTCGATAAGTCGATATAAAAGTTCATAAACGCAATGGTAATAATCAACAGAATTGATTGTTCCCTGGGAAGGCTCTAGAACGGGCCTCTCCGGCGAGGCTTTTTGCACTGGTGTGGGTATTTTCGACCCACTCGTGCCGCGCAAAAGTGCGGGGTCGGTAACGCCGGGTTTGCGAGAGCAGGGTGTCCCCGACCGATTATTTGAACGTTAAGCCCATTTCGGTTAAACCTGCGCGCCGTTTCCCAGTCCTAGATTTCATGGCAGGCCGGTTCTGGCCTAACGTTTCACACGTGCGTCGCAGTCAGGGCGCTCAGTCGTATTCAGGAGCCCTGTGCAATGACGCGCACCCCCAAGATTTTTGCCTGGACCTTTGCCAGCCTGGTTGTGTTGCTGGCGATACTGGTTCTGATCATCGTGTTCTTCGATTGGAACCGGATCAAACCGACCATCAACTCCAAAGTCTCCGAAGAACTGCATCGACCGTTTGCCATCAATGGCAACCTGGCGGTGGTCTGGCAGCGCGAGCTCGACGAAGGTGGTTGGCGGGCGTGGGTGCCGTGGCCGCATGTGGTGGCAGAGGACCTGAGCCTCGGCAACCCTGAGTGGTCGAAGCAGCCGCAGATGGTCACGCTCAAACGCGTCGAACTGCGCCTGTCGCCGCTGGCATTGCTGGCTCAACGCGTGGCGATCCCGCGCATTGACTTGACCGAACCGAACGCAGACCTCCAGCGTCTGGCCGATGGCCGCGCGAACTGGACGTTCAAGTTCGACCCGGAAGACCCGAACGCCGAGCCTTCAAATTGGGTGGTCGACATCGGCGCAATCGGCTTCGACAAAGGCCACGTCACCCTTGACGACCAGAGCCTGAAAACGCAGCTCGACCTGATCGTCGACCCACTGGGCAAACCGATTCCGTTCGGCGAAATCGTCGGCGACAAAGCGGCGAAAACCGCGCTGGAGAAGGGTGCGGCACCCCAGGATTACGCGTTTGCGCTGAAGGTCAAAGGCCAATATCACGGACAGAAACTCGCTGGAGACGGCAAGGTCGGCGGTTTGCTGGCGTTGCAGGATTCGGCCCGACCGTTCCCGCTCCAGGCCCAGGTCAAGATCGCTGACACCAGCGTCGAACTCGCGGGCACGCTGACCGATCCACTCAATCTCGGCGCATTGGACCTGCGACTGAAACTGGCCGGCAGCAGTCTGGGCAACCTCTATCCGCTGACTGGCGTGACTCTGCCGGATACGCCGCCCTACGCCACCGACGGCCACTTGATCGCCAAGTTGCACGAGGCCGGCGGCGCGGTGTTCCGTTATGAAGCGTTCAACGGCAAGATCGGCGAGAGCGACATTCATGGCAGCCTGGCCTACGTCGCCAGCGAGCCACTGCCGAAACTCAGCGGTTCACTGCTCTCCAATCAGCTGTTGTTTGCTGACCTTGCACCCTTGATTGGCGCCGACTCCAACGCCAAACAAAAGGCCCGTGGCGGTGAAAGCAAGCAACCGGCGGACAAAGTGCTACCGGTCGAAGAGTTCAAGACCGAGCGCTGGCGTGACATGGACGCCGATGTCGAATTCACCGGTAAACGCATCGTCCACAGTGAAAAACTGCCGTTCAATGACCTTTATACCCACTTGGTGCTGACCGACGGCGTGCTCAGCCTCGAGCCCCTGCGCTTCGGTGTGGCCGGCGGCAAGCTGGATGCGCAGATTCGCCTCAACGGACGTACCGAGCCGTTGGAAGGCAATGCCAAGCTGACCGCGCGCGGGTTCAAGCTCAAGCAGCTATTCCCCACCTTCGAGCCGATGAAGACCAGTTTCGGCGAGCTCAATGGCGATGCCGACATCAATGGTCGTGGCAACTCGGTGGCAAAACTGCTGGGTTCGGCCAACGGCAATCTGAAAATGCTGATCAACGACGGGGCGATCAGTCGCGAGCTGATGGAGCTGGCCGGACTCAACGTCGGCAACTATGTGGTAGGCAAGATCTTTGGTGACAAGGAAGTGAAGATCAATTGCGCGGCGGCCGACTTCGACATCAAGACGGGCCTGGCCACCACGCGGCTGTTCGTCTTCGACACCGAGAACGCAATCATCTACATCGACGGCACGGCGAACATGGCCACTGAGCAACTGGACCTGACGGTGACGCCGGAATCCAAGGGCTGGCGTTTGATTTCGCTGCGTTCGCCGCTGTATGTACGGGGCAAGTTCATCAAACCCGATGCCGGTGTGAAAGCGGTGCCGCTGATGTTGCGGGGCGCGGGGATGGTGGCGCTGGGTGTGATCGCGGCGCCGGCGGCGGGGTTGTTGGCACTGGTGGCGCCGAGTGGTGGCGAGCCGAATCAGTGTGCGCCGTTGTTGCAGCAGATGAAGGCGGGGAAGGCGCCGGTGACCGTTAAACCCACCAAGTAAAATCTTCGGTGTCTATCAAGACGCCTTCGCGGGCTTGCTCGCGAAGGCGGTCTGTCCGGCGCTACAAATCTTTCAGAATGTCCGCCATATCATCCGCATGCTCTTCTTCCTGAGCCAGGATGTCTTCGAAGATGCGCCGGGTGGTCGGGTCTTTCTCGCCGATGTACTGAATGATCTCACGGTAGCTGTCGATGGCGATGCGCTCGGCGACCAGGTCCTCGTAGACCATCTCTTTGAGCGAGTTACCGGCCACGTACTGTGCGTGGGAGTTTTTCGACAGCAGGTCAGGGTTGAATTCCGGCTCGCCGCCCAGCTGCACGATGCGCTCGGCCAATCGGTCGGCATGCGCCGCTTCCTGATTCGCGTGCTCAAGGAACTCGTCGGCGGCGACATGGGCTTTGAGGCCGTTGGCCATGAAATAGTGGCGTTTGTAGCGCAAGACGCAGACCAGTTCGGTGGCCAGCGATTCGTTGAGCAGGCGCAGCACTTCGTCGAGGTCGGCGCTGTAGCTTTCGGTCACCGCGCCGTTCTCGACGTTCTGGCGGGCCCGTGCGCGAAGGGTCGTTACATCAGACAAATGCATGTCACTCATCTCGTTCTCCTTGGAGGCTGATCCGGGTTTGCGTCACCTTCTGGGGAGGTGATCACTACCTAGTTGTGAGTGATGAGCGTGGCGAAAAGTTTGATGTAATTTCCATCGAGAAAGATCGCAGGCTGAGCCAGCGCCTACAGGGGCATGCGTTTTCCTGTAGGCGCCGGCGCAGCCTGCGATCCTGGCAGTAGGCCAGACAATCGAGCTTCTTCCTGCAGCCAGGCAAAGAATGCACGCACGGGCGGATGGCGCTCGCGGCCCGGAACGCAAAGCGCGCTGTAACCGGCACCCTGCACTTGAATGTCACTGCGGTAAGCCACCAGCAAGCCACTGGCCACACTCTCCGACACCAGAATATTGCTCGCCAGCACCAGGCCTTGCCCGGCGATGGCGGCTTGCAGGGCGTAATGTTCTTCATCGTATTCCCGGACAACCGGTTGCCCCGTCAGCCAGGTTTCGCCGGACTGCGCGCACCACGCCGCCCAGCCATGGGCGTAGAGCTTCGAGTTGTGCCAGCGCACGCTGATCAACGTGGGGGCCTGGCCACTTAGGGCCAGCGCGACCTGTCCAGGCGAGCCATAAACGCCAAACGCCTCATCGAACAGGCACAGACCATAAAGGTTCGGATAGTCATCCAGGCTGTAGCGCACCACCAGATCGACACTGGCGTCCTGATGCAAATCGATCACTTCGCAATGGGTGTCCAGGCGCAGGCTGATGGTCGGATGCCGGGCGTAAAACCGCCCAAGCCGAGGCACCAGCCACAGCGCGGCAAACGCGGCCGTGGTGGAAATCGTCAGGCTCGCGCCGCTGCGTTGCGGGCGCAAGGTGTCGACGCTCTGGGCCACTTCCAGAAAAGCGCCGTGCAGGCTGTGGAACAGACGCTCACCGCACTCGGTCAGGCGAACCTGCCGTGGCAGGCGCTCGAACAGCGGCACGCCGAGCCAGCCCTCCAACGAACGAATCTGATGGGAAACCGCCGTTGGCGTCACGGACAGTTCTTCGGCGGCGGCCTTGAAGCTCAATAGGCGAGAGGCCGATTCAAAGGCGCGCAGGGCGGTCAACGGCAGCGAGGCGAACATGGGTTACTCCATGGGTGAAATAAATTCATCCAGACTGATTTTTATTCATTTGAGACGAGTCAGCGGCGAGCTCAATCTGCACGCCACAAGCCGTTTGAGTTTAGTCCCCAGGAGATTCAGATGAACAGAGTTCTTGCCATTCACGCCAGCCCACGGGGCGAACGTTCCCACTCCCGGCGCTTGGCCGAAGTGTTTCTCAGCGCCTGGCAGGCGCGTCACCCGCAATCACAATTGACCCGCCGCGAAGTCGGTCGGGCCTTGATTCCACCGGTCAACGAAGCCTTTGTGGCCGCCGCGTTCTACCCCGAACCCGAGGCACGGCCGCTGTCGATGCAGGCCGATCTCGCGTTCAGCGATCAACTGGTGGGTGAATTGCTGGGCCACGATGTGCTGGTGATCTCCACGCCCATGCACAACTTCAGCGTGCCCAGCGGCCTCAAGGCGTGGATCGATCAAGTGGTGCGGCTCGGGCTGACGTTCAACCACACGCTGGACAACGGCGTCGCTCAATACGAGCCGCTGGTAAAGGGCAAGAAAGCGCTGATCGTCACCAGCCGTGGCGGGTTCGGCTTCGGCCCCGGGGGCGAACTCGAAGCGATGAATCATGCCGATACCCTGCTGCGCACGGCGTTGGGTTTCATCGGCATTACCGATGTCACCGTGGTCGCCGCCGAGGGCGAAGAATCCGCCGAGCGCACCTTTGAAATCTCCGTCACCGAGGCCGAGCAACGTTTGCTGACGCTGGCCAGGGAGTTCTAGATGGCCTGGGTGTTTTTGCTGATCGCCGCCGGGTTTGAAGTCACCTTCGCCATGGGCATGAAGTACGCCGAAGGTTTCACCCGGCCCTGGCCTTCGCTGATCACGGTCGTGGCGGCGGTAGGCGGGATCTACTTCCTGACCCTGGCAATGCGTGAGTTGCCAGTGAGCATCGCTTACCCGATCTGGACCGCCATCGGTTCGCTGGGCACCGTGTTTCTAGGGTTTGCGTTGCTCGGCGAAAGCCTGACGGTGGTCAAACTGGTGTCGGTGGGGCTGATCGTGGCGGGGGTGGCAGGGCTGAAGTAGGACGGATGTCATAGACTGGTCGTCGTGTTGTCATTTTTGATGACGATGCTTGGCTGATGTCTTGCATTCAGCCTTGCTTCACCTCACCGATCACAAGGACGTCCACCCATGTCGCAAGGTTCTGCCCCGCGTTATCCGTTGGTGCTGGTCCCGGGAATGCTCGGGTTTATCCGTCTGGTGCTTTATCCGTACTGGTACGGGATTGTCGGAGCGTTGCGCCAAGAAGGGGCGACGGTGATTGCGGTGCAGGTTTCACCGCTCCACTCGACCGAGGTGCGCGGTGAGCAATTGTTGGCGCGCATCGACGAGATCCTGCAGGAAACCGGCGCCGAGAAGGTTAACCTGATCGGCCACAGCCAGGGCTCGCTGACCGCCCGTTACGCCGCCGCGAAACGCCCGGATCTTGTGGCGTCCGTCACGTCGGTGGCAGGGCCCAATCACGGCTCGGAACTGGCGGATTACCTGCACAAGCATTACCCGGCAGACAGCGTGAAGGGACGGCTGCTCGCCTTTTTTCTCTGGATCATCGGTGCGTTGATGAGCCTGCTGGAAACCGGCTATCGCGGGCCGAGGCTGCCGGTGGATATTCACGCTTCCCATGAGTCCCTGACGACGGCCGGGGTGACGCTGTTCAATCAGCGTTATCCACAGGGCTTGCCTGACACGTGGGGCGGGCACGGGCCGGAAGAGGTCAACGGCGTGCGCTATTACTCGTGGTCCGGCACCTTGCAGCCGGGCAAGACCGATCGCGGGCGCAATCTGTTCGACGGGACCAACCGCAGTTGTCGGCTGTTTGCCAAAACCTTCGTGCGTGAAGTCGGGCATTGTGACGGGATGGTCGGGCGCTACAGCTCGCATCTCGGGACGGTGATTGGCGATGAGTATCCGCTGGATCACTTCGACATCGTCAACCAGTCGCTAGGGCTGGTGGGAAAGGGGGCCGAGCCGATCCGGTTGTTTGTCGAGCATGCGGCGCGGTTGAAAGCGGCGGGGGTTTAACCCGCGTTGTGGCGAGGGGATTTATCCCCGTTGGACTGCATAGCAGTCCCTTTTTTTGGGGCCGCTTCGCAGCCCAACGGGGATAAATCCCCTCGCCACAGATCAGGCGACGCTAATCTTGCGGCCCAACACCGTGGTCCAGCGCTCCGAAAGAATCACCCCGCCCAACGTCAGCACACCGCCCACCAGGTGATACATCGCCAACTGCTCATGCAGCACCAGCGCGGCAATCAGCGCCGTCAACAACGGCAGCAGATTGAAAAACTGCGTAGTCCGGCTCGGCCCCAGGCGCACCACGGCCTGCATCCACGCCAGTGGCGCAACCATCGACGCCAGCAGGCAGGCATACAGCACCAGCGGAATGTTCTGCAGCGTCGGGCCGATTTTCGGCGACACCGCGAACAGCGGAAACAGCACCACCACCGCCACCCACACCTGCAGATACAACAACACCAGCGGTGGCAAACGCAGCTGCCACTTTTTCAACAGGGTGCTGTAGATCGCGTAGGCCAGCGTGGCGATCAGCATCATCGCATCGCCCAGATTCACCCCGTGCTCCAGCAAAGCACCGAGGCTGCCGGACGAGACCACCACCAACACCCCGGCAAACGACAGCACGGCACCGGCCAGCGCGCCCGCCGTCAGACGCTGACCGAGACTGATGATCGCCATGGCCAGCGACATCAACGGCATCAGCGACAGGATGATGCCCATGTTGGTGGCCGACGTCAGCGACGCCGCGAAATACGCCAGGCTCTGATAAACCGCCATGCCGAGCACGCCGAGGACGAAAATCTTCCCCAGGTTCGGGCGAATGGCCGACCAATGGGCAAAGACGGGTTTGAGCATGAATGGCGTGAACAACAAGCCGGCCAGCAGCCAGCGGTAAAAACCGATTTCGGCGGGGAAAATCGCGCCGGCCGACATTTTGGTGATCACGGTGTTGCCGGCCCAAATGAAAATGGCCAGCAGGGGATAAGCGTATTGCATCGGAAAAACCAGAAACGTTAATGAGGAGTGATTATCGCCTGTCTGGATGAAAGCCTATACTTCGATCCAGACAACCCGCCCCGGATGACGGACAGGATGACCAGTAAACACATCGACCTGCTGGACTTCAGCGAATTGCCTTCGCCGGTCTACTTCCGTTATGCCGACTTCGACACCCACGAGTATGCCTCGGCCCACCGTCACCCCTGGGGCACGCTGGAATATTCGGCCAACGGTGTCCTGCACATGGAAATCGGCAGCAGCCGGTTCATGTCGCCACCGCAATATGCCGTGTGGGTGCCACCGCAGATCGAGCACAGTTTTTACAGCAATCAACCGATCAACTACCGCGCGGTCTGCCTCGCGCCGGCGCTCTGCCAGGAACTGCCACAGCAGGCTTGCACCCTGGCGATCAGCGACATTCTCAAAGCGATCCTCAAGGACTTCGCCGCCCGAGATGTGAAAATTCCCGAACAGGCTGCGGACCAGCGCCTGGCGCAGGTGCTGGTGGACCAGCTGCAGCAGGCGCCCGCTCACGAGTGCTACTTGCCCTACGCCAGCAACCCCGGCCTGCTCGGGATACTGGAAGCCTTGCAGGTGGAACCCGGGGATAACCGACCGTTGTCGGCGTGGGCTGCACAGATTCACGTCAGTGAGCGCACGCTGGCGCGGCAGTTTGTGCGCGAACTGGGCATGAGTTTCGGCGAGTGGCGACAGCGCGTGCGCTTTCTGGCAGCGATCGAGGCACTGGACAGTCACCGCAGCGTTCAGGAAATCGCTTTCGACATGGGTTACAGCACCGGCTCGGCGTTTATCGCGATGTTTCAACGTCAGGCCGGGTGCACGCCGGAGCAGTATCGCCGTAGCCATCTTGAGAACAGGAAGGTGTAACAGGCTTTGTCTACACTCCAGAATGAGGCCGCACCCCTCGGTGCGGCAACAAGGAGAAAACTCCATGAAGATGTTGCGTGTCCCTTTGTTGATGATCGGTTTGCTGCTCTGTTCCCAAGGCTTCGCCACCACAGCCCAACAGAACAAGATGACCACCTGCAATGCCGACGCTACCGCGAAAAGCCTCAAGGGCGACGAGCGCAAAGCTTTCATGAGCACTTGCCTTAAAGCGGCGCCAGCCGCCAATGACGCGAAAGCCTTGACCCCTCAGCAAGAGAAGATGAAAACCTGTAATGCCGATGCGGCGACCAAAGCCCTCAAGGGGGATGAGCGCAAGGCGTTCATGAGTGATTGCCTGAAGAAAAAGTAAACACTGGACTGGGGGGCTGTGAGGATCTCATCGCCAGCAGGCTGGCTCCCACACTTGGAATGCATTCCCCTGTGGGCAGCTAGCCTGCTAGCGATGGGGCCGGCAAGGTCACTACAAAAAACACCTGAGCCCCCGACCAAGGTCGCCCTACACAATCCCTAGTGCTGACACCCGAACGCTGGCAGACTGCCAATCCTTTTAGGCCGTTCGTTTTGAGGCTGTATGCCAACGTTTTCTCAACGCCAAGTCTTGCTGCTGATCAGTTGGGTCATCATCTTTGGTGGTTTGCTGCTGGTGATTCCGCTGCGCTTGCTGCCAAGCCTGCTCGCCGGTTTGCTGGTGTTCGAACTGGTCAACATGCTCACCCCGCAATTGCAGCGGCTGATCGAAGGACGGCGTGCACGCTGGCTGGCGGTGGCATTGCTGGGGACGCTGGTGGTCAGTGTACTGGCGCTGATCTTTGCCGGGGCCATCAGTTTTCTGTTGCACGAGGCGGAAAACCCCGGGGCTTCCCTCGATAAATTCATGGGCGTGGTCGACCGTGCGCGCGGGCAATTGCCGCCGTTCATCGACGCCTACCTGCCCGCCAGCGCCGCCGAGTTCCGCGTGGCCATCGGCGAGTGGATGAGCAAACACCTTAGCGACTTGCAGCTGGTCGGCAAAGACGCGGCGCACATGTTCGTGACGCTGCTGATCGGTATGGTGCTGGGGGCGATCATTGCCTTGCAGCGTGTGCCGGACGTGACCAAGCGCAAGCCGCTGGCCGCCGCCCTGTTCGATCGTTTGCACCTGCTGGTGCAGGCCTTTCGCAACATCGTGTTCGCCCAGATCAAGATTTCCCTGCTCAACACCTTCTTCACCGGGATTTTCCTGGCGGTGGTCCTGCCGATGTTCGGCATCAAGCTGCCGCTGACCAAGACCCTGATCGTGCTGACTTTCCTGCTCGGCCTCCTGCCGGTGATCGGCAACCTGATGTCGAACACGCTGATCACCATCGTCGGTTTGTCGCTGTCGATCTGGGTGGCGGTGGCGGCGTTGGGTTACCTGATTGTTATCCACAAGCTCGAATACTTCCTCAACGCGCGCATTGTCGGCGGGCAGATCAGTGCCAAGTCGTGGGAGTTGCTGCTGGCAATGCTGGTGTTCGAGGCCGCGTTCGGCCTGCCGGGGGTGGTGGCGGGGCCGATTTATTACGCGTACCTGAAGAGTGAGTTGAAGCAGGTGGGGATGGTTTGATCCCGCGTCGATCTAATTGTGGCGAGGGAGCTTGCTCCCGCTGGACTGCGTAGCAGTCCCCCTTCTTTTCGGGGAAAAGCAGGGCCGCTTCACGGCCCAACGGGAGCAAGCTCCCTCGCCACAAGGTTTCGGGTCAGTCCATCGGGCCGTAACGCTTGGCCGCTTCAATCGCCAACCCGCTGCCGATGCTGCCAAAGATGTTCCCTTCCACATGCCGCGCATTCGGCAACATTGCCGACACACTGTTGCGCAACGCCGGAATCCCGCTCGAGCCGCCGGTGAAGAACACCGTATCCACCTGATCGACCCGCACATTGGCGTCGTTCAGCAGTTGGGTCACGCTGTTGCGCACACGCTCCAGCAGGTTGTCGATGGCCGATTCGAACAGCGCCCGGCTCAGCTCCACGCTCAGTCCCGGTTCGATGCGGTCCAGCGGCACATGGCGGCTGTCGGCGTGGGTCAGCTGGATCTTGGTTTCTTCCACTTCCATCGCCAGCCAGTGCCCGGCGCGTTGCTCGATCAGCTTGAACAGACGGTCGATGCCGCCGGTGTCTTCGATGTCGTAACGCATGCAGCCCAGGGCCAGGGTCGACTTCTGCGAGTACACCGAGTTGATGGTGTGCCAGGTCGCCAGGTTCATGTGGTGGCTGGTGGGCATGTAGGCGCCGCTCTTCATGCGGCTGCCATAGCCGAACAGCGGCATCAGGCCTTGCAGGCTCAGCTGCTTGTCGAAATCGGTCCCGCCGATGTGCACGCCGCCGGTGGCGAGGATGTCATCGTGACGGTTGTCGTGGTTGCGGCGCTCGGGCGACAGGCGCACCAGCGAGAAGTCGGACGTACCACCGCCGATGTCGACGATCAGGACCAGCTCTTCCTTTTCGATGGTCGACTCATAATCGAACGCCGCCGCAATCGGCTCGTACTGAAAGGACACGTCCTTGAAGCCGATGGCGCGGGCGACGTCCACCAGGGTGTTCTCCGCTTCCTGGTCGGCCATTTCATCGTCATCGACGAAAAACACCGGACGGCCCAGCACCACTTCTTCGAACTCCCGACCAGCGGCGGTTTCTGCGCGCTTCTTCAGCTGGCCGATGAACAGCCCGAGCAGGTCCTTGAACGGCATCGCCGTACCGAGGACGCTGGTGTCGTGCTTGATCAGCTTGGAGCCCAGCAGGCTCTTGAGCGAGCGCATCAACCGGCCTTCGTAGCCTTCCAGGTACTCGTGCAGCGCCAGTCGGCCGTACACCGGGCGGCGTTCTTCCATGTTGAAGAACACCACCGACGGCAGGGTGATCTTGTCGTCCTCCAGCGCGATCAGCGTTTCCATGCCGGGGCGCAGCCAGCCGACGGTGGAGTTGGACGTGCCGAAGTCGATACCACAGGCACGGGCTGGAGATGCGTTTTTCATGTCTTTCAGGTTCCGGTTAAAAAACGGCCGCGCAGTGTATGCCAGTGCGGCGCAGATTCGAAGGCCGACTATCCGCTAAATCTCAGCCAATAGCGCCTTGATAAGCTGGCGGAATGCCCCAAACTTGTCTGCATTGAGCCTGGCAGCCATCGGACGGTCGCAAGAACCGCCCACTGCTGCCGATAAACTTCTGATGCGCCCTCCGGTCACAACCTTGAGATCGGTCAACCCGGCAGCTGCCAATGAGCGCATGCTGCGAGTGACGGCGCGATTTTGATAAGGGATGGTGATTCCACGATGGACTTCAAAGACTATTACAAGATTCTCGGTGTGGAACCGACCGCGGACGATAAGACGATCAAAGCGGCTTATCGCAAGCTGGCGCGCAAATACCACCCCGACGTCAGCAAGGAAAAGGACGCCGAGGCCAAGTTCAAGGACGCCTCGGAAGCCTATGAAGCGCTGAAAAGCGCCGACAAGCGCGCCGAATACGACGACTTGCGCAAGTACGGCCAGCATGGCCAACCGTTCCAGGGCCCGCCAGGCTGGCAGGGGCGTGGTGGCGGTGGTTTCGGTGGCGGCCAGGACACGGGCGATTTTTCGGACTTCTTCAGTTCGATCTTCGGCAACCGTGGTCCGGGTTTTGGTGGTGGACAGTCGGGCCGCAGCGCCGGACGTCGAGGGCAAGACGTGGAAATGGAACTTGGGATCTTTCTGGAAGAAACCCTCTCGAACGAATCGAAGAAGGTCACCTTCCAGGTGCCGCAGTACAACGCGGCCGGTCAGCACGTCAGCAACACTAGCAAGAGCCTGAACGTGAAAATCCCGGCCGGCGTGACCGACGGCGAACGCATCCGCCTCAAAGGGCAGGGTGCACCGGGCATCGGTGGTGGCGCCAACGGCGATTTGTTCCTGATCATTCGCTTCGCGCCGCATCCGAAGTTCGACGTCGAAGGCGAGAACCTGATCATTACGCTGCCGCTGGCTCCGTGGGAGTTGGCACTGGGCACCGAAGTGGCTGTGCCTACACTGACAGGCAAGATCAACCTCAAGGTGCCGGCCGGCAGTCAGAACGGCCAGCGCATGCGCGCCAAGGGACATGGCTTGCTGAACAAGGCTGGTCAACGAGGTTACCTGTTCGTGCAATTGAAAGCGGTCATGCCTAAAACCTCGAACGATGAGGTCAAGGCGTTGTGGCAGGAACTGGCGAAAAAAGCTGCATTCGACCCGCGAGAAAATTTCTGATCCAAGAGACGGAGTAGCCCATCATGAGCAGCCCCCTGATCGTTCAACTGGACATGGCAGAATTCTGTGAGGCGTCCGATTTGTCGGACGTCTACGTGATCGAAATCGTCGAGCACGGCATCCTCGAACCTCAGGGCAAGCAGCCCAAGGATTGGCGTTTCAACGATTATGAGCTGGCCCTGGCCAAGCGTGCCGCCAAGCTGCGGCACGACCTGGAGCTGGAGTGGGAAGGCGTCGCCCTGGCGCTCGACCTGCTTGAAGAGGTGCAGCAACTGCGGTCCGAGAACCGCATGCTCAAGCAGCGGTTGGGGCGGTTGGTGGCTGAATAGCGCTGAGCACTGAACCTGTGGCAAGGGCTTGTCGGGACGCCGCACCGTACTGCTCGGCAGCCCAGCGGGAGCAAGCGTCCTCGCCACAAAGCCTTTTCCCGCAACACCCCTAGATATTTCTCGGCAACACCACGGTGAACAGTGTTCCGTCCACTTCGTTCGAGCTGACTTCAATCGTCCCGGAATGCGCATCGACCACTTCCTTGACGATGAACAAGCCAAGGCCAAGGCTAGTGGACGGCTGGCCGAGTTCTTCATCGGCGCTGCGTACCAGCGGATCGAAGATCGTACCGATGGCCTCTTCGGGAATCGGCGCTCCGAAGTTATGCACCGTCAGGCGAACGGTATCCGGTTCGCCGGTGAGGGTCACCGTCACATCCCGCTTGTTCGACCCATGCTGCAACGCATTGCCGATCAGGTTTTGCAGCAGTTGAGCCAGGCGTCCGGCATCCCAGACGCCTGAGGTGTCCCCCTCTGCATGAACCATAGGGTCGCACTCCGGATTACCGGCACAGGCTTCGGCCACTGCTGCGTGGACGGCATCGGCCAGGTCCATCGGCTTCGGTTCAATCGGCAGGCTCTTGCCCAGGCGACTTCGCACCAGCTCCAGCAAATCGCTGACCATCACCGCCATGTGCCGCGCACCGCGCTTGATGTTGATCGCGCAAGCCAAGGCATCGCCCTCAAGCGTGGCTTTGCGCATCAGCATTTCAGTGGACATGCTCACGGCTTGCAAGGGGGCGCGCAGATCATGCCCGAGTATCGCCAGAAACAGGTCCCGCGAATGGTTGACCTGTTCGGCATAGGCCGCCGTGGATTCGGCAAGGGCTTCATCGATGGCTTCGTTGAAACGGATCATGTCCTGGAAGTGGGCAAGTTCCGGCGATTCCAGGCTGTCGACCCACAGACGAATCACACAGGCGCGCAAATGGCGGAACTCACTGGTCATCTGCACCAGGTCGAACCCCACGGTATGCCGCAGTTCACCATGACTGGCGCCAGCTTCGTCCAGACTCGGGGTTTTCTCCGGACCTTCGCCCTTCGCTTTGGCGAGTTGCTCGCGGGCGGTTTGCGCGGTGGTCATGTCCCGCGCTGCCGCCAACAGAATTGCCTTGGCATGATCGCGCAAGGCCAATCGATCCATGTGATCGGCTGCCGGGGTAATCGTTCTGGCGAACTGCTCCCATTCATCGACGATACGGTCTACGTGCTGCCTGATGAATTCGGATAAGCGCATGGTCGGTTTCCTGATGGCAATCCGGGGCATATTAGCCCCTTTGACGTCCCCTAAAAACTACCATTACGCCGGCGACCATTCTTTGACGGCTTCAGGGTACTAATTATTTATTTTTTAGATCTTGAAATTAATTGCATTGTCCGATTTTTGCGGTTTTCCAAGTGGTTTTTTAATCTTTTGTTTTTAACCGCATTCAATAGTCTGGTGGTTCTTTTCATCGCATAAGGATTTGCGAAATGACCCAACTATCGGACGTTCCGGCGTTGCAAGTTAATTCCGGACAGAGACAAGGCCAGGATAATGTCCATCATGATTATCTTCTGAGCAAACTGCCTTCGCCGCTAAAAGACGCACCGGTTTCGCGTCTGCTGTCGATGGCCGATTCGGCAGCG
Organism: Pseudomonas fluorescens NCIMB 11764; assembly: GCF_000293885.2. Classification (NCBI taxonomy): domain Bacteria; kingdom Pseudomonadati; phylum Pseudomonadota; class Gammaproteobacteria; order Pseudomonadales; family Pseudomonadaceae; genus Pseudomonas; species Pseudomonas fluorescens. The sequence goes on from NZ_CP010945.1 coordinate 1,841,658, forward strand.
GGTTTTCCGGAGTGGTATTTGAATGCACGCGCCATCGATCGTCAGTACCTCAAGCAACTGACAGATGAGCGCTGGCGCACTCAGGCCCCGCTGGACGAAGCGCTGGAGCATTTGCAGCAGGACATCCTCGCCTTTGCCGAACCCTTGCTCGTCAAAGCATTAAAGGAACAACTGAATCTCGATCTGGACGTCAATGCGACGCTCATTCGCCTGTATATCCCGGCAAAGCTGGGTTTTGGCATCGATACCAATGCCAGTCGACTCAGGCAATCGACTTTGCTGGAAGCGGCGCTTCACAATTTCGAGGAGCCTGAAACGCAGGCCGACGCATTTCGCGATGGCTCTGGCATCTTCACCCTGGACGACGAAAACCAGTTACAGCGGCATGCGCTGACCGTCGAACGGTTTGCTGCCCTGTGCCGGACGCTTGATATCGGTACGAACTATCAGCAGCACATAAAGGGCCTGCTGAGTCCGCAAGGAGACACGGCCAAAGCGTTGGTTGAACGGCGATGCCTGGCCAGCGAAAAAGCCGCTTTCGACGAAGCCGCGCTGATCGCTTACTTGAAAAGCGACATCAGTTCCTATGGCTACGGGAAACTCAAGCAAGTTCGTGGCAATGAAAAGGGCATCCTATGGAACAATCGCCCTTGGCAATGTCATCGACTTTCGCTAATGGGGTTCAGGTTATCCGGCATCCTGTTATTCAGCGCGGTGGCAGACCCCATTGAAGTGAAAAGAATCTACGACAGTCTGGTTCCCGCGCACCAGCGCACACTGCTGGAATGGTCCAGGCGTTTGACGCTGCTGCCAGGCCAGGAATTTGCCCAGTTCAAACTGCTCGAGGCGTTTTTCGCCAATGGCCCCGGCGGCCTCGTCGACGCCATGCTGCAAAGGGAAGATGATTTTCAACAAAGCCGTCTCGACGGGACGTTGATCGCCTATGTTCCGGATGATCCTGAGCACCCGCTCAAAGAGTATGCGTCCTTCACTGACTTCATGAAGGAACTGGCGAGCCAGTTGCGCTCGCCGGACTATCAACAGTTTTTCAGCCGATTCGTCGCACAAAAAGACCATGGCAAATTCTTTGCCCGGGTTCGCGAGCGTTTCACCACGTTCACCTGGACGCAGCGTGAACCGCTGGACATGGGGCCGTGGTGGCGAGAGACCGCGGTTGAAAACGCCAACGCAGAGCCCATCACCCTCATCATCTCAGGCGATCTCTGGACGCAAATCGGTCGCTGGCGCAGGGACAAAGCCATTGCCGATGCGCGGCACATCGCTGTGCCGACCGGGGACGAAGACGCGACCACCCGCTGGAATCGGTTGACCAGCTATCTGACCATCGGCTGGAACGTGTTCAACTTTGGCGCCATGTTGGTGCCGGGGCTCGGCGAAGCGATGCTGGCGGTCATGGTCGGGCAGATGCTGTTCGAAACCATGGAGGGCATTGAAGAGTGGAGCAAGGGCGACAGGGAGGAAGCGGCGGCCCATCTCACCGGCGTCATGATCAATTTCGCCCAACTGGCGATCATGGCGGCGGGAAACGTCTTGCCCGCCGGTGCGGCGGCGTCGGTCAAACCGTCGGCCTTTATCGATCAGTTGAAAAAGGTTGAGTTGCCTGACGGCCAGACGCGCCTGTGGAAGCCGGACCTGTCGCCCTACGCCCATGACCTGACGCTGCCCGAAGGGGGGACGCCAAGTGAGCAGGGGCTGTACCGCCACAGCGAAAAAGACTTTCTGAAGCATGAAGGCAAGCACTTCGAAGTCAGAAACGATCCGCGCACCGGTCAGCCATACCTGCAACATCCGGATCGGGCGCAGGCGTATCAGCCAACACTCGAACATGACGGTGCGGGAGTATGGAGGACCGAGCTCGACCGACCTCTCGAGTGGGACAAAACCACACTCATGCGGCGCATGGGGCCGTCGGTCGAGGGGTTCTCCGACACGACGCTGGAGCAGATTCGGGTCGTCAGTGGTATCGAAGAAAACCAGTTGCGCAGGTTGCACGTGGTCAACGAACCCGCGCCAGCATTGCTGACCGACACGATCGAGCGGTTCAAGACCTGGGCCGAGGTGCAAAAACTGCCCGAACAGATACTGCGCGATGAGGTGCCTGAAGCGTTCATCGAACAGGTGCCCCGTTTGCTGGTTGACCTGCCGAGATGGCCCGAGCAAAAAAACATCGAGCTTTTTGACGGCGCAGGTATTGCCGGGCGTTCGACAAAGTACGGCAATGTCGACGCGTCGCCGGCCAACACGCTGAAGATAAGCCGTGCCGAGGTCAGCGCAGGAAAACTTCCAGAGCTTGCCGTGAAGTTCATGAGCGAGGCCGACGTCCACGCAATGCTCGGACAGGGCATTTCGACAGACGAGCACATCCGGATCGATGCGTTGAAAAACAAGTTGGCCGTACGGGCGGGCAATCAGCGTGATTCGCTGTTCAACGCGCGGGATCGTCGTCTGCAACAGACCGACAATCGGCAAGTGCTGGCGCTTCAGGACGCGTTCAGCGGCCTGCCCACGGTGATCGCCCGGGAGTTGCTGGCCGACCTCGAACCGCAAGAACGGCTCAAAATCACCGACTCTTCGCGCATCCCCTTACAGCTGCAAGAGCGTACGCGGGGGACTTTGCAGGCGTTACGAGCGGCACGCGCCTACGAAGGGCTGTTTCTCGATGCCGCGTACAGTGTCGATACCGAACGGCTGGCGTTGCACTCGTTGCAAGCGTTGCCCGACTGGCCCGACAACGTGCAGATCGAAATCCGCGAGGATTCATTTGATGGACCGTTGCACGACAGTGTCGGCCCGGCCAATGCCTCCGTTCGCCGTGTGTTGGTCAGCGAGGACGGTCAGTACCAGGCCCGCGATGACGATGATCTGCACCTGCATGGGCCCGATGATCTCTACGCGTCCGTACTGCACGCCCTGCCTGATGCCGAACGAAACGCGCTGGGGTATCACATCAATCAAGGCGCAACGCTCAAGCAGGCCGTTCAAAAAACGCCCTTGCCACGGGACAGGTTCAACGCGCTTCTGGCGCAGAACCCTGTCCGTAAACCCGCTTACGACCCGGCCACGATGCGGCTGCGTGGCGGTATGCGCGGAGTTTCCCAAGGGCTGCGGCGGGTCACCGGGAACATTACGCCACAGGAACGTGTGCGGGTTGTCCGCCCAGGCTGGACGGAGGCCGAGGCGCAGGCTTATCTGCAGGCGGGTGGCAGCGAGGTCAGTTTTGAGCAGAGGGCGAGTGCCCTGGAAGGGGAATTCGATCGGTTGAACACCAATTTCCAACGCTGGCTGAAATCGCCGACTGAGTCATACCGCTTCACGTCCGCCGGCATCGCTGAATGGCGATCCAGAAACGCGCTGTACAAAGCGATCAGAGAGTGTTGGCAGCACTCCGGATTGCGCCATGTGGATTCGTTTGGCGAGTTGCAAGGCGTTGTGCTCGACCTCGAGAACATGCCGCTGGGCCGTCATCTGCGCACCATGCCCATGCTGGAGGGCACCTTCGATCACGTCACCCGCCTCAATCTGACCCTGACCGAATTGACCGACGCGCATATTTCCCTGCTCTATCATTTCCCCCGATTGCGTTCGCTCAACGTCAACGGTAATTCGCTCACCCGGATTCCTCGTGCCGTCGGTCGCATGCGCGCACTGACGGAATTGAACATGCGAGGAAACCGCATTGTCCTGGATGCGCAAGGCGTCGCGGACCTGCGCAACCTGACACGGCTTCAGGTCCTGGACCTGTACGGCAACCCTCTGGGCCGGGAACCGGATATTGGCAGCATGCGCATGTTGCATACGCTGATCCTGGCCGACACTGGCATTCGGACCTGGCCGGACGGTTTGTTCGCGCAGCCACGCTTCCGGCATTTTTACCTGGACATGCAGTACAACGAAATCACCTACGTGCCCATGGTCGCGCGTGGCTCCGTTGAGGCGGAATTGCTGGCGCGCACGGTGTTGAGCCGGGACACGGATTATCTGCCGGCCTTCAATCTGCAGACGCTCAGGGAGTACATCGCGTCCGTCGGCATGGACCCCGATCGACCGTATCCGCCTCGTGGCGTGCGTGACAGCCTCGATTGGGAGGCCGGCATGACCCGACGGGAATGGGTGGCCAAACAGGCAGTGTGGAACAGCGTCGAGGATGAGATCGGCTCGCTCGGGTTTTTCAACGAGATTCGCAAACTCACGGAATCGGGACATTTCAAGCACGACCCCGGGTTTCGGATCGACATGACTGCCAAGGTCTGGCGAATGCTCGAAGCGATGTCGAAAAATACCGAGCTGCGGCAAAAACTCTTCACTATGACCACCGTGCCCACGGCGTGTGTCGATGCCGGCGCGCAGCTGTTCAACGCCATGGGAATGGAAGTGCTGATTCATGAGGCGTATGAACTGGCCAATCCTGCGCTGGTGGAGGCTGAACTGGTGTCGCTGGCGCGGGGCAAGTCACGTCTGGATGAACTCAGCAGGATTGCCCGCAAAACGGTCTCCGAACGCGAGGCGGTTGGCGAGCAATTCAGGCGCGTCAATGCCGCGGGCGAGGTCACTGGCACGATTGATGAGGTTGAAGTTCACCTGGCGTTCATGACGGATCTTGCCGAGCGTCTGGACCTGCCCTGGCAGACGCGAAAAATGCAGTTCAGAAAAATCGCCGCGGTTACGCCAGCGATGATCGAGGATGCTTTGCGACGTGTACTGGACCTTGAGGAAGGAGAGCTTCTGGCTGATTTACTCGTCGATCAACCGTTCTGGGCATCCTATGTCGAGGGCGTCAATCGGGGGGTTGTCAAAGGTTTCAGTCGCCGGATCGAAGCCACGATCGAGTTCTACTCAGCATTGGAAAAACGTGCAACCGAGACAACACTGTCTCTGGAGCAAAAGGCTCAGTTGAAGGAAGAGCTCAGGGTACTCGGTGCTGAATTGAACAAGCCGGAAAGCGCGTTTGCACCGGGACGCGTCATGACCGAAGCGGAATATGCCGCCGAGCTGGAAGTCATCGACGAAGACAGGAAAGCCTTTATCAAAACCTTCACACGCCAGGCGATCGAACGGGCAAGACTGCAACGGGTGGAAATTCCTTTCACCGTACAGCCGAACAGCTGATCGTTATTGCTTTACGCCGGGGCCCGGCAAGGCCCCGGTGATCCAGTCAACCGATCAAAACAGGAAGTAACGCTGAGCCATCGGCAGCACATCCGCTGGCTCGCACCACAGCAGGACACCGTCGGCCTTGACCTGATACGTCTGCGGATCGACATCGATACTCGGCAGGTAGTCATTGTGGATCAGGTCGGTTTTCTGCACCTCACGGCAGCCTTTGACCACAGCGATTTTCTTCTTCAAGCCCAAGGCCTCGGGAAGACCGGCCTCCTGCGCCGCCTGGCTGATAAACGTCAGGCTGGTGGCATGCAGCGAGCCGCCGTAACTGGCGAACATCGGACGGTAATGCACCGGTTGCGGTGTCGGAATCGAGGCGTTGGCATCGCCCATCAGACTGGCGGCAATGGCGCCACCCTTGAGGATCAGCGTCGGTTTGACTCCGAAGAACGCCGGGCGCCACAGGACCAGATCCGCCCATTTACCCACTTCGACCGAGCCCACTTCATGACTGATACCGTGGGTGATTGCCGGGTTGATGGTGTATTTGGCGATGTAGCGTTTGGCGCGGAAGTTGTCGTTGCCTTCACCATCATCGGGCAACGGGCCGCGCTGTTTTTTCATCTTGTCGGCGGTCTGCCAGGTGCGCGTAATGACTTCACCGACACGGCCCATGGCCTGGCTGTCGGAGCTGATCATCGAGAACGCGCCGAGGTCGTGGAGGATGTCCTCGGCGGCAATCGTCTCGCGACGGATACGGCTTTCGGCGAAGGCCACGTCTTCGGCAATGCTTGGGTCCAGGTGGTGGCAGACCATCAGCATGTCGAGGTGTTCGTCGATGGTGTTGCGGGTGAACGGCCGGGTCGGGTTGGTCGAACTCGGCAGCACGTTGGCAAAGCCGCAGGCCTTGATGATGTCCGGTGCATGCCCGCCGCCCGCGCCTTCGGTGTGATAGGTGTGGATGGTGCGGCCCTTGAAGGCGGCGAGGGTGGTTTCGACGAAACCCGACTCGTTGAGCGTGTCGGTGTGGATCGCCACCTGCACGTCGTACTGATCGGCGACGCTGAGACAGTTGTCGATGCTCGCAGGTGTGGTGCCCCAGTCTTCGTGCAATTTGAGACCGATGGCGCCGGCCTTGACCTGTTCGATCAACGGCTCCGGCAGGCTGGCGTTGCCCTTGCCGGTGAGGCCGATGTTCATCGGGAACGCATCCGCCGCTTGAAGCATCCGCGCCAGGTGCCATGGGCCGGACGTACAAGTGGTCGCGTTGGTGCCGGTGGCCGGCCCGGTGCCGCCGCCGATCATGGTAGTGACGCCACTCATCAAGGCTTCTTCGATCTGCTGCGGGCAGATGAAGTGGATGTGGGTGTCGATGCCGCCAGCGGTGAGGATCATGCCTTCACCGGCGATCACTTCGGTGCTGGCGCCGATGGCGAGGGTGACGTTGGGCTGCACGTCCGGGTTGCCGGCCTTGCCGATGCCGGCGATGCGCCCGTCCTTGAGACCGACGTCGGCCTTGACGATGCCCCAGTGGTCGATGATCAGCGCGTTGGTGATCACGGTATCGACGACTTCGGCGGCCAGTAGCTGGCTTTGGCCCTGGCCGTCGCGGATGACTTTGCCGCCGCCGAATTTCACTTCTTCGCCGTAGGTGGTGAAGTCCTTTTCCACTTCGATCCACAGCTCGGTGTCGGCCAGGCGGACCTTGTCACCGACGGTGGGGCCGAACATGTCGGCGTAGGCTTGTCTCGAAATTTTCATATGTTTGCCTTGGAAAGTGCGGCAGTCCGCTGCCCATTGTGGCGAGGGAGCTTGCTCCCGCTCGGCTGCGCAGCAGTCGTAAAAATCTACCGTCTGGGTGTATTCAGATAAATCGCATTAGCTGTATTGCGTGCGCTTCGCGCTCGAGCGGGAGTAAGAGCTCCCTCGCCACAAAGACGGTGTTAATCGAGGTCACCCATGATCCTGCCGGCAAACCCGAACACCCGGCGATGCCCGGCCAGGTCGACCAGCTCGACTTCGCGGCTCTGCCCCGGCTCGAAGCGCACGGCGGTGCCGGCGGGGATGTTCAGGCGCATGCCGCGGCTGGCGGCGCGGTCGAAGGTCAGGGCGTCGTTGGTTTCGAAAAAGTGGTAGTGCGAGCCGACCTGGATCGGCCGGTCACCGCTGTTGGCGACTTTCAGGCTGACGGTGCGGCGGCCGGCGTTGAGTTCGATGTCGCCGGGCTGGATCTGGAATTCACCGGGAATCATCAATGGGCTCCCTGGAGAATTTTGTAGTAAAGGGCGGTCGGCTTGTAGCGGCCGCTCGGGTCGCAGGCGTAGTCGGGGATTTCGCCGGCCCGGCTGTAACCCAGAGCCTTGTAGAAGTCCTCGGCAGGGGAGCCGGCTTCGGTGTCGAGGTAGAGCATGCCGCGCTTGTGCTGGAGCGCGGCCTGTTCCAAAGCGCTCATCAACTGTTGGCCCAGGCCACGGCGGCGCGCGTGTTCACGCACCAGCAGTTTCTGCACTTCGGCGCGGTTCAGGCCATTGGCTTTCTGACACAGGGTCAGTTGCACACTGGCCTGCACCTGTTCGTCCTTGACTACCACCCACAGCAGCACGTTGCCCTTGTTGAGGTTGTCCTGAACTTCATCGAAATAGGCGCGTGCCTGAGTGGCATCCAGATCGGCCATGAAGCCGACACTGGCGCCATAACCCACGGCGTCGAGCAGCAGATCAATCAAACCCTGGCGATAGTGCGCGAAGCTTTCAACATTGACGCGGCGCAGTTGGGCGGCGTTCATCGGGCGTTACTCCTTGCTGGCGGGCGACGGTTCGGCGCCAGGGTTGAGGGTCAGTTGCATGAAGGTCAGGTCCAGCCAGCGACCGAACTTGGTGCCCACCTGAGGCATTTGCCCGGTGGTCACGAAACCGACGCGTTCATGCAGGCGGATGGAGGCGGCATTGCCGCTTTCGATGGCAGCGACCATCACATGTTTGTCGCAGCCTTTGGCGCGTTCGATCAGCACGTCCATCAATTGCGGACCGAGACCATTGCCGCGCTGGTCGCTGCGCACATAGACCGAATGCTCGACGGTGTGGCGGAAACCATCGAACGGTCGCCAGTCACCAAATGAAGCGTAGCCGAGTACGCTGTTATCGCCGTCGACGATCACCAGGATCGGATAGCCCTGGGCTTGCCGGGCGCTGAACCAGGCCTGGCGGTTGCCCAGGTCGACAGCCTGGTCGTTCCAGATCGCCGTGGTGTTGAGTACGGCGTCGTTGTAGATGTCGCGGATCGCCGGCAGGTCAGCGTGCACCGCATCGCGGATGTGGTAAGTCATGGCACGGCCTCAGGCGATGGGTTGGTGGACGGTGACCAGTTTGGTGCCGTCGGGGAAGGTGGCCTCGACCTGGATCTCCGGGATCATCTCCGGGATGCCTTCCATCACTTGTTCGCGGCTGAGCAGGGTGGTGCCGAAGTGCATCAGCTCGGCCACGGTCTGGCCGTCACGGGCGCCTTCGAGCAGCGCTGCGGAAATATAGGCCATTGCTTCCGGGTAGTTGAGTTTCACGCCGCGCGCCAAACGCCGCTCGGCCACGAGGCCGGCGGTGAAGATCAGCAGCTTGTCTTTTTCGCGTGGGGTCAGGTCCATCGTTTGGAATCCATCCGGGCAGATAAAAAAGAGTTGGATCTGCTGGCGCAGATCCCTGTGGGAGCGGGCAAGCCCGCTCCCCGGGATTGCATTTCAGGTGCTCCATATTCGGGGTGGGACGGCTTCTCGGTCGAGGAGTGCCGGCCTGAGCATCCGCCACAAATCAATCAGCCAGCCCCGCGCCAGCAATGCCTCACGGGCCAGGCATCGTGCAACCAACAGCCCCGGCAACTGCGTCAAATCCCCGCGTACTTCATGGTTCAGCGAACGGCATTTCTCCAGCAGCTCGCTATCAATCTCCCCCGTTACCAACAACGTCGCAAACACCGGTTGCCCATCCATCCCGATCGGCGAATCGAGCAAACCATCACCGCCGACAATGCGCTGGCGTTCATGCCAGAGCAACTGGCCGTCGCGACGGATGTCCAGCTGCGCCTGGAAATGCCCGAGGTCAAAACGCTCGCCACTGGCCGGGCGGCCCAGCGCCACGACGTCCCAGTAGAACAACCGCCCGTCGCCTTCCAGATCGATGGACGTGCTGAGCTCAGCCTGGGCGGCGCTGAAGATAATCGTCTCTTGCGGCAGCCACTCCAGTGTCGCGCCGCTGGCTACTTTCAGATCAAGTGTCTGATAAGCCGGCCCGGCCGCGCGATACCACTTGGCAGCGCCGGGGCTGGTAATTTGCGCCCACGCCCCGTGGCCGACACTGGCGCTGATGTCGAGCCGGTCGCCGCCGGCAATCCCTCCGGGCGGATGCACGATGATGTGCTGGCACACTTCGGGCCCTTCGGCATACAGATGCTTCTGCACCCGCAACGGACCTTTGTGCCGGCGCTGAACCGGGCGCGTGCTGTCGCCGAATCGGGCATAGCCCAGTTCCAGCTCGGCGTGCCAGCTAGGCGTGAACAGCGTGGTGTGGGCAGGTAAATTCATGGTTTTCAGTTATCGTCAGGACGCTGCAGATTAAATCGTAACCAGACCGCGTACACCCTCGGCTTCCATATTTTCTCCGCGACCCTGCTGCACGATCTCGCCGCGTGACATCACCAGGTATTGATCGGCCAGTTCGGCGGCGAAATCGTAGAACTGCTCCACCAGCAGAATCGCCATGTCGCCCCGTGCCGCGAGCTTCTTGATCACTGCGCCGATCTCCTTGATCACCGAAGGCTGGATGCCTTCGGTCGGCTCGTCGAGAATCAGCAACCGCGGTCGGCTGGCCAATGCCCTCCCGATGGCAAGCTGCTGTTGCTGACCACCGGACAAGTCACCGCCGCGCCGTTGCTTCATTTGCAGCAGCACCGGGAACAGCTCGTAGATGAACGCCGGGACTTCCTTCGCTTCACTGCCAGGAAACCGCGACAGGCCCATCAGCAGGTTTTCTTCCACGGTCAACCGGCCAAAAATCTCCCGGCCCTGAGGCACGTAAGCGATTCCGGCGTGAACCCGTTGGTGCGGCTTGAACGTGGTGATCGGCTTGCCTTCCCAGTTCACCGCGCCTTCTTTGGCCGGCAGCAATCCCATGAGGCATTTGAGCAGGGTGGTCTTGCCCACGCCATTGCGCCCGAGCAGGCAGGTGACTTCACCGACCTTCACGTCGAACGACAGGCCCCGAAGGATGTGGCTACCGCCGTAGTACTGGTGCAGCTTGTCGACTTGCAGCATGTCCAGATTCCTTGAATTTCAAACAGAACCCCTGTGGGAGCTGGCCTGCCAGCGATGGGGGCGGCACATCAAGCATCGATGTTGTCTGACCCACTGCTATCGCTGGCAGGCCAGCTTCCACAGTGACCGTGTTGGCAGGTTCAGCGACCGAGGTACACCTCGATCACCCGCTCGTTTTCCTGCACCTGTTCCAGCGACCCTTCGGCCAGCACGCTGCCCTGGTGCAATACGGTGACGTGGTCGGCAATCGAGCCGACAAACCCCATGTCGTGTTCCACCACCATCAGCGAATGCTTGCCGGCCAGGCTTTTGAACAGCTCGGCGGTGAATTCGGTTTCGGCGTCGGTCATGCCCGCCACCGGTTCGTCGAGCAGTAGCAGTTGCGGGTCTTGCATCAGCAACATGCCGATCTCCAGAAACTGCTTCTGACCGTGGGACAACAAGCCTGCCGGGCGATTGACCGAGGTGGTCAGGCGAATGGTCTCCAGCACTTCGCTGATGCGATCCTTCTGTTCTCCACTCAAGCGAGCCCGCAGGCTGGCCCACACGGACTTATCGGTTTTCTGCGCCAGCTCCAGGTTTTCGAATACGCTCAGGGCTTCGAACACTGTCGGCTTCTGGAACTTGCGGCCGATGCCGGCCTGGGCAATCTGTACTTCGCTCATCTGCGTCAGGTCGAGGGTTTCACCGAACCAGGCTTTGCCATGACTGGGGCGAGTCTTGCCGGTGATCACGTCCATCAGCGTGGTCTTTCCCGCGCCGTTGGGGCCGATGATGCAGCGCAATTCGCCGACGCCGATGTACAGGTTCAAATCGTTCAGAGCCTTGAAACCATCGAAGCTGACGCTGATGTCTTCCAGGGTCAGGATGGTGCCGTGGCGGGTATCCAGGCCGGGGCCGACGCGTTGGCCGAGGCCGATGGCGTCGCGGCTGCTGCCGGCGTCCTTGTTCGGGTTCGGTGGATAAAACGCCGGTTCGAGCATGAATTCAGCCGTCGCAGTCACTCTCATTGGTCACCCCTTTTCTTCAGCAGGCCGATCACGCCTTTGGGCAGGTACAAGGTCACGACGATGAACAACGCGCCGAGGAAGAACAGCCAGTATTCCGGGAATGCCACGGTGAACCAGCTCTTCATGCCGTTGACTACACCAGCACCGAGCAGCGGGCCGATCAGCGTGCCGCGACCACCCAGCGCCACCCAGACAGCGGCTTCGATGGAGTTGGTCGGCGACATTTCGCTCGGGTTGATGATGCCGACCTGCGGCACATACAGCGCACCGGCCAGACCGCATAACACCGCGCTCAATACCCAGACAAACAGCTTGAATCCGCGAGGGTCGTAACCGCAGAACATTAGGCGGTTTTCTGCATCGCGCAACGCGGTCAGCACCCGGCCGAACTTGCTTTGCGCGAGGCGCCAACCGATGAACAGGCTCGCCACCAGCAACAGCACCGTTGCGAAAAACAGCACGGCGCGCGTCCCCGGTTCGGTGATGCCAAAACCGAGAATGGTGCGGAAATTGGTGAAGCCGTTGTTGCCGCCAAATCCGGTTTCGTTGCGGAAAAACAGCAGCATCCCGGCGAAGGTCAGGGCCTGGGTCATGATCGAGAAATACACGCCTTTGATCCGCGAACGGAAGGCGAAGAACCCGAACACCAGCGCCAGCAACCCCGGCGCCAGTACCACCAGGCACATCGACCAGAGGAAACTGCTGGTGCCGGTCCAGTACCACGGCAGTTCGGTCCACGACAGAAACGTCATGAATGCGGGCAAACCATCGCCCGAAGCCTGGCGCATCAGGTACATGCCCATCGCATAACCGCCGAGAGCGAAGAACAGACCATGGCCGAGGGACAGCAGGCCGGCGTAGCCCCAGACCAGATCCAGCGCCAGGGCGACAATGGCGTAGCAAAGAATCTTGCCCACCAGGGTCAGCGTATAAGCCGAGACATGAAACGCGCTGTCCGGCGACAACAGCGACAGCAGCGGCAGCGCGAGCAACAGAACGAGGATCACCGCGCCGACGGCAATCGTGACTTTGGGGCCGGCCTTTTGGCTGGCCGTGAGCATCAGGGGCTGGTTCATCAGTCGATCACCCGTCCTTTCAGTGCGAAGAGGCCTTGCGGACGTTTCTGGATAAACAGAATGATCAGCGCGAGGATCAGGATCTTGCCGAGCACGGCGCCGATCTGCGGTTCGAGAATCTTGTTGGCGATGCCCAGGCCAAACGCGGCGAGCACGCTACCGGCCAACTGACCGACACCGCCGAGCACCACCACCAGGAACGAGTCGATGATGTAGCTCTGGCCGAGGTCCGGGCCGACGTTGCCGATCTGGCTCAGCGCGACGCCGCCAAGGCCGGCAATGCCCGAGCCTAGGCCAAAGGCGAGCATGTCGACGCGCCCGGTGGGCACGCCGCAGCAGGCCGCCATGTTGCGATTCTGAGTGACGGCGCGCACGTTCAGGCCCAGGCGCGTCTTGTTCAGCAGCAGCCAGGTCAGCACCACCACAAACAGCGCGAAGGCGATGATCACGATGCGGTTGTACGGCAGCACCAGATTGGGCAGCACCTGAATCCCGCCGGACAACCAGGCGGGGTTGGCCACTTCCACGTTCTGCGCGCCGAACAGCAATCGGACCAGCTGAATCAGCATCAGGCTGATGCCCCACGTCGCAAGCAGGGTTTCCAGCGGGCGACCGTAGAGGTGACGAATCACCGTGCGTTCCAGTGCCATGCCAATCGCGGCGGTGACGAAAAACGCCACCGGCAACGCGATCAGCGGATAAAACTCGATGGCTTGCGGAGCGAAACGCTGGAACATCAGTTGCACCACGTACGTCGAGTAGGCGCCGAGCATCAGCATCTCGCCGTGGGCCATGTTGATCACGCCGAGCAGGCCGAAGGTGATCGCCAGGCCAAGCGCCGCGAGCAACAGGATCGAGCCGAGGGACATACCGCTGAAGGCTTGCCCGAGCATTTCGCCGATCAGCAGTTTGCGTTTGACTTGGGCCAAGCTGGTTTCGGCAGCCGTGCGCACATTGGCGTCGGCTTCGATACCCGGTTCCAGCAGACTCTCGAGACGAGTGCGGGCCAATGGATCGCCGGTTTCGCCGAGCAGACGCACAGCGGCGAGGCGCACGGCCGGGTCGGTGTCGACCAGTTGCAGATTGGCCAGGGCCAGGCTGAGGGCGGCGTGGACGTTTTCATCTTTTTCGCCAGCCAGTTGCTGGTCGAGAAATTTCAGCTGCGCGGGTTTGGCGCTTTTCTGCAATTGCTGGGCGGCGCCCAGACGGATTTTGGCGTCGGCGGCGAGCAATTGGTGGCTGGCCAGCGCGGTGTCGATCAGACCCCGCAGGCGATTGTTCAGGCGCAGGGTTTTCGGTTGACCGTCGACCATCAACTCGCCTTGCTGCAGGGCGTTGATCAGTTCGACACGGGCCGGATCGGGCTGCGCGGCCCAGGTTTCCAGGAGTTTGGCTTGCTGCACGGGATTGGCGGCGACGAAATCTTCGGCGTCGCTGGCGTGTACAGCCATCGGCAGTAACAACGCGATGGCGAGGATGAAGCGGTAAAGGGCGGTGGGCATATGCATGGCCTTGCGCGGACTAAATGTGGAGACAGACTTACTGTGGCGAGGGAGCTTGCTCCCGCTGGACTGCGCAGCAGTCCCCTTCTTTCCAGGTCAGTAAGGGGGCCGCTTCGCGGCCCAGCGGGAGCAAGCTCCCTCGCCACAAAAGCCCGCTCTCACAGGAGTTTTGTCGGGCCCTGGGCTGTGTGCCAAGCCCGACATCCAATGGCTTAGTTGCTCTTCACCGCATAATCCGGCTTCTTGTCGTTGCCGGGAATGAACGGGCTCCACGGCTGGGCGCGGATCGGCCCTTCGGTCTGCCACACCACGTTGAACTGACCGTCCGCCTGGATCTCGCCGATCATCACCGGCTTGTGCAGGTGGTGGTTGGTCTTGTCCATGGTCAGGGTGTAACCCGACGGCGCGGCAAAGGTCTGACCGGCGAGGGCTTCGCGGACTTTGTCGACGTCGGTGGACTTGGCTTTCTCCGCCGCTTGCGCCCACATGTGAATGCCAACGTAGGTGGCTTCCATCGGGTCGTTGGTCACCGCTTTGTCGGCGCCCGGCAGATTGTGTTTCTTCGCGTAGGCTTTCCAGTCGGCGACGAATTTCTTGTTCGTCGGGTTCTCTACCGACTCGAAGTAATTCCACGCCGCGAGGTTGCCCACCAGCGGTTTGGTGTCGATGCCACGCAGTTCTTCTTCACCGACCGAGAACGCCACGACCGGAACGTCGGTGGCTTTCAGGCCCTGGTTGGCCAGCTCTTTATAGAACGGCACGTTGGAGTCGCCGTTGACGGTGGAGATGACAGCGGTTTTGCCGCCCGCCGAGAATTTTTTGATGTTGGCCACGATGGTTTGATAGTCGCTATGGCCGAACGGGGTGTAGACCTCTTCGATGTCCTTGTCGGCCACGCCTTTGGAGTGCAGGAACGAACGCAGGATCTTGTTGGTGGTGCGCGGGTAGACGTAGTCGGTGCCGAGCAGGAAGTAACGCTTGGCGCTGCCGCCTTCTTCGCTCATCAGGTATTCCACTGCCGGGATCGCCTGCTGGTTCGGCGCGGCGCCGGTGTAGAACACGTTCGGCGACATTTCTTCGCCTTCGTATTGCACCGGGTAGAACAGCAGGCCGTTGAGCTCTTCGAACACCGGCAGCACCGATTTACGCGACACCGACGTCCAGCAACCGAACACCACAGCGACCTTGTCCTGGGTCAGCAGTTGACGACCCTTTTCCGCGAACAGCGGCCAGTTCGACGCCGGGTCGACGACCACCGGTTCCAGCATCTTGCCGTTCACGCCGCCCTTGGCGTTGATCTCGTCGATGGTCATCAACGCCATGTCTTTCAGGGACGTTTCGGAGATCGCCATGGTGCCGGACAACGAATGCAGAATACCGACCTTGATGGTCTCGGCGGCCTGGACGGTCCAGGTCATGCCCATCGCGGCAATGCTTGCCGTGAGTGTGAAAGCCTTGATCAAGCTGCGACGCTTCATTGTGCGATCTCCATGAATTTATGAATTTTCTTGGTTGGCAGATGCGGACTACTGAAGGGTCTTTAGCAAGGGCTGTGCCTGTTCGGCAAAGGCCGGGAAAACTCGGGATAGAGCCTTTGGCGGACTGGGGCGCGCACCAGACTGGGGCCTGAGTGCAAGGCAGGTGCGCCTGCGTGCGCAGCATTGGTGCTGACGGTGTTTAACAGCAAATCCCGGCAAGCGATAAATATGTACCGCCCGTTGCGCTGCGCAATCTTGATGATGAGGGACTCTCAATCAGGCGAGCAGAGCATGGACAGCACTTCGATCAATACACCTTCAACCGCCCGGGCGACGGCACGATTTCCCGCCCTGGGACCAACATTCATGAGCGCCGATGATGCGGCCTATTGGGCGCATCGGCAGATTGGCGCGCGCTATGACCAGCACTACGGCGGCGTAATCCTGCAACGGGCCGACGGTAAATATCAGCCCACGTTTCCTGTGCCAGGCAAGAAAGGGCGTTTCGATTTCGACACCCTGCTGTCTGCCGACAACCCTGGGGAGCTGTTCGTCTCCCCTGGCTACAGTGGCGCTGCGTATTACTTGTCCCATTCGGCCAATCACGCCGAAGTCCTGCGTGTTCACCCAGGCTGGACGAACGAGCAGATCAAGTTGAGCCTCGGTTTTTTTTCGAGACACTACATCCTCAGCGACATGCAGGATTCGGGTGCCTATGGACAGCGCCACTATTTATCGGGGCCGGATGGCTCGCTGATCAAATACGAGTCCACTCAACCGGCAGAGGAGAAAAAGCTCTTTGAGGTGGCGTTCAAGGCTTTCGGGCCGTTCTCCGACGTTGAGCGATTGATTCAAAAATTGGCCACGACCGGCACGCTGAGCGTACTGGTACCCAACGCTCAGTGGGGCGGAGTGCGAGGAAACGTGTCGGCGAGCTGGAGCCTCGGTACTGCCGCGCAGCGAAGTCCGACGCCGGTACAGCCGTTTTTTTGTGCGGTGTCCGATCAAGTGGACAAGGCGATAGAAGCCGCAGCAACGACGCTCCCCCCGACGTCCGACAGCCTTTATCTAGGGTTTGTGGTGACCTCTGCCGGCAGCTCGGAATGCATGGCGACCTATCCGGTTCTTTCCAGCAATCCGGCAGCCGAACTGTTCAAAACATTTCCGATGCGAGCGGATCGCAAGTTGGAGCCTTTGCTCGATTTCGACCTCAACGGCGTCTATTTCATATCGCACAGTGATGGGGCGCAGAGTGCCAACGAGCCTTGGCTGTATGAGCGGTTTTTTTCACCGGACGAGCTGGCGGCTGGCATCAGGTTTTCGCTGTGGGATGTTTACCGGCAGGAGTACCCGGACTATCTGAAGGTGTACGCCCGGACCCGCGACGGTGCCGTTTTGCAGTACCAGCCTTCGGCGCACCAGCGTGAAGCTGCGCTGAAGGACAGCACAGACTTCAACGCGCGACTGAAGGAAGGTACGCTCAAGCCTGCGGTTTACGTCAAGCAGGTGGCAGCAGCCGGCGAGTTGACGGTGCTGAAGGACAGCGCGTTATGGGATGTTGTCGGGAACGTTGGCACCGACTGGCAACCCTATGCGAGGTCAAGACGTTTGAGTCCCGCTTTCCTCCTCGCCGACGATGCTGCACGGTTTGCGCATGGGTACATCGGCAGCCGCCGTGAACAAGGCTTTGTCGGGATGATTTTGCAGGATCAAGACAAGCGTTTTGTCGCCACTGAGCCGGTTATCGGCGCGCAGCCGCGGTTTGCCCTGGACCGGCTCTGTCCTCTCGACGCCTCAGGAGCACCGATCGTACTGCTCGAGGGACACTCGTTTTATGGGTTGTACGCTTCACGCTGGCAAACGGACTCAAGTGCTGTTGTCCGTGCCGACGCGGAAGAGCAATTGACGCAGGCGCAAATGTTCACCACCGAGGACATTCGCTCAGTGCTCGCCAAGAGCGCGCATGTTGCCGATTTTTACCTCTCGGGTTCGCCAGACAGCCTGCTGGCTTACAGCCCCGATTTATCGAAAGTGGCCGCTCGCAACAAGGTGAAAGAGCGAGTTACCTTGCTTGCCGATGATTCCACCTTGATAGATCGGGAGCTGGCAGTCGGCACACTGGCACCCGATGCCGTGGTCGAAGAATTGGCCGGGACTGGCCGATTGCGTGTGGTCGCGGGCAATGATGTGTGGGGGCCGCGGGGAACGGTGCTGGGTGATGAATCAGCGCCCGCAGGCGTTTCCGTTCCGGTGCTCGGCGCGATTTTTTCCAATGCCGAAGACGCGGTGCTGAACGCCCGTCATCGCGCCCGGCTCGACTACCGTGCGGCGGCTGCGGGTTGGGGTTTTATCCTTAAGCACAAGGACCGCGAAGAGTATGTGGCGACCGAAACGGTGCCTGCCAGCCACCTGGGGGCGCTGAACCAGGCTAGCGACTTTGGCGCGCCCGTATTGATCGACGAGTTTCGCACCCTCGCGCTTTATTACTCGGCAAGCTGGATTCCCGATGGGTTATCGACAACGGACGCCTGGTTTGCCCGTCATTTTGCTTCCATGACCGAACTGGCTGCGGCGATCCATGACGACGATGGCACCCAACGCCTTACGCATTTTCAGGACCTGAGCGTTTTTATCGCGACCCTGGATGGGGCCTTGTTGCGCTATCAATATTCGGCCACCTCAACACAATTCGACGCGAACGGTTTGCAGCAGCTCAAGTCGCTGTTGCTCAACGCCACGCCGCCCTTTGCCAACGTCATTCAATGGATCGCCAAGGCCGGAGAGCTGAAGGTGCTGCGTACCAGTGAGCTGTGGGACGAGACGGGCATTGTCGGCGCCGATTGGAAATCCTATGTACAGCTCCAGCGACGAGCGCTCAGCCCGGTCTTTGTGTCGCAGGATGATGCAGTGCGCCATGCGCTGGAGCAGTTGGGCTCGCGGCGAGAGCGGATCTACGGTGGCCTGGTGCTGCGTCGGCTCGATGGTTTGTTTGTCGCAACATTGCCGGTGGCCGTCGAGGTCGAGAATTTCCCTGCCAGCTGGATTCGCCTGGACGAGTTGATCGAGCAGGGACTGTTTCTGGCCGGGAGCACGGTTGTCGCCCGCTACCATTCGCGAATGCAGGTCGAACCGATTTTCGCGCTGTCGAACCGCGAGCGGGACGTGTACCTCACCATGTTCTCCACTGATTTTCTGGCGGCAATCCTGAGCGGCTCGTCGCTTTCGCCCGGCAAGGAATATCTGCTGGGGCTCGACGGCAGCCTCATCAGCTACACCCTCAGCGCCAGTGCTGCGGAAAAACAACTCGCGCGGTCATTGGCGTCCCCCAGTCAATTGCAGCGCCGGCACACCCCGATAGAGCTGCAAATGCGCAATGGCACGCTGACCCCGAGTGAATACGTCAATCAGGTTGCAAGAGCCGGTCGGTTGCAAGTGATCAAAGGCAGCCGACTGTGGGGCAAGGCCAGGCAGTTGTCGGTATGGAGCGCTTATTCCGAGGGAGGCCCTTCGCAAGTGCATCGGTCGGCTATTGCTGATCCGGCGTTCAGTCCGGTCTTCACGCAAATGGACGACGCCGTACGGCATGTCCACCGAGCGGTTGGCGTTCGAACCGGATTGATGTTCGGGTTCATACTCAAGGCGCTGAACGCCGAGCGGTATGTGACGACGATGCCGATCGACGGGCGGCAAGGAAGTCTCGCCGTCGAGAAGGTATTTCCCGACGGGCTATTGCCTCTGGGGTACCGCGTGGAGGGGATTTTTCTGTGTTCCTCGGCCGGAGCGGGGCGACTGCCGCACGACTTGAATCAGAGTTTCATCTCGCCTCGGGATCTGATGTACGGGTTGGACGCTGT
The DNA here is from genome assembly GCF_000293885.2 of Pseudomonas fluorescens NCIMB 11764. Lineage (NCBI taxonomy): Bacteria > Pseudomonadati > Pseudomonadota > Gammaproteobacteria > Pseudomonadales > Pseudomonadaceae > Pseudomonas > Pseudomonas fluorescens. Next base: position 1,860,998 of record NZ_CP010945.1, read on the forward strand.
CCGTGTGCGCACGGAGGCAGTCACTGCTTTCCTCTCCGTCTTTGTGTCCTGTGCCGATGGCGCCTTGTTGCGATACAAGCCCAAGTCCATCGCACCAGAGTGGACCCAGTTGCAGGTCGCGCTCGCCTACGAAAAGGTCCTGCAATCTGGAAGCGAAACGCTGTTCGAATATCTGCGTAAAGTGATCGCAAACGGTGAGTTGCAGGCAGTGGTGCGCAGCGCTTTCTGGTCGCCGTTCAGGGTGGACTCCCGAGGTGTCAAAACCGGCATCGGGTTGGTGAGATGGGCGCCGGATAACAGCTTTGCCCTCGGGCCTGTATTCGCACATGCCGATGATGCGGCTCGTTCGGCCCAAAGACAGATTGGCGATTACGTTGCTCAGGAGTTTCTGGGGGGGATCCTGATGCATGAGGCGAGCGCTTCATTCGTTGCTGTCGAGCCGCTTGAAGACGGCCCCGACAGTGGCGCTGCCAGTTCGCTGTTTTACTCGGGGGTGGGCGGGCCCATTGCCCCTGTTTCCATACCGGGGGCGCAACCATTGCCATTACCGATATTTCCTCCGGACTACAAATGGGTCGCCGTCCATCAGTTCTACAAACGCTTCAACCTGTTGGTCAAGGACCCCTCTGCGATGGATCGATTGCTGCTGGATAACCTGGCCCTGGCGGACCTGTGGTTCAGCCGGGACGTGGTGAAAAAGAGCGGGGTCTCCGGCGGTAGTTGCTACTTCTCCGGTCGCGGGGGCGCGCTGTTCAAATTCACCCCCAGTTTCTCGGCACAGGAAACCGCATTTTTCAATGAGGAAGCAAAGGACGGGGTCGCTGCTTACCTCGCTCGACTCGCAGGCGTCGGCCGGCTTGAAGTCGTGGACACCGATGGTTACTGGCGCCGCCTCGGACGTCTGGACTCGACCTGGACGCCGACGGTACAACCGGACGTGAAGCCAGACCGTGACGAGCTGTAGAACGCCTGATGAGCCGTGCCCACACGTACGCAAGCAGTTCGGGGGGGAGGAATAACTATGTACCGCCATGGGCGTATTTCACAGTGCGACAGTGAGTGTTCAATGAAGACTCACTGGAGTACTCCCATCATGGATGAACAACCTCAACAGCCTGACTCGACAACTGCTGTATCAACATTAAGTGTATTGGGCCGGACCTTTCTTTCGGCAGACGACGCCGCCTGTTATGCCCACGAACGGGTAGGGCGGCGCCGTAATCGCGGTTACTACGGCTATATCCTCCAGCGAGATGATCAGCGGTACGTGATTACTGAGCCCGCCGAACAATTGGCCAGTTCGAGTACGCATCACGAGCGTGTCCCCGACAATCATGTCTTGCACAGTCGGTTTTACGCTCACCCCGCGCTTTCGACACTCGACGCACACGCAGCAGCGGATCTGGAATGGTCCGTCGAAGATGCGGCAACGAGCTTGCTGATGTTCAGTGTCAAAGCGTTGCGTAATAGCCTCGCAACCGACCTGTCGGCCTATCTGTCGGGGGCCGAAGACAGCTTGATCCGGTTCACCCCGGACAGCTCTCGCTCGCAGGCACTGCTCAAACAGTTGGGAACCAGCCAATCGCCCGGCAAGCTTGCCCTCGACCTGGAAAAGGGCGTGGTCAAACCGGAACAACTGGTGACAGAGGCGGCGGCCGCTGGCGATTTGCAGGTCATTATCAGCAACGGTCGCTGGCGACCTCGGGGGAAAGTCACGGAGCACTTCGTTCCCGGCCCCTGGGAACGGAATGTCCCGGAGAGAGTGTCGTTGGGTGCGGTGTTCCAGTCGGCCGACGCAGCGGCGCTCGATCGTTATGCCCGAAACACCGGACAACGTGATGAAGGACAGACCTGGTTCGGCTTCATTCTCAAGCACAGGGACAAAGAAGAATATGTCGCTTCAGAACTGGTTCCCGTCAGCTATCCAAGAGACAAGCTTTTCCTGGAGCGCAGTGTGTTCCGACGTTCCCCAACGTCCGGGGACTATGTTTATCCCGAGTCCTTCGCTCCTCACTCCTATTTCTATTCGCGCCAGCGGGTTAACCATGAGCGGGATGCGCCCCGACGCTGGCTGGCCGAGCATTTCATTGTTCCGAAAGATTTGTGGGTCGCTGTCTACAACGCCAAAAAACGCCCTGTCTTCGGGGAAAGAATTCCGGCGCTGCTTTACGTGTCGACGCCGGATGGCGCACTGCTGAAGTACGAGCCCCGACCGGACACCCCGCTGTTCGACAACGATGTTCCGAACATGGGCCTGGAGGCCATTCAAAACAATCTGGCCAAGGGCGTGTCGAGCGCAACCGATTTTGTCGCGACGGTCGCCCGCAACGATGCATTGCACGTGTTGCGCACCAGTGTGTGCTGGGACAGGAAAGGGCTGGTGGGCGCCAATTGGGCGCCGAGCCAGAACGTGCAGCGTCGTTCGCTCGGTCCGGTGTTCCTGACGGCCGATGACGCCGCCGTGCATGCTCGTTCACAAGTGCCTGCCGGCACGCCAAGGGCATTCGGTGGTCTGATTCTCCAGCGCTCTGATGGGCGTTTTGTGGCCACTGATCCTGCCGATATCCCCCAGGAAGACTTCGATATCAAGTGGATCTTTGCGGATGCAGCGATCGAGCTCGGTCAGTTTCCGACAGACTGCACGATCGTGGCGCGTTATCGCTCACGGGTGCTGCGCGCGTTACCCGTCCTGTTATCGGACGTCGACAAAGAGCTCTATCGCAACATGCTCTCTGTCGATACCGTTTACACCGCCTTCATGCGCAGAACACAGGCGCTCGATGAATACCTGTTTGCACCCGACGGATCGATCATCCGTTACCGGATCGGCACATGGGAGCGCATCCGCGCGGACCTGGGCATAGCGATCAGCCTGTCGGGTAAGCCGGCTCGTGATCTGGACGCCACCTGGATCAAGGATCAGATCCATGCCGGTACGTTGACGCCGACAGCGTGGGTTAAAAAACTGGTCAATTGCGGGTATCTGAAAGTGGTTGCAGGAAGCCGCCTATGGGGCCCGGCTCGAGAAGTCACGGAGTTTGAACCGTATCAGACGATACCCCAAACGACGGGTTACCCAAGGGCCTTGGTGGAGCCGGCTTACACTGCGGTCTGCATCCAGGAACAGGATGCCGCCCGCCTGGCACATGAACAGGCGGGCAGTCGTTCATTACCCGGCTTTGGATTTATCCTGCGCAACGCTCGCGATGGTTCATTCCTCGCGACGCTGCCCGTGAGTGTGCGCAACTCACGGTTGGCGTATGACCGTGTGTTTCCTGGCGTATTGCCTTACCGCTACGTGGACAGTGGGCTCATCCTGTGTGCGGTCGCTACGCCGCCGGGGCTGCCGGACGATGACTACCGGCACTTCTTTTCGCCCATGGAGGTGAGTCTGGCGCGTGACAGCGTCCGTACGTCTCACGGGTACAGGCCGATTTATTTTTCCTGTGGCGACGGCGCCTTGCTACGTCTTGAACTCGCGCCGTTCGATCCGGTGGTGTCGCGGGACAAATATGGCCAGGTGCAGGTCAGGGACAACCCGTTTGCGACAACGGCGCAGGCTCAACGTGATCAGGACGATATCAACCGTGGCTCACTCAAACTGACCGATTACATTCGGCGTATGGCAGCGGCGGGGAAACTGGAGGTGCTGTTGACCAGCGCTTACTGGTCCCGTGCCGGTGAGGTGGGTCAGGACTGGTTTGCCGGTATGCCGTTTGTGTCCGTCGAAGCAAGGTGGGCAAACACCTCCAGTCTGCCGTTTGGGCCGATGTTTCATCATCCCGACGATGCTGCTCGTTATGCTCAGTTTCGAGCGGAACACTTTAATCGGGGATTGGCGTGTACAAGCGCAATCCTGGCCAAACCCGATACCTTTTCATACGTCGGCATGCAGCCCCTCGCTGGCACGAGTCATCCCGATGCAGCCATCAGGCTGATCTTCCGCACTGCCAACGACCTTTCAACTGCACCAGACACTCGATTGCCACGCTTGCCTGACGGCTACACATGGATGGCCAGTCATCAGATTGATCAGTCAGGCAAGGTGCAAGCGGGATCGGATGCCGACGTTGAGAACTATGCTTCTCCCGAGTCGATTCATTCGCACACTCAAGTCGTGAAAAACAAAGGCTTCGATATCACGGCTTTCTACTATTCCTCACGCGACGGCGCATTGCTGAAGTACGTACCGACCTATTCGATAGCGGAGCAAGCACTGCTTAACGTCATGCTGGTGCAGCCTCCCAATGATCGATGGACCACCGTGATGTCGTTCGAGGCGTTCATTTCCAGGCTGGCTGACACCAGCCATTTAGAAGTACTGAGGGCCGCCGGTTACTGGCGCCAGCCCGGGCGACTGGGCGCCGACTGGAAAGACGTGCGCCAGCAGTTTCCCGACGTATCCGTCCAATACCCCCGGGATGAGTTGTAACCGTGTCCGCAGCCTGACCACCTCGCACCCGGTCAACGCTTGCGCATGAGGCCGATGAAAAACAATCCGCCAATCGCCGCCGTGGCCACGCCTATGGGCAAGTCCTCGGGGGCGATCAGGGTGCGCGCGGCGACATCGACCCATACCAGAAACACACTGCCCAACAGCACGCACACCGGCAGCAATCGCCGATGTTCAGCCCCCACCAATCGGCGTGCGATGTGCGGCACCATCAACCCGACAAATCCGATGGACCCACTGATCGACACCAGCACCCCCGTCATCAGCGACGCAATCAAAAACACGCGCAGGCGTACGCTACGGGCGTTGAGCCCCAGCGTCACGGCCGTCTGTTCACCCGCCATCAACGCGTTCAACGGACGGGCCATGCCCAGCAACAAAACCAGCCCGAGCAACACGCTCGCCGCCGGCACCGCGAGCAATTCCCAGCGCGCCAGTCCGAGCCCGCCCAGCATCCAGAACATCACCGCCGAACTGGCACGGTGATCGCCGAGAAACAGCAACAGATTAGCGATCGCCATCATCACGAACGACACCGCCACGCCGCACAACAGCAGCCGGTCACTGTCCAGCCGACCGTTGCGGTTGGCGATCACCAGGACGATCAGCATGCTCAGCAGTGCACCGATAAAGGCGGCGATGGGCAAGGTCAGCAGGCCGACGATTTCACCGACATGCAGCACCACGATCACTGCGCCAAGTGTCGCGCCGGACGTCACCCCGAGCAAATGCGGATCGGCCAGCGGGTTGCGCGTCACCGCTTGCAGCACCGCGCCGATCAACGCCAGGCCGGCGCCCACCAGCGCGCCGAGCAACATGCGCGGCACGCGGATCAACCACACGATATGTTCCTGACCGGCTGTCCAGCTCACCTCGCCAAAGCCAGACACCTTGTGCAGCAAAATGTGCCAGACCGCGTCCACCGGCACCCGCGCCGGGCCGAAGCCCAGTGACACCACGCACGACACAATCAACAGTGCGCCGAGGGCGATCAGCAACAAGGCGTAGCGACGACTGGTCATTCGCCGTGGAAACCCTTGGCCAGGGTTTCAACCGCCAGCACGTTGTCGATGCCAGGCGTGGCCTGCACATACGGAATGACGATGAAGCGCTGGTTCTTGATCGCGTCCACCGATTGCAGCGCCTTGTTGTTCAGCAGGAATTGCACCTTCTGCTCGGCGGTGACCTCGCCGTAGTCGACGATCACGATCACCTGCGGATTGCGCTCGACCACGTTTTCCCAATTCACGCGGGTCCAGCTCGCGTCGGTGTCATCCAGAATGTTGCGCCCGCCCGCCGCGTCGATCAGCGCTTGCGGCATGCCCAGGCGACCCGAGGTCATGGCGCGGTCTTCGCCACTGTCATAGAGGAACACGCGGGGTTTTTTGGCCGGCAGATCCTTGCGCACGTCCGCAACTTGCGCCTGCATTTGGGCGATCAAGGCGTTGGCACGATCCTGCACATCGAAGATTCTGCCGAGGTTGCGCAGGTCGTTGTAAGTGTCTTCCAGCGTGGCGGCCGGGCGCTTCATCACGAACGCGCAGGATTCGGTCAGCTCGTAGACGTTGATGCCCAGCGGCTGCAACGTTTGCGGCGTGAGATCACCGCCGACGCGCATGCCGTAATCCCAACCGGCAAAGAAGAAATCGACGTTGGCGTTGAGCAGGGTTTCCACTGACGGGTATTTGGCCGCCAGCTCCGGCAGGCCGTCGAGGATGGTCTGCATCTGTGGCGTGACCGATTTCCAGCCGGTGACGCCGCTGTAGCCGGCCATGCTCGGCTTGAGGCCGAGGGCGAGCATCATTTGCGTCATGTTGATGTCATGGCTGACCGCGTGTTTCGGCGCTTGCGCGAAGGTCACTTCGCGGTTGCAACTCTGGACCGTCAGCGGATATTTCGTTGCTTCGGCAAGCGCTTGGGCACTGCCCAGCAACAGCGCGACGCACAGCAGGGAACGCAAAGTCATGGTTGGGTTATCCAGGTGATTCGTGGGTAGCCGTGCAGAGGGTGTTCATCGATCAGCGCTTCGACGCCGAACACATCACGCAGCAGCGGGGCAGTCAGGACTTCTTTGGGTGTGCCGCTGGCGACGATGCGGCCGTGATCGAGCACGTACAGCCGATCACAGAACGCGGCGGCGAGATTGAGGTCGTGGATGCTCGCCAGGGTGCCGATCTGCAGGCGCTTGACCAGTTGCAACAGCTCCAGCTGATAGCGCGGGTCGAGGTGATTGGTCGGCTCGTCGAGGATCAGCAGCTGTGGTTGCTGGGCGAGTGCGCGGGCGAGGATCACGCGTTGCTTTTCGCCGCCGGAGAGCGTGGCGAAAGCGTGGTCTTCAAAACCGTTGAGGCCGACGGATTCCAGTGCTTGCGTCGCGAGGTTTCGGTCTTCGAGGGTGTCACCGTCGAACAGGCCTTTGTGCGGTGTCCGGCCCATGGCGACCACTTCGTCGACGGTCAGGCCGAAGGCGTCGGGAAATTCCTGCAACACCACGGCGATGCGTTGCGCGCACCAGCGCGAGGATTGTTTCCATACGTTGTGGTGGTCGAGTCGAACCTCGCCGTTTTCCGGTTTGCTGAAGCGGTAGGCGCAGCGCAGCAGACTGGTCTTGCCGCTGCCGTTGGGACCGATCAACCCGACAAACTCACCGGCGGCCACGTGCAACGAGGCATCACGCAGCTGGAACTGGTGATGACAGTGGCCGTGGCCCATGGGTGTCCAGGCGAGGTTTGTGAGGTTCAGCGAGGTCATTGCATTCCTGATTGATCGTTTTAACTGTACACATCACCTGTGGCGAGGGAACAAACGCCCTCGCCAAAACAGCTTCGGCTGCACTTGGGCACTGTTCAGGGCAGCAGGCAGAGGCCGGTCAAGAGGTACTGTTCATCGGGATGGTGAATCACTTCTTCAAAAGAAAACCCGCAGCCATGGCTGCGGGTTGAATGATGCACTAGAGTTATACAGTAACACTTAATATGACCGGGCGATAAGTGCCGAAGTCTACACGTGCCTCTAAAACAAGCATCTCGCCTGTTTCATGATGAAGATGAGGCCGATTCAGTTTGTCGGTTGAAGCGCGAAAGCAGCACGCGATCCAGCAACCAGACCACCACCAACGAAGCCCCCACCAATGGAAACGCCACCGCCAGCACGAGCATGATCACCACCCCGGTTTTCCATTTCGGCAGATCGTGGCGTAGCGGCGGAACACCGAACTTGCCTTGCGGGCGGCGCTTCCACCAGATCACCACGCCGCTGACGGCGCTGAGCAGAATCATCAGGCAGATCAGCAACACGATGATCTGGTTGAGCACGCCGAACATCTTGCCTTCGTGGAGCATCACGCCGATTTCCGTGGCGCGGGCGACGGTGCCGTATTGCTCGAAGCGCACATCGGCGAGGACGTTGCCGGTGTATTGATCGACGTGCAGAGTGGCATCGTTGCGCGGGTCGTCGGCGAATACAGCGATGGTGAACACGCCGGTGGCGGTGGTCGGGAACGTGATGCTGTAGCCAGGCTCGACCTTGCGCTGTTCGGCGATGTTCTGCACGTCTTGCAGGCTGATGGTCGGCGCCGCAGGACCGGCTTGCGCGCTGTCGTGGGCCATGTGTTCGGCGTGGTCACCGGACATCGGCATCGGCGTGTTTTCCATCGCCCAGGGCACGGTCTGGCGGGTGGCGGTGTTAAGGCTGCGGGCCTCGACATCGGACTTGGGCATGTCATTCCACATGGCGTCCGGGAACACGTTCCAGACCCCGGCGTATTGCTTGCCCCAGAACCCGGTCCAGGTCATGCCGCTCAGCAGCATCACCAACAGAAACGCGGCACCCCAGAACCCGGTGACGGCATGCAGGTCGCGCCACAGCACGCGACCGCGACTGCTCAGGCGCGGCCACAAGATGCCGGCGGCCTGACCTCGCGGCCACCACAGAAATACCCCGGAGACCACCAGCACGATGCCCCAGCCAGCGGCGAGTTCGATCAGTCGATCACCGACTGTGCCGATCATCAATTCACCGTGGATCGCTCGGGCAACGGCTTGCAGATTCTTCTTCGCGTCTTGCTCGCCGAGAATGTCGCCGTGATAGGGGTCGACGAAAACATTCAACTCATTGCCGGCGTTGAGCACGACAAACTGCGCGCTGCGTTCGGCGTTGATCGGCGGCAGGTACTGCTTGATCGTTGCTTGTGGATAAGCCTCTTTTACCCGCTTGAGCAGGGCATCGGCCGGGACACTGTGATGACCGGCCGGGACGTTCATCAGGCTGCCGTACATCAACGGATCGAGTTGCGGCTTGAACAGGTAAATGACGCCGGTCAGGGCCAGCATCACCATGAATGGCGCGACGAACAGACCGGCATAGAAATGCCAGCGCCAGGCCAGGTTGTAGAAATTCGGTTTGGGCTGTTTCATCGGTTGTGCTCCGCTTGGCTTGGTACTTTTGTTGTTGTCTGGTGACTGCTGTGCAGTCATTCGCGAGCAGGCTCGCTCCCACAGGTTCAACACTTTCCATGTGGAAGCGGGCTTGCCCGCGATGTTCTTAGAAACTCATGTCCACCTTGGTCCAGAGCGTGCGCCCCGGTTCTTTGATGGCCTGCGGGTCATTGGCCGGGTAGCCAAAACCGGCGTTGCCGGCCAGGTTCAAATGCTCGGCGTAAGCCTTGCCGAACAGGTTGTCGACGCCGCTGCTGACCTTCCAGTTCTTGTTGATCCGGTACGCACCGTTGAGCGAAAACACGCCGAACCCCGAGGTCTTGTCGAAGTCCTTGCCGACCACGTTGCCTTTGTTCTGGTCGATACGATTTTGCGCGGCGACCACTCTCCACAGTGCGCCGGCGCTCCAGTTGTCTTCGCTGTAGGTCAGGCCGAAACGTGCATCCAGTGGCGGCATTTGCGGCAACGCGTTGCCGTCGCTGCTGTTCTTGCCCCAGGCGTAGGCGAGGGTCGCATCGGCCTTCCAGTTCGAGGTCAGCTTGTAAGCCGCACCGAGTTCACCGCCCATGATCCGCGCGTCGATGTTCTCGGCTTGCGAGGTCATGCCCATCATTCCCGGCGTGTAGTTGAACAGGATGTAATCGCGCACCTGTCCGACATAACCCGAGGCCCAGGCTTCGAGGTCTTCGGTCTTGTATTGCAGGCCGAAGTCGAGCTGGGTGGTTTTTTCAGGCTTGATCGAATCGAAGGCATTCACCGAGCCGGCAGGGCCGGAGTTGGGCGAAAACAGCTCCCAATAATCCGGGAAACGCTGGGTGTGACCGAGACCGGCGTACAACGTGGTCGGGCTGTCGGCGAGGTCGTGTTCGTAGCGGACGAAGCCGCTGGGCAAGGTGTCGGCGCGGGTGTCGTCGGCGGTCGGGTTGCGCCGGGTCATCATCCCCGAGCCAATGGTCTGCCGAAAATCCCTGGCCGAAGCGCGGTCCAGTCGCGCGCCGGAGATCAAGCGATCGCGGTCGGCGGCGTACCAGGTCAATTCGCTGAACACGCCGTAGTTGTGGAAGTCGGCGTCCTTGTCGCGCGGCAGATCCTTGTAGGTGTCGATGCCCATGGCGCTGCGCTTGCGGTGTTCGTTAGTCTGCGCGTCGATGCCGCTGATCAATTGCACATCGGCCCAGCGCCAGGTGCCCTTGATCCGCGCACCGAGGGTTCGCCGATCGACACTGGAGGCCATCGGCCCAGCCATCATCCCGGTGCCGGACGGCGTGCGCAGGGTGTAGTTGTCCATCACGTGGTCGGCGTAGTTGTAGTAGATCTGTGCTTCGACCTTGTCCAGTACGTCGCCGATGTTGGACTTCTCGAAGCGCAAGCCGAGGCTTTCGCGTTTGAACTGCGCACCGTCCATGCCGCGTCCGGCATAACGGGCTTCGCCATCGCCCTTGCCGGCGGTGAGTTCCAGCAGCGTGTCGGCGTCCGGGGTCCAGCCAACGGCGACGTCGCCGTTCCACTTGTCGTAGCGCGACGCCACGGTGTCGTTGTTGCCGTCGCGGTAGTCGTCGGAATGCGCGGTGTTGCCGATCACTCGCACGTAACCCGACTGGCCGCCGGCGGCAGCATCCACCACTTTGTCGAAGCGACCGTTGGAACCGGCCAATACGCTGGCATTCACGCGTGTACCGAGTTCGCCGAAGCTTTCCGGCTCACGGTCGAACAGGATGGTGCCGGCTGACGCGCCTGGCCCCCACAGCACGGTTTGCGGGCCTTTGATGACGGTAAGTTTGTCGTAGGTTTCCGGGGAGATGTAGGAGGTCGGCGCGTCCATCCGGCCGGGGCAGGCCCCGAGCATCTGGCCGCCGTTGGTGAGGATATTCAACCGTGAGCCGAACATGCCGCGCAGCACAGGGTCACCGTTGGTGCCGCCGTTGCGTACCAGGGCGAAACCGGGAATGGTCTTCAGATAGTCGCCGCCGTCGCTGGCCGGCACCGGTTGGCGCGGGTCCTTGGGGTTGGTGACGACGGTCAGCGGCGAACTCGGCGCGACGGCGGTGATCACCGTCGGGCTCAGTTCTTCATGCTGGCCGGCGTGCTCGTCGGCCAGCACCATAGGGGTCAGCAAAGCGCCGCAAAGAACGGCAGTGGCGTGCCTGAAACGAACGCGCGTTTCGTTCAGGGCAAAAGTGGCTTGGGCAGCGCTCAAGCGCGTGTCAGCAGAAAGCGTGGACATGACAATTTCCATCGAACAGTCGTAAACGACACGGCCGGCCGCCGACGCCATCCCCTGTGGGAGCGTGCCGTGTGGCGAGGGAGCTTGCTCCCGCTGGGCTGCGTAGCGGCCCTTTTGTGAGTGCTGCGCACTCAAGCGGGAGCAAGCTCCCTCGCCACACAGACTCGCGCCCACAGGGATGGCGCAGGCAATCTTCAGGACCGTGTGAGATTGGGGGGGTGTTTACGTGACGATGGGCGGCGCGCGGGTGCGGGCGCCGGGGAAGAAGGTCTGCCGGGCGTGGCCCAGGCGAGTGGCGGGTTTGGTGAAGGTAGTGGCTGTTGGTGTATCGAATGCGATGAAGGACTGGCCACCCGTCAGTGCCGGGCAATTGAACAGCAGGCTGCAATAGCCGCACTTTTCCCAGATGGCGTGATGAGGTGTCTTGGGTGGGCAGTGCTCGGCGGCGGCTTGCGCGCCGTGGTCGCCGTGCTCCATTGCCGGCATCTCCATGGGCATGTCCATCGACATGTTCATGGAGACTTCCATCAGGGCGGAGGCGCGCGGATCCATCGGCATCGACTGAGAAATCAGCGGGCCGATGAAGATCATCAACATGGCGAACAGGCTGATCCAGCTACCGCGGGTCAGGCTCAATGGCTGACGACGGGGGGCAGATGACCTGGCGCTAAGCGGGCGCATGGGCGTATTCAGCGTTGGCGATTACGGGGTGTGCGCGTGCACTTGCACGCCGTTCGGCGCGGTTTTCTGCACTGCGACTTCGACCGTCACATCACCGGATTTCTCGAAATGCATCGTCAGCCGGAACCGTTTTCCGTCGCTCAGCAGGCTGCGGTCTTTGAGTTCCAGCAGCATCACGTGATACGCCATCGGCGCAAACGTAACGCTCCCGCCCGCCGGGATTTCGACGACCGGCACTTGCTGCATTTTCATCAGATCGTTTTGCATCACGTGCTCGTGCAGTTGAGCGATACCTGCAATCGGCGAGTCGACGCTGAGCAGTTTGTCTGCGGTTTTACCGTGGTTTTGAATCACGAAATAAGCCGCAACGGTCGGCGCGTTAGGCGGTAACTCTTGCGACCATGGATGAGCGATCTCCAGTTCGCCCGCCTTGTATTCATGGGCATTGGCAAAGCAGGCAGGCAGCAGCAACGCAGCCAGAACGATGAGTTTGTTCAACATGACAGTTCTCCAGAACGATTCAAGACGCAGGTCAATTGCGAGAAGGAATCACACCAGAGGGGATGCGCGGGGGTTGAGATTCGGCCATTGCTGGCGCGGAGTGGGCGTGTCGAGAGAAGCAGCGGGCAGGCTTCGATTGGCCTCGAAACGCGCGAAGTACAACTGCGGTACATGCCCGGGCAGTGCCACCAACGGCGCTGAGCCGGAGCAACACCAGCAATGCTGCATGCTGGAATGATCGTCGTTCTGCGGCGCTTTCTGTTCAAGCGTCCCCAGGGAAATCGCCACCATCTTCGTGCCGGTGGACGAGCAAAAACTGCCCCACAACAGCTGTTCGGCCGGCGATTTCGCCGTCTGCGCCATCGCTCCGGTCATCGGCATGGCGAGCATGTTGAACAGCACTGCGAAGCAGGCTATCCAGGCAATTGCGAGCCGTTGTCGGGACATGGGACAGATCCGGTTGAGTGGGAGATCAGGCGCGGCTATTTAGCCTGATCAATGCCGATAAGTAAAAAAGCGGCCTGCGGTTTGGTGTCGCAGCGTATTTCAGATGAGTGTAGCGGCTCCGATTTGAAATGCCGGGAGGAGTGGTGACTCGCCGCAAATACTTAGGCGTCCGTCAGTGCGGCCAGGACTTCACTCACCGACCCGAACTCCCGATCCACCCCCGCCAACACCGGCCGCTTCAACACCAGCACCGGCACCCCCCGTTCCCGCGCCACGTCCAGTTTCGGCTCGGTGGCAGTGCTGCCGCTGTTCTTGCTGATCAGCACATCAATCTGCCGGCGCTCGAACAGCTCACGTTCATCGTCAATCAGAAATGGCCCGCGGGCGCCAATCACTTCGCAGCGTTCGTTGCCGGGATAAACATCCAGTGCGCGCAACGTCCAGAATTGCTCCGGCGGGATTTCGTGCAGGTGTTGCAAGGGTTCACGGCCAAGGGTGAACAGCGGTCGGCGGAACGGTTTCAGCGCTTCGATCAACCCGGCCCAGTCGCTGACTTCGCGCCAGTCATCCCCGGCTTGCGGCTGCCAGGCCGGACGCCTGAGTGCCCAGCAGGGAATACCGGCCCGTTGCGCGGCAGTCGCAGCGTTCTGGCTGATTTGTGCAGCATAGGGATGAGTCGCGTCCAGCAGCAGGTCAATCCCTTCATCGCGGATGAACTGCGCCAGACCCTCGGCACCGCCATAGCCTCCGACGCGCACCTGGCAATTCAGATCGGTCGGCACTCGACCGACGCCGGCAAGGCTGTAGATGTGTTCCGGGCCTAGCGTACGGGCGATTGCCAATGCTTCCGTCACACCGCCGAGCAGCAAAATGCGTTTCATTGAAAAGCTCCCACATGGCCGACGATGCCGCCCTGGCGATCGATGGCAAACACTTCGACCTGAACCTGCGCCGGCACCACACTGCGCGCAAACGCCAGCGCGTGTCCGCACACCGCATCGCCAAGCGCGATGCCGGCCGCGCTGGCCATGGCCAACGCCTGTTGGCTGGTGTTGGCTTCGCGGATCGCTTGCTGCAACGCTTCATTCGCGCCGACCGCCGCGGCCCATTCGGCCAGTTGCGGCAGGTCGATACTCGAATGCCGGCTGTGCAGATCCATGTGCCCGGCCGCCAGTTTGCTGATCTTGCCGAAACCGCCACAAATGCTGAGTTTATCCACAGGCACTTTGCGCAGGTGCTTGAGCACGGCGCCGACGAAGTCGCCCATTTCGATCAGGGCGATTTCAGGCAAGTCGTAGACGCGGCGCATGGTGTCTTCGCTGGCATTGCCGGTGCATGCGGCGATGTGCAGGTAACCGTTGGTTTTCGCCACGTCGATGCCTTGATGGATCGAGGCAATGTACGCCGCGCAGGAAAACGGCCGGACGATGCCGCTGGTGCCCAGGATCGACAAGCCACCGAGAATGCCCAGTCGTGGATTCATGGTTTTCAATGCCAGCGCCTCGCCGCCCTCGACGTTCACCGTGACCTCGAAACCGCCGTGATAGCCCAGTTCCTCGGCAAGCAAGGTCAAGTGGTCGGTGATCATTTTGCGCGGGACCGGGTTGATCGCCGGTTCGCCGACAGCCAACACCAATCCTGGCCGGGTGACCGTGCCCACCCCTTGGCCAGCACTGAATCGAATGCCTGGTTCGGCGTTCAATCGCACTTGGGAAAACAGCAGTGCGCCGTGGGTCACGTCCGGATCGTCGCCGGCATCCTTGATCGTGCCGGCCTCGGCGCCGTCATCCACAAGCCGACAGAACTCCAGACGCATCTGCACCTGCTTGCCTTTGGGCAGGACGATGTCCACTGCATCCGCGGGCTCGCCGCCGAGTAGCAGGCGAGCGGCCGCGAGGCTGGTCGCGGTGGCGCAACTGCCCGTCGTGAGGCCGCTGCGCAGCGGTGCGGGTTGTTCGGCAGTTTCGTCACGCATCGAAAGGTTTGACCACGTCCAGCAAGGTAATCGGCAGCGCCTGGCGCCAAGTGTCGAATTCGCCCAGCGGCTGCGCCTGAGCGATGTGGATGCGCGTCAGTTCGCCGCCATGCCGCTCGCGCCAAGCCATCAGGGTCATTTCACTTTGCAGCGTGACGGCGTTGGCGATCAGGCGACCACCGGGTTTCAACTGAGTCCAGCAGGTGTCCAGCACACCCTCGCGAGTGACGCCGCCACCAATGAAAATCGCATCCGGGCGTTCCAGTCCGGCGAGCGCTTGCGGTGCACTGCCGCGAACCAGTTGCAGGCCGGGCACGCCAAGCGCGTCGCGATTTTGCTCGATCAACAGTTGCCGTCCTTCATCGGCCTCGATGGCCAGCGCCCGGCAACTCGGGTGGGCACGCATCCATTCGATGCCGATCGAGCCGCTGCCGGCGCCGACGTCCCACAGCAGTTCACCGGGCACCGGGGCCAGGCGAGCGAGGGTGATTGCGCGCACGTCGCGTTTGGTCAGTTGGCCGTCGTGCTTAAAGGCTGAATCCGGCAAGCCGGCCAGTCGCGACAGGCGCGGCGCATCGGGTTCAGCGATGCATTCGATGGCGATCAGATTCAGATCGGCGATCACCGGGTCGGCCCAATCGCGGGCGACGCCGTCGATGCGTCGCTCGACATCGCTGCCCAAATGTTCCAGTACGGTCAGGCGACTTGGCCCGAATCCGCGCTCGCGCAGCAGTGCAGCAATCGCCGCAGGGCTTTGACCGTCGTTACTGAGTACCAGCAGGCGAACACCGCTGAACAACTGCGCGTTGAGCGCCGCGATCGGGCGGGCGACGACGGACAGCGTGACCACCTCCTGCAACGGCCAGCCCATTCGCGCCGCGGCCAGCGAGCAGGAGGAGGGCGCCGGCAGGATCAGCATTTCATCGCCGGGCAGTTGTCGAGCGAGGGTGGCGCCGACACCGAAGAACATTGGATCTCCGCTGGCGAGCACGCAGACCGGATCGCCCCGCAGGGCCAGCAACCCATCGAGGGAGAATGGACTCGGCCACACTCGGCGTTCGCCGCGGATACACGCCGGGAGCAGATCCAATTGTCGTTGGCTGCCAAAGATCTTCGACGCGGCCAACAGCGCATGCCGGGCATTTTTGCCCAGACCTTTGAAGCCCTCCTCACCAATGCCTGTCACGGTCAGCCAGCGTGCCATGTGTGTGCTCTGTTCAACTGTATAAAGCGGCACATGATACGCGTCGGCAGTGAAGGCGAGTAATGGAATGTTTTAAGTGGCCTGCCCCAGTTGCTGGATGACGGTTTTCAAGTTGTAAAGCCTGAACTTTCTTGCATCGCTGATTGATGGTTTAAAAAGAATTAACGATGGATTTGAAGAGCGCGGAATACCTGGGCTTTACGGTATGTTCGGAAGCGTTCGAAACTGACAAGAGCGCGATCGTCAAACAGATCCCCAGGGTTTGTTCTCCCTGTTTGCCATCACGCTTTGGTCTATGGACTGGGAGTACAAAGACGAAAGCGTCGTCGAGCCATATTACAGGCATGTCTCCGGTCAACTAAGTCAGGCTTGTTTGAATGAAGTTTCTGGTGTTGAAAATCAAATGGGAAAAGTTACAAGAGATATGTTGTCTGCACTATTGGCAAATACATCTGCCCTTTGCTCCTTGTCCCCGAGTCCAGCGGGAAGAATTTTGTTTCGGGACTGGAGCGAGAGCAGCGTCACGCTCACGCATCGCGCCGTGCCATTCACTCTGAACAGCGCAAGGTTTGATGAGGTCCGTCCAGTGTTGAAGGATCGGCTCGGCATTATCGCTGACGCGATATTCGAGTTTTATTCGCAACGTCTATGTGGGGCGCCGGATGATTGATTGAGGGAGCAAGCGTTTGCGACACGCGGTCTTAGGATGCCGTACGGCAAAGCAGGCATAATACTGCTCGCTTCCATCCGGAGGCGCTTCCACTTTTGATCCGGTCGTCCCTTTGAACAAACACTCTGCGCCCATCGCTTTACGCCCCTCGGCTTGTCCGGGGCTGCTGCGTATCGTTCAGGCCAGGGATGGGGGTATCTGCCGAATAAAGCTCGCCGGTGGTGTGGTGAGTACTGCGCAGGCCTGCGCCATTGCCGATGGCGCACAGCGTTACGGCAGCTCAGTGATCGAGGCGACTAATCGGGCCAACGTGCAGATTCGTGGCATCGCACATGAGCAGGCCGCGCTGATTGAAGGTCTGCTCGCCGCGGGCCTCGGCCCTTCGAATGCGGCCGGCGACGATGTACGCAATCTGATGCTGAGCCCGAGCGCAGGCATCGACCGGCAGATGCTGTTCGACACCCGCGACCTGGCCCGGCAGATCCTCGCTACCCTGCAAGAGCACGAACCTTTCCACGACCTCAGCGCCAAATTCGCCGTGCAGCTGGATGGGGGCGAGGGCCTGGCGATGCTCGAACACCCTCATGATCTGTGGTTGTCCGCTGTCGAGCGGGAGGGCGAGCGGCGCTTGGCTTTCGGTTTGGCCGGGTGTCTCTCCGACGGGCCGGTTGGTTCGGTGCCGCTGGAAGAGGGTCATGCGCTGGTGGTCGCCGTGCTTGAGTTGTTCCTGGAGCTGGCCCAGCCCGATCAAACGCGAATGCGCCATTTGCTGAGCGAAATGACGACCTGCGGGTTTCTCGCCCGGCTGGCCGAGCGTGTGCCATTCAAGCCCGTTACAGCCTGGCAGCGTTCATTGACTTCAAACGTTCTGCACATTGGCGCCCATCCGCAGGCGCAAGCCGGTCATGTCTATGTCGGCGCCGTACCGCCGCTGGGGCGGCTCGATTGCGCGATGCTTCGGGGGGCTGCTCAGCTGGCGCAGGAATACGGCGACGCAACGCTGCGGTTCACCCCGTGGCAAAGCCTGCTGTTGCCGAACGTCCGCGACGAAAACGCCGATGAAGTCATCCGGCGTCTGCATCGGTTGGGCCTGCTGTGCGACGCCGATCAGTCCTTGTCGCGGTTGATCGCCTGTACCGGTTCCAGTGGCTGCGGCAAAGGCCTGGCCGACACCAAGGGCGACGCTCTGCAACTGGCCGCGCTGTTGCAGCGTCATGGCCAGGTATTGAACGTGCATCTGTCCGGCTGCTCACGTTCCTGCGCCGCCGCGCATGTTGCACCCATCACTTTACTGGCGATCAGCCCCGGTCATTACGACCTCTATTTTCGCGAAGGGGGGCAGCCAGGTTTCGGCGCCCTGCACGCACGCAACCTTACTATTGAAGCGGTCGCAGCCCTGCTCGACGCCCGCTCACGGAGCCCCTTTGATGCTTGATTACATCCGCGACGGTCAGGAGATCTATCGCAACTCCTTCGCGATCATTCGCGCCGAGGCCAACCTCGAACGAATCCCGGCCGATCTGGAAAAACTCGCGGTACGGGTGATTCACGCCTGCGGCATGGTCGATGCGATTGACGGTCTGCAATTCTCCGACGGCGCGGGCAAGGCCGGGCGCGATGCGCTGGCCGCCGGCGCGCCGATTCTGTGTGATGCGCGGATGGTGTCCGAAGGCGTGACCCGCACACGCTTGCCGGCGAACAACGAAGTGATCTGCACCCTGCGCGATGAAAGCGTTCCGGAGCTGGCGCGCGAGCTGGGAAACACCCGTTCCGCCGCCGCGCTGGAACTGTGGCGCCCGCACCTGGAGGGCAGTGTGGTAGTGATCGGCAATGCGCCAACCGCCTTGTTTTATCTGCTGGAAATGCTCGATGCCGGCGCGCCGAAACCGGCGCTGATTCTCGGCTTCCCGGTGGGCTTCGTCGGCGCCGCCGAATCCAAGGCAGCGCTCGCGGCGGACAGCCGTGGCGTGCCGTTTGTCATCATGCAAGGCCGGCTGGGCGGTAGCGCCATGGCCGCCGCCGCCGTCAATGCCCTCGCCACGGAGATCGAATAATGCAGCAACCTGGACGTTTGATCGGCCTTGGCGTCGGCCCCGGTGATCCAGAACTGATTACCGTCAAGGCTCTGCGCCTGCTGCGCGAATCGCCGGTGGTGGCGTACTTCGTTGCCAAGGGGAAGAAGGGCAATGCCTTCGGCATCATCGAAGCGCATTTGCAGGATGCACAAACCTTGCTGCCGCTGGTGTATCCCGTGACGACCGAAGCATTACCGGCACCGCTGTCCTATGAACAGGTGATCAGTGATTTCTACGATGCGGCCGGCGAAGAACTCGCCGCTCATCTCGATGCCGGACGTGACGTTGCAGTGATCTGCGAAGGTGATCCGTTCTTCTACGGTTCCTACATGTACCTGCACGATCGTCTGGCGGAACGTTATGAGGCTGAAGTCGTGCCAGGTGTCTGTTCGATGCTCGGCGGCGCTTCGGTCCTTGGTGCGCCACTGGTGTACCGCAATCAGAGCTTGTCGGTCCTGTCCGGCGTATTGCCTCATGACGATCTCAAGCGCCGGCTGGCTGATGCCGACGCGGCGGTGATCATGAAGCTGGGGCGTAACTTCCCCAAGGTCCGTCAGGTGCTCGAAGAGCTTGGTCTGGCAGAGCGCGCGCTTTACGTCGAACGCGCGACCATGGCCAATCAGAAGATTGTGCCGCTGGATCAGGTCGAGCCCATGTCCTCGCCGTACTTCTCGCTGATCATCGTTCCGGGTGAAAGGTGGCAAGGCTGATGACTCGTCCAGCTCCGGCGATTGTCATCCTCGGCAATGGCAGCCTTGCGACCGCGCGCAATATTCAAAAACTGTACCCCGACGCCGTGATCCATGGCCTGGCCGATCGGGTTGAAGGCGCGGACCGTGCCTATCACGAATTCGGCGCAACCCTGCGCGAACTTTATCAGCAGGACACGCCGATCATTGCCCTGTGCGCGGCCGGTATCGTGATCCGCACACTGGCGCCGTTGCTGCTGGAAAAAGGCGCCGAGCCGCCGGTGCTGGCCGTTGCCGAAGATGGCAGCGCGGTGGTGCCGCTGCTGGGCGGTCTGGGCGGCGTGAACGTGCTGGCGCGGGAAATCGCGGCCGCGCTGAACGTGGCGGCGGCGATCACCACCAGTGGCGAGTTGCGATTCGGCACGTGCCTGCTCAATCCACCCAACGGATATGCCCTCGGCGACCTGGAACTGGGCAAGCGCTTTGTGTCCGATTTGCTGGCCGGTGAAACCGTGCGCATCGAGGGTGAAGCGCCGTGGTTGGCGCAGGCGCAGTTACCTGAAAACCCGCAAGCGCGACTGGCAGTTCACGTGGGGCATGCCGAGCGTACGCCGGCGGCGAACGAACTTTTGATTTATCCGCGCAACGTGTTGGTGGCCATCAGTGCCGGCGTGGCCAATGTGCCCAATGCCGTTCGCGATGCTTTGCACCAGACAAAAATCGCCGTGCAGTCGGTGGCGTGTCTGTTGGCTGCAGACAGTGAAATGTCGAGCGCTGCATTGCATGAAGCGGCGCTTGAACTGGGTGTGCCATTGCGCTTTGCCTCGGCGACGGGTGCGGTCAGTGAGCTGGCACGCAACGCCATCACCCCGCCTGTTTTGATCTTCGGCAATGACGCCATTGCCATCGCGGTGGCCGAGCAGCCTCTGGACCCGTTATCGATCGGCCGTCCCCGGGGGCGTCTGGCGGTGATCGGTCTTGGCCCCGGCGCAGCCGAGTTGATGGTGCCCGCGGTCAAGGCTGAACTGGCGCGCGCCAACGATGTGCTGGGCTACGAAACCTATGTGCGCATGGCTGGCCCGTTCCGCGCCGATCAAGTGCTGCATTGCACTGACAACCGCGAAGAGATGCAGCGTGCGCGTCACGCGTTCGAGCTGGCGGCGCAAGGGCGTTCCGTGGTCGTGGTTTCGTCGGGTGATCCGGGTGTGTTCGCCATGGCGGCGGCGGTGCTCGAAGCCCTGCACGAATCCAGTGATGCGAACTGGCACAACGTCGATCTGGAAATCCTTCCCGGTGTTTCCGCATCACTGGCCACCGCTGCTCAGGCGGGTGCGCCGTTGGGGCATGACTTCTGTGTGTTGTCGCTGTCGGATAACCTCAAGCCTTGGGACATTATCGAGAAACGTCTCGATCTGGCGTCGCAGGCTGATCTGGC
Organism: Pseudomonas fluorescens NCIMB 11764; assembly: GCF_000293885.2. Taxonomy (NCBI): domain Bacteria; kingdom Pseudomonadati; phylum Pseudomonadota; class Gammaproteobacteria; order Pseudomonadales; family Pseudomonadaceae; genus Pseudomonas; species Pseudomonas fluorescens. The sequence continues at coordinate 1,881,788 of NZ_CP010945.1, forward strand.
GCTGGCGTTCTACAACCCGATCTCACGCTCCCGTCCCTGGCAGCTTGGCCGGGCGCTGGAAATCGTCGCTCGACACCGTACGCCTCAGACGCCAGTTGTTTTGGGGCGCGACATCGGCCGCCCGGGTCAGACGTTGCGAGTAACAACCCTTGGCCAGTTGACCCCGGACCAGGTGGATATGCGCACCATGGTGCTGGTGGGATCGTCCACGACCTGCGTATTTTCGCGGGCAGGTGGCGGTGATTGGGTATACACCCCTCGCTGGTACGGAGAAAAACCCTCTTCCTGAAGATGTACTCTTCAATGAAAAGCCATGGCAGCCGAGTGTCCTCTCGCGTTGCCATGGCTTTTTTTTTGGGTTCTTCACGGAAGCCCGGGAAACACAGAAACAAGAACGCCGGTTTGAATCATTGCGCTTGCCAGAGGCTTCACGCCTCTGGTCATCGCTGCCGTCAGGGCACCAGGTAACCCTTCACCCCTGTGAAAATGATCTGTGCAGCCAGTGCGCACACAAACAACCCCATCAACCGACTGACAATCTGCAAACCTTGGTCACCCAGTATCCGCTCGATGCGGTTCGACAGATAAAGCACCACACCCACCGTGAAACTGGCCAGGGCGATGCTGAGGATGGCGGTGAGTTTGTCGTCCCAGTGCGGCTGGCTCACCCCCATCACCAGCAACGCACCGATGGTGCCGGGGCCGACGGTCAGGGGGATGGTCAGCGGCACGATGGTGACGTCCTGCTGCACATTGTCGGTCTGGACCGCGGACTTGCCTTGGGCCATGCCCAACGCCGAGATAAACAGCACGCTGCCGGCGCCGATGCGGAACGCGTCCACGGTGATGCCAAACACATTGAAAATGACCCGCCCGAACAGGTACAGCAAGACGCTGGACACCAGCGTGGCCGTTGCCACTTTCCACGCCAGCCGACGTTGCTCCTTGCGTGAATAACCGCGGGTCAGGCTGATGAAGCAGGACAACACGAAGAACGGGCTATAGAGCACCAGCATCTTCAGGTAAACGCTGAACAACACATGGAGCATGGGACAAGCTCACTGGCGAGGGAAGTCGTGGGGGAGTCTATCAGGCGTGATCGGGTCTGTCGGCTCAGGACGTTTGAGCCGTTGCCCGGTTCTGCTGATCGCGCTGGGCTACCCAATGCTCGATCAGTTCGCGCAACTGCGACAGCTCGACCGGCTTGGCCATGTGCCCGTCCATGCCGGCCTGACGCGCACGCTCTTTGTGTTCGGCGAGGATATGCGCGGTCAACGCCACGACAGGGGTGCGAACCCGCTGGTTGCCGACTTCCCAGGCGCGCAATTGCTGGGTGGCCGAGAAACCATCGAGGATCGGCATTTCGCAATCCATCAGTACCAGGTCGTAACGCTGGGCCTTCATGGCCTGCAAGGCTTCTTCGCCATTGCTGGCGGTGTCCGGTTGCAGGTTGAGTTTGCCCAGCATGCCGCGAATGACTTTGGTCGAAATGCTGTTGTCTTCGGCAACCAGAATGCGGAAGTCGCTGGGCACCTTGACCGGCAGGGTCGGGCCCGTGGGCAGGTGCGGCGAAACGGCGAGGCCCTTGTTGCGCTGGTTCAGTTCATCCGCCAGCGTGGTCTTGAGGGTGTAGCCGGCCACCGGTTTGGCGAGGATGCGCTTGATCCCGGAGTTGCGCGCGATGATCTTGCTCGGCGCATTGCTGATGCCTGTGAGCATGATCAGCAGGATGTCGTGGTTGAGGCTCGGGTCTTCCTTGATCTTGGCCGCCAGTTGCATGCCGGTCATGCCGGGCATGTTCTGGTCGAGCAGGACCACGTCGAAGTAATCGCGCAGGTGCGCCTTGGTCCGCAGCAGCGCCAGCGCCTCCTTGCCGGACGGGACAGCGCTGACATTCAATCCCCAGGCGCTGCACTGTTGCACCAATACTTTGCGGCAGGTGTCGTTGTCGTCCACCACCAGCACCCGAGCACCCTGCAGCGGGCCATCGAGGTCGGAGGTCGGGTGTTCGAGGCGGTCAGGGTCCAGGGGCAAGGTCAGCCACAAGGTGCTGCCCTGGTTGGCGCCGCTCTTGATGCCGAATTCGCCTTGCATCAAACGGATCAGCTGGCGGGCAATCACCAGCCCGAGGTTGCCGCCCAGTCGGGTGGCGGAGAGGAAGTTCTTGCTGTGCAGTTCGGCGTGCATCAGCGCGTCGCGTTCTTCGGCGTCCATCGGCTCGCCGCTGTCCTGCACGGCAATGCGCAGGCGCGGCCTGGCGCTGCGCTCGTCGAGGGCGACGACGATCAGGATCTCGCCTTCGTCGGTTTTCTTCAGGGCGTTTTCCAGCAGGCTCAGCAAGGTCTGGCGCAGGCGCGTCGGGTCACCGCTGATGACCCGCGGCACTTGCGGCTGGATAAAGCTGATCAGTTCGACGTTCTGCTGTTCGGCCTTGGCGCGGAAGATGCTCAGGCAATCTTCGATCAGCGCATTGAGATCGAACTGCACATCGTCCAGCTCGATCTGTCCGGATTCGAGTTTGGAGATGTCGAGAATCTCGTTGATCAGGGTCAGCAGTTCGTTGCCGGCGCTGTGGATGGTTTGCACGTAGTCGCGCTGCTTGACCGACAGCGGTGTGCCCAGCAACAGTTCGGTCATGCCCAGCACGCCATTCATCGGGGTGCGGATTTCGTGGCTGATCTTCGCCAGGAATTCGGCCTTGGCATTGATTTCGGCGTTGCTGGCGGCGAGGTCGCGGCTGATGCTGAAACGGTCCTCGGTGATGCTGCGCTGGCGTTCACTCAGGGCAATACTCATCAACAGACCGCTGATGCAGATGAACACCAGGAGGGCGATGATCAGGCCCTGCGGTTCAATCAGCGTCAACCCCAGCAGGGCCGGCAGGATGATCAGCGTTCCCGCGTTGAACACCACCATGGCTGCCACGAACAGCCGCGCCGGGCGATAGCCTTTTTGCCAGTGCCAGGCGCTGACGAACAACATCGTCAGGCCCGCCAGAGCGACCAGCGTATAGGTGATGATGTTCAGCGGCAGCGTATTGACGAACAGCAACAGCAGGCCGCAGACGGTGATGAGCAGGATTTCGCCGAGCAGCAGTTTGTTCAGCGGATGCGGGCCGAGCGGAGCAAAGAAGCGGTAGGCAAGCATCAGCCCGCACGGTGCGGTGAGCAGCAAGGCGAGGTAGGCACCCGGTGTCTGCACCGCGTGCCAGTCCGGTAACCACGGTCCCGCGAGGTTCAGCAGCAGCCCGAGGCTGAGCATCAACAATGCTTCACAACCTGCCAGCCACAGGCTACTGCGCGATCGGGTGTAGGCATATCGAATCAGGTTGTGCAGGACCAGCATGCCGATGCAGCCGAACAGCAGGCCGTAGATCAACGTCTGACTCTGATTGGCCGCGGTCATGATGGCTGATTGCAGGGTGATGTAGGGCCGCATCTGGTGTTCGGAAACCAGGCGCAGGTAAACATCGAGGGGTTTGTCGCTTTGCGGCAACGGCAACATGAAGTCGCTGTTGGGTAATGGCCGTTCAACCTGGGGCTGTTCGGTGCCGGTGTTGAGCTGATCAATCAGCTTGTCGCCGTCCAGCACATACAGATTGAGGTGCGACAGGTCGGGCGCAAACACCCGCAGTAATTGCTCGTGCTTGCCCGGTGAGAGCCTGAAACGCAGCCAGAGCGCACCGCCGGGCTCCGCCGCGGTGAGGCGTTCGAGTTCGGTGGGGCTGAATTGGTTGGTGTAGCGAGCGGAACGGATGTCGCTCAGCTGCAGGTCGCCCTGTTCGTCGAGCAATACCGCCCAACCACTGCCTTGCGCGGCCTGGGCCGGGAGCATGCAGAGCAAAGTCAGCACGGTGACAGTGAAACCTATGGCAATCCTGAGCCAGCGCACGGCGAAATCCCTTCGTAGGTTGATGCCAGAATATAACTATGCGCGGCGCCGGAATAGTCCGGCAAGGGGTTGAAACCCTTGCCCGACCGAATGGATCGATTATTCCTGATTTTCGCCACGCTCGCGGGCAATGGCGCGGTAGCCAATGTCCTTGCGATAGAAACAGCCTTCCCAGTCAATCTTCGCCGCCAGCCTGTAAGCCTGCTGCTGAGCAGCATCAACGCTGGCGCCCATGGCGGTAGCGCAAAGCACACGACCACCGGCCGTCACCACTTGACCGTCTTTCAGTGCCGTACCGGCGTGGAAGACTTTGCCTTCCAGCGCGGCGGCTGCATCCAGACCGTTGATGGCCACGCCTTTAGCGTAGTCGCCAGGATAGCCGCCTGCCGCCAGCACGATGCCGACGCTCGGACGTGGATCCCACTGGGCTTCCACCTTGTCCAGAGCTTGTGCCAGGGCGGCCTCGACCAGCAACACCAGGCTCGACTGCAAACGCAGCATAACCGGTTGGGTCTCAGGGTCGCCGAAGCGGCAGTTGAATTCGATGACTTTTGGGTTACCAGCCTTGTCGATCATCAAGCCAGCATAGAGGAAACCGGTGTAAACGTTGCCTTCTTCGGCCATGCCGCGCACGGTTGGCCAGATCACCAGGTCCATGACGCGCTTGTGCACTTCGCTGGTCACAACCGGTGCCGGGGAGTAAGCGCCCATGCCGCCGGTGTTCGGACCGGTATCGCCGTCGCCAACACGTTTGTGGTCCTGGCTGGTGGCCATCGGCAATACGTTCTTGCCGTCGACCATGACGATGAAGCTGGCTTCTTCGCCGTCCAGGAACTCTTCGATGACCACGCGCGAGCCGGCGTCGCCGAACGCGTTGCCGGCGAGCATGTCGCGCACGGCGTCTTCGGCTTCGGCCAGCGTCATGGCAACGATCACGCCTTTACCGGCGGCCAGGCCGTCGGCCTTGATCACGATCGGTGCGCCTTTTTCACGCAGATAAGCCAGGGCTGGCTCGATCTCGGTGAAATTCTGGTAGTCGGCGGTCGGGATCTTGTGACGCGCGAGGAAATCCTTGGTGAACGCTTTCGAGCCTTCCAGCTGGGCAGCGCCCGCCGTCGGACCGAAGCAGTCCAGACCGCGGGAGCGGAACAGATCTACGACGCCAGCCACCAGTGGCACTTCCGGACCGACGATGGTCAGGGAAACGTTCTTCTCGGCGAAGTCGGCCAACTGTTCGAGGGCCAGCACGTCGATAGCGACGTTTTCGCACTTGGCTTCAATGGCGGTGCCAGCATTGCCGGGCGCTACGAAAACCTTCTGCACGCGCGGATCCTGAGCCACTTTCCAGGCCAGGGCGTGTTCACGGCCACCGCTGCCAATGATCAAAACATTCATTTCGAAAAACCTCGGATGACGCTAATTCTGTTGAGCGCCGCAGGGGCGCTTTTCTGTGGGAGCCGGCCTGCCGGCGATGCAGACAACTCGGTTTATCGGCTAAACCGAGGGGATGCTATCGCTGGCAGGCCAGCTCCCACAGTGGATCGTGTACTTAGTGACGGAAGTGGCGCATGCCGGTGAATACCATGGCGATGCCAGCTTCATCAGCCGCTGCAATCACTTCTGCATCACGCATCGAGCCGCCCGGCTGGATTACTGCGGTAACGCCGGCCTTCGCCGCATTGTCCAGACCGTCGCGGAACGGGAAGAATGCATCGGAGGCCATGACCGAGCCGGCGACCTGCAAACCGGCATGTTCAGCCTTGATCGCAGCGATACGCGCAGAGTTGACGCGGCTCATCTGGCCAGCGCCGACACCGATGGTCTGACGATTCTTGGCGTAGACGATGGCGTTGGACTTGACGTACTTGGCGACTTTCCAGGCGAAGATCAGGTCGTGGATTTCCTGTTCGGTCGGTGCGCGCTTGGTCACGACTTTCAGGTCATCGGCGCCGATCATGCCGATGTCGCGGCTCTGCACCAGCAGGCCACCGTTGACGCGTTTGTAGTCCCACGCAGCGGCACGGTCAGCCGACCACTCGCCGCAGGCCAGCAGGCGCACGTTGGCTTTTGCCGCGACGATGGCGCGGGCTTCTTCGCTGACGCTTGGGGCAATGATCACTTCGACGAACTGACGCTCGACGATGGCCTTGGCGGTCTCGGCATCCAGTTCACGGTTGAAGGCAATGATGCCGCCGAAGGCGGATTCGGTGTCGGTGGCGTAGGCCAGTTCGTAGGCCTGGCGAATGCCGCCCTCGGCGTCGGGGCTCACGGCAACGCCGCACGGGTTGGCGTGCTTGACGATCACGCAGGCCGGCTTGACGAAGCTCTTCACGCATTCCAGCGCGGCGTCGGTGTCGGCCACGTTGTTGTACGACAGCTCCTTGCCTTGCAGTTGGGTCGCGGTGGCGATGCCGACTTCGGCAGGCTTGGCTTCCACATAGAACGCCGCGCTCTGGTGCGGGTTCTCGCCGTAGCGCATTTCCTGAGCCTTGATGAACTGGCTGTTAAAGGTGCGCGGGAACTCGCTGCGACCGGAGGTCGAGAGGGTTTCAGCGGCCTGGTTCACGGTGCCCATGTAGTTGGCGATCATGCCGTCATAGGCGGCGGTGTGTTCGAAGGCCTTGAGCATCAGGTCGAAACGCTGAGCGTAGGTCAGGCCGCCGGCCTTGAGGCCTTCGAGGACGCTGGCGTAGTCGCTGGCATTCACCACGATGGCCACGTCTTTATGGTTTTTCGCAGCGGAGCGGACCATGGTCGGGCCGCCGATGTCGATGTTTTCGATGGCGGTCGGCAGGTCGCAGCCTGGCTTGTTGATGGTGGCTTCGAACGGGTACAGGTTGACTGCAACCAGATCGATCGGCTTGATGCCGTGCTCGTTCATGATCGCGTCGTCGATACCGCGACGACCGAGGATCCCGCCGTGGATTTTCGGGTGCAGGGTTTTCACCCGACCGTCCATCATTTCTGCGAAACCGGTGTAGTCCGCGACTTCCACTGCGGCAACACCGTTGTCGCGCAGCAGCTTGAACGTTCCGCCGGTGGAAAGGATCTCGACGCCCAGGGCTTCAAGCTCTTTGGCGAATTCGAGGATCCCGGTCTTGTCGGAAACGCTGATCAAGGCGCGGCGGATCGGCAGGCGGGTAGTCTGGTCGGTCATTTCAATTTCCATCAAAAGCAAAGGAGTCAGCAAAAAAGGCGACCGTTTTTACGCGGGCGCCTTTCTGGTTTGATTGAATGCTTACAGCAAATCGTACTGCTTGAGTTTCTTGCGCAGGGTGCCTCGGTTCAGTCCGAGCAGCTCGCTGGCCTTGGTCTGGTTGCCCTTGACGTAGTTCATCACGCACTCGAGCAGGGGCGCCTCGACTTCGGAGAGCACCAGGTTGTACACATCCGTGACGGCAGCGCCCTCAAGGTGGGCGAAATAATTGTGCAGCGCCTTCTCGACACTCCCGCGAAGGGTCTGACCTTCTTCGCTCGGCGTGTTGAGGTGCTGTTTCAAATTCACGTTGTCGCTCACGGGTGTTGTTCCACTCACTAAAGTCTCGGTCATCATCGTCATGCGGCCACCTCTTCTCCGTCCCCTGTCAGGCTCTTGTAACGTTCGGCGAAGAAGCCCTGAACGTTGGCGCATTGTGCTTCCGTATCTTCCAAACGATTGAAGTGGGCGCGGAACTCCCTGGCGCCCGGCAGGGTTGCGAGATACCAGCCCACATGCTTTCGAGCAATGCGTACGCCCATGACATCTCCATAGAAGACGTGCAGCGCAGCCAGATGCTCTAGCAGAATGCGTTCCACCTCGATCAGTTCCAGCGCCGGGAGTTTCTCGCCGGTACGCAGGAAATGGTCGATCTCGCGAAAAATCCATGGCCGCCCCTGGGCAGCCCGTCCAACCAGCAATCCATCGGCACCGGTCGCGTCGAGCACGTATCGGGCCTTCTCCGGCGAATCGATGTCGCCATTGGCGAAGACCGGAATCGACACCGCCTGCTTGATCGCGGCAATGGTGTCGTACTCGGCTTCTCCGGTGTACAGATCGGCACGGGTGCGGCCATGAACCGCCAGCGCCGTGATACCTGCCTGCTCGGCGATCTTCGCCACCGTCAGACCGTTCTTGTTGTCCCGGTCCCAGCCGGTGCGGATCTTCAGGGTAACCGGCACATCAACTGCAGCCACCACGGCCTGCAGGATCTCGGTTACCAGTGCCTCATCCTTCAACAGCGCAGAACCGGCGGCCTTGTTGCAGACCTTCTTCGCCGGACACCCCATGTTGATATCAATAATCTGTGCGCCCAGTTCGACATTGGCCCGGGCCGCATCCGCCAGCATCTGCGCATCGCCACCGGCGATCTGTACCGAGCGTGGCTCGGGATCGCCTTCGTGGATCATGCGCATGCGCGATTTGCGGGTGTTCCACAAACTCATGTCGCTGGTGACCATTTCCGAGACTACAAGTCCTGCGCCCAGTCGCTTGCACAGCTGACGAAAGGGTTGGTCGGTGACACCCGCCATGGGGGCGAGAATCAAGCCGTTGTGCAATGTGTATGGACCGATGCGTACCGCCGACATAGGACTTTCCAGTTGTGGGGCCGGATCATGAGAGTTCGAAAAAGGGTTGGCATGATACCCGCTCTCGATGACTGGATAAAGGCTGAATTGAACAAAATCTGAACAGTTATTCTGTTATCGCCAGCAGTTTGGTTTGAGCGGTCGCTGTCAGAAATGTGCCGTCAAACCCGTAGCACTGAACCGTTTCACTCGGGCGAGTGGAAGCTCAGGCTGTAGTTCACGGCTTTGGCGCCTGGGTCGAGGATATCCAGGGCAATGTGGATCGGCGTTTGCGGCGGCATTTCCGCCATGCCTTCGAGATCGCCGTTGAGGTACTCGCCGGGCTTGAAGCGACGGCTGGCGATCAGATGGCCGTTGAGGTCGGCAAAACGCAATTCCAGCAGCGGGAACGGCTGGGAGAACGGCGCGCGGTTGTAGATGATCGCGTCGACCACCAGTGCGCCATTGAATTCCGGATGGCTGCGCACCACCAGGTTGCTGCTCTTGATTTTCGCGATGTCGACTTTCGACGGCACGGTGCAGCCGATTTGCGGGCACAACTGCTGGAACCACGGACGGTACTGATCCTGGCGCGCCAGTTCATCGAAGTGGTAGGCGATGTACTGGCCGACGAGCGCGCCGGCACCGAGCAGAATCAGCAGCAACCAGAGAAGCCGTCGACCCCAGGGGGATCGGCGTTTCTGCCAATCGAGTTGCAGCGGGTCGTCGGTCAGGTCTTGCAGAACCTCGGCACGCATCGCCGGCTCGCTGCGTTCGCGACGCTTGCGCAAGGGTTCGATCGAGGGCAGGTCGTCGTCGAACTCGTCAGTGGTGTCGGCCGCTGACAGGCGTTCGTGATGAAGCGGGGCGTCGAGCGGATCGTTCAGGCGTAGTTGCGGCGGCAGAGGCTCGTCGTCCAGTTCCACCGGTTCCAGGGACAGCGAGGGCTCGGTGCGCGAGGGTGTGCTCGGCTCGACGGTCGGTTCTGGCGTGATCGTGGCTTCGGCCGCTTCGGCGCGATCGGCAGCCGATTCGCTGAACAGGCTGTCGGACCAAGGCTCTTCGTCGGGCTCAGTGGTATCCCGACGGGCACTCAGATTGTCTTCGCGGTGGCGTCCGAACTCGGTAGTCGGCTGGATTTCCCGCTGTTCGAGCCGGGCGAGTTCTTCGTCCAGGTCCAGGCTGTCCAGGTCGAGTTCAGCGGCAGACCACTGCTTCTGGCTGATGGCCCGTGGTTCTGGCTCGGCGGTCTCGACGATGGCCGGAGCAACCCGGGGGATCACGTCCTTGCCTGCCTGCTCAAGCAACTGCTTGGCGGCGTTGAACACCTGCAGGCATGAGCCGCAACGAACCACCCCACGGGCCACGCTCAATTGAGCATGGCTGACGCGGAAGCTGGTTTGGCAATGCGGGCACTGAGTGACGAAGCTGTCGGTCATGCGGCGATCCGGATTATGCAGGCGCTCATTCTAGCGCCGACGGCCAGTGATGCGCACCCAGCCATCGCGATTGGCGATCGGGTCCAGATCGAAATCACGGGCGTAGGCGTTGGCAACCTCTTCGCCTTGTTCGGCAAGAATGCCGGACAGTGCCAGGCGGCCACCCGGCTTGACCAGGCTGGACAGTTGCGGCGCCAGGGACACCAGCGGGCCGGCGAGAATGTTGGCCACCAGTACGTCGGCCTGAACTTGCGGCAGGTCCTCGGGCAGATACAGCGGGAACAGCGCTTCGGCGATGTTGTTGCGCCCGGCGTTGTCGCGCGAGGCTTCCAGCGCCTGCACGTCGATGTCGGTGCCGACGGCTTGTTTGGCACCCAGCAGCAGGGCGGCAATCGCCAGGATCCCCGAGCCGCAACCGAAGTCCAGCACGTTGCAGTCTTTCAGGTCCTGACCGTCGAGCCATTCCAGGCACAGCGCGGTGGTCGGGTGCGTGCCGGTGCCGAATGCGAGGCCCGGGTCCAGCAGAATGTTCACGGCGTCGGGTTCAGGGGCAGCGTGCCAGCTTGGAACGATCCACAGGCGCTGGCCGAAGCGCATTGGCTGGAAATCGTCCATCCAGGTGCGTTCCCAGTCCTGGTCTTCGATGACTTCGCTGTGATGCTCGGGCAGCGGGCTGCCCGTCAACAGCTCCAGATGCGCCAGTACGCTGGCCGCTTCGGTGCCACCTTCGAACAGGGCCAGCAGGTGGGTGTGCGACCACAGCGGGGTGGTATTGAGTTCCGGTTCGAAGATCGGCTGATCTTCGGCGTCCATGAAGGTCACCGACACGGCGCCCACTTCAAGGAAAGCGTCTTCGTAGGTTTCGGCTTGTTCTGGGCTGATGGCGAGACGGACTTGCAGCCAAGGCATGGCGGGCACCTTTGAAAAATATTGATTGCAGCCTAGCGGGCTGCGAGAAGCGCACAAGTTTACGCGAGCGCGACGCAGAAGACGACCGGGTTGCCAGGGTTCAGCGGTTAACAAATCACTTGTGGCGAGGGAGCTTGCTCCCGCTGGGGCGCGAAGCGGTCCCAAAATGGCCCAACCGGATCTGTCTGGCACCGCCCTGTTGAATGGTCCTTGCGGTCGCTGCGCAACCGAGCGGGAGCAAGCTCCCTCGCCACAATGGTTTTGCGTGGAGCATTCTGCAGAAACAACAAAGCCGCCCGAAGGCGGCTTTGTTGTTCGGGCTAAAGCTTAGTGCTTGTCGCCAGCCAGCTTGTGTTCCAGGTAGTGGATGTTGATCCCACCTTTGCAGAAGCCTTCATCGCGGACCAGATCGCGGTGCAGCGGGATGTTGGTCTTGATCCCGTCGACAACGATTTCGTCCAGCGCATTGCGCATGCGCGCCAGCGCTTCGTCACGGGTTGCGCCGTAGGTGATCAGCTTGCCGATCAACGAATCGTAGTTCGGCGGAACGGCATAACCGCTGTACAGGTGCGAATCGACGCGAACGCCGTTGCCGCCTGGGGCGTGGAAATGCTTGACCGTGCCTGGGCTTGGCATGAAGGTTTTCGGGTCTTCGGCGTTGATCCGGCATTCAAGTGCGTGACCGCGGATGACGACGTCTTCCTGGGTGTACGACAGCTTGTTGCCAGCGGCGATGCTGAGCATCTCCTTGACGATGTCGATGCCGGTGACCATTTCCGAAACCGGGTGCTCAACCTGAACGCGGGTGTTCATTTCGATGAAATAGAACGCGCCGTTCTCGTACAGGAACTCGAAGGTGCCCGCGCCACGGTAGTTGATGTCGATGCAGGCTTTGACGCAGCGTGCGAGGACTTCAGCCCGTGCTTTCTCGTCGATGCCCGGTGCCGGCGCCTCTTCGAGAACCTTCTGGTGACGACGTTGCAGCGAGCAATCGCGGTCGCCCAGATGGATGGCATGGCCCTGGCCGTCGGAAAGTACCTGGACTTCCACGTGACGTGGGTTGGTCAGGAATTTTTCCAGGTAGACCATCGGGTTGCCGAACGCCGCGCCAGCTTCGGAGCGGGTCAGTTTCGCCGAGGAAATCAGGTCTTCTTCTTTATGCACGACGCGCATGCCGCGACCACCACCGCCGCCAGCGGCTTTGATGATCACCGGATAACCGACTTCGCGACCGATGCGCAGAGCGGTTTCTTCGTCTTCCGGCAGCGGGCCGTCAGAGCCCGGAACGGTTGGAACACCGGCAGCGATCATCGCGTGCTTGGCCGACACCTTGTCACCCATCAGGCGAATGGTGTCGGCTTTCGGGCCAATGAAGGCGAAGCCGGAGTTCTCGACCTGTTCAGCGAAATCAGCGTTTTCCGCAAGGAAACCGTAGCCTGGGTGAATGGCGGTAGCGCCAGTCACTTCAGCCGCGGCGATGATAGCCGGGATGTGCAGGTAAGAGTGGGCGGCCGAGGCCGGACCGATGCAGACGGATTCGTCTGCCAGGCCCAGGTGCATCAGCTCTTTGTCAGCCTTGGAGTAAACGGCGACGGTCTTGATGCCCATCTCTTTGCAGGCACGCAGAATCCGCAGTGCGATCTCACCGCGGTTGGCGATCAGAACTTTTTCCAACTTCGCAGTCATCAAAGTTTCTCCGCGGTTCAAACGATGGTGAACAGCGGTTGGTCGTACTCAACCGGCTGGCCGTCTTCGACGAGGATGGATTCGATCACACCGCTGGTTTCAGCTTCGATGTGGTTCATCATCTTCATGGCTTCGACGATGCACAGGGTGTCGCCTTTCTTCACGGTCTGGCCGACTTCAACGAAGGACGGCGAGCTTGGCGAAGACTTGCGATAGAAGGTGCCGACCATCGGCGAACGGGCAACGCTGCCGTTCAGGACAGGGGCGGCCGGGGCGGCAGGCGCGGCAGCGGCGGCAACCGGAGCAGCAGCAGGTGCTGGAGCCGGAGCGTGCATTGGAGCCGGTGCGTAGTACTGCTGAGCCGGGGTCTTGCTATGGCGGCTGATGCGTACGGACTCTTCGCCTTCCTTGATCTCGAGCTCGTCGATGCCGGACTCTTCCAGCAATTCGATCAGTTTCTTAACTTTACGGATATCCATGAATCATCAACTCCCAAGGGTCGGTCAGGGGCGTTTAACGCTTGTTGTTCAAGCCGTTGCCTGTCTTTCAAGCTGCTCTAGTGCGGCCTCCAGGGCCAGTCGATAACCGCTGGCGCCAAGGCCGCAGATCACTCCCACCGCTACGTCGGAGAAGTAAGAGTGATGGCGGAAAGGTTCGCGTTTGTGCACGTTAGACAAATGCACTTCGATGAATGGGATGCTCACCGCCAGCAGCGCGTCACGTAATGCGACACTTGTGTGCGTAAAAGCTGCTGGGTTGATCAGAATGAAGTCCACACCTTCGCTGCGGGCAGCGTGGATGCGGTCGATCAATTCGTACTCGGCGTTGCTTTGCAGGTGCAGCAAATGATGGCCGGCTTCACGAGCACGGCGTTCCAGGTCCTGGTTGATCTGCGCCAGTGTCGTAGCGCCATAGGTGCCCGGTTCACGGGTGCCGAGCATGTTCAGGTTGGGGCCGTGCAGAACCAATAGGGTCGCCATCTGCTGTTCCTTCTTATCCGCTGTGCATTTGTCAGAACCCGGCGACTATGCCGCAAAGCCTTTGTGACTGTCCAGTTCTATGCAATAGCCAGCACGATGGCCGATGTTTGCGCGAAATATGTGACCGGGTGATTAAATCCGGTCATTTGCTTTCGCGACACGTTCGGCGAAGTCCGTGGCGTTGATCTCGCCGATCACTCGCACCTCGGTGCGTTCGACACCGTCCTTGCCGAAAAACATCAGCGCCGGTGGGCCGAACAATTTGTAGCGGTCGAGTAGCGCACGTTGCTCGGCGTTGCTCGCAGTGATGTCGAAGCGGATCAGCCGATAGCCCTTGAGGCGTTCGACGACCTTCGCGTCGTTGAGCACTTCGTGTTCGATGACTTTGCAGCTGATGCACCAGTCGGCGTACCAGTCGAGCAGCAGTGGGGTGCCGGACGATCTGGCGTCCGCGAGGGCGCGATCCAGTTCAGCCGGGGTGGTGATGGTTTGCCAGTTGCCGGTGTGTTGCGGCTGCCCGTTGCCATTGACGATACGCGGCTGGCCGATGGGATTGAGCGGATCAGTCTGGCCGCTGAAGGCGCCATACCAACACGCCAGCGCATAAAACAGCAGGAACATGCCGAGCAATTGACCGACACGTTTTCGCGGCGGTTTGTAGACGAACTCCAGCGCACCCATGAACAGGCCGACGCCACCGGCCAGCAAGCCGATCAGCAGCAAGGTGATCTGCCCCGGCAACACCCGACTGAGCAGACCGATCGCCAGCCCCAGCAACAAAACGCCAATCGCGTTTTTCACGTAGACCAGCCACGGCCCGCTTTTCGGCAGCCAGGCTGCACCGCCGGTGGCCACCAACAATAGCGGGGCGCCCATGCCGAGGCCGAGCATGAACAGCTTCAGCCCGCCGCCCAGCGCATCGCCGCTGGCGCTGATGTACAGCAACGCGCCGGCCAGCGGTGCCGAGACGCAGGGCGAAACCAGCAGACTGGAAACCACGCCCAGCACCGCCGCACCCCATAACGAGCCACCTTCGGTGCGACCGGCGATGCGGTCCAGTCGGCTGCTGATCGCCTGCGGCAACTTGAGTTCGAAGACGCCGAACATCGCCAGGGCAAACACGGCAAAAAACATCGCGAACGGCACCAGCACCCACGCCGATTGCAGCCTCGCCTGAAGATTGAGCTGTGCGCCGAACAGCCCCATCAACGCACCGAGCAGGGCGAAACAGGCGGCCATCGGCAGCACATACGCGAGAGACAGATTGAAGCCGCGCAAGCCACCGACCTGGCCACGCAACACCACGCCGGACAGGATTGGCAGCATCGGCAATACGCAAGGGGTGAACGTCAGGCCCAGGCCGGCGAGGAAGAACAGCGCCAGTTCCCGCCAGCTCCAACTCGTGGTCGCGCCGCTGCTGCCATCGATACTCAGGCGTTCGGTTTCAGGCGGATAGCACAGGCCTTTATCGGCACAGCCCTGATACGTCACGGCCAGCGTAAAGGCGCGTTGATCGGTGCGTGGCAGTTCTATATCGAGGATCCCGTGGTAAACCTCGACATCGCCAAAATATTCATCGTGCTTTTGTTCACCCTTGGGCAATTGCGCCGTGCCGAGTGCGAGATCGGCGGGGTCGGCGCGAAACTGAAAGCGATGGCGGTAGAGGTAGTAACCCTCGGTGGCGACGAAACGCAGCTTTATCGATTGCGGCGTGCTTTCGACCAGACTGAGCTGAAAGGCTTCGCGCACCGGCAGGAAGTCGGCGCTGTTGTTGATCGAGCCCAGCGTGGCGCTTGGCCGACTCTCCAGCAGCCCGGCGGCGTTGGCCGGCAGGGCGAGAACAAAAAACAGCAGGCAAAGCACACGGCGCATGACAATCTCGCGTATCGGAGGTGCGGGAATGATAGCGGAGTCGTCGCGGATGCGTATGTAGGCGCTGTCGAGTGAAACGAGGCTGCGATCTTTTGACGTTGATCCAAAAACCAAAATCAAAGATCGCCGCCTCGTTTCACTCGACAGCGCCTACAGGGAGTCTGGTCAGACGCGGAAGGCTTGAACGGCTGTATGCAACCGCCCTCCCAGCACCAACAAATGCTCCCCTTGCTCACGTCCCTCACCGATGCGCAGCAGGTTATCCCCACCCAGCTGGTGAATCCGCTCACTGTGATCGCGGATCTCGCTGACCGCGCCGCTTTGCTGAGCGGTGACATCGGCGATGCGTACGGCAGTGTCGGAAATGGTCTGGATCGCCCCGACGATTTTATCCAGCGCGCCGTCAGCGGCCTGGGCCTGATTGGCCGTTGCTTCAGCATGCTCAACCTGCGCACGCATGCCTTGCACCGATTGCTGCGCCGCCGTTTGCAATCCGGCGATCAAGACCTGAATCTCGGCCGTGGCGCCAGCGGTGCGTTGCGCCAACGAGCGAACCTCTTCAGCCACGACGGCAAAACCACGGCCCATTTCCCCGGCGCGAGCCGCTTCAATGGCTGCGTTCAAGGCCAGCAGGTTGGTCTGGTCGGCAATCGAGCGAATCACCGTCAGCACGCCGCCGATGGTGGCCGATTCCGAGGCCAGGTGTTCGATCATCTGTGCATTGCCTTGCACTTCATCGACCAGTGCGTGCAGCCCGGTGAGGCTCAGGCCGATGACTTTTTGCCCATGTTCCACCGCCAACCCGGCATGGCGGCTGGCGTCGGCAGCCTGGCTGGCATCACCGGCCACTTGTTGAATGGTCGCTTCCAGTTCGCCGAGAGAATCACGGATGAGCGCCGTGTCACCCGCCTGATGCTCGGCGCCGCTGTGCAGGTCATTGCTCAATTCGGCCAGGGTGCGGCTGCTGCCGGCGACCTGTTCGGCGTTAAGGCGAATGGTCCCGACGAGATCGACGAGGTAGGCGCGCAGACGGTTGAGCGAGGCTTGAATGTCATGCAGCTCGCGATTGGTCTTGCCCAATTCAATGTCCCGGCTGAAGTCGCCTTCGGCCCAGGTCGAAAGCGCCGGCGCGAGGTTGGTCAGTGTTCGGGCCAGGCGTCGTTGCAGGGTGTCGATGAGCAACGCGATCAGCAGGATCAGGCCGATCATCACGCCTTGCATCAGCCGCACTTCGCTTTGGATCTGCCCATGCTGGGCGCGGACCACCGGTTCCAGCCCGGCGATGGTCTGTTGTACCGCAGCGATTTTCAGGTGAGTCGCGGCGCTGAGGTCGGTACGTTTCTGGATCTGCTCACGGGTGCGCGCAAGCTCCGCGGGATAGCGGGTTAGCAGGCTGTTGAGTTCGCGTTTGAGCCCGACGCCAGCATCTTCGGTCACGGTTTTTTCGGTGTTCTCCAGGCCCATCATCGCGGCGAAATCATCGGTGCCCGATTCACTTTTACTGGCAACGCCGAGTAGCGGCAGGGCATCCAGACGTTCTGCTTGAGCGCGGATGTTGGTGACTTCACGCTCAACATCCGCAGCCAGTTCGCTGCGACCGCTGCTGACCAGTTTGTCCCGGGCCAGCGACAGTTTGCCCAGGTGTTGGGATGCATTAAGCAGAGGCGTCAGATAAGTCGCGTTATCGCTGGCGTACTGGCTGAGCTGATCGAGGCTGGCACCGAGCTCGCGTTCGGCTTGCAGCAGCAGTGCCTGAGGATCTCCCGCGAGTTTGCCGGCGGCCAACAGGTCGGTTTTGCTGAACTCATCCAGGTTCGTCAGGCTGGGGCGCAAGGTGTCGGCCAATGCCGGCGGCAACTCCACGAGCTCCTTTTGCAATGCGTCTATGGCCTGGCTGGCGCTGCTCAGGCGCAAGGCATCACCGCTGGCGAGGTAATCCTCGACGTTGCGCGCCACTTCATTTTGAAACTGCTGTGACAGCCCCAGGTAACGCTCCATCAACAAATACGGGCGTTCCAGGGCTTTTTGCGACCACCAGAGCGTGGCGCCGAGGGCCACGCACACGGCGACTAAAAGGAGGGTGTTGAGATTGGTCAGCAGCTTCAGGCGCATCGCGGGACTACCAACGGCAGAATGGTAAGTCCCTGAAGTTATTGCGTTTCTGTTACAGGGTTATGACTGACTGGGTGGATTCCGATGAAAAGGTGGCATTTTGCTTTGATGCCCGCGCCGCCTGTACGCGGTTGCGCCCGGCGTGCTTGGCACGGTACAGAGCCTCGTCCGCCTGGCTGGCCATCATCAGGCCGTCGGAGTCTTCGCCCAGCTCGACCACCCCGGCGCTGAAGGTGCACCAGAGATCCTGCGGCTGCGCGGGGTAATGAATTTCCGCAAAGCGCTGACGGATTTCATCGAGGACGTTGTAGGCGGCTTCGATATCGGTGTCCGGCATGACGATGGCGAACTCTTCGCCGCCGTAACGGCCGATGAAGTCAGTCTTGCGCAGGCGTTGCTTGAGAAACAGCGCCAGGCTCTTGATCACGCGGTCGCCCATCGGGTGGCCGTGACTGTCGTTGACCCGTTTGAAGTGGTCAATGTCGAGCATCGCGAAGCTCAAAGGCTTGCTCTCGCGGCGGGCGCGAAACGAGCAGTCTTCGAGCAATTGCAGAATGTGCGTGTGGTTGTACAGCCCGGTGAGGCTGTCGCGGACCATCCGCGCTTTGAGATTGCGCGCGCGCGCTGCGCGGTTGCGCACCGTGGTGATCAGGTGGCGCGGCTTGATCGGTTTGGTCAGGAAGTCGTCGCCGCCCTCGCTCATGGCGTCGAGCTGCTTGTCCAGATCGTCTTCGGCGGACAGGTAAATGATCGGCACGCTGACGTAGCGGTCGTTGTGACGAATGACCTTGGCCAGTTCGGTACCGGTGCAGGTCGGCATGTACATGTCGAGGATGATCAGGTCGGGCTGGAAGTCCGCGAGTTCAGCCATGGCCTGGATCGGCTCGATCAAGGTCCGCGTGACGATTCCGGCGCTGTTGAGCAGGCGCTCGGTATGCAAGGCCTGTGCGCGGGAGTCGTCGATGATCAGCACTTTATAAGGTTCGTATTGCGCAACGCAGGTCAGGACTTCGATCTTTTCCAGCAGGCTCGAGGCTTCGAGGGTGCCGGTCAGGAACTCCTGGCCGCCGGCACGCACCGCCGCGAGGCGGGTCGGGGTGTCGGTTTCGAGCAGGCTGAAAAACAGCAGTGGCAACGGTTCATCCAGACCGACCTGGGCTTCGGCGGCCAGTTTCAGGCCGATGCCGGGACCGCTGAAGTCCACGTCCATGACGATTGCGGCGGGCAAGCGTTCGACCATCGACGAACGAAAGGCCGCCACGCTGTCGAGGGATTGGGCGCTGAGTCCAAAGAATTCAAGCTGCTTGGCCAGGCGCTCGGCACGGTCGTGATCCTGGAGCATCACGTAGATCGGCTTGCGCAGCGGCGGCAGGAAGGTTTGTTCGAGTTGATCGCCATGTCGCAGGCCGGTGCGCGACAAGCGCTGCATCAGGCGATTGAGATCAGTGATCAGGCCGCTGCTCAGGCGTCCGCGATTGGCATCGACGGCTTCCAGCGACTGGCCGATGTGGCGCGCCAGCTGGATGTGTTCCGGTTGTTCGAAACGCTCGGCGAAACGCTGCAGGCGCAGGTTGGCCTCGCTCAGTTCCGATAAATCGGTGACGGACCACTCGCTGCGTTGCAGGCGCTGCCAGATCTCAAGAATTTGACGTGCCTGATGAATTACCCGCTGGGCAAAGTGGTGCTTGAGGCGCTCACGGCTGGGGTCTTCTGGCTCGGTCATATCCTGACTACTAGTTAGGGTGCATGCTGAGATCGACTGGTGGCTCTATGCTAGCACCTCTTTTCGTTTGCATGAGTGTCGTACGTCAATAATCTGCAAAGCGACGTCATTCAGTTTCTGACTGGCTGGTCTGAAAATGCCTGAAGGTTATTCCGAAAGGCCCGTGGGCTGGGTGTCTCAGGGCACTTTTCGTGTTTTTGTGCGAAGCGTCCGTAAGCTTGGCGAGTGTTATTTGTCAGGGAGTTCTGGTTTTTGGCTTGCTGGATTCGAGCCGGGTTTTCGGCGTGTAGGGTGTCAGGGAAACCCTTAGACGCCATCCACGAATCATGACCCAGTGTTTCAAAGACCAACCCAGCGATCAGCAGCGCCTCAACCACAACAGCACCCCCATCGCTGACTGTGAATGCAAAGAGGAGCTGCTTTATGGCAGCAAGGCACTCATTACCGACGTGCCGATTCTTACTTGCGCCTGCCTATGGCGACACTACCAGCGCGAGGCGGAAGAGATTGTCGCACCCGGTGGGGTACTGATTGCCGACCCGGTAGAGCGCAACCGCGTGATCAACGCTGCCTACGCTCGCCTGTGGCTGCACGATTCAAGGTTTCAGTGGGCCGGGCTGGCGGCATTTGCCTCCAAGCAGGTCGGCTGCGGATTACTGCATGCGGCGGACAGTATCGACCTCATTCGCAAGGAGTACGAGGCGCGGCAGCGTGTGCGCGATAGCCGCAGCGAGTTCGGGTTGCTGACGCCAGACAAGATGGCCGAGCAGGCGGATGAGTTGCGTGGCTATAAGGAAGCGGATGCGCGTAATCCTGTGCCCTCTGTGGACTTTCGTTCAACGGGTGAGGACTTGTCGCTGGTGCAGCAGCAGTTCCGGCATGTGCACGACATGATGGCGCTGGGGAATACCACGCTGTTTCTGGATATTTATCCGTTGCATGAGTTTTATGCGAAGCGTGGGTTCAGAGAGTTGAAACAGTGCTTGGGAGCACGAGCGGGAATATTTGGGCATCCGAAGTTTCCGGTGCTGTGGCCGGTGGGGGAGGAAAAGCTCGAATTCGGGCTGGATTACACCGAGATTTTTCTGGGTTTTGAGGCGATAGAGGACGGAGATATTGCCGCAGGTGTTAAGCATTTGGCGCGGCATGAGCAGAAGAATATCCTCCAGCCAACGATTTACCAGGACCGCCAACTGGTAGCTTTGCTGCGTGCCAATCACGCCTCCTACGTTACGGGGTTTTCTTCAGGCGTTGCCCAGGCGATTGAGTTGACCCTTACCAGTCAGTGTCAGCGTGTCGGGGACGGGCGCACCGTCGATTTTGGCGACAACCCACTGGCGGACTTGTCCGACATCAATCAGCGAATGGCATTCGTGCTCCAGGCAGCGACACGCTTTGATCGGATGCTCGGTGACCACAACCGTTATGCATTGGAGCAGTCAATCAACGAGATCGCAGCAAGCGGTAGTAGTCAATGACTCTTCGATCACATTGGTTCGGCTGGCGCTGCGGCGCCTTTCTTCTTGTCCTGGCTGGCCTGACGTGGGCCGTCATACACCGCCTGACGCAACCTCTCTGGGATGAACCCGAAATCGTCGTGGAAATGGGGGGGACGTATGAAAACCTGCTCAGAAACTCTTCAGCTCCCTTTAGTCCGGAGATCCGTGACCGCATCTGGTTCGGCATTCCCATGACCGACGCACGATTGCGATTTGTTGATCCACAGTTCGGATTCACCACGCCGGCGGCGCGCTTTTTCACTGTCAATTTTGACGACAATGTCATTTCCGGTATCCGCATGTCCCCGCAGGTCGAACCGCTGCTAATCGATGATGCCCTCGAGGTAGTTCTCGATCTGCAAGACCAATGGCGTGAAAAAGGTTGGGTGGCAAAAGGGCTGCGAAACAATCCCACAATCTCCGATACCCCTGAGTGGCGGGCCTACTTGAGTAAAGGAATTCTCTCCGGACGATCCTATTGGCAGGCGGGCGACAAGTATCAGGCCATGCTGATAATGGGGCGTTTCGAGGATTATCGAAATCCGAGTCAGGAACGCTACCTCATCACCTTGGACCTCGGTAAAGCCTGGCGGCCCTTTGACGAAATCGAAGACATGTACGACGAGCCCAGTCACTTCCCCGCCCCACAACCCAAATAAAAAGGAGCCCCACCATGCCAACTCCCGCCTTCATGACCCTGCGCGGCGAACGACAGGGTGATCGACACTGACAGCGAAGTGCTTGACCAGATCGAGCGGGGAGAGTGGTGGTTGGTCAGGCCTGAAGCCGATTACGCTGACTGGGTCATGCCGGAGCGGAGCTTTGATCCTGCGATCATGGAGCTGATGCAAAATCCCCCCGCCCAGGCCACAAGATCGCCAAGGCTCTTTCGCCTCCTGGACAGCGTAACCGGTGAGCCGCTGGCGCAGCGTCACTATATTGCGACGGTGGATGGGGACACGGCGCCGCGCAGAACTGACGGAAAGGGCATCGCGCATCTTTTTCTATCGGCGGAGGTTCAGCCAATCTCAATGAAGGTCACTGGCGTTTAACACGGGCAGGGCGGCTCGGGTTCATGGACACGGTTTTCACCGCTACCTGACGGTAATTTACCCGGATAACCTGACGACGGGTGCCGGGCAAAGGCACGTTGTTGTATGGTTGTGGTCGAACCGATGAACTCAAGTGATTGAAAGGATATCGCCATGCTGGACTGGAAGAACCGCGCGGGCAGCGCGCCTGAACGTGCCGCCGAACCGAAATCGGCCACCCGCAGCTACATCGGCGGCCTGTTGTTCAGCCGGGCGCTGGCCACGTTGATCGGCCTCTACCTGATTGTGGCCGTTGCGCTTGGCTGGTACTGGAGCCAGGAGCCGGCGCTGTTCCCGGTTCAACAGAATGCCCAGGTGGCTGCCGAGAAAGAAGGCAAGCAGATGGTCATCGGCTACACCACGGTCGAAACCCTCAAGACGGTTGCCGACACCTTGTTGACCAAACCGGGCGGTTACATTTCCAACGATCGTTTCCCGCCGGGCCTGTGGATGGATAACACGCCGAGCTGGGAATATGGCGTGCTGGTCCAGGTCCGCGACCTGACGCGTGCGTTGCGTAAAGACTTCGCCCGTTCGCAATCGCAATCGGCGGAAGACTCCGATCTGGCGAAAGCCGAGCCGCGTTTCAACTTCGACAATAAAAGCTGGGTGCTGCCGTCCAGTGAGTCCGAGTACCTGGAAGGCATCAATTCCCTGAGCCGCTATCAGGCGCGCCTGTCCGATCCGACGCAGAAAAACGCGCTGTTCTATGCCCGCGCCGACAACCTCAACAACTGGCTGGGCGATGTGGGCACCCGCTTGGGTTCGCTGTCACAACGTCTGTCGGCCAGCGTTGGCCGGGTCAAACTGAACACCGCGCTGAAAACCGAAGTGGTCGCGCCGGGTCAGGTGCCACAGGTGGACGAGGAAGTCGTCGAAACACCGTGGATGCAAATCGATAACGTGTTCTACGAGGCTCGCGGCCAGGCCTGGGCGTTGTCCCATCTGCTGCGCGCCATCGAGGTCGATTTCGCCGATGTGCTGGCGAAAAAGAACGCGACGGTCAGCGTGCGCCAGATCATTCGTGAGCTGGAAGCCTCGCAAGAGCCGGTCTGGAGCCCGATGATCCTCAACGGCAGCGGCTTTGGCGTGCTGGCCAACCACTCACTGGTCATGGCCAACTACATCTCCCGGGCCAACGCAGCGGTGATCGATCTCCGTCAACTGCTCAATCAGGGCTGAGTCATGGTCGATAGCGCCAAAGAGGCCGCCCATCGCGCAGCCTCGGATGCCGAACAGATCGCCTGGGTCGACGAGCAGGACAACCTGCTCGGCGCTCTGGTTCGCTCCGACCTGCGCGAGCGCGGGCTGATCGGCCGCGGCACGTACATCATGCTGTTCAATTCCATCGGTGAGCTCTGCGTGCATCGGCGCACGTTGAGCAAGGCGATTTATCCCGGTTACTGGGATGTGGCGGCAGGGGGCATGGTGCTGGCCACCGAAACCTACGCCGAATCGGCCGCCCGTGAACTGGAAGAAGAGCTCGGTGTGAGCGGCGTGGAACTGACCGCCCATGACCATTTTTTCTTCGAAGACACTGGTAATCGCCTCTGGTGTTCGGCGTTTTCGGCGGTGTGGGACGGCCCGTTGATCCTGCAGTCGGAGGAAGTGCTCGAAGCGCGCTTTATTCCCGTCGATCAGGTCATGCTGGAAATCCAGCAAAAGCCTTATTGCCCGGACTCTTTGGCCGCCTTGAAGCGCTATCTCCGGGCTCGCGGGGAAGACGTCGCATAAGAGGCATAAATTGGCGCCGATTGGCTCTTAGCAATCGGCGTTTTTGCCGTTACACTGCGCGACCTTTTCAAGCTGAACCGGCATTGCTTTTTGTAGGAGCTGCCGCAGGCTACGATCTTTTGACATTGCTTTTGATTCAACATCAAAAGATCGCAGCCTCGTTGCACTCGCCAGCTCCTACGCAGGGCTGTACCGGTTCAGTAGCGCTGCCCCTGCCTGAGTGGGGCTTCGCGGTCGATGGCACTTGCCCAAGTGCCGCGACCAGTCTTTGTCCTCCCAAGAGGATTGCCGGTGGCCAAAAAAGCCGCATCCTTCGCCGCCCTTGGTGGCCTGGTATTTTCCACCGACGCAGGTCGTCATTGCCCGGAGTGCAGTAAACCGGTGGACGCCTGTATCTGCAAACAGACCGTTATCCCCGCCGGCGACGGCATCGCTCGCGTGCGTCGCGAAAGCAAGGGGCGTGGCGGCAAGACGGTGACCACCATCACCGGCGTGCCGCTGGCCGAAGACGCGCTCAAGGACCTGGCCACCACGTTGAAGAAGCGCTGTGGCACCGGTGGAGCGTTGAAAGACGGAATCATTGAAATCCAGGGCGATCATGTCGAGCTGCTGTTGGGCGAGCTGATCAAACTCGGTTTCAAGGCGAAGAAGTCCGGCGGCTAGCAGCCTCTGTGAAAACCACCCCCGGCTTGATCCGGGCCTGATTCAACCCGGGTCCGCCGTCGCCTACATGGTTTTCACAGAGCCTGTTCTGACCGGTTTCTAAACTCACTGCGGTCAGCGAGGTCTATCCCCTCGTTGACGAACCGTCATTTTCATCCTTTAGACTGCGCCGGCCTGAACCCAGGCGACGCTCTATGACTTCTTTATAGGGGACTTCAATGTCCGTACGACGCACACGCAAAGACGATGGCAGCCAATGGACAGTTGCGGACAGCCGCAGTGTTTACGGGATTCGCCATTGGGGGGCCGGGTATTTCGCGATCAATGATGCCGGTCGCGTCGAGGTTCGTCCGAACGGTCCGACCAGTTCGCCCATCGATCTGTTCGAACAAGTCGACCAGCTGCGCAAGAGCGGCCTGTCCTTGCCGTTGCTGGTACGTTTCCCGGACATTCTGCAAGACCGCGTGCGTCAGCTGACCGGCGCGTTCGACGCCAACATCGAGCGCCTGGAATACCAGAGCAAATACACCGCGCTGTACCCGATCAAGGTCAACCAGCAAGAAGCGGTGATCGAGAACATCATCGCCACGCAAAACGTGTCGATCGGCCTCGAAGCCGGTTCCAAGCCTGAGCTGCTGGCGGTACTGGCGCTGGCGCCGAAGGGCGGGACCATCGTCTGCAATGGTTACAAGGACCGCGAGTTCATCCGTCTGGCGCTGATGGGCCAGAAGCTGGGCCACAACGTGTTCATCGTGATCGAGAAAGAATCCGAAGTGGGGCTGGTGATCGAAGAAGCCGCCTCGCTGAAGGTCAAGCCGCAGGTCGGCCTGCGTGTGCGTCTGTCGTCCCTGGCCTCGAGCAAGTGGGCAGACACTGGCGGCGAGAAATCCAAGTTCGGTCTGTCGGCGGCGCAATTGCTGTCGGTGGTCGAGCGTTTCCGCGCGGCGGGCCTTGACCAGGGCATTCGTCTGCTGCACTTCCACATGGGTTCGCAGATCGCCAACCTGGCGGACTACCAGCACGGCTTCAAGGAAGCGATTCGTTACTACGGCGAACTGCGCAACCTCGGCCTGCCGGTGGATCACATCGACGTCGGTGGCGGTCTGGGCGTCGACTACGACGGCACGCATTCGCGCAACGCCAGCTCGATCAACTACGACATGGACGATTACGCCGGTGTCGTGGTCGGGATGCTCAAGGAGTTCTGCGACGCGCAGAGCCTGCCGCACCCGAACATTTTCTCCGAAAGCGGCCGCTCACTGACCGCGCACCACGCCATGCTGGTGGTGCAAGTCACCGACGTCGAGAAACACAACGACGACGTGCCGCAGATCGAAAACAAGGAAGCGCTGCCGGAAACCGTGCAGTGGCTGGTTGACCTGCTCGGCCCGACCGACATCGAAATGGTTACCGAGACCTACTGGCGCGCCACACACTACATGAGCGACGTGGCCACCCAGTACGCCGACGGCAAGCTGACCCTGGCGGAAAAAGCCCTGGCCGAGCAATGCTACTTCGCCGTGTGCCGTCGCCTGCACAACTCGTTGAAGGCCCGTCAGCGTTCCCACCGTCAGGTGCTCGACGAACTCAACGACAAGCTGGCCGACAAGTACATCTGCAACTTCTCGGTGTTCCAGAGCCTGCCGGACACGTGGGCCATCGGCCAGGTCCTGCCGATCCTGCCGTTGCACCGTCTCGACGAAGAACCGCTGCGTCGCGCCGTATTGCAGGATCTGACCTGCGACTCCGACGGCAAGATCAAGCAATACGTCGACGAGCAGAGCATCGAGACCAGCCTGCCAGTGCACGCACTGAACGAGGGCGAGGATTACCTGCTGGGGATTTTCCTGGTCGGCGCCTATCAGGAAATTCTGGGCGACATGCACAACCTGTTCGGCGACACCGACTCGGTGAACATCTACCAGAATGCCGACGGCAGCGTATACCACGCGGGTATCGAAACCCACGACACCATCGAAGACATGCTGCGTTACGTGCATTTGTCGCCGGAAGAGCTGATGACTCACTACCGCGACAAGTGCGCCAGTGCACGCATCACCGCCGCCGAACGGACCCAGTTCCTCGACGCATTGCGTCTGGGCCTGACCCGTTCGTCTTACCTGTCTTCTTGAGGTAAGTCGCCGCGCTCATCAGGTTGTCTGAAATTGTTCCGCACGCTGCGGAAATTTCGGATGACCTGGTGCGGCGGTTCTCTATTTCCCCGCGAAATTGCCCACACTCCCGGCTATCAAAGCCATATGGTCTTCTTTTCGCGTAGGCCATTTCCTAAGTTGTACTTCGGCACTCTACTCAGCCATGGCTCTCGGCGAGAATCCCCGGCCGCCCCTCCTGTAGAGAATCGCCGATGTTCGATCCAGTCAACGAACCTTCATTTCGTCTGGACGTAGCCGGTCTGCCCGACCCTTTCGAAGTTCTGGCCTTTACCGGTAGAGAAGCGATCAGCGAGCCCTTTGTGTTCGATGTGGACCTGCTGATCGATGACCCGACGCTCGACCTTGCGAGCTTGCTGTACCGCCCGGCCGCTTTACATTTCGGGCCGGAGGGCAGCACGGTGCATGGTCTGTTGCATGAACTCGTCCAGCGTGACCATGGCCCGACAGTCAGGCTTTGCCATGTGCGTCTGAGGCCCAGGCTGGCTTGCCTTTCCCAGCGTTTCAGTCGACGCATTTTCAACGACGTCTCGGTGCCCGAGATTCTCAGCCAGGTGCTCAAGGAGCACGGCATCACGGGTAAGGATCGACGCTTCGAACTGAGTGGCGATTACCCGCCCCGTGATTTCTGCACGCAGTATCGGGAGTCGGATTTGCAGTTTCTCCAGCGCCTGTGCGCCCAGGAGTGCCTGCATTATCACTTCGAGCATCACGCACGCGGGCACTGCGTGGTGTTTGGTGATGGTCGTGGCCATTTCCGTCCCGCTGCGAACGCGCCGTTCCAGGTCGATGGCGAGCAACCGGCGGTGCGGCAGTTTCAGCTTCAGGCGGGGCAGCGTACCGTGCCGGGTGTGGAAGGTCGTACAGACTTGCCGACGTTGCGCAGTGGTCAGATGATGCCGTTGTCCGGCCACCCGGTTGCCGACTGGAATCATTTGTGGCTGCTGACCCATGTCGAACATCAGGGTAGTCAGGATCCAGTGGCTCCCTACAGTAATCGGATCCGTGCGCTTCATGGGGCCACCTCCTTCGTCCCGCCTCCCTGTGCGGTGAAACCGCGGATGCACAGCCTGCAACGAGCCTGGGTGGTCGATGTCGATGAACCTCGGCCGGATCCCTCTCGGCCAGTGGCCGTGCAGTTCGACTGGCTCTATCAGGGCGAAGGCGCGGCCCCCAGCCATTGTTGGCTACCGCTGGCCGCTGAGCTGGAGGATCCGAGCGTCTCGCTGCTGAGCGAGGGCACCGAGGTGGTGGTGAGCTTTATCGAGGGCGATCCGGATCAGCCGCTGATTTGCGGGTTTCTTCATACGCCGTCGCGGGTCGAGGTGGTCGAGGAACCCAGCCCGCCAGAGGCCAGCTCACTCCATGACGGTTTGCTGGAACTGCTGCGCTCGGGTGAACCCTTGGTGCTGTTGTGTCTGTTACCCGGCGGCGGCAGCTTCAGCCACTGCTCGCAGGCGCTTTGCACCTGTCGGGCAGCGACGCTGTTTGGCCAGAGCGGTGCTGCATGATTGGCGCAACCCCGCAATGGCTGTTGCTGGACGTCCCGAGTGCGACTCAGGCGAGCGCAACACTGCAACAGGTATTCTCGCAGGCCCAGCGGTTCTGGCTGTTCGAGGGCACCGAACTGCAGGCGTTGCGTGAAGACGGCCCGGCGCTGGTCGACCTTCGAACGTGCGCGGCGCTGGCCGAGTTGTGCTACA
Organism: Pseudomonas fluorescens NCIMB 11764; assembly: GCF_000293885.2. NCBI lineage: Bacteria > Pseudomonadati > Pseudomonadota > Gammaproteobacteria > Pseudomonadales > Pseudomonadaceae > Pseudomonas > Pseudomonas fluorescens. The sequence goes on from NZ_CP010945.1 coordinate 1,909,806, forward strand.
GCGATACGCAGGCCTTGCGTGGCTTGCTGATTGTCAGCGAGGTGTCGTCATCACGATTGCTGGCGCATTTACGCCGCATGCTCATCGTGACTTGCGGGCTGCACCATCGAGCCTTGTTGAGTTATTACAATCCGAACACGGCCAGTTACTTTTTCGACGCCTGTGATGCCCGGGAGCTGAGTCGCTGGCTGGGACCGATCAGTCAGTTGCACTGGTTCGGCGGGACGTGGGCCGATCGAGCGATCGGCAGTCAGGGCTGGCAGCAGTTGTTCAACCCGGGGCTCGCCGTCAGCCCGCTGGCGGTCGAAGAAAGCCTCAGCCCCCGTCAGCGGGAAACCCTGCAAACCTGCCTGCTGGAACAGCATGCCTGGCACTGGAGCCAATCCACCGGGACCGATTACCGCCGCTTGTGGTCCCATGTGCAGGAAGGGCTGGCGCTGGGTTTCAGCGAACGGCCGGTACTCGATGGCTGGCTATGGCTACGCTTGCAGTACCCCCGCGCTTCGCTGGTGCCGCCATTATCGGGGCTGACCCAGCAGGAACGCCTCGATAGCCTGCGCATTCGGTGGCAGAACGATCAACCCTGAATACGAGGTACGGCATTAATGACGAGCACTCTGCGGCGACTGTTCTGCCTGGCAATGGGCGGGTGTCTGCTGTTGGCGATGACGGCGTGCTCGCCACTGAAATTGCTCAATGCCCTGACGCCCGACGGGAGTTTCGACAAGACCGAGGGCATCGCCTACGGTGCTGATCCGCGGCAAAAACTCGATGTGTACGTGCCGAGTCATCCCGTGGCGAACGCCCCTGTTGTGGTGTTTTTCTATGGCGGCAGCTGGAACAGCGGGTCCCGCAGCGATTACGGGTTTGTCGGCGAGGCTTTGGCGTCTCGGGGGATTGTCGCGGTGCTGGCAGACTATCGGTTATATCCGCAGGTGCGTTATCCGCTGTTCCTGGAAGATGGCGCAAAAGCGGTTGCCTGGACACACGAACACATTCGGCAGTTTTCCGGGAATCCGCAGCGGCTATATCTGATGGGCCACAGTTCCGGGGCGTACAACGCTGCGATGTTGGCGCTGGACCCCGACCTGCTCGGCGCGGTAGGCCTGTCGCCACACAATCTCAGCGGCTGGATCGGTCTGGCGGGACCGTATGATTTTTTGCCGATCAAGAATCCGGACGTACGCCCGGTATTTTTCTGGCCGGATTCACCGCCGCAGTCGCAGCCGATCAATCACGTCAGTCGTGGCTCGCCACCAGCCTTGTTGATGGCCGCGACGGACGATGAGCTGGTCAACCCGGCGCGCAACACCGGCGGCCTGGCGCGCAAGCTGCGCGAGGCGGGCGTACCGGTGCAGGACCTGTACTTCTCGCGTCCCGGCCACGCCACGCTGGTAGCGACCCTGTCACGACCGATGCGCGGTCTGGCGCCGGTGCTGGAGCAGGTCGCCGCGTTCGTGAAGGCGACGCCGGGTCAGTGAGCCCGGCCGCTGAACCAGCCGTCGTTGTTGCGCAGAAACCAGGCAATCACACCAAGGGTCAGGCTGCGCAGCACCATGAACAACAGGAAGGTTATCCACAGTCCGTGGTTGCCCAAACCTTGCAACGCCCAGCCAAACGGCAAAAGCAGAATCACGGTCAACAGCATGCCGTTGCGCATTTCCCGAGCGCGGGTGGCGCCGATGAACAGCCCGTCGAGCAAGTAGCTCCAGACCGCGATCAAGGGCAGGGCGGCGAGGTAGGGCAGGTAGATGAATGCCGTATCGCGCACGCTCTGAATGTCAGTCTGCATCTCGATGAACAAGTGCCCGGCGAACAGAAACAGCACGGCAAACCCCAGGCTCGCCAACAACGACCAGCCACAGGCAACGACCAGTGAGCGGCGCAGGGCATCACGGTCGCGAGCGCCAATGGCATGTCCGCACAACGCTTCCATCGCGTGGGCCAGGCCATCGAGCGCATGGGCGGTCAGCAGCAGCCCGTTGAGCAACAAGGCGTTGGCCGCGACGGTGGCGTCACCCAGTCGTGCGCCCTGTACGGTGATCAGGAAAAACACTGATTGCAGCAACAGGCTGCGGATGAATATGTCGCGATTGACCGCCAACAACGGTCGCCAACTCTGCCACAGCGCCAGTGCGGCCCAGGCGATGTGGCCGGGGTAGGCGCGCAGGGCCTTGCGGGTCATCAGCAGGCCGATCAGCGCGCCGGTCCATTCGGCGATTACCGAAGCCCGGGCCGAACCGACCACGCCCCAATCCAGGCCGAGGACGAACCACAGGTTCAGCGCAATGTTGACCAGGTTGGTGCTCAGCAGAATCGCCAGTGGTGCCCGGGCGTTTTGCGTGCCGAGGAACCAGCCGACCAGCGCATAACTGGCCAGCGCGGCCGGGAGGCCGAACAACCGCGTGTGAAAGAATTCGCGGGTCAGTTGGTCCAGCTCTGCCGAGGGTTGCATGAAGTGCAACGCGACTCCGCTCAACGGGATGCCCACCGCCCCCAATGCAATGGCCAGAACCATGGCCAGCAACAGCCCCTGCAACAGAATCTGCCGCAACGCTGCGCCATCCCCGCGTCCGGCGGCCTGGGCGGCAAAACCGGTGGAGCCCATGCGCAGAAAGCCCATGGCCCAGGCGAGAAAGGTATACAGGCTGGCCCCGACCGCGACAGCGCCCAGTTGATGGGCGTGAGGCAAGTGGCCGATGACCGTGCTGTCGACCAGCGCCACCAGTGGCACGGAAATGTTCGAGAGGATCATGGGCGCGGCGAGTGCCCAGACCCGGCGATGGGTCGGGCGGTCGCGCCAGTCGGCAATCAGGTTGGACATGCAGGCTCCTTGGAGAGCCGGCATTGTAGCGATACATGCGAATCCGCAGCATCAATTGTGGCGAGTGAGCTTGCCCCGCTGGGTCGCGAAGCGGCCCCACCCCCCGACTTCGAGTGTATGCAGACACACCGCGCTGGCTGATTTACGACTGCTTCGCAGTCGAGCGGGAGCAAGCTCCCTCGCTACAGTGTTTGTGCGAGGGCTAGTGGATTATCCAGCTAAGCAGCCACAACCCCAGCAGCAACCAGATGATCCCCATGATGACCGACGCATTCATGAACGCCCGGATCGCCGACCACAACAGCATCAGCCCCAGGATCAACGCAATGATGCTGATGATCGATGTGTCCATGCCCAGCGCGCGGGACAATCCTTCGACAAAATTGCTGCCGGCATGGCTCAACAGATTGAACAGGCCGCTGAGGGCGTCAACGATAAAGCGGATGACTGAACCGATTGCCTGGCCGAGCCATTCGAAAAAACTTTCTACCTGCATGTCGTTAACGTCCTGATGTAAGTGGTTGAGCCTTGGGCCATTGAACGCGGTGGCGAGTTCCCTGTAGGAGCTGCCGGAGGCTGCGATCTTTTTGATTATGGAGCAAAGAAACGCGCCTTACCGAGATGCTTGCCTTCCTCAGTCATCCCCCCGAAGCTATACGCCTTCAGGAGAGCCCGATGAACCTTGTTGAACTGACCGAACGCCTGCACGCCATCCGTGACCGCAATGACTGGCGGCAATTTCACAGCCCGAAAAACCTGGCCATGGCCGCGAGCGTGGAAATGTCCGAACTGGTGGAAATCTTCCAGTGGCTGAGCGAAGACCAGTCACGCCAGTTGCCGGCGGACAAACTGGCCCATGCCGGGCAGGAGGTCGGTGACATCGTGCTCTATCTACTGCTGCTGTGCAGCGAGTTGGGGCTGGACATGAATGAAGTGGTGCGCAGCAAACTGGCGGACAGTGAACGGAGGTTCAGCTGATGAGTGACCGTCATTTCGATCAACTGGCAACCCGTTTCGCCGAAAAGATCTACGGCGGCGCCAAGGGCGCGATCCGCCTGGCGGTGCTTCAGGCCGACCTGGCCGAAACCCTGCCTGACCGTCCGCTGCGTGTGCTCGACATCGGCGCCGGCCTGGGCCACATGTCGTTGTGGCTGGCCCAGCGCGGTCATGACGTGACGCTGGCAGAGCCCGCCGAGCCGATGCTGGAAGGCGCCCGCCAGCGTTTTGCCGACGCCGGCCAGACGGCTACTTTCATTCAGGCGCCGTGGCAGGATTTGCTCGGCCAACTCACCGAGCCCTACGATCTGGTCCTGTGCCACGCGGTGCTGGAATGGCTGGCGGAACCCCATGCAATCCTGCCGGTACTGCATCAATTGACCAAGCAGGATGGCTGGTTGTCCCTGGCCTTCTACAACCGCGATGCGCTGATCTATCGCAACCTGCTCAAGGGGCACTTCCGCAAAATGCGCAAGAACGACATGGCGGGTGAAAAGCAGAGCCTGACCCCACAGCAGCCGCTTGATCCGCGTGAATTGGCGGCGCAACTTGAAGGCCTGTGGCAGGTCGAAACCCAGAGCGGGGTGCGTGTTTTTCACGACTACATGCCGGTGGAGTTCCAGGCCCGCGCCGAACTCGTGGACTTGCTGGAAATGGAACTGGCCCACCGTCGTCACCCAAGTTTTGCCGGGCTTGGGCGCTACTTGCACTGGATCTGTCGGCCGGTCTGATCGGAGCGCGAAATGAAACGTCGTTCAGGGTTACTGGTGATCTGTCTCGGGTTGGCTGCCTGCCAGGGCACCAATCCCTATGTGGCAAGTTCCAAACCGTTGCCGCCGGCGCCACCCGAGGCGGCCAACACCTTCGATCGCAGCGCCTACCCGGCTGCGCCGCGTGACTACGGTCGCTACCGCAGCTGGGCGTGGCTCAACGGGCGCATGCCCGCGGGGGCGGCCTGGGCGGATTCGGCGCAAGTCGCCGAGGCCGTGAGCAATGCCCTCGATCAGCGCGGTTTGCGGCCGCTGCATGACAATCGCCCGGCGGACTTGTTTGTCAGTGCCAATCTGCATCTGGAAACCCGCTTGCGTCAGGTCCGGGACGACTATGGTTATTACGGCGGCTATGGCGGTTACAACCACCACGGCAGCGGTTATGGCATGTACAACACGGTGCCGATCGTTCGCACGTATTCGGAACAGGTCGTGGTCGTGAGGGTGGACCTGTTCGATGCGCAAAGCGGTCAACCGGTGTGGAGCGCGAGCGCCGAAACCGCCAACAAGGGCAGCCAGAGCGCCCGCGCCGATGCCATACGGGAGGCTGTGGAAAAGGCCATGTCGGCGTATCCTCCCAGTTAGCTTCTGCAATCAGGAAGCGTTCCGCAGGTTCATGTCTTCAATCGGAGAATCATCATGTTCCGCCGTCTCGCTTTACTGGCAGTGGCCGCGCTCCTGAGCGCCTGCGCCGCCAACCAGGTCAATCATGACTTCGACGCCAGCCGCGACTTCGCCGCCTATCGCAGCTGGAGCTGGAAAGACCCCGCCCTGCAATATCGCCCCGATGACCCACGGATCAAAAGCGACCTGACCGAACAGCGCATTCGCCAATCGGTGGCCGATCAGCTGGATCAGCGTGGCCTGCGCCCGGCCGCTGCGGGCAAACAGGGTGATTTGAGCGTGCAAACCTACCTGATCGTCGAAGACCGTCAGCAACAAGTGACCACCAACTACGGCGGCGCGTGGGGTAACCCGTGGAATGGCTACTGGGGCGGGCCGATGTACAACGAAACCCGCAACATCAGCTACAAAGTGGCAATCATTCAGATCGACCTGCTCGACGGCAAGGACGGCAAACTGGTGTGGCGCGGCAGTGACGAACAAATCCTCAGCCGCTCACCGAACCCGTCGGATCGCAGCACGGCGATACGTGAAACGGTCGGCCGGATACTGGCCAACTACCCACCCAAGTAAGCCGGAACCCCCGCTCCCACTGTTTTTTGGGGCTGGAGTGGCGGGTTGCCAGCAGGCTCTTCCAGCCTTGTCTACACTGCTTTTCACCAATGGAGGTAGCGCCCGGCAGCGCGCCGGCAAAGGAGTGCGCCATGTCTCCCCGCATGCAGTTTCGCGGCCCGGCCCGGCAACGGGGGGCGATCGGATTGATGGCGGCCCTGACCCTGGCCATGGCCCTAGGCTTCACGGTGCTGGTCATCGACAGCGGTCGGCTCTATCTGGAACAACGGAAATTGCAGCGGGTGGCGGATACCGCGGCACTCGAGGCCGTGACCCGCGATGGCAATTGCCTGCCCGGGCTCAGCGCTACCAGTTACGCCACGCAAAGTGCGACGCGTAACGGTTTTGCCGTCAACGCCAGCAACACGCTGACGGTCAGTTGCGGCACCTTGCAGACCGGCGCGGACAACCTGCGCGCCTTCACTGTCGACGCCACAAAAAGCGCCGCCGTGCGCGTCATCGCCACCCAGACCGTTGCCACCAGCGTGGCCGCCGGCATCGGCGCTTTGCTGTCCGGCGGGCCCGTCGCTTTAACCACCCAGCTCAGCGCCACCGCCGTGGCGGCCGAGCCCAAGCTGACATTGGCACAACTCAGCATTCGAAGCAGCCTCGTGGGCGCCGATACCTCCCGATCGAACCTGTTGAACCCGCTGTTCTCGACCTTGTTGGGCGGCAACGTCAACCTCACGGCCGTGGGCTGGGACGGCTTGATCAAAACCGACGTCAATTTGTTGAAGTTCATGGATCGACTGGCGATAAAGCTGGGCGTGGCGGCGGGTGACTACATCACGTTGTTGAACACGCAAGCCAGCGTGACCCAATTCATCCAGGCCGCCGCCGATGTACTGCCCGCCAACGGCTCCACGGCGACCGTCAAGACCGCGTTGGTTAATCTCCAATTGGCCGCCACCAATGCCTCACCGATCAAGTTGGGTGACTTGCTCCAGCTGCAAACCGGCGCACAAGCGGCCAGTCTCGACGCCACGGTGCAACTGTTCCAATTGGTTCAAGGGTTTGTGCAACTGGCGAACAAGAACAGCGCGGTGGCCGCGGTATTGCCGGTGAATGTGATGGGACTGGCTGGCATGACCACCCGCATCAAAGTCATTCAGCCGCCGCAGTTTTCTGCGGTAGGTGACCCCGCGCTGGCGAAAGTGGCACCGCTGGGCGCGAACAAAATATACGTGCGTACTGCACAAATCCGCATCCTTGTGTCGGTGGACCTGACGCTGATCAATGTCGTCCTGCAAACCGTCAATGCGCTGTTACAGACGGTGACAAGCCTGATCAATACGGCTCTGGCGCCCGGCTGCATCCTGGGCAACTGCACCCAGACGGACCTGCAAATACTGCCCGATGGATTGAACCTCGACGTCGGTCTTGAAGCCGGTGTCGGCAGCAGCTACGTCACCGATTACGCCTGCGCCAGCCCTGCAAACAAAAGCCTCACCGCCACCACCAATATCTCCGCGGTGCAACTCAAGGTCGGCAAAATCGATCCGGCGATCTGGCTCTCCTCTTCCGCGGCGTCCAGTCTGTCGCCGCTGACCTTGGTGGATATCGGCTCGAAGACCTGCCACTTGCTCAGCTGCGGCGCGCGAACACCGTTCGGCGGCGGCGGTTTGGAACTCAAGATCGACAGCCCCGTTGCCGGCACCAGCGAGCCCAATTACACCTTCGCCAATCCGCATGAGGTCAATGTGGCGCCAGACCCCACGCACCCGGTGATGGTGTCGGATGTCGTGGGCAGTTTGAAGGGGACGCTCATGGGCATCACGTTAACCCAACACCCTCCGACCATTGGCAGTCTGTTGGGGTTACTGCTCAATACCTTGCTGTCGACGCTGGCTGATGTCACCCAACTTCTGGTCACGGCCATCAGTGGCCTGATCGCGCCTCTGATTGATCCGATCGTCGACAGCCTGTTGCTCAACCTCGGGATCGACGTCAATAAAGTTGACGTCGGTTTCAACCTCACCTGCGGGCAAAAAGGCAAAGCCTATCTGGTGATCTGATTGTCCACGGCAATCGGCAGCTCGATACAAAACCGTGCACCCTCGGTCGAGTTCCGCACGCTGAGTTTGCCGCCCATGTTCTCGACGATCCCATAGCTCACCGACAAGCCCAACCCGGTGCCGACGCCTACCGGCTTGGTGGTGAAAAACGGTTCGAAGATCCGCTCCAGCAGGCGCGGATCAATCCCGCCGCCGTTGTCCTCGACCCACAGTCGAACCGACTGCGCATCACGTTCGGCGTACAGCGAAATCCACGGTTTGAATTGTTGATCCGCCTCACGTTTGACGAGTAGCGCATCCCGGGCGTTGACCATCAGGTTGATCAGTACCTGTTCCAGCTGATCGACATAACCGCGCACCAGCGCCTCGAAGCCTGTCTCGCTGACCCTCAACTCGATACCTTTGCCGCGCATGCCTTCGGCCAGCAACGACAGCGTGCCTTCGATGGCTTGAACCGGATTGAAAGGGTGCTGTTCGATCTCCGAGCGGCGACCGAACACCCGCATGTGATCCACCACCCGCCCCGCCCGCTGGACCTGCGCATCGATGCGGTTGAGTTTGTCGGTCAGGTAATCGATCTGCACATCGCCGTTACTCAAGCGCTTGAGCACATTGACGATGGCCATGCGCATCACGTTCAGCGGCTGGTTGATTTCATGGGCCAGGCCGGTGGCCATTTCGCCGAGGGTGGCCATTTTCGCGCTCTGGGCAAGTTGCTGCTGCGAACGGCGGACTTCGGTGTTGTCGCGGCCCACGGCCTGAACCTCAAGCAAACGGCCTTGCGCATCGAACACGCCGCGATCCGACCAGACCCACCAGGCGTGTTCCCGTCCCGGCAGCTGCAGGTTGATTTCCGCCGTGCTGACCGGAAACTCCGGGCTCAGCTGGCCCAGTCGACGGAGAAACGCTGCCTGCTGTTCCGCTGACATCCAGCTGCCCAGGTTCACGCCTGGCAGTTGCTCGGGCAGGCATTCCAGGTACGTCGCCAGCGGGCGGTTACCGAAGGTCAGGGTCAGGTCCGGCCGATAACGGCAGATCATCGCCGGGGAATCCTCGACCAGAATCCGATAGCGCTCTTCGCTTTGTTTGACGTGCTCGGCGGCCAGGGTCGCGTCGGTCACGTCCAGCCACAATCCGACCGCTTCGACCGGCAGGCCAAGGTCGTCGCGTAACAGCTTGGCTTCGTCGAGCAGCCAGTGGTAGTCGCCGCGACTGTCACGCAGCCGGTAGCGCGCACGGACCGAGCCTTCGCGAAGCAGTTGCCGAGAGCGTTCGAAATAGCGCTCGCGGTCCTCGGGATGAACCCGTTCCACCAGCGCTCCAGCTGCGCAATCGGCGAGGGTCCACCCCAGCAAAGGCAGCAGGCTGTCGCTGAAAAAGCTCGGTTGCAACGCGCCTTCGGCATAGCGCTGCACATAGATTACCGCCGGTGAACTGGCGATCAGGTTGTCCAGTCGGGCATGGGCCGCCGCCGCCTGTTGCTCCTGATTCTTGATGTCGCTGATGTCGAGCATGAAGCCCACCAGCCGCCGGTTTTTGCCGATGCCCAAGGCCTGGCCCTGCAGGCGATACCAGATCGGTGCGTCTCGGCGATGCAGGCGCACACAGAGGAGCAAAGGCGTGCCCTCATCCTGCAAGTCTTGCAGGCGACTGCGCAGTTCTTCGCGGTCGGCGGGATGGAACTGCTCAAGCCAGTCAGGCAGGGGCAGGCGTGTATCGGGCAGGTCGAGGGTGCTGGCCAGCGACGGCGCCAATTGCACCTCGGCACCGTCGCTGAAAATTTCCCACCAACCGCTGCCCAGCAGGGCTTGTAACGAGTCCAGCCGCTCCAGTTGCACATGGTGCCGATACTCGCGCAAGCGCTCCAGCAGCGGGCCGGCGAGCGCTGCGGCGAGCTGCAACCAGTCGCGGGCGCCGACGTCGGGTGCTCGCTGCTGCGCCGGGTAAAACCCGCAGAGCAACCATGCGACCACACCTTGCGCGTCGTGATAGGGCACTGCAAACCCTTCAGCATTGCCGAAAGTGGCTTGCAGGCGCGGGTGCTCGCCGAGCGCAAGAGGCTGCGGGGCGGAGCCGTTCAAACTGTCGAGACCGGTGCCCAGGCGCTGACCGTTTTGCCACAGTTGTGGGGCGTCGAAGGCGGCGTAGTGCTGGTGGATCTGCCAACCGTCTTCGTGCTCATCCAGCAATGCCAAGGCGATGCAAGGGACTTGATAACGCTGGGCCAGGCTCTGTAATTGCTCCGCCAACACCTCGGGCAGACGCGCCATGCTGCACAGGCGCAACTGGTCGCCGATCTGCGTCGCGAGCCATTGGGATTGTTCGCGGCTGCGCGATTGCCGACGCTCGTGCAACAAGTCACCGATGTCCAGCAACTGCAGCAGCCAGGCGTCAGCCCACGGCTGCACCCAGCCGCGCAGGTGCAGGGGGGACCCGCTGAGGCTGTAAAAATCCAGGTCCAGCAGTTGCCCCTGCCAATCGGCCGGTGTGCCTTCAACGGCGAGGAAGCTGTGGGGCAAGAGAAAATCCAGCAGGTGCGGCGCCCGGGCGGCGCTCAGTTGCTGGGCCAGCCCATGTCGCAACGGACCGGTCAGATGAAGCACCCGGCCTTCGGCATCCAGATGCATCTGTAAACCGACATCCGGCACGCTCAAGCGGCTCGGCGCGTTCTGGGGCGGTGGCATTTGGCGGTTGAGCAGGCGCCCGAACAGTCTGTCCCCGGAGCTCAAAATTGCAGGCTCGAACTGGCGGTGAGCGTGGCCGGCAGGTTGGGTACCGAGCCGATTCCCGGCAGGGTCAGAAACGGGATGACATGCTTGAGTTTGCTGGTGGGGTAGTTGATGGAGACCTTCAATACCCCGCCTGCGTAAGTGGCGGTGGTATCGGTGGCGACGTTGAAGTTCAGCGTTGCCGGAATCCAGGCCAGTTGCCGGCTCAGTTCAGCTGTGGCGACGGTCTTTATCACGGTGTCGTAACCGGGTGTGTTCGGGTCGAGCGCGACGCTTTGGCGCACAGCTTCTGCGGTCGACTGGTTGAAGGATTGCATAAGCAACAGCGGCAGGCTGTAGGTGACGATGCCGTAAAACACAGCGAAAAACATGACGAACACCAAGGCGAACTCAATCGCGATGGCACCTTTTTGCTGGCGGGGGAGGTTGGTTTTCATGAGTGCGTCTACCCTGACAATCACTGCGTAATGTCAGCATAGAATCATTCAGCCAAAACGGACGTTTTTTACCGAATGCAGAGTTTTTTCCTACTGGTGTGGCTGACGCTATGCGCCGAGCAGGATATTCGGCAGCGGCACATCGCCAATCATCTGACCCTGGGCGCCAGCTTGGTGGCACTGGTGTTTCTGGGGTGGACCGGCCGCACCTGGCTAGGGGCCGAAGCCGTGCAGGGTGGTTGGGCTTTTCTGTTGGCGCTGGCCTTCACGTTGCCCGGCTATGCGGCGCGGCGCCTGGGCGCAGGCGATGTGAAACTCATGACAGCGTTGGCTCTTGCGACGGACGGTATGCATGTACTGGGCACATTTATTGGCGCCGGATTGGCCAGTGTCTGTTGGCTGCTGCTGGCGCCAAGAGTCTGGCTTCTTTTGAGTCAGGACCTTAGGAATCTTCTTCAATATCTGGGACCCGGAACGTCAAATAAGCAGCCATTTGCACCCTTCGTACTGCTGGGTTTTTTGCTGTCCCTCGCCTGGATTCACTAGTCACCTGTTCTATGTACATAGTCAAAAAGTACGTCTACTTTCAAATCAGTTGTTGTACAGCCCGTGGCTGTCGGTACAGGAACAGCCAGCCTTTGTTTTTGCAGGGAGTTGCATGTGAACAAGCCTACCTCCGTAGTGAAAGTCCTTGTGGTCGATGATCAACCATTGATTGTCGAAGAACTTTGCGAGTTTCTTGAAAGCAGCGGTTACCGTTGTGTGCCATGTGAGTCCAGCGGTCAGGCAGTCGAACGATTCGCTGAAGACGCGGACATCGGCCTGGTGCTCTGCGATTTGCACATGCCCGGGCTGGATGGCATCCAGTTGGTCCAGGAGCTGCAACGGTTGTCCGGCAAGCATCGGGCGTTCGAAGCGATCATGCTCACCGGGCGCGCGGACAAGCAGGATGTGATCAAGGCTTTGCGTGCCGGGATTGCCGATTACTATCAGAAGCCGATTGACCTGGATGAGTTGCTCGAGGGCATTGCGCGACAGGAGGTGGCATTGCGGGAGCGGCAGAAGAGTTTGCAGTTGGGGCATTTGAATCAGAAGCTCCAGTATCTTTCCGAGTCGATCGATGATCTGTATCAGGATCTGGACAAGGTTCGGCGTAGTCCGCAGTCATCGAATTCCTCTGATAGCGATGACAGTGATCTGGATCGGATTGAGATCCCGGCGGTTTTCAATCAACTGTCGCCCAGGCAGTTGGATGTGGCGCGTTTGGTGGGCAAGGGGCAGACCAACTATCAGATTGCCTGTGAGCTGGGGATTACCGAGAACACGGTAAAGTTGTACGTGTCGCAGGTCTTGCGGTTGACGCACATGCATAATCGGACGCAGCTGGCTTTGGCGTTAACGCCCAGCAATTCGGGTTTGCGCCAGAGGGTTACGGCTCACTAGCACTGTGCGCCTGCATGATCGGGACTTTCGCATCCATCGCGCCACTTAGGCTCGTTAAGAGGGGCTGTTATCCCCCCGATCCGCTATCGACCTTCCCGCCCTCATCCTGATCGAAGAACTGCGGGATCTCATGCTCATAACTCTTCAGCCAGCGCTGCATGCTCAACTCGCGTTCCGTCGCGGTTGAGGTTTGCTGTTGAGTCGACGCGGCCTTGTTGCTTCTCTGCAGTTGCAGCCAGCCTTCGGTTTCCTGTTGTTGCGGCGACGCCGGGCCAGCCTCGATTGCGTGCGCAGCGACAGGCAGGGTCAGCAAGCCGAGGCAACAGATCAGTGTCGTTTTCATGACGTCTCTCTATTGAAGGTTCGGGGCCGTGACGGCAGCGACCTGGTTGGCATTGGCCGGGACTGTTTTGCCCGGGGTCTTCAGTTTTTCCGCGCGTGCCTGGGCTTCGGTGACTTGGGCGGGGCTCAGGCCGAGGCGGCTGACCAGTTCGGCGGCGCGACTCCAATCATCCTGGTAGATCAGCAATGTCACCAGATTCAACGCCGCCAGTTGATCGCTTTGCTTGAGCTCCATCGCCGTCAGAAACTCGAAGCGAGCATCTTCGACGCGCAATTGATTGAGGTACACCACACCGAGGTCGTTGCGGATTTTTTCGTCAGTGGGTGCCAGTCGTGCTGCCCGTTGCAAGTGGCTTTGAGCCTGGCCGTTATCGCCCTTCGCGGCGGCGAGTTGGCCCAGGCCATGTTCGGCTTCGGCAGCGAGGCAACTGCCGAGCAGGCTTCGATACAGCGGCTCGGCTTCGCTGCGGCCCAACAATCGGTAGACCTTGGCCTTGCGCAGGCGCACGTCGGCGAGGTTGTCGGGCAGGCTTTGCAGGTTGGCCAGGCTGGCGTGCAGTTTGCCATCGTTGGCCATGTCGTCGGCCAGGTTCATTGACAGTTGCTCATCGGAACTCAGCTTGCCGCAACGGGTGGTGTTGGTCAGGGCGTTCCAGGGCGTCTGGCCGTTGCTCGCACAACCGCTCAGCAGCAGCAGACTCAAACCGGCAATCATTGCTCTCATCAGATTCCCTCTAGGAAGCAAAGGCCCGGGCCATGGCGGTGAAGCCGGGGCCGGCCAGCACGATCAACAACGCCGGGAAGAGAAACAGCATCATCACGACGGACATTTTGGCGGACATCTTGGATATGTATTCCTGCAAGCGCGTCAGGCGCCGGTCATCGAGCAACTGTTTGAGGGCCAGCAGGGATTTCATCGCGCCGCCGCCCTGGTGGATCAACTGCTGAAGGATCACACAGGTGTCGGTGAACTCTTCCACCGCCAGCAACCGGGAAGCCTTGTTCAGTTCTTCGCCCAGCTCCAGGCCGGAATCGACACGGGCCAGCACCAGGCGCAGTTCGTGGGTCAGCGCCGGCAGTAATTGTTTGCCTTCGTTGCTAAGGACGCGCAGCGACTGCTCCACGGCCATGCCCGATTCGAACAGGATGCGCAGCAGCGGAATGAAGGTGGAGATCTCGATCGCCAGTTGTTTCTGACGACGTTTGGCCGCCGCGGCCAGCAAGCGTTTGGGCAGCAGGTAGCCGAGGCCCGTGACAAAGGCCGGGGCGATCCAGTGGTTTTCCACAGGCGGGAAGAACAGGCTTTGGACCAGCATGCTCAAGGCCAGCGCGAGCACCGGCACGCCCACCTGGAACGCCGCGAACAACGAGCGTCGCCGGATGCTGCGCCAACCCAGACGGTTGAGCAGGATCTGGGTTTCATTGTCCAGTTTGACCGAGCGCTGGCCGATGCGGCTGCTGCCCAAGGCTTGCAGCCAATGCCCGACACGGTTAGCGCTCGGCGATTTGCCGTCCAGCCGTTGCGCCACCTGTCGGACTTGTCGCTGCTGCTTGAGCAATCCACTGATGAGCAGGATCCCGGCGGCCAAAAACAGCAGTGCGCTGATCAGCAAGGGAATCTTCATACGCTGCGCAACATGCGCCAGAGCGCAAGGCTGCCCACCAGCTGCAGGCCGAACGCGGTCGCGAGCATGATTCGCCCGGAATCGTCGTGCCACATGGCGAGCAAGTAGTGAGGATTGGCCATCAGGAAATAGCCGGCCAGCCCAATAGGCAAACAGCCCAGTACCCACGCCGTGACGCGGGTTTCACCGGTCATGGCGCTGAGCTGGCGCGCAGCCTGTTCGCGTTCGCGGATCATCTTTATCAGGTTCTCCAACAGCTCGCTGGCGTTGCCGCCGTAGCGATGGTTGACCTTCAAGCCGAGGGCAAACAAATGCAGTTCGTCTTTGTCATACAACCTGGCGAGGTCGGACGCGGCGTCCGGCAAACTGACCCCCAATTGCACGTTGCGCTGCAGCCGGCCCATGGCCTGTTTCAACGGATGTTCCGCGGTCTCGATGGCGCCCAGTACCGCATCCGCCAACGTTCGCCCGGACTTCAGGCTTCGCACCGCGTGATCGAGTAGCGGCGGCAGTTGTTCGATCATGCGTTTGAGCCGGCGCTGATAACGCCAACTGACATACAGCCGCACCGCCAAGGGCGGCACCAGCAACGACAGCAGGGCGCCGATCCAGCTGCCGACGGCAATACCGAGCAGGATGCCAAACACCCAGAGTGTCAGCCACAGACCGATGCGCTCGGTGGGGCGGCCGAGACCGGCGCGCAAAAACGCCCGTTCCAGGCCGGCCCATGAGGACTTCTCGACCACTCGCTGCGGCTGCTCGTGGGCCAGTCGATCAAGGACCCGATCGGTCCCGGACTGGCGAATGCCGCGATAGAACAAGCGCACCGACAACCCGAACAAACCCAGGCAGACAAGAATGAGCAGCAGCGGTTTGAGCATGCCGTGGCCTTCAATACGCTGAGGGAGAAAGCGCCGACTCGCGGCGCAGTTTGTCGCCGGCGGGGTTGACCGCCTCGCGCAGGAAACCGACACCGCTGCGCCGGTCGAGACGGAACAAGGTGTTGGTGACGTAGACGTCGTCGCGGATGCCGATTACCTCCACCACTTCACTGACGCAGCGGCGGCCATCGGGCATGCGCGTCAACTGAATCACCACGTCCAGGGCCGCGCAGATCATTTGCCGCAGGGTCCGTTCGGCGATGGTGCGGCCAGTCAGGCCGACCAGCGTTTCCAGGCGCAACAGTGCGTCCTGGGCGTTGTTGGCGTGCACGGTGCTCATGGAGCCGTCGTGACCGGTATTCATCGCGGTGAGCACATCGACCACTTCGACACCGCGAATCTCGCCGAGGATGATCCGGTCGGGACGCATCCGCAGGGCGTTGCGGATCAGGTCGCTGGCCTTCACTTCGCCGTGGCCCTCGGCATTTGGCGGGCGTGTCTCCAGGCGCACGACGTGCGGGTGGCCGAGTTGCAGTTCGGCCACATCCTCGATGGTGACAAGCCGTTCGTGCGGGCTGATCAACTGGCTGAGGATGTTCAGCAACGTGGTTTTGCCGGTGCCGGTGCCGCCGCTGATCAGGATGTTGCAGCGTCTGCCCACGGCCTCCTGAATGAATTCCAGGATCGCCTGGTCGATGGTTTGCATCGCCATCAGGTCGGCGCTTTTAAGCATGTCCTTGCGGAATTTTCGAATCGACAGGCATGGGCCGTCGAGAGCGATCGGCGGGATGATCGCGTTGACCCGGCTGCCATCCGGCAGGCGCGCATCGACCATCGGGGACGACTCGTCCAACCGTCGGCCCAGGGGCGCGAGGATCCGCTGCATCACGCGTTCGACGTGATGCGCGTCGACAAAACGCAGGTCGCTCTGATGCAGGATGCCGTCGCGTTCGACGAACACCCGATGCGGCCCGTTGACCAGGATTTCGCTGACCGCCGGATCGCGCAACAGCACTTCCAGCGGACCGAAACCGGTGAGCTCATCGACGATTTCTTCGGCCAGGCGTTCCATCTCATAGCGGGAGATCGCCAGGTGCAAACGGGCGATGTACTCGGCCACTTTATCGATGACGAAGTGCGAGAGCACTTGCCGCGAGCCTTCGAGCAGGTTTTTTCCCGACTCTTCAATGGCGTCGATGATGTAGCGGTGCAGCACCAGTTTCAGGCCTTCGTGGTCTGTGTTGCCGGTGGAGGTGCGCACCGGAGCGCCGAACAGTTTTTCGCCGTTCATGGCGTGCCCCTCAAGCGGGTGAACCAGCCCGCCTTGGGTTTGGCCAGGCCTTCGGAGCGCCTGGCCAGGCGTTCGCCGAGGTTCCGCAGGCTTTGGGTCAGGCCATCGCGGGGGGCCAGTTCAAACAGGGTGACGCCCTGGTTTTTGGCATTGAGGCGTACTTCCGGGCTGTAGGCGAGCGTTGCGATGACTTCCATGCCGAAGCTTTTACCGAGGGTTTCCGGGTCCGGCGCGACGTTGCGCAGGTAGCGGTCCACCAGCAGTCGCGCGTGATCGAGCTTCATGCCTTTTTCGCGCCAGAGGGTGAGCAGGACCAGATTGCGGCGGCAGTCGATCACGTTCTGGTCGGTGTACCAGATCAACTTGTCGCAATGGCTGACAAAGGTGCGCAAGGCTTCGCTGTCGGACTGGCCGGTGAGGTTCACCACGATGTGCTGGAAGTGTTGGCGCAAGGCGCTGAGCAACATGTACAACTCGGCGGCGCTGGTGCGCTCCAGGGAATCATCGTTGTTGGCGTAGGCGAGGATTCGCAGCCCGGCATCGCAGCTGGTGAATGCGCTGTCGATCAGCGTCGCATCGAGGCGCCGCAAATGCCGCAGGGCATCGCCGAAGTGAAACGAGCTTTCCAGGCCGAGCAGCGCCAGGCTGTCGCCGCGTGGCAGGCCGAGGTCGAGCAGCAGCGTTTGCTGGCCACTCTTCTGCACCACTTGCGCCATGTGGCTGGCAAGCAGTGCCCCGTCGGCGTTGCTCTGCACACCGTAGAGCACGGTCAATCTGCCCAGTTGCGTATTTGGCGCCACGGACGGCATGCGTTTGCCCAGCCGGCGCACCAGGCCTGTGACTTCACTGGAACGCGAGCCATACGCGACGAAATCCCGGGCCCCGGCGCGCATGGCATTGAGCACCAGCTGATTGTCCATGCCGTCCCCCAACGCGACGATCGCGAGCATCGGTTTGGCTTCCAGCGCACCCTCGATCAATGCGCTCTGGGTTACCACGTGCTCACGATCGAGGCCGACGAACACCAGACTGGCGAAGGTCACATCCACCAGCGCCAGCAACTCGTCGAGGCTGCCGCCACCGGCGCTGACCACCTGGCCCAAGGGTGCGAGGGCGCCTTGAAGCCATTCAAGGTCGGTGCTGTTGCGTGTGATCGCGAGGAAGGTCTGACTCAGGCTTTGACTCTGGCTCATTGCGATAATCCGCTGCGTTTGTCGAAGTTGCCGTTTTCGAGGAAGTACAGGCGATACCAGTTCGGGTCGTAGTTCCGCAGTTTTTCGCCGGGCAACGAGGGCAACTGTGCGTTGGCGGCCAGCGGCTGCACCAGGTGCGGCGTGACGATCATCAGCAGTTCGCGTTCTTCGCGCTTGAGCTGAGAGTTGCGGAAGAACGCGCCGAGAATCGGAATATCGCCCAGCCCGGGAAACTTGCTGACTTCGGACGCGTTGTGCGTGCTGATCAAGCCGCTGATGACGAAACTCTCGCCGTCGGCTAGCGAGATGCTGGTGTCGGTGCGGCGAATGGTAAACGCCGGCACGGTGGTGCCGCCGATGGTCACGCCGTTGTTGTAATCCAGTTCGCTGACTTCCGGTGCCACTTTGAGGGCGATGCGGTCGTGGCTGACCACGGTCGGCGTGAGCGTCAGGCGGATACCGAACTCCTTGTATTCGATGGAGTAGCTGTTGCTGTTGGCGCTGGGCACCGGGATCGGGATTTCACCACCCGCGAGGAAGCTCGCACTCTGCCCGCTGAGGGCCACCAGGCTTGGTCGCGCCAGGGTGTAGGCGAAGCCGCTGCCTTCCAGGGCGTTGACGATGCCGAGGAATTTGCTGCTGCCACCGCCCCAGACAATGTTGAAGCTGTCGTTGAGCAACGGGATGCTCGGCGCCGCGATGCGTGGATCGATATTGAACAGCGGCACGACGCCTGGCGTGACGCCAGTGTTGGGAACCGTGCCCGGGGCGCCGAAGAGAAAGTTGTTCGAGGCCTTGCCGAAAATCGAGGTGCCGGCCTCTTTCAGTTTGGTCCGGCTGACTTCGACAAAGCGGATATCGGTCTGCACTTGCGACGGCAGCAACGTGTCATCGGACGGCAGTTGCGCGGCAGTGGTCATGGCCGCCGTGGCCCGTCCCTGAACGAACACCATGCTCTGGCGCGGTGCGCTGGCGCAGGCTGTCCAAACCATCAGGCTGGTGGCGCCGGGCGCCATGCCGGTGAGCAAAAAGGCTTGGTTGCCATTGACGCGCACGTCGGCGATTTTCGGGTCGCCCACGGCCACTCGCGTGATCGCCACCGGGGACTGCACCTCCTGTTGCAGCCCTTCACCGACTTCCAGCGCTGCCGGCAATGCAGCGAGTGCGGCGCAATTTCCTACGGCGGCTGACGTCGCCGTCAGCGGCAGTCCGCTTAACAGAGAGACCCAGAACAGGCCTTGAAACATGGGCATGGAACGTCTGCGCATTTAGATGCGTCCTTGCTCGATTCAGGGAGTTTGTTGCGTGATTTCGTTGCCGCGAATGACCTCCACACTCGACCTGCGCGGTGCTGCGACGTTGCTAGTGCTAGTGGTGGTGATGGGCTTGGGCGCGGGCGTCATGGCCAGTTGGCTGAACTGGATCAGCTCGCGGTTGGCATTGGCGAGGTTGGCCGAAGCATCGCTTTCGCCAGCCCAGTAACGGGCCAGGCGTTTCTCCTCGGCGCTGCGCACCGCCAGGCGTAACACGCCGGCCTGAGCCGCAAGCATCAGACGACTCAAGAGTGCTTCGGGAACGGCGAGCACCACCGTCCGGGCGCTGACGCGCGACTGTTCCTGCTTGAGCTTTTCTTCGCTGCTGCGCGCCGGGCTGGCGGGTTGGCCGTCGTTGGTCAGCCCCAACTGTTCGCCGACCCCGAGTACACGCAGGGCCGGGACAACCAGTTGAGCCGATGGCTGCGGGTTGTTGGTGTCCAGGCGCAAAAACAGCAGCACATCGACGTAGTCCCCCGGTGTGAGTTGCCCTCCGGCGTTGATAACTTCATCGACGGCCACGGCGAGGGCGCGCTCATTTGGGCGAATCATTCGCGCCAGTTTGCTGCCGGCCTCGAAGCTTTCGTCATTGAGCCAGGTGCCGGCGGCCAGGGCGCGCCAGGTCGTCTTTCCGATAGCTTGATCGATCCGGCTCAGGCTGCCGGCGGGGACGATGGCGAGTTTTTCCACGGCCACGTCGGCTGCGGTGATTTGCTCGAACGGCGCGACGTCACGCAGCAGTACCACTACCGGATGACGGGTGGGATCCTCGACGGAAGCAGATGCCTGTGGGGAGGGGGCGGACGAGCCCGTGTCAACTGGCGCGACAGGTTCGGCAGTGGGTTGACGGCTTAACGTGAGGCCCCAGTAACCGGCAATCATGGCGCCCACCAGCAGCACGCCGGCCAGGCCCAGGGTGACACGACTGTTCATAACGGCTCTCCCTTTCCCGCTGCTCAAACAACCTCGTCTTTTCCGACGAGACAACTTCTCAAACAGGCAGCTATGAACTTGAACTATTTCGCTATTTGACGGTAGCGCAGCTAAAGCGAAATGCCATTACTGTTGTGAAAATTACTAATGAAGGGCGCAAGGCGGCGCGGTTTCTTTGACGTCAACGAAAGGGCTAATACTTTAGTAATAATTCATTCTTACAGTTGCTGGCAGGGGGAATGCCGACAATGCTGATGCTGGCATAGGGGAATCATGTTGCGACTGCGCAACACCCGTCGTCATCAAGGAGAAACGTCATGTCCTTCACCAAGCTCGCTCAGAAGATCAAATCCGAAATCGCTTTTTACCAAGGGCTGGCCAAAGATACCGAGGGTGCTTCGGGTATTGAGTACGCGGTCGTGGCCGCGATGGTTGCGTTGGTGATTGCGGGGTTGAGTTCGGATATTGAAGGGGCGATCAGCACTCTGTTCGGCAATATCAAGACGGCGCTGACATAACCGCGGTGGAAGTGCCGCGGGGCAAACTGCCAAACCCCCAGGATTCTAACGTCAGTGTTTAGTCCATTTCAGGTGTTGCCCATGAACGCTCCCGCACTTGCACGCCAACAGCTTCTTCTGGTCGATGATGAAGAGGACGCGTTGCTGGAGTTGGCGGAGTTGCTCGAAGGCGAAGGCTTTCATTGTTTTGCCGCCACCTCGGTGAAACTTGCGCTGCACCATCTGACTCTCCACCCGGATATCGCGCTGGTCATCACCGATCTGCGGATGCCGGAAGAGAGCGGCATGTCGCTGATCAAACGGCTGCGCGAACATACCTCCCGGCAACATTTGCCGGTGATCGTGACGTCGGGCCACGCGGACATGGAGGACGTCAGCGACATGCTGCGATTGCAGGTGCTCGACCTGTTTCGCAAGCCGATTTATCACGTGCGGTTGCTGGAGACGCTGAATAACCTGTTTCCGCAGCCACGGTTGAATCTGGTCAATCTGTAAATCCCCCACCTCCCCCAAACCCCACGGACCCGTGGCGCTGGCTTGCCAGCGAAATCGGTCTGACGCCCGCCTTCATCCGGTTCGTTACGACCTACAGCTGATAACTGAAACTGATGCTGTACCTCGGCTTGCGATTGAACGTATCCAGCGCCTCATCCGACATCGGCTTGGCCGCTTCAAGCGCGATGTTGTAGTACTTCGCGTCACCAAATCGCAATCCGACCGCCGCCGAGGACAGGTTGTTGCCCTTGATCGGTAACTCGTTGAACCAGGTCCTGGCGCGATCCATCACCACATAAGGTTGCAGCACCCTGACCCAATTGCCGTCGCGGTTGAAGCTGTAGTTCAGCTCATATGCCACCCCCCATCCCTTGTCGCCCGAGGCCTGATCGTCAGGGTAACCACGGCCGAAATTTTGTCCGCCGAAAACCGCGCGTTCACTTTCGGGCAAGGTGTCGTCACTCCAGTACAGCGCGGCGGAAATCACCCCCTGCCAGTTGTCGAAAAACTTGTCGCTCTGCACGCCTGAGAACCGCAGGCGGAAGAAGTCCAGGTCGAGCTCAGGGTTGTTGGTTTTTGCGCCCATGCCGTCGATGCCCTGATACAGCCCGCCGCTGAGAATGCGCAGTTGTTGTTCATCGGCCTTGCGCCAGTCGCTTTCGAAGGCGAGGGCGCGAAGGTCGGTGCGTTCCTCGAGGGTCAGCGGGAAGCCGACGACCTGGTAGCGTGTCTTGTCGTTGACCGCGTACAACCGCGATCCGGCGCTGAGCAGCTCGTTGGGTGACGCAATGAACGGGTGACTGAAGCCGATGGAATAGCGATCGTTTTCCCGGTGAGGCTTGAGTTCGATGCCGTTGTCCAGTTGCACGTTGGTGCCCAGGTCGGCGCGGTAACGCGAGGCGGACAAGACCAGTTGTGTGCCTTCTGCGTTGAGGTACTGGTTGTAGTCCAGGCGGTAGTAATGCTCATCGTCGTCCCCAGGCGGAAACAGCCCGCTGAGGCTCAGTTGTTCGCCCATGGCCGTCTGTGAGTTGCTGCTCGCGCCGAGCAAGGCCTGGGTGCCGTTGCGGTTGTCCTCGGTAGCACTCAGCGAGCTGGTAAACGGCTTGCGACTGGCCTGGGCAACGAGGTAGGCCGCGCCGTCGGTGGTGCCCGGCGGCGGCACTTGGGCCTGCAAGGTCACGCCGGGAATGCGGCTCATCAACGTGGTGTAGCGCTCGAAAGTCTTGCGCGTCAGGGGCCGCTCGGTCTGGAGTTTGGCCACCAGTTTGTCGAGCAGCCCCTTGACCCGCCCGACGTCGCCCTGCAACCGGTAATCCTTGATGTAACCCTCCACCAGCACCACGCGCACCACGCCATTGTCGAAGGACTGTTGAGGCAGAAACGCGTAGGACAGCAGATACCCGTCCTGCTGATAACGACGAGTGATGCTGCGGGTGGCTTCGATCAGATCGGCGAGGCTGGTTTCGTGGCCAAGCAAAGGCTGGAAGAGCGTTGCCAGTTCGCCGAGCGGGTAAATCGTCCCGCCTTCGATCTGCACGGTTTTGAGGGTGACTTTGGTGCCCATCATCAACGGTTGGCCCTGGGTCGCTCCGGGCTCCGGCACTTGCAGCGGCGCAGCCGTCGGGCGGTAGGCGTCGGCGGGAAGGTTCGGGACAGGGAGATTGCGAATGGTTTCGTTGCTGTTGAGAAAACTCGGAAGGGTGTCTGCAAAGGTACAGGTACTGACGGTGAGGAACAGCAAAGACGCAACGCGCATAGGACACTCCCTGTTCAATTCGCTACATCATTTGGATCTTCATGTCCCAAAGAAAGGGCGGAAGACTCATGCGAATCTTCCGCCTCCAACCAAGCGTAGGCGCTGTAGTCAAGGCCGTCGAATCGGCCAGGTGCAATCAGCGATTGTTGCCGCCCAGGCCGCCGAGGAGTCCGCCAAGACCGCCGCCGGTGCCGCCGTTGACCAACCCGCCAACGCCGCTGACGGTATTGCCCAAGGAGGTGACAGTGTTACCCAGTGCCGCGGTGACCGCGTTGGTATTGCTGGCGACAATCGCGCCGCCGAGGTTGGCGACCGCGCCGCCGGCCTGGCCGGTCAGACCCGCGATCGGACTGCCGAGGCCGGTGGCGGCGCCGACATTTTGGGTGAGACCGGTGACGGCGCTGGTCACCGGGTTGAGCGCTGTGCCGATGTTGCTTCCGACGCTGGCCAGTGCAGCGGTCGGGCCGACATTGGCGACACCGCTGCCGCCCAGGCCGCCGCCTACAGTGGCGACCAGATTGCCGCCGGCAACAGCGTTTTTGCCCGCCGTACCGACCACCCCGTTACTGCCGCTCAGGCCCTGGCCGAGGTTGACCACCGCGCCACCAACGGTTTCCAGCAGGCCGTTGCCACCCAGACCACCGCCGCTGCCGGTGCCTGAATCTTTGCCGTTGGACACCAGGCCACCGGCCTTGCCGACCGTGGTGCCTGTGTTGCTCAGGGCGTTGCCGAGGGTGTCCGTCACTGGATTGCCATTGCCGGCATCGGCGACGTTGTCACCCACGCCATCGACGGTATCGCCGACTTTCTTGATCACACCTTTGAGCGGATCGCCCAGGCCGGTGGCGTCGCCTGCTTTGTCCGTGGTGTTCTCGACCAAGGCAATCACCGGCACCAGCTTGCTTCCGATCTCCTTGGTCACCGACCCCAACGGACCTGTGGTGGTTGCGGTGCTCAAGGTGTCGCCGAGCATGGTGACTCTTTCGCCGACGCCATCCAGCACTGGCGCGACTTTGGTGACCACGCCGCCCACCAGCGGGACGCTGCTGGTCGCGGTGGCGAGCTTGCCGCTGACATCGGAGACACCGTTGCCGACATCCTGCACCACGCCGCCCACCGAGGCGGCCGTGACGCCAAGACCATTCGGGTCGGTGGTCAGTTTGCCAATGCCGTTGCCCAAGCCGTCACCCAGTGTGGTGACTACATTGCCGGTGGTGTTGGCGACGCTTTGAACCACACCACCCACCACGGGAACTGAACTCAGGGAATTGCCGAGCTGCCCGACGCCATCGCCGAGGCCGCTGACTGTTGTGCCGACATCCTGTACCAGTGTGGTGGTCACCAGCGGCGAGGCAGTCGGCGTGGTTGTGCCGCCACCGCCTGTACCTCCTCCCGTGCCGCCGCCCGCTCCGCCACCGCTTGCGCCACCGGCGCCCGCCGTGTTCGTGCTGTCAGGGGACGAACTGTCGGAGCTGCTGTGATGACCGCCACCGCCGCTGCTGCAACCGGCGAGGCCGAGAGAGAGGATGAGCGTCAATGCCGTTGCCGATTTACACCATACGTGAGTGTTCATGAGTGAGATCCCTTGCACCTGTAACAACGTCGTTGTTGTCGATGGCTTGCCGTTTCTGTCGTCGGCAATGCCTTCGTCCGTTGTCCACATCACAATCGCAAAGGCTCTGAGGCACCATTCTCCAGTTGGTATTAACCTTTTAGATACGGACGCGCCGGTGCCGCCTAAGCACTAATACCTTGGGTGTGGTTTTTGCCGGTGGCGGGAGATAAATTTGTTTTAAATCAATGTGCAGTGTTGTTTGGCGGAGGCGTGGGGAGCGGCGAAAAAACTGAAGTGATATATACAATTAAACATGTTCAACGTCCGATCCGACTGTCTGCACACGGCCCGCAGGCGCTGGTTTACGAGCGACTGCAGTGTTTGTGTGAAGCTCAAGCCGGGTGTCAGGCCACCGGCCGCCAATGGCCGACCATATGTTCCAGATCGCCCACGCCTACCAGTCGAAAATCCCCACTCGAAGCCGCCGTGCTGGCGAGCAATGTCACTTCGCCGGGCAAGCGCACCGGCTTGCGAAACTGCACGGCGATCTCGACATTCGCTGTGGGCAAATGATCCGCCAGCGCTGCCAGCGTCCGTGCCTTGTTCC
This sequence comes from Pseudomonas fluorescens NCIMB 11764, assembly GCF_000293885.2. Classification (NCBI taxonomy): domain Bacteria; kingdom Pseudomonadati; phylum Pseudomonadota; class Gammaproteobacteria; order Pseudomonadales; family Pseudomonadaceae; genus Pseudomonas; species Pseudomonas fluorescens. The sequence continues at coordinate 1,934,768 of NZ_CP010945.1, forward strand.
ACAGTCCATGAGCGATGGCCGCAGGGAAACCGAACAGTCTGGCGCTCACCGCACTGAGGTGTATCGGGTTGTAATCCCCTGACACCCTGGCGTATTGCCGGCCGATGTCCGCAGGTGCTTTCCAGCGGGCGACTTCAGTCAGCATCATCGTCGAGGCCAGTACCTCCTCGACGGGCTCGCCTTCAAGTTTGACCCCGCGACACAGCATCCGGCTTTGCGCTTCCCACAACGGTCCCAGCTGATCATCGAGCGTGGTCAGCAGATCGAACGTCGCGCCCTTCGCATGGGGTTGCAGATTCTGCACCTGCACGCTGACCCGCACGCGATTCACGCCGCCCATGGGCCGCAAGACGCGAATGCGGTTGCTCAGGTGAATCAACCCCAGCAGCGGGAACGGGAAATCCTTGTCAGTCAGCAGTTGCATCTGCAACGCGAACGCCAGGATGTGGGGATACGTCGGCGGCAACAAACCGTTGTCGGCAAACCCGCAGACGTTGCGATAAGCCGCCAGACGTTTCGGATCGACATCGACCCAGCAACGCAAACCCGAATCGGGCAACGTGGAGCCGGTGATCTTGCGTCGCGTCGCGGCCTGCACATACAACCCGGGCAGGCTTGGTTCGCGGTTGAGCGTGTGCCAATCGGTAATCATCACTAAGCCCCCAAAACACTTTGTCCGCAGACGCGCAGCGCTTGCCCGGTGAACGCGCCGGTGCCCGGTTGCGCCAGCCACGCCACCGCTTCGGCGACGTCTTGCGGCAGGCCGCCCTGGCCCAGCGAACTCATGCGCCGGCCCGCTTCACGCAGGCCGAATGGAATGTGCGCAGTCATTTGCGTCTCGATGAACCCCGGCGCCACCGCGTTGATGCTGATGCCGCGTTCGTTGAGCAGCGGCGCCCAGGCTTGGGCCAGCCCAATCAACCCGGCCTTGCTCGCCGCGTAATTGGTTTGCCCGCGATTGCCGGCGATGCCGCTGATGGACGCCAGCAAAACCACCCGGCCGTTGTCGCGCAGGGTGCCACTGTCGAGCAAGGCCTTGGTCAACACCTGTGGGGCATTGAGGTTGACCGCGAGCACTGCATCCCAGAATTCCGGGGTCATGTTGGCCAGGGTTTTATCGCGGGTGATACCGGCGTTGTGCACCACAATGTCGACGCCGTCAGGCAGTTGCTCGATCAACTGTGTGCCGGCGTCTTCGGCGCAGATGTCCAGGGTAATGCTGCGCCCGCCGAGGCGTGCGGCGAGGGCGTCGAGATCGGTTTTTGCCGCGGGCACGTCGAGCAGGATCACGTCGGCGCCGTCACGGGCCAGGGTTTCGGCAATCGATGCACCTATGCCGCGTGCGGCGCCGGTGACGAGAGCCTTGCGCCCCGACAACGGACGCGTCCAGTCCGTCACCGGCGTGGTGCAGGGACTCAGGTGAATCACTTGTCCGGAGACGAACGCGCTTTTTGGCGAAAGGAAAAACCGCAGCGGGCCTTCCAGTTGATCCTCGGCACCTTCGCCGACGTGAATCAGTTGCAAGGTGCCGCCACTGCGCAGTTCCTTGGCCAGCGAACGACTGAAACCTTCCAGGGCACGCTGAGCGCTGGCAGCAAACGGATCGCTCAACGTCTGCGGTGCGCGCCCGAGAATGACCAGGTGCGCGGAGTCCTCGAGGTTTTTCAGCAGTGGCTGGAAGAACTCGCGCAGCTGTTTGAGCTGATCGGTATGCATCAGATGACTGGCGTCGAACACCACTGCCTTCAGCTTCGGGCCGTGACCGGGAATCCACGCGGTGGCGATCGAGGGTTCGCTGTCGTAGCTGTAAATCGCATCGGTCAGGCGGTTGGCGAAAGCGCTGACATTCTGCGCCAGCGGCCCGCCGCCGATCAGCAGCGCCCCTTCGACAGGGCGCAGTCGACCTGCCTGCCAGCGTTCCAGCCGAACCGGCGTCGGCAGACCCAGGGCGCCGACCAGACGGTGGCCGATGGATGAATTGGCGAAGTCGATATAGCGATCAGACATGGAACGCGCTCCAGTAGCTGGGGTTCAAAGTGTGGACCACGAATGGCAATCAGTCGTTCGATTCACGAGATAAGGCCTACGCTTGGACATTGCGGAGGTTTTCAGGAACACGCAGACCCTGTGGGAGTTGCAGTGTTTTTTAAATTGTTCATCAGGAGCTTTTCATGACTCAACTGCGCCGCGTCGCGATTATCGGCGGTAACCGGATTCCCTTCGCCCGCTCCAACGGGCCGTACGCTACCGCGAGTAACCAGGCGATGCTCACCGCCGCGCTCGAAGGCCTGATCGAGCGTTTCAACCTGCACGGTCTGCGCATGGGCGAAGTGGCTGCGGGCGCGGTGCTCAAGCATTCCCGGGACTTCAACCTGACCCGCGAATGCGTGCTCGGCTCACGGCTGTCACCGACCACCCCGGCCTATGACATTCAGCAAGCGTGTGGCACCGGTCTGGAAGCGGCGTTGCTGGTGGCCAATAAAATCGCCCTGGGCCAGATCGAGTGCGGTATTGCCGGCGGCGTCGATACCACGTCCGACGCGCCGATCGGCATCAACGAAGGTTTGCGCAAAATCCTCCTGCAGGCCAACCGCGCGAAAACCACCGCCGACAAACTGAAAACCTTTTTGCAACTGCGCCCCGGGCATCTCATTCCGGAATTTCCCCGCAACGGCGAGCCACGCACGGGCCTGTCGATGGGCGAGCACTGCGAGTTGATGGCGCAGACCTGGAACATTCCGCGCGCGGAGCAGGATCAACTGGCGCTGGAGAGTCACCAGAAAATGGCGGCGTCATATACCGAAGGCTGGCACAACGACCTGATGACGCCGTTCCTGGGCCTGACCCGCGATAACAACCTGCGCCCGGACCTGACCCTGGAAAAACTCGCTTCGCTCAAACCCGCCTTCGAGAAAAGCGCCAAAGGCACGCTGACCGCCGGCAATTCGACGCCGCTCACCGACGGCGCGTCGCTGGTACTGTTGGGCAGTGAAGAATGGGCGAAGGAGCGCGGCTTGCCGATCCTTGCGTATTTACGCGATGGCGAAGCGGCGGCGGTGGATTTCGTCAACGGCGCCGAAGGGCTGTTGATGGCGCCGGTCTACGCGGTGCCACGCCTCCTGGCGCGCAATGGCCTGACCTTGCAGGACTTCGATTACTACGAAATCCACGAAGCGTTCGCCGCGCAAGTGCTCTGCACCTTGAAGGCCTGGGAAGACCCCGAGTACTGCAAAACCCGCCTCGGCCTCGACGCGCCACTGGGCTCCATCGACCGCAGCCGGCTCAACGTCAAAGGCAGTTCACTGGCGGCAGGGCATCCGTTTGCGGCTACCGGCGGACGTATTGTGGCCAGCCTGGCCAAGCTGCTCGACGCTGCAGGCAAGGGGCGAGGGCTGATCTCGATTTGTGCGGCTGGCGGGCAGGGTGTCACCGCAATAGTTGAGCGTTGAATCAAGACCTGTGGGAGCAAGCCTGCTCGCGATGGCTGCGGCACATTCAACATTAATGTCGCCTGACAGTCCGCCATCGCGAGCAGGCTCGCCCCACAGGGGATCAGCGGTGTTGAATGCGGGAGTGGCTTGGCCTAACGTCGACTCTTTAGCAACCTTGCAACACAAGGCTCATCAATGCCGACTAACGGACAACTCTCCCTCGAACGGACAATTCCCGCACTGACCTTACTGCCGCGCCCCCTGTATGCGCGGGCGGAAAGCCTCAACGCCGGTTCGTGGACCTCGTCTCATCGCCATGACTGGGTGCAATTTTCCTACGCGATCAGCGGCGTTCTCGGCGTGCACACCGCCGAGGGCAGTTTCTTTGCGCCGCCGCAGTGGGGGATCTGGATTCCGGCGGATGTCGACCATCAGGTCGTGACCTCGATGCGCGCCGAGATGCGCAGTCTTTATGTGCGCCGAGAGGATTGCCCTTGGGCGGACGACCGCTGTCGGGTGTTGGAGGTGACGCCGCTGGCCCGGGAGTTGATCAAGAGTTTTTGCCTGCTGCCCGTGGAATATCCACAGGGCGACAGCCCGGAAGCACGGTTGGTGAGTGTGTTGCTGGACCAGTTGGCGAATCTGCCCGAAGTCGGTTTCTCGCTGCCGTTGCCGCGTCATGAGCGCTTGCTGGGGCTGTGCAATGAGCTGATCGAAAGTCCTGAGCGGACTGTGACCTTGCAGGAATGGGCGCAGCGACTGGGCACGTCGGAAAAAACCCTGATGCGCCTGTTTCAGCGTGAAACCGGGTTGAGTTTTCGCGGCTGGCGTCAGCGGATGCGACTGCTGTCGTCGTTGAATGTGCTGGAGGAGGGTGACAGCGTGACGAATGCCGCGTTGTCTTGTGGGTACGACTCGACGTCGGCGTTTATAGCGGCGTTCAAAGGGTTGTTCGGGTTTACCCCCGGGGAATTGTTTCGACAGTAATTGTGGCGAGGGGGCTTGCTCCCGCTGGAGCGCGAAGCGGTCCCAGATCAGTCCACGCGGTGTCTCAGGATGGTCCGCATTTTCCAATTTTCACGACTGCTTCGCAGCCGACGGGAGCAAGCTCCCTCGCCACAGTTATAAGCGATTTTGGATCAGGTTCTGAAACGACGAACCAACCCGTCCAGTTCATTCGACAATCCGGCCAGGCTCTGGGAATCCAGCCGCGCCGAGTTCGCCAGTTCCGCCACCAACTGCGCATCGCCATGAATCTGGCTGATGTGCCGGTTGATGTCTTCCGCCACCTGGTGCTGTTGTTCTGCTGCCGTGGCGATCTGGGTGTTCATGTCGCGGATCACGTCCACCGATTCACGAATCTGCCCGAAGCTGCTGCGCGCCTCGCCGATGCGGGTCACCGACTGCTGGGACACTTCCAGGCTCGCGTGCATCTGCTGAGTGACCTGGCTGGTGCGCTTGGCAAGGTTGCCGAGCAGGCCGTCGATCTCCGCCGTGGAATCGGCCGTGCGTTTGGCCAGCGCCCGCACTTCGTCCGCCACCACCGCAAAACCGCGACCTTGTTCACCGGCCCGTGCAGCCTCGATGGCAGCGTTCAGTGCCAGCAGGTTGGTCTGTTCGGCGATCGAACGAATGGTTCCGAGAATCGACTGAATGTCATTGCTGTCGCGTTCCAGCTGTTGCATCGACTGGGCCGATTGTTCGATTTCCTGGCTCAGTCGATCGACGCTGGTCACCGCCGCATCGATCTGCTGCTGACCTTCTCGCGCCTGGCGCTGGCCACTGTCGGCCGACTCGGCGGCCTGGCTGCAGGAGCGCGCGACTTCGTTGGCAGTGGCGACCATTTCATGGAACGCGGTGGAGACCATGTCCACGGCTTCACGCTGGCGCACGGCCGCTTCGGCCATGTCGCTGGAGACCTGGGTCGAGCTCTTGGAGGTGGCGAGGATTTTGGTCGCGGCGCCGCCGATGCTTTGGATCAGGTTGCGAATCGCCGCCAGGAACTGGTTGAACCAGTTGGCCAGTTGCGCGGTTTCGTCGCTGCCACGGACGTGCAGGTTTTTGGTCAGGTCGCCTTCACCCTGGGCGATGCCTTCCAGGCCATCGGCCACGCTGCGGATCGGACGCACGATGACGCTGGCGAAACTGGCTCCGACGATGGCGAAGACCACGGCCAGCACGGCGGCGATGATTGCGATCAACCAGGTCAGTTGGGTCGCGGTGCTCATCACGTCGCTCTGCTTGATCAGGCCGATGAAGGTCCAGCCCAGTTGCTCGGACGGCCAGACGTTGGCCATGTAGCGCTCGCCATTGAGTTCGACTTCGACCAGGCCTTTGCCGGCCTTGGCCAGTTGCGCATAACCCTCGCCGAGGCTGCCCAGGGCCTTGAAGTTGTTTTCCGGTTGTTTCGGATCGACCAGTACGGTGCCGGAGTTTTCCAGCAGCATCAGGTAGCCGGTTTCACCGAGCTTGATTTGCTTGACCAGTTCAGTGAGCTGCTTGAGTGACACGTCGATGCTGACCACGCCGCCGTTGGTGCCCAGCTTGTTATCGATGGTGCGTACGGTACTGACGTAGGACGTGTCATTTTCGGCCCAGTAATAGGCCTCGGTACGGAACGGCTTGCCCGGTTTGGCCTGGGCCGCCTTGTACCACGGACGCTGGCGCGGGTCGTAGTTCGCCAGCTTGGCATCGTCCGGCCACGACACGTAGCCGCCGGCTGCCGTGCCGAGGATGGCGTAGGCGTAGGACGGATGGGCGTTGCCCAGGTCCTGCAGGAAGCCGAAGATTTTTTTGTCCATCTCGCCCTGGGGAATGCTGGCGGCGTTGGCATTCATGTAGGTCTTGAGGCTGTCGTCGGAGTTCGTGATCAGCGGCTGCCTGGCCAGGTATTCGACGTTCTGGCTGATGCCGTCGAAGAACAGTTGCATGGCATTGCTGACCTGACGGATTTCGCGACCGCTGTTGTCGACGAATTCGTCCTTGGCATCACTGCGCAGGTTCAGCACAACGAGGGTGGCGACCAGCACCACGGGCAAGCAGGCGATGATTGCAAACGCCCACGTCAACTTCTGTTTGATGTTCATCCGCGCTCCAGATTTTCTTGTAGGCCCACGCAGTGCAGATGACTCGCGGAATTATTGGCAGCCGTAAACGTACTTTTCGAACCCCTATCCCTTGGGGGCACCATCGTTTTCTATCGGAACGATCGTCGGACAATTCACTTTGTTACAGATGACTTCGGCTGCGGAAGGAGGAAATTTAGGGCTGTTGGAAAAAATCCTGCGAAGGGTGGCGACCGGTATGTCGGATTCTGTCGCAAATCCCCTTGCATCCCTTCTCCAACAAGTGCTGCCGGCTCGGCTATGATCCTTGGCGGTCGATGAACCTCGGCGGGTTTGTCGGGTTTTTCCGGCACATTGTGTGCATCCGCAACGTTCATAGGTCGGCAACCCCTCCCCCGAACGAGTGGATTGCCGTATAACGAATGACTTTCGCGTGTTTGGTAATAAAGGACCCACAATAAAAGCTGATGAAGACTCCAAAACGCATTGAACCCCTGATCGAGGACGGTCTGGTCGACGAGGTGCTGCGCCCACTCATGAGTGGTAAAGAAGCAGCTGTTTATGTGGTGCGCTGCGGCAACGAGTTACGTTGCGCGAAGGTCTACAAGGAGGCGAATAAACGCAGTTTCCGTCAGGCGGCCGAGTACCAGGAAGGCCGCAAGGTGCGCAACAGCCGTCAGGCCCGTGCGATGGCCAAGGGCTCCAAGTTCGGCAAGAAAGAAACCGAAGACGCCTGGCAGAACGCCGAAGTGGCGGCGTTGTTCCGTCTGGCCGGCGCCGGTGTCCGGGTCCCTCAGCCTTACGACTTCCTTGAAGGCGTGCTGTTGATGGAGCTGGTGGCCGATGAGTACGGCGATGCCGCGCCGCGTCTGAACGACGTGGTGCTGGAGCCGGATCAGGCGCGCGAATACCACGCGTTCCTGATTTCGCAGATCGTGCTGATGTTGTGTACCGGCCTGGTGCACGGTGACCTGTCCGAGTTCAACGTACTGTTGACCCCGACCGGCCCGGTCATCATCGACTTGCCGCAAGCGGTGGACGCGGCGGGCAACAACCACGCGTTCAGCATGCTGGAGCGTGACGTGGGCAACATGGCGTCCTACTTCGGGCGGTTTGCCCCGGAGTTGAAAAAGACCAAATACGCCAAGGAAATGTGGGCGTTGTACGAAGCCGGCACCTTGCACCCGGCCAGTGTCTTGACCGGCGAGTTCGACGAGCCGGAAGAGTTGGCCGACGTCGGCGGGATCATGCGCGAAATCGAGGCGGCACGCCTGGATGAAGAACGCAAGCAAGCGGTCCGCGCGGCAGATGACGCGCCACCGAGCAAAACCGAAGAACCGCCTCCGCCCTGGATGCAGTGATCGGTTGACGAAAAACCCGGCTTCGGCCGGGTTTTTTGTCAAACGCTAAACCCTTTGCAGGATTGAATGTGGACACCTCCACCCGCAACGCCCAGTTGATCATCGCCGCCCGTCTGGTCTCGGACTTCGGCGCGTTCCTCAACATGGTCGCCCTGGCCACCTACGTCTACCTGCTCAGCAACAGCGCCATGAGCGTTGGCATCTTCCTCGCCAGTCGCGTGGGTGGAGGGATTTTTGCCAGCCTCATCGGCACCCGCTTCTATCGCCGCTGGGCCGGGCGTCTGCCGCTGATTGTCTTCGATGTGCTGCGCGCCGGATTGCTGGGGCTGCTGCTGGTCTTGCCGGTTACCCAGCAAGCGCTGCTGCTGCCGGTCATTGCCTTCGGGCTTGGCTTGGGCAACTCAATGTTTGCCATCGGCCTCAACAGTCAGCTGCCGCACTTGATCGAGGGCGATCAACTGCTCAAGACCAACGCCTGGATCACCTCGGCGTCATCGGCAGCCATGGTCGGCGGAAGTCTGGTGGCCGGGGTGTTGGTGGCAGCGTTTGGCTTTGAGGTGGTCTTCGCACTGAACGTAGTCACTTACCTGTTGGCCGCGTTGTTCATCCTGCCGCTGCGGTTTTCCGGACCGTCTCCCAGCGCCGGGCCCGATCACGAACGAGGCGAATGGTCAGCCCTGCGCCAGGGGCTGCGCGCTACGCCGGTGGTGGCGGCGATGCTCGCGGTCGCGATGGCCGATACCTTGGGCAGCGCCGCACACAACGTGGGTTTGCCGATCATTTCAAAACTGCTGACACCCGAATCCGCCAGCACCACGCTGGGCCTGATGCTGGCGGTATGGGCTTGCGGAAAACTCATCGGCGCACGGATCGCCAGCCGCCTCAAAGGCTCGGATAACGTGAACCTGGAAAGACGGTTTTTTTTCGGTGTGCTGCTGATGTCCTGCGGCTTCATCCTGATGTTCCAGCAACAGACCCTCTACGGCTTGCTGCTGTTCTCACTGCCGGCAGGGTTGGGCGACGGTTTCTCTGAAGTCGGCCTGATGTCGCGCCTGCAACGAGAACCGGACAGCCTGCGCCTGCCGATTTTCAGCTTTCTGACGTTGTTGCAGATGACCGGGTTCGGTGTCGGCATGCTGATCGCTGCACCGTTTTATGCGTGGTGGACGCCCGGCGCGGTGGTGCTGTTGTTCCACGGCATTCCCCTCACCGCCTTGCTGCTGGTGAAGGTGCTCGCGATCAGGAGCGAGCGGGTACGGCGCAGCAACCCGACTCAAGATTTTTGAGGATCGGGCAGTCCGGACGGTGATCGCCATGGCAGTGCTCGACCAGGTCCTGCAAGGTATCGCGCAACTGACCGAGTTCGAGGATTTTCTGGTTGAGCTCGTCGATGTGCTGACGAGCCAGGGCCTTCACGTCAGCACTGGCGCGCTGACGGTCCTGCCAGAGGGTCAGCAGTTTACCGACCTCTTCCAGTGAAAACCCCAGGTCCCGCGAACGCTTGATAAACGCCAGCGTGTGTAAGTCGTCATCGCCGTACACCCGGTAACCGCTGTCGGTGCGATGGGCCGCCTTGAGCAGACCGATGGACTCGTAATAACGAATCATCTTCGCGCTCAGGCCACTTTGGCGGGCTGCTTGGCCGATGTTCATCGGTTGTCCTCCAGATCCTTCGGTTTCCAGGTCTTCAACAGTAGCGCATTGCTCACCACGCTGACGCTCGACAACGCCATCGCCGCGCCGGCCAGCACCGGGTTGAGGAAACCGAACGCGGCCAGCGGAATGCCGATCAGGTTATAGACGAAGGCCCAGAACAGATTCTGACGAATCTTCGCGTAGGTCTTGCGGCTGATTTCCAGCGCGGCCGGCACCAGTCGCGGGTCGCCACGCATCAGGGTGATGCCGGCCGCGTGCATGGCGACGTCGGTGCCGCCACCCATGGCGATGCCGATGTCGGCGGCGGCCAGGGCCGGGGCGTCGTTGATACCGTCGCCGACCATCGCCACCACGCCGTTTTTCTTCAGTTCGGCGACGGTGGCGGCTTTGTCGGCCGGCAGCACCTCGGCGTGGACATCCTGGATGCCGAGCGCTTCGGCGACCACTTTGGCGCTGCCGCGATTGTCGCCGGTCAGCAGGTGACTGCTGATGTGCCGGGCGCTGAGTTGTTGCACCGCTTGCAGCGCGCCGGGTTTTAGGGTGTCACCGAAGGCGAACAGGCCCAGGACGGTTGGTTGCGGACTTTGCTCGATCAGCCAGGACAGGGTCCGGCCTTCGGTTTCCCACGCGGTTGCAGAGTCGGCCAAAGGACCGGCGCTTAATCCGCTCTCTTCCAGCAAGCGTCGATTGCCCAGCGCCAAACGGCGACCATCGAGGTTGCCGGCAATGCCCCTTCCGGTCAGGGATTGGCTGTCGCTGACATCGGCCACGGTCAATCCGCGTTCGACGCAAGCGTCCAGAACCGCTTTAGCCAAGGGGTGTTCACTGCCGCGTTGCAGCGCACCGGCCCATTTCAGCAAGGTCGCTTCGTCACCGTCGACGGCACTTAAATGGGCGATGCGTGGCGCACCCGAGGTCAGCGTGCCAGTCTTGTCGAAGACTACGGCGCTGACTTCATGGGCTCGCTCCAGTGCCTCGGCGTCCTTGATCAGAATGCCGTAGCGCGCGGCCACGCCGGTGCCGGCCATGATCGCGGTTGGCGTGGCCAGACCGAGCGCACAAGGGCAGGCGATCACCAATACCGCGACGGCATTGATCAGCGCCGTTTCGATGGGCGCGCCGTACAGCCACCATCCCATCAGTGTCGCCAGTGCAATCAGCAGGACCGTTGGCACAAATACCTGGCTGACTTTGTCCACCAGTTTCTGAATCGGCGCTTTTGCGGCTTGCGCGTCTTCCACCAGACGGATGATTCGCGCCAACACGGTTTCCGCGCCCAAGGCCTGGGTACGAACCAGCAACCGGCCTTCACCATTGATGGCGCCGCCGGTGACCTTGTCGCCAGGTTGTTTCGGCACGGGCAGGCTCTCGCCGCTGATCAATGCTTCGTCGGCGTGGCTCTGGCCTTCGACCACTTCGCCGTCCACGGGGAATCGTTCCCCGGGCTTGACCAGCACCAGATCATTCAGGCGCAAAGCGCTGATGGCGACGTCCTGTTCGCGGCCGTCGATCACTTGAATGGCCCGCTCCGGACGCAATGCCTCAAGGGCGCGGATGGCGCTGGCGGTCTGGCGTTTGGCGCGGCTTTCGAGGTATTTGCCCAACAGGACCAAGGCGATCACGACGGCCGAGGCTTCGAAATAAAGATGGGGCATGCGCCCGGCGGCGGTGGCCCATTCGTAGAGGCTCAAGCCATAACCGGCGCTGGTGCCGAGGGCGACCAGCAGGTCCATGTTGCCGGCCCCGGCGCGCACTGCTTTCCATGCTGCTACATAAAAGCGGGCACCGAAGATGAATTGCACCGGCGTGGCCAGCGCGAACTGCACCCACGCCGGGAGCATCCAGTGCACACCGAACGGTTGCAGCAGCATCGGCAACACCAGCGGCAAGGCGAGGGCAATCGCCATGATCAAGACCCAGCGCTCATGGTGCAGGCGCTGTTGTTGAGTGTCGGTTGTCGGGTGTTCGACCTCCCAGACGCTGGCGTTGTAGCCAGCCTTGGTCACGGCCGCGATCAAGCTTTGCGGATCGACCTGGCCGAGCAGTTCGAGGTGGGCGCGTTCGTTGGCCAGGTTGACGCTGACACTTTTTACCCCCGGCACCTTGGCCAGCGCCCGTTCGACCCGACCGACGCACGACGCGCAGGTCATGCCGTCGATACTCAATTCCAGACTCTGCTGCGGCACGCTGTAACCGGCTTGCTGCACAGCGTCCATCAACGCCGGCAGACTGTCGCTGGGTGCTTGAACGCGGGCCTGCTCGGTGGCCAGGTTGACGCTGACGGCAGAGGCGCCGATGACTTTGCTCAAGGCACGCTCGACACGCCCGGCGCAACTGGCACAGGTCATGCCGGCAATCGGCAGATCGAATGTGGTGGTTTCGGACATATCGGTCGCGCTCCCTGTAGAAGATGTCTACAGGATCAACCTTGCCATGCTGGCAAGGTCAAGCGCCATGTCTCAGATCAAAAGATCGCAGGTGAATCAATATCCGAGGTCAGCAGGCTTCAGGTACATCCCTTCCTGCGTCATCGCAATCCGGAACTTCAACACATCCCCGGCCTTGAGCGTGATGTCCTGCGACCCCGGCGCCAACATCCCCGGATTGCAGCCCGGCGCCTGGCCCGGCAGCAGCTTCAGGCGTAAGGAAACATTGCCCGGCGGCAGGTTGAACGATGTGCTTTGCTCCTGAAAAAGCCGCGCCGACAGTTGATCCTGGATGTACACACCGATTTCGCAGTTGGTCGAGACTTCCAGGCGCTCGCGGGAAATGATCAGCACACCGTAATCCTCCCCGGCAGCATTGACCGAGGGCACGGCGGCGAAAAGGCTGAGGAAGCCAAACAGGCTGAGAGCTGACCAGCGCATGGCTGAATCTCCTGAGATCGAGTCATAGATGCACGCAGCTTGGCCGAGCGCGACGCCGATTGCCAGCCCGGCAGATCACATCAGAACTTGACCTTGCCATGGTGGCAAGCTCGAGACTGCTCGCAATCCCACTAAAGGAGTCATTCCATGCAAGTGTTCAACGTTCAAGGCATGTCCTGCGGTCACTGTGTCAAAGCCATCACTCAAGCGCTGCAAGCGAGGGATCCCGCGGCCAGCGTGCGGATTGATCTGGCGGCAAAGGAAGTTGGCGTCGAGAGTGCGTTGACTGCGGATGAAGTGATCGCAGCGATCAGCGAAGAAGGTTATGAAGTGAAAGTCGCCTGAGGCCAAACGCAATCCCATGTGTGCGGGCTTGCATTTATCCAGGGGTTTTTAATAGTTAGCGAGCTATCGGAATGTTCAAGGTGTCCCCACGCGGCTAGACTGTGGAGCTGCCGACTTCAGCCCTGGATACCTGATGAACTTCCGTACCATTTTGATACTTGGCGCCCTGAGCGCTTTTGGGCCGCTTGCAATCGACTTCTATCTGCCGGCGTTCCCGGCCATGGCGCTGGCGTTCGGTACCGATGAACAACACGTTCAGCTGACGCTGGCGGCGTATTTCCTCGGTTTGTCCATTGGTCAGCTGATGTACGGCCCGGTAGCGGATCGGTTTGGCCGGCGCATTCCGCTGTTGACGGGTGTCGGTCTGTTCACCGCCGCTTCGTTGGCGTGCGCCTATGCGCCGAATCTTGAATGGCTGCTGGGCGCGCGTTTTGTCCAGGCGCTGGGCGGTTGCGCGGGGATGGTGATTTCCCGGGCGATTGTCAGTGACAAATGCGATGCGGTGGGTTCGGCCAAAGTCTTTTCCCAGCTGATGCTGGTCATGGGCCTGGCGCCGATTCTCGCGCCGATGCTCGGCGGTTTGCTGGTCAATACCACCGGCTGGCAGTCGATCTTCCTGGCGTTGAGCGGTTTCAGTGCCTTGGCGGCGGTGGCCGTGGCGCTTGGCTTGCCGGAAAGCATGCCCGCGCATGTGCCCCGTCAACCGCTGTCGGGCGCGCTGCGTCAGTACGGTCGCCTGTTGTCGGACCCGGTGTACCTCGGCCACGCCCTGACCGGTGGCATCGCCATCGCCGGGATGTTTGCCTACATCGCCGGTTCGCCGTTCGTCTTCATCAAACTCTACGGTGTACCGGCCGAGCATTTCGGCTGGTTGTTCGGCACCAATGCGGCGGGTTTCATTCTGGTGGCGCAGGTCAACGCGCGACTGCTCGCCAAGCGTGGCCCTGCTTTTTTGCTGGCGCGGACGGTGTGGATTTATCTGGCGGCCGGCCTGACGTTGCTGGCTGTCAGTTCGCTGCACACCGAACAGTTGTGGCCGCTGCTGATTCCACTGTTCATCTGCATCGCCAGCCTCGGCTGCATCCTCCCCAACGCGTCGGCCTGTGCCATGAACGGGCAGGGCGCCCGCGCCGGGAGTGCGTCGGCGATGCTCGGGTGCCTGCAATTCAGCGTCGCCGCCGGGGCTGCGTCGCTGGTGGGTATTTTGTACGACGGCAGCGCCGTGCCGATGGCCATGGTCATCAGCCTGTGTGGAATTCTGGTGGTGAGCGTGGCGATGCTCACCCGGCGTTTGCAAAATGCCCGGGCGTTGGTGCAAGCCCAGGTGTGAGGCAGGTCTCAGCCAACAGCGCGCTGCTGTTGGACGGGAATCTGATGAGGGGCGTGCAAGCGTGCTTCGAGGGTTCGGGTGAAAGCGCGAGCTTCGGCTTCGCTACGGAACGTCACCGCGTGTTGGTCCAGGCGGACCTGCCACTGGGATTTTGCCAATTCTTTTATCAGGATCTTCATTGCTGACCTCCTCGGTTAAAAGATTGCATCGCAGAGTTCTGGATTGTAGACCTGAATACGATCGCAATTATGACAACGGTCAACCTTCGGACTGACGGTGTCGTCCATCCGGACGACACTTGTATCAATCTGTGTCAGAAGCCTTCGAGCACAATCTTGCCCTTGGACTTGCCGCTTTCCAGCAACTCATGGGCTCGCCGCAGATTCGCCGCGTTGATGGTTCCGAAGTGCTCGCCCACCGTGGTTTTCAATGTGCCGTCATCGATCAGTCCGGCCACGCGGTTGAGCAGTTTGTGCTGCTCGATCATGTCCGGCGTTTCGAACAGCGAGCGGGTGTACATGAACTCCCAGTGCAGTGACAGGCTCTTGCGTTTGAGCTTGGTGACGTCCAGCGCTTTCGGGTCATCGATCAGCGCGAGTTTGCCTTGTGGCGCCAGGGCCTCGACCAACTGATCGAGATGCTGATCGGTCTGGGTCAGGCTGGCGACGTGGGTCACCTGCGCAACGCCTGCGCGTTTCAGTTCTTCACTGAGCGGCTGGCTATGATCGATCACCAGGTCGGCGCCCAACTCACGCACCCAACTCTGGGTTTGCGCACGGGAAGCGGTGCCGATGACTTTCAAACCGGTGAGTTGACTGGCCAGTTGCGTCAGGATTGAACCGACACCGCCGGCCGCCCCGACGATCAGCAAGCTCTGGCCTTCATCGGTGTTGCCTTCGCGCACTTGCAGGCGTTCGAAAAGCAATTCCCAAGCGGTAATGGCGGTCAGCGGCAGCGCGGCCGCTTCGGCAAAACCGAGGGTTTTCGGCATATGGCCGACGATCCGCTCATCCACCACGTGCAGTTCGCTGTTGCCGCCGGCGCGGGCAATCGAGCCGGCATAGAACACCTTGTCGCCGGCCTTGAACAAGGTCACTTCGCTGCCGACGGCCTTGACCACGCCGGCCACGTCCCAGCCCAGCACTTTTGCCGCGCCGCCTTCGGGCTGGACGTTCTGGCGGACCTTGGTGTCCACCGGGTTGACCGAGATGGCTTTGACTTCCACCAACAGGTCACGGGGGCCGGCGACCGGTTCCGGCAGTTCGATGTCTTGCAGGGATTTTTCGTCGCTGATCGGCAACGAGGCGTAGTAGGCAATGGCTTTCATGAGGAGGGTTCCGAACAGTAATAGAAGAAGGGATCAAGCCACGGAGCGCAGGCGCTTGAGATCGAAGTGTTCGATCAGGTCGCCGGCCTGGGCGCGAAAGTTCTGGATGTGTGCGCTGGCGTCGTGGGCTTGCAGCGCTTCGTCGCTGCTCCATTGTTCAATCATGTAGAAGGCCAGCGGATTGGCGAGGTCCTGATGCAGGTCGTATTGACCGCAACCGGCTTCGGCGCGGGTCGGCTCCAGCAGTGCACGCAGGTGTTGCTCGAGCGCGTCCTGTTGGCCGGCTTTGGCGATCAGGGTGGCAATGGCGGTGAAAGGCTGGGACATGGTCGACTCCAGGAGCAGGATGATTTCGATGCAGCAGATGATTGGCTATTTCTCTGCAAGATAAAACCCGCTAAAAGAGCAGTCTCTTTCAATATTTTTTTGATAATCGAGGCTGTAAATGCTGCGTTTCGATGACTTGCAGTTGTTTGTCCGGGCGGCGGACCTGGGCAGCCTGTCAGCGGCGGCGAGGGGAATGGACATGTCGGCGGCGGTGGCGAGTGCGGCGTTGAAGCGCATCGAGCAGCAACTCGGCGCCCGATTGCTCGCCCGCTCCACCCGCAGTCTGCGCCTGACGGCGGAGGGCGAAGGATTTCTCGAGTATGCCCGGGCCGCGCTGAGCAACCTCGACGAGGGCCGCCGATTATTGGCCAGCGGTCAGGACCAGGTCAGCGGGGTGCTGCAGCTGTCGGCGCCGTCGGATTTCGGTCGCAACCTGCTGCTGCCCTGGCTGGACGAGTTCCAGCGTGAACACCCCAAACTCACGGTGCGCTTGTTGCTGGGCGACCGCATCGCCGATCTGTTCCGCCAACCGGTGGACATTGCCCTGCGCTACGGTGAGCCGGAAGACTCCAGCCTGGTGGCGCTGCCCATCGCCCCGAATAACCGCCGCGTGCTGTGTGCCGCCCCGAGCTACCTGGCCCGGCATGGCGAACCGCGGCAACTGGAGCAACTGGCGCAGCACAATTGCCTGCTGTTCATGCTCGGCAGCCGGGTTCACGACCATTGGAGTTTTCACGACGGCAAACGCGAAGTCAGCCTGACCGTCAGCGGTGATCGCTTCAGTGACGATGCCGACGTGGTGCGCTTGTGGGCCGTGGCGGGTGCCGGGATCGCCTACAAATCCTGGCTCGATGTCGCCGCCGATGTATTGGCCGGCCGCCTGAAAGTGCTGATGCCGGAGCTGCTCTGTGAGCGCGCACCGCTGAATTTGCTGTGCGCCCATCGCGCACAATTGAGTAAGCCGGTGAACCTTTTGCGGGAAATGCTTGCCAGCCGATGTACTCGATTAGGCAGTCAATTTCCTGTGTTGGCGCATGTCGATCATTAGTCGCAGGCAAATAGCGAAATTTCCCTCAGGATCAATCACCACCAATGGTTTCCGGGGGGCAGGAACCGACCGGCAACGGGCTTATACTAGCGCCCGCCTCATGTACGCACCGTCGACCTCGCCATGGCGAGTCCGCGTTCGAGTCGGTCAGGCTCCACCGTCAATCCAAAGCCTTTGCAAGGTCTTCGAAGCAATGGCTTGTGTGAGTGGATGGCTTTGCCCGGTTTATGGCGGTTTCCACGTCTTGGCCGACGACACATTACTGGTCAAGATGTCTCTGAGCAGTAGACGAAACGATTCAACAGGGAGTGAATACATGGAACATGCACCTTGCATCAGCCAGATCGCCACGTTGCTGGCTGACCCAAAGCGCAGCGCAATGATGTGGGCCTTGATGGACGGCGCTGCGCGGCAGACCGAAGAGCTGGCATTGCTGGCCCGCCTGTCGCCGTCTTCGGCCAGTGCACACCTGGGGCGTTTGTCCGCCGGAGGTCTGTTGAAAGTCGAAACCCGCGGCCGCAAGCGATTCTTCCGGTTGGCCGCACCCGAAGTCGGGGCCGCGATAGAAGCGCTGGCCAGTGCGACGATCGCCAGCACACCTCGGGACATTCCCGATGTTTTCAGCCGCACCCCCGCCATCCCCAAACGTCAGGCCGCGCCCTCGTCCTTGTTGCGCGCACGGCTCTGCGACGATCATTTAGGCGGCACGCTGGCCGCCGATCTGTACCAGCGCTTGCTGGATGCGGGCTGGATCGAACAGTTCGATCATCGGGTGTCGATCACGCACAAGGGCGCCACGCAACTGGCGACACGCGGCGTTTTCGTCCAGGCGCTGGCGCAGAGCACCAGCCGAGCCGCCTGTGCCTGTCCTGACTGGAGCGAAAGACGTCCGCACATGGGCGGTTCACTGGGCGCGGCGTTGCTGCAATTGTTCATGCAGTCCGGCTGGCTGAGCTTGCCTAACGATTCGCGCGCCTTGCACGTCACCGTGACGGGGCAGCGTGAAATCCACCGTTTCGCCAAGGAGACCGAGCTGGAAATGGCGTTGTAGACGCATCGGGATCGACGTCCGGGGGCACGGGCGTCGTTCAGAGCTGTGGCCAGGTCGCATCCAGCAATAACCCCCGGCGACCATCGCGCACACTCGTTCAGGGACTTTCGAACGGGGGATGTGGCATGGAAACACGAGGCTTCAGCGCGGCAGAACGATTGGAACGGCTGCCCATCAGCGGCTATCACCGGATCATTTTCATCATCATCGCCCTGGCGTTTTTCTTTGACTCCATGGACCTGGCGATGATGACTTTCCTGCTCGGCTCGATCAAAACCGAGTTCGGCCTCAGCACGGCGCAGGCCGGGTTGCTCGCCAGTTCGAGTTTCTTCGGCATGGTCGTGGGCGCATCACTGTCCGGCATGCTGGCGGACCGTTTCGGCCGCAAACCGGTGTTCCAGTGGAGCATTGTGTTGTGGGGCATCGCCAGTTACCTGTGCTCCACGGCGCAGAATGTCGAGACGCTGACGCTCTTCCGCGTCCTCTTGGGAATTGGCATGGGCATGGAGTTTCCCATCGCCCAGTCGATGCTTTCGGAATTGATTCCGGCGAAAAGACGTGGGCGTTACATCGCGTTGATGGACGGTTTCTGGCCCTTGGGGTTTGTCGCGGCCGGGGTGCTGTCGTATTTCCTGTTACCGGTGATTGGCTGGCGGGATATTTTTCTGGTGCTGGCGGTGCCGGCGGTGTTTGTCCTGGTGATTCGCTTTTTCATTCCCGAGTCACCGCGCTGGCTGGAACAGGCCGGGCGTGATGAGGCGGCGGACAAGGTCTTGCTGGGTATCGAAGCGCGGGTCCGGACGTCGCTGGGTCATGGGGATTTGCCTGAGCCGATCCGCTTGCCGCGTGTGGCAAGTACGCCGGGCAACTTCTTTTCGGCTTTGCAGCAGATCTGGTCGCCGCTGTATCGCCAGCGCACGATGATGATCTGGAGCGTCTGGTTCTTTGCCTTGCTGGGGTTCTACGGGTTGACGTCGTGGCTCAGTGCACTGCTGCAGCAGTCGGGTTTCGCCGTGACCCAGTCGGTGTATTACACCGTGCTGATTTCCCTCGGCGGGATTCCCGGTTTCCTCATGGCGGCTTGGCTGGTGGAGCGTTGGGGCCGTAAACCGGTGTGCGTGGTGACGTTGCTCGGCGGCGGGGTGATGGCGTTTCTTTACGGTCAGAGCGCAGTGTTTGGCGGCAATGTCGGCTTGCTGATCACGTCGGGGCTGTTGATGCAGTTTTTCCTGTTCGGCATGTGGGCAGTGCTCTACACCTACACGCCAGAGTTGTACCCGACGTCGGCGCGGGCCACGGGTTCCGGTTTTGCGTCGGCGATTGGCCGAGTGGGTTCGTTGCTTGGGCCAATGGTGACCGGGCTGGTGTTCCCGATGACCGGGCAGGGTGGCGTGTTCGCGCTGGGGGCGATGTGTTTTGCGATCGCGGCGGGGGTGGTGTGGGTGTTCGGGATGGAGACGCGGGGCAAGACGCTGGAGGAGTTGAGCGAAGTGGTAACCGTCGGCTAAACACAAACCCTGTGGGAGCGAGCTTGCTCGCGATAGCGGATTCACATTCACCAATGACGCTGGATGTGATGGCCTCATCGCGAGCAAGCTCGCACCACATTGGGTCTTCAGCAGTTACGGTTTTACCAACCGCGCATCCAGGCTGTTTTGCGCCAATCGCTTGGCCTGATCCTGGGTCATGCCCAGATCGGTGTACAGCGCATGGAAGTTCTCGGTCACATACCCGCCGAAGTACGCCGGGTCATCCGAGTTCACGGTGACTTTCACGCCGCGCTCGAGCATGTCGAGAATGTTGTGCTGTGACATGTGATCGAACACGCAAAGCTTGGTGTTCGACAACGGGCACACCGTCAACGGGATCTGCTCATCAATGATCCGCTGCATCAGGCGCTCGTCTTCGATGGCGCGCACGCCATGGTCGATACGCTGGATTTTCAGCAGGTCGAGGGCTTCCCAGATGTATTCCGGCGGGCCTTCTTCACCGGCGTGAGCGACGGTCAGGAAACCTTCGTGACGGGCACGATCAAACACGCGCTGGAACTTGCTCGGCGGGTGACCCATTTCCGAACTGTCCAGACCGACGGCCACGAACGCGTCGCGGAATGGCAGCGCCTGGTCGAGGGTCTTCTGTGCTTCGTCTTCGCTCAAGTGACGCAGGAAACTCAGGATCAAACCGCTGGTGATGCCCAGCTGCTGTTCGCCGTCCTTCAACGCGGCGGCGATGCCGTTGAGCACGACTTCGAACGGGATGCCACGGTCGGTGTGGGTCTGCGGGTCGAAGAACGGTTCGGTGTGAATCACGTTCTGCGCCTTGCAACGCAACAGGTAGGCCCAGGTCAGGTCGTAGAAATCCTGGGAGGTGCGCAGCACATCGGCGCCCTGGTAATACAGGTCGAGAAACTCTTGCAGGTTGTTGAAGGCGTACGCCTTGCGCAGGGTTTCGACATCGCTCCACGGCAGGGCGATCCTGTTGCGTTCGGCCAGGGCGAACAGCAGTTCGGGCTCCAGCGAACCTTCGAGGTGCAGGTGCAGTTCTGCCTTGGGCAGTGCGTTCAGCCAATCGTACATTTGTTCAAATCTCATCAGGTGCAATGACGGCATTCTACAGATGCTCGCTGCAACAATTGGTAAAACCTGACCAAGAGGTTCATTGGCCGGCTGTCATCCATTGCTGGGCTAAGGTGTAACGAAACGTTAGCGCCGCTCCACAGTCAGTAGCTCATCACACTGATTCCGCTCCATTCGGCAAAAAGGCCTGCAATGCTCACATTCCTCAAGCAAGAAAAATTTCTGCTGTTGGCCCTGATCGCCGCCTTCATCGCTTACCCGATGGAACACTGGATGCTGCACAGCGGCCAGCCCATAGCCCTGACTGCCGGTCTCGTGCTGATCGCCTTCATCGTCGCCGTATCCATGCGCGTCGCCCATCACGCCGAACTGCTGGCGGAAAAAGTCGGCGATCCCTACGGCACGATGATCCTGACCCTGGCGGCGGTGCTGGTGGAAGTGGTGATCCTGGCGATCATGATGAGCAACGAAGCCTCGCCGACGCTGGTGCGCGATACGATTTACTCGGCGGTGATGCTCGACATCAACGGCATCATCGGCCTCGCGGCATTGATGGGCGGGATCAAGCACGGTGAACAGTCCTACAACGATGACTCGGCGCGCAGCTACAGCGTGATGATCCTCACCGCCATGGGCGTTTCCATGGTGGTGCCGGAGTTTATTCCCGAGGCGAACTGGAAGCTGTATTCCGCGTTTACCATTGGCGCGATGGTCGTGCTTTACACCCTGTTCCTGCGCATGCAGGTCGGGCCGCACAGTTATTTTTTCAGCTACAGCTATCCGGAAAAACGCCGCAAAAAAGTCCCGGAGGAAGCACCTGAATCGGTCAATCTCGCGCTGAGTATCGGGACGTTGGTGTTGGGTGTGGTGGTGATCGGCGCATTGGCCGAGGTGATGTCCAAGACCCTCGACCTGGGCCTGGAAGGGACGGGCGCACCGCCGGTGATCACGGCGATTCTGGTGGCGGCGATTTCCGCGGCGCCAGAGATTCTGACGGCGTTGCGCGCAGCGCTGGCCAACCGTATGCAGTCGGTGGTGAACATTGCGATGGGCGCATCGCTGTCGACGGTGATCCTGACGGTGCCGGTGATGGAAGCGATGGCGCTCTACACCGGTCAACCGTTTCAGATGGCGATGACGCCGGTACAGACAGTGATGATCTTCCTCACCCTGATCGTCAGCGCGATCAATCTCAATGACGGCGAAACCAATGCCATCGAAGGGATGACCCACTTCGTGTTGTTTGCGACGTTCATCATGTTGTCGCTGCTCGGTCTCTGAACTTTCCACAAATCCAACGTGGGAGCGGGCAAGCCCTCTCCCACATTGGGTTCGAGTTGTATCAGGTACCGGCGATCAACTGCCGGGCCGCCTGGCTGTGATCCGCAATCAAACCCTTCAGATCAAGCCCCTCGACCTGCCCGTCAATCACTCGCCACTGGCCACCGACCATCACCCGATCCGCCCGGTCCGCACCACACAGCAGCAACGCCGACACCGGATCATGACTGCCGGAAAACCGCAGCTCATCCAGCTTGAACAACGCCAGATCCGCCTGCTTGCCCACTGCCAGCTCACCAATATCGGTACGCCCGAGCAAACTCGCCGAGCCCTTGGTCGCCCATCCCAGCACCAATTCCGGGGTGATCTTCTCGGCGCCATAACGCAAGCGCTGAATGTAAAGCGCCTGACGGGTTTCGAGCATCATGTTCGACGCATCGTTGGACGCTGAACCGTCCACGCCCAGCCCGAGCAACGCGCCGGCGGCGGTCAGGTCCAGTGTCGGGCAAATGCCGGAGGCCAGGCGCATGTTCGAGCTCGGGCAATGGCAAATGCCTGTGCCGGCCGCGCCGAGGCGGGCGATTTCGTCCGGGTTGAAGTGGATGCCATGGGCGAGCCAGGTGCGCGGGCCGAGCCAGCCGACGCTGTCCAGGTAATCCACGGTACGCAGGCCGAAGCGCTGCAGGCAGAAGTCTTCTTCGTCGAGGGTTTCGGCCAGATGCGTGTGCAGGCGCACATCGAGCTTGTTCGCCAGCTCGGCGCTGGCCGACATGATTTCCGGGGTCACCGAGAACGGCGAGCACGGCGCCAGGGCGATCTGGATTTGCGCGCCATCGCCACGCTCGTGATATTCGGCGATCAGGCGCTGACTGTCGTCGAGAATCACTTCGCCTTCCTGGACCGTTTGCTGCGGTGGCAGGCCGCCGTCCTTTTCGCCGAGGCTCATTGAGCCGCGCGTGAGCATGGCGCGCATGCCCAGTTCGCGGACACTCTCGACCTGCACGTCGATCGCATTTTCCAGGCCCTGCGGGAACAGGTAATGGTGATCGGCCGCTGTGGTGCAGCCAGACAACAACAACTCGGCCAGCGCGACTTTTGTGGCGAGGGCGAGTTTTTCCGGGGTGAGTCGTGCCCAGACCGGGTACAGGGTTTTCAGCCACGGGAACAACGGCTGATTGACCACTGGCGCCCAGGCACGGGTCAGGGTTTGATAGAAGTGGTGATGGGTGTTGATCAGTCCCGGCAGGATCACATGCTCGCGCGCAGCGAAGACTTGTCCACAGGGCGCGGAAGGTTGCTGGCCGGCGGCGAGCACTTCGACGATCAGACCGTCTTGCACAACCAGCCCGCCACGGGCATCGAGGTCATTGGCAGTGAAGATCGCGAGGGGATTTTTTAACCAGGTACGGGTCGCAGGCATGTTGGCCGGCTCCTCTGAAAGTGGGTTCAGGTTAGCCAGCTCAGTGATTACCCTGTCTGCTGATCCAGGGTCGCCGCAAGGGACGAGGTGCGGAGTTTCAAACAAAACCGCGTGGTGGGCAAGCCCGGCCCGACCAGACGATAAAAATCCTGTGGGATCCGGGCTTGCCCGCGATGCATGCACCTCGGTCTTTCAGGTCTTCCCAGGTGACGCCATCGCAGGCACGCCAGCTCCCACAGGGGGACGCAGTGACTACCAGGGAATGGTTTCACCTCTGTAATTCACAAAGTGATGCCCGCCCTTGCCGACATACGCATTCACCTGATCAACCAGCCCACGCGTGCTGGTTTCCACATCGATATCAGCGCCTTCGCCGCCCATGTCGGTCTTCACCCAACCCGGATGCAGCGACAGCACGGTCAGTTTCTGCTCGCCCAACTGCGTCACGAAACTGCTGGTCATGGAGTTCAGTGCCGCCTTGCTCGCCTTGTACAACGCCAGCTCCGGCGCGTCCGGCATGGTTACGCTGCCGAGCACCGAGCTCATGAACGCCAGCACGCCGCTTTCCGGGCGGATTTGCCCGACAAAACGTTGTGCCAGGTTGATCGGTGCCACCGCGTTGGTAAAAAACAACTGGCCCACTTCAGCCAGCGTCGCGCCGCCCGGTGTTTGTACTTCCGGCCCCTTGACCCCGGCATTCACGAACAGCAGATCAAACACTTCGCCCTTGAGTTGCTGGCTCAACGCGATGACGGCCTGCTGATCATCCATGTCGAGTTTTTCGATCCGCACCGTTCCCAATGCCTTCAAGGCGTCGGCATTCTGCGGGTTACGCACAGTGGCGGTGACTTGCCAGCCGTCGGCGAGCAGGGTCTTCACCAGACCGAGGCCCAGGCCCCTGGAGGCGCCGATGATGAGTGCGGTTTTTGCCTTGGACATGAGTGGCTTCCTTGAGAAGTGAGAATCACGGATTCAATGGACAACGTTGACCAAGACGTTGCTGCAACTCGTGTCGCAGCGCGCCAAGTTCATCCATTCGGGTTTCGATCAGTTTGAGTTTGTCTTGCAGCAGTTGGGTGACGGCGCTGTCCGGGTCGGGCGACTGCCACAACGTGGCGACGCTATTGCCGATTTCGCCCAGGGTAAAACCCAGCCGTTGAGCGGTCTTGATGTACAGCACCAGTTGCACCACGTCCGGCGGATAATCGCGATAACCGTTGGCGCTGCGTTGCGCGGCGATCAATCCGCGTTGCTCGTAGAAGCGCAGCGTGTCGCGGCTGACCGCGCTGGCCTGGGCTAATTCACCGATGCGCATCCTGACGTCTCGAGAGGGGGGCTTGACCCTGGAGCATACTCCAGGCTTTAGCCTTGTTGCTCCCTGAATTTATGGAGCAATGCCGATGTGGACTTCAACGCAATATCGCCGGTTGGTGCGTGGTAGCGCCTGGTATGACTTGATCGTGACGGCGGCGTTTGTCACGCCGTGGACATTTGCGGCGTTGCACGGCGTTTTGACGGGGGTGAGCCGGGCGTTCGACTTACCCGGAGAACTGCCGGCATTCGAACCGATGCACATGCTGATGGCGAACCTGTTGGGATCGATTGTGTGCATTTGGGCCGTGCTGAGGATTCGTGATCCGCATCAGGTGTTTGGTCGGTATGACGCCGTGGGCCGGTTTCTGTTTTCGGCTTGGCAACTCTATGCCTTGCTGCATGGCGCCAGTTCGCTGTTGGTGATTTTTTTGTTCTTTGAATTGGCGTGGGGTGTGGTTCAGGTCCTGCCTGTGGATAAAACAGTGACCTGGCCATTGAGACAGGAAATTTGAAATCTCATGGCGACCAAGGCCTCAAGGGCGCTGCCTCGCCACCTTTCAATTGGCAGGCAGGCACCACTTGAGGGCGAAGTCGGTGGTCGAGCTCTGTTTTTGCTCATCAAGCTTTGGTCAAAAAACGAGCAACCCGGCGCGAGCCATGCCGGACATGGGGCCGCGACAGCCATGAACGGGTTATCCACAGATTGCTCCACAGTATTTGTGCGCAAGCGCAAAGCCCGGGCATAAGCATTGAGCGGCTTTCTTCTAAAGGTGATAAACCACGCTAACTGGTTGTTTTTACGTGGATTTAGTCTTGGTGGTGGCAAATTGGGCGAAAAATGAGCAATGCCCGCAAAGCCGCATGACAGAAGGGTTACAGCGGTATGTGCTCAGGTTATCCACAGCCGGGTGCACAGTAGATGTGGGCAACTGTGACAGTTCGACGAAAGGGCAATGGGCGTTGTTGGTGCGATCAGCGTTGCAACAGAATGCGTCCGCGACTCAAATCTGCGAGCTGGGTTTGCAGGGTTTCGATCTGCGC
The DNA here is from genome assembly GCF_000293885.2 of Pseudomonas fluorescens NCIMB 11764. Taxonomy (NCBI): domain Bacteria; kingdom Pseudomonadati; phylum Pseudomonadota; class Gammaproteobacteria; order Pseudomonadales; family Pseudomonadaceae; genus Pseudomonas; species Pseudomonas fluorescens. Next base: position 1,960,208 of record NZ_CP010945.1, read on the forward strand.
TTCGCCCATCGCTAACTGCAGCTCTACACCGTTCGCCGTGAACGTCTCTTCCACTACCAGGCCACCGAGCTCCGCCACCCGAAGCTTCACCAGCGTCAGTTCAGCAAACCCGCAGGCGCAACTCACCGGCACTCGGCTGATCAGCTCTATCTTCGGCGCTGCTTGCAGGCACTTGTTGGCGCCACCGCCATACGCCCGTGCGAGCCCGCCGGTGCCCAGTTGAATGCCGCCATACCAGCGGATAACCAGCACGGCGACCTGATCGCAATCCTGCGCCTCGATCGCCGCGAGAATCGGTCGACCCGCCGTGCCGCCCGGTTCGCCATCATCGGTGCTGCGGTATTGAGCGCCGAGCTTCCATGCCCAGCAGTTGTGCGTGGCATTCAAATCACTGTGCTGTTCGATAAATGCCTGGGCTTCAGCAGGGCTGCTGATCGGCGCGGCGAAGGTGATGAAACGGCTCTTGCGAATCTCTTCGCGGTATTCGCAAAAGCCGCTGAGGGTAAAAGGCATAAGAGTCTTAAATAGCTGGAGTCAGGCCGCAGCCTTTGAGAATGATGCGGATCAGGTTATCGCTGGCATCTTCCATGTCTTGCTTGGTCAACTTGGTTCGGCCGCTGACCCGGCAAATTTGCGTGGCGAAATCGGCGTAATGCTGGGTGCTGCCCCACAACAGGAAGATCAGGTTGACCGGGTCGACCGGGTCCATTTTTCCGGCGTCGATCCACGCTTGGAACACCGCCGCCCGGCCCTGGAACCAGGCGCGGTAGTCCTGGTTGAAATACTCGGTCAGGCATTCACCGCCGCTGATCACTTCCATCGCGAAGATCCGCGAGGCCTGCGGTTGCCGGCGGGAGAATTCCATCTTGGCGCGGATGTATCGCGTCAGCGCTTCGGCCGGGTCATCTTCGGCGGTCAGGGTGTTGAACGTACTGTCCCACAACTGAAGGATGTTGCTCAGCACCGCCACGTACAAACCCAGTTTATTGGTGAAGTAGTAATGCAGGTTCGCCTTGGGCAACCCGGCATTCAGGGCGATGGTGTTCATGCTGGTGCCTTTGAACCCGTGTCTGGCGAACTCGTCTTCGGCGGCTTTGATGATGGTCTCTTCGTTCTTCTGACGAATGCGGCTGGCAGGTTTGCCGCCGTGAGCGGGGACTTCAAAGGTCATAGGCACTTCCGGACAGGTGGGTGGGTGCAACCAAGTGCGTTGATAGCGCACCCATGGGGATCCGACAAGTCCTGACGCAATAAAAGCCCCGCGACGTTCTATCGTGTCGCGGCCAGGCTCTCCAAAAAGCTTTCCAGCACCAAATGCGGGCGACGTCCCTTGCGCGTGACCGATGCGAGGCTGAGGTCATAGAAGCGCGCTGTAGGTTTCAGTGCGCGCAAACGACCTTGTTGAACCCAGAGGCTGGCGTAGTGATCGGGCAGGTAGCCGATATAGCGTCCAGTGAGAATCAGGAATGCCATGCCTTCGCGGTCCGATGCACTGGCGGTGCAGTTGAGGGCCTGGTAATGCGCCTGGATTTCGGCAGGCAAGCGGAAGGTCGGGGCGATGGCGTCCTGACTGTTCAGGCGTTCGTCGTCCAGTTGTTTGTCGTCGACGTAGAACAAGGGATGCCCGACCGCGCAATACAGCAACGAGCGCTCGCTATAGAGCGGCTGATACTCCAGGCCTGACAGCGCGCTGGCCTGCGGCACCACGCCGACATGCAAGCGACCGTCGAGCACACCTTGTTCGACTTCGTTGGGCGCGATCATGCGGATTTGAATCTGCACGTCCGGTCCACGTTCCTTCAATTGCGCCAGGGCGTGGGTGATGCGCATGTGGGGCAGGGTGACGAGGTTGTCGGTCAGGCCGATGGTCAATTCGCCGCGCAGGTGTTGGTGCAGACCGTTGACCTCGGTGCGGAAACTTTCCAGCGCACTTAATAGCTGTAATGCGGACTGGTAGACCTCGCGACCTTCCTCGGTCAGGGAAAATCCGGCGCGACCGCGTTGGCACAGGCGCAGACCGAGGCGCTGTTCCAGGTCACTCATCTGTTGGCTGATCGCCGAACGGCCAATCCCGAGCACTGATTCCGCTGCAGAAAAACCGCCGCACTCCACCACGCTGCGAAAAATCCGTAGCAGGCGGATATCAAAGTCGCTGACTTGTGCCAGCGGATCGGGGCGACGAGTGCTCATAGTTTAGTGATGGCCTGACTGAACGTTAGAAAAGTTGGATTTCACAGACTTTATCCCCGTGGCAATTTAGCTGCAAGAACGCTTTTCATCTCCACGCCGCTTATTGCCTTGCGAGGTTTTGCCCATGAACTTGCCTGAAAACGCCCCGTCTTCCCTGGCCAGCCAGCTCAAGCTCGATGCTCACTGGATGCCCTACACCGCCAACCGGAATTTCCAGCGCGATCCGCGACTGATCGTGGCGGCTGAAGGCAGTTGGCTGACGGACGACAAGGGCCGCAAGGTCTACGATTCGCTGTCCGGTCTGTGGACCTGTGGCGCCGGGCACACCCGCAAGGAAATCCAGGAAGCGGTAGCCAAGCAATTGGGCACCCTCGATTACTCGCCGGGCTTCCAGTACGGTCACCCGTTGTCGTTCCAGCTGGCCGAGAAAATCACTGACCTGACGCCGGGCAATCTGAATCACGTGTTCTTCACTGACTCGGGTTCCGAGTGTGCGGATACCGCGGTGAAAATGGTCCGTGCTTACTGGCGTCTGAAAGGCCAGGCAACCAAAACCAAAATGATCGGCCGTGCCCGTGGTTACCACGGCGTGAACATCGCCGGCACCAGCCTCGGCGGCGTCAACGGCAACCGCAAAATGTTCGGTCAGGCGATGATGGACGTTGATCACCTGCCGCACACCTTGCTGGCAAGCAATGCCTATTCTCGTGGCATGCCGAAAGAGGGCGGTATCGCTCTGGCCGATGAGCTGCTCAAACTCATCGAGCTGCATGACGCTTCGAACATTGCTGCTGTATTTGTTGAACCAATGGCCGGCTCCGCTGGTGTGCTGGTTCCGCCTGAGGGCTACCTCAAGCGTCTGCGCGAGATCTGCGATCAGCACAACATCCTGCTGGTGTTCGACGAAGTGATCACCGGTTTCGGCCGTACCGGCTCGATGTTCGGCGCTGACAGCTTCGGCGTGACCCCGGACCTGATGTGCATCGCCAAGCAAGTCACCAACGGCGCGATCCCGATGGGCGCGGTGATTGCCAGCTCCGAGATCTACCAGACCTTCATGAACCAGGCGACGCCTGAATACGCCGTGGAATTCCCGCACGGTTACACCTACTCCGCGCACCCGGTGGCGTGCGCCGCAGGCCTGGCAGCACTCGACCTGCTGCAAAAGGAAAACCTGGTGCAGAGCGTGGCCGACGTCGCGCCGCATTTCGAAAATGCGCTGCACGGCCTGAAGGGCTCGAAAAACATCATCGACATTCGTAACTACGGTCTGGCCGGTGCGATCCAGATTGCCCCGCGTGACGGCGACGCCATCGTGCGTCCGTTCGAAGCGGGCATGGCGCTTTGGAAAGCCGGGTTCTACGTGCGCTTCGGCGGCGACACCCTGCAGTTCGGCCCAACCTTCAACAGCAAGCCGCAAGACCTTGATCGCCTGTTCGACGCGGTCGGCGAAGTGCTGAACAAAATCGACTGATTTTCCCTTCTATATAGAGGCGTCCGTTGACGGGCGCCTGTGGACAACTTTTCTGGAGCCCCGCATGAGCCTTATTCCGCATTTGATCAATGGCGAACTGGTGACCGAAGACGGTCGCACGGCTGACGTGTTCAACCCGTCCACCGGCCAGGCGATCCATAAGCTGCCTTTGGCCAGTCGCGAAACCATTCAGAAAGCCATCGATTCGGCCAAGGCTGCGTTCCCGGCCTGGCGCAATACTCCGCCGGCCAAGCGTGCTCAGGTGATGTTCCGCTTCAAGCAACTGCTGGAACAGAACGAAGCACGTATCGCCCAACTGATCAGCGAAGAGCACGGCAAGACGCTGGAAGATGCTGCCGGTGAACTGAAACGCGGTATCGAGAACGTCGAGTTCGCGTGTGCAGCGCCGGAAATCCTCAAGGGCGAGTACAGTCGTAACGTCGGCCCGAACATTGATGCCTGGTCGGACTTCCAGCCGTTGGGCGTGGTTGCCGGCATTACGCCGTTCAACTTCCCTGCGATGGTGCCGCTGTGGATGTATCCGCTGGCGATCGTCTGCGGTAACTGCTTCATCCTCAAGCCGTCCGAGCGTGATCCAAGTTCTACACTGTTGATCGCTCAGTTGTTGTTGGAAGCCGGTCTGCCTAAAGGTGTGTTGAGCGTTGTGCATGGTGACAAGGCTGCGGTAGATGCGCTGATCGAAGCGCCGGAAGTCAAAGCGTTGAGCTTTGTCGGTTCGACGCCGATTGCCGAATACATCTACGCCGAAGGCACCAAGCGCGGCAAACGCGTTCAGGCACTGGGCGGCGCGAAGAACCACGCGGTGCTGATGCCGGATGCAGATCTGGATAACGCCGTCAGCGCACTGATGGGCGCGGCGTACGGTTCGTGCGGTGAGCGTTGCATGGCGATCTCGGTGGCTGTGTGCGTCGGTGATCAGGTGGCAGATGCTTTGGTGGCCAAACTGACGCCGCAGATCAAGGCATTGAAGATTGGCGCAGGCACCACTTGTGGCTTGGACATGGGGCCATTGGTCACCGGTCAGGCTCGTGACAAAGTCAGTGGCTATGTAGAAGACGGTGTTGCGTCGGGTGCAACCTTGGTCGTCGATGGTCGTGGTCTGAGTGTGGCCGGTCATGAAGAAGGTTTCTTCCTGGGTGGCTGTCTTTTCGATAACGTCACCCCGGAAATGCGTATCTATAAAGAAGAGATCTTCGGGCCAGTGTTGTGCGTTGTCCGGGTCAACAGCCTGGAAGAGGCGATGCAGCTGATCAATGATCACGAGTATGGCAATGGCACCTGCATCTTTACCCGTGATGGGGAAGCGGCGCGGTTGTTCTGCGATGAGATCGAAGTCGGTATGGTCGGCGTCAACGTGCCGTTGCCAGTGCCAGTGGCGTATCACAGCTTTGGCGGTTGGAAGCGTTCGCTGTTCGGCGACCTGCATGCGTATGGCCCGGATGGCGTGCGCTTCTACACCCGTCGCAAAGCCATCACCCAGCGCTGGCCGCAGCGTGCGAGCCATGAAGCGTCGCAATTTGCGTTCCCGAGCTTGTAAGTAGAAGAGAAGAAGGCCGAGCCCCCTGGGGCTCGGCCTTCGTGTTTACGGGCTTTTTTGACCTGTATGACAGAAATGTGAAATCAGGGGTTGACGGCAGATTCTGGAAGTCTATAATTCGCCCCACTTCCGGCGCAGTCGAAACGGAAAACTCCTTGGTAAACAAAGAGTTACGCAGTTTTCGACAGCGAGTTGCTTCGGTTCATCGAAGCCCAGAAGGAGTTGGTCAGGCAGTGTGTTGTCGCTTGATTGACGGCTCGATCTTCTCGGTCGAAAGCGGAGAAAAAGAGGTGTTGACAGCAGCGAACAACGCTGTAGGATTCTCCTCCCGCTAACGAGAGATCGGAAGCGCAAGTGGTTGAAGTTGCAAAGGAAACTTTGAAAACTTCTGAAAATAACCGCTTGACAGATACAGAGGACGCTGTAGAATGCGCGCCTCGGTTGAGACGAAAGATCTTAACCAACCGCTCTTTAACAACTGAATCAAGCAATTCGTGTGGGTGCTTGTGGAGTCAGACTGATAGTCAACAAGATTATCAGCATCACAAGTTACTCCGCGAGAAATCAAAGATGTAACCAACGATTGCTGAGCCAAGTTTAGGGTTTCTTAAAAACCCAAAGATGTTTGAACTGAAGAGTTTGATCATGGCTCAGATTGAACGCTGGCGGCAGGCCTAACACATGCAAGTCGAGCGGTAGAGAGAAGCTTGCTTCTCTTGAGAGCGGCGGACGGGTGAGTAATGCCTAGGAATCTGCCTGGTAGTGGGGGATAACGCTCGGAAACGGACGCTAATACCGCATACGTCCTACGGGAGAAAGCAGGGGACCTTCGGGCCTTGCGCTATCAGATGAGCCTAGGTCGGATTAGCTAGTTGGTGAGGTAATGGCTCACCAAGGCGACGATCCGTAACTGGTCTGAGAGGATGATCAGTCACACTGGAACTGAGACACGGTCCAGACTCCTACGGGAGGCAGCAGTGGGGAATATTGGACAATGGGCGAAAGCCTGATCCAGCCATGCCGCGTGTGTGAAGAAGGTCTTCGGATTGTAAAGCACTTTAAGTTGGGAGGAAGGGCATTAACCTAATACGTTGGTGTCTTGACGTTACCGACAGAATAAGCACCGGCTAACTCTGTGCCAGCAGCCGCGGTAATACAGAGGGTGCAAGCGTTAATCGGAATTACTGGGCGTAAAGCGCGCGTAGGTGGTTCGTTAAGTTGGATGTGAAATCCCCGGGCTCAACCTGGGAACTGCATTCAAAACTGACGAGCTAGAGTATGGTAGAGGGTGGTGGAATTTCCTGTGTAGCGGTGAAATGCGTAGATATAGGAAGGAACACCAGTGGCGAAGGCGACCACCTGGACTGATACTGACACTGAGGTGCGAAAGCGTGGGGAGCAAACAGGATTAGATACCCTGGTAGTCCACGCCGTAAACGATGTCAACTAGCCGTTGGGAGCCTTGAGCTCTTAGTGGCGCAGCTAACGCATTAAGTTGACCGCCTGGGGAGTACGGCCGCAAGGTTAAAACTCAAATGAATTGACGGGGGCCCGCACAAGCGGTGGAGCATGTGGTTTAATTCGAAGCAACGCGAAGAACCTTACCAGGCCTTGACATCCAATGAACTTTCCAGAGATGGATTGGTGCCTTCGGGAACATTGAGACAGGTGCTGCATGGCTGTCGTCAGCTCGTGTCGTGAGATGTTGGGTTAAGTCCCGTAACGAGCGCAACCCTTGTCCTTAGTTACCAGCACGTTATGGTGGGCACTCTAAGGAGACTGCCGGTGACAAACCGGAGGAAGGTGGGGATGACGTCAAGTCATCATGGCCCTTACGGCCTGGGCTACACACGTGCTACAATGGTCGGTACAGAGGGTTGCCAAGCCGCGAGGTGGAGCTAATCCCACAAAACCGATCGTAGTCCGGATCGCAGTCTGCAACTCGACTGCGTGAAGTCGGAATCGCTAGTAATCGCGAATCAGAATGTCGCGGTGAATACGTTCCCGGGCCTTGTACACACCGCCCGTCACACCATGGGAGTGGGTTGCACCAGAAGTAGCTAGTCTAACCTTCGGGAGGACGGTTACCACGGTGTGATTCATGACTGGGGTGAAGTCGTAACAAGGTAGCCGTAGGGGAACCTGCGGCTGGATCACCTCCTTAATCGACGACATCAGCTGCTCCATAAGTTCCCACACGAATTGCTTGATTCATTGAAGAAGACGATAAGAAGCAGCCCGAAATTGGGTCTGTAGCTCAGTTGGTTAGAGCGCACCCCTGATAAGGGTGAGGTCGGCAGTTCGAATCTGCCCAGACCCACCAATTTTGTTATGGGGCCATAGCTCAGCTGGGAGAGCGCCTGCCTTGCACGCAGGAGGTCAACGGTTCGATCCCGTTTGGCTCCACCATATAACTGCTTCTGCTGTTAGAGTTTAGAAATGAATATTCCGGTGTGAATATTGATTTCTAGTCTTTGATTAGATCGTTCTTTAAAAATTTGGGTATGTGATAGAAAGATAGACTGAACGTTACTTTCACTGGTAACGGATCAGGCTAAGGTAAAATTTGTGAGTTTAATCGCGAATTTTCGGCGAATGTCGTCTTCACAGTATAACCAGATTGCTTGGGGTTATATGGTCAAGTGAAGAAGCGCATACGGTGGATGCCTTGGCAGTCAGAGGCGATGAAAGACGTGGTAGCCTGCGAAAAGCTTCGGGGAGTCGGCAAACAGACTTTGATCCGGAGATATCTGAATGGGGGAACCCACCTAACATAAGTTAGGTATCTTAAGCTGAATACATAGGCTTAAGAAGCGAACCAGGGGAACTGAAACATCTAAGTACCCTGAGGAAAAGAAATCAACCGAGATTCCCTTAGTAGTGGCGAGCGAACGGGGACTAGCCCTTAAGTGGCTTTGAGATTAGCGGAACGCTCTGGAAAGTGCGGCCATAGTGGGTGATAGCCCTGTACGCGAAAATCTCTTAGTCATGAAATCGAGTAGGACGGAGCACGAGAAACTTTGTCTGAATATGGGGGGACCATCCTCCAAGGCTAAATACTACTGACTGACCGATAGTGAACTAGTACCGTGAGGGAAAGGCGAAAAGAACCCCGGAGAGGGGAGTGAAATAGATCCTGAAACCGTATGCGTACAAGCAGTGGGAGCCCACTTTGTTGGGTGACTGCGTACCTTTTGTATAATGGGTCAGCGACTTATTTTCAGTGGCGAGCTTAACCGAATAGGGGAGGCGTAGCGAAAGCGAGTCTTAATAGGGCGTCTAGTCGCTGGGAATAGACCCGAAACCGGGCGATCTATCCATGGGCAGGTTGAAGGTTGGGTAACACTAACTGGAGGACCGAACCGACTACCGTTGAAAAGTTAGCGGATGACCTGTGGATCGGAGTGAAAGGCTAATCAAGCTCGGAGATAGCTGGTTCTCCTCGAAAGCTATTTAGGTAGCGCCTCATGTATCACTGTAGGGGGTAGAGCACTGTTTCGGCTAGGGGGTCATCCCGACTTACCAAACCGATGCAAACTCCGAATACCTACAAGTGCCGAGCATGGGAGACACACGGCGGGTGCTAACGTCCGTCGTGAAAAGGGAAACAACCCAGACCGTCAGCTAAGGTCCCAAAGTTATGGTTAAGTGGGAAACGATGTGGGAAGGCTTAGACAGCTAGGAGGTTGGCTTAGAAGCAGCCACCCTTTAAAGAAAGCGTAATAGCTCACTAGTCGAGTCGGCCTGCGCGGAAGATGTAACGGGGCTCAAACCATACACCGAAGCTACGGGTATCACTTAGGTGATGCGGTAGAGGAGCGTTCTGTAAGCCTGTGAAGGTGAGTTGAGAAGCTTGCTGGAGGTATCAGAAGTGCGAATGCTGACATGAGTAACGACAATGGGTGTGAAAAACACCCACGCCGAAAGACCAAGGTTTCCTGCGCAACGTTAATCGACGCAGGGTTAGTCGGTCCCTAAGGCGAGGCTGAAAAGCGTAGTCGATGGAAAACAGGTTAATATTCCTGTACTTCTGGTTATTGCGATGGAGGGACGGAGAAGGCTAGGCCAGCTTGGCGTTGGTTGTCCAAGTTTAAGGTGGTAGGCTGGAATCTTAGGTAAATCCGGGATTCTAAGGCCGAGAGCTGATGACGAGTGTTCTTTTAGAACACGAAGTGGTTGATGCCATGCTTCCAAGAAAAGCTTCTAAGCTTCAGGTAACCAGGAACCGTACCCCAAACCGACACAGGTGGTTGGGTAGAGAATACCAAGGCGCTTGAGAGAACTCGGGTGAAGGAACTAGGCAAAATGGCACCGTAACTTCGGGAGAAGGTGCGCCGGTGAGGGTGAAGGACTTGCTCCGTAAGCTCATGCCGGTCGAAGATACCAGGCCGCTGCGACTGTTTATTAAAAACACAGCACTCTGCAAACACGAAAGTGGACGTATAGGGTGTGACGCCTGCCCGGTGCCGGAAGGTTAATTGATGGGGTTAGCTAACGCGAAGCTCTTGATCGAAGCCCCGGTAAACGGCGGCCGTAACTATAACGGTCCTAAGGTAGCGAAATTCCTTGTCGGGTAAGTTCCGACCTGCACGAATGGCGTAACGATGGCGGCGCTGTCTCCACCCGAGACTCAGTGAAATTGAAATCGCTGTGAAGATGCAGTGTATCCGCGGCTAGACGGAAAGACCCCGTGAACCTTTACTATAGCTTTGCACTGGACTTTGAATTTGCTTGTGTAGGATAGGTGGGAGGCTTTGAAGCGTGGACGCCAGTTCGCGTGGAGCCAACCTTGAAATACCACCCTGGCAACTTTGAGGTTCTAACTCAGGTCCGTTATCCGGATCGAGGACAGTGTATGGTGGGTAGTTTGACTGGGGCGGTCTCCTCCTAAAGAGTAACGGAGGAGTACGAAGGTGCGCTCAGACCGGTCGGAAATCGGTCGTAGAGTATAAAGGCAAAAGCGCGCTTGACTGCGAGACAGACACGTCGAGCAGGTACGAAAGTAGGTCTTAGTGATCCGGTGGTTCTGTATGGAAGGGCCATCGCTCAACGGATAAAAGGTACTCCGGGGATAACAGGCTGATACCGCCCAAGAGTTCATATCGACGGCGGTGTTTGGCACCTCGATGTCGGCTCATCACATCCTGGGGCTGAAGCCGGTCCCAAGGGTATGGCTGTTCGCCATTTAAAGTGGTACGCGAGCTGGGTTTAGAACGTCGTGAGACAGTTCGGTCCCTATCTGCCGTGGACGTTTGAGATTTGAGAGGGGCTGCTCCTAGTACGAGAGGACCGGAGTGGACGAACCTCTGGTGTTCCGGTTGTCACGCCAGTGGCATTGCCGGGTAGCTATGTTCGGAATAGATAACCGCTGAAAGCATCTAAGCGGGAAACTAGCCTCAAGATGAGATCTCACTGGGACCTTGAGTCCCCTGAAGGGCCGTCGAAGACTACGACGTTGATAGGTTGGGTGTGTAAGCGCTGTGAGGCGTTGAGCTAACCAATACTAATTGCCCGTGAGGCTTGACCATATAACACCCAAGCAATTTGCTGACCTGAAAAGGCACCAGATTGCGGTGTGTGAAGACGAAACGAACCGAAAGTTCGAGAAACAAACACACAAACTATCGCATACCCATTCGCTGGAGCGTGAACCTGCAAAGGCCCACGACCTGGCTACCGAATTTCTTGACGACCATAGAGCATTGGAACCACCTGATCCCATCCCGAACTCAGCAGTGAAACGATGCATCGCCGATGGTAGTGTGGGGTTTCCCCATGTGAGAGTAGGTCATCGTCAAGATTAAATTCCGAAACCCCAATTGCGAAAGCAGTTGGGGTTTTGTTTTGTCCGCAGGAAAGTTCGTACAGCAACACCGGACGCCTTCCGGCTGTCACAGTCTCCCGACAATGCTAAGGTTCGGCCCTAGCTTTTGTATTTTTCCAAGGAAGCCTTTATGCCGGACGCAACGTCCCTCAGTGCTGGTTTTATGGTGGTTCACGGCAACCGCCTGGACGAGTTGCGCAGCCTGGTGGTCAGCTGGATGCGGCGCTACCCGCTGGCACCCTTGGAAAATGAAATCGCTTTGGTCCAGAGCAACGGCATCGCCCAATGGTTGAAGCTGGCACTGGCGGAGGACCCGAAAGAGGACGACATGGGCGGCTGCGGTATCGCCGCAGCGATCGATGTGCAGTTACCGGGCAGCTTCATGTGGCAGCTCTATCGCATGGTCCTGGGCCGAGATGAAATCCCGGTCAAATCCCTGCTCGATAAAGCCCCACTGACCTGGCGTCTCATGCGCCTGCTTCCGCAGTTGATCGATCAGCCACACTTCGAACCTCTGCAACGCTTCCTTACCCATGACACCGATTTGCGCAAACGCTATCAGTTGGCCGAGCGACTGGCTGACCTGTTTGACCAATACCAGGTATACCGAGCTGACTGGCTCGAGGACTGGGCAGAAGGTCGTCATCAATTACGCAACGGTCGAGGTGAAGCGAAAGCCCTGACTGCGGCAAACTGCTGGCAGGCAGAATTGTGGCGTGCACTGTTGCTGGATGTCGGTGAACAAGGCATGGCGCAAAGCCGTGCCGGCGTCCATCAACGATTTATCGAGCGTATCAACAGCCTCGACGTTGCGCCTGATGGACTTCCCTCGCGGGTGATCGTTTTCGGTATTTCTTCACTTCCCGCCCAGGCGCTTGAAGCGCTCGCCGGGCTGGCTCGTTTCAGTCAGGTCTTGCTGTGCGTTCATAATCCGTGTCGCCACCATTGGGCGGACATCGTCGCTGATAAAGACCTGTTACGGCATCAATACAAACGTCAGGCTCGCAAGAGCGGCATGCCGGTTGTCCTGGATCCGCAAATCCTGCATCAGCATGCCCATCCCCTCTTGGCTGCGTGGGGCAAGCAGGGACGGGACTACATCAATCTGCTCGATAGCTACGACGATCCCAACAGCTATCGCTCGGCATTTCGTGACGGGAGAATCGACCTGTTCAGTGACAGTCAGCCACTGAGCATGCTCAATCAATTGCAGGACGACATTCTTGAATTACGTCCTCTGAATGAAACGCGTGAACGCTGGCCGGCAGTCGATCCAAAAGTGGATCAATCAATCCGATTTCACATCGCCCATAGCGCCCAGCGAGAGGTGGAGATCCTTCACGACCAGTTGCTCGCCCGTTTCAGTGCAGATCCCGATTTAAGGCCTCGCGACGTCATTGTGATGGTCCCGGATATCGACAGCTATGCCCCGCATATTCGTGCAGTATTCGGGCAGCTTGAACGCAATGACCCGCGCTTCATTCCCTTCACGCTCGCAGACCAGGGGCAACGTGGCCGTGACCCGCTGCTGATCGCTGTCGAACATCTGCTTAAACTGCCGGACAGTCGATTCCCCGTCAGCGAAATCCTCGACCTGCTGGATGTTCCGGCCCTGCGCACTCGCTTTGGTGTGGAGGAGCGAGACCTGCCGACCCTGCATCGCTGGATCGAAGGCGCTGGCATTCGTTGGGGTATGAACGCCGGGCAACGGGCAGGTTTGGGCCTGCCTCAGGAACTGGAACAGAACAGTTGGCGTTTCGGACTGCGTCGGATGCTGCTTGGCTACGCCGTGGGAAGCGGCAGCGCTTGCGAAGGCATCGAGCCCTACGACGAGATCGGTGGTCTGGATGCCGCACTCATCGGGCCACTGGTTGCTTTGTTGGACGCGCTGGAGATTGCCCATCAGGAGCTCTCGCGACCGGCGCCGCCCAAGCAATGGGGTGTACGGTTGCAGGCGCTGGTGCAGTTGTTTTTCCAGGCCAGCAATGAACATGACGACTACCTGCTGGCCCAGCTCGAGGAGTTGCGTGAAACCTGGCTTGAGACTTGCGAGTCCGTCGGTTTGCATGACGAGCTACCGTTGACGGTCGTTCGTGAAGCCTGGCTCGCCGGACTTGATCAAGGCCGATTGTCCCAGCGCTTTCTCGCCGGCGCAGTCAATTTCTGCACGTTGATGCCGATGCGCGCGATCCCGTTCAAACTGGTCTGTCTGCTCGGCATGAATGACGGCGATTATCCGCGCGCGCAACCGCCTTTGGACTTCGACCTCATGGGCAGCGATTATCGACCGGGTGACCGTTCGCGCCGAGAAGATGATCGCTATCTGCTGCTGGAGGCACTGCTGTCGGCATGTGACCAGCTCTATATCAGTTGGGTTGGCCGTAGCATTCGCGATAACAGCGAGCGTCCCGCATCCGTATTGATCGGCCAGTTGCGCGACCATCTGGCCAGTGGCTGGCGATTGCGCAATGCAGATGAAGATCTGCTTGAGGCCATGACTCAGGAACATCCGTTGCAACCGTTCAGCGCCCGTTACTTCCATGAAGGCGATGATCTGTTCAGCTTCGCCAACGAATGGCAGGTGCTTCATCAGTCTGGTGAGCCAGTTATCGATAACAACATCCTGGACGCTTACGTTCAGGAAGAGCCGTTGAGCCTGGGTCAGTTGCAGGATTTCCTGCGCAATCCTGTGCGACATTTCTTCAGCCAGCGATTGAAGGTGTTCTTCGAAGCCGCTGAAGTGCCGCTGGCCGATGAAGAGCCCTTTGTACTTGATGCGCTGCAACGCTATAGCCTCAGCGACAGTTTGCTTGGCGCCGCGCTGGCACAGCTTGAACGTGTGGATGAGGTGTTGGATGCGCATGCCAAACGCCTGCAAAACAGCGGTCTGCTGCCCATGGCCGGTTTTGGCGAATGCCTGCAACGAGAGTTGATCGAGCCGTTACCGGATCTGCTGCAACGCTATCAACAGCTACTGGCGTTATGGCCCACGCCACTCACCAGCGCTCTGCCGGTCAATTTCGAACTTCAAGGTCTGCGTCTGGAAGGATGGCTCAGCGGTCTGCATCAACGCGCAGACGGCGGATTGTTGTCGGTCACTACGATCCCCAACAGCATCGGTTCGATCAAATCCCGCAAGTGGCATCGTCTGACACGACCCTGGGTCAATCATCTGGTTGCCTGCGCCAGTGGCATGGAGATGACCACTGCACTGGTGGCCAGTGACGACAGTCTGTTACTCGGCCCGATTGAAAAAAATACCGCATCCCTAATCCTGGGCGACCTGTTGATGGCCTGGCAAACGGGCATGCGCCAGCCTCTGCCCATTGCGGTGAAAACAGCGTTTGCCTGGCTCGCTCAAACCGATCCGGCCAAAGCCGATGCCGCTGGCCGCAAAGCTTATGAAGGCGATGGCATGACCACGGATGGCGAGCGTAGGGAAAGTCCCGCGCTCGCCCGACAGTTCGCTGACTACGACGCACTGATCGCCGACGAGACTTTCCCTGATTGGTGCAACGCTTTGTACAAACCGATGCTTGAAGCGCCGTGGCGCTCATTGAGCAGCGAGGAAGCGCGCTCATGACCGCGAAAACACCGCTGGCCCTGGCATTCCCGCTGCGCGGCAGTCAACTGATCGAAGCCAGTGCCGGCACCGGGAAAACCTTCACTATTTCCGCGCTGTACCTACGCCTGGTCCTCGGCCACGGTGGCGAATCGAGTGGCTTCGGGCGTGAATTGTTACCGCCGCAAATCCTCGTCGTGACCTTCACTGACGCCGCGACCAAGGAGCTGCGCGAACGCATTCGAACGCGCCTGGCAGAAGCCGCGCGGTTTTTCCGCGATGAAACTCCGCCGCCGGATGCGCTGATCGCGGAGTTGCGTGATCAGTACCTTCCGGAGCAGTGGCCCGGATGCGCGAATCGTCTGGACATCGCTGCCCAGTGGATGGATGAAGCGGCTGTCTCGACCATCCACAGCTGGTGTCAGCGGATGTTGCGCGAGCATGCGTTCGACAGCGGCAGCCTGTTTACCCAGACCCTGGAAACCGATCACAGCGATTTGCTGGGCGAAGTCCTGCGCGATTACTGGCGATTGTTCTGCTACCCGATGCAAGGCGATGCGCTGAACTGGGTGCGTGGTAATTGGGGCGGTCCGGCGGCGCTGTTGCCACGCGTCCGTGGATTATTCGCCAGTGAGCGCGACAGCGTCGAAGGCAAAGAGCCTGCCGAGCTGATCAACGAATGTCTGCAGGAGCGCCGGGCAGCCTTGATCGAACTCAAAATGCCCTGGCGTCAGTGGGCCGACGAGTTGCTTGCGATCTGTCACGAGGGTGTTGCGAGCAAAAGCGTTGATGGGCGCAAGATGCAGGCGCGTTACTTCGAACCCTGGTTCGAAAAGTTGAAGGCCTGGGCCGAAGACGAATTGCTTGAGCAGTTGGATATTGGCACCGGCTTCACCCGCCTGACCCCTGAGGGCATGGCTGAAGCGTGGAAAAAAGGCGAAGTCCCCCGCCATCCGGGACTGGACGCCATGCCGGGCCTCAAGGCCAGTCTCGATGGATTGCCGACTCCCGATGCCGCGGTTCTGCAACACGCCGCCCAGTGGGTGGGCGCACGGTTCGAGGCGGAAAAACGTCGTCGCGCGGAAATGGGCTTCGATGACATGTTGCTGCGCCTCGATGCCGCATTGCAATCCGAGGGTGGCGAACGCCTGGCGACCTTGATCCGCGAACAGTTTCCGGTGGCGTTGATCGACGAGTTCCAGGACACCGACCCGGTGCAGTACCAAATCTTCGAAAGCATCTATCGCATCGAAGACAACAACCCCGAATGCGGCCTGTTCCTGATCGGCGACCCAAAGCAGGCGATCTATGCCTTCCGTGGTGCCGATATCTATACCTACCTGCGCGCTCGTCAAGCCACCGCAGGCCGACTGCATACACTGGGGACCAACTTCCGTTCCAGCCATGGCATGGTCGGTGCGGTGAACCATGTGTTTGCGCGCGCCGAGTCGCGCGAGGCCGGTCGGGGTGCGTTCCTGTTTCGCGAACGGAATGGCGATAACCCCGTGCCGTTTCTGCCGGTCGCCTCCCAGGGACGCAAAGAAGTGTTGAGCATCGGGGGGCAGGTTGTACCCGCGCTGAACATCTGGCATTTGTCCGCCGACCAGCCCCTGTCGGGCGCGGTTTACCGACAGCAATTGGCTGCCGCTTGCGCCAGTGAAATTACCGCGTTGCTGAACGGCGGACAGCAAGGCAAGGCGGGTTTCATCCAGGACGGCAAGGACTTCAGGGGCCTGTTGCCGGCGGATATCGCAATTCTGGTGCGCGACGGTAAAGAAGCTCAGGCCGTACGCGCCGAACTCTCCGCCCGTGGTGTGCGCAGCGTTTATCTGTCGGACAAGGATTCCGTGTTCGCCGCCCAGGAAGCCCACGATCTGCTGACCTGGCTCAAGGCGTGTGCCGAGCCGGATGTCGAGCGTCCGTTGCGGGCCGCGCTGGCGAGCATCACGTTGAACCTGTCGCTGGCAGAACTTGAACGGTTGAATCAGGACGAGCTGGCCTGGGAAGCGCGGGTCATGCAGTTCCGTGGTTATCGCGAGCTCTGGCGCAAGCAAGGCGTGCTGCCCATGCTGCGTCGTTTGCTGCATGACTTCCAGCTGCCTCAGGCATTGATTGCGCGCAGTGACGGCGAGCGGGTGCTGACCAACTTGCTGCACCTGTCCGAGTTGCTGCAACAGGCGGCCGCCGAACTGGATGGCGAGCAAGCGTTGATCCGGCACTTGTCCGAACATCTGGCGCTGTCCGGTCAGGCGGGTGAGGAACAGATCCTGCGTCTTGAAAGTGACGAGCAACTGGTCAAGGTCGTGACCATTCACAAGTCCAAGGGGCTTGAGTATCCCTTGGTGTTTCTGCCATTCGTGTGTTCGGCGAAACCGGTGGACGGAAGCCGTTTGCCGCTGCATTACCACGATGAAGCGGGCAATGCTCGAGTGACCCTCAAGCCCACGCCCGAGTTGATCGCGCTGGCGGATGATGAGCGGCTGGCCGAGGATCTGCGTTTGCTTTATGTCGCCTTGACCCGGGCTCAACATGCCTGCTGGCTCGGTGTCACTGACCTCAAGCGCGGTAATAACAACAGTTCGGTGTTGCACCTCTCTGCGTTGGGTTATCTGTTGGGGGGCGGTGCTCCATTGGTGGAGTCGCAAGGTTTGAAGCGTTGGCTGGAAGACCTGCAGCAGGATTGTCCCGCGCTGAATTACAGTGAGATGCCTGAAAAGACGGATGAGCATTACCATCCGCCGCAGAACGATGCGAGCTTGCTCGCCCCCCTGATCCCCAAGCGCAAAGCCAGCGAAAACTGGTGGATTGCCTCCTACAGCGCCCTTCGCATAGGCGACAGCCTGAGCGTGGGCAGTGATGAAGCACCGGAAAACCCGCAGGCGCAAAAGCTGTTCGACGACGAGCGCCTCGATCCTGAAGCGCCGCGCGAAGTGATCGCCGGCGGTGCCGATATCCATCGGTTCCCGCGTGGTCCGAATCCCGGCACCTTTCTTCATGGTTTGCTTGAGTGGGCGGGTGACGAAGGTTTTGCCGCCACGCCGCGGGCCGTGGAAGACGCGATTGCCCGTCGCTGCAACCGTCGTGGCTGGGAAGGCTGGATCACCACGCTGAGCGATTGGCTGCAGCACTTGCTCAAGTCGCCGCTGCACATCGGCGCTGGGCAGGCGCCCGTGATTTTTGGGCAACTGAAACAATACCGTGTCGAGATGGAGTTCTGGTTCGCCAGCCATAAGGTCGATGTGCTCAAACTCGACGAGCTGGTCCGCCAACATACCCACAACGGCGTCGCCCGTGTTGCGGCCGAACCGGTACTGCTCAATGGCATGTTCAAAGGCTTCATCGACCTGACTTTCGAGCACGATGGTCGCTATTACGTCGCCGATTACAAATCCAACTGGCTGGGCGTCGATGACATGGCCTACACCGAGCAGGCGATGGAACAGTCGATCCTGGATAATCGCTACGACCTGCAATACGTGCTGTACCTGTTGGCCCTGCATCGTCAGCTCAAGGCGCGGCTTGCCGATTACGATTACGACCGGCATGTCGGAGGGGCGTTGTATCTGTTTCTGCGCGGCACGCGCTCATCCAGTCAGGGCGTGTATTTTGCCCGTCCGCCACGGGAACTGATCGAGCGTCTGGACCGGCTGTTTCAGGGCAAGCCGGAACCCAAGGCCGAACCGGCCTGGGAACAGGGAGTATTGCTATGAGCCGCACCTTTGCCGATGTGTTGCCGACGCCGTTGGCAGCCGAAAGCCTGGCAAATCTGGCGCCGTTGAGTCGCGCCGATGACTTGTTGTCGTTGCTCACGCGCTGGGTCGAGCGCGGCTGGTTGCGAGCGCTGGACAAAGCCTTCGTTGCCTTTTTGCACGAGCTCGCCCCCGACGATGATCCGCTGGTGCTGCTGGCGGCGGCATTGACCAGCCATCAACTGGGCCACGGTCACGTCTGCCTGGATCTGTTCGAGACGCTCAAGGCGCCGGATTTCGCCCTGTCGTTGCCGCCGGAAGGCGACCTGCAAAGTGGTGCGATGTTGCTGCCTTCGCAATTGCTTGAGACGCTGGACGGCGCCCACTGGTGCAAGGTCCTGGCCTCCAGCCGGCTGGTCGCATTGGCGGCCGATGGCAGCGAAACGGCGTTGCAAAGGCCGTTGGTGTTGTCGGGAAAGCGCCTGTACTTGCGCCGTTACTGGGTGTACGAGCGACGTATCGATAACGCGCTGCGCCTGCGTCTGGCAGAACACGAGTCCACACCGAATGACTTGCCTCAACGCCTCACCGGTCTGTTCGGCCCGGCCCGGCCCGGCGAACTGATCGACTGGCAGAAACTCGCGTGTGCCTTGGCGACCCGCAGTGCATTCAGCATCGTCACTGGCGGTCCCGGAACCGGCAAGACCACCACGGTCGTGCGTTTGCTGGCGCTGTTGCAGGCACCGGCGGTGGAGGCTGGCAAACCACTGCGCATCCGTCTTGCGGCCCCCACCGGCAAAGCGGCGGCGCGGCTGACGGAATCCATCAGCCAGCAAGTCCGGACGCTGGAGGTGGCCGAGGCCGTGCGAGAAAAAATTCCGTCAGACGTCACTACCGTGCACCGCCTGCTCGGCAGCCGTCCCGGTACCCGACACTTTCGGCATCACGCCGGTAATCGCTTGCCGCTGGATGTCCTGGTGGTCGATGAAGCCTCGATGATCGACCTGGAGATGATGGCCAATCTGCTCGACGCGATGCCGGCTCATGCACGACTGGTGCTGCTCGGTGACAAGGATCAACTGGCATCGGTGGAAGCCGGCGCCGTGCTGGGCGATTTGTGCCGCGACGCCGAGGCAGGTTGGTACGGCCCGCAGACCCGACAGTGGCTGGAAGCGGTCAGTGGTGAACACCTCGAAACCAGCGGTTTGCAGCAAGACACTCACGGGACTCATCCGCTGGCCCAGCAGGTCGTGATGCTGCGCCACTCGCGCCGGTTCGGCGAGGGCAGTGGCATAGGCCAACTGGCTCGCTGGGTCAATCAGCAACAACCCGAAGAAGCTCGCAAGTTGTTGGCGGCCGGAAACCACGATGATGTGTTTTCCCTGCCTCTCAAAGGTGAGCACGACAGGGCACTGGAGCGCTTGTTGCTCGAAGGCCATGGCGATGGACCGCAAGGGTATCGGCATTACCTGAGCCTGCTGCGCAGTCGGCGACCGTCGCTCGACAGCACCCTCGAGGATCCGCGCTGGACCGATTGGGCTCGCGACGTGTTGCAAGCCTTCGATGCCTTCCAGTTACTGTGCGCCGTGCGCAAGGGACCATGGGGCGTGGAAGGCCTGAATCAGCGAGTGACCGATGCGCTGCTCAAGGCCAGGCTGATCGACAGCAATCAACAGTGGTACGAAGGTCGGCCAGTGCTGATGACCCGCAACGACTATGGCCTGGGCTTGATGAACGGCGACATCGGCATTGCGCTCAAGCTGCCGGAGCGCGAGGGACCCGAGGCGGGGCGCCAAGTGCTGCGCGTGGCCTTCCCGCGTAACGACGGCCAGGGCGGCGTGCGCTTTGTCCTGCCGAGCCGGCTGAATGATGTCGAAACGGTGTACGCCATGACCGTGCACAAGTCCCAGGGCTCCGAGTTCGCCCATACGGCGCTGATTTTGCCGGACGCCCTGAACCCGGTTCTGACCAAGGAGCTGATCTACACCGGCATCACCCGCGCCAAACACTGGTTTACTTTGATCGAACCGCGTAGCGGCGTGTTTGAGGAGGCCGTGCGACGCAAGGTCAAGCGCCTGAGCGGGCTGATGCTGGAATTGGAAGAGGCCATGCCGCCGGGGGATTGAGGACGGCAGCGCCAGACGACGGAAACTGTCCGAAGTGCCGTCTTGCGCGGCCTCGCGAGCGTTTCGACGCTATGCTATCGTTGCGGCATCATCCCGTTACGACCGAATGGAATCCCTGCATGAAGGTGGCTGTCTGGACGACAGGGCACATTGTTGCCTGCAAGCGAGTCATGCTGGCAGGCATTCTCTGTTTGCTCAGTGGCCTCGTGTTCGCGCAAGCGCAAACGCCCCCCGGCATGGCCGATCAACGCGCCCAAGCCGTTACGCAGGTTGTACTCGGCATCCTCAGTTATGCCCGTTGGCCTGTTGAGCCAGCACAACTGCGTTTGTGCATAGTGGGCCCCACCGAATACACCGACGATCTGGTCAAGGGCACGACCCAGGCCACCGGCCGTCCTGTCACCGTGCGTCGGTTGCTGGCGGATAGCCCGTCCATTGTCGGTGAGTGCGACGCGGTGTACATCGGCAAACTGACCAGCGAGGAACGCAGCCGGCTCTTCGCTTCGCTGGCGGGGCGGCCGGTGCTGAGCATCAGCGAAAGCGACGACCAATGCACCGTCGGCAGCCTGTTCTGCCTGCGAGTCGGCGATGAGCAAGTGTCCTTCGAGGTCAACCTCGATTCCGTCGCCCGCAGCGGCGTGAGAATTCACCCCAGTGTGCTGCAACTGTCCCGCCGCAAGCCGGCGGCACCATGACGCTATTCAAACCGGATAGTCGTCCGACCTTGCGCTCCGTCATCGGTCGCGGTCATTTGATCGTCGCACTGGTGGGCGTGGCCATGGCCAGTGTTTCGCTGACGTTGCTGGGCGTGCTGGCCTTGCGGGTTTACGCCGACCACAACCTGCACCTGATTGCACGCTCCATCAACTACACCGTGGAAGCGGCGGTGGTGTTCAATGACAAGGCAGCCGCCACGGAGGCGCTGGCATTGATCGCGTCCACCGAAGAAGTGGCTGATGCCCAGGTGCTGGACGAGCAAGGCAAGTTGTTGGCCCGTTGGCAGCGACCGGAAACCGGATTTTTCTCGGACCTGGAAATGCAGATGGCCAAGGCGTTTCTGGAAAAGCCGATCAGCATGCCGATTGTCCATCAGGGCCAGGAAATCGGCAGTGTCCAGCTCATTGGTCACGGTGGCAGCCTGATGCGTTTTTTGCTCAGCGGACTGGTGGGGATCGTTCTGTGTACCGCTGTCAGCGCCTGGGTGGCGCTGTATCTCGCACGCCGACAACTTCGCGGGATCACCGGCCCACTGCGCAGCCTGGCTTGCGTGGCTCACGCTGCACGCAGCGACCGTGCCTTCGACCGGCGTGTGCCGCCGGCGGCCATTGCCGAACTCGACAACCTGGGCAACGACTTCAATGCCTTGCTCGATGAACTCGAATCCTGGCAGACCCACCTGCAAAGCGAAAACGAAACCCTGGCCCACCAGGCCAGCCATGACAGCCTCACCGGGCTACCGAACCGGGCGTTTTTCGAAGGCCGGCTGAGTCGTTCGCTGCGCAACGCCAACAAACTCAACGAGCGCGTGGCGGTGCTGTTTCTCGACAGCGACCGATTCAAGGAGATCAACGATAACTTCGGTCACGCCGCCGGCGATGCGGTGCTGGTGGCCGTGGCCAATCGGGTTCGTGCGCAGCTGCGCGAAGACGATCTGGTGGCGCGTCTGGGGGGCGATGAATTTGCCGTCCTGCTGTCCCCGCTGCACATGACCGAAGACGCCGAGCGTATCGCCGACAAAATCCTAGAAAGCATGGAAATGCCGATCCCGTTGCCGGGGACCAGCCAGGTGCTGACCTCTCTCAGTATCGGCATCGCCGTGTACCCTGATCATGGAACGACACCGGGGGCGCTGCTCAATGCTGCCGATGCGGCCATGTACCAAGCCAAGCGCCTCGCCAGGGGTGCTCAGCACACGTCAGGGTCGGAGCACCCTGTCGCCGATGTTCAAACCAGGAGCTAATGCCCGTGTTTTCACTCCCTCTGCGATTTTTCACGATGACCCTGTTCATGGCCGTGCTGGCATTGGCCGGTTGCCAGACGGCGCCGCAAAAAGGCCTGACCCCGGCGCAGGTCGCGGTGCTCAAACAACAAGGTTTCGAGTTGACCGACGAGGGCTGGGCGTTTGGGCTGTCCGGCAAAGTCTTGTTTGGCAGTGACGTCGAAAAACTCAATGCGCAGAGCACCGAGATCGTCGAGCGCATTGGCAAGGCGCTGTTGGGGGTCGGAATCGAGCGGGTACGGGTCGATGGTCACACCGACGCGTCGGGTAAAGAATCGTATAACGAACAGCTGTCCGTGCGCCGCGCGAAAAGCGTTGGCATGGTTCTGACCTCGGTGGGCATGAACGAACAAAACATCCAGCTGCGTGGCTTCGGCAGCAGTCAGCCCGTCGCCTCCAACGACACCGCCGCTGGCCGAACCGAGAACCGCCGGGTGTCGATTGTGGTCAGCGCCGATTAGTCGGCGAACACCATGTCCCGTCGCTCACCCATCAACAGACCCTGATTTTGCTCAGTCACCTCCCGGATGTAATCCCACAACAGGGTAATCCGCTTGAGCTTGCGCAGGTCCTCGCGGCAGTACATCCAGAACTGCCGGGTGATGTTGATCTCTTCCGGCAACACCGGCAGCAGACGCGGATCCTGCGCGGCGAGGAAGCACGGCAGAATTGCCAGTGACCGCCCCTGCTGCGCCGCCACGAACTGTGCGATCACGCTGGTGCTGCGCAGATTGGCGCTGGCGCCAGGCAGCACGTTTGCCAGGTACAACAGCTCCGAGCTGAACGCCAGGTCGTCGACATAACTGATGAATGAATGCTTGCCCAAGTCTGCCGGGCGGCGGATGGGCGGGTGTTTGTCCAGATAGTCCTGGGTCGCGTACAGCTGCAACTTGTAGTCGCAGAGTTTGCAGCAGACATAGGGACCATGCTCGGGGCGCTCCAGCGCAATGACGATGTCCGCCTCACGCTTGGACAGGCTGATGAAGTGCGGCAATGGCAGGATGTCCACCGAGATCGCCGGATAGGCGTCGACGAAATGACTCAGTTGCGGGGTGATGAAAAAGCTGCCGAACCCTTCCGTGCAGCCCATCCGCACGTGCCCGGACAGCGCGACGCCAGAGCCTGATACTTGCTCGCAGGCCATGTGCAGGGTGCTTTCGATCGACTCGGCGTAACCGAGCAATCGCTGACCTTCAGCCGTCAGCACGAAACCGCTGGTCCGGGACTTTTCAAAAAGCAGCGTGCCCAACGCCGCTTCCAGCGAACTGATACGCCGCGACACAGTGGTGTAGTCCACCGCCAGGCGCTTGGCCGCGGTGCTGGCCTTGCGGGTGCGGGCGACTTCGAGGAAAAACTTGAGGTCATCCCAGTTCAGCGAGCCTAGGGACGTGATGTTTTTTTGCATGATGGACCGGCTTTTATGTGCGTTCTTATTAGAAGTTTGCACATCTATACTCCAAAAACAGTCCGATAACCAATTCGCGACACACGCCTCATCTCAAGGCGACTTTCTCGCCTTGGCTCCCTAGATAGCTCTCTAAATAAGAACAATGTCCCGGAGACCAACATGAACGCATCGCTCACGCCAAACGAAACCACTGTGCAAAAGGTCAAGCTGTTGATCGACGGCGAGTGGGTCGAGTCCCAGACCAGCGAATGGCACGACATCGTCAACCCGGCGACCCAACAAGTGCTTGCCAAGGTTCCGTTCGCCACGGCGCAGGAAGTCGACGCCGCGATCAGTGCCGCCCATCGCGCCTTCCAGACCTGGAAGCTGACCCCGATCGGCGCGCGCATGCGCATCATGCTCAAGCTCCAGGCGTTGATCCGCGAGCACTCCAAACGCATCGCCGTGGTGCTCAGCAACGAGCAGGGCAAAACCATTGCCGACGCTGAAGGCGACATTTTCCGTGGCCTGGAAGTGGTCGAACACGCCTGCTCCATCGGCAGCCTGCAAATGGGTGAATTCGCCGAGAACGTCGCGGGCGGCGTCGATACCTACACCCTGCGTCAGCCCATCGGCGTTTGCGCCGGCATCACCCCGTTCAACTTCCCAGCGATGATCCCGCTGTGGATGTTCCCGATGGCCATCGCCTGCGGCAACACCTTTGTGCTCAAGCCGTCCGAACAGGACCCGATGTCGACCATGCTGCTGGTGGAACTGGCAATCGAGGCCGGCGTTCCGGCAGGCGTGCTTAACGTGGTGCATGGCGGCAAGGACGTGGTGGACGCCCTTTGCACGCATAAAGATATCAAGGCGGTTTCCTTCGTCGGTTCGACCGCCGTCGGTACCCATGTCTATGACCTGGCCGGCAAACACGGCAAGCGCGTGCAATCGATGATGGGCGCGAAAAACCACGCCGTGGTTCTGCCAGATGCCAATCGCGTACAAGCACTGAATGCGCTGGTCGGCGCCGGTTTCGGCGCAGCGGGCCAACGTTGTATGGCCACGTCCGTGGTGGTGCTGGTGGGCGCGGCCAAACAATGGTTGCCGGACCTGAAAGCGCTGGCGCAAAAACTCACCGTGAATGCCGGCAGCGAGCCGGGCACTGACGTTGGCCCGGTGATCTCGAAAAAAGCCAAACAACGGATCCTCGATCTGATCGAGAGCGGCATCAAGGAAGGCGCCAAGCTGGAGCTGGATGGTCGCGACGTCACCGTTCCAGGCTTCGAGAAGGGCAACTTTGTCGGCCCGACCCTGTTCTCCGGCGTGACCACCGACATGCAGATCTACACCCAGGAAATTTTCGGCCCGGTGCTGGTGGTGCTGGAGGTCAACACGCTCGACGAGGCCATCGCACTGGTCAACGCCAACCCGTTCGGTAACGGCACCGGCCTGTTCACCCAAAGCGGTGCGGCGGCGCGCAAATTCCAGAGCGAAATCGATGTCGGCCAGGTCGGCATCAACATCCCGATTCCGGTGCCGGTCCCGTTCTTCAGCTTCACCGGTTCGCGCGGTTCCAAACTCGGCGACCTCGGCCCGTATGGCAAGCAAGTGGTGCAGTTCTACACTCAGACCAAGACAGTCACCAGTCGCTGGTTCGATGACGACAGCGTCAACGACGGTGTGAACACCACCATCAACTTGCGTTAAGGAGCCGGACATGAAAATCGCTTTTATCGGTCTCGGCAACATGGGCGCGCCGATGGCGCGCAACCTGATCAAGGCCGGCCATTCGCTGCGGCTGGTCGACCTGAACAAAACCGTTCTGGCCGAGCTGGAACAACTGGGCGGCAGCATCAGCGCGACAGCCCGTGAAGCCGCTCAAGGTGCAGAACTGGTGATCACCATGCTGCCCGCCGCTGTGCACGTGCGCAGTGTGTGGCTAGGTGAAGACGGCGTGCTGGCGGGGATCGCCAAAGGTGTGCCGGCCGTGGATTGCAGCACCATCGATCCGCAGACGGCGCGTGATGTAGCCGCTGCGGCAGCCAAACAGGGCGTGGCGATGGCCGACGCGCCGGTGTCTGGTGGCACTGGCGGCGCAGCGGCCGGGACGCTGACCTTCATGGTCGGCGCCACCCCCGAACTGTTTGCCACTCTGCAACCGGTGCTGGCGCAGATGGGTCGCAACATCGTCCATTGCGGCGAAGTCGGCACCGGGCAAATCGCCAAGATCTGCAACAACCTGCTGCTGGCGATCTCCATGGTCGGCGTCAGCGAAGCCATGGCGCTGGGTGATGCGCTCGGAATCGACACCACGGTGCTCGCCGGGATCATCAACAGTTCCACGGGGCGTTGCTGGAGTTCCGAGATGTACAACCCGTGGCCGGGCATCGTCGAAACGGCGCCGGCCTCGCGTGGTTATACCGGTGGTTTTGGTGCCGAACTGATGCTCAAGGATCTGGGGCTGGCCACGGAAGCGGCCCGTCAGGCGCACCAACCGGTGGTGCTCGGCGCGGTGGCCCAGCAGTTGTATCAGGCGATGAGTCAGCGTGGGGAGGGTGGCAAGGACTTCTCGGCGATCATCAACAGCTATCGCAAACCCCAATAAGGGCTTTGGTGAGGGGCTTTGGTGGTGAGGGAGCTTGCTCCCGCTGGTTCGCGAAGCGGACCCGTTCGGGGTTAATGCGGTGTATCGGTTAGGGCGCATTGGCTGACTGTACGACGGCTTCGCCGCCGAGCGGGAGCAAGCTCCCTCGCCACAGGTACTGCGTGTACGCATCGACATTTACCGGGAAATCACGTCGGGTGATCTCCCGGTTTTTTTGCATCAGGCAAACACGAAATACTTGCGCACGGTTTCAACCACTTCCCACGTGCCTTTCATGCCCGGCTCGATGACGAAAATATCACCGGCACGCAGATGGATCGGCTCCTTTCCTTCCGGGGTGATGATGCAGTAGCCCTCGCGGAAATCGCAGTATTCCCACTTCACGTATTCCACGTACCACTTGCCCGGCGTGCAGATCCAGGTGCCCATGATCTTGCTGCCGTCTTCGCTGGTGTAGGCATTGAGGTTGACGGTGTGCGGGTCGCCTTCGAGTTTTTCCCATTTGCAGGCGTCGAGGACCGGCAGGGGATGGGTGTCGCGAAGAACGGTAATCGGTGCGGACATGATGACTCCGAGCGTGAGGGAGAACTGAAGTCGCACCCTATAGGGCTTGGTGCGGCATCAGTTGTCTGTGCTCGACATCGGGGTGTCCAGAAACGCTCGTTCATGAGCGCGTCCCATAAAAAACGCCCCGGTATTCATCGAATGCCGGGGCGTTTTTTTATCAGTGTTTATTGCGCCACTGGCAGGTTTCGATGCCGCGCCATGCGCAGCCGGTAGCACCCGTAGATGACCAAGACCCACACCGGCATGGCGTACACCGAAGCGCGCACCGGTGGAATCATCCAGATGACACCGATGATCACGGCCATGAACGCCAGGCACAGGTAATTGGTGTACGGCGACCAGAAGGCCTTGAAGCCTGGCACGATGCCGCGCTGAACCATGGCCTTGCGAAACTTCAGGTGCGTGAGGCTGATGAGCGCCCAGTTGATCATCAGCGAGGCGACCACCAGGGCAAACAGCATCTCAAGCGCTTCATGCGGAGCGACGTAGTTGACCACCACGGCCAACATCGTGATCAGCGCCGATACGCCCAGCGCCAGTAACGGAACGCCTTGCTTGTTCAGCTTCATCAACACCTTGGGTGCATCGCCTTGTTCGGCCAGGCCATAGAGCATGCGGCTGTTGCAGTAGACGCCGCTGTTGTAGACCGAGAGCGCGGCGGTGAGTACCACGAAGTTGAGGATTTGCGCGGCGGTGTCGCTGCCTATCAAGGCAAAAATCTGCACGAACGGACTGCCGCTGTAGGCATCGCCCGAGGCGCCCAGTGTTTGTAGCAGTTGGTCCCACGGATACAGCGACAACAACACGGTGAGTGCGCCGACGTAGAAGATCAACACCCGATAAACCACTTGGTTGATGGCCTTGGGAATGACCTTTCTTGGCTCGCTGGCTTCAGCGGCGGTGATGCCGACCAGTTCCAGGCCGCCGAAGGAGAACATGATGAACGCCATCGCCATCAGTAGTCCGGTGGTGCCGTTGGGGAAGAAACCGCCGTGGCTCCACAGGTTGCTCACCGATGCTTGCGGGCCGCCGGTGCCGCTGAACAGCATGTAGCAGCCGAGGAGGATCATGCCGATGATGGCTACGACTTTGATGATCGCGAACCAGAACTCCATCTCGCCGAAGACTTTGACGTTCAAGGTGTTGATCAGGTTGACCAGCACGAAGAACACCGCCGCGCTGACCCAGGTCGGCACCTCCGGCCACCAGAACTGCACGTACTTGCCGACGGCTGTCAGCTCGGCCATGCCCACCAGCACATACAGCACCCAGTAGTTCCAGCCGGACAGGAAACCGGCAAAGCCGCCCCAGTAATTGTGAGCGAAGTGGCTGAACGAGCCGGCCACCGGTTCTTCGACAATCATCTCGCCCAGTTGGCGCATGATCAGGAACGCAATGAAACCGGCAATCGCGTAGCCGAGGATCATCGACGGTCCGGCGGACTTGAGCACTCCGGCAGAGCCCAGGAACAGCCCCGTACCAATGGCGCCGCCCAATGCGATCAGTTGAATGTGTCGATTTTTCAACCCCCGCTTGAGCGTTGCCGGTTGCAAGATTTCATCCGCCATCTGGTTCCCTTTTTGGTTGTTGTGGCCAGGCCTGATTTGAAGGGGCAGATATTACTCTGCGCGGCCTTCGTCATACAGGTGCCAGTTGGGCCAAACACTGGTTTTCAAGGCGCGCGTAACGCGTCGAGCAAGGCTCTCGCATAACCGGGCAGGCCAGTGAATGAACGTGCGCACAACAACAGTTTGCGCTGTGCCCAGTCTTCCTTCAGGGCGAAGCTCTTGAGCGGTTGATCGACGGCCCGGCGCTGGATCGCTGCCAGCGGCACAATCGCCAGCCCGGCGCCGCGAGCGACCATGCGCATCACACCGTCGAAACCTTCCGCACGGATGCGGATTTGCAGGCGCATCCCCGCGTGCAGCGCCTGTTCTTCGAGGTACACCGCCAGTGCACTGTTGGCGCTCAGGCCAACGTAATCGTGATGCAGGGTGTCGCTGAAGTTTGGTGTCGCGCCGTTCGCCAGGGGATGGTCGGGCGGCATGATCAGCACCAGCGGATCATCGCGAAAGGGCAGGGTCTCGAGGGCGTGGGTGTCCACGGCGTCGGAGACGATGCCAAGGTCTGCAGCGCCCTGGCGCAGGGCGTGAGTGATACGGGCGCTGGGCAGCTCTTGCAGGTCAATGTCGAGGTTGGGATGACGGCACAGAAAGTCTGCCAGCACTTCCGGCAGGTGCTCGGTGATCGCTGTGGTGTTGCACAACAAGCGCACCTGGCCTTTGACGCCGTTGGCATATTCGGCCAGGTCCTGCTGCATGCGTTCGGCCTGTTGCAACAGGCGTCGGGCGTGTTGCGCCAGGGCTTTTCCGGCGGGCGTGGGGGTGACGCCGCGCCGACCGCGTTCGAGAAAATCGATTCCCAGCGATGACTCCATGGCGCGGATTCGTGCGCTTGCCGCCGCCAGGGATAAATGGCTGCGAGCGGCGCCGGCGGTGATGTTGCCGGTGTCGAGGATGTTCAGGTAGAGACGCAGGTCGGTCAGGTCGAAGTGCATTACAGCAACCTCAGAATATGTGTTGTCTGGACGGACGCCATCGCGAGCAGGCTCGCTCCCACATTTGTCCGCGTCAGACCGGACGACGCGTTTAACTGTGGGAGCGAGCCTGCTCGCGATGGCGTCAGTGGAAGCAATGAATTTTAAGCCTCTGAAAAAACAAGAGGCACCCTCAGTGTATGGCAGATTTTCACGCAGCCATTCCGGGCTCAGGATAAGCCCATGAATACACTCTCTGCGTTTTATCAAAACCTCGGCCTGGCCCTTTCCCTGCTGGTCATTGCGACCTTCCTGCTGGCCGGCATGATCAAGGGGGTCATCGGTCTCGGCCTGCCGACCATCGCCATGGGGCTGCTCGGTCTGGCTATGGCGCCGTCGCAGGCTGCGGCGTTGCTGATCATTCCCGCGACCCTGACCAACGTCTGGCAACTGGCATTCGGCGGGCATTTGCGTGGGCTGGTCAAACGGCTGTGGCCGATGCTGCTGGCGATCTTCATCGGTACCGGCGCCGGTACGTTGTGGATCGGCATGGCCGGCGGTCATTGGGTGGTGCGAGGCCTGGGCGCGGCGTTGCTGCTCTACGCGCTGAGCGGGTTGTTCCTGCCGACCTTGCGCATCGGCAACCAGGCCGAACGCTGGTCAGGGCCGCTGTGCGGCGTGCTGACCGGCGTCATCACCTCGGCTACCGGCGTCTTCGTGATTCCGGCGGTGCCGTACCTGCAAGCACTGGGTTTGAGCAAGGATGAACTGGTGCAGGCGCTGGGCCTGTCGTTCACGGTGTCGACCCTCGCACTCGCCGCTGGCCTGTTGTGGCGTGGGGCGTTGGGCAGTGGCGAGCTGAGCGCGTCATTGCTGGCACTGATCCCGGCCGTGCTGGGCATGTTGCTGGGCCAGTGGCTACGGCAGCGGATCAGCGCCCCCTTGTTCAAGCGCGTGTTTTTCATTGGCCTCGGTGTACTTGG
The DNA here is from genome assembly GCF_000293885.2 of Pseudomonas fluorescens NCIMB 11764. Classification (NCBI taxonomy): domain Bacteria; kingdom Pseudomonadati; phylum Pseudomonadota; class Gammaproteobacteria; order Pseudomonadales; family Pseudomonadaceae; genus Pseudomonas; species Pseudomonas fluorescens. The sequence continues at coordinate 1,990,708 of NZ_CP010945.1, forward strand.
CGGCCACTTGCTGGTCAGCGGGTAGCGGACGACGGGCTGAGCATCTCGATGGCGCGGATCTCGAAATCCCGCTCCAGGTATTCCTCGCGTTGCTCAAGGAACTGCTTCATGTGCGGCAGGTTCGAGTGCACGTCGAGGTGGGCCTGGGATTGCCAGATCTCGAAGAAGATAAACAGCGTCGGGTCCTGTTTGTCGCGCAGCATGTGGTACTCGATGCAGCCGGGCTCGGCGCGGCTCGCTTCTACATAGCCACGGAAGAACGCTTCGAAGGCGTCGGATTTTTCCGGGCGGGTCTTGGCGTGCAGGATGAAGCCTTGCATTTCACTCATCAAAAATCTCCTCAAGTTCAGAATCGGCGCAAGTTTATGGCAACAATCGCCTGTTGATTCGTGCGTATGGGTCAAATTAGTTTTGTGAATTCAGGGCTTATTCCGCGCGAGGCGGGCCATTAACCTGCCGCCATCCAATTTCTGACCCTTCCGAGATTTCCCATGAAAAAAGTCCTGTTGCTCAATGGCGGCAAAAAGTTTGCTCACTCCGACGGCCGCTACAACGCCACCCTGCATGAAGCCGCGTTGAGCGTGCTGGATCGCGGCGGCGTTGACGTGAAGGCCACGTTCATCGACGAGGGTTACGACGTCGCCGAAGAAGTCGCCAAATTCCTCTGGGCGGACGTGATCATTTATCAGATGCCCGGCTGGTGGATGGGCGCGCCGTGGACGGTGAAGAAGTACATCGACGAAGTTTTCACCGAGGGCCACGGCAGCCTCTATGCCAGCGACGGTCGCACCCGTTCCGACGCCTCGCAAAAGTACGGCAGCGGCGGTCTGGTGCAGGGCAAGCAATACATGTTGTCGCTGACCTGGAACGCGCCGCAGCAAGCCTTCGACGACCCGACCGACTTCTTCGAAGCCAAGGGCGTGGACGCGGTGTACTTCCCGTTCCACAAGGCCAACGAGTTCATCGGCATGACCGGTTTGCCGACGTTCCTGTGCGTTGACGTGATGAAGCGCCCGAACATCGAAGCCGACGTGGCGCGTTATGAACAGCATTTGAAAGAGGTGTTTGGCCTCAAGGCTTAAGGCTCGGCTACTATCGATACCTGTAGCAGGCACTGAACTGTGACGAGGGCTTTTTTGTGGCGAGGGAGCTTGCTCCCGCTGGTGCGCGAAGCGGACCCCAAATCAGCGAACGCGGTGAATCAGGCGGACCCTGCAGGCTGATTCACGACGGCGCCGCCGCCGAGCGGGAGCAAGCTCCCTCGTCACATCAGGCTTCTTTTGCACAGTGAATTTGCGCCGGACTATCGATAAGGGACACATGTGAAAGCCAGATCCGATGAGTTGCAGATTTTCGTCTGCGTGATTGAGTGCGGTTCGATTTCGGCTGCGGCCGAGCAGGTCGGGCAAACGCCTTCGGCGGTCAGTCGCACGCTGTCGCGGCTGGAGGCCAAGCTCGACACCACACTGATCAACCGCACCACGCGACGCATGGACCTGACCGAGGAAGGGAAGTATTTCTTCGAGCACGCCAAGCTGATTCTCGATCAGATGGACGAACTCGAAGAGCGCCTCAACTCACGCCAGCAAACCCCGTCCGGGCGTCTGCGGATCAACGCCGCCTCGCCGTTCATGCTGCACGCCATCGTGCCGTACATCGATGAGTTCCGCCGGCTCTACCCGGACATTCAGCTGGAGCTCAACAGCAACGACCTGATCATCGACCTGCTCGAACAGAGTACCGACATCGCCATCCGCATCGGCACCCTGGCCGACTCGACCCTGCACGCCCGTTCGCTGGGTTGCAGCCCGCTGCACATCGTCGCCAGCCCGGCCTACCTTGAGCAACATGGCACTCCGATGGTGGTCGAGGACCTGACGGGGCACGCGCTGCTGGGCTTTACGAATAACGAAGGGCTCAACCAATGGCCGTTGCGTTATGTGCATGGCGATCGCTGGCCGATTCAAGCGTCGATCAGCGCGTCCAGCGGCGAGACGATCAGGCACCTGGCGCTTGAGGGCCAGGGCATTGCCAGCCTCTCGCATTTCATGACCATCGACGACATCCGCGCCGGGCGCCTGAAGGTGCTGCTGGCGGATTTCAACAGCGGCTATCGCCAACCGATCAACGCGGTGTACTACCGCAACTCGCAACTGGCCTTGCGGATTCAATGCTTCCTGGACTTCATCCAGGACAAATTGGCGGTTTACGCGAACTCGGATTTCAAGGGCTGATTCGTGATCCCTGCGCAAGAGTGAATTGGGTCAACGGGGATTTTTCGTCCGCGATGACTACTTGATACTCGTTGCATCACTTATTCACGCAGGGAGTTTCTCCATGAACGTATTCGTTACCGGCGCTGCCGGTTTTATCGGCGGCTCCATCGCCACGGGCCTGGTCCGCGCTGGCCACACAGTTACCGGCCTGGTGCGCAGCACCGAACAGGCCAATGAATTGCGCGCTTTGGGCATCACCCCGGTCATCGGTACTCTTGACGACAGCGCACTACTGGCTGAACAGGCCCGCGCTGCCGACGCCGTGATCAACGCCGCCAGCAGCGATCATCGCGGCGCGGTGGAAGCGTTGCTCAATGCCTTGCGCGGTTCCAACAAAGTGTTCCTGCACACCAGCGGTTCGAGCATCGTCGGCGATGCGTCGGGCGGTAAATCCAGCGACGTCATCTATGACGAAGACAGCTTGCCGGAGCCGACCGTCGACAAGGCTGCACGCGTGGCCATCGACAACCTGATCCTCGCCGCAGCGAAAGACGGCGTGAACTCGGCCGTGATCTGCAACACCCTGATCTACGGCCACAGCCTGGGCGTCAAGCGTGACAGCGTGCAGCTGCCGCGCCTGCTGAAACAGGCGCGCAAAAGTGGCGTGGTTCGTCATGTCGGCACGGGCCAGAACATCTGGTCCAACGTGCACATCGAAGACGTTGTTTCGCTGTACCTGCTGGCGCTGACCAAAAACGTACCGGGCACGTTCTACTTCGTTGAAAGCGGTGAAGCGTCGTTCATCGACATGACCACGGCGATTGCCGAAGCGTTGAAGCTGGGTGAGCCACAAGACTGGCCACTGAAGGATGCCGAGGCCGAGTGGGGTTATGAAATGGCCAACTATGGTTTGGGTTCCAACAGCCGTGTGCGCGGCAAGCATGCGCGGGAACTGCTGGGTTGGGCGCCGCAGCGGACGTCTGTGGTTGAGTGGATTCGGGACGAGATGGTTTGAGTTCGCTGTAGACCGCGTCATCGTTCATTGCGGGCAAGCCACGCTCCGCCAGGATTTGCGTCGTTCACACATTGGGTGAACGACGCAAATCCTGTGGGAGCGTGGCTTGCCCGCGATTGCTTTTTCAGCCGCACGGCAACTGGCCGGGCCAGGCTCAATTCCGTAACATCCGCCCCCTCTATCCCTGCTGTGTTCTGTTCCCATGAAAGCAAAACGTCTGCGCGCCGATCTCCTGGCCGGGCTCACCACCTCATTTGCCCTGCTTCCCGAATGCATCGCCTTCGCGCTGGTGGCCCACCTCAACCCGCTGATGGGGCTTTATGGAGCGTTCATCATTTGCACCCTGACTGCGCTGTTCGGCGGCCGGCCGGGCATGGTGTCGGGCGCGGCCGGTTCGATGGCCGTAGTGATCGTCGCGTTGGTGGTGCAGCACGGTGTGCAATATTTACTCGCGACGGTGTTGCTGGGTGGCCTGATCATGCTGGCGTTCGGGTTGCTGAAACTCGGCAAGCTGGTACGCATGGTGCCGCACCCGGTGATGCTCGGCTTCGTCAACGGCCTGGCGATCATCATTGCGTTGGCGCAACTCGAACACTTCAAGAGCGGTGACGCCTGGCTCAGCGGCACGCCGTTGTATGTGATGACGGGGCTGGTGGCGCTGACGATGGCGATTGTCTATCTGCTGCCGCGTCTGACGCGTGCGGTGCCACCGGCATTGGTGGCGATTCTTGGCGTGGGGCTGGCGGTTTATCTGCTCGGCCTGCCGACCCGCACGCTCGGCGACATGGCACACATCGCCGGCGGCTTGCCGACGTTTGCCTGGCCGGACATTCCATGGACGCTGGACACCCTGCGCATCATCGCGCCTTACGCGATCCTGATGGCGCTGGTCGGTCTGCTGGAAACTCTGCTGACCCTGAACCTCACCGATGAAATCACCGAAAGCCGTGGCTTTCCGGATCGCGAGTGCGTGGCGCTGGGCGCGGCCAACATGGTGTCCGGTGTGTTTGGCGGCATGGGTGGCTGCGCGATGATCGGCCAGACCGTGATCAACCTCAGTTCCGGAGGTCGTGGCCGGCTGTCCGGCGTGGTGGCCGGTGTGCTGATTCTGCTGTTCATCCTGTTTTTATCACCCTTGATCGAGCGCATCCCACTGGCGGCACTGGTCGGGGTGATGTTCGTGGTGTCGCAGCAAACCTTCGCCTGGGCTTCGCTGCGGGTCGCGAACAAGGTGCCGTTGAATGACGTGCTGGTGATCGTCGCGGTGACGGTCATTACCGTGTTCACCGATCTGGCGACCGCCGTGCTGTGCGGGATCATCATTGCCGCGCTCAACTTCGCCTGGCAGCAGGCTCGCGAACTGTATGCCGACAGTCACCTCGAAGCTGACGGCAGCAAGCTTTACTTGCTGCATGGCACGCTGTTCTTCGCCTCGACGACGCCTTTTCTCAATCAGTTCGACCCGGCCAATGACCCGTCCGTGGTGACGATCGACTGCCGTCACCTGAGCTTCGTCGATTACTCAGCCATCGCGGCGCTCAAGACCCTGCGCGAACGCTACGCCAAGGCCGGCAAGCACCTGCGCGTGCTGCACTTGTCCGAGCGTTGCAAGAAGTTGCTCAAGCGTGCGCGGGTGAGTCACGACTGAGTAACATCGGGCAGGCGCGATGAAAATCCGCCTGCCCGATTTTCATATCCGCCGACCTCGCATGCCTCTGCGCGACAACCCTTACCCCTTTACGAAAATTACTTTCACCTCGTTTGAGTTTCACGCTTCGAAATGTTTTAAGAGTTTCACAAAACTTTCGACGTGACCCTTTCGAGGAGTACCGCATGACCCTGTCCTTCGGCTATTGGCTGCTGGTGTATGCCGCCATCGCCATCATTGCCCTGATCGTTCTGATCGCCCGTTACCGGCTTAATCCCTTCATCGTCATCACCCTGGTGTCCATCGGCCTCGCGCTGCTGGCCGGCATGCCGCCGTCCGGGGTGGTCGGTGCGTACGAGGCCGGCGTCGGCAAGACCCTGGGGCATATCGCGCTGGTGGTGGCGCTGGGCACGATGCTCGGCAAGATGATGGCCGAGTCCGGCGGTGCCGAGCAGGTGGCGCGCACCTTGATCGACCGTTTCGGCGAGAAGAACGCGCACTGGGCGATGGTCTGCATCGCGTTCCTGGTTGGGCTGCCGTTGTTCTTCGAGGTCGGTTTTGTGTTGCTGGTGCCGATCGCCTTTACCGTGGCGCGCCGGGTCGGGGTGTCGATCCTGATGGTCGGGTTGCCGATGGTGGCCGGGCTCTCGGTGGTGCATGCCCTGGTGCCGCCGCACCCGGCGGCGATGCTGGCGGTGCAGGTGTATGGGGCGTCGGTCGGGCAGACTTTGATGTACGCGATTCTGATCGGCATTCCGACCGCGATCATCGCCGGTCCGCTGTACGCCAGGTTCATCGTGCCGCGCATTCAATTGCCGGCGGAAAACCCGCTGGAGCGGCAGTTCCTCGAACGCGAACCACGCGACAGCCTGCCGGGTTTCGGCATCACCATGGCGACCATTCTGCTGCCGGTGGTGCTGATGCTGATCGGCGGCTGGGCCAACCTGATTTCCACGCCGGGCAGCGGCTTCAACCAGTTTCTGCTGTTCATCGGCAACTCGGTGATCGCCTTGCTGCTGGCGACCTTGCTGAGCTTCTGGACCCTCGGCATTGCCCAGGGCTTCAACCGCGAATCGATCCTCAAGTTCACCAACGAATGCCTGGCGCCGACCGCCAGCATCACCCTGCTGGTCGGCGCTGGCGGCGGGTTGAACCGGATTCTGGTGGACGCCGGGGTGACCGATCAGATCGTCAGCCTGGCCCATGAATTTCACCTGTCGCCGCTGCTGATGGGCTGGCTGTTCGCCGCGCTGATGCGCATTGCCACTGGCTCTGCCACCGTAGCGATGACCACCGCCTCGGGCATCGTCGCGCCGGTGGCCATTGGTCTGGGTTATCCGCATCCGGAGTTGCTGGTGCTGGCGACGGGCGCGGGGTCGGTGATCTTTTCCCACGTCAACGACGGCGGCTTCTGGTTGATCAAGGAATACTTCAACATGAGCGTCGCCCAGACCTTCAAGACCTGGACCGTGCTGGAGACCATCATTTCAGTGGTCGCCTTTGCGTTGACCGTAGGTCTTTCTTACCTGATTTAACCGGAGCCGCCTGCCATGGACATCCTCTATCAGATCCGCGCCCGTCAGGATTCCTTCAGCGCCGGCGAAGGACGCATCGCCCGGCTGATGCTCGACGACGTAGGGTTTGCCTCTGCCGCCAGCCTCGATGAGCTGGCGCTGAAAGCGGAAGTCAGCACCGCCACGCTGTCGCGTTTCGCCCGCACCGTGGGTTGCCGCGACTTGCGGGACTTGCGCCTGCAACTGGCTCAGGCCAGCGGCGTCGGCAGCCGTTTTCTCGACCCGGCGGGTACGCCCGATCAGTCGGCGTTCTACGGGCAGATCGTCGGCGATATCGAGTCCACTTTGCGCCAGCATCTGTCGGCGTTCGACGAGTCGCGTTTTGCTGATGCAGTCAAACTGCTGGGCAAGGCGCGGATGATTCACGCCTTCGGCATGGGCGGTTGCTCGACCTTGTGCAGCGATGAACTGCAAGTGCGGCTGGTGCGGTTCGGTTACCCGATTTCGGCGTGCCACGACCCGGTGATGATGCGCGTCACTGCTGCCAGCCTGGGCGCGGAACACGCGGTTATCGTGTGTTCGCTGACCGGCATCACTCCAGAATTGCTCGAAGCCGTCGCGCTGGCGCGCAACTACGGCGCACGGATTGTCGCCATCACCCGGGCCGACTCGCCGCTGGCGCAATTGGCCGATGTGCTGCTGCCGCTGCAGGGCGTCGAAACCTCGTTCATCTACAAACCCACGGCGGCGCGCTACGGCATGCTGCTGGCCATCGACGTGCTTGCCACCGAACTGGCGCTGGCCAATCCTGAAGACAATCAAGAGCGTCTGCGGCGGATCAAACTTGCCCTGGACGATTACCGCGGCGGCGACGATCACTTGCCGCTGGGAGACTGACATGAAGTACGACACGCTGATTCGCAACGCTCTGATCATCGACGGCAGCAACGCCCCCGGTTACCCCGCCGACCTGGCGATTCTGAATGGCCGCATCGAGCGCATCGGCGACTTGCACGACGCCACAGCCACTGAAGAAATCGACGCGGCAGGGAGGGTGCTGGCGCCAGGTTTCATCGATGTGCACACCCACGACGACACGGTGGTGATCCGCCAGCCGCAGATGCTGCCCAAGCTCAGCCAGGGCGTGACCACCGTCATTGTGGGCAACTGCGGGATCAGCGCTTCGCCGGTAAGTTTGAAAGGTGATCCACCCGACCCGATGAACTTGCTCGGTACCTCGGCGGCCTTCGTTTATCCGACCTTCCGCGACTACCGCACGGCGGTCGAGGCGGCGAACACCACGTTGAACGTCGCCGCACTGGTGGGCCACACCGCGTTGCGCAGCAATCACCTCGACGACCTGTTCCGCACCGCCACGCCGGATGAAATCAGCGCGATGCGTGAGCAACTGCGCGAAAGCCTTGAAGCGGGCGCTTTGGGCTTATCCACAGGCCTGGCTTATGCCAGCGCCTTCTCGGCCTCCACCGATGAAGTGATGCAACTGACCGAAGAACTGACCGCGTTCGGTGCGGTGTACACCACCCATTTACGCAGCGAATTCGAGCCGGTGCTGGAAGCCATGGACGAGGCGTTCAAGATCGGTCGCCATGCGAAGTCACCGGTGATCATTTCCCACCTCAAATGTGCCGGCGCTGGTAACTGGGGGCGGAGTCCTCAGCTGTTGGCGTCGCTTGAAGCGGCCGCGAAAACCCACCCGGTGGGCTGCGATTGTTATCCCTACGCGGCGAGCTCTTCGACCCTGGACCTCAAGCAAGTCACCGACGCCCATCGCATCACCATCACCTGGTCCACACCACACCCGGAATTGGGCGGTCGCGACCTGCTGGACATTGCTGCGGAATGGAGTGTGCCATTACTCGAAGCTGCTCGCCGACTGCAACCGGCCGGCGCGGTGTATTACGGAATGGACGAGAACGATGTGCGAAGAATCCTCGCGCATCCGCTGTCGATGGTCGGCTCTGACGGACTGCCGGAAGACCCGTTTCCGCATCCGCGTCTGTGGGGCGCATTCCCGCGGGTGCTCGGACATTTCAGTCGCGATGTCGGGCTGTTTCCGCTGCACACGGCGGTGCACAAAATGACCGGATTGTCCGCGGCGCGATTCGGCTTGAAACAGCGCGGCGAAATCCGTGAAGGGCATTGGGCGGACCTGGTGTTGTTCAATCCTGCAACCATTCGCGATGTCGCCGATTTCAGTGACCCGCAACGCGCGGCAGAAGGCATCGACGGCGTGTGGGTCAACGGTGTGTTGAGTTACAGCGAAGGGCAGGCAAACGGCAGAAGGGAAGGGCGGTTTCTGGCGCGGGAAGGGGATTTGCGTGACGGGTTTCAGTAAGCATTTCGAGTGCTGCGTCACAGTGGTGGCACATTGCGATTAAAGAAAGCCCTCGCCAAGCCGAAGCGCTGACACTAGCCCGGCTACACTCTGGGCCTTTCCAGTCTGGGAGCAACTTTATGAGCTGCGGCAAAACCACCCCGATCCTGCGGATTTTCGACGAAAACAAAGCCGTGGAGTTCTACGTCGACTTCCTCGGTTTCAAGATCGACTGGCAGCATCGTTTCGAGTCGGATTTTCCGTTGTACCTGCAAGTGTCCCGTGGCGAATGCGTGCTGCATTTGTCCGAGCACCACGGCGACAGCACACCGGGTTCGGCGCTGCGCATCGAGACCGATGAACTGGAAGCGTTTCAGCAGCAATTGCTCGCCAAGGAATACAAGTTTTCGCACCCACAGATCCAGGCCATGCCGTGGGGCAGCCAGGACATGACCATCGCCGACCCGTTCGGCAATCGGTTGGTGTTTACCAATGCGATCAGTGTGTAACGCGGCGGGGTCGAGTCAGATCTGCCTTGGCGCCAGATAGAGCGGTGAATACCAGGCCGGGCGGATCCGAATTATCTGTTGCTTGTCGAAAGCCATCGCGGGCTTGCCCGCGATGGGGTCAGTGATTCAATGCTGACTGAATGTCAGACGCGGAAATGGCTCACCATCATCTGCAACTGATTACCCAACCGTGCCAGTTCAACACTGGACTTGGCCGTTTCGTCGCTGGCCGCGGCGGTCTGTTCGGACACGTCGCGCACATTGATGATGCTGCGGCTGATCTCTTCGGCCACGGCGCTTTGCTGTTCGGCAGCCGCGGCGATCTGCTGGTTCATCGACTGGATGTTGGACACTGTGCGGGTGATGTTTTCCAGTGACACACCGGCCTTGCGGGTCAGGGCGACGCTGCTGTCGGTGAGGGCGCGGCTGTTGTTCATCACCGTCGACACTTGTTGCGTGCCGTTTTGCAGACCCGCCACCAGGCCTTCGATTTCCTCGGTGGATTTCTGCGTGCGCTGGGCCAGGCCACGAACCTCGTCGGCCACCACCGCAAAACCACGACCGGCTTCACCGGCACGGGCGGCTTCGATGGCAGCGTTGAGCGCCAGCAGGTTGGTCTGCTCGGCGACGGCCTTGATCACGTCCATGACGCTGCCGATCTTGTCGCTTTCCTGTTGCAACACGCTCATGGCTTCGGTGGAACGCGCCACTTCGCTGGCCAGGCGTTCGATCTGGGCGATGGCTTCGTTGACCACCTTGTCGCCTTCGCGGGCTTCGCCGTCGGCAGCGGCTGCGGCTTGCGAGGCTTCTTCGGCGTTGCGTGCGACTTCCTGCACGGTGGCCGTCATTTCGTGCATGGCGGTGGCCACCTGATCGGTCTCGATCTTCTGGCTGTTCACGCCGGCGCTGGTCTGCCCGGTCACGGCCGACAGTTCTTCGGCAGCGCTGGCGATCTGGGTCACGCCGTCGCGGATGCCGCTGATCAAGTCACGCAGGGTCACGCCCATGCGTGCGATGCCTTGCTGCAACACACCGAGTTCATCGCGGCGAGTGACCTTGACGTCCTGGGACAGGTCGCCGCTGGCGATGCGTTCAACCACGGCCAGCGTGTCGCGCAGCGGGCCGGTGATCTGACGGGTGATGATCACGGCGGCAATGACGCCCACCAGCAACGCCAGCAAGGTACTGATCAGTTGCAGGGTGCGGGCCTGCGCGCTTTCGGCGTCACGGCGGTCGAGCTGGATCTGATACAGCTGCTCGCTGAGGCTCACGATGGCGCCGCCCTGGTCGGTCATCTCCTTGCGTGCCTGCACCGCATCGACGCTCGCGGTCTTATAGGCCTGCAAAGCGCTGCGGTAATTGTGCAGCGCGGTTTCCAGTTGACGCAGGGCGTCCTGCTGAGAGTCTGCGAAATGCACATTCAGTTGTTTCAGGCTGGCGATGGCCGCGTCCAGTTGGCCGACGGCTTTCTGCTCGGTCTCGGCGTTGGTGGTCGCGGTGTAGCCGCGCACTTCGTAGCGGGCCAGCATGAACGCTTCCTTGGCGGCGGTGATGGCCTGGAATTGGTCGAAGCGCTGATCGCTCAGTGGCATTTGCTGTACGTGGGTGTTGATGGCGTTGATCAGCGAGTACGCGTTTTCCGCATTGGCGCCCATGGCGTCGCGTGCGCTGTTGCCGGTGCGGTAGGCGCTGCGCATTTTGTTCAGGGACGTTTTGTACGCCTCAATCTGCGTGCCTTGCTCTTTGAGCAGCTTGATGTTTTCCGGGCTCTTGAATTTCACCAGCAGCGCTTGTTGCTGAGCGGCAAACGCATCCAGGGTGGTCTGTACATTCTGTGCGGCGGTTTCATCGCCGTTGGTCAGCATGTATTGCAGGCGAACCACACGCAGTTTGGTCAGGCCGGCATTGAGCTGGGTGATGTCGCTCATCCAGTTGCTGCGGTCAATCAAGCCGCCCAGGCTTGTCCAGCCGGTGAGGGCGAGGATGCAGGTCAGTGCCAGGACCAGGCCAAACCCCAGGCCCAGTTTCATGTTCACGCTGATGTTGCCGAACCAGCTATTCATCAAATTCCTCCAGGAACGTTGCGCTTTTTGGTCGTCGGTTGGCTGGAAGATTGTTGTTTTTGGTAGCCAAGGATATGTAGCAGGTCTGTATCGGCAGCAAGCACGAGAGCTGAAAGGATTTTGTTGGAGCGATGTGTAACAAGGTTTTTGAGGGTGAATTAAGCTTTTTTTCACATCGGTTTCACCCCTAGCGGACGCCAGGCTCCCTACCCTCGCGGCATCGAATCAAGGGATGCATGCCGGTGAGGCGGCCTGATGTGGAACTGAGACTGAATCTGTTCGGGGTAACGCGCTCGATTGATCTGAGCCGTTTGACCCGCTATCGAAATACTGCGGTAGTGCTGGCCTCTGTGCTGTTGGTGATTCCGCTGACGGTCTGGCTGCTGCGGCCTGCGGCGGTGCCAGACCTGGCCCACGGCAATGTCGCCGGCGCCCAGGCGTTACTGAGCGGCTGGGCCAAGGGGGACCTGATTGTGCTGGTGCGTCATGTCGAGCGCTGCGATCACTCCAAAGCCGCGTGCCTGAGTGGCAATGACGGCATTACCGATCGCTCCCGCAGTGTCGCGGTGAGTGTCGGTGCGCAGTTCGAACAGTTGGGGCTGGAAAAGGCAGACATCTACAACAGCCCGATGATTCGTACCGCACAGACCGCCGGCTATATGTTCAACAAGGTGAGCGCCAATGAAGACTGGCTGATCAGCTGCAAGGGCACGATGCTGCGCGACGCGCTGGCGCACAAAGTGGCAGGTCGCAATCTGATTCTGGTGACTCACAGCGAATGCATGGCGCAGATTGAGAAAGACCTCAAGTTACCGGCTGCCACCCTCGGTTACGGTGCCTCTTTGTTTATCTCCGCCGCCACACCACAAACACCGCAAATGCTCGGTTTCATCGAAGCTTCCGACTGGCGCACGGTGACCTCCCAATGAGTAAGTCCCTACGCTTTTACGGCTTCAATTTCGGTATTCCGCTGGCCTGTGCGGCGATGGTTTTCCTGTTGTTCGACATGACGAAAATCGACATCGCGTTCAGCAATCTGTTTTTTGATCCGGTGACCCAGACGTTTCCGCTCGACCAGGTTCACTTCTTTGAAAAGCTCACCCACAAGTGGGCGCGCATCATTCCGAACTGGACCGGTGAACTCGCGTTGATCGGCGCGATGCTGTCGTTTGTCTGGCCGCTGACCAACCCGCAGAAGCATCCGCGCCTTGGCCGTTTTCTGGTGCGGAGCAAAGCCGCTTCGGTGCTGCGATTTGCCCACGACCATCGTCGGGACTTTCTGTTTGTAGTGATCGCGTTTGCCATTTGCACCGGTGTGATTCATTTCCTCAAGTCGCACACCAGCGTGTATTGCCCGATTGAAACGACCCTCTACGGCGGAAAAATTGCCCATATGGAGTGGTACAGCAACTTCCAGTTGTTCAGGGAGGCCGGCGATGGCCGCTGCTGGCCGGGCGGACATGCTTCGGGAGGGTTCACCATGCTTGCGCTGTACTTTGTTGCGCGCCGTTACCGCTGGCGCCATTCGAAAGCGCTGATGTACGGCTCGCTGTTCCTCGGTTTCGTCTACGGCACGACTCGGGTTCTGCAAGGCTGGCATTACATGTCCCACACCCTCTGGGCCGGGATCTTCGTCTGGCTGGCGTGCTTGCTGACCGCGCTGGCGTTTTATGGGCGAGCGCGCCTGGAGTTGCCCGTGCTGCAAAAGCACAAAGAGCCGCTGGTTTTAATCCAGTCGACCAGTGTTTCCTGAAGGCAAAAAAAAGCCCGCGGGAGGGCGGGCAAACCGTAGTTTCTTGAATGAGCGAGGGCAATGTACCGGTTGGCGAGGTGTGTCGGGGTGAAGAAAAATTTATGTGGCGCAATGGCCTTTCGCTGCGAAAGGTTATTGGCTTTTTTATAAACACACCATAAATGCCATGCCACTCCCTCGACGTCACCGTGTGCCTGACATGATGCTCCCACCGCCGCACGCCCAATCCCTCCCGCCGATCCAGCGACGCCCGACCGTCAGGTCCATGATCAGCGTCGGTTGCGACCCCGCGTCAAGCAACGCCCCTCCCGCCGTCAGGCAACGGATCTCGGCCTGAAGTCCGCACACCAGCACGTGTCCCACTTGCAAACTGGACAGATAATCTATGGCCATCAGGTGATGGCGCGTAGCCATGCCTGATGAAAATGCGATCAGCGTGGATCAGGTTTTCATCGTCCGGTGTGGGGGGGCGCCGAGTTATTTCTCGAAAAGTGGTTCCAGAGGCGGTGTCGCCTGAGTCATTGGATGTCGATATGTCATTTATTAATGTCGTCAATAAAATGGCGAATAATCGTTGTCGAGAGCCGTATGGCGGCTTAATGGACAAACTATTGACAGTGCGTCGCCGATCTCACATTATCTGCGCCGCATTAATGGCCTTGCGCCATAAAATCGACGTTGCCGGACACTACCTACTGAACCTTTGAGATTGAGAAGATGTCGCAGTCTCAGGCGTGAGAGGCTAAGTGCCATCAGCTCGAATCAATGATCTACAGAGTCACCGTTTGGCGGACTTTACATACGAAGTGTCCGTGTGAATCTTCAGGAATAAACTTCATGCTTGATGGGCGAATACTGGTTACCGGCGGTGCAGGATTTATTGGGTCACACCTTGTGGAAGCGTTGCTTGGCAAAGGCTACAAGGTTCGCGTACTGGATAATTTGTCGACCGGAAAGGTCGGTAATCTGCCGGTGGGTAACGCCAATCTGAACCTGGTCGTCGGCGATGTAGCGGACGATGCCGCGGTAGAACAAGCCATGCGTGATTGCACCGCAGTCGTGCACCTGGCGGCGGTGGCCTCGGTACAAGCCTCGGTAGATGATCCGGTCAGCACCCATCAAAGCAACTTCGTTGGCACGCTCAACGTGTGTGAGCACATGATGAAGGCCGGTATCAAGCGCGTGGTATTCGCGTCCAGCGCGGCCATCTACGGCAACAATGGCGAAGGCTCTGCAATCGACGAGGACACCCCCAAGTCCCCGCTCACGCCTTATGCCAGCGACAAACTGGCCAGCGAGTATTACCTGGACTTCTACCGCCGTGAACATGGCCTGGAGCCGGTGGTCCTGAGGTTCTTCAATATCTTCGGCCCGCGCCAGGACCCTTCGTCGCCGTACTCCGGCGTGATCAGCATTTTCACCGAACGGGCCATGGCCCGGCAGCCTGTGGCGATTTTCGGCGACGGTGAACAGACCCGTGACTTTGTCTACGTCCAGGACCTGGTAAGCATCCTCGTCCAGGCCGTGGAAGCCAACGAACCGAGCCCCGGCGCGGTGAATGTCGGGCTCAGTCGTTCCACCAGCCTCAACGATCTGATCACTGAACTGGGGAACGCCACCGGCAACCCTCTGACGGTGACTTATCAGGCGCCGCGTCAAGGCGATATTCGCCATTCACGCGCTAATAACGCTCGCCTGCTCGAGCGTTTTACGCTGGCGACACCGACCTCCATTGGTGACGGTTTAGCACAGCTTTTGCGCAGTTTGTAACCCGCCCGTTCCACCCATTGGTGTGCAGGCAGTCTCGGTTCAGTTCCTTTCAAGAGTGAATTATGGAAATCGTTTTTCGCAGGACGCGTGTCCGCTCAGTCGCCAGGCGTCTATTCGCTGCCGTGGCACTCTTCGTGAGCGGACCAGCCGTCCAGGCTGCAGCGGTACAGTCTCCATCCAGTGTGGCTTTCTGGTATGCCGAACAGCCACCGCTGTCTGAACTGGCTCAGTTCGAATGGTCTGTGGTCGAGCCGGGTCACATGACGGCCAACGATGTCAAAACCTTGCGCAAATTAGGCAGCCAGCCGTTTGCATATGTGTCCGTCGGCGAGTTCGATGGCAACAAGGCTGAAATCGACAAGGCGGGGCTGGGCAAGGCGGTCACGTCGGTGCGAAACGACTCCTGGGACAGTCAGGTCATGGACCTCACTGCGCCAGCCTGGCGGGAGCACTTGCTCGGCCGCGCCAAAGCGCTGCAAGCGCAAGGGTATGCCGGTCTGTTTCTGGACACCCTCGACAGTTTTCAGTTATTGCCAGAAGCGTCGCAGCAAGCCCAGCGTGTTGCCCTTGCCAGTTTCCTGCGCGAACTGCACAGCCGTCAGCCAACGCTGAAGCTGTTTTTCAATCGTGGATTTGAAGTGTTGCCCGAGCTTGATGGCGTGGCGGCAGCAGTGGCTTTTGAATCCCTGTACGCCGGCTGGGATCCTGCCGCCAAGCGTTATCGGCCGGTCCCGGAAGCTGATCGCCAGTGGTTGATGGGTGAGTTGCAACCCCTGCGCGCCAAAGGCATACCGCTGGTTGCGATCGACTATCTGCCGCCGGAGCGTCGTGAAGAAGCACGCAAGCTGGCCAAACGCCTGCGCGATGAGGGTTTCATTCCCTTCATCAGCACGCCTGAATTGGACTCGATGGGTATCAGTAACATCGAAGTCCAGCCGCGGCGGATCGCAATGATCTACGATCCGCGTGAAGATGAACTGACCAGCAACGCCGGCCACACAATGCTCGGCGGTCTGATCGAATACCTGGGATACCGGGTTGATTACCTGGCTGTGGACAGCTTGCCGGAGCATCGTTTCAGCGGCCTGTACGCGGGCATTATCACCTGGATGGCCAGTGGTACTCCGCAGGACAGCGCCGGGTTCAACCGTTGGCTCAACAAGCGCCTCGACGAGAAGGTGCCGTTAGCGTTTTTCGCCAGCCTGCCAATTGAAGACAAAGTGTTGCTCAAGCGTCTGGGGTTGAATCTGTCCAGCCCGCCGGGCACTCAAACCTTGAACATCACTTATCAGGACAAGTCGTTGATCGGGGCCTTCGAAGCACCGGTACAAGCCCGATCCCGCGACCTGAGCGCTATTTCCGTACTGCCCCAGGGGCCAAAACCCGCGCTGTTGCTGACGGGCAAAAACGGCCAGACGTTCGCGCCGGTGGCGGTTGGCGAGTGGGGCGGTCTGGCACTTTCTCCGTATGTCCTGGAAACGAACAGCGAACGCAGCCGCTGGATCATCGACCCGTTCGCCTTTCTTCAGGCGGCCCTGCACTTGCCGGAGCAGCCTCGTCCGGACACCACCACGGAAAACGGTCGGCGAATCGCGACGGTGCATATCGATGGCGATGGTTTCCCTTCGCGCGCCGAAGTGCGTGGTTCGCCGTATGCCGGCAAGCAAGTGCTCGACGATTTCATTCGGCCCAACCCGTTTCTGACCTCGGTATCGATCATTGAGGGGGAGATTTCGCCGCGCGGCATGTTCCCGCATCTGGCTCGCGAGCTGGAGCCGATTGCGCGTGAGTTGTTCGCCAGCCCTAAAGTCGAAGTCGCCACGCACACCTTCAGCCATCCGTTTTTCATGCAACCGGAACAAGCCCGGAAACGGGAGGACTTTAACCCTGAGTACGGCTTGAAAATGGCCATCCCGGGTTATGACACGATCGATTTTCGCCGCGAGATCTTCGGTTCGCGCGACTACATCAACCAACGTCTCACCACCCCGGAAAAACCGGTAAAGATGGTCTTCTGGCCGGGCGATGCCTTGCCGTCGGCAGCCACCATAAAACTGGCCTACGACGCTGGCCTGAAAAACGTCAACGGCGCCTCGACCATGCTGACCAAGGCCAAGCCATCGCTGACCGGGTTGTATCCGCTGTTGCGTCCCACCGAAGGTGGCTTGCAGTACTACGCGCCGATCATCAACGAGAACGTCTACACCAATCTCTGGAAAGGCCCGTATTACGGCTTCCGCGAAGTGATCGAGACCTTTGAACTGACCGACAGCCCGCGCCGATTACGCGGTCTGCACCTCTATTACCACTTCTACTCGGGCACCAAGCAGGCCTCGATCAAAGCCATGAACGACATCTATGCGTTCATGAAAGACCAGCAGCCGATGTCATTGTGGATGAGCGATTACATCGATCGGTTGCACGGCCTGTACCAGTCGAGCCTGGCGCGTACGGCCGAAGGCGCCTGGCAGGTTCGAGGGATGGATGCATTGCGCACTGTGCGGCTTGACCCGCAAATGGGTTGGCCGGATCTGCTGCGCTCCCAAGGTGTCGCCGGGGTGCGTGATTTGCCTCAGGGACGCTATGTGCATTTGAGCAGTGACCAGGCGCTGTTGGTCTTGCGTCCTGACCGGGATGACAGACCTGCGCTGGAGGAGGCCAATCTACCGTTGGTGGACTGGCGTTATCTGGATGATCGGCGCGTGAGCTTTTCGTTTGCCGGAGAATTCGATCTGAGCTTCTCGGTTCGCTCCTCGAGCGCTTGCCGGGTGGAAGTGGATGGCCAGCGTTTCACGGGCAAGGCATCCGCCGGTCTGTGGACTTTTCAGTTACCCATGAAGCAGGTGAGTAATGCTCAACTCCTCTGCAACTAACTCCTCGGTAACTAAAAGCGGCCGTCTGCTCAATCCCTGGGCATTGGCGGCGGTAGCGGTCGCAGTGGGGGGAATACTGTGGGCGACTTTCCAGCGTGAGGAAGTGTTCCAGCCCGATGGTCGAGAGCCGGATGCAGTGTCGGCCAACTATGCCGAGTTGCTGCTGGCGGCCCACCCGTCGGACGACCACCTGCGCCTGCAATTGGTCGATCTGTTGATTCGTCTCGGTGACTACACGAAGGCGCGCCAGTATCTGGAGAGTTGGCCTGATCCTGCGCCGGAGGTACAGGCGTACTACCGGCTTGAGCTGGATACATTGGTGGCGGTGAACAGCGAAGATCCTGCTGTGCGGCTGGCGCTGGTGGAGCGGCTCAAAAGCTTGGACCATCGCAAGTTGTCACTGCCGCAATTACAGAACCTGGCCCGCCTGGCGTTGTCGTTGCAGGCACCCGCCATGGCGGCCAGCGTCTATGAAGAAATTGCCGACCGTGACCCCACGCTGCGTACCGAGGCGTTGAGGTCTGCTGCCCAGTGGCATTTGGCGGGCGAGCAGCCGGGCCTGGCGGCAGACATCTATCTGCGGCTGAAAAGAGACAGCGTGCAGCCCGCTGAACGTCGAGAGTTTGCCCAATTGGCGTTCAACAGTCTGCTGGCTGATGGTCGCGGCGAACAGGCAACGCAAGTACTGGCCGATGAACTCGGTGGGCTCAAGGATCCGCAAGGCGATTCGGTCTGGCTGGAGCAGGGCGTTGACGTCGCGGTTGCGAACAACCGCTTCGACCTGGCTCAGCTGTTCCTCGAGCAGTGGCGCGTTTTTCAGCCGGACAATACGCAACGCCTCAGAAAAGAATTCAGCCTGCGTCTGGCATTGAACGAACTCAACGGCGCGTGGGAGAGCGGCCAGCAATTGCTCGTCAGTTTTCCCGATGAGCAGGCATTGCTGGAACAAATGGCGCACCTGGGCGAATGGCGTGGCGACAACCGCGCGGCACTGGATTACTGGATTCGTTTGCTCGAGCTCAACGAAACGGCGCCAGTCCGTGAGCACGCCTGGCGTCTGGCAAGCCAGGAGTTCGATTTTGACCGGTCGATTCCATTGCTTGAAGAAATCATGGACCAGCGAGCGCTGACCGACATCGAGCTGGATGCCCTGATTTATGGCCATGAATCGCGGGGTACACCGCAGCAGGCCGAATCATGGCTGCGCCAATACCTACGTAAATACCCGGCCCATCGTCTGGCCTGGACACGATTGCTGCAAAATCTTGAAAACACCGGGCAGTTTGCGAAAAAGACCGAGGTTTACCAGGACATGTCGAAACGTTTCACGCTGACTGGCGCCGAACGGGTCGAATGGGCTCATACCTACCTTCTGCTGTTTGACAATCGCCAGGCCTGGGAAGTCGTTAAGGCGAATGACCCCGCCATCTCCGATCAGGATTACTGGCGTGTGCGGGCCTTCCTGGCCTGGGAGCTGGAGCGTGACGATGAGTTGCAGTTGTCCATGGAGAAACTGCTGACCCTCAAAGGTGCGCTGGACAGTAACGAGGAGACTCAGTTGATCTCCAGTTATCGCATCAGCAATCCGCAGCGCGCGCTGCAATTGACCGTGGCCAGTTGGGAGCGCACCCACAATCCGCTGCGGCTGGTCGACGCGCTGCTGATGGCTCAGGAGTTGGAGGATTGGCCACTGGTAGAGACGTTGCTCAAGGACGCCAGCCAGAATCCGGAGATTGACGAGCAGGCTCAGGTGCTGGCGGTGCGCGCCGCCCTGGCCGTGCAGCAGGGGCAATACGAAGAGGCAGAGCGCTTGTACCTGTCGGGTTTATCGCGTTATCCCAATGACAATCTGTTTCGCGAGCGTCTGATGTGGCTTTACATCGACCGAGGTAACACGGCGGCGCTCAAGCCGCTGCTGACCCGGTGGCGGAGTCAGGCGCGGAACGACCAGACCCTTTGGCTGGCGTTTGCCAGTGCCAGCCAGATATTCGGTCGCGACAGCGAAGCGTTGGCCTGGTATCGCATGTACCTCAAGAACAACTCGCAGGACTGGCTGGTTCAGGCGGCTTATGCCGATGCGCTTTACAGCGCCGGGTATCAGGATGCGGCCCAGCGTCTGCGCTTGAAGCTGTTGCGCAGCCCAGAGGGTGAAAACCTTCAGCCATCGTCTCAGCGCTACACGACCTGGCTGCGCCTGATGGCCAGCAGTTATTCGCCACGGGCGGCACAGCGAGAAGTGTTGAAGTGGAAAGATGGTTCGCCGGCCATGTTGCAGTTATGGTTCGAACGCCTGTTGGCGCGTCTGGATGCGACAAACCAGGAGGCGCAAAAAGACGAGTGGCTGGCGTGGGCGCAGAGCCAGGGCCTGAAGGTCGAGCGTTACGAGCAGATTCAACAGGCCCTGCGCAGCCGTAACAAAGCCCAGGTCGAAACACTGTTGGCCGGTAGCGATCTGAACCCGGCCCAGCGGGCCCAGGCTTTGACCCGTCTGGGGCGTCTGGGAGAAGCACTCGACACCAGCCTCTCTGCGCTGGGGGACGATCAGCCTGCCGACGTGCGTGAGCAACTGCGCAATCAGGCGGTAGAACTGCAGGAGCGCACGCCTCAGGGTATGTTGTTGTCCTGGCAGGCGCAGAATTTCGGCGGTGTGCAATTTGATGCCCCGACGTTGCAGATCGCGCACAACCTGGGTGATCACTGGTACGCCGATCTCGAACTGGAACAGGGTTCGTACAACGACGAAGATATCGAGTCATCCAAGCTCGGCCAGGAGCGTAACGCCGCCCTGACCCTGCAACGCTCGGTTGAAGACGGCAGTTACAAACTGTTCGCCGACACCAGTCAGCGCAAGGACGATGACCGTAATGGCCTGGGGCTGTCGCGCACCTGGGAATTGGGCGTGAGTGATGAACTGGAAACGGGTGTGGGCTGGCATCGCAAGAGCGAGGACAGCGGGCTGATGCGCGCTTTCGGTCAGCAGGACAGCGTTTGGCTGGGCGGTCGTCACAGCCTGACGGCCCGCGACCAGCTCAGTTGGGAAGTCTCGCAGCGTTCGTTTTCAACGCGGGCGGGCGACAGCCTCGGCGATGGTCACGCCCTGAAAATGGAGTTGAACCACACGCTGGAGTTCGCCGGTCCCAACTGGACCGTGCGCAGCGGTGTCGACTATCAGAAAAACCGGGTCAAGAACACCAATCTGGACTACCTGTCGAGTAACTATGGCGGCGCGATAAAACAGTTGGCGCCTGAAGTGGTCATCGATGAGGACACCGGTTTGCCCGAGCCGATCGATCCACTCGACATCGAAACGGTCACCGCCAAGGACCTGCTGCAAAGCCGCTACGGCCAACTGTATGTCGGCAGCACCTGGCGTCGCGGTATACCGGGCGCGCTGGTGCGCACCAAGCCGCAATACACCTGGCTGGTGGACGCGACGGCCGGTTGGCAATGGACCGATCAAACCTTCAATTACGGCCTCAACACCGGCATCGGTTTTGAAGTGCTGGGTGACGACGAACTGGCCCTGACCATCGGTTACCAGTCCGCGCCACAAGGCGGGGATGGTAAATCGGGCGGAACACTGGGTGTGAGCTACGGCGTGCGGTTTGGACGCTGATCATGGAATGTCTACGGAGAAAAACTATGCAAGCAATTCGTAATCTGGGCCTGGCCCTCGCCGTCCTGTTCGTCGCCGGTTGCGCCAGCTTCACCGATGAATCCAGCCCGAACCTGCCGCGCAACGCGCAGTGGGGCATCGTGCCGATGGTCAACTATTCGCAGACGCCGCAGGCCGGTGAGCGCAGCGAGCAGATCCTGCTCAGTGTTCTCAGCAGTCACGGTCTACAACCCCAGGTTTACCCGGCCAGCACCCAGGGCGAACAAGCGCTGATGGATGACAATGAACGTCTGGCCGGAGCCCTGGAATGGGCACGCGAGCAGAAACTCGATTATGTGATCGCCGGCAGCGTGGAAGAGTGGCAGTACAAGAACGGCCTGGACGGCGAGCCGGCGGTGGGCATCAGCCTGCGCGTACTCGAAGGCAGCAGCGGTCGCGTACTCTGGAGCAAGAGTGGCGCACGTGCCGGTTGGTCCCGTGAAAGCCTCGCGGGCACCGCTCAAACGGTGCTCGACAAACTTGTCGGCGCCCTTCGGTTCGAGTGATTGCAATGAATTCTCCCCACATGGATTACAGCCTGGCGCCTCAAGCCAGCGGCCCGGTGTCTTGGCTGGAAACGTTTCTGGTCACCGGCGCGGCGATCGGCCTGGGCTTGTGGCTGACCCCTGAAGACCCGTTGCAGGTACACGGCGGGTTCCCCTGGCCGATTCTGGCGCCGCTGTTGTTGGGCGTGCGTTACGGTTTCGTGCGTGGTCTGTTCAGCGCCAGCCTGTTGGTCCTGGCGATGTTTGCCCTGCGCTACAGCGGTCTTGAAGGCTACGCCCGGATCGATCCGTCATTCATTGTCGGCGTGCTGGTTTGCGGGATGCTGGTGGGTGAGGTTCGCGATCTGTGGATGCGGCGTCTGGAGCGGCTGCAGATGGCCAACGAATATCGTCAGTACCGTCTCGACGAGTTCACCCGGTCGCACCAGATTCTGCGGGTCTCCCACGACTTGCTCGAGCAGCGCGTGGCCGGTAGCGACCAGAGCCTGCGCAGCTCCTTGCTGGGCTTGCGCGAAAAGTTGAGGGTGATGCCGGACGCGGGCGATGCATTGATCGCGCTGGCAGATCCGATCGTGGCGATGCTTGGGCAATACGGCGCATTGCGCGTGGCCGGTCTATACCGCGTTGACGAGCGTGAAGAAAATGTCTTGCCTGACGCGTTGGCAACGATCGGCGTGATGGGGCCGTTGGGCACCGAGGACGGCCTGGTCAAGCTTTGCCTGGAGCGCGGCGAACTGGTGAGCGTACGTCAGGAGTTGATCGATTCCGGCACCTCGGCGCAGTTCTCGTCGTTGCAGGCGTGCATCCCGTTGATCGATGCCGAGGGGCGTCTGCTGGCAATTCTGGCGGTTCGGCAGATGCCGTTCTTTGCCTTCCAGGATCGCACCCTGAGCCTGTTGGCGCTGCTCGCCGGGCACATCGCCGACCTGTTGCGCCGTGACCCGCAAGTGCTGCAACTGCCCGACGCCGATGCGCAGCAGTTCACCCTGCAGCTCAAACGCTCGCTGGTGGATGTCGAGAAACACAAATTGCCGGCCGGTTTGTTTGCCTTTGAAATGACCCGCCCCAACGACGAGCTGACGCGTCTGCTGGAACGCAGCCAGCGCGGCCTCGATTTGCACTTGCCGGCGCGCAACAATCGCGATCATCAACTGTTGCTGGTGCTCTTGCCGTTGACCAGTCCGCAGGGCACCGAAGGTTATCTGGCGCGGATCAGCCTGTTGTTGCATGAGCACTTTGGTATTGAAAGTGACATGGCGAGCCTGGGTGTGCGGGTGATGCCTTTCAATCTGGAGCCTGGCTGTGAACGCGACGGGCTGCGTAATTTCCTGTTCAACGAGTGTGGCCTGAATGATCAGCAAGTGGCTGTTTAGCGGAGCCTTGTTGTTTGAGGCGGGCAGTTGGGCCAGTTTGTGGCTCGCGGCGCCCGAGTTGCAACAATTGCTGGTATTCACCCTCAGCCATGGTCTGGCATGCGTGCTGCTGTGCGCCGCGGTGTGGCTGTTGTTGCCGGCACGCTACCGTGCGCCGTTGCCCTGGAGCCCGCTGTTCATTTTCAGCCTGGCGTTCTTTGTGCCGGTGATCGGCATGGTCGGTGTGGTCGTGTCGATCTTTCCAGCGCTGTACCTGCCGCGTAAACGCGACAAACAAGCCTGGCAGGCTGTCGGTATTCCAAGCCTGCCGTATCGCGCGCAGCTGCAATTGCATTCGCCGATCTTTGCCGACGGCGGTTTGCAGGATGTGCTGCGCCATGCGCCCGATCCGGACCAGCGTCTGGCCGCATTGCTGGCCACGCGACGCATGCCGGGCAAGGAAGCGGTGCCGATCCTCAAACTGGCGCTGGGTGATCCCAGCGACGACGTGCGGCTACTGGCGTACTCGATGCTCGACAAGCAGGAAAGCGACATCAACCTGCGCATCCAGATCGCCCTCGGGCAACTCAGCGGCGCCAATGCCAAAACCGCGGGTGCGCTGCATGGCACGCTGGCGCGCTGGTATTGGGAGCTGGCGTACCTCGGCCTGGCGCAAGGCAGTGTGCTCGAGCACGTGCTCGACCAGGCCAGCGAACACGCCGAGCAAGGGCTTGAAGCGGGCGAGGGCGGCGAGCTGTTCTTGCTGGCCGGACGCATTGCGCTGGAGCGCGGTGATATCGAGCGCGCCGAAGTGCTCTTGCATCAGGCCCAGGACAACGGCATGGGCGCAGCGCAGGTTCTGCCGTTCCGCGCTGAACTGGCGTTCGAGGCCGGTCGTTATCACGAAATTCCCGGGTTGCTCGAGAAACTGCCCGAGAAAACCCGTCAGCGGCCACCGTTCGCTGAACTGGTGAGGAGCTGGTCATGAATCACAAGGAAGCGGCGCCGACGGCCGACATCTGTCTGCTGCTCGAAGGCACCTGGCCTTACGTGCGCGGCGGCGTGTCGAGCTGGATTCATCAGATGATTCTCGGCCTGCCGGAGCTGACCTTCTCGGTGATGTTCATCGGCGGCCAGCGTTCGGCCTACCCGTCGCGACGCTATGAAGTCCCTTCGAATGTGCTGCACATCGAAGAGGTGTTTCTCGAGGATGCGACCCATCCGGCCAACACCCGCGGAACGCCGCGAGAGGCCGACCCGCAGCAGTTGCTGGACCTGTATCGCTTCCTGCACCACCCGGATGCGCCGGAGCCTGAGCTGGGCGAACGCCTGCTCGACTGCATCGCGCAGGGCCGCATGACCCTCGACGACGTGCTGCGCAGCCGCGCCAGTTGGGAAGCGTTGAGCGAAGGGTATCGGCTGCATTGCGCCGACCCCTCCTTCGTCAATTATTTCTGGACCCTGCGTTCGATGCAGTCGCCGTTGCTGATGCTCGCCGAAGCGTCGCGGAAAATGCCGCGAGCACGGATGCTGCATTCGATTTCCACCGGTTACGCCGGGCTGCTGGGGTGCATTCTCAAGCAACGCTGGAACTGCACCTACCTGCTCAGCGAGCACGGGATTTACACCAAGGAACGCAAGATCGACCTGGCCCAGGCCAGCTGGATCGCCGAGAGTTCCGGCCAGGCGCTCAATCGCAGCCTCGACGCCGGCTCGGGTTACATCCGCACCTTGTGGATACGCTTCTTCGAACGCATTGGCCAGCTGACTTACAACAGCGCCGACAACATCATCGCGTTGTATGACGGCAACCGTCAGCGGCAGATCAAGGACGGCGCCGACCCGGCCCGCACGCAGGTCATTCCGAACGGCATCGACCTGCCGCAGTGGACCGCGGCACTGGAATCCCGTGCGCCCGGTATCACACCCGTGGTGGGCTTGATCGGGCGTGTGGTGCCGATCAAGGACGTGAAAACCTTCCTGCGGGCCATGCGCGGTGTGATCAGCGCCATGCCGGAGGCCGAAGGCTGGATCGTCGGTCCCGAAGAGGAAGACCCGGAGTACGTCAGCGAATGCCGCAGCCTGATGGCCAGCCTGGGGCTGGAGGGCAAGGTGCATTTCCTGGGCTTCCAGCGCATCCAGGACATCCTGCCGAAACTCGGCCTGATGGTGCTGACCTCGATCAGCGAGGCGCAACCACTGGTGATCCTCGAAGCCTGGGCCGCCGGTACGCCGGTGGTCAGCAGTGATGTGGGCTCGTGTCGTGAATTGATCGAAGGCGGCAGCGCCGAGGACCGCGACCTCGGCTTGGCGGGCAAAGTGGTGGCGATTGCCGATCCACAAGCCACCTGCGCCGCGATCCTCGAACTGCTGCGCAGCCCGCAACGCTGGCAGGCCGCACAGGCCAGCGGCTTGTTGCGGGTCAATCGTTATTACACGGAAGCCTTGATGCTGCAGCGTTATCGCGACTTGTATCAAGCAGCCATGGAGAACAGTTAAATGGCCGGCATTGGCTTCGAACTGCGCAAGATCCTTTCGCGCGACTCCTACACCGCGACCTTGCACGCTTATGTGTATGCCGGCCTGATCAGCTCCGGGCCCTGGGTGTTATCGATCATCAGCGTGATGCTGGTGGGGATCATCAGTCTGGGGCTTGTGATACCCAACACGCTGGTGGGGCAGTTTCTGGTGACGGTGACCTACCTGATGGCCACCTCGCTGATTCTCACGGGAGGCTTGCAGCTGTTTTTCACCCGGTTCGTGTCCGACCGTTTGTTCGAGCACAAATACGAACAGATCCTGCCCAACTTGCTGGGCATCCTGTTGCTGGTCACGCTCGCTGCCGGCGTGCTGGGCATCATCGTGCTGGCCGTGTTGTTCGATCAACCACTGATCTACCGGGTGCTGGTGCTGTCGAATTTCGTGGTGCTGTGCAACTTGTGGCTGGTGATCATCTTCCTGTCGGGGATGAAGGCCTATAACCGCATTCTGCTGGTGATGCTGGTGGGCTACACGTTGATGGTGGCAAGCGCCTATGTGCTGGCTTTCCTGCAGATACCGGGCCTGCTGCTGGCACTGTTGATCGGGCACAGCACGCTGCTGTTCCTGTTCCTCTATGACATCCTGCGCGAGTACCGTGCGGAGAAACTGATCGCCTTCGATTTCCTTGATCGTCGCCACGTCTTTCTCAGTCTGCTCGCCACCGGTTTCTTCTACAACTTCGGTATCTGGATCGACAAGTTCCTGTTCTGGTTCAACCCCGGCACCTCGAACATCGTCATCGGTCCGCTGCGTGCGTCGATCCTGTATGACCTGCCGATCTTCCTTGCCTACCTGGCGATCATCCCGGGGATGGCGGTGTTCCTGGTGCGCATCGAAACCGATTTCGCCGAATGGTATGACCGTCTGTTCCGGGCGATCCGCGAGGGCGAAACCTTGCAGCACATCGGTTCGCTGAAAACCGAGATGACCTTGTCGATCCGTCAGGGGCTGCTGGAAATCTGCAAGGTGCAGGGGCTGACGGTGGTGCTGCTGTTCCTGTTCGCGCCGCGTCTGCTGGATTGGCTGGGTATTTCCAGCTACTACCTGCCGTTGTTCTACATCGACCTGATCGGCGTCAGTATCCAGGTGGTGTTCATGGCGTTGCTCAACGTGTTCTTCTACCTGGACAAGCGCACCGTGGTGCTGGAATTGTGTGTGCTGTTCGCGGTGTTGAACGGGGCGCTGACGATGTTGAGCATGTACCTTGGCCCAAGCTTCTTTGGCTACGGGTTCACCCTGTCGTTGCTGGTCTGTGTGCTGCTGGGGCTGCACCGACTGTCCACGGCGCTGGAAGACCTGGAGTACGACACGTTCATGCTGTCATCGCGCTGACCGGTTGTTGCCGGTATAAAAAAGGCACTGGCGATCATCGCCCAGTGCCTTTTTTTTCGCCTGATGGCTTCCGACTGACGTCACTTGAAAGGCCAGGTTGCGCTGCTAACCTTGATCATTCGGAGCTGCCGACGACAGACGATCTGTTCCGGGCTACCTCTTGATGCGAGTGCCACTCGATCGATCAAGCCGTCCCCGCCCCCTCCCATCGACTCCTGCGATATCTCCGACACGTGTCTTTCGATAGCGCTCTGGAGATGCCACATGAAACTACAGTTGCTGAGTTCTGCGCTCATGCTCGCCGCAATGGCGACGGCCAGTCTGACCTTCGCCGGTGAGACGGCCCCAGCCACCCCCTCGAAATCTGCCACCCCCGCCGTCAAACAGGAGATCAAACTCACGCGTGTCACGCCCGAGTACTGGCGCGTCACGTTCCACAATCCGCCGTACAACATCTACGGCCCGGAAACCATGCCGCAATTGAACGAGGTCATCACCGCGCTCGAGACCGATCCGAAGGTCAAGGTGGTGGTGTTCGACAGCGATGTTCCGGATTTTTTCCTTACCCACTATGACTTCGTGCCGCCACTGACGGACACGACGAGCCTGCCCAACGGCCCCACCGGCTTGCCTCCGCTGCCGGACATGCTGGTTCGTCTGAGCAAGGCGCCGGTCGTATCGATTGTGTCGATTCGCGGTCGCGCCACCGGTGTCGGCAGTGAGCTGTCACTGGCCAGCGACATGCGCTTTGCCAGTCGCGAAAAGGCCATCCTGTCGCAATGGGAAATCGGCGCTGCGCTGGTGCCGGGCGGTGGCCCCATGGCTCGATTGCCGCGGCTGATGGGGCGTGGGCGCGCACTGGAAGTGCTGTTGACCGGTAACGACATCGATGGCGACCTGGCTGAACGCTATGGCTACGTCAATCGTGCGTTGCCCGACGCCGAACTCGACGCGTTCGTCGACACCATGGCCCGCCGTATTGCCCGGTTCGACAAACAGTCGATCACCGACATCAAACGCCTCGTCGACGCTTCAAGCCTGCCACCGAACGACGCCATCGCTGCCGAATGGGACGGGTTCATCGGCTCGGTGAAACGTCCGGCGGCACAGCAACGGATCAAACAGTTGATGGAGCTTGGCTTGCAGAAGAATGCGGATGTTGAAAAACGCCTGGCGCATCACACGGGCACTCTCGGGGATTGATCAAAAAGACCCTCACCTATCAGGAGTTACTGTCATGAGCACTGCACTGGAAACCGTTCTGTACACCGCAAAAACCCACACTGTCGGCGGCCGCACGGGCACCGGAAAATCCAGCGATGGCGAGCTGGACGTGAAATTCAGCTCACCGGGCTCGGGCAAACCGGGGACCAATCCGGAGCAGCTGTTTGCACTGGGGTATTCAGCCTGCTTTATCGGTGCGATTCAGGTGGCGGCGGGCAAAATGAAAATCAAACTACCGGAAGACACATCGGTGGACGCCGAAGTGGACCTGGGCAAAACCGGTGGTGGGGATTTTCAGTTGGCGGTCAGGCTCAACGTCAACATTCCCGGCCTGGAGGAGGGCGTGAAACGGGAATTGGCAGAGGCTGCGCATCAGATCTGCCCGTATTCGCGGATGACGCGGGGGCATGTGGCAGTGGAGTTGAAAGTCGTTTGATCGCCGGATAAAAAATCAAGGCAACAAAAAAGCCGTGAAGCTTCGACTTCTCGATGCTTTACGGCTTGGTTTTACTGACTCAGGCAGGCCATGGCCTTGGTGATAAGGTGGCGCGATTGAGTCCTCCCACTCTGGTGATCAAGTCAGACGGGGCCAGCACAAAATTGTTCGCTGTTAACCAATACGCCTACAACTTGAACGTATCTACGACGTTTCTGAGTCGCCCAGCTTCTGAATCCAATGCTGCACAGGCTCTGAGGGTAGAGCCCAGATTGTCAGTGGTCTGGCGATTCAACTGGCTGATCTCATGCACATCCCTTGTCAGTTGATCGACGGCTGTTGTTTGCTCTTCAGTCGCGGCAGCGACCGTAAGGCACATCTCATCGATCTCACCGATTTTCGAGACGACGTTCACAAGGCTGGCCCCAGCCTGTTTCGCGACGAGCACGCTTTGGCTGCCGATTTCATTGCTGTGCAGCATGGTTCGGGAAGCCTGGGCGCCGCCGGCCTGTAACGCTTCGATGACCTGGCGAATTTCTTCGGTCGCATTCTGGGTATGGTGGGCAAGGTTTCTCACTTCGTCCGCCACGACGGCAAAGCCGCGTCCCGCCTCTCCGGCTCTGGCCGCCTCGATAGCCGCATTCAGGGCCAGCAGATTGGTCTTTGCGGAAATCGTCGAAATGACCTCCAGGACTGTTCCGATGTTGATGGTTTTGGCGTTGAGGTCTTCGATCTGCGAGCGGGTCAGTTCGATATTTGCCTGCAGGTCGCTCATGGCTGTGACTGTGTTCTCGACCAGTTCGCAGGTCGACTCGATCTGCAACCGGGCGCTGGAAGCGCCTTTGGACGCCGCCGAGGCGCTGGAAGCGATCTCCTGCGCCGCTGCACCCAACTGTTCGATTGCGGCAGCCACGCTCGTGGTGTAACCCGACTGGTGTTCCGACTTTTCCACCGAGGAGTCGGACGCCGACAGTACCCGCCGCGTCGCTTCACCCAAGGCATCCGTCGTCGAGGATACTTCGCTGATAGAAGCGTGGATACGATCGCTGAAGCGGTTGAAACTCATGGCCAGTTGCCCGAATTCGTCCTTCGACAGGATCGACAATCTACGGGTCAAGTCAGCATCGCCTTGGGCGATATCTTCCATCGCGTGGCTGATCGAATGCAGGGGCCTCATCAGCACGCGAATCAGCAGCCCGAGCAGCAGCAAAGTGGCCAGGCCTGCAACAGCCGTCGCGATGATCGCGGAGTTGCGGAACGCGGAGACACTGGCCAGGGCCGCTTGTTTGTCGAGCACGATACCGATGTACCAATCCTGCGAAGGCAGGCCGTTGACCGGTGAGAACAGGGTGAATTTGCTGCCATCAACCGACGTGGCTTCGACCAGCCGGTCGCTCAGGGTCAAGGTGTTGCCCGGAAACAGATCGGCCAGGGTTTTACCTATCAGCGCCTGGTCAGGGTGAACCAGGATCTTGCCCTCCTTGCTCACCAGAAAGGCGTAGCCGTTGCCATCGAACGCCTGGGCATTGAGTGTTTGCGAGATCGTCTCGATTTTCAGGCTGGCGCCCAGTACCCCGAGTGTTTGCTGCCCGGAAGGGATGGCGACCGCCTGGGTAATGATCCGGTAATCGATCCCTGCGCCTACGTAGGGTTCGGTCATCGCGGCTCCGTTGGCGATGGCGTCCTTGTACCACTGGCGCTGTCGGGCGTCGTAGTCCGCAGGCATTTCCCGTGGCGGATAGATCTGAAACTTGCCGTCACGGGTGCCGGCATACGTGGCAATGAACTGCTCCATCAGCACTTGGTTTTGTAATGTGGCCAGGACGTTTTCTGCCGTGGGGTTGTGCCCGATAAACTCGGCGACGCTTTTCATCAGAATCAGCCGGCCGGTCAGCCAGCTCTGGATGTCATGCGCCATGGAGGCGGCGAGGGCGCGTGTGTTTTGTTCGATTTTCTGCGCGTTGTCTTCGCGCAGGCGAATGTCATTCAACACGGAAAATGCGCAAAACACCGTCATGATCACCAAGGAGGCGATCAGCAATATCTTTTGATTAAATTTGAGATGTCCCATCGTTCACTCTCCGGGTTTGAATCGGTACACCACGTATTCAGGCTGAGGATTCCGGGGTTGGAGTATCAACCCCGGGACCTTGTTACTTGCGAACGCAATTGCCTCCTTGTAAAAACGGAGCTGTCAGTTATCCGAAGTTTGCTTTGTTGTACCTGTTCAAACATCGCGTCAGGATAAAAGCGCCCCTGCGGCAGCCAATTTCATGGCGAGCCAGATACTTTGACTTGCGCTATTGATTGGTAAATTTGTAAGGCGTCCAGCACAGGTTGTGGCTGAAAGTTGTCTGGGTGTTTTGCCGTTACCACAATGCCAAGGTGTAACTAAGGATCAGGCGTGTTTCATCCAGGTCATTACCAAAGTTTGACCTGACGGTTGCGTTTCTGACTTTCAGTCCGACGTTTTTCAGCGAGCCCGACTGTATGACATAACCAATGTCGGTGTTGCGTTCCCACTCTTTACCGGTGTTGTTGCCGGCGACCAACGCGTTGTCTCCCTGGACATAACGACTCATGAACGTCAGCCCCGGGAGGCCCAGCGCGGCGAAGTTGTAGTCATAGCGCAGCTGCCAGGAGCGTTCCTGGGTATTGGCGAAGTCATTGATCTGGACGAAGTTGACCAGGTACGGATCGCTATTGGCAATGTAGGGGAAGGGGTCGTCACCGCTCATGCGTTGATAGGCCGCGGTGAATACGTTGGAGCCCAGGGTGTAGGCCACCAGGCCGTTCGCTGCCCGGTTATCGAGGGGACGAAAGTTGCCGTCGTCGGTGCTTTTCGAATAGCGCAGGTCGAACTTCAGCGACTGTTGCTCGGCGAGGGGGATCTCGTAGACCACGCCGCCAAAGTACTGCCGATAGACGTTTTCCAGGTTGCCGTAGTACAGGCTGGTGCTCAGGGCCTTGTTGAAACTGTAGGTGCCGCCGGCAAAGCGAAAGTCATCGCTGACGCCGCCAATACGGTTACCCGTGAAGTCTTGATAATTTGAAGAGCTGTTGAACTTGATTTGCTCCAGCTTGCCGCCTTGCAACATGAGCTTGTCGATGTCCTTCGACGTCAGCAGTGCGCCTTCGAACGTCGACGGCAGTAAGCGCGTGTCATTGCTCGAGACCACGGGCGTACGGAAGGCGAGTGAACCGACCTTCAGGATGGTTTCCGATACCTTCGCCTTGGCCGTCAGCTCGAGTTTGGAGTATTCGTCCTGTGAGCCTCGGCCGTTTTTCGAACCAAGGTCCGCCGGCAGCAGGCCCGTGCCGCCGGAACCATCACCGCCGTCAAGCTTGATACCGAGCATGCCGACAGCGTCGACGCCCAGGCCCAGAGTACCTGCGGTATAACCCGACTCGAATCGCAACATGGCTCCCTGCGCCCACTCCGCCGCAGAGTCACGTTGGGTGGTGGGCGGTCCGTTACGAAAGTCACGGTTGAAGTAGAAGTTGCGCAGTTCAACGCTAGCCTTGCTGTCGGCAATAAAATCTGCAGATGCCGGAAATGGGAAAACCAACGCGCAAGTACCCGCGACAGCGAAAGTCGTTTTGATCAACATGCTCTTTATGCTCCAGATAACGGCAGATTTATTGGTTGAGTTTTTATCGTTATTTTGAATGCGCAGTTACATCTACAGTTTTCTGCAGGCAGCACGCGGCAACGGAGTTATTACCCCGTTGTGCGTACTACCGGCGAAAAGAAGAGTGTTTAAATCAATTAATGGTCTTGATGCGGCCAATCACGGAGCCGGCTTCAAAATAGTCACCGGCCTGTTTGGCGATCTGCACCTGACCTTCACAAGGTGCCAGGACCGAGGTTTCCATTTTCATGGCTTCTACAACCGCGATCACTTGCCCGACGCTCACCGACTCGCCGTCTTCGACGACCCAGGTATGCAGATTCCCCGCTACGGGTGTCAGTACCGCCTGAGGATCAGAGACCTCGGAGGCGGCCGTGCTTTCGCTGACGGTGTCCGCTGCGTTCAGGCTGACGCCTCGCAGCAGCGCAGCCGGAAGGCCGAGTTCGTGGCGCTTGCCGTCGATCTCGACAAACGTGCGCAGGATGCCAGGGTCGGCCGATACAACGGCACGGGGGGCGAGAGTGATCTGTTCGGCGAAATCGGTCTCGATCCAGCGCGTGTGTACGGCGAATGTATCGGCACCGGTGAAGTCGTCATGATCCATCACGGCTCGGTGGAACGGCAGCACCGAGGCGATGCCCTCAATGTTGAACTCAGCCAGCGCGCGCCGGGCGCGGACGATGGCCTGTTCGCGGGTGGCGCCGGTGACGATCAGTTTGGCCATCATCGAATCGAAGGTACTGGGCACTCGCGAGCCGCTTATCACGCCGCTGTCCAGACGCACCCCCGGGCCAGACGGTGGCAGGAAATCAGTGATGTGACCGGGAGTGGGCAGGAAGCCCTTGCCCGGGTCTTCCGCGTTGATGCGAAATTCGAAGCTGTGGCCACGCGGGGTCGGCGTCTCACTGAAGGACAACGGGAAACCGTCGGCGATTCGCAGTTGTTCGATCACCAGATCGACCCCAGTGGTCTCTTCGGTCACCGGGTGCTCGACCTGCAAACGGGTATTGACCTCAAGGAACGACAGGGTGCCATCCTGGCTCAGCAGGAACTCCACCGTGCCTGCACCGACATAGCCGGCTTTGGCGCAGATATCCTGCGCAGATTGATGAATACGCTGGCGCTGTTCGTCGCTGATAAAGGGCGCTGGCGCTTCCTCCACCAGCTTCTGATTGCGCCGCTGCAAGGAGCAGTCCCGCGTGCCGACGACGACGACCTTGCCGTGCTTGTCGGCGAGGATCTGCGCTTCGATGTGCCGAGGACGGTCGAGGAACTGTTCGACATAGCATTCGCCACGACCAAAGGCTGCTTCCGCTTCGCGCACGGCGGAGGCGAACAATTCAGCCACTTCATCCATGCGCCAGGCGACTTTCATGCCGCGTCCGCCGCCGCCAAAGGCCGCCTTGATGGCAATTGGCAGGCCATGCTGTTCGGCAAAGGCCAGTACTTCGGCGGCGCTTTCGACCGGGCCAGGCGTACCGGCCACCAGAGGCGCACCGACCAGTTGGGCAATTTTCCGCGCCTCGACCTTGTCGCCGAGCACGTCGATGGTCTCCGGGTTGGGACCGACCCAGATCAACCCTGCGTCGATCACCGCCCGGGCGAAGTCGGCCCGTTCAGACAAAAAACCATAGCCGGGGTGCACGGCATCGGCGCCGCTGCGTTTGGCGACGGCGATCAGTTTGCCGATATCCAGGTAGGTCTCGGCCGGGCGCTGGCCATTCAGTGAGTAGGCTTCGTCGGCTTGGCGCACATGCAGGGCGTCGATGTCCGCGTCGGCATAGACCGCGACAGACTGCACGCCGTAGTCGCGGCAGGCGCGGGCGATGCGGACGGCAATTTCACCACGGTTGGCAATCAGTAATTTTTTCATGGAAGTTTTTTCACATCGGCAGTTGAAGAAGAGGCTTCCGTAATGGCTTGAATCTCTTTGAAGCCGTCCAAAGGGTTGAAGCGAATCTGCGCATTGACAGGTATCTGGCCAGCCAGGTCGAGATGGTAGCTGGCGACTGCGGCGATCACCGGATAGCCTCCGGTCAACGGGTGATCGGCGAGAAACAGAACCGGTTGGCCGCTGGCCGGAACCTGAATGGCCCCGACGGAAGTGCCTTCGCTGGGCAACTCTTGGTGGTTGGTGCGCTCCAGCGGGGTTTCACCGGCCAGACGAATACCGACGCGGTTGGACTGTGAGGTGACGCGCCAGAGTTGGCTGCTCAGGCGCTGGATAGCTTCTTCGGTAAACCAGTCGGTGCGCGGCCCCATCACCACGTCAAGGGTGACGATGTTTGCCGCCGTCGGTAGTTCAAAGGCCGGGGCTTCGTTCAGCGATACGCTGGTGCCGGTGGTCAGTGTGGCAAAGCCCAGTCGGTCGCCGACGGCGAGCGCCGGGGGTCCAACCTGGGCCAGTGTGTCTGTGGACAGGCTGCCGAGCACCGGCGTGACCTCAAAGCCGCCTCGAATCGCCAGGTAGCTGCGCAGCCCCGCCAGCGGTGAGCCCAGGCTGACACGGTCACCCACATCCAGCTCGATGGGCTGGTAGTTGCTTGCCTGCCATTGCAGGCCACTCGCGTTGGTGATGGTGACCGGGGTTTGCGCACCGGTGACGGCGATCATCGCACGGCCATGGCAAACGAAGCTCAGGCCGCCGAGTACCGATTCCACACAGGCCATGTCCGAGCGGTTGCCGACCGCGCGGTTGGCTGCCCGCAGGGCGCCCAGGTCCAGCGCGCCGGAACGGGATACGCCTTGGCCGGTCTGGCCGGGACGGCCCATATCCTGCAGTACGCTGTGCAAACCAGGGGTCATGATTTCCAGATAGGCACCGGTGGGCGTAGCGGCACTTGCCGGTACCGAGGGGGCAGGCAGGCCGCCCGCCGGGAGCGGGCCAGCATCGGTGAACCGCACTTTATAGCCTGGGCGCAGCAAGGCCGATTCAGCGCGGTTCAGGTCCCACATTTGCAAAGGCGTTACGCCGATGATCTGCCAACCACCGGGGCTGGCTTGCGGATAAACACCGCTGAATTCTCCCGCCAGAGCAACCGCACCTGCGGGTATGCGGGTGCGTGGCGTTTGTCTGCGAGGCACCTGGAAATCGGCACCGCCGGTGAGGTAGGCGAAGCCCGGAGCGAATCCGCAAAAGGCCACGCTGTAGTCCCGGGCGGTGTGGCGTCGGACCACCTCGGCGCGGCTGATCCCCAGCAGCGTGGCGACCTCGTCGAGGTCTTCACCATTGTAGTGGACGGGAATTTCCACCCGGCGATGCTCGATCGCGCGGCGCTGGCTCAGGTCCTGGCCAGCGATACAATCAACGAGCGCCTGCTGCGTAATGGCGCTGGGGCGAAACTGGATCAGCAGGGTCCGTGCGGCAGGAATGATTTCTTCCACGCCCGCAATAGACTCCGCGATCAGGGCGTCGAACAACGCCAGGGTCTCGTCCAGGTCTTTCAATTCGACGAGCAGGGCGTCCAGGTTGACCGGTAGAAAGCGCACGGGAGACTCCTAGACGTGGTAAGTGCTGTCGGGCACATCGGTGATGAACATGTGGCCGGGCGCATGCGTGATCGCAAAGGGCACACCCGAAGCCGCTACCGCAGCCTGTGGCGTCACACCGCAGGCCCAGAAAACTGGAACTTCGCCAGGCTCAATGCGCACGGCGTCGCCAAAATCGGGTCGGCTCAGGTCCTGTATGCCCAGCAGCGCAGGCTCACCGATGTGCACCGGGGCGCCGTGGACGGAGGGATAACGCCCGGAGATTCCACTGGCCTCTGCCACGCGATCGGGCGGGATCGGGCGCATGGACACGACCATTTCACCCTGTAGGCGTCCCGCCGGACGGCAGGCGCGATTGGTACGGTACATGGGCACGTTGCAGCCATCTGCGATATGCCGCACTTCGATGCCCGCTTCTTGCAAGGCGGTTTCAAAGGTAAAGCTGCAACCAATCAAAAACGCCACCATATCGTCGTGCTCAGCCCAGGCTTGGGTGGCGTCGCTGACTTCCTCGACCATTTTTCCGTCCCTCCAGATGCGATACAGGGGGATATCGGTGCGCAGGTCTGCGCCTTCAGCCAGCACTGT
Organism: Pseudomonas fluorescens NCIMB 11764; assembly: GCF_000293885.2. Classification (NCBI taxonomy): domain Bacteria; kingdom Pseudomonadati; phylum Pseudomonadota; class Gammaproteobacteria; order Pseudomonadales; family Pseudomonadaceae; genus Pseudomonas; species Pseudomonas fluorescens. The sequence goes on from NZ_CP010945.1 coordinate 2,027,159, forward strand.
TCTCGGACTGCCCGCATCGCTGACGTCGAGGACCGGGCAAGCTTTCGGATTGCGCTGGGCGTATAGCAGAAAGTCGTAGGCCCATTCGCGCGGCAAGGCGATCAGGTTGGCCTGGGTCATGCCCGGGGCGATACCGGCTGTGGGGGTTACCAGTCCGCCACGATAGGTTTTGCGTGCTTCCCGGGCGGCGGCAATGGCCGACTGGCGGGCGCGGGCGAAGGCATTCATGGACGATCTCCTGCAAAAGGCCGCAGGGACAGGTTGGCGTGCTCCAGGACGCGGCGCAGTTCGCGAGCCATTTCCACGGCAGCGGGGCTGTCGCCATGAACACAGATTGAGTCAGCCTGGATTCGGGTTCGACTGCCATCAATGGCCTCGATGGTGCCGTCTTCGACCAGACGGAGCATGCGTTGGGCCACTAGCTGGGGATCGTGCAGCACGGCCCCCGGCTCGCGTCGTGAAACCAGGGTGCCTTGCGGTGTATAGGCACGGTCGGCGAAGGCCTCCGCGACACACTGCAAGCCCTCGTTACGCGCCAACTCAATCAGCTCGGAACCGGCCAAAGCCACCAGTATCAGCGAGGGGTCGATGGCGCGGATAGCGGCGATCACCGCCAGCGCCTGGCGGCGGTCGTGGGCGATGGTGTTGTACAGGGCGCCGTGGGGCTTCACATAGCGCACCGAGGTGCCCGCGGCCTTGGCCAGGCTTTGCAGCGCGCCGATCTGGTAGATCACGTCGGCAGTCAGCTCATCGCTGGCCAGGTCCATGTTTCGTCGGCCAAAGCCCACTTTGTCCGGGTACGCGACATGGGCGCCAATGGTGACGTTTTTGGCTGCTGCGGCTTTCAGTGTCCGCAGGATGCCCGCCGGGTCTCCGGCATGAAAACCGCAGGCGACATTGGCGCTGGTCACGATATCGAGCATCGCGTCATCGTCGCCCATGCTCCAGGCGCCGAAGCTTTCGCCCAGGTCACTATTGATATCTATCGTTGGCATTCACGTGACTCCTTTTTCGTTATCAGGCTCAGACGACGTTGAGGAAGGCAAAGATCGGCCCGACGGATTTGATTGCCATGTACCAGGTCAGCATGCAGGTCAGGGCGCCCAGCACCAGGAGCCAGCGTGGGTAATGGTAACCGTCCATGAGGTCGGATCGGCGCCAGCCGACGTAGATGAAGATGCTCAGGCCGATTGGCAATATCAGGCCGTTGAAACCGCCTGCGAAGAGCAGCAGTGCGGCAGGAGCAGTACCCATCAGGACAAAGATCAGCAGCGATAGGGCGATGAACACTGTGGTGGCGCGGTTGCGCCCCTGCTCAGTGATGTTCGGCTTGAACACGGTGATAAAGGAGATGGAGGTGTAAGCGGCGCCGATCACGCTGGTGATACTGGCGGCCCAGAGGATGAGACCGAAGACGCGCAGGCCGATCTGCCCGGCCGCTGCCTGGAAGGCTTGTGCGGCCGGATTGGCGCCTTGACCCGAGGTGTCGATGATTACGCCGCTGGCAACCACGCCGAGGATGGCGAGAAACAGGATGTAGCGCATGAGGCCGGTGACCAGGATGCCGCTCAGGGCTGCTTTGGTCACTGCCTGGAGATTTTCAACCCCGGTAGTACCGCGATCCAGCAGTTTGTGAGCCCCCGCATAGGTGATGTAACCACCCACCGTACCTCCGACAATGGTGGTAATGGTGGCGAAGTTGATCTGGTCCGGAAGAACGGTCTGGTAGAGGGCTTCACCCAGTGGCGGGTTGGAGGCAAAGGCTACGAACAGCGTCAGGCCAATCATCACCAGGCCCAGCACGACGATCAGCCGGTCGACCGCCAATCCGGCGCGGTGGGAGAGGAAGATGCCGATGGCCAGCAGGGCGCTCAGACTGCCGCCCCATTTTGCATCAAGCCCCAGCAGCGCGTTCAGACCCAGCCCGGCACCGGCGATGTTGCCGACGTTGAATACCAGCCCGCCGAAGATCACCAGCACCGCTAGCAGGTAACCACTGCCTGGAATCGCTTTGTTGGCCACATCTGCGGCACGCATTCGGGTCAGGGAGACGATACGCCATACGTTAAGTTGAACCACGAAGTCGATCAGAATCGACGCCAGGATACCGAACGCAAATGCCGCCCCCATCTTGGCTGTGAACGTGGCGGTCTGGGTGATGAATCCAGGACCGATGGCAGAAGTCGCCATCATGAAAATCGCGGCGATCAAAGAAGCGCGCCGAGCTTTTGTAAACTCTTGAGTGGTCTGTGTCACGGCATCCACGGCATCATTCCTACGGTGAGAGATACCTTGACAGAGCAATGAGCATGCCAAGAGTCAAGCAAACACCACGCAATGTAGGTAGATCAATGCTTATTTGTTGAACAATCCAATTCTGATGGTTGAGCTATCGGCACCAAATTGTTACCTCGCCCTATAAAAGTGCTACTTAATGAAGCGCACTACACGTTTCGACCTTGTGCCATGCACTGAGCTCTGATGGAATAATGGTGCGGTTTTTCTCACCCTGGATTTTTTATGAATGACGCCTCTCCCGCTCTTCCTCGAACACTGGGAGAATCCATCACCCAAGAAATACGCAGAATGCTGGTCGAGGGTGAACTCGTGCCCGGCCAACGTCTTTCAGAAGCCGCACTGGCCGAAAACCTGGACATTTCGCGGAACACCTTGAGAGAGGCATTCAGAGTCCTGACGCGTGAAGGGTTGCTCAAACACGAACCCAACCGTGGAGTAACAGTTGCGGAGCCTGACATGTCGTCGATTATCGACATCTACAGGGTGCGCCGTTTCATCGAATGCAAGGCGATCGCCCAAGGTTACCCCCAACACCCAGGCACCCTGCACATGCAAGAGGCGGTCGAATTAGGCGTCCGCGCGCGCGAAGCGAAAGACTGGGTAGCGGTCGGCACTGCTAACATGATGTTCCACAAATCAATCGTCGAACTGGCCGACAGTCCGCGCCTGCTCGTTTTTTATGGGCAGATATCGGCTGAATTGCGGCTGGCCTTCGGATTGCTCAACGATCCCCAATTCCTGCATTTGCCGTTTCTCGATATGAATGCTTCGATACTTCGATGCGTTGAGGAAGGCCGCTCGGACGAGGCGACTATTATGCTGGATGCCTACCTGGTCCAATCGGAGCGAACTGTCTTGGCAGCTTATGAGCGCAGCAGGAACCGATAGTCGACTTGATGTGCGGTGCAGGTAGGCCTGAAACACCTGTATTCACTGGATTTCAGGCACAAAAAAAGACGTCCGTGGACGTCTTTAGATGATGAAGTGGTGGAGCCGGGGGGATTTGAACCCCCGTCCGCCAGTACTCCGCTGTCGGTACTACATGCGTAGCCGTGTCTATTAAGTTAACCCTCAGCGACCCGACGGGCAGGGTGCTTTGGGCGAGTTGTGTAAGTTTTAGCCGCTTCGTCCACAACGTACTGCACGGCGATTCTGTTCTATATGACAATCACTTTGGGTTTACAGACATCCCCTGATGATTGCTGGACCCGAAGGTACCAGAAGGGAAGGGCTAAGGCTGCTTACGCAGCGAGAGCGTATTCCCCGTAGGTTTCGTCATTGGCAACTATAGAAAGTTGCAACAGTGGATTTACGAGTTCTGTTACCAACTCGGCATGCACCTAAAGTTTCGCAACCGGCGTCGAATCCTAAACGGCCCCGAGCCTGCTGCTCCGTGAATCCAAGTGAGCAACAAGCCTGTGCAGTGTACGCCAACGCGGCTCAGAAGGCCAACCCGCGTTGGTCACCAGCGATTATGGATTGGCTTCATTGCGCAGTTTGTCAGCGAGTGCCGATGCCTGGGTGGCCTCGGTGACGCATTTTTTGTCGTCCCCGGAAGCCTGGGACGCTTCGGCGCTGGACATCAGTCTTTTGATCTCCATCGCGGTGTTGCTGGAGCTCGCCGGCAGTGAGTTCACTTTGCTTTTGAGCTCTTGAAGCTTGCTCGTGCAGAGGTTGTTGTCCGCAGCAAAGACGGGAGAGGCCAACATAGCAGCAGAAATGAACAGACCAGCGAGTGCGGTACGTTTCATGGATATCTCCTTGAACTGATGGTCTCGGTGCTGCCGTATGAGCGTGCGGCTCGGCCGAGGTCGGAAAATAAGCCACGATTGATCAGGCCTACTTAAAAGACTACGGCGCTGCGCAGGAATTCGGTTTTCGCAAAAAAGGGTATAGGAAATTTTTTAGTAGAACCCAACCCCTACAGCAACAAAACCCGCACTTGGCGGGTTTTGATGTGCTTCATATGGGGTGACGTCGGGCCGGGTTACTTCCCGCCTTTGTTCGCGTTCTTGATTTGCTGGATAGTCTGTTCGGTCTCGGCGATGCAATCATCAATCCCTTCCTTGGTGCCTTTTGCCTGATGGGCTTGGGCTTTCTTGACGCTGTCCATTACCTGATCAGCCATCTCCGGAGGAGTCTGTGCCTTGGCATTTTCAATGGTCTTCAGATTGACCGCACAGAGGTCATCAGCGGCAAACGAGGGGGACGCCATCAGTGAGGCAGTAACGAACAAACCAAACAGTACAGAACGTTTCATGTGTATCTCCTTGAACTGAAGGTCCAGGTATCGCTGACCATCAGGACGGGCTGCCGAGTATGGGAAAGTCCCACCTTTGCGGGACTTGATCAGTGGACTGCGGCAACACGGCAGGGTTCTATTTTTCTACGATAGCGCTGTCGATTCCGGCAAGAAGCATTAAAAAGGCGCACAAATTCGCCTTCTTTGAGGTCTTGCTTTCAGGTCACCCTGGCCTTGGTAACGCGATCCACCAGATAGACTAGCCCGTGGTAGTCAATTCCGCCGTGTTGCGTCAGACCGATCTCACACGTGCGGCTGGTAGAAATCCCCTCACTGCATTGCCGAACCGCGTCCTTGAGCGTTCTTAACGAATGAGCGTTCAATTCCGGCGTAGTGAATCCCTTGTCCCCGGCAAATCCGCAACAGTGAATGCCCTCGGGAATGACCACGTTCTTGCTGCATTTACGCGCCAGATCGATCAGCGCCTGACTTTCCCCCAAGTGCTGAGTGCTGCACGTGACGTGCACGGCGATGGGCGCTTCCTGCGGCGTGAATTCAAGCCGGTCCATCAAATGCGTACGGATGAAACGCACCGGATCGTACAGGTCCAGTCGAACATCACCCAAGTCCTGAACCAGGCGCAGCGTGCAAGGGCTGGTGTCGCAGTAGATCGGGTCGAGCCCGCCACGGCTGGCGTGCAGCAACGCGCCGATCAGTTCCTGGCGTTTGTGTTCGGCTTGCTCGGCGTAACCCTTGGAGGCGAACGGCTGACCGCAGCAGAGGCTGTCCTGATTGTCCGGAAAGACGACCTGGTAACCGGCTTTTTCCAGCAGGCCACGGGTTTTGTCGTACAGCGACATTTGTTCTTTATCACCCGCCGCAGGCCCCATCACCCGCGAGACGCAAGCGGCCAGGTACACCACTCGCGGACGCGCATCCGTCACGGTCGGGCTGAAGCGAATGGCCTTTTCCGGCTGCGGCATGGCGTTGGTCCATTGCGGGACCTGACCTTTGGACAGCTTCGTCAGCGTCGCCGAAAGTTTCGCCAGGCGTGGCGCCCCCAGCAGCATCCGCGCACCGTTAGCCACATGCAGGGTGAACCGCGCGCCTTGCAACGCGGTGGCGAAATTGCCTTCAAGCCAATTAGCAGTTTTCGTATGCGTTGCGTTACGGCTGCGGAGCTTTTTCACCAGCTCGCCGGTGTTGATACCTACAGGACAACGCTGGGCGCACAAACCGGTGGCGGCGCAGGTGTCGATGCCCTGGTATTCATAAGCGGCTTCGAGTTCAGTGGTGTCCACGCCGGCGCGTTTTTTGGCCTGAATGTCCCGCCAGATCACGATGCGCTGGCGCGGGCTCAGGGTCAGGCCCTTCGACGGGCAAACCGGTTCGCAGAAACCGCACTCGATGCACTTGTCCACAATCTCGTCGGCGGCCGGCAGCGGTTTGAGGTTCTTCAGGTGGATCTGCGGATCGTCGCTGAGCACTACGTCGGGATTGAGAATGCCATTCGGGTCGAGCAGGCGCTTGAGCTGCCACATCAACTGGTAGGCATCGCTGCCCCATTCCAGTTCGACGAAGGGCGCCATATTGCGGCCGGTGCCGTGCTCGGCCTTCAGCGAACCGCCGAATTCCACGGCGACCAATTGCGCGACGTCATCCATGAACGCCTGATAGCGTGCGACTTCTTCCGGGTTGTTGAAGCCCTGGGTGAAGACAAAGTGCAGATTGCCTTCCAGGGCGTGTCCGAAAAGAATCGCTTCGTCGTAGTGATGTTTGTCGAACAGCTCGATCAGACGGTTTACGCCGATGGCCAGTTGTTCCACCGGGAAGGTCACGTCTTCGATGATCACCGTGGTGCCGGTTTTGCGCACCGCACCGACGGCGGGAAAGGTGTCCTTGCGAATCGCCCACAGACGAGCGTTTTCGACGGGGTCTTCGGTGAAGTCGACTTGTTTCTCCATCGGGAATGAGGCCAGCGACGCCATGATTTGCGTCAGTTGCTCGTGCAGCAAAGTGGACGACGCGGCGCGGGATTCGATCAGCAGGGCGCAGGCATTGTTCGACAGGTGCTGTACGAAAGCCGGCATGCCGGGTTTGTTCTGCACCGATCGCAGACTGCGGCGGTCCAGCAGTTCCACGGCCGACACCGGTTGGCTTTTCAGCACAGTCACGGCATTGCAGCAGGTTTCCACATCCGGGAACACGATCAGCGCCGAGGCCTTGTTCGGGTGGTCGATCACGGTGTCGTAAGTCACGGCGCTGATGAACCCGAGGGTGCCTTCGGAACCCACCAGCAAGTGGCTCAAGATATCCACAGGCTCGTCGAAATCCACCAGGGCGTTGAGTGACAGGCCGGTAGTATTTTTCAGGCGATATTTGTGGCGGATTTTTGCGGCCAATTCGGAATTGGCGCGGGTCTCGCGGCCCAGCGCCGCCAGACGATCAAGCAGTGCTGCGTGGCTCTGGCGAAATGCCGCGAGACTCGCCGCATCTTCGGTATCGAGGCGGCTGCCGTCGGCGAGCACCAGGCGAATACCGGCCAGCGTGTGATAGGTGTTTTGCGCCGTGCCGCAGCACATGCCGCTGGCATTGTTGGCGACAATGCCTCCGATTTTGCAGGCATTGATCGACGCCGGGTCCGGGCCGATCTTGCGTCCGAACGGTGCCAGCCAGGCATTGGCCTGTGCGCCGATCACGCCCGGTTGCAGGCGGATTTGCGTGCCCTGGCCGCGGATCTCCCGACCGTTCCAGTTATCCCCCAGCACGATCAGCACTGAATCGCTGATGGCCTGGCCGGACAGGCTGGTGCCGGCGGCGCGGAAGGTCACCGGGACTCGATCCCGTTGCGCCAGTCCGAGCAGCGCCACCACTTCGTCTTCGGATTCGACACGGATCACCAGTTTCGGAATCAACCGGTAGAAACTGGCGTCGGTGCCGAAGGCCAATGTCGACAGTGGATCGTCGAAACGTCGGTCTTCAGGGATGAGTTTCTGTGCATCTCGCAGGAAAGCCGCCGGTAGACTCATTGGTCCTCCAGAATCAAAACCACCAGGTCTTTCGGACCGTGAGCGCCGTAGGCCAGGACTTGCTCGATGTCGGCGGTCTTCGACGGGCCGGAGACCAGCAGTGCGTTGGTCGGCATGCCTTGCGCCCAGTTGAATTCCTGCTGCACCTGATAGAAGTTGTCGCGGATTTCACTGGCCTTGAGCAGGGCAAAATGCACCGGCGGCACCAGGCTCATCAAGCGCGGTTCTTCGCGTGTCGGCCAGACAATCAGACTGCCTGTGGCCGCGATTGCACCGAGGGTTCCGGTCAGGCTGGCGGGCGTGTCGTTGAACAGCTGGGCTTTCCATTCTTCGACCGGACGGTCGTAGGACTTGAGCGCTGGTAGCCCCGGATTTTTCTCCCAGTGCTGAGCGACACGTTGACCGTGAGGCGTCGTCGGCGCGATCAGCAGGCTCGGCAATTGGCGATCTCGAAGCAATTGTGCGAGCAGGGCGGGCCAGCCTTCGCCGGAGGTCAGATGGATTTCCGTGTGGACCGCTTCCATCAGTTTGCGCAATTGCGGAATGCGTTGCTCGGGCGCGTAGGTGTAGGGCGCTGTCACCAGTTCGACGTCGAATTCGTCCGGCACGGGCGTGGTGCCGGTCAGACTATTGCGTAACTTGGCGAGGATATTCTGTTTGGCGCTCATCGGCGGTCTCCCTGTTTGGCCAGATGCTCGCGGGCCATGTCGTGCAGTGAGCGGGCAGCGGGTTTCGGGGCGCTGTGGTTTTGCGTCCACGGGCCAACGTTGCTCGGTGCGAGGGCGCGCAGTCGTGTAGCGAAAAAGCCGAACAGCCGGTACAGCGTCGGCGAGCTGTTGAGCTTCGCCCAGGCATTCCAGATAAAGCGTTCCTTGCGCGAATATTTGCTGCCCTGGCCGCGCATGACTTGATGCGGACTGTCCGGTGCTTTGACGTTCTCTTCCCGTAGGCGACGCAGCAAAGCGGGGATAGGAATTTTTACCGGGCACACTTCACCGCAAGCACCGCACAACGACGATGCGCTCGGATGGTCCGGGACATTCGCCAGGCCGACCATGTGCGGGGTGATGATTTTTCCGATCGGCCCAGGGTAAACCTCCCCATAGGCGTGGCCGCCGATTCGAGTGTAGACCGGGCAATGATTCATACAGGCGCCGCAGCGAATGCAGTTCAGGGTCTGGCGCAATTCACTGTCGGCAAAGGCCTGGCTGCGACCGTTGTCCAGCAGCACCAGATGCACTTCCTGCGGGCCATCGAGCTCATGGGCCTTGCGCGGGCCGGAGATCATGTTGACGTAGGTGGTGATGGGCTGGCCGAGCGCTGAGCGGGTCAGCAGCGACAACAGGGGCACCACGTCGCGCAGGTTTTCCACGACTTTTTCGATGCCGGTGACAGCGATGTGCACCGGCGGCACCGTAGTCGTCATGCGCCCGTTGCCTTCGTTTTCCACCAGCAGCAGGGTGCCGGTTTCGGCCACGGCGAAGTTGACGCCGGAGACGCCGATGTCCGCTTCGAAGAATTTCTGTCGCAAGACTTTGCGACCGATCTGAATGAGTTGGTCAACGTCCTTGGTGTACTCCACGCCAAGTTTGTCGTGGAACAAGGACGCGACCTGACCGGCATTCTTGTGGATCGCCGGCATAATAATGTGTGAAGGCTTCTCGTGGTCGAGCTGGACGATGTACTCGCCCATGTCCGATTCCAGGCATTCAATGCCCCGATCAGCGAGGAAATGGTTCATTTCCATTTCTTCGCTGACCATCGATTTGCCCTTGATCACTTGCCGCCCCTCGTGAGCGCGGATGATCGAGAGGACGATGCCATTGGCTTCGTCCACCGTTTCCGCCCAGTGCACTGTCACACCGTTGCGGGTCAGGTTCCGTTCAAGTTGCTCGAGCAGGTCGGGCAACTTCGATAACGCACGGGCGCGGACCGCATTGCCCAGTGCTCGTAGATGTTCTCTTTCGTGGGCATCGCTGAAGGACGCTGCCCGTTTTGTCATCAGTGAATCCATCGCAGTGCGAAAGTTGTTTCGCAACTGCTTGTCACCCAGCGCGGTGTGAGCGCGGGTGCGGAAATCTTCTTCTACGGCAACCGTAGGAATAATCGCGGAAGCGTTCATTGACCGCCTCCGGTTCGCTGCCAGAGGAAACTGGCCAGATGCTGACCGCGTAACGCTTCCTTCTGTTTCTCCAGCGAGCCGTTGATGTTCATCAGGCAACCGCAGTCGGCACTCAGTACCTTGTGCGCCCCGGATTCCTTCAACGACCGGGTCTTGTCAGCCACCATCGCGCCGGAAATGTCCGGCATACGGACGCTGAAAGTCCCACCAAAGCCACAGCATTCACTTTCATGGCTATGGTCGACACGTTCCACATTGCCCAGCTGCGCCAACAACTCGCGGCCGTGCAAGTGGGTGTTCATCTCACGACGTGCCGAGCACGAGGTGTGCAGCGCCACTTTTACCGGTTCGCCACTGTCCTTGAGCTGCACCTTGCAGACGAACAACAGAAACTCGGCCAACTCGTAAGTCCGGGCAGCCAGCGCCTGAACCTGTTTCAGTGTTTGCGGCTCGTCCTTGAACAAGTCGGCGTAGTGTTCGCGCAACATGCCGGCACACGATCCCGACGGCACTACCACTGGATAATCGCCAGCGAACAGCGCCAATTGCGAGCGTGCAACGGCCCGGGCCTGGTCGGTGTAACCAGAGGTGTAGGCCGGTTGCCCGCAACAGCTTTGCCCCTGCGGGTACTCGACACGGATGCCTTCGCGTTCCAACAGGTGAATCGCGTCCATTCCGGCTTCCGGGTAGAACAAATCCACCACGCAGGTCCCGAACAGGTAGACCCGTGACGGTTTTTCGCCGGGGTATTGCCGAGGCTCGGGCAGTGGCGGGGCGACGCGTGTTGCGTTCGGCACGGCGTTGTAAAAAAGCTCGCTCATCAGGCGTGTCTCCGGGTGGGCCCGGTTATCCGTCCGCTGAGGCTGCTGAATATAGTGAGTGATGCTTTCAGCAGCCTTACAGACCGGGTTGTGAATAGCTGACGCCGGAATCGTGGTCCGGCGTCGGTTTTTGCGTTTTTTCTCGTAGTACTTAGTGCACCAGCATGCCGGTGAACCAGTAGGCCTGAGCCAGCGTGATCAAGCCGACGATTGTTGCGAAGAACAGACTGTGCTTGAGGGTGAAGCGGAACAGATCCGACTCCTTGCCCACCAGCCCGGTCGCGGCGCAGGCCACGGCGATCGATTGTGGCGAGATCATCTTGCCGGTGACGCCGCCGCTGGTGTTCGCTGCGACCAGCAAGGTGTCGTTGACGCCGATCTGGTGTGCGGTAGTCGCCTGCAACGAACTGAACAGCGCGTTGGACGAGGTATCGGAACCGGTGAGGAACACGCCCAGCCAGCCGAGGAACGGCGAGAAGAACGGGAACGCCGCGCCGGTGCCTGCCAGTACCAGTGCCATGGTCGAGGACATGCCCGAGTAGTTGGTGACGAAAGCAAACGCCAGCACCATACCGATGGACAGAATCGGCCAGCGCAGCTCGTAGAACGTCTCTCTAAAAGTGGTCAGACCAGTTTTGAGATTGATCTTCAGCACCAGCATCGAGATCAGCGCGGAGAAGAAAATCGCCGTGCCGGTCGCGGAAATCGGATCAAGTTTGAACACGGCCGGAATGGCGGTTGGCGCGGTCACGATCGGGGCGACCTTGATCACCATTTGATCGAGGTGCGGGATCGCGAAGTTGAACACCCAGCCGTACATCGAACCGCCAGCGGCAAACATCGCCTTGAACGGCTTCAGGGTCCAGATGGTGACCAGTACGGTGAGGATCAGGAACGGCGACCAGGCCTTGAAAATTTCACCCAGGCTGTAAGGCGACGCCACGGTTGTGCGCGGCTGGCCGAAACCGCCGGCGCTGGCAGTCACAACGGAGGCCGAGACCGCGCCTGCGATGTGTTGGCCTGCAGCGCGTTTTGGCTGCCAGACTTTCAGGAACAGCGTCAGGGAGATCAGGCTGGCCAGGGCCGAGGTGATGTCCGGCAACTCAGGGCCGATGAAGTTCGACGTGAAGTATTGGGTGATGGCAAAGCTCAAGCCGGCCACCAGCGCTGCCGGCCAGGTTTCCCGCACGCCGCGCAGGCCATCCATCATGAACACCAGCCAGAACGGCACGAACAGCGACAGCAGCGGCAATTGGCGGCCGGTCATGGCGCCGATCTTGAACGCATCGATACCAGTCACTTGCCCGGCGACGATGATTGGAATCCCCAGGGCACCAAACGCCACCGGCGCGGTGTTGGCGATCAGGCACAGGCCTGCGGCGTACAGCGGATTGAAGCCCAGTCCGACAAGCAGTGCGGCAGTAATCGCTACCGGTGCGCCGAAACCGGCTGCACCTTCAAGGAACGCACCGAAGCAGAAACCGATCAGCAGCACCTGCAAGCGCTGGTCGTCGGTGATCGACAGGACGGAGCTGCGAATCACCTCGAACTGACCGCTCTTGACCGTCAGCTTGTAGAGGAAAACCGCTGCCACGATGATCCACGCAATCGGCCACAAGCCGTAGGCGAAGCCATACCCGGCGGCGGCGAATGCCATGTCGACCGGCATCTGGAAAGCGAAAATGGCCACGGCGATGGACAAGGCCAGCGTGATGCTGCCCGCCACGTGCCCTTTGAGCCGGAACACGGCCAACGCCAGAAAGAAAAACACGATGGGAATGACGGCCGCGAGCGCGGAAAAGCCGAGGCTGCCGAGCGGGGTATAGAGCTGTTGCCAGGTTTGCATATGGGGTGGCCCCTAATTGTTGTTGGTCATGCACTGTCAGCGTTCTTGGTTAATTGGTAATACCAATTTACAATCGCTGTTCGCTAGGGTAAAAGCCTTGTAGGCGGTGTGTCAATTTGCCGCCCTAAAACTTTTGTCGAACACGCGCTGTGGTTTCCGAGTGATGCGCTCGAACAAATGCCGTCGGGTGGGTGCTGGCACAGCGCCGATAGGCCAGAATAGAGAGCCCGGCGAGCCGTCGGGATCGCGGAGATTTGAGTTATGGGGTTTGATCAAATTCGTCAGCGCCGTTTGTCTGACGATATTGTCGAGCGGCTCGAGGGGATGATCCTCGAGGGCACGCTGAAGGCAGGTGAGCGCTTGCCGGCAGAACGCGCGCTGGCCGAGCAGTTCGGTGTGTCACGCCCTTCGTTGCGCGAAGCGATTCAGAAACTGGCGGCCAAGGGCTTGCTGGTCAGTCGCCAGGGTGGCGGAAATTATGTGGTGGAATCACTGGGCACGACGTTCAGTGATCCACTTCTTCATCTGCTGGAAAGCAACCCCGAAGCCCAGCGTGATTTGCTGGAGTTTCGCCACACCCTGGAAGCGTCCTGCGCCTATTACGCAGCGCTGCGCGCCACGGATGTCGACCGCGAGCGACTGACCGCGGCCTTTAATGAATTGCAGGATTGCTACACGCGCCACGATGAAGTGAGCCGGGCGGAAGAGGGCGCGGCGGATGCGAAATTTCACCTGGCGATTGCCGAGGCCAGTCACAACGCAGTGTTGCTCCACACGATTCGTGGACTGTTCGATTTGCTCAAGCGCAACGTGGTGACCAACATCGGTGGTATGTACAAACAGCGCACTGAAACCCGCGACATGCTGATCACGCAGCACCGCGAGTTGTACGTGGCGATTATCGAAGGAAGGGCGGAACAGGCGCGGGAAGTTTCCAGTCGACACATTTTGTATGTGCAGGAAGTACTGGAAGAGGTGCGTCAGGAAGTGCAGCGCATGGCCCGGGCGGAGCGGCGCAAGGGAATGTAGAGAGCGTCTGTGGCGAGGGAGCTTGCTCCCGCTGGGGCGCGAAGCGGCCCTCAAACCAGTCAATACAAGATTGTATTTACCGGTTTGCGACTGCTTCGCAGCCGAGCGGGAGCAAGCTCCCTCGCCACAAAATGCGCCGGGGTCGGAGAGCTACTCTTCCTTGCCCTTGTTGCGCACCGCACGCTGCAACTCGCGACCGGCGTCGCGTTCGCGCTCGGTATCACGCTTGTCGTATTCCTTCTTGCCCTTGCCCAGCGCGATCTCGCACTTGACCATGTGCTTGCTCCAGTACCAGGACAGGCACACGCAGGCGTAACCCTTTTGCTGCACGGCGGCGGCCAGCTTTTCCAGCTCGCGGCGGTTGAGCAACAATTTTCGGGTGCGCGTCGGATCAGCGATGACGTGGGTGCTGGCGGTCGTCAGGGGCGTAATGTGGCTGCCGAGCAGCCAGGCTTCGCCATCCTTGAGCAGTACATAACTGTCAACCAGCTGTAGCTTGCTTGCCCGCAGACTTTTTACTTCCCAGCCGGCCAGGACCAGACCAGCCTCGAACCGATGTTCGATGAAGTAATCGTGTCGCGCCTTTTTATTTTGCGCGATGGTCCCTGTTGGGTGTTTCTTCTGTTTAGCCATAGGGGCGGCATTATAGGGAGTTGCAAGCGAGTCGGCTACGGTGACGCAGCGTGCTTGAGCAGGTTGATTGAATCCCGGACAATGCGCCCTCTTTTTTCAATGCTTGGACGTGGTAACGATGTCGACAGACAAGGTTTCTGTCCACGGCAGTTGGGCTAGCCGTTGGGTCTTCATACTCGCCGCGACCGGTTCGGCCGTGGGCCTGGGTAGCATCTGGAAGTTCCCGTACATGGTCGGGGTCTACGGCGGCGGTGCATTTGTGTTGATGTTCCTCGCCTGTATCGCACTGATCGGCGTGCCGGTCATGCTGGCGGAAACCCTGATCGGCCGGCGCGCCCGGCAAAGTCCGGCCAACGCCTTGAAGGTGCTGGCGCTGGAGGCGGGGCATTCGGGCAAGTGGTCCTGGGGCGCGTTCGCCGGGATGATCACGGCGTTGTTGATCCTGTCTTTCTATAGCGTCGTCGGCGGCTGGTCGCTGGATTACATCATCGACATGGGGCGCGGCGATTTTCAGGGGGCAGCGCCTGATCAGGTTGGCGCTTACTTTGGCAAAGTGATCGCCGATCCATGGCGACTGACACTTTGGCACACGATTTTTATGCTGCTGTCAGCCATTGTGATTGCCAAAGGCGTCGTCGCCGGGCTTGAGCGCAGCCTGCGCATCATGATGCCGTTGCTCTTTGTAATGATTCTGGTGTTGCTGGGCTACAGCATGACCACCGGCCATTTCATGGAGGGCGTGCATTTCATGTTCGACTTCCAACCGGAAAAAGTCCTCGACGGTTTACTGCCCGCCATGGGGCATGCGTTCTTCTCCCTGAGCGTGGGCGTGGGTTCGATCATGATCTACGGCGCTTACATGCCAAAGGATTCGTCGATTTCAGGCACTGTCGTCGGAGTAGCGCTGCTCGATACCTTTGTTTCTCTCGTGGCTGGCCTGGCGTTGTTCCCAATAGTGTTTGCTGCCGGCCTGAATCCGAGTGAAGGCCCTGGCCTGATGTTCGTGAGCCTGCCATTTGCCTTTGGTAACATAGCCTTTGGCCAGTTGATGGGCGTAGTGTTCTTCGTGCTGGTAGCGATTGCGGCCTGGAGTTCGGCGATTTCGTTGCTGGAGCCGATGGTGGCTTACCTGGTTGAGCGTACTAAAGTCAGTCGCGCCTGGGTGACATTCTGGCTGGCGTTCACGTGCTGGTTCGTCGGTCTGGGCACGGTGTTTTCCTTCAATATCTGGAAGCAAGCCAAATTTTTCGTGAACGAAGGCGGGATGTTCCATCTCTATCAATGGGGTGCGACCGGCGGCCTGGATTTCTTTGGTGTGATCGATTTCTTTACCTCGCGGATCATGCTGCCTCTCGGTGGTTTGTGTTTCGTGGTGTTTGCGGGCTGGGTGATGGGGCGTGAAGCGGTGCGCGACGAGTTGTCGATCCGCAGTCCCAGGCTGTTCACTCTGGCCCTGTTTTTGATGCGCTATGTAGCGCCCATCGGCATTCTCGTAGTGTTTGCCGCCCAGCTGTGGAAGTGACGCTGACATGACGACACACATTCAACGTTCGGCCCTGCTGCCGTATCCGGCGCAAGCGCTGTATGACCTGGTCAATGACGTGGCGCGTTACCCGGAGTTTCTGCCGTGGTGCTCATCGGCCGAAGTCCTGGAAAGCTCTGAGGAGCATATGCGCGCGAGTGTAGGTGTGGCCAAGGGTGGACTCAGCCAGCATTTCGTGACGCGCAACACACTGGTGCACGGGCAATCGATCGAAATGAATCTCGAGGAAGGGCCGTTCACTCAGTTGCACGGCATCTGGGTGTTCAAGGCATTGACCGACAAGGCCTGCAAGATCAGCCTGGACCTTTCGTTCGACTACGCCGGGCCGATTGTCCGCGCAACGCTGGGGCCCTTGTTCAATCAGGCGGCCAATACGCTGGTGGATGCGTTCTGCCAGCGCGCCAAGCAAATGCATGGTTGAGGCCGTGATCGAGGTTGAGGTGGTGTATGCCGCCGTTGATCGTCAAGTGCTTCTGTGTGTGACAGTGCCAGCGGGGGCGACGGTGCGCGCGGCTTTGCTGGCGTCGGGAGTGGATCGCGAGTTCCCTGAGCTGGATCTGGCTGAATGCCCGGTGGGGATCTTCGGCAAGGTGGTCGCGGATCCCGATACTCGTCAGCTTCAGGCGGGGGATCGCATCGAGATTTATCGGCCGCTGCTGGCTGATCCGAAAGAGGTTCGCCGGCTTCGCGCCGCCAAGGCTGCCGAGGCGAAAGCACGGAATCAGTGATGCGCCAAACGCCAGGCAATAAAAAACCCGGACATTCCGGGTTTTTTATTGCGTCGCAAATTATTGCGGCGAGGTGTCCAGCGGTTCTGGCGTCGGGACAGGAACGGTTTCTACGCCGTCCACGTCCTTCTGGATCTGATCCAGCAACGAACCCGGCTTGACCGGTTTTTCCGGTTTCGGCTTCTCGGCGTTTTCTGCAGGTGCGGTCACGTTAGTGCCACTGTCCTTGCCGAGAATGGCTTCGTCCCGGCTCACGCCTGGCATGAAATCGCCAGAGAGGCTGACAAGTTGGTCATTTGGGTTGAAGATAACGCTGATGCGTTCCTGTTGGCGTTCACCGCCACCCGGTTGCAGGCTGTACAGATAATCCCAGCGATCGGCATGGAACGTGTCGGTCAGCAGAGGGTTGCCCATGATAAACCGTACTTGCCGACGGGTCATTCCCGGGCGTAACTGGTCTATCATGTCCTGCGTGACGACATTGCCCTGCTGGATGTCGATTTTGTAAACCCCGGGGAATGAACAACCGGCGAGTGCGAGCAGTCCCACAAAGGTGAAACTGGTTAGCAAGAGCTTGGTGTTTTGCATCGGTGGGCGACTTCCACTATCTTGGCTGGGACAACGTAAACGCCGATCATACCCGCATTAAGAGAAGCTGCGAAGCAGCATCGCGAGAAAGCTGACCATGGTTGAAAATAGCGAACTACGCAAAGCCGGCCTCAAAGTGACCCTGCCACGGGTCAAGATTCTTCAAATGCTCGATTCCGCCGAGCAACGCCACATGAGTGCCGAGGATGTTTACAAGGCGCTGATGGAGGCTGGTGAGGACGTCGGTCTGGCCACGGTTTACCGTGTACTGACCCAGTTCGAGGCAGCTGGCCTTGTGGTGCGGCACAACTTCGACGGAGGCCATGCGGTCTTCGAGCTGGACGACGGCAAGCATCACGACCATATGGTCAACGTCGAGACCAGTGAAGTGATCGAATTCTTCGACGAAGAAATCGAGCGTCTGCAGAAAGCCATTGTCGACAAGTATGGCTTTGAGATGGTTGATCACAATCTTGTGCTGTACGTGCGCAAGAAAAAGTAAGCATGTCGCGCGAACTTCAGGTTCGCGAAACGAGCGAAGGCGACCCCAGGGTCGCCTTCGTGCTTTCTGCCGTTCCTAGATTTTTGCGGTAACGACCATTTTTTTCGCGTGTGCCAAAGATTCCTTGGTCAGGTCGATACCCCCCAGCATCCGGGCGACTTCTTCGACACGATCATTCTTGCTGAGCTTGGAGACGGCCGTGTGGGTCGCATCCTCGCCACGGACCTTGTGCACAAATAGATGCTGATGTCCCTGCGCCGCCACTTGTGGCAAGTGAGTCACCGTCAACACCTGCCCGCGCTCGCCAAGACGACGCAACAGTTGGCCGACAATCTCAGCGGTCGGTCCGCCGATACCCACGTCCACTTCGTCGAATACGAGGGTTGGTACGCGTGAAGTCTGCGCGGTGATCACCTGAATCGCGAGGCTGATCCGCGATAACTCACCGCCCGAGGCTACTTTTGCCAGGGCTTTCAAGGGCTGGCCGGGGTTGGCACTGACCAGCAGTTCTACCTGTTCGAGCCCGTTAGGCAGCAACTCATCGCTGCTGTTGGGCCGCAGCTCGATGGTGAAGCGACCGCCAGGCATGCCCAGTCGCTGGATTTCCTGCTCCACGGCGCTGGCTAGGCTGCTTGAGGCCTGGTGGCGCAAATCGCTCAATTCCCGCGCCTTCTCCTGATAGTGGCGGGCATAGGACGCCAGCTCGTCACTCAGTCGTTCGATGGATTCGTCGTTCGCATTCAACGTTTCGATTTCATCCAGCAATCGCTGCTGCATCTCGGCCACCTCGGTGGGCTGGATGCGGTGTTTGCGGGCCATGGTGTAGATCGCATCGAGGCGTTCTTCCAGGTATTGCAGGCGCGCCGGATCGGCATCGAAGTTATCGAGGAAGCGGTTCAGCTCGCCCACGGCTTCTTCAACCTGGATCTGCGCACTGGTCAGCAGGCTGCTGGCTTCGCCCAGCGCACCAATCGAGTTGTTCACGCTCGACAGGCGATTAAGGCTGGCGGTCAGGGCGTTTAGGACATTGCCGGAATCACTTTCGCTGCATTGCTCGACCACTTGTCGGCAGATGCCCAGCAAGGTCTCGGCATTGGTCAGGTTTTTGTGTTCCTGCTCCAACTGCTCCAGTTCGCTTTCGCCGAGGCCGAGGTTTTCCAGTTCTTCGAGTTGATAGCTCAGCAATTGATGGCGGGCGCGCTGCTCATCACCGGAGTTGGACAGGCGTTCCAGTTCCTGGCGCGTCTGGCGCCAGCGCTGGGCGGCGAGCTGAACCTGGCGGGCAAGGTCGGTGGCGCCAGCGTACTCGTCGAGCAGGCGGCGGTGAGTGTCGGTCTTGAGCAGGGATTGGTGTTCGTGCTGGCTGTGGATATCAATCAGTAGCTCGCCCAAGGACTTGAGATCCCCGAGGGGGCAGGGCGTGCCATTGATATAGCCGCGCGAGCGTCCTTCGGCGGTGATCACCCGGCGAAGGATGCACGGGCCATCGCTTTCGAGGTCGCGCTCGGCCAGCCAGGCACTGGCTTCCGGAATGTCGACCAGGTCGAAGGTGGCCAGGATGTCGGCCTTGTCGGCGCCGGGGCGGACGACGCCACTGTCGGCGCGATCACCGAGGGTCAGGCCGAGGGCGTCGAGCATGATCGACTTGCCGGCGCCGGTTTCCCCTGTGATCACGCTCATCCCGCGATCGAGTTCGAGATCGAGATGTTCGACGATGGCGTAGTTGTGTACGGACAGGTGCACCAGCATAAAGGCCGCTCCCAGGCTTTAGGTCTGGTTATTTATACAGTGTTTTATTTGCGCCTGACAATGCCCTCGCTTAGCTTGATTTGCTTGATCCGACGAAATCGTCAGTGCATCGAGGAATGACAATGCAGCTGTTTTTTGTAGGGTTAATCACAGCAAACCCCTTGAAGCTGATTTTTGCGGCCCCATATAGCTGGGCAGAAGCGCGAGTTGAGCTCGCGGACGATATTGAAAGGAGAAATCTATGGCTGACGAACAGACAGTGGATACGCAAAATCAAGATGCCAACCAGGGCTCCGCGGCTTCGGGTGAAGACCTCGCGGCTCGTGTACAAGTGCTCGAAGAGCAACTGGCAGGCGCGCAGGATCAGGCTTTGCGTGTTGCCGCCGATCTGCAGAACGTCCGCCGTCGCGCTGAGCAGGATGTAGAAAAAGCGCACAAATTCGCCCTGGAAAAATTTGCAGGCGATTTGCTGCCGATCATCGACAGCCTGGAGCGTGGCCTGGAGTTGTCCAACCCGGACGACGAAAGCATCCGCCCTATGCGCGAAGGCATCGAGCTGACCCTGAAAATGTTCCAGGACACCCTGAAGCGTTATCAGCTGGAAGCGATCGATCCGCATGGCGAACCGTTCAATGCCGTTCTTCACCAGGCAATGGCCATGCAGGAAAGCGCTGACGTCGAGCCGAACAGTGTGCTCAAGGTGTTCCAGAAGGGTTATCAGCTCAATGGACGTCTGCTGCGCCCGGCCATGGTCGTGGTCAGCAAGGCCCCGGCACCTGTTTCGCCATCGATTGACGAGCAGGCTTGAAATTAGCCGCAAGGCCCCCATTTAGAAGTCAAGCGTTTAAGTATTACCGCAGTTAGCCACCACTGCTGCGGCAACCAAATCCAAAGTTTCGGGAGAGTGAACATGGGCAAAATTATCGGTATCGACCTGGGGACTACCAACTCCTGCGTCTCCGTGCTTGAAAACGGCGTAGCCAAAGTTATCGAAAACGCCGAAGGCGCGCGTACCACGCCGTCGATCATCGCTTACGCCAACGACGGCGAAATCCTCGTGGGCCAGTCGGCCAAGCGTCAGGCAGTGACCAATCCGCACAACACCCTGTATGCGGTGAAGCGTCTGATCGGTCGTAAGTTCGACGAAGAAGTCGTGCAGAAAGACATCAAGATGGTCCCTTACAAAATCGCCAAGGCTGACAACGGCGACGCGTGGGTAGAAGTGAACGGCCAGAAAATGTCGCCGCCACAAATCTCGGCTGAAATTCTGAAGAAAATGAAGAAGACCGCCGAAGACTACCTCGGCGAGCCTGTGACCGAAGCGGTGATCACCGTTCCGGCCTACTTCAACGACAGCCAGCGTCAGGCGACCAAAGACGCCGGCCGCATCGCGGGCCTTGACGTTAAACGTATCATCAACGAACCGACCGCAGCCGCACTGGCTTACGGTATGGACAAAGCGAAAGGCGATCACACCGTGATCGTTTACGACCTGGGCGGCGGTACTTTCGACGTTTCCGTGATCGAAATCGCTGAAGTCGATGGTGAGCACCAGTTCGAAGTATTGGCCACCAACGGTGACACGTTCCTGGGCGGTGAAGACTTTGACATTCGTCTGATCGACTACCTCGTCGACGAATTCAAGAAAGAAAGCGGCATGAACCTCAAAGGTGACCCGCTGGCCATGCAGCGCCTGAAAGAAGCTGCTGAAAAAGCCAAGATCGAACTGTCTTCGAGCATGTCGACCGACGTGAACCTGCCGTACATCACTGCAGATGCCACCGGTCCTAAGCACTTGAACGTGAAAATCTCCCGCGCCAAGCTTGAAGCGCTGGTAGAAGACCTGGTTCAGCGCACCATCGAACCTTGCCGCATCGCTCTGAAAGACTCCGGCATTGACGTTGGCGCTATCAACGACGTGATCCTGGTGGGCGGTCAGACCCGTATGCCACTGGTTCAGAAGTTGGTGACCGAGTTCTTCGGTAAAGAAGCACGTAAAGACGTGAACCCGGACGAAGCCGTTGCCATGGGTGCTGCTATCCAGGGCGCCGTATTGGCCGGTGACGTGAAAGACGTTCTGCTGCTCGACGTCAGCCCGCTGACCCTGGGTATCGAAACCATGGGTGGTGTGATGACCGCGCTGATCGAGAAAAACACCACGATTCCTACCAAGAAATCGCAAGTGTTCTCGACTGCCGACGACAACCAGGGCGCCGTGACCATTCACGTGCTGCAAGGTGAGCGTAAGCAAGCTGCTCAGAACAAGTCCTTGGGCAAGTTCGACCTGGCCGAGATTCCACCAGCACCACGTGGCGTGCCACAGATTGAAGTGACCTTCGATATCGACGCCAACGGCATCCTGCATGTCGGCGCGAAAGACAAGGCTACCGGCAAGACTCAGTCGATTGTGATCAAGGCCAACTCCGGTCTGTCCGAGGAAGAGATTCAGCAGATGATTCGCGATGCTGAAGCCAACGCCGAGGAAGACAGCAAGTTCGAAGCGCTGGCAGCAGCCCGCAACCAGGGCGACGCGCTGGTTCACTCGACTCGCAAAATGGTCGCAGACGCTGGCGATAAAGTGACGGCTGAAGAGAAGACTGCAATCGAAGCTGCCGTGGTTGCCCTGGAAGCCGCCGTTAAAGGCGACGACAAGGCTGCCATCGAAGCCAAGGTTGAAGAGCTGTCGAAAGTCTCCGCTCCAGTGGCGCAGAAGATGTACGCCGAACAGGCCCAGCCTGCTGAAGGCGCTGCACCGCAAGGCGAATCGGCTGAGAAGGCTGACGACGTTGTCGATGCCGAGTTCGAAGAAGTCAAAGACCACAAGTAAGTCAGTGGTCGTCCGGTTGACTGCCTTGCGGCGGTGACTGGTAGGATGTCGCCGCGCGGGAGCTTGCTCCCGCGTTGGCGTGTCTGGAGTACACGAATTTTTACAGCATGCGACAGCGTTTGTGTGTTGGCGGTATGGCCGAAGATGCTCCTGCTTTTCGGGCCGAAAGTACTGCAATGAAATCAAAGACCAGGATCGTTGAATTGACGTGAGTTGGGTCCGGGCCTGTATTGGGGCTCAACGAGTTTGGCGAGGCTCAGGAGGGGTTTGCCGAACGTCCTTAAGAGTGCAAAGACTTATGGCAAAGCGTGACTATTACGAAGTATTGGGTGTTGAACGAGGCTCAAGCGAAGGGGACCTGAAAAAGGCCTACCGTCGCCTGGCGATGAAGCACCACCCGGACCGTAATCCCGATGACAAAGCGTCGGAAGAAATGTTCAAAGAGGCCAACGAGGCCTACGAAGTGCTGTCCGATTCCAGCAAGCGCGCGGCGTACGACCAGTATGGTCATGCCGGTGTTGACCCAAGCATGGGTGGCGGCGGTGCCGGGTTTGGCGGTCAGAACTTCTCCGACATCTTTGGCGATGTCTTCAGTGACTTCTTCGGTGGCGGTCGCGGCGGTGCTCGTGGGGGCGCTCAGCGCGGCAGCGACTTGCGCTACACCCTGGAGCTGAATCTGGAAGAGGCGGTGCGCGGTACTACCGTCAACATCCGCGTTCCGACACTGGTCAACTGCAAGCCATGCGATGGCTCCGGTGCCAAGAAAGGCTCCTCGCCGGTTACCTGCCCGACGTGCGGCGGTATCGGTCAGGTCCGCATGCAGCAAGGTTTCTTCTCGGTGCAGCAGACCTGCCCGCGCTGCCATGGTCAGGGCAAGATCATTTCCGATCCATGCACCTCCTGCAACGGTGACGGTCGCGTCGAAGAGTACAAGACCCTTTCCGTGAAAGTGCCGGCCGGTGTCGACACCGGTGACCGCATTCGTCTGTCAGGCGAAGGCGAGGCGGGTGCCCAGGGCGGTCCGACTGGCGACCTGTACGTGGTGATCAATGTGCGCGAGCACGCGATCTTCCAGCGCGATGGCAAGCACCTGTTCTGCGAAGTGCCGATCAGCTTCGTCGACGCGGCGCTGGGTGGCGAGCTGGAGATTCCGACCCTCGATGGTCGGGTCAAACTGAAAATCCCTGAAGGGACTCAGACCGGCAAACAATTCCGTGTGCGCGGCAAAGGCGTTGCGCCCGTGCGTGGTGGCGGTGCCGGTGACCTGATGTGCCGTGTGGCGGTAGAGACTCCGGTTAATCTGGGTCGTCGTCAGCGCGAATTGCTGGAAGAGTTCCGCAGTTCGCTGGCGGACGACAACAGCCATTCGCCGAAAACCACCGGTTGGTTCGAAGGCGTGAAGCGCTTCTTCGGCGATCTGTAAGGAGTGAGCATGCGACGTATAGCTGTGATGGGCGCTGCTGGCCGCATGGGCAAAATCCTGGTCGAAGCCGTGCAGCAACGCGCGCCGCAGACAGGTCTGACGGCCGCCATCGTTCGCCCCGGCAGCACTCTGATTGGTGTGGATGCCGGTGAGCTGGCTTCGTTGGGGCGTATCGGTGTGCCGTTGTCCGGTCATGTCGAGGCGGTGGCGGATGAGTTCGATGTGTTGATCGATTTCACGCTGCCGGAAGTCATGCTGAAAAACCTGGCTTTCTGCCGCAAGGCAGGCAAGGCCATGGTGATCGGCACAACGGGGCTCGATGCTGCGCAGAAGCAATTGCTGGTCGAGGCGGGCAAGGACATTCCTGTCGTGTTCGCGGCCAACTTCAGTGTCGGCGTGAATCTGTCGCTGAAGCTGCTCGACATGGCTGCTCGCGTGCTGGGTGATGAGGCGGATATCGAAATCATCGAGGCTCATCATCGGCACAAGATCGACGCGCCTTCAGGCACGGCCCTGCGCATGGGTGAAGTGATTGCCAGCGCACTGGATCGCGATTTGCAGAAGGTCGCGGTCTACGGGCGTGAAGGCCACACTGGTGCGCGTGAACGGGAAACGATCGGTTTTGCGACGGTGCGTGGCGGTGATGTGGTCGGTGATCACACGGTGCTGTTCGCTTGTGAGGGCGAGCGCCTCGAAATCACACACAAGGCGTCGAGTCGCATGACTTTCGCCAAGGGTGCGGTGCGTGCGGCGTTGTGGCTGGACGGTCGTGAGCCTGGCCTTTACGACATGCAAGACGTGCTCGACCTGCGTTAAGATGCACCCGAAACCGGGTTCCGGCTCAACGATGGGGCCCGGTTTTATTACGCCAAGCGACGTCCTGTCGCATTCTCCGGCCTTTAAGGCTCATTGGCGGTAGACCAAAAAAGCCTTTTTCTGTAAGCTACAGCTTTAGTGTGTCCACTAAAAGCGCGCAGAATAATTCAGTGAAGAAGCGGGGTGACGTGTCCATACGTCACTCCGCTTTTTTACAACCTGCGATCGCCCTTTCAGGCTTTATTTACGGGAGGTCTTCTTGACTAAGCCAGCCATACTCGCCCTTGCTGATGGCAGCATTTTTCGCGGCGAAGCCATTGGAGCCGACGGTCAAACCGTTGGTGAGGTGGTGTTTAACACCGCAATGACCGGCTATCAGGAAATCCTTACCGATCCTTCCTACGCCCAACAGATCGTTACCCTGACTTACCCGCACATCGGCAACACCGGCACCACGCCGGAAGACGCCGAGTCCGACCGCGTCTGGTCCGCTGGCCTGGTTATCCGTGACCTGCCACTGGTTGCGAGCAACTGGCGTAACACGATGTCCCTGTCCGACTACCTGAAAGCCAACAACGTTGTGGCCATCGCCGGTATCGACACCCGCCGTCTGACACGCATCCTGCGTGAAAAAGGCGCACAGAACGGCTGCATCATGGCCGGTGACAACATTTCCGAAGAAGCGGCCATCGCCGCTGCCCAAGGCTTCCCTGGCCTCAAGGGCATGGACCTGGCGAAAGTTGTCAGCACCAAGGAAACCTACGAGTGGCGCTCGACTGTCTGGGACCTGAAAACCGACAGCCACGCGACCATCGATGCCTCCGAGCTGCCATACCACGTGGTTGCCTACGACTACGGCGTCAAGCTGAACATCCTGCGCATGCTGGTCGCGCGCGGTTGCCGCGTCACCGTGGTGCCGGCGCAAACACCTGCCGCTGATGTGCTGGCGATGAAGCCGGACGGCGTGTTCCTGTCCAACGGTCCTGGTGATCCGGAGCCTTGCGACTACGCGATCCAGGCGATCAAGGACGTACTGGAAACCGAAATCCCGGTGTTCGGTATCTGCCTCGGTCACCAGCTGCTGGCCCTGGCTTCCGGCGCCAAGACCTTGAAAATGGGTCATGGCCACCACGGCGCCAATCACCCGGTCCAGGACCTGGACACCGGCGTGGTGATGATTACCAGCCAGAACCACGGTTTTGCGGTAGACGAAGCGACCCTGCCCGCCAACGTCCGCGCGATTCACAAGTCGCTGTTCGACGGCACCCTGCAAGGGATCGAGCGTACCGACAAGAGCGCCTTCAGCTTCCAGGGTCACCCGGAAGCCAGCCCTGGCCCGAACGACGTAGCGCCTCTGTTCGATCGCTTCATCAACGAAATGGCCAAGCGACGCTGATCGCTGGCCTTGATGCAGCAAGGCCTGGGGGCGGTCCCGACACCGGCGACCCCTCCAGGCTTCACAGATTGAACAAGACGGCTTGCCGACTGACCTGCGGATTTGAGTGACAAACCCATGCCAAAACGTACAGACATTAAAAGCATCCTGATTCTCGGCGCTGGCCCGATCGTTATCGGCCAGGCCTGCGAATTCGACTACTCCGGCGCCCAGGCCTGCAAAGCCCTGCGCGAAGAGGGTTACCGCGTCATCCTGGTGAACTCCAACCCAGCGACCATCATGACCGACCCGGACATGGCCGACGCCACCTACATCGAGCCGATCAAATGGCAGACCGTTGCCAAGATCATCGAGAAAGAGCGTCCGGACGCGCTGCTGCCAACCATGGGCGGCCAGACCGCGCTGAACTGCGCACTGGACCTGGAGCGCGAAGGCGTTCTGGAGAAGTTCGGCGTAGAGATGATTGGTGCCAACGCTGACACCATCGACAAGGCTGAAGACCGTTCGCGCTTTGACAAGGCAATGAAATCCATCGGTCTGGACTGCCCGCGCTCGGGTATCGCCCACAGTATGGAAGAAGCCAACGCAGTGCTCGAGAAGCTTGGCTTCCCGTGCATCATCCGTCCGTCCTTCACCATGGGTGGCACGGGTGGCGGTATCGCTTACAACCGTGAAGAGTTTGAAGAAATCTGCGCCCGCGGCCTGGACCTGTCGCCGACCAAAGAGCTGCTGATTGACGAATCCCTGATCGGCTGGAAAGAGTACGAGATGGAGGTTGTCCGCGATAAGAAGGACAACTGCATCATCGTTTGCTCCATCGAAAACTTTGACCCGATGGGCGTGCACACCGGTGACTCGATCACCGTTGCTCCGGCACAGACCCTGACGGACAAGGAATACCAGATCATGCGTAACGCCTCCCTGGCGGTACTGCGCGAGATCGGCGTGGAAACCGGCGGCTCCAACGTCCAGTTCGGCATCTGCCCGGACACTGGCCGCATGGTGGTCATCGAGATGAACCCGCGTGTATCCCGCTCTTCGGCACTGGCCTCGAAAGCCACTGGTTTCCCGATTGCGCGTATCGCAGCCAAGCTGGCGATCGGCTACACCCTGGACGAACTGCAGAACGAAATCACCGGCGGTGCTACGCCTGCATCCTTCGAGCCGTCCATCGATTATGTCGTGACCAAGCTGCCACGCTTCGCGTTCGAGAAATTCCCGAAAGCCGACGCGCGCCTGACCACTCAAATGAAGTCGGTGGGTGAAGTCATGGCCATCGGCCGGACTTTCCAGGAATCCCTGCAGAAAGCTTTGCGCGGTCTCGAAGTGGGCGTTTGCGGCCTGGACGAGAAGCTTGACCTGAGCAATCCGGAAAGCATGAGCATCCTCAAGCGCGAACTGACCGTGCCGGGTGCCGAGCGTATCTGGTACGTGGCGGACGCGTTCCGCGCCGGTCTGTCGGTCGAAGACATCTTCGGTATGAACATGATCGACCCGTGGTTCCTGGTGCAGATCGAAGATCTGATCAAGGACGAAGAGAAGGTCAAGACCCTGGGTCTGGCCAGCATCGACCGCGACCTGATGTACAAGCTCAAGCGCAAGGGTTTCTCCGACATGCGTCTGGCCAAGCTGCTGGGCGTGACCGAGAAGGCACTGCGTCGTCACCGTCACAAGCTGGAAATCTTCCCGGTCTACAAGCGCGTTGACACCTGCGCGGCCGAGTTCGCCACTGACACCGCCTACATGTACTCGACTTACGAGGAAGAGTGCGAAGCCGCGCCGTCGGGCCGCGACAAGATCATGATCCTCGGCGGCGGTCCAAACCGTATCGGCCAGGGTATCGAGTTCGACTACTGCTGCGTGCACGCGGCGTTGGCTCTGCGCGAAGACGGTTACGAGACCATCATGGTCAACTGCAACCCGGAAACCGTTTCCACCGACTACGACACCTCCGATCGCCTGTACTTCGAGCCAGTGACCCTGGAAGACGTGCTGGAAATCTGCCGCGTCGAGAAGCCGAAAGGTGTGATCGTCCAGTACGGCGGCCAGACCCCGCTGAAACTGGCTCGCGCCCTGGAAGAAGCCGGCGTGCCGATCATCGGCACCAGCCCTGACGCCATCGACCGTGCCGAAGACCGTGAGCGCTTCCAGCAGATGGTCGAGCGTCTTAACCTGCGTCAGCCGCCAAACGCCACCGTGCGCAGCGAAGACGAAGCGATTCGTGCCGCCGCCAAGATCGGCTACCCGCTGGTGGTGCGCCCGTCCTACGTACTGGGCGGTCGTGCGATGGAAATCGTCTACGAAGAAGAAGAGCTCAAGCGCTACCTGCGTGACGCGGTGAAAGTGTCGAACGACAGCCCGGTGCTGCTCGACCACTTCCTCAACTGCGCCATCGAAATGGACGTGGATGCGGTCTGCGACGGCACCGACGTAGTGATCGGCGCAATCATGCAGCACATCGAGCAGGCTGGCGTTCACTCCGGTGACTCCGCTTGCTCCCTGCCGCCGTACTCGCTGCCTGCCCACATCCAGGACGAGATGCGCGAACAGGTCAAGAAAATGGCCCTGGAACTGGGCGTAGTCGGCCTGATGAACGTTCAGTTGGCGCTGCAAGGCGAAGACATCTACGTCATCGAAGTCAACCCGCGCGCTTCCCGTACCGTACCGTTCGTCTCCAAGTGCATCGGTGTGTCCCTGGCGATGATCGCGGCTCGCGTAATGGCCGGTAAAACCCTGAAGGAAATCGGCTTCACCAAAGAAATCATTCCGAACTTCTACAGCGTGAAAGAGGCAGTGTTCCCATTCGCCAAATTCCCTGGCGTGGACCCGATCCTGGGCCCAGAGATGAAGTCCACCGGTGAAGTGATGGGTGTGGGCGATACCTTCGGCGAAGCCTTTGCCAAAGCCCAGATGGGTGCCAGCGAAGTACTGCCGACTGGCGGTACCGCGTTCATCAGCGTGCGTGACGATGACAAGCCACTGGTTGCAGGCGTGGCCCGTGATCTGATCAACTTGGGCTTCGAAGTGGTCGCCACTGCCGGTACTGCCAAGCTGATCGAAGCCGCAGGCCTGAAAGTGCGTCGTGTGAACAAGGTGACCGAAGGCCGTCCACACGTGGTCGACATGATCAAGAACGACGAAGTCACCCTGATCATCAACACCACCGAAGGTCGCCAGTCGATCGCCGATTCCTATTCCATTCGTCGTAATGCCTTGCAGCACAAGATCTACTGCACCACTACCATTGCTGCTGGCGAAGCTATCTGCGAAGCGCTGAAGTTCGGTCCCGAGAAGACCGTGCGCCGCTTGCAGGATCTACACGCAGGATTGAAGGCATGATCAAATACCCAATGACCGTTCAGGGCGCAAAAGCCCTGGAAGAAGAACACGCTCACCTGACCAAGGTCGTCCGTCCGAAGCTCAGCCAGGACATCGGTACGGCTCGCGAGTTGGGTGACTTGAAGGAAAACGCCGAATACCACGCTGCTCGCGAGCAGCAAGGTATGGTCGAGGCGCGGATTCGTGACATCGAAGGCCGGATTCAGAATCAGGTCATCATCGACGTCACGACCATTCCTCACACCGGCAAAGTGATTTTCGGCACCACCGTTGAAATCGCCAACGTCGAGACTGATGAAAGCGTCACTTACCACATCGTGGGTGAGGATGAGGCTGACTTCAAGCTCGGCAAGATTTCGGTAGGTTCGCCATTGGCCCGCGCCTTGATTGCCAAGGAAGAGGGTGATGTGGTCGCGGTGAAAACGCCAGGTGGCGTTATCGAGTACGAGATTGTCGAAGTCCGCCACATCTGAACGCAGGCGCCCGCTTCGAGCGGGCGCGTTGCTTTGGCAGCTGACTCAGATGTTGTGGGTCGGCGGCCTGTGGCTGTTGCATATCGGTCTGTTGCCGGTGCTCGACCATATTGGTCTGGCGCCGCTGCTGATCGACGAAATTGCAGGCATGCTGAACTCGCTGATGGTGGGATTCGCCGCAGCGTGTGTGATTTTTCAGGCTTTGGTGCTGGTTCAGGCCGAGGGCTTTGCCAGTCTATGGCGCGATATTCGCGGGCAGTTGCTGCTGATGGCGTTGTATGCGTGCGCGATGTATGTCGCGGTGCGTGTCGGCTGGCCGGATGCCGTGCGTTGGCAGGTGTTCAGTTATCTGGTTCTGGGTTTTTCCGGGCTGGTGCTGGTACTGCAACCGGTGCCCGGATGGAGTGGCAGGGTGCGCGAAGCACACCCTTGACCCTTGCCATCACTTGAAGCGATGAACGTTCGACAGCTGCTTGTTGACGCTGAAGTTCTTGCGGTAAATCAGTGCCATCTTGCCGATGACCTGAACCAGATCCGCTTTGCCGGCCTTGCAGAGCTCTGCAATGGACGCCAGGCGCGATTCACGATCGAGGATGTTGAGCTTGATTTTGATCAGCTCGTGATCCGCCAGGGCGCGTTCAAGTTCGGCTAACACACCTTCAGTCAAACCGTTGTCAGCCACGATCAAAACCGGTTTCAGATGGTGGCCGATGGATTTGTACTGTTTCTTCTGCTCTTGAGTGAGCGGCATAATCTGACCCTTTAGTCTGGATTCTGTAAAATGGCGGCCATTTTACCCGAGGGTTCGTGGATCCGCCCAATTAATCACGACCCTTATCATCGAGGTGCCCAATGGCGCGTTCCAAGACAAGCCTTGGTTGGCTGAAAAGACATGTCAATGATCCCTATGTGAAGCAGGCGCAGAAGGATGGTTACCGCTCGCGTGCGAGTTACAAGCTTCTGGAGGTCCAGGAGAAATACAAGCTGATCCGTCCAGGTATGAGCGTTGTCGACCTGGGGGCGGCGCCCGGCGGCTGGTCGCAGGTCACTAGTCGGCTGATCGGTGGTCAGGGGCGACTGATCGCCTCGGACATCCTGGAAATGGACAGCATTCCGGACGTGACTTTCATCCAGGGTGACTTCACCCAGGACGAAGTGCTCGCTCAGATTCTTGAAGCCGTGGGTAATTCGCAGGTGGACCTTGTGATTTCCGATATGGCCCCCAATATGAGTGGTACGCCTGAGGTGGACATGCCCAAAGCCATGTTTCTATGTGAGCTGGCTCTTGATCTGGCGGCTCGGATACTCAAGCCGGGTGGTAATTTCGTGATCAAGGTGTTTCAGGGTGAAGGGTTTGATGCTTACGTGAAGGACGCTCGTCAGAAATTCGACAAGGTCCAGATGATCAAGCCGGACTCTTCCCGTGGCAGTTCCCGCGAGCAATACATGCTGGCTTGGGGCTACCGCGGCCGTAGTGAGTAAATCGAGGTTTTTTTGCGGGTCGATAGGATTTTCGTATTTCGCCCCGTGAGCTTTAGCGAATACTGTGTAGAAAGTGTTTCACAAAGGGTTACAGACGGCGCCTGCCAGAGCCGTAGGTAATGTAGTAAGTTAGGCCGGTGAATATCATGCGAAGCGCGCGCCATTAGCGGAGCTTGCTTCAGAGGGTAGTTAATTGAACGATATGGCAAAGAATCTGATCCTGTGGTTGATCATCGCGGCTGTCCTGGTGACGGTGATGAACAACTTCTCCAGCCCTAACGAGCCGCAGACCCTCAACTATTCCGACTTCATCCAGCAGGTCAAGGATGGCAAGGTCGAGCGCGTAGCCGTTGATGGCTATGTGATTACCGGTAAGCGCAACGATGGCGACAGCTTCAAGACCATCCGTCCCGCTATC
This sequence comes from Pseudomonas fluorescens NCIMB 11764, assembly GCF_000293885.2. NCBI lineage: Bacteria > Pseudomonadati > Pseudomonadota > Gammaproteobacteria > Pseudomonadales > Pseudomonadaceae > Pseudomonas > Pseudomonas fluorescens. Next base: position 2,058,463 of record NZ_CP010945.1, read on the forward strand.
CAGGACAATGGTCTGATCGGCGATCTCGTGGATAACCACGTGGTAGTCGAAGGTAAACAGCCTGAACAGCAAAGCATCTGGACACAACTCCTGGTCGCGAGCTTCCCGATCCTGGTGATTATTGCCGTGTTCATGTTCTTCATGCGGCAGATGCAGGGCGGCGCCGGAGGCAAGGGCGGGCCGATGAGCTTCGGCAAGAGCAAGGCGCGCCTGTTATCCGAAGACCAGGTGAAAACCACCCTGGCTGACGTTGCCGGTTGCGACGAAGCCAAAGAGGAAGTCGGCGAACTGGTCGAGTTTCTTCGTGATCCGGGCAAGTTCCAGCGTCTGGGCGGTCGCATTCCACGCGGCGTGCTGATGGTCGGTCCTCCAGGTACCGGTAAAACCTTGCTGGCCAAGGCGATTGCCGGCGAAGCCAAAGTCCCGTTCTTCACCATTTCCGGTTCCGACTTCGTCGAAATGTTTGTCGGTGTCGGTGCGAGCCGTGTTCGCGACATGTTCGAGCAGGCCAAGAAGCACGCTCCATGCATCATCTTCATCGATGAAATCGACGCCGTCGGTCGCCACCGTGGTGCCGGTATGGGCGGTGGTCACGACGAGCGCGAGCAGACGCTCAACCAGTTGCTGGTAGAGATGGACGGCTTCGAAATGAATGACGGCATTATCGTCATTGCCGCAACCAACCGTCCGGACGTACTGGACCCTGCGTTGTTGCGTCCGGGCCGTTTCGACCGTCAGGTCGTGGTGGGTCTGCCGGATATCCGCGGTCGCGAGCAGATCCTCAAGGTCCACATGCGCAAAGTGCCGATGGGTGACGACGTTGCTCCGGCGGTAATTGCTCGTGGTACACCTGGCTTCTCCGGTGCCGACCTGGCCAACCTGGTGAACGAGGCGTCGTTGTTCGCTGCCCGTACAGGCAAGCGCATCGTCGAAATGAAAGAGTTCGAACTGGCCAAAGATAAGATCATGATGGGCGCCGAGCGCAAATCCATGGTCATGTCCGAGAAAGAGAAGCAGAACACCGCTTATCACGAAGCAGGCCACGCCATCGTGGGTCGCGTCGTGCCAGAGCATGACCCGGTCTACAAAGTGTCGATCATCCCGCGCGGTCGTGCACTGGGCGTGACCATGTTCCTGCCGGAAGAAGATCGCTACAGCCTGTCCAAGCGTGCATTGATCAGTCAGATCTGCTCGCTGTACGGCGGCCGTATCGCTGAAGAAATGACCCTGGGCTTCGACGGTGTGACCACCGGTGCGTCCAACGACATCATGCGTGCCAGCCAGATTGCACGGAACATGGTGACCAAGTGGGGGCTTTCGGAAAAACTCGGTCCGTTGATGTATGCCGAAGAAGAGGGTGAAGTGTTCCTCGGTCGCGGCGGCGGTGGTCAGAGTGCAAGTTTCTCCGGTGAGACAGCCAAGCTGATCGACTCCGAAGTGCGCAGCATCATTGATCAGTGCTACGGCACGGCCAAGCAGATCCTCACGGATAACCGTGACAAGCTCGACGCCATGGCTGATGCCCTGATGAAGTACGAAACGATCGATGCTGATCAGATCGACGACATCATGGCAGGTCGTACGCCTCGCGAACCTCGCGACTGGTCGGGCGGCACCGGTACTTCCGGAACACCTCCGGCAGTACAGGATCCGCGTCCGGAAACACCGATCGGCGGTCCGGCTGCTGACGTTTAAGGTTTGAAATGACTTCTGTTCAGTCCTCGACCCGGTTGCCATGCGGCAACCGGGTTCTTGATTTGGCCCAGACGCATGTCATGGGCATTCTCAATGTCACTCCCGATTCATTCTCTGACGGCGGCCAATACAGCCAGCTCGACGCGGCCTTGCGTCACGCTGAGGCCATGGTGTTGGCTGGCGCGACGCTGATTGATGTCGGCGGCGAATCGACCCGGCCCGGTGCCAGGGCGGTTTCCCCCCTCGAAGAGCTGGAGCGCGTAGCGCCGATCGTTGAGCGCATCAATCGCGAGCTGGATGTGATCATCTCGGTCGATACCTCCACGCCAGCCGTCATGCGTGAAACCGCGCGGCTTGGGGCAGGTTTGATCAATGACGTTCGCGCATTGCGCCGTGAAGGCGCCCTTGACGCGGCCGCGGACACCGGTTTGCCGGTTTGTCTGATGCACATGCTGGGCGAGCCGGGCGACATGCAGGACAATCCGCATTATCAGGACGTGACCAAGGAAGTGAGCGAGTTTCTCGCCGAGCGCATGGCGCAGTGTGCATTGGTCGGAATTCCGGCTGAACGGATCATCCTGGATCCGGGTTTCGGCTTCGCCAAAAACTTGCAGCACAATCTAAGTTTGTTCAAACATATGGAAGCCCTGCATATCTTCGGGCGCCCCTTGTTGGTCGGGGTTTCGCGCAAGAGCATGATAGGTCAGGCCTTGAATCGCCCGGTTGGAGAGCGACTGCATGGCGGTTTGGCGCTCGCGGCGCTGGCTTCATTCAAGGGGGCGCGTATATTGCGCGTCCATGATGTGGCCGAAACCGTCGATGTGGTGCGAATGATCGCTGCAGTGGAATCAGCCGAATAAGAATGATGGAGTACTTATGACTAAGAAATACTTTGGCACCGACGGGATTCGTGGTCGGGTCGGCGAATATCCGATTACTCCTGAATTCATGCTCAAGCTCGGCTGGGCTGCAGGCATGGCGTTCCGCAAAATGGGCGCCTGCAAGGTGCTGGTGGGCAAGGACACCCGGATCTCCGGGTACATGTTCGAATCGGCGCTCGAGGCCGGGCTGACTTCGGCGGGTGCCGACGTGATGCTCCTGGGCCCGATGCCGACCCCGGCCATCGCTTATCTGACGCGTACGTTCCATGCCGAAGCCGGGATCGTGATCAGTGCCTCGCACAATCCTCACGATGATAATGGCATCAAGTTTTTCTCCGGAAAGGGCACCAAGCTCCCGGATGAAGTCGAGCACATGATCGAAGAATTGCTCGACACCCCGATGACCGTTGTTGAATCGAGCAAGATCGGCAAAGTGTCGCGAATCAACGACGCTTCGGGTCGTTATATCGAATTCTGCAAGAGCAGCGTGCCGACCGGCACCAGCTTTTCGGGCCTGAAGATCGTGATCGATTGCGCTCACGGTGCGACCTACAAAGTGGCGCCGAGTGTGTTCCGCGAGTTGGGCGCCGACGTTGTTGTGCTTTCCGCACAGCCGAACGGCCTGAATATCAATGACAACTGCGGTTCGACCCATATGGGCCCGCTGCAGGCTGCCGTACTGGCTGAGCATGCCGATCTCGGGATTGCTTTCGACGGTGATGGCGATCGGGTCCTGATGGTCGATCACACAGGCGCCGTCGTCGATGGTGACGAGCTTTTGTTCATCATTGCCCGCGACCTGCATGAGCGTGACCTGTTGAAAGGCGGTGTGGTCGGGACATTGATGAGTAACCTGGGGCTGGAGCTGGCCCTCGCGGATCTGTCGATTCCATTTGTGCGTGCGAATGTCGGTGACCGTTATGTGATCGCGGATTTGCTGGAGCGCAACTGGCTGGTGGGTGGTGAGAACTCGGGTCATATCGTTTGCTTCAATCACACCACCACCGGTGATGCGATTATTGCAGCGTTGCAGGTGCTGATGGCATTGCAGACGCGCTCCGAAGGGTTGGGTCAGGCCCGGCAGGCGCTGCGCAAGTGCCCTCAGGTGCTGATCAACGTGCGGTTCGGCGGTGGTGCGAGCCCGCTGGATCATCCGTCAGTGAAAGAGGCCGGCGAGCGTGTGACCAAAGCCATGGCGGGCCGTGGGCGCGTGCTGTTGCGCAAGTCCGGCACGGAGCCGTTGGTGCGAGTCATGGTCGAAGGCGAAGACGAAACACAGGTTCGCGGCTACGCCGAAGAGCTGGCAAAACTGGTTACTGAAGTTTCTGCCTGAATTCGGCTTGCCAGCCATGATTGTGTTGGGTAACATCTGCGCCCACTTTGACCGACGAGGTACAGCATGCGTCGCCCTATGGTAGCTGGTAACTGGAAGATGCACGGTACCCGCGCCAGCGTCGCTGAGCTGATCAAAGGCTTGCGTAATTTGGCCTTGCCGAGCGGTGTTGATGTAGCGGTATTCCCGTCTTTCTTGCATGTCAATCAAGTGATTGATGGTCTGGAAGGCAAGTCGATCAAGGTCGGCGCGCAGAACGCTGCGGTGGAATCCAAGCAAGGTGCGTTGACCGGTGAAGTTGCGCCGAGTCAGTTGGCTGATGAAGGTTGTTCCCTGGTGCTTGTCGGGCATTCCGAACGCCGCCAGGTCATCGGCGAGAATGATGAAACACTGATTCGCAAGTTCGCAGCGGCACAGGAATGTGGCTTGATTCCGGTGTTGTGCATAGGGGAAACCCTCGAGCAGCGCGAAGCCGGTAAAACGCTTGAAGTTGTCGGGCATCAGCTCGGCAGCGTCATCGAGAAGCTGGGTGTCGGTGTTTTTGCAAAGGCAGTAATCGCTTACGAGCCGGTCTGGGCCATTGGCACCGGGCTGACTGCTTCGCCGCAACAGGCGCAGGATGTGCACGCAGCCATTCGCGCTCAGTTGGCGGCAGAGAATTCTGAGGTCGCACAAGGTGTGCGGCTTCTATACGGCGGCAGCGTGAAGGCGGCCAATGCGGTCGAACTGTTCGGCATGCCGGATATCGATGGGGGGCTCATTGGTGGAGCTTCCCTGAATGCAGATGAGTTCGGTGCGATTATTCGCGCCGCGGGAAACTGAAAAAATGCTGGAAACAGTCGTAGTCGTTTTTCATCTGCTGGGTGCATTGGGCGTAGTTGCTCTGGTATTGCTGCAGCAGGGTAAAGGTGCGGATGCTGGCGCGTCTTTCGGAGCAGGTGCTTCAAATACTGTGTTCGGAAGCCAAGGTTCCTCTACCTTTCTTAGTAAGTTTACTGCTATACTTGCCGCCGGTTTCTTCATAACCAGCTTGGGGTTAGGTTACTTTGCTAAAGAGAAGGCTCACCAGCTGACTCAAGTAGGTTTGCCAAACCCGGCAGTGTTGGAAGTTCCAAAGCAACAACCGGCTTCTGATGATGTCCCGGTGCTTCAAGAGCAAAAGTCGGCTACTCCAGCGACTGACGTGCCTCCAGCTCAAGAGCAAAAGTAAGAAGGGTTTCAAACGTAGTATTGCCGAGGTGGTGGAATTGGTAGACACGCAACCTTGAGGTGGTTGTGCCCATAGGGTGTAGGGGTTCGAGTCCCCTTCTCGGTACCAATTATCAGGAGAGCCCGCTGTTGCGGGCTTTCTTGTAGGTGGAAGGTTACATTGACCCTGTCAGGGATCGGTCGTATACTTCCGCCCCAGCTTTGTCGCGGGGTGGAGCAGTCTGGTAGCTCGTCGGGCTCATAACCCGAAGGTCGTCGGTTCAAATCCGGCCCCCGCAACCAGTTTAAGGAGCCCCTTTTAAGGGGCTTTTTGTTAGCTGGACACTTTCTACGCCGCTGTTCGACGGCGTTTCAAGGATGGGCGTTTCGCCCATTTTTTTATTTTGCATAGCATGCACATACATGCACGAGGGGGTTCAGGTGTCGAGCAAGCTAGAAGAGTTGCAGGCCTTGCTGGCCCCGGTGGTCGTGGCCCTAGGCTATGAATGCTGGGGTATTGAGTTCTCGGCTCAAGGTCGCCACTCAATGTTGCGCGTTTATATTGATAAAGAAGGCGGCGTGTTGGTGGACGATTGCGCCATCGTCAGCCGTCAGATCAGCGGTGTCCTGGATGTTGAAGATCCAATCGCCGTTGAATACACCCTTGAAGTTTCCTCGCCTGGCATGGAACGCCCACTGTTCACTATTGAGCAGTTTGCAAAATTTGCCGGTGAACAAGTGAAGATCAAGCTGCGCTCGCCTTTTGAAGGGCGACGCAACTTTCAGGGCCTTCTGCGCGGTGTAGAAGAGCAGGACGTCGTGGTGCAGGTAGAAGACCATGAATTCCTGTTGCCGATCGATATGATCGACAAGGCCAACATTATTCCCAGTTTTGACTGAGACGCGGATCCCGCGGATCCAATGGCTTGCGAAAGGCGAGGCGTACGATGAGCAAAGAAGTACTGCTGGTTGTTGAGTCGGTATCCAATGAAAAGGGCGTACCGGCAAACGTAATTTTTGAAGCGCTGGAGCTGGCTCTGGCCACCGCTACCAAAAAGCGGTTTGAGGACGAAGTCGATCTGCGTGTGGAAATCAATCGCCACACCGGTGCTTACGAGACATTCCGTCGCTGGACGGTTGTCGAAGAAGCAGACCTGGACGATCCGGCCATCGAAACCTGGCCGAGCAAGGTTGCCGAAACGCATCCTGGCGCCAAGGTTGGCGATGTAGTCGAAGAAAAAATCGAATCCATCGAGTTCGGCCGTATCGCGGCACAGACTGCCAAGCAAGTCATTGTGCAGAAAGTTCGCGAAGCCGAGCGTGCTCAAGTCGTTGACGCCTATCGCGAGCGCCTGGGGGAAATCATCTCCGGCACCGTGAAGAAAGTGACCCGCGACAACGTGATCGTCGACCTGGGCAACAACGCCGAAGCGTTGCTGGCTCGTGAAGACATCATCTCTCGCGAAACCTTCCGGGTGGGTGTGCGCCTGCGTGCGCTGCTCAAGGAAATCCGCACCGAGAACCGCGGCCCGCAGCTGATCCTGTCGCGTACCGCGCCGGAAATGCTGATCGAGTTGTTCCGCATCGAAGTGCCGGAAATCGCTGAAGGCCTGATCGAAGTAATGGCAGCTTCCCGTGACCCGGGTTCGCGCGCCAAGATCGCGGTCCGCTCCAAGGACAAACGCATCGACCCGCAAGGCGCTTGCATCGGTATGCGCGGTTCGCGCGTCCAGGCAGTGTCGGGTGAGTTGGGTGGTGAGCGTGTCGACATCGTCCTGTGGGACGACAACCCGGCTCAGTTCGTGATCAATGCAATGTCGCCGGCTGAAGTGGCGGCAATTATCGTTGACGAAGATGCCCATGCAATGGACATCGCCGTTGGCGCAGACAATCTGGCTCAGGCCATCGGTCGTGGTGGTCAGAACGTGCGTCTGGCCAGCCAATTGACTGGCTGGACCCTGAACGTGATGACCGAATCGGACATCCAGGCTAAGCAGCAAGCAGAAACCGGCGACATCCTGCGCAACTTCATCGACGAGCTGGAAGTCGACGAAGACCTGGCACAGGTGCTGGTAGATGAAGGCTTCACCAGCCTGGAAGAGATTGCCTACGTACCGTTGGAAGAAATGCTCAACATCGACGGCTTTGACGAAGAAACCGTCAACGAGCTTCGCGCTCGTGCCAAGGATCGTTTGTTGACCAAAGCCATCGCTACTGAGGAAAAGCTGGCAGACGCCCATCCGGCCGAAGACCTGCTCTCGCTTGAGGGTATGGACAAGGATTTGGCGATGGAACTGGCGGTGCGCGGCGTAATTACCCGCGAAGACCTGGCCGAGCAGTCTATTGACGACCTGCTCGACATCGACGGCATTGACGATGATCGTGCCGGCAAGTTGATCATGGCCGCCCGAGCCCACTGGTTCGAGTAATTAGGCGCGGCCTGAGGAGAGAAGTGCATGACGCAAGTCACGGTGAAACAACTGGCCGATGAGGTCAAAACACCGGTAGAGCGCCTGTTGCAGCAGATGCGTGAGGCAGGTCTGCCGCACACCGCCGCCGAAGAACATGTGACTGACAGTGAGAAGCAATCTTTGCTGACTCACTTGAAAAGCAGCCACAAGGCGAAAGTGGAAGAACCACGCAAGATCACACTGCAGCGTAAAACCACCAGCACCCTGCGTGTTGCTGGCAGCAAAAGCATCAGTGTTGAAGTCCGTAAAAAGAAAGTTTTCGTACAGCGCAGCCCGGAAGAAATCGAAGCCGAGCGCAAACGCGAACTGGAAGAACGTCGCGCAGTAGAAAATGCTGCTCGTCAGAAGGCTGAAGAAGAAGCCAAGCGTCGCGCCGAAGAAGAAGCGCGTCGTCAGCCTGCTGCTGCGCAAACCGCTTCCAACGACGCCGTTGCAGCGCCGGTTGCAGTTGCCGAACCCGTACGTGAAAGCGCACCGGTTGTTGCAGCTGCGCCAGCTCCGTCTGCTGACGTTCGCAATAAGCAGAACGAACAGCGCCGTCCGGACAAACCACGTGCCGACGATAACAATCGTCGTGGCAGTGGCGATGGCGAGCGCAAAAACGCTCCGCATCGTGCTTCGGTCAAAGAGAAAGCGCCTGCTCCACGTGTTGCGCCACGTACTACCGACGAAGAAAGCGATGGCTTCCGTCGTGGTGGTCGCGGCAAGGCCAAGCTGAAGAAACGCAACGCTCACGGTTTCCAGAGCCCAACCGGCCCTGTAGTGCGCGAAGTGAAGATCGGCGAGACCATCACTGTTGGCGATCTCGCCCAGCAGATGTCGGTCAAGGCGGCTGAAATCATCAAGTTCATGTTCAAACTGGGTACTCCAGCGACCATCAACCAGGTACTGGACCAGGAAACTGCCCAGCTGGTTGCCGAAGAGCTGGGCCACAAAGTGACCCTGGTCAGCGACACCGCCCTGGAAGATTCCCTGGCCGAGTCCCTGAAGTTTGAAGGTGAAGCGTTCTCCCGTGCTCCGGTCGTGACCGTAATGGGCCACGTTGACCACGGTAAGACCTCGCTGCTCGACTACATCCGTCGTGCCAAGGTAGCTGCAGGCGAAGCCGGCGGTATTACCCAGCACATCGGTGCGTACCACGTTGAAACCGAACGCGGCATGGTCACCTTCCTCGACACCCCGGGTCACGCCGCGTTTACCGCAATGCGTGCTCGTGGTGCCAAGGCGACCGACATCGTGATCCTGGTGGTTGCAGCGGACGACGGCGTAATGCCGCAGACCGTTGAAGCTGTTCAGCACGCGAAGGCTGCCGGTGTTCCGCTGGTTGTAGCTGTGAACAAAATCGACAAGCCGGGCGCCGATCTCGATCGTATCCGCAGCGAACTGTCGGTTCACGGCGTGACCTCGGAAGAGTGGGGCGGCGACACCCCGTTCGTATCGGTTTCGGCGAAAGTCGGTACTGGCGTGGACGAGTTGCTCGAAGCTGTTCTGCTGCAAGCCGAAGTTCTGGAACTGAAAGCAACTCCGTCGGCTCCGGGCCGTGGCGTTGTGGTTGAATCGCGTCTCGACAAAGGTCGTGGCCCGGTTGCAACCGTTCTGGTTCAAGACGGTACCCTGCGCCAAGGCGACATGGTCCTGGTCGGTTCGAACTATGGCCGTGTACGTGCCATGCTCGACGAGAACGGCAAGCCAATCAAGGAAGCCGGTCCTTCCATCCCTGTCGAGATTCTCGGCCTGGACGGTACCCCGGACGCTGGCGACGAGATGAGCGTGGTTGCCGACGAGAAGAAAGCCCGTGAAGTGGCTTTGTTCCGTCAAGGCAAGTTCCGCGAAGTCAAACTGGCCCGTGCTCACGCCGGCAAGCTTGAAAACATCTTCGAGAACATGGGTCAGGAAGAGAAGAAGACGCTCAACATCGTCCTCAAATCCGACGTCCGTGGTTCGCTGGAAGCGTTGAACGGTGCCTTGAACGGCCTGGGTAACGACGAAGTGCAAGTGCGTGTTGTCGGTGGCGGTGTCGGTGGTATCACCGAGTCCGACGCCAACCTGGCACTGGCCTCCAACGCTGTACTGTTCGGCTTCAACGTGCGTGCCGATGCCGGCGCTCGCAAGATCGTCGAGCAGGAAGGTCTGGATATGCGTTACTACAACGTGATCTACGACATCATCGAAGACGTCAAGAAAGCCCTCACCGGTATGCTGGGCAGCGATGTTCGCGAGAACATCCTGGGTACCGCTGAAGTCCGTGACGTGTTCCGTTCGCCGAAGTTTGGCGCGATCGCTGGTTGCATGGTTATCGAAGGTGTTGTTCACCGTAACCGTCCAATCCGTGTACTGCGTGAAGACATCGTTATCTTCGAAGGCGAGCTGGAATCCCTGCGCCGCTTCAAGGATGACGCTTCCGAAGTACGTGCCGGCATGGAATGCGGTATCGGCGTGAAGAGCTACAACGACGTCAAAGTCGGTGACAAGATCGAAGTCTTCGAGAAGGTTCAGGTTGCTCGCAGCCTCTAACTCGCGCACTTCAAGGGCCACGCCAAGCCGCCGCATGCAAATGCGCGACATAGCGTCAGGACTCTAAACGCAACGCCCGGTCTGGCTTTTGTCAGGCCGGGCGTTTGCCGCTTTCAGACCCTTCGGGTTTCACCGTGGGGCAGTAACAGGTAACAAGACATGGCAAAAGAATACAGCCGTACCCAACGTATCGGCGATCAGATGCAGCGTGAGCTGGCACAGCTGATCCGTCGTGAAGTCAAAGACCCGCGCGTCGGCCTGGTCACCATTACCGCTGTTGAAGTCAGCCGTGACGTCGGTCACGCCAAGATTTTCATCACCGTGATGGGCCAGGACAACGCCGAAGACATCGCGCAAAGCATCAAGGTGCTCAACTCCGCCGCCGGTTTCCTGCGCATGCAGCTGGCCCGCGAAATGAAGTTGCGCAGCGTTCCGCAGCTGCACTTCCACTACGACGAAAGCGTCGTGCGTGGCGCGCACCTGTCGGCCCTGATCGAGCGTGCGGTGGCTGAAGACAATCAGCACCCGGTTGCGGCAGACGCCGAAGACACCAAGGAGTAATCGGTGGCTCAGGTCAAACGTATCCGTCGTAACGTCAGCGGCATCATCCTGCTCGACAAACCGCTGGGGTTCACCTCCAACGCGGCGTTGCAGAAGGTCCGCTGGTTGCTGAACGCCGAGAAGGCCGGGCACACCGGCAGTCTCGATCCGCTGGCCACCGGCGTGTTGCCGTTGTGCTTCGGTGAGGCCACCAAGTTCTCGCAATACCTGCTCGATTCCGACAAGGGTTACGAAACCCTGGCGCAACTGGGCAAAACCACCACCACGGCAGATGCCGAAGGTGAAGTTTTGCAGGAGCGTCCGGTGACCGTTGGTCGATCCGATGTCGAAGCGGTACTGCCGAAATTTCGTGGTCAAATCAGTCAGATACCGCCGATGTACTCGGCGCTCAAGCGTGATGGCCAGCCGCTGTACAAGCTGGCACGTGCAGGCGAAGTAGTGGAGCGCGAACCGCGTTCTGTTACTATTGCGCGCTTGGAATTGCTGGCCTTTGAAGGTGATACTGCGCGGCTTGCGGTGGATTGCAGCAAAGGCACCTATATCCGCACCCTGGTGGAGGATATTGGTGAGCAACTCGGTTGTGGCGCTTACGTTGCAGAACTGCGACGTACCCAGGCCGGGCCTTTCACACTGGCGCAGACAGTCACGCTTGAAGAGCTGGAAGCGGTACATGCCGAAGGCGGCAACGAAGCGGTCGACCGCTTCCTGATGCCATCGGACAGTGGCCTGCTGGATTGGCCTCTGTTGCAATTCTCGGAGCATAGCTCGTTCTACTGGCTCAACGGCCAACCGGTACGAGCCCCGGATGCACCGAAGTTCGGCATGGTACGGGTACAGGATCACAACGGTCGCTTCATCGGTATCGGTGAAGTGAGCGAAGACGGGCGCATCGCGCCGCGTCGACTGATTCGGTCAGAATGACCGGACGAGGGTGGCTGTTAACAGGCACGGTCACTTCCTCATTTTTAGATACAGGGATTTGTCCCTGGCCTGTTGAAGCTGTTTTTCTGAAACAGTTTCCTGATAAAAGGATTGCCACATGGCTCTCGACGTTCAAGAAAAAGCTCAAATCGTAGCTGACTACCAGCAAGCTGTTGGTGACACTGGTTCGCCAGAAGTGCAAGTTGCACTGCTGACCCACAACATCAACAAACTGCAAGGTCACTTCAAGGCCAACGGTAAAGACCACCACTCCCGTCGTGGTCTGATCCGCATGGTAAACCAGCGCCGTAAGCTGCTGGACTACCTGAAAGGCAAGGATCTGGGCCGTTACCAGGCTCTGATCGGTCGCCTGGGTCTGCGTCGCTAATAAGCGATTGCGCTAGAGGTTGGTTGTCTGTCGTACGTCAGTGGGTTTCCCGCTGGCGTAGGGCAGGCTCCCAGCCTCAAGTTTTATCTGGATACACGTTTTACCCTGGACAGGCGTTGGGCCGATTCCCGACATTGCCCAAGAATTTCGCAAGAAGACAAGTTCCCCAAGAGCCACAAAAGAAGGTAGGACACCGTGAACCCGGTAATCAAAAAATTCCAGTTCGGTCAGTCGACCGTTACCCTCGAGACTGGCCGTATCGCCCGTCAGGCCTCCGGCGCAGTATTGGTCACCGTTGACGACGACGTCAGCGTGTTGGTGACTGTAGTCGGTGCCAAGCAAGCCGATCCAGGCAAGGGCTTCTTCCCTCTGTCCGTTCACTACCAGGAAAAGACTTACGCTGCCGGTAAGATCCCTGGCGGTTTCTTCAAGCGCGAAGGCCGTCCTTCCGAGAAAGAAACCCTGACTTCCCGACTGATCGACCGTCCGATCCGTCCGCTGTTCCCGGAAGGCTTCATGAACGAAGTGCAGGTTGTCTGCACTGTCGTTTCCACCAGCAAGAAGACCGATCCGGACATCGCTGCGATGATCGGTACCTCGGCTGCGCTGGCCATCTCCGGCATTCCTTTCGATGGCCCGATCGGCGCTGCCCGCGTTGCGTTCCACGAAAGCACCGGCTACCTGCTGAACCCGACTTACGAACAACTGAAAGCATCGAGCCTGGACATGGTCGTTGCCGGTACTTCGGAAGCCGTTCTGATGGTTGAATCGGAAGCCAAAGAGCTGACCGAAGACCAGATGCTGGGCGCGGTACTGTTTGCTCACGACGAGTTCCAGGTTGTGATCAACGCTGTCAAGGAACTGGCTGCCGAAGCTGCGAAGCCGACCTGGACCTGGGCTCCACAGCCAGAAGCCACTGCGCTGCTGGGCGCGATCCGTGCCGAGTTCGGCGAAGCGATCTCCCAGGCTTACACCATCACTGTCAAAGCCGACCGTTATGCACGTCTGGGCGAGCTGAAAGACCAGGTGGTTGCCAAGCTGTCCGGTGAAGAAGGTCAGCCGACTTCCGCTGAAGTCAAAGCTGCTTTCGGTGAAATCGAATACCGCACCGTTCGCGAAAACATCGTTAACGGCAAGCCACGTATCGACGGCCGCGACACCAAGACCGTACGTCCTTTGAACATCGAAGTCGGTGTTCTGCCAAAGACCCACGGTTCGGCACTGTTCACCCGTGGCGAAACCCAGGCTCTGGTTGTTGCAACACTGGGCACCGCCCGTGACGCACAGCTGTTGGACACCCTGGAAGGCGAGAAAAAAGACCCGTTCATGCTGCACTACAACTTCCCTCCGTTCTCGGTAGGCGAGTGTGGTCGCATGGGTGGCGCCGGTCGTCGCGAAATCGGCCACGGCCGTCTGGCCCGCCGTTCGGTTCAGGCCATGCTGCCTGCTGCCGACGTGTTCCCGTACACCATCCGTGTGGTGTCGGAAATCACCGAGTCCAACGGTTCGAGCTCCATGGCTTCGGTCTGCGGCGCTTCCCTGGCCCTGATGGACGCCGGTGTTCCGATGAAGGCACCGGTTGCCGGTATCGCCATGGGTCTGGTTAAAGAAGGCGAGAAGTTCGCCGTCCTGACCGACATCCTGGGTGACGAAGACCACCTGGGCGACATGGACTTCAAAGTAGCCGGTACCGCCAAAGGTGTGACCGCGCTGCAGATGGACATCAAGATCAAAGGCATCACCGAAGAAATCATGGAAATCGCTCTGGGCCAAGCCCTGGAAGCGCGCCTGAACATCCTCGGTCAGATGAACCAGATCATTGGCCAGTCGCGTACCGAGCTGTCGGAAAACGCTCCGACCATGATCGCGATGAAAATCGACACCGACAAAATCCGTGATGTCATCGGTAAAGGCGGCGCGACCATTCGTGCGATCTGTGAAGAGACCAAGGCTTCGATCGACATCGAAGATGACGGCTCGATCAAGATCTTCGGCGAAACCAAGGAAGCGGCTGAAGCAGCACGTCAGCGCGTACTGGGCATCACCGCAGAAGCTGAAATCGGCAAGATCTACGTTGGTAAGGTTGAGCGCATCGTCGATTTCGGCGCATTCGTCAACATCCTGCCAGGCAAGGACGGTCTGGTTCACATCTCGATGCTGAGCGATGCTCGCGTCGAGAAAGTGACCGACATCCTGAAAGAAGGCCAGGAAGTGGAAGTGCTGGTACTGGACGTGGACAACCGCGGCCGTATCAAGCTGTCCATCAAAGACGTCGCAGCAGCCAAGGCTTCGGGCGTTTAATCACTCCCCACGCCTGACCGCTTCAACGTTATAAAAAATGCCTCGCCGTGAAAACGGCGGGGCATTTTTTTGTCTGCATGAAATTGAGGCAATTTGGGAAGTTGCCTGACCCTAAAGTCAGTGCTAGGTTTAGCCCACCGCCCGTGTAGCTCAGTTGGTAGAGCAGCGCACTCGTAACGCGAAGGTCGCAGGTTCAATTCCTGTCTCGGGCACCAGCGACACTTTGTTTTCAAATGATCCACGAATGGTTCTGAAGGCCAGACAAACCGGGCTTCACACGGTTTTTTGCGTCAGAGAGATCCTTGATGATCCAGATCCATCTTCCATTCCCCCGATCAGCGAGAACGACATGACCGTTAAAGAATTGACCCAGGAAGCCAGGCACGAAGAAGCACTGAAGAAGTACTTGCTTGATTCGCCCCAGCTCTCCGATGAGATCAAGGACCTGCCCGCCGACGATCAGAAAGACCAGATCCAGTGGGCGTTCGAGGATGAGGCGGAAGCCCAGGGCTTGCAGCCGTGGGAACTGACGCTCAAGTACACCTCGAGCCCGGAAGAGTTCGAGGCGTCGCGCCTGGCGCTGCACAAAGAGGCGGCCGAGGTATTGGGCGTCGAGTGGGAAGAGTACTGCGAGATGAACAATCTGGTGGTCTGACAAAAACGCCAGCCTCAATGAGGCTGGCGTTTTTCATTCAACCAGGCGTGATCAGAGGCTCAAACGCATCGACAGATCGACAGCCTTCACGTCCTTGGTCATCGCACCAATCGAAATGTAATCCACCCCTGTTTCGGCGATCGGCAGCAACGTGCTTTCGTTGATACCGCCGCTGGCCTCCAGTTTTGCCTTGCCGCCATTCAGGCGCACGGCTTCGCGCATGTCATCCAGGCTCAACTCGTCGAGCATGATGATATCGGCACCGGCGGCCAAGGCCTCCTTCAACTCTGCCAGGCTTTCCACTTCGATCTCCACCGGTTTGCCCGGGGCAATCTTGTGCGCGGCGTTGATCGCTTCAGGGATGCCCCCGCAGGCGGCGATGTGGTTTTCCTTGATCAGGAACGCGTCGTACAAGCCGATGCGGTGGTTGTGGCAGCCGCCGCAGGTCACGGCATACTTCTGTGCCAGACGCAGCCCCGGCAGGGTTTTACGGGTATCGAGCAGCTTCACCTGCGTCTGGCCAACGAAATCCGCCAGGTATTGCGCGCGTGTGGCCACGCCGGACAGCAATTGCAGGAAATTCAGTGCGCAGCGTTCCCCTGTGAGCAGCGAGCGCGCGGGGCCTTCGAGGTGGAACAGCGCCTGATTGGGTTTCACCCGTTCGCCGTCGCGCACCTGCCAGTGCACGGCCACTCGCGGGTCCAGTTGCCGGAACACGGCATCGACCCAGGCGGTGCCGGCGATGACCGCGGCGTCACGGGTGATGATGGTGGCTTTGGCCAGGCGTTCGGCCGGGATCAGCTGCGCGGTGATGTCGCCGCTGCCGATGTCTTCACGCAACGCACGGCGCACGTTGGCTTCGATTTCGGCGGTCAGATCGGCGAGACGTAGATTCGGCATAACGGACTCCACAAACAAAGTGGCCCGATTATAGGGCCATGGCGCAGAGCAACCCAAGGCGTGAGAGACCTTCCGGTCGCTCTGAAACCTGTATTTGGTCGATTTGCCCGAGCCATTGGCGCTAAGCGGCGGTCTATCCGGAACGTCTATTTCAATAAGAGGCCCAGAGTCCGCTGGCACACGGGACATCTTTTGCAAGATAATGCGCCTTTCCTTTGACGTCATAGCTTTGACGTACTTTATGTCCCGAATTATTGAATGACAGCGGATGGGCAGTGTCCACCGTTGAGCGCGGGTGTGAGTCCGGCGCACCGATCTACCGACGCATCACCGTTTCAGGAGGCCAGGATGCACAACGACGGGAATGTAGTGCCTTTGCACAAGGCGGCTACCGATCAGGCGACACCTTCGCCGCTCGCCCGTGTGCCTGTGATTCTGCTTCAGGTTCGCGACAAGGCCGCGCTACAGCTCAGGCATGGTTTGCAGGAACTGTTCGATAACGCCGACGACACGCTGTTCGAAATGGCTGACCGTGCCCGCGACGACGTCGAGCAGAACCTCTATTTCGAAGCCATGCGCGACTTGCGCCTCAAGCGCAAAAGTATCGAGCGGGTTTTTCTGGAGCAATTCCTTGAGGCCTTTGTCGGGCTCACCCGGAACGACACTACCAAGCCAGCCTTGCCCAGGGCACTGGTCTTCGACACGCTGGCTGCGCAGTCCGGCGATGACCTGGAACGCAGCGTGGCGGTGGAGGCCATGGTCAACAAGGTGCTGAGCCGTGACGGTTTCGGTCTCGATCAACTGACCGCTCGGCTCAGCATGTTGCTGGGCAAGAAGCTGGTGGCTCAGCACAACCCGTTGGGCCCGGCGATGCTGTGTGAATATTTCATGGAGGCCGGGCGTAATCTGGGGGTGGAGATCAAGGTCAAGCTGATCATTCTGAAACTCTTCGAGCGCTATGTGCTCAGCGACACCGACCAGCTCTACACCGAAGCCAATCAACTGCTGATCGCCACCGGCATATTGCCCGACCTCAAGCCCGCGCCGGCGCGGCGTGCGACCGATCGGGCGGAGGCCAGTGTCCATGCCGAGCCCGCCGAAGCCGGTATCCACGCCGGTAGCATGCAGATCGACGATGGCGTGCAGGAGGTTTTCGCGGCACTGCAGGAACTGCTGTTTCACGTGCGCGGCAGTGTCGCGCCGACACTGGAAGTCAGCGCCACGGCGCAGCCGATTTCTACCCGCGACCTGCTGCGCCTGCTCTCGCATTTGCAGCAATACGTGCCGGCGCCTGCTGCCCAGGACGATTTCGACCTGCGCAACCAGCTTGAACAGCTGCTGACCCGGGTCAGCGTCAAAAGCGGCAAGTCGCGCGTTGTTGGTGTGGCTGATGAAGACGTGATCAACCTGATCGCCATGCTGTTCGAATGCATCCTCGATGATCGCAATCTGCCGGATTCTCTCAAGGCGCTGATCAGCCGCTTGCAGATCCCGATGCTCAAAGTGGCGGTGCTCGACAAAAGTCTCTTCAGTCGCAGTAGTCATCCGGCACGCCGTCTGCTCAACGAAATCGCCGCTGCCGCCATGGGGTGGGGGGAATGCGATGACTATCAGCGCGACAGTCTGTACTTGCGTATCGAGCAAGTGGTTCAGCGCTTGTTGAACGATTTTGTCGACGATCCAGCTATTTTTTCCGAACTGTTGGCGGATTTTCTCGCGTTCACCAGCGATGAACGTCGTCGCAGCGAGCTGCTGGAACAACGCACCCGCGACGCTGAAGAAGGTCGCGCCAAAACCGAAATGGCCCGTCAGCGTGTCGAACGGGCGCTGAACCAGGTGCTGATGGGCAAGGTTCTGCCGCAGCGGGTGGTGGCGTTTGTCCAGGAGGCCTGGAGCCAGGTGCTGTTGCTGACCTGCCTCAAGCACGGCGATCAGTCGGCCGAATGGCAAGCCGATGTGCAAACCATGGAACAGCTGGTCTGGAGCGTGCAGCGGCATGACGAACCTGACGCCAGCCTGCGCCTGTTGGCGCTGGTGCCGGGGTTGCTCAAGTCCCTGCGTGACGGGTTGAACAGTTCGGCGTTCGATCCGTTCGCCACCGGCGAGTTTTTCAGTGAGCTGGAAAGCCTGCACGTTCAGCTGTTCGAGCGCCCGGATCAGACTCCGGCATCCACCCGGGAAGCCGATGCGCCGGTGATGGTGCAAGTGCAGGAAGAAATCGTGCTGCGCACCGCTGACGAAGGGGCGGTGGCGTCGACCTCCGCACGCTTGTCGACGGATGATGCGGGGCTGATTCAGGTCGATCAACTGCGCGTGGGCTGCTGGGTCGAGTTTCAGGAGGAGGAAGATCACAACCTGCGCTGCAAGCTGGCTGCGATCATCGAGGCCACGGGCAACTACATTTTCGTCGACCGCACCGGGATGAAAGTACTGGAACGCAGCCGTACCGGCCTGGCCCTGGATTTTCGCCGGGGCGCGGTGCGAATCCTGGACGACACCTTGCTCTTCGACCGGGCGCTGGAGTCGGTCATCGGCAACCTGCGGCGTCTCAATCGCGGCAAGTGATCGCGCGCCAGGGGGCTATCGCGGCATACTGGGCGCCAACACAGTCGACGTTGAAGGAACCTGTATGCAGTTGGACCCCGCGAGCGGTTGGTGTCAGGGCGTGAATGTCTGCCCTTCACCCAACTTCAATGCGCGCCCCACGGGCGAAATTTCCCTGCTGGTGATCCACAACATCAGTCTGCCGCCGGCGCAGTTCGCCACCGGCAAGGTGCAGGAGTTTTTCCAGAACCGGCTGGATGTCACAGAGCATCCCTATTTTGAAGGGATCGCTGACCTGCGGGTGTCCGCGCACTTTCTGATTGAGCGTAACGGTACTGTCACTCAGTTTGTCTCGTGTCTCGAGCGCGCCTGGCATGCCGGCGTGTCATGTTTCGATGGCCGGGACACCTGTAACGATTTTTCCGTGGGCATCGAGCTCGAAGGCACGGATGATCTGCCGTTCACCGACGCTCAATATGCGTCGTTGACGGCCCTGACCTTGCAGCTGCAAAGCACTTTCACGGCCATCACCACGCAGCGCATCTGCGGACATAGCGACATCGCGCCGGGGCGCAAGACCGATCCGGGGCCGGCGTTCGATTGGGCGCGTTACCGCGCGGCCCTGGCTAAAGAGGAACAAGAATGAGTTTTCTGGTGTTGCTGTTGGCGGTATGGATCGAAAAATTCTCGGCCCTGCGCCATCGGATTCAACGTGACGGCGGCTGGGTACGCGAGCTGCACAAGCTTGAAGCCAGCCCGCGTCTGGCCAACCGTCCATGGTTGATATTGGTGATTCTGGTGTTGCTGCCAGTGGCGTTGCTGGGCCTGTTACTGGTGGTTCTGGAGCCGGTGGCTTACGGTCTGTTGGCGTTGCCGGTGCATTTGCTGGTGGTCATTTACAGCCTGGGTCGCGGCGATCTGCTGGCCGGTCTCGGGCCGTTTCGCGATGCCTGGCGCCGGGAAGACCTGCAGGCCGCCGCTCACGTGGCAAAGCGCGACCTGGATATCTGCGCCGACAGCGGCGAGCAACTGCTGGAACGGGTGGAAGGTCATTTGCTCTGGGAGGCCTACCAGAGCTTTTTTGCGGTGATTTTCTGGTATTTCCTGTTGGGCCCGGTGGCGGCGTTGAGCTACCGACTGCTGGCACTTGCCGAAGAACACGGGCAGAACCTCGCAGTCGTCGAGCGCGCCGCACAATTGCGCCACGCGTTCGATTGGGTGCCGGTGCGTCTGCTGGCGGCCAGCTTCGCGTTGGTCGGTAACTTTGTCGCGGTCAGCCGGGTGATGCTGCACGAACTGCTGAACTGGAACATCAGCGCCGCCCGGTTGATCGAGAAGGTCGGGCTGGTGGCCGGTGAAATTCCCGCGCCGGTGGTCGGCCCGGACGGCATCAACAGTCTCGACCGGATCTGGGAGTTGCTGCTGCGAGCGGCGGTGCTCTGGTACGCCGGTTTTGCCCTGTGGACGGTCCTTCCGTAATTCCGACATCCATTCCTCTGTGACGAGGGCGCTTGCTCCCGCTGGGGTGCGAAGCGCCCCCCGGCATTCCATCAGACAGACCTGGTTCCCTCCCGTTAACCTTAAGTTACAAACCCCCCAGCCGATTTAAGCTATACAGAGATAGCACTGAATAGTGGCTATCTGCTGCCTGTCTGTGCCTGCCAATAAAAATAAGAATGCAAAGGGAGACTTCCAGTGAAGAGCTTGCTCTATCCCGCCGTCGCGCTAATGAATCGCCTGAGCTTCGGCATGAAGTTCAGCCTGATCAGCGTGCTGTTCCTGGTGCCGATGCTGGTGACCAACTTTTACCTGGTGCGCGATTCCTATCGTGAATTCCAGGGCACCCGGGTCGAACTGCAGAGCCTCGACCTGCTGGGCAGCAGCCTGACCTTGCGACGCGACCTGGAAACCCTGAACAACCTCGTGCAGATCAACGTCATCCTGGGCCAGTCCGGCAAGGCAGCCGGTGTCGAACCCAAGATCAGTGCGTTGGAGCAAAGCGTTCTGGCCCGCCTGGAAGGACTTGCGGCGATGACCACCGATCCGGAACAAATCACGGTTTTCGATGGCAAACGCGATGAAATGCTCGCCGCGTTCAAGGCCCAGCAAGCAGAAAACTCCCTGCAAAGCAAAAGTGCGTTGATCGGCAAATTGCTTGGCAATGCGCAGATTTTCAGCCAGATCATTGCCAGCCAGGCAGGGTTGAGCCGCGACAGCCAGGGCGACATGCGTCAGCTTACCGAACTCATTACCAACGTCACGCCGCCCGTGACCCAGACCTTGGGCGATGGCCGTGCGATGGGCTCCTACTCGCTGGGGCAAGGGTTCCTCAACTCGTCTTCGAGCACCCGTTTCGATGAGTTGCTGGCGCAGATCGAAAAGCTCCAGGCCGAATACGGCCTGAAATTGCAGGACGCGCTGGGCTCAAGCAAAGCGGCGAGTGAAACCCTGGCCGCCCAGGCCGAGAGCAGTAAGGCAACGCTGAAAAAAGCCAGTGAACTGTTCGAAGAACAAGTGGTAATGGCCGACACCCTCGATGCGCCGTGGCAGGCCTTTTATGATCAGGTCACCGGCCTGATGGACCAGACTTATCAACTCAACGAAGCCACCCTGAAATTCCTCGACACCCAGTTGCAGCAGCGGCTGACTCAGAACCGCACGCACATGGTCTTGCAGGCCGTCGCGTTGTCGGTGGTGTTTGTGTTGATCTTCTACCTCTATGGCGGTTTCTACGTCTCGACCCGCACCACCCTCAAGCGTCTTGGCGCGATGATGGACAAGGTGGCAGCCGGTGACATGACCGTGACCTTCAACGCCAACAGCCGTGATGAGCTGGGCGAGTTGGGCGAGGTGTTCAACGGCACCGTGAAGAAAATCCATGACCTGATCGAGCGTGTGGGCCATACCGTCGGTGAAGTCGAGCGTCAGGCCGGTCAGGTCGAGAATGTGTCGGCCCAGAGTAACCAGGCCGTTGCGGGGCAGCGCACACAGATCGAACAGGTCGCCACGGCCATGAATCAGATGTCGGCCACGTCACTGGAGGTGGCTCGTAGTGCGGCGGCGGCGGTCAGCAGTGCCCACAGTGTCAACGACGAGACGGTCAGCGGTCGCGGTCTGGTGGAATCGCAACAGGGCAGCATTGCCGCACTGGCCAGCGAGATCGATCAATCGGTGCTGGTGATCAATCAACTGGCCAGCGACAGCCAGTCCATCAGTCGGGTGCTGGAGGTGATCAAGAGCATCGCCGAGCAGACTAACCTGCTGGCGCTCAACGCTGCCATCGAGGCGGCGAGGGCGGGCGAGCAGGGGCGTGGCTTCGCGGTGGTGGCGGACGAGGTCCGGACCCTGGCCAAACGCACCCAACAATCCACTGAAGAAATCGAGCAGATGATTGCCAAGCTGCACAGCGGTGTCGGCGCGGCGGTGAAAGCCATGGGCACCAGCCATCAAATGGCCAATGGCACGGTGGGGCAGTCGGAAAAGGTCCAGCAGGCGCTGGAAAATATCCTTGGGGCGGTGGGAATGATCGTCGATCAGAACCAGCAGATCGCCGCTGCCGTGGAACAACAGACCGCCGTGGCGCACGACATCGACCAGAACATCGTCGAGATCAACCGAGCCGGCGAGCGCACCGCCGAAGGCGCGCACCAGACCGAGAACGCCAGTCGGGCGTTGTCGGCTCAGGTGGTGGAGCTTAAACAGCTGATCAGCGCGTTCCGGGTCTAGAGAAAGTTAAACAACTCACAGGCATTGTTCGTGCTCGCGGTGGCCAGTTGTTCCGGACTGATCGCCATGATTTCAGCCAGCGCCGCACAGATCGCCGGCAAATGCGCCGGGCTGTTGCGTTGACCGGGAAACATGGCGGGCGCCATGTCCGGTGAGTCGGTTTCCAGCACCACCGACTCCAGCGGCAACTCGGCGAGGACGCGGTGCATGCGCAAGGCCTGCGGCCAGGTCGCCGCGCCGCCAAGACCCAGTTTGAAACCGAGCTTGATGTACTCGCGGGCCTCTTCCTTGCTGCCGGCGAAGGCGTGAATGATGCCCGCGCGTTTCAACTTGAACCGTTTGAGCGTGGCAATCACCGCCGCATGGCTGCGTCGCACATGAATCAGCGCCGGCAGATTGAAGTCCGCCGCCAGTTGCAATTGCGCGTCGAACAGCGCCTGCTGGCGCTCGCGGTCGAGGGTTTCGATGAAGTAATCCAGGCCGATTTCGCCCACCGCACACAATTGGCGGTGACCGGCTAAACGCGTCAGCCAGTCGCCCAGCTCGTGCAAATCGTCGGGGCGATGATCCTCCAGATACACGGGGTGCAAACCGAACGCCGCATGCAGATCGGGATCGCTCAGCACCAAATCCCAGACGCGCTGCCAATTGGCCTGATAAACCCCCAGCACCACGATCCGTCGCACACCGAGGGCGCGGCTCTCGGCGAGCAGCGCCTGACGATCCTCGTCGAAATCCGGAAAATCCAGATGCGTGTGGGTGTCGATCAGCTCCACGGTTCAGTCCTGGCGAATACGCTGCTTGAAGGTCCGCGCGATGGCTTGCACGCCGGGCTGGTAATCGGATTGCTCGATGGCGGCGAGGGCCAGTTGCAGTGCTTTGTCGGCGATCAACTGGTGCTGCTGGGCCATGGCGTTGACCGGCAGCGGCAGGAAGTCCAGCAACTGCGTGTCACCGAACGTGCCGAGGCGCAGCGGACGGGTTTTCAACGGGAAGTCGTGCAGTGCGTCGAACACGCCCTGAAGCAACACGTAGGACGTGGTCACCAACGCGTCCGGCAGATGGCCCAGGCGCTGGATCATGTCTTCCATCAACTGTTTGCCGCACTCACGGCTGAAGGATTCGCCGTGTTCGATCAGGATCTCGCCTTTGAACCCGGCCAGCGCTTCCTTGAACCCGGCCGCCCGCTCCTGGCTGATGCTCAGTTCGGGGCGTGCGCCGATCAGGGCGAT
The DNA here is from genome assembly GCF_000293885.2 of Pseudomonas fluorescens NCIMB 11764. NCBI lineage: Bacteria > Pseudomonadati > Pseudomonadota > Gammaproteobacteria > Pseudomonadales > Pseudomonadaceae > Pseudomonas > Pseudomonas fluorescens. The sequence continues at coordinate 2,081,773 of NZ_CP010945.1, forward strand.
CTGCTTGGGCAACGGGTCGAGCAGGCTGCGTGTCAGTTGCAGGCTGGCTTCGCGATCATCGCTGATCACCGAGCAGAAATGCTCAGGCTCCATGACCCGGTCAATGGCGATGATCGGGACACCCTTGGCCTGCAACTGACGGTAACTGTCGTCACCGGTCGGCAGGCAGCTGGCGACGATCAACGCGTCGCAACGACGGGCGCGGAACAGTTGCAGCAATTGCCGTTCGCTGTCCGGCGCGTCGTCGGAGCTGGCGATCAGCAACTGATAACCACGGGCCCGGGCACCTTGTTCCAGCAGTTTGGCGATGCGTGCGTAGCTGGGGTTTTCCAGGTCCGGCAAAATGAAGCCCAACGTGCGGGTGTGCCGACTGCGCAGCCCGGCCGCCTGGGGGTTGGGCGTGAAGCCATGTTGCTCGACGACCGCGCGCACGCGCTCGACGGTGGCGCTGCTGATGCGTTGCTGTTCGGCCTTGCCATTGATGACATAACTGGCGGTGGTCACGGACACACCAGCCAGCTGGGCGATATCACTGAGTTTCAACTCGGGTTTTCCTTGTTTGTCGGCCGACATTTTCGCCAATCCTACCCGATTCGGGCAGGCAACTATTGTCGCAGCCAATCCGACAAGTTGGGCTTCAAGGATGGGACATAATCGAGTAACGTGCCAATCATTCTAGATTAAACGTTTCAGCAAGCGTATTTTCTACGTTTCAGGTGCATTTGGCCGGTTCTGCCGTGAAACCGCCAAAAGTGATGATTAAGCGCCTAAGCTGACTCATTCAAAACAATACCTGGCACCTCAAGGTGCCAAAAAGGAGAAAGCATGCTCGAGCTCACCATAGAGCAGATTTCCATGGGCCAGTCGGCCGTGGACAAGTCCGCAGCGTTGCAGTTACTGGCTCGGCATCTGGTCACCGATGGTCTTGTGGCCGAAGGTTATCTCGCCGGTTTGCAAGCACGCGAAGCCCAGGGCTCGACCTTTCTCGGCCAAGGTATTGCCATCCCCCACGGTACGCCGGAAACCCGCGACCAGGTGTTTTCCACCGGTGTGCGGCTGATGCAGTTTCCCGACGGCGTGGATTGGGGCGACGGCCAGATCGTTTACCTGGCGATCGGCATCGCCGCCAAATCCGATGAACACTTGCGGCTCCTGCAACTGCTGACCCGCGCCCTTGGCGAGACCGATCTGGGCCAGGCCCTGCGTCGCGCCAGTTCTGCCGAAGCCTTGCTGAAACTGCTGCAAGGCGCGCCGCAGGAGCTGGCGCTGGATGCACAGATGATCGGCCTGGGTGTGTCGGCCGATGACTTCGAAGAACTGGTCTGGCGCGGTGCCCGTTTGCTGCGTCAGGCAGATTGTGTGAGCAATGGTTTTTCCGCCGTGTTGCAACAGGTCGAAGCGCTGCCACTCGGCGATGGCCTGTGGTGGTTGCACAGCGAACAGACGGTCAAGCGTCCGGGCCTGGCCTTCGTCACCCCGGACAAACCGATGCGTTATCTCGGTCAGCCACTGAGTGGTCTGTTCTGCCTGGCCAGCCTCGGCGAGGCGCATCAGGCCTTGCTCGAACGCCTTTGCGCGCTGCTGATCGAAGGCCGTGGCCATGAACTGGGCCGCGCCACGAGTAGTCGTAAAGTCCTCGAAGTGCTCGGCGGTGAGTTGCCGGCGGACTGGCCGAGCGCGCGCATTGCACTGGCCAACGCCCACGGCTTGCACGCGCGCCCGGCGAAAATCCTTGCGCAACTGGCGAAGAGTTTTGAAGGCGAGATTCGCGTCCGGCTCGTCGAGGGACAGGACAGCGCCGTGTCGGTGAAGAGCTTGAGCAAGTTGCTCAGCCTCGGCGCCCGTCGCGGCCAGGTACTCGAATTTGTCGCCGAGCCAAGCATTGCCGCCGACGCCTTGCCAGCCTTGCTGGCCGCGATCGAAGAAGGCCTCGGTGAAGAAGTCGAGCCATTGCCGGTGGTGAGCCAACAGCGCGAAGTCGTCGCGGATGTGGCCGAAGTGTTGCTCGCTCCGGCGTCCGGCAGCGTGGTTCAAGCCATACCGGCAGCACCGGGCATTGCCATTGGCCCGGCACACATTCAAGTGCTGCAAACCATCGAATACCCGTTGCGCGGTGAGTCTGCCGCCCTTGAGCGCGAGCGCCTCAAGCAAGCGCTGGCAGATGTGCGTCGCGACATCGAAGGGTTGATCGAGCGCAGCAAATCCAAAGCCATTCGCGAAATCTTCATCACCCACCAGGAAATGCTCGACGACCCGGAATTGACCGATGAAGTCGAGACTCGTCTCAAGCAGGGCGAAAGCGCTGAAGCGGCGTGGATGGCCGTGATCGAAGCGGCGGCGAAACAACAGGAAGCGCTGCAGGATGCGTTGCTCGCCGAGCGCGCGGCAGATTTGCGCGATATCGGCCGACGCGTGCTGGCGCAACTGAGCGGCGTCGAAACCCCGAGTGAACCTGATCAGCCGTACATTCTGGTGATGGATGAAGTCGGTCCTTCCGACGTGGCGCGTCTCGATCCTACCCGCGTCGCCGGCATTCTCACCGCCCGGGGCGGCGCCACTGCGCACAGCGCCATCGTCGCCCGTGCGCTCGGTATTCCGGCGTTGGTCGGCGCAGGGGCGGCGGTGTTGCTGCTGGCACCGGGCACGCCGTTGCTGCTCGACGGCCAGCGCGGTCGTTTGCATGTCGATGCCGATGCGGCGACCTTGCAGCGTGCCACCGAAGAGCGTGACACCCGCGAGCAACGCTTGAAAGCGGCGGCCGAACAGCGTCATCAACCGGCACTGACTACCGATGGTCACGCGGTGGAAGTGTTCGCCAACATCGGTGAAAGCGCCGGCGTCACCAGCGCAGTGGAGCAGGGTGCTGAAGGCATTGGCCTGCTGCGTACCGAACTGATTTTCATGGCCCACTCGCAAGCGCCGGACGAAGCGACCCAGGAGGTCGAATACCGTCGCGTGCTCGATGGCCTCGCTGGTCGCCCCCTGGTGGTGCGCACCCTCGACGTCGGCGGCGACAAACCGCTGCCGTATTGGCCGATCGCCAAGGAAGAGAACCCCTTCCTCGGCGTGCGCGGCATTCGCCTGACCTTGCAGCGTCCGCACATCATGGAAGCGCAATTGCGCGCCCTGCTGCGGGCTGCTGACAACCGCCCGCTGCGCATCATGTTCCCGATGGTCGGCAGCGTTGACGAGTGGCGGCAGGCGCGGGACATGACCGAACGGCTACGTCTGGAAATCCCGGTGGCGGACCTGCAACTGGGGATCATGATCGAGGTGCCATCGGCTGCACTGCTGGCGCCGGTGCTGGCCAAGGAAGTCGACTTCTTCAGCGTCGGCACCAACGACCTCACGCAATACACCCTGGCCATCGACCGTGGTCATCCGACCTTGTCGGCCCAGGCTGACGGCTTGCACCCGGCGGTGCTGCAACTGATCGACATCACCGTGCGCGCGGCCCATGCCCATGGCAAATGGGTCGGCGTGTGCGGCGAGCTGGCGGCCGATCCGCTGGCGGTGCCGGTACTGGTCGGTCTCGGCGTGGACGAGTTGAGCGTGTCGGGCCGCAGCATTGCCGAGGTCAAGGCGCGCATTCGCGAACTCAGTCTGACCCAGACTCAAACCCTTGCCCGACAGGCCCTGGCCGTGGGCAGCGCCAATGAAGTGCGCGCATTAGTGGAGGCCCTGTAATGGCCAAAATCCTGACCCTGACCCTCAACCCGGCGCTGGACCTGACGGTGCAGTTGCCGTGCCTTGAACCCGGCCAGGTCAATCGCAGCGACGAGATGCACACCCACGCCGCCGGTAAAGGCGTGAACGTGGCGCAGGTGCTGGTGGACCTTGGGCATTCGCTCACCGTCTGCGGTTTTCTCGGCGAAGACAATCTTCAGGCGTTCGAAACCCTGTTTGCCAAACGCGGTTTTGTCGACGCGTTTATCCGCGTCCCCGGCGAAACCCGCAGCAATATCAAACTGGCGGAACACGACGGGCGCATCACCGACATCAACGGCCCCGGCCCCTTGGTGAGTGCAGCGGCGCAGCAGGCGTTGCTGGATCGCCTCGATCAGATTGCGCCGGGTCATGATGCCGTCGTCGTTGCCGGCAGCCTGCCTCAGGGCATCAGTCCCGAGTGGTTGCAGGCGCTGATTGTGCGCTTGAAGAATCTTGGTTTGAACGTCGCCCTGGACACCAGTGGCGAAGCGTTGCGCGCGGCGCTCAAGGCCGGCCCGTGGCTGATCAAACCCAACACCGAAGAACTGGCCGAAGTGCTCGGCTGCGAAGTGGTGTCGGTCGCGGCTCAAGCCGAGGCAGCGAGCCGCTTGCATGCGCAAGGCATCGAGCACGTGGTGATTTCCCACGGCGCCGATGGCGTGAACTGGTTCAGTGTCGGTTCGGCGATGCATGCCACGCCACCCAAGGTTAGCGTCGCCAGCACGGTCGGCGCGGGTGATTCGCTGTTGGCCGGCATGCTCCACGGTCTGCTCAGCGCCGACACACCGGAACAGACCCTGCGCACCGCCACGGCGATTGCCGCGATGGCGGTGACCCAGATCGGTTTCGGCATCGGTGATGCGGCGCAATTGGCGCGGCTTGAACAGGGTGTGCGCGTGCGTCCCCTGACAGAACAATAAGAGGGTTTGTCATGAAGTTAGCCATTGTTACGGCTTGCCCCAACGGCATGGTCACCAGCGTGCTGTGCGCCCGTTTGCTCGATGCGGCGGCCCAGCGTCAGGGCTGGAGCACCAGTGTCGAAGTCAACGATGTCGCGCACCCTGAACGCCAATTGTCGGCGGCAACGATCGAGGCGGCCGAGTGGGTATTGCTGGTGACCAGCACGCCGGTAGATATGTCGCGATTCGTCGGCAAACGCGTGTTCCAGAGTACCCCGGCGCACGCCCTGCAAGATGTCGAAGCCGTGCTGCGTCGTGGTGCCGACGAAGCTGAGGTTTACGTCGCACCTGCAGCGGTCGCCGAACCCGTAGCTGTCACGAAAAACGCACCCCGGCTGGTCGCGATCACCGCGTGCCCGACCGGCGTTGCTCATACCTTCATGGCCGCTGAAGCCTTGCAGCAAGCGGCGAAACGTTTGGGCTACGACCTTCAGATCGAAACACAAGGCTCGGTCGGTGCACGCAATCCGTTGAGCGCGACGGCAATTGCCGACGCCGACGTGGTGCTGCTGGCCTGCGATATCGAAGTCGCGACCGAGCGTTTTGCCGGCAAGAAAATCTACCGTTGCGGTACCGGCATCGCCTTGAAGCAAGCCGAAGCGACGCTGAACAAAGCGCTGGCCGAAGGCAAACAGGAAAGCGCCGCGACCGGCGCCAACGGCCCGGTCAAAAAGGAGAAGACCGGCGTCTACAAACACCTGCTGACCGGCGTGTCGTTCATGCTGCCGATGGTGGTGGCGGGCGGTCTGATGATCGCGTTGTCGTTCGTCTTCGGCATTACCGCCTTCAAGGAGGAAGGCACACTCGCCGCCGCCCTGATGCAGATTGGCGGCGAGACCGCGTTCAAACTGATGGTGCCATTGCTGGCGGGTTACATCGCCTACTCGATTGCCGACCGCCCGGGGCTTGCGCCGGGGATGATCGGTGGTCTGCTGGCGAGCACGTTGGGCGCCGGTTTCATCGGCGGGATCATTGCCGGTTTCATCGCCGGTTACGCGGCGCAGGCGATCAATCGGTATGCGCGTTTGCCACAAAGCCTTGAGGCGCTGAAACCGATCCTGATCATCCCGTTGCTGGCGAGTCTGTTCACCGGGTTGGTGATGATCTACGTGGTCGGCAAACCGGTGGCCGGGATGCTCGCGGGGCTCACGCATTTCCTCGACAGCATGGGCACCACCAACGCTATTCTGCTCGGCGTATTGTTGGGCAGCATGATGTGCGTCGACCTCGGTGGGCCGATCAACAAGGCGGCCTATGCGTTTTCGGTGGGGCTGCTGGCGTCGCAAAGTTATGCACCGATGGCGGCGACGATGGCCGCCGGGATGGTGCCGCCGATTGGCCTGGGCATCGCCACGTTCATTGCCCGACGCAAGTTCGCCCAGACTGAACGCGAGGCCGGGAAAGCGGCACTGGTGCTGGGGCTGTGCTTTATCTCCGAAGGGGCGATTCCGTTTGCCGCCAAGGACCCGCTGCGGGTGATTCCGGCGAGCATTGCCGGTGGTGCGCTGACGGGCGCACTGTCGATGTATTTCGGCTGCAAACTGATGGCGCCGCACGGGGGATTGTTTGTGTTGGCGATTCCGAATGCGATCAACCATGCGTTGCTGTATTTGCTGGCGATTGTGGCCGGGAGTTTGCTGACGGCGGTGGTGTATGCGGTGGTCAAGCGGCCGGAAGTTACTGAGCTGGCGGTAGAACCCGTCAGCGCCTGACGCAAACCTGCAGGAGCCAGGCTTGCTCGCGAAAGCGGTCTTTCAGCCAACATAGATGTTGAATGCGAGTCCGTCATCGCGGGCAAACCCGCTCCCACAGTGATCTCTTTCGTACACAAGATTTGTGGCAAACGCCTTAACCTGCGGGCTTGCCCGCGATGGCGTCAGTGGCAACACCATCAAGCCGGGGTTTTGTACTCATTCTCCCGCTGCAACGCCCGCGCCTGAACCACATCCAGCACCGCACAGCCCTCTCGCATCAGCAGATGCACGGCGCGGGTGATCCGCGTCAGATCACAATCGGAAATGTTTTTCAGATTCAGGCTGGTGAACGTGTCTGCCAGATCGCGAACCACGGTGAAGCGATGCATTGCGCAGGCGGTGAGTTCGCTGAGTTCTTTGTGGGTGTTGACGAAGAGCACCGGTGTTTCGGCGTCGTAGGTGTCGATCGGGAGGTAACGCGGCATGACTTGGAACATGATGTAACTCCTGTAATTGGAGCTACCACCACTCGCGGCCAAACGAGGGTGGCAGCCATACGCGGGTTGGCCGACCGGGTACAGGAACCGGCACACCCGAAGGTGTCCCACGCACAGCCGCCATAAAACAACGCCTCAGGCACGAAGTACCTGAGGAGGTGTTGTTACGCTGTAGCGTTCCTGCACCGACCGGCCAAGGTCGTTCGCGGTGTTTTCCGCGAGCCCGAACTATGGAGTCGATCCCGAAACGCGGCAACAAGATACGTTGTAGGAAACGTCTTGAAAAGTTGTGTGCCTCGCGATGATCATTTCCGCCCGTGTGGGAGAACGATGCAGGCCTTGTAGGAGCCGTGTCATCCGTGGGTCATGCAGGCGTGTTTTAGTTTTCCTTTTTCAGGGAGAACACCATGAGCGAATTCAACCTCGGTCGCCGTCGTGTCATGCAAGCGGTCGGCGCCGGGCTGTTGATGCCCGGCCTTGCACCGGCGGTGATTGCGTCGGTCAAGGACCGGCCGCAACTCACCGATGGCGTGCAGTCCGGTGACGTGCTGGGTGATCGGGCGATGGTCTGGATCCGTAGCGATCGTGCGGCGCGGATGGTGGTGGAATGGGACACCCGGAGTCTGTTCACCAACCCTCGGCGTTTTGTCTCGCCACTGGCTGATGCCCGCAGCGATTTCACCGCGCGTGTGGAGCTCACTGGTCTGCCTGCCGATCAGGCGATTTTCTATCGCGTGCACTTCGAAGACGCCCAGAGCGGTGTCACCAGCGAACCCTGGTTCGGTCACCTGCGCAGCGTGCCGCAGACCCGGCGCGACATCCGTTTCGTCTGGAGCGGCGACACCGTCGGCCAGGGGTTCGGCATCAACCCGGAGATCGGCGGCATGCGCATCTACGAAGCCATGCGCCTGCGCCTGCCGGACTTCTTTATCCACAGCGGCGACACCATCTACGCCGACGGTCCGGTGCCCGCGCAGCTGACCACGGAAAGCGGCCGCGTGTGGCACAACATCACCAGCGAGGCCAAGAGCAAAGTCGCCGAAACCCTCGATGAGTATCGCGGCAATTACCGTTACAACCTGATGGACGAAAACGTCCGTCGCTTCAACGCCGAAGTGCCGCAGATCTGGCAGTGGGACGACCACGAAGTGGTGAACAACTGGTCGCCGGGCAAGCAACTGGATGAGCGCTACAAGAGCAAGGATATCCACAGCCTGGTGGGGCGCGCGCGCCAGGCCTGGCTGGAATATGCACCGATGCGGTTGCAGAGCGCCGACGGTGGCGGGCGGATCTATCGCCAAATCAGTTATGGGCCGATGCTCGATGTGTTTGTGCTCGATATGCGCAGCTATCGCGAAGCCAATGACAACAATCTGGGGGCCGCCAAACCCTTTCTCGGACGTGAGCAACTGGACTGGCTCAAGCGTGAATTGAAGGCCTCCAGCGCCCAGTGGAAAGTCATCGCCGCCGACATGCCGATCGGTCTCGGCGTGCCCGATGGCGAAATCAGCCCCGGCGTGGCGCGCTGGGAAGCGGTGGCCAATGGCGATCCGGGACCGGCCCAGGGGCGAGAGCTGGAAATCGCTGAATTGCTCGGTTTTCTGCGGGCGCAACAGGTGCGCAATTTCGTGTTCCTGACGGCGGATGTGCATTACTGCGCGGCACATCATTACCACCCGGATCGGGCGGCGTTTCAGGATTTCGAACCGTTCTGGGAGTTTGTCGCCGGGCCATTGAATGCGGGGAGTTTCGGGCCTAACCCGCTGGATAAAACCTTTGGTCCTGAAGTGGTGTTCGAGAAGGCACCGCCGGCGCAGAACACCTCGCCGTTTGCCGGGTTTCAGTTTTTTGGCGAGGTGAATATCGAGGGCGCGACGGGGGCGATGAGTGTGGTATTGCGGGATCTGGATGGGGTGAGTGTGTTTGAGCAGAAATTGCAGCCAATGTAAGAACAAATAGGCATTACTGACTTGAGTGCGGTGACCGCTTATTGCCAATCAATATAATTGTCTGTCATTTCTTACAGGTGTTTTGTGGTGGGTTTTATTTAGGCTAAACCAAAACCAACCGAGTAATAGCTGATGAAATATATAAAAGGACAATCAGGGTCAGCATGGAAGACCGTTGTATCTCTGATCTTTTGTGCGCTCGCGCTCTCTGCTTGCAAAAAAACCAATGAAACTAATGCAGGTATATGTAATGGGGATTGGGGATTAGTCGCAGGTTGGGTTTGTGATATCGGTTTTCCCGGAAACGAAAAGAACTGCTTTATTTTCGCAAAGGATGTAGATCGTAACGGTGCTTACCGAAGCAATACGAGCGACGTCTGTATCCTTGATTACCAGATGGATCAAGAAGCCATCGACTGCGACAAGATGTGCCGGGATCACGACTGTTCTAAAGTTCGATGCCCGGCTGCTCAGGACGTCGAGCGTATTGATAAGCGGCTCAATATCAAAAAGCAGCCCACAAGCAGCGACCCATTGACGTCACCTTGAGCTTCGCGTTGAGAACCTGCCCTGACGGCACATTTTCATGTGACGTCAGGTTGTTCACTTTCCCTCAGTAAACGTCTCGGCGATAGCGACCTTGCTCGATCAGGCGGTCGACCTCTTCAATCCCCAGCACTTCGTTGAGCACGTGATCCACCCCTGAAGCCATGCCCTGCAAGCTGCCGCAGATGTAAATCACGGCGCCGTCGGCCAGCCATTGCTTGAGCAGATTGGCCGATTCACGCAAGCGATCCTGCACGTAGATCTTTTCAGCCTGATCCCGCGAAAACGCCAGGTCCAGACGCTCGATGTCCCCGGAAATCAACCACTCTTCCAGCTCGGCACGGCACAGGTAGTCATGCTCGCGATTGCGCTCGCCAAACAGCAGCCAATGGCGAGTCTGCCCATCGGCAATCCGCGCCTTGAGCAAACTGCGCAGCCCGGCCAGGCCGGTGCCGTTGCCCAGCAGGATCATCGGCACCGGTTCGACCGGCAGATGGAAACCGCTGTTGCGCCGTACGCGCAAGCTGAGGGTGCTGCCCACCGGCGCGTGTTCGGTCAGCCATCCGGAACCGACGCCCAGGCTGCCGTCGGAATGCACCTCCTGGCGCACGATCAGTTCCAGCACGCCGTCGGCGGCAATCGAGGCGATGGAGTATTCGCGCATGGCCAACGGCACCAGCGCGTCCACCAGTGCTTGCGCGTGCAGGCCGACTAGGTGGGTGCGGTTCGAAGGTAATTGGCGAGTGGCGAGCGCTTGTTCCAGCGATTGCGACAAGCCATCAAGCACCACCGCCGCCCGCCCATCGATCCCAAGACCATCGAGGAAATGCTCGATCGCCCACGGGCAGTTGCGGGGCAACACTTCCACCAGGTCACCGGCCAGCCAGCTGCTGGTGGTCGGGGCGGTGAGGCCCAGCAAGTACACCGGCGAACCGTTGCTGTCCGGGTTCATCAATTCGCGGCGGGTGAGCGTCCAGTTGTCGTAGCTCGGTGCTTGCCAGGTGTCCACGGGCGCCTGTCCGGTCAGCAGGCCGAGTTGTTGCTGCCAGTGACGCAAGGCGTAAGGGTCGCCGCAATCGACTTCCACGGGCGCGAACAGGTGCTTGCCGCCGTGCTCGCCGAGCCAGGTGTGCAAGCGGCGAGCGAAACCGCAGAAGTGTTGGTACTGGCGATCACCGAGTCCGAGCACCGCGTAATTCAGGCTCTCCAGGCTCAACGCGCGGCCCAGTACCTTGCGTTCGAAACCGCGAGCGCTGTCCGGCGCTTCGCCGTCACCGAAGGTACTGACTACGAACAGCGCGTTATTGGAATCACGCAGGTCCTGCTCGCTGACAGTGGCCAGCGGCTGAACCTTCACCGGCAAGCCTGCCGCTTGCAGTTGCCCGGCGGTCTGCCACGCCAGTTGCTCGGCAAACCCGCTCTGGCTGGCGAAACCGATCAGCCACGCCGGGGCATCGCTGTCCGGTTGTTCAAGGCCCTTGCGGGCGTCCTTGATCTGCTTTTTCTTGCGTCGACGATCGAGGTACAGCAACCAGCCGGTGATGAAAAACAGCGGCATGGTCAGCGCGCTGAGTGTCAGGACGATCCGGCCGACAATCCCGAAGTAACTGCCGACGTGCAGCGCGTAGAGGCTGGTCAGTAGCTGCGCCTTGAAGCTTTTGTCGCTGTAGCGGTCGTGGCGTTTGACGAGGCCGGTGGCCGGATCGAGGGTGATCTGGTTCAGCGCGCGGTCGTGCGGCGAGGAGTCCAACAGGTAAAACACGGTCGCGGGTTGTCCGGCCACGGGCGGCATGCGGATGTTGTAGGCGCTCAGTGTCGGACCGGCAGCGCTGTAGATGCTGCTCCACATCGCGGCGTAATCGGCGGTCGGTGCCGGGCCATCAGGCGCAGGACCACGATTGCGAACCCGCTCGTTCTGCGGTGAGTCGGACAGCAATCGGGTCAGGCCTTTGTTGTACCACTCGTAGGACCAGGACAACCCGGTCAGTGCCGCCAGGAGGTAAAACACCAGGCACCAGGTGCCGGCCACCGAGTGCAAATCCCAGTTGAAGCTGCGGCCCTTTTTCTTCCAGTCGAGGGTCAGCCAGGCGCGCCAGCTTTTCCACTGGCGCGGCCAGCGCAGGTAAAGGCCGGACAGGCAGAAAAACACCAGGATCAGCGTGCAGGCGCCGGTGATTTGTCGACCGGTATCGCCCATGGCGAGGAAGCGGTGCAGTTGCAGCATCAGGCCGAAGAAATCCTGGCCGATGGCGTTGCCCATGAACTCGGCGGTATAGGGATCGAAGTAGCGCATCTCGCCGCGACGCTCGCCCGGTGGCGGGGTAAAGGACACCCGTGCGGCGTTGCCGCTGTCGGTGTCGACCCAGATCATCGCGACTTTCTTGCCTGAGGCGCCTTCGATTTTTTCCACCAGCTCAGCGGGCGGCAGCACGCCGGCGACCTGTTTCTCGACCTGCAACACCGACGGGTTCAGTGCGCGCAGGATTTCATCCTCAAACGACACTGTCGCCCCGGTGATGCCCATGAGGGCCAGGACCAGCCCGGCACTGATACCGAAAAACCAGTGCAACTGGAACAGGGTTTTCTTCAACACGTTGCTCGCCTTGTCCGTTCGAAAATTGTCATCACGGCGCGCATTATGCCGTGGGCTGTCGAGAAGCATTCTTTTTTACGCACAAAAGCCCCGTTCATGTGGATGAACGGGGCTTTGACCTCACGCTTCCATCAGAAGTGGAAGTTGGCGCTCAGCAGGGCGGTACGACCCGCCGCCACGTGGGCGTAGTGCGTCTGGAACACCTGGTCGAAGTAACGCTTGTCGGTCAGGTTCTGTACGTTGAGTTGCAGGTCGACGTTTTTGGTCAGGCGGTAGCTGGCCATCGCGTCGTAGCGCCAGTAGGAAGGAATCTCCACCGAGTTGGCGATGTTGCCGAATTGCGAATCAACGAATGTGGCACCCGCACCGATGGTCAACTTTTCCGGTATCACGTCATAGGTCGACCACAGGGTGAAGTTGTTCCGCGGGGTGCTCGGCATATGGTTGCCTTCATCGGCGGCGAGGGTGGTTTTGACCACTTCGCTTTCCATGTAGGTGTAGCCGCCGTAGACCTTCCAGTGACGGGTCAGCTTGCCGGTGTAGGTCAGTTCCAGGCCGTTGACCTGCTGTTCGCCGTCCAGCACTTGCGTGGTGGCGCCATCCGGATCGTCGATGCGGGCGTTGGTTTTCTCGGTGCGGAACAGCGCTGCGGTCAACGACAGGTCATCACCGAAGAAGTCCCACTTGGTGCCGATCTCGTAGTTGCGGTTCTTTTCCGGGTCGAGGTCGCTGTTGTTGGCGGCCAGTTCCAGGCTGCCGTTGCCGCTGGTTTCGCCGGCCGGGTTGCTGGAGGTCGAGTAGGCCGCGTAAATGCTGCCGTTCGGCAATGGGTTATAGACCACACCAATCTGGTAGTTCACCAGGTCGCTGGTGTTCTCCCGGGAGAAATTGCCCGCTACCGATCCACGACCACCGGTGCTGTAACCGCTGGATTCGGTCTTGTAGTTGTCATAACGCAGGCCCAGGTTCAGGGACCACTGCTCGTTGAACTTCAGCGTGTCGAACACATAGGCGGCGGCAGTCTTGGTGTCGGTATCGGTGAACGCCGTGCTGTCGGTGATCCGTCCGTTCCAGTTATCCCCAGGCGTCGGATTTTGCAGGCTGGTGCAGTCGCCGGAGCGCAAGAGTGCTGGGTTGCACGTCGTGCCGCTGGCGGCCGACGTCAGGATATACGGGCGGTTGTGGGTGTCCTGATAAGAAAACTCGACACCGGTGACCAGGCTGTGTTCGATGGCGCCGGTGTCGAACCTGGCGCTCAGGTCGGTCTGGTTGATCCAGCCGCTGGACGTCGAGTTACGGTTCTTGGTGCCACGGTACACGCTGCCCCTGGCGACGTTGCCCTTGCTGTCGTCCGGGTTGGTGACGATGTAGTCCAGGGTCGAGCGGGACATGCGGAAGCTGTTGGACACGGTCAGGTCTTCATTCAGATCGTGCTCGATCTTGAAGGTGCCGCTGTCATTGGTGGTTTCGCGATAGTCGCGATTGGTGATGCCGTAGAAATTGTCGCGATCGACATGCACCGGCTTGTCGACGTTGTACTTGCTGCGGGCCGGGTTCAGGGTCAGCGGAATGCCGTAGTCCGGCATGTCATCGGTTTCGACGTGGTAGTAACCGAGGGTCACGCGGGTATCGGTGCCCAGGCCGAAAGCGAACGTCGGTGCCACACCCCAGCGGCTGACGTCGACGGTGTCACGGCCCGCGACATTGGCTTCGTGTTTCATCAGGTTCAGGCGCAAGGCCGAGGTATCGGTCATCTGCTGGTTCAGGTCGAGTGTGGTGCGCTTGGTCTGATCCGAGCCCCAGGTGAAGCCGCCGTTGTAGAAGCTGCCCAGTTTGGCGGTCTTGCTCACCAGGTTCAGGCTGCCACCGGTGGAGCCGGCGCCGGTGAAGGCCGACCCCGGGCCTTTGCTGACTTCGATCGACTCAACGTTGAAGATTTCGCGGCTCTGGGACGCCGGGTCGCGCATGCCGTCCACGAAGGTGTCGCTTTCAGCGTTGAAGCCACGAATGATCGGACGGTCGCCCGCCGGGTTGCCGCCTTCGCCAGCACCGAAGGTGATGCCCGGTGTGGTGCGCAAAGCGTCGACCAGGCTGGTGGCGCCGGTGTCGCGGATCACTTGCTGCGGAATCACGGTGACGCTTTTCGGCGTCTCGCGCAGCGGTGCGGTGTATTTCTTGTTGGCCGACGTATCGGTCTTGTAGGAGGTGTCGTCCTGAGCTTCGCCGGTGATGTCGGTAGCGCCCAGGGAAATCACATTGCCCGGTGCTTTTTCGTCGGTTTTTTCAGCCGCGAAAACCATGTGGCCCGCGGAGCCGGCGGTGATCGCCACGCCAATTGCAGAAGCGAGTAAACGCGGTGAACTGACCGGTGATTGTGGTTGTTGGCGTGACATGTGAATTCCCCTCCCCAAGGATTTGAGGCCGCGGAATATAGGGTAGACGCGTCTATGTATCAATTGCGAAACGTTACTATTCGCACTGAATTTACATTCTTTACAATTTTCCTTTACGGTTTTTGCTGTTTCATTCGTCTCGGGGGTTTTACAGCGCCAATAAGAATCAATACCATTGGCGCCTCTTTGTCCTCAGGTGTATTCCCATGCTGCTGCACATCCCCGGCGTGTTCGCTAAAGAAGAAGTGCAGCGCATCCGCGAGGCTCTGGAACAGGCGGATTGGGCCGACGGCAAAATCACTGCCGGCTACCAGTCGGCCAAGGCGAAACACAATCTGCAACTGCCGGAAGGTCATCCGCTGGCCAAGGAAGTCGGCGCGGCGATGCTGGAGCGGTTGTGGAAGAATCCACTGTTTATGTCCGCGGCACTGCCGCACAAGGTTTTTCCTCCGTTGCTGAACTGTTACACGGCCGGGGGCAGTTTCGATTTTCATATCGACAACGCCGTGCGTCAGCCCAAAGGCAGCATCGAGCGTGTGCGCACCGACCTGTCGGCCACGCTGTTCTTCAGCGAGCCGGAGGATTACGACGGCGGTGAACTGGACATTCAGGACACCTTTGGCACCCAGCGCGTGAAGCTGCCTGCCGGTGACATGGTCCTGTATCCCGGCACCAGCCTGCACAAGGTCAATGCCGTCACCCGTGGCACTCGCTATGCCTCATTCTTCTGGACCCAAAGCCTGGTCCGCGAAGACAGCCAGCGCGCGCTGCTGTTCGAGATGGACGGGGCGATCCAGCAGCTGACGCAGGACATGCCGGATCACCCATCGCTGATCCGACTCACGGGCACGTACCACAACCTGTTGCGTCGCTGGGTCGACGTATGAGTTATCAATTGCGCCGCGAAGAAGTGCTCGACGGCGATCAACTCAAAGCCATGCTCAATGAAAGTCCGGCGCGTGCTGCTCAGGCGATCCTGATCGCTGCTCGCGAAGGGGTTCTCGATGCCCAGGCTTTGCTCGGCCAGATTCTGCTGGACGGGCAAGGGATCGAACAGGACCAGCCATTGGCCGTGCGCTGGTTCGGGATCGCCGCGCAGCGCGGGCATCTGATGGCGCGCAACATGCTCGGTCGCTGTCACGAACACGGCTGGGGTTGCGTGGCGGATGCCACGGTCGCCGCCCAGCATTATCGCGTCGGCGCCGAAGCCGGGCTGGATTGGGCGATGTACAACTACGCCAATCTGCTGGCGACAGGGCGAGGGGTGATCGAGGATCAGCTGCAAGCGCTGGCACTCTACCGTCGCGCGGCAGAACTTGGCCATGCGAAGTCGATGAACCTGCTGGGACGTTATCTTGAAGAAGGGCGGGTTTGCCCGGCGGATCCGGTCGGCGCTGTCGATTGGTATCGGCGTTCGGCGACGGGTGGGGATTTTCGTGGGCAGTTCAGTTATGCCGCGGTGCTGGCGGATGAAGGAAAAATAAACGAGGCGCTGGAATGGTTGCGCAAGGCATTGGCCGGGGGGAATTTGAATTTCCTGCGGGTGGCGAGTCAGACGTTGTTGAGCGCTGTGAATCCGCACATTCGTGAAATGGCGGCTCTCTATCATCAGCGCGTCGTTCAGATGAGCGATGAGCGGTCCGTGCCAGGGGTTGTTGAGCTGGTTTAAATCACTATGATTGGAAACTAATCAAATCTCATCAATGTCTTCCTGGAGACGAAATCATGGCTGCTACCAAAGTGCTGACGGCCCATGTCCCCTTGGAACTGGCTGATAAAGTCGATCAGATGGCTGCGAAGATGGAGCGTTCACGGGGCTGGATCGTGAAGCAAGCGCTTGCCGACTGGGTTGATCATGAAGAGGCGCGCAGCCGGCTTACTCGAGAGGCAATGGCAGATGTTGACGCCGGACGAGTGATTGATCATCAGTCTGTCCAGGCCTGGGCAGAAAGTTTGGATACTGATAAGCCGCTGCCGGTCCCGTACTGATGGAGTTGAAGTGGACGAGCAAGGCGTTATCGGACCTCGCCCGACTTTTTGATTTTCTTGCAGTGGTCAATCGTCCTGCTGCAGCCCGCACCGTGCAATCTCTCACTCAGGCTCCTACAGCTTTACTCAGCAATCCGCGGATCGGAGAACGGGTTGACGAGTTTGTACCGCGAGATGTGCGACGACTTTTGGTCGGCCATTACGAAATGCGGTATGAGATTCAAGGCTCAACGCTCTACATCCTTCGTCTTTGGCATGTGAGATAAGACCGATAACAGTCGCTCCGACCGCCCGGAGTGTCTGTTACAAAAAAGCCCATGACTCGTCATGGGCTTTTTGATTTCTGCGTGCAGCGTTTTACACGTAGAACGACTTCAGCGGCGGAAAGCCGTTGAATTCAACCGCGCTGTAACTGGTGGTGTACGCACCGGTCGACAGCCAGTACAAACGATCACCGATCGCCAGGTTCAGCGGCAGGCCGTATTTGTAGTTCTCGTACATGATGTCGGCGCTGTCGCAGGTCGGGCCGGCGATGACCACTTCTTCCACTTCGCCTTTCTTCTCGGTCCAGATCGGGAACTTGATGGCTTCGTCCATGGTTTCGATCAGGCCGGAGAACTTGCCCACGTCCGTGTACACCCAGCGCTCGACGGCGGTACGGGATTTACGCGCCACCAGTACCACTTCGCTGACCAGGATGCCGGCGTTGGCGATCAACGAACGGCCCGGCTCGAGGATGATTTCCGGCAGGTCATCACCGAAGTCTTCCTTGAGGAAACGGATGATTTCTTCAGCGTAGGTTTCCAGGCTGTTGGTGCGGGTGATGTAGTTGGCCGGGAAGCCGCCGCCCATGTTGATCAGCTTGAGGTGGATGCCGTCTTCTTCTTTCAGACGCTCGAAGATCACTTTGACCTTGGCGATCGCCGCGTCCCAGACGCTGATGTCGCGCTGTTGCGAACCGACGTGGAACGAGATGCCGTAAGGCACCAGGCCCAGGTCGCGAGCGAGGATCAGCAGGTCCATGGCCATGTCGGTCTGGCAGCCGAATTTGCGCGACAACGGCCAGTCAGCGGTGGTCGAGCCTTCGGTAAGGATGCGCACGTAGACTTTCGAACCCGGTGCCGCCTTGGCGATGTTGCGCAGGTCGGCTTCGGAGTCGGTGGCATACAGACGCACGCCCTTCTCGTAGAAGTAGCGAATGTCCTTGGATTTCTTGATGGTGTTGCCATAGCTGATGCGATCCGGGCCGACGCCCTGGTTCATCACTTTGTCGAGCTCGTAGATCGAAGCGATGTCGAAGTTCGAGCCTTTCTCTTTGAGCAGGTCGATGATTTCGACGGCCGGGTTGGCCTTGACCGCGTAGTAGACCTTGGCGAATTCGAAACCGGCGCGCAGGTCGTCATAGGCCTGGCTGATCATCGCGGTGTCGATCACCACGAACGGGGTTTCTTGTTTGTCGGCGAAGGCCTTCATTTTCTGGAAGGTATCGCGCGCGAAATAGTCTTCGACGTTGATCGACATGCTGGGAACTCCTACTGGCAAACTGAAATTATCAATGGGCGCAAATGAACGTCCTCCGTATCCCCACTTTGGTTCGCCTACTTCCCAAGGCATGTCGCCGAAAGCAAAAAGGCCACGGGAGGCGGTGCTGCCCTTGGCCTTGCTGTCTCGTCGTCAGTACTTGAGCCGGATGGATCGTTTCCAGCATGGACGTTCGGCGCGAACTTTAGGGCGTGAGGGGCTTGAGATCAACAAAAAATGTCGCGTTTTTGCACACTTCCGTCGTGCGGTCCCGGACAGTTACTGATGTAACCGACCTGCATGACAGTGTGATGTTCCCCGAATGAGGAATTCTGGAGGGATTTACATCGCCTTTGTGGCGAGGGAGCTTGCTCCCGCTGGGGCGCGAAGCGGTCCCGGATTCAGGCAATGCAGTTCTTCAGAAGGACCGCATTGCCTGATTTACGGCTGCTTCGCAGCCGAACGGGAGCAAGCTCCCTCGCCACAGGGTCGGTCAGGCGACAGCAGTCTCGGCTGGCGAAACAATGCTGGTCTTGCCCCCACGGGATTTGCCCGAGCTCAAATACTCGGCAATCGATTCCTGAGTCACTTCCCCGAGGAACACCCGCTCGGCATCCATCACCGGCAACCACGAGCGATTGAACTCGTACATCCGCGACAGCAGGATGCGCAAATGCTCGTCGTACGCCGCGGTGGCATTGAACTCACGCAGGTATTGCGCGCAAGTGCCGGTCTGACGGTGCAGGTCGCGACGTCGTACATAACCGAGCGCCTTGTTCTCACCATCGGTGACCACCACGTAACGACGGTCCAGTTCGTCCATCAATTCCAGTGCTTCGGTCACCGAGGTTTCCGGACTGACCGACGGCGCGTTGTCCGCCGCGTCTTCAGCCTTCACCAGCAACAGACGCTTGAGCGTGCTGTCCTGGCCGACGAAGTTGCTGACAAAGTCGTCTGCCGGGTGCGCAAGCAAAGTGTCGGGGTGGTCGATCTGCAGCAGTTTGCCGGCGCGGAAGATTGCAATCTTGTCGCCCAGTTTGATCGCCTCGTCGATGTCGTGGCTGACCATGATCACGGTCTTGTTCAGCGCGCGCTGCATCTCGAAGAATTCGTTCTGGATCATCTCGCGGTTGATCGGGTCGACCGCGCCGAACGGTTCGTCCATCAGCAACAGCGGTGCATCCGCCGCCAGTGCGCGAATCACCCCGATCCGCTGCTGTTGGCCGCCGGACAGTTCCCGCGGGTAGCGCGTCAGATACTGCTTGGGCTCCAGCTTGATCATGCTCATCAACTCGCGGGCGCGGTCGTGGCATTTCTGTTTGTCCCAGCCCAGCAGGCGCGGAACGATGGTGATGTTTTCCTCGATGGTCATGTTCGGGAACAGGCCGATCTGCTGGATCACATAACCGATGTTGCGACGCAGGGTCACTTCGTCGAGGTCGGTGGTGTCTTCGCCGTTGATCAGGATCTTGCCCGAGGTCGGTTTGATCAGGCGGTTGATCATCTTCAGCGTGGTGCTTTTGCCGCAGCCCGATGGCCCGAGGAACACACAGATCTCGCCTTCATTGACGGTCAGGCTCACCGAGTCCACGGCTTTCACATCTTTGCCGTTGCTTTGGAAGGTCTTGCTGAGGTTTTGAAGTTCGATCATTTCAGGAGTCCTTTTGGAGTCAGCGTGCGTTGCAGCCATTGCAGAAGCAGGTCGGCGAAGATGGCCAGGAGACTGACCAGCACGGCGCCGACGATCAGCATCGACATGTCGCTGCGGCTGATGGAAGCGAGAATGAGTACACCGAGGCCACCGGCGCCGATGGTCGCGGCGATGGTCATGACACCGATGTTCATGACCACGGCAGTGCGTACACCGGCGAGGATCACCGGCACGGCAATCGGCAGTTCGACCATGCGCAGGCGCTGGCCGAAAGTCATGCCGATGCCGCGCGCGGCTTCGCGAATACCCGGTTCAACGCCGGTCAGGGCGAGGTAGGTGTTACGCATGATCGGCAGCAGCGAGTACAGAAACACCGCGGTGATCGCCGGCATCGGACCCAGGCCCTGGCCGAATTTCGAGTAAAACGGCAGCAGCAGACCGAACAGTGCAATCGACGGCACGGTCAGCAGCACCGTGGCGCTGGCCTGCAAGGGGCCGGCGAGCGTCGGGAAGCGCGTCATCAGAATGCCCAGCGGCACGCCGACCAGAATCGCCAATGTCACGGCGATGCCGACCAGGGTGATGTGCTGCCAGGTCAGGTGCAGCACCAGCGGCCAGTCGAGATGGGAAAAGGCGTTGAGAAATTCCATGGCTTTTCCTCCTTAGTTGAGTGGATGCTGGCGCAGGAAATCGGCGGCAACGGATGAAGGGCTTTCGTGATCGACATCGACCCGTGCGTTCAACGCACGCATGGTGTCGTCATCGAACAGCTCGGCCAGTGGCTTGATCTCCTCCGCGAGTTTCGGGTGGGCATCGAGGTAAGCCTGACGCACCACCGGCGCGGCGGTGTAGTCCGGGAAGTAGTGCTTGTCGTCTTCGAGCAGCTTGAGCTTGAAGGCGTTCAGGCGACCGTCGGTGGTGTAGACCAGGCCGGCAAATACCTGGCCATTGCGCAGGGCGGTGTAGACCAGCCCGGCATCCATCTGCCGGATGTTTTTGCGGGTCAGGTTCATGCCGTAAAGGTCGACCATGCCGTCCAGGCCGTCGGAACGGTTGGCGAACTCGGTGTCCAGCGCGACCAGGTGATTAGTCTTCGCCTCAGCCTGCAGCACCGTGTTCAGCTCGCTGATGGTGTTGATCTGCGGGTAGGCTTTCGCGGTTTTTTCCGGCAGGGCCAGGGCGTAGGTGTTGCTGAATTTCGACGGAGTGAGCCAGATCAGGCCTTTTTTCGCGTCGAGTTCTTTCACCTTGGCGTAGGACTGAGCGCTGTCGAGTTTTTCGGTGACATGGTTGTAAGCCACCAACGACACACCGGTGTATTCCCACATCAAATCCAGCTGACCACTTTCGTGGGCGCTGCGGGCCAGGTTGCTGCCCAATCCGCCGGTCACCTGGGTGTCATAACCCTTGGTGCGCAGGTATTGGGCGGTGATTTCCGCGAGCAGGGTTTGCTCGGTGAACACCCGGGCGCCGATGCGGATCACGGGTTTTTCAGCGGCTTGGGCAAATCCTGCGAACAGCAGGGCGCAGCCTATAAATAAGCATATTTTTTTCATGTCAGTTCCTTTGCCGAGGCTTAAGACGGGCGCAAGCCGCGTTCGAGCCAGAGGCGGCTGGCGAGTGTCACCAGACCGTCGAGCAGCAAGGCCAGCAGGGCGGTGCAGGCCGCGCCGAGCAGCAGTTGCGGCTGATTGTTCAGGGCAATGCCGGGGAAAATCAGGCTGCCCAGGCTGTTGGCACCGATCAGGAACGCCAGTGGCGCGGTACCGACGTTGATCGCCAGCGCCACACGCACACCGCCGATGATGATCGGCACGGCGTTCGGCAGTTCGACCCGCCACAGCACTTGAGTCGGCGTCATGCCGATGCCGACGGCCGCTTCCTTGAGTGAACCCTGGACGTTTTTCAGGCCTTCATAGGTGTTGCGCACGATCGGCAACAACGAGGCGAGGAACAGGGCGAAGATCGCGGGGCCGCTGCCGATGCCGAGGATACCCAGGGCGATGGCGAGTACGGCAAGAGGCGGCACGGTGTTGCCGATGTTGAAGATCTGCATGAAGCGTTCAGCGCGGCCCACCATGGTCGGGCGGCTGAGGAAGATGCCGGCGGGGATGCCCACAACGAGGGCGGCCAGCATGGAAACGAGGACGAGAATCAGGTGAGCTTGCAGGTAAAACAACAAATCGTCGCGGTAATGTTCGATCGTGTTGATGCCAATCCAGTGGACCAGCAGGGCCAGAAGGGCGACGACAACCGCACCTCCTGTCAGCCCCTTGCCATAGCGAATAGCCACAGGCGGACTCCTTTTTTTCTTTGTCGGCGAACGCAGTCCCGAGTGGCAATGCCATTCCTGGCTGCCGGGATTATCAACGTTCGCGAGAAGCAGCTCTTCATGCTGATGCAACCGCATGAGATCGAGCCATAAGCGCAGCCTCGTCAGGCTAACTTGCAGGTTCTTCAAACCCTGCTACGAGAGCTGTAACAGGGGAGTGGACGTCTCTACCTTTTAAAAGGTTCCATATTTAACAGCAGATAGCCACCCTTAATGCCCAGGCACGTCCCCGCGCGATGCCACAACACGCTCCTACAAAGATCCGTGTGGCGGGCCGAGCGGTGGTCTGCCAAGGTCTGTTTGCGCTATACTCGCCGCCCTTTTTTGAATCACCGCCAGGCGATTTCCCATGACCAAACAGGCCGCCGAAGTCGCGAAACGCCGCACTTTCGCCATTATTTCCCACCCCGATGCCGGTAAGACCACCATCACCGAGAAGCTCTTGCTGATGGGCAAGGCGATTGCGGTTGCCGGCACGGTGAAGTCTCGCAAGTCCGACCGCCATGCCACCTCCGACTGGATGGAAATGGAAAAGCAGCGTGGTATCTCGATTACCACGTCGGTCATGCAGTTCCCGTATCGCGATCACATGATCAACCTGCTCGACACCCCGGGCCACGAAGACTTCTCCGAAGACACCTACCGCACCCTGACGGCGGTCGACTCGGCGTTGATGGTTCTCGACGGTGGTAAGGGTGTAGAGCCACGGACCATCGCCCTGATGGACGTCTGCCGTCTGCGTGACACGCCGATTGTCAGCTTCATCAACAAACTCGACCGTGACATCCGCGACCCGATCGAACTGCTCGACGAAATCGAAGCGGTCCTGAAGATCAAGGCGGCGCCGATCACCTGGCCGATCGGTTGCTACCGCGACTTCAAGGGCGTTTATCACCTCGCCGATGACTACATCATTGTGTACACCGCCGGTCACGGTCACGAGCGTACCGATGTGAAAATCATCGAGAAGCTCGACTCCGACGAAGCCCGCGCGCATCTGGGTGATGAATACGATCGCTTCGTCGATCAGCTGGAGCTGGTGCAGGGCGCCTGCCACGAATTCAATCAGCAGGAATTCCTCGACGGCCAACTGACACCGGTGTTCTTCGGTACTGCGCTGGGCAACTTCGGTGTCGATCATGTGCTCGACGCCGTGGTCGACTGGGCGCCGAAACCGCTGGCCCGTGTCGCCAACGAGCGCACCGTGGAACCGGTCGAAGAGAAATTCACCGGCTTCGTGTTCAAGATCCAGGCGAACATGGACCCGAAACACCGCGACCGTATCGCCTTCATGCGTATCTGCTCCGGCAAATACGAGAAGGGCATGAAGATGCGCCACGTGCGCACCGGCAAGGATGTGCGCATCGGCGATGCCCTGACGTTCTTCTCTTCCGAGCGTGAGCAACTGGAAGAGGCGTTTGCCGGCGACATCATCGGCCTGCACAACCACGGCACCATCCAGATTGGCGACACCTTCACCGAAGGCGAAGTCCTGGGCTTCACCGGTATCCCGCACTTCGCTCCGGAACTGTTCCGTCGCGTGCGCCTGCGTGACCCGCTGAAATCCAAGCAACTGCGTCAAGGCTTGCAGCAATTGGCCGAAGAAGGCGCCACCCAGGTGTTCTTCCCCGAGCGCAGCAACGACATCATCCTCGGCGCCGTCGGTGTGCTGCAGTTCGATGTGGTCGCCAGCCGCTTGAAAGAGGAATACAAGGTCGAGTGCTCCTACGAGCCGATCACTGTGTATTCCGCACGCTGGATCGATTGCGACGATAAGAAGAAGTTCGAGGAGTTCCAGGTCAAGGCCGTGGAAAACCTCGCGGTTGACGGCGGTGGTCACCTGACTTACCTGGCCCCGACCCGGGTCAATTTGGCGTTGATGGAAGAGCGCTGGCCGGATGTGAAATTCCGTGCGACGCGTGAGCATCACTAAGCGCTGAGTTGAAACAATAAAAAGCCCCGGTCGCGAAAGCACCGGGGCTTTTTCATACCTGACGCGGTCAATTGTGGGAGCCAGCGTTGTTGGTGGGTTTGGGTATAAACATTATTCCAAACCAGTCTCCCCATTCATGGCATTTCCCGCGCATCGTCAGAGTCCTATCTGGAGAACCCGCCCCATCGGAACCGAATGTCTCTCAGTGCCGTCGGGCTTCAATGTTTCACCTGTAAAAGGATGGAATCGGTCATGAGCATTTTTCAACGCATTGTGTTGTTGCTGAAGGTTTTGGTACTGCTGTCGGTTGGCATGTCAGCGGCGTGGGCGGAATGTTCGTCTCATGATGAGCAAGCGTCGAGCGGGCAGGTGACGCACACCGGGCTGATGATCGCCGCGTCCGAGTCGGAGCCCGGCGATCAAGGCCAGGGCGGCAGCGCGGATGATGACGATTCGACCACCGAGGATCCGGATGCCGATACCGATGAAGATGAAGGGGCTTAAGTAGCAGGCAAAAGAAAACCCCTTCTGCCCTGACTGATGCGCAGCCAGGGCAGAAGGGGTTTTTGAACAGGCCGGGTGTCCCCTGTGGCAGCGAGCAAGCACGCTCCCACAGGTTTTTCTTCGCCCGTTATGCCGCGCCGTCGAGGAACTGCTCGGCGTAGTGGCACGCCACCTGGCGGTTATCGAGAGGGCGCAAGGCTGGCTCTTCGGTTTTGCAGCGGTCGGTCGCGTACGGGCAGCGCTTGTGGAAAGCGCAACCCGACGGCGGGTTCAACGGGTTGGGCAACTCGCCGACGATCTTGATTTTCGGCTTGTTCGGGTCCGGGTGAATGGTCGGGGTGGCCGACAGCAACGCCTGGGTGTAGGGGTGCAGCGGGCGTTCGTAGATGTCGTTCTTCGGGCCCATTTCCACCGGGCGGCCGAGGTACATCACCATCACGTCATCGGCAACGTGTTGCACCACCGCCAGGTTGTGGGAGATGAACACGTAGGCCGTGTTGAACTCTTGCTGCAAATCCATGAACAGGTTCAGCACCTGCGCCTGGATCGACACATCCAGCGCCGAGGTCGGTTCGTCCGCCACCAGCACTTTTGGCTGCAGCATCATCGCGCGAGCGAGGGCGATCCGCTGGCGCTGACCGCCAGAGAACATGTGCGGGTAACGCTGATAATGCTCAGGGCGCAAACCCACCTGCTTCATCATCGCCTGCACTTTCTCGCGACGTTCGGTTGCGCTCAGGCTGGTGTTGATCAACAGCGGTTCGGCCAGTTGATCGCCGACTTTCTGCCGAGGGTTCAACGAGGCGTAAGGGCTCTGGAACACCATCTGCACGTCTTTACGCAGTTGTTTGCGCTGGGCCTTGTCGGCGCCGGCGACTTCCTGCCCGGCGATTTTCAAGGAGCCGGAAGAGGGCTCTTCGATCAGCGTCAGGGCCCGGGCCAGGGTGGATTTGCCGCAACCCGATTCGCCTACGACGGCCAGTGTCTTGCCGGCTTCCAGTTCGAACGACACACCGTTCAGGGCGCGTACGGTCGCATGACCCTTGAACAGGCCACGGGACACTTCGTAGTGACGGGTGAGGTCGCGGGCGGTAAGTACGACGGCCATTACGCCACCTCCTGGTTCAGCGGGTAGAAGCAGCGGGCGAGGCTGTTGCTTTTCGGGTCAAGGGTCGGACGTTGCGCACGGCAGTTGTCCTGCACATACGGGCAGCGCGGCGACAGCAGGCAACCTTGCGGACGGTCATAACGACCGGGGACGATGCCTGGCAGCGTGGCCAGGCGCGTGGCGCCGAGGCTGTGTTCCGGAATCGCCTTGAGCAGCGCTTCGCTGTACGGGTGCGCCGGAATGTCGAACAGCTGCGGCACCTGACCGACTTCAACCGCCTGGCCGGCGTACATCACGCACACGCGCTGAGCGGTTTCGGCCACGACCGCGAGGTCGTGCGTGATCAGCACCAGGCCCATGTTCTGCTCTTTCTGCAACGCCAGCAGCAGGTCCATGATCTGCGCCTGGATCGTTACGTCCAATGCCGTGGTCGGTTCGTCGGCGATCAGCAGTTTCGGTTCGCCGGCAATTGCCATGGCGATCGCAACACGCTGGCTCATACCGCCGGACAATTGATGCGGGTAAGCATCCATACGGCTGGCGGCGCCCGGGATTTCAACTTTTTCCAGCAGTTCGATGGCGCGGGCGCGGGCTTGCTTGCCGGACATCTTCAGATGCAGGCGCAGCACTTCTTCGATCTGGAAGCCGACGGTGTAGCTCGGGTTCAGCGCGGTCATCGGGTCCTGGAAGACCATGGCCAGGTCTTTGCCGACAATTTGCCGACGCTGACGGTTGCTGAGCTTGAGCATGTTCTTGCCGTCGAAATTCAGGGCGTCGGCGGTGACGATCCCCGGGTGCTCGATCAGGCCCATCAGCGCCATCATGGTCACGGATTTACCGGAGCCCGACTCGCCAACGATGGCCAGCACTTCACCCTTGTCCACGGAAATGTCGAGCCCGTCGACCACCGGAACGGCGTTCTTGTCGCCGAAGCGAACGTTGAGATTCTTGATTTCTAACAGTGACATTTGAATCTCCTCAGGCGGCGTTCTTGAGTTTCGGGTCCAGCGCATCGCGCAGGCCGTCGCCCATCAAGTTGATTGCCAGCACGCTGAGCAAAATGGTCAAACCAGGCAGACTGACGACCCACCAGGCGCGTTCGATGTAGTCGCGAGCCGAAGCCAGCATGGTGCCCCACTCAGGGGTTGGCGGTTGTACGCCAAGGCCGAGGAAGCCCAGTGCCGCGGCATCGAGAATCGCCGAGGAGAAGCTCAGGGTCGCCTGAACAATCAGTGGTGCCATGCAGTTAGGCAGCACGGTGACGAACATCAGGCGTGGCAGACCGGCACCCGCCAGGCGCGCGGCGGTCACGTAGTCGCGGTTCAATTCGCCCATCACCGCGGCGCGGGTCAGACGAACATAGGACGGCAACGAAACCACGGCGATGGCAATAATGGTGTTGATCAGGCCAGGGCCGAGGATGGCGACAATCGCCACGGCCAGCAGCAGGGACGGCAGGGCCAGCATGATGTCCATCAGACGCATGATGGTCGGGCCGAGCACGCGCGGGAAGAACCCGGCGAACAGACCCAGGAGGATGCCCGGAATCAGCGACATCACCACCGACGACAAGCCGATGAGCAAGGACAGGCGCGAACCGTTGATCAGTCGCGACAGCAGATCGCGACCCAGTTCATCGGTGCCGAGCAGGAACTGGATCTGCCCGCCTTCCAGCCAGGACGGCGGGGTCAGCAGGAAGTCGCGGTATTGCTCGCTCGGGTTATGCGGGGCAACCCACGGCGCGAAGATCGCGCAGAAAATCACCAGCAGCATGAACATCAGGCCGGCAACGGCGCCTTTGTTCTTGGAAAACGCCTGCCAGAATTCTTTGTACGGGGACGGATACAGCAGGCTTTGATCGACTGCTACCGCTGGAATTGGAGTGGTCATGGTCATGATGATCTCAGCGCTGATGACGGATGCGTGGGTTGGCAAAGCCGTAGAGGATGTCCACCACGAAGTTGACCAGAATCACCAGGCAGGCGATTAACAGGATGCCGTTCTGCACCACGGGATAGTCCCGTGCGCCAATGGCTTCGATCAGCCATTTGCCGATGCCGGGCCACGAGAAGATGGTTTCGGTCAGGACCGCACCGGCCAGCAATGTGCCGACTTGCAGGCCGACCACGGTCAGCACCGGAATCAGCGCGTTGCGCAGGCCGTGCACGAACACCACGCGCGACGGCGACAGGCCTTTGGCGCGGGCGGTACGGATGTAGTCCTCACGCAGCACTTCGAGCATCGACGAACGGGTCATCCGCGCAATAACCGCCAGCGGAATGGTGCCGAGCACGATGGCCGGCAGGATCAGGTGATGCAAGGCATCGAAGAACGCACCGACGTCATCGGCCAGCAGCGTGTCGATGAGCATGAAACCGGTGCGCGGCTCGATGTCATAGAGCAGGTCGATCCGCCCGGACACCGGGGTCCAGCCCAGGGACACCGAGAAGAACATGATCAGGATCAGGCCCCACCAGAAGATCGGCATCGAATATCCCGCCAGGGAGATGCCCATCACCCCATGGTCGAACAGGGATCCTCGCTTGAGTGCCGCGATCACCCCGGCCAACAGGCCCAGGATGCCGGCGAACAACAGGGCGGCCATGGACAGTTCCAGGGTCGCGGGGAATAGGGAAGTGAATTCGCTCCAGACGCTTTCCCGGGTACGCAGGGATTCGCCGAGATCGCCGTGGGCCAGTTTGCCAATGTAATCCAGGTATTGGGCATACAGCGGTTTGTTCAGACCTAGGCGTTCCATTGCCTGAGCATGCATTTCGGGGTCGACTCGACGTTCGCCCATCATTACTTCCACGGGGTCGCCTGGAATCATGCGAATCAACGCGAAAGTCAGCAAGGTGATGCCGAAGAACGTGGGGATCAATAACCCCAATCGGCGGGCAATAAAACTAAACATCTTGTGGTGTACCTCATCAGCCGGTTAGGCGTGCCTGGTGTCCCTGGAGTCAGGGACACCGGGAGTTTTCTTATCTACTTCACCTGGGTGGTGGCGAAGTTATTAGTGGTGAGGGGGCTAATGTGATAGCCCTCTACGTTGTTGCGCATTGCGGTGAACATTCTAGTGTGCGCCATGCTGATCCATGGCTGGTCCTGGTTAAAAATAACCTGAGCCTGTTCGTACAGCGCTGCCCGCTCGGCCGGATCGGTTTTTTCCCGGGCCTGGTCGATCAGTGCCTGGAACTTGTCATTGCACCAGCGCGCATAGTTTTCGCCGTTCTTCGCGGCTTCGCAACTGAGCATAGGCGTCAGGAAGTTATCCGGGTCGCCGTTGTCGCCCGCCCATCCGGCGGAAACCATATCGTGCTCGCCGTTTTTCGCGCGCTTGAGCATTTCGCCCCATTCCATCACGCGGATGTCGATCTTGATACCGACCTTGGCCAGGTCGGCCTGCATCATCTGCGCGCCGAGCATCGGGTTCGGGTTGGTTGGACCGCCGCCGTTGCGGGTGAACAGGGTGAAGGTGGTGCCTTCCGGTACGCCGGCTTCCTTGAGCAGGGCGCGGGCCTTGTCCAGGTCACGGGCCGGATTTTTCAGGCTGTGGTTGTAGCCCAGCAGCGTATCCGGGAACGGGTTGACCGCCACGGTCGCATTGCCTTTGCCAAACAGCGCGTTGACATAAGCCTCTTTGTCGAAGGCGATGTCGATGGCTTTACGCACGCGCACATCACTCATGTATTTGTGCGTGGTGTTCATGGCGATGTACGAAACGGTCATCGCGTTCAGCTCGTCAACCTTCAGTTTGGCGTCTTTCTTGATGCTCGGGATGTCATCCGGCTTCGGATACAGCGCCACCTGGCACTCGTTGGCCTTGAGTTTTTGCAGGCGCACGTTGTTGTCGGTGGCGATGGCCAGGATCAACGAGTCCGCCGGCGGCTTGCCACGGAAGTAGTCCGGGTTGGCCTTGAAGCGAACCTGCGCGTCCTTCGCGTAACGCTGGAAAATGAACGGGCCGGTGCCGACCGGTTTGTTGTTCAGGTCGCCGGTCTTGTTCGCCTTGAGCAGCTGGTCGGCGTACTCGGCGGAATAGATCGAGGAGAAGGCCATGGCGATGTCGGCCAGGAATGGCGCTTCGCGGCGGGTCAAGGTGAAGGTGACGGTGTTGTCGTCGATCTTCTCGACGCTTTTGAGCAGTTCCTTGAAGCCCATGCTTTCAAAGTACGGGAAGCCCACGCTCGACAGCTTGTGCCACGGGTGATTCGGGTCCAGCTGACGCTGGAAGCTCCAGACCACGTCGTCGGCGTTCATGTCGCGGGTCGGCTTGAAGTAGTCGGTGGTGTGAAACTTGACGCCTTTGCGCAGATGGAAGGTGTAGGTCAGGCCGTCCTCGCTGATGTCCCAGGACTCGGCCAGCGCCGGAATCACTTCCGTGGTGCCGGGCTTGAAGTCCGCCAGGCGGTTGAAGATGGTTTCGGCCACCGCATCGGCTGTGACTGCAGTCGTGTACTGGACCATGTCGAAGCCTTCCGGACTGGCTTCGGTGCAAACCACCAGGGGGTTGGCCGAGACGCCAACGGCAACACTCAGCAACGCGGCAGCGATGGCCGCACGTAGGGGAAGCATTTTCATCAAGAACCCTCTGCAATCGGTTGAACAGGAAGAAACCGAACGGCCGACTCATCATGAGTCAGCCGTCGGCTGGCGCTTTTTACAAAATTTTGAACGGGATGGTGGTCACGAGACGGAACTCGTTGATGCTACCGTCAGCCTGGTTATCGCTGGCGCGGTGGGTGGTGTAGGTAGCGCGGACTGTGGTGGCCTTGAGCGGACCGCTTTGTACGGCGTACGACGTACCGATGCCGTATTCATAGTGGTTCTCACCGTCCATTTTACGTACGTCGTAGGCGGTACCGGTGTAGTGCGTACCGTCGATGCCCCAGCCGCGAGCCTGGTAGATGTTGAACTTCAGCCCCGGCACGCCGTATTCGGCCATGTTCAGGCCGTAGGCGATCTGGAAGGACTTCTCGTTCGGGCCGTTGAAGTCGGACAGCAGGGAGTTGGCCAGGTAAATGCCGTTGGTTTCATGCAGGTAGTCGAAGTACTCGTTACCGTTCACTTCCTGATAAGAGAACGTCAGGCTGTGGGCGAGGTGAGTCAGTCCCAACGACAGCGAGTAAGTGTCGTTGTCGATCTCACCCATCAACTTTTTGCCTTCGTCGACGGTTTTGTAATAGTTCAGGCCGGTGGTCAGGCTCAGGATCGAGCTGTCCCCCAGTTCGTGAGTGGCGCCAAAGTAGTACTGGTTCCAGAAATCTTCTACGTTGCTCGCGTACAGGCTGGTTTTCAGGCTTTTCAGCGGCTGATAGTTCAGACCTGCGGTGTTTACGTGGTCGGTTTCAGCGCCATTTGCCGAGTACTCGGACGTGAATTTGGTCAGGCTCTGTTCGGTACGAGGCGATACGCGGTCGAAGGTGCCGAGGTCGAACGACAGGTTGTCGAACTCTTCGCTGTGAATGGCCACACCTTCAAAGCTCGAAGGCAGCGGACGGTTGCCGATGACGTCGACGATCGGGCTGCTGAAGTTCTGGCGACCAGCGGTCAGGGTGGTGTTGGAGATACGCGCCTTGACGTTGGCCAGGCCCAGTTTGCTCCACTGATCCACCGCGTCGCCGTTGGTGTGAGCCAGGGTACGGTTGGAACCGCCCTTGATGTCTTCGCGGCTACGATCCAGTGCAATGGCATTGTAAGCAGCGACTTCGGTGCTGAAACCCACGGTGCCTTGGGTGAAACCCGAGGTGTAATTCAGGATGGTGCCCTGAACCCAGTTGATACGGCGCGTGCCGTTCAGGGTTTCGCCGTGGCGCTCGTACTTGTAGGTAGCGCCTCGCTGTTTATCTTCGTTGGCGTACCAGTTACGGGTGCTGCCCGACAGGCTTTGACCATCAATGAAGCCCTTGGCTTCCGACTGTGCGTTGGTGCTTGCCAGTTGGGTTGGAACGAAGTCCTGGCTCTGGGATTCTGCGTACGCCGTGGCGGTGACGCTGCTGATGGCCAGGGCTAATAACGCGGTGCTGCTCAGTTTCATGGGTGAAGCTCCTTACTTTCTTTTTTTAATGTCGGTCTTTTTGGGTGATCCGACTATTGGTTTTGGAACTCATGCAGGGCATCGCAAACGTTTGCTTCAGGCCTTAAAGGCAAATTGCGGCAATACGCTTGCGCGAGGGCGGAATCCGCCCCCAGCGTTTTGGCTAATCGGTTATTGGTCGATACTGACGCCCGAGAACACGTTGCGGCCGAATGGACTCACCTTGAATCCTTCGACTTTGGCGCTTAACGGCTGGTTGACCGTCGAGTGGGCGACAGGCGTGATCGGCACTTGCTGCTTGAGCAACTGCTGGGCCTGTTTGTAGAGCACGGTGCGCTGGTCACGATCGGTGACGACCTTGGCCTGCTTGATCAGCTTGTCGTAAGCCGGATCACACCATTGGGAGTAGTTGTTGCCGCCAATGGCGTCGCAGCTGTAAAGCGTGCCGAGCCAGTTGTCCGGGTCCCCGTTGTCACCGGTCCAGCCAATCAGGCTGACGTCGTGCTCGCCATTCTTGGTGCGCTTGATGTACTCGCCCCATTCGTAGCTGACGATCTTCACTTTGAGACCGATTTTCCCCCAGTCAGCCTGGAGCATCTCGGCCATCAACTTGGCGTTCGGGTTGTACGGGCGCTGAACCGGCATCGCCCATAAAGTGATTTCGGTGCCTTCTTTCACGCCGGCAGCCTTGAGCAGTTCCTTGGCTTTTTCCGGGTTGTAGGCGGCGTCCTTGATGGTCTCGTCGTAGGACCATTGGGTCGGCGGCATGGCATTTTGCGCAAGTTGCCCGGCGCCTTGGTACACCGCGTTGAGAATGCCTTGTTTGTTCACCGCCATGTCCAGGGCCTGACGCACTTCGAGCTGGTCGAACGGCTTGTGGCGCACGTTGTAGGCGATGTAGCCGAGGTTGAAACCGGGCTTCTCGATGAGTTTGAGCTTGGCGTCGTTCTTCAACGCTTCAACGTCGGCAGGGCGCGGGTGCAAGGTGATCTGGCACTCGTTGGCCTTGAGCTTCTGCACGCGCACCGAGGCGTCGGTGTTGATGGCGAAAATCAGGTTGTCGAGCTTGACCCGGCTCGGGTCCCAGTACTGCTTGTTGCCGCTGTAACGGATGTTGGAATCTTTCTGGTAGCTCTTGAACACGAACGGCCCGGTGCCGATCGGCTTCTGGTTGATGTCGCTCGGCTTGCCTTCGGCGAGCAGCTTGTCGGCGTATTCGGCGGACAGGATGGCGGCGAAGCTCATGGCGATGTTCTGGATGAACGCGGCGTCCACGCTGTTGAGCGTCATGACCACGGTCAGCGGCCCGGTCTTCTCGACCTTGGCGATGTTCTTGTTCAGGCTCATCCCGTTGAAGTACGGGAATTCGGTTGGATAAGCCTTACGGAAAGGTTGCTGCGGATCGAGCATGCGATTGAAGGTGAACAGCACGTCGTCGGCGTTGAAGTCACGGGTCGGCGTGAAGTACTTGGTCGTGTGAAATTTCACCCCTTCGCGCAGGTGGAAAGTGTACTTGAGGCCGTCCTCGGAAATATCCCAGCTTGTTGCCAGGCCTGGTACGACGTTGGTGGCGCCTTTTTCGAATTCTGCCAGTCGGTTGTACAACGGCTCGGCGGCATCGTTATCGGTCGCGGTCGTGTACTGCGCGGTGTCGAAGCCAGCCGGGCTGCCTTCGGAGCAGAACACCAGGCTGTTGTTGGCGGCCTGGCTGATGGAAGTGGCGGCCAGCAGGCCGGTGCCCAGCAATGCGGATAAAACCAAGGTATGGCGCATGACGCTCCCTTTTTCTTTCTCTAAGTGTTTTCAATGAGCCGCGGTCCCGTCCGGGACGTGGAGGCATCATTGATCTCAAGCCATGACGTGCAGCAAAAACCGAAAGCCCACGCATAAGCTGGTCAGATCCCGACGGTATGAACCGTGGGTCTGGCAGTAAATGCGAAGAGTCCTAAAGACTCGTAGGAAAGGGCAACGCGTCCGACCCCGCCGCTGTAGTACTCGGCAGAATTGGATGTAGGTGTTTTCCTGCTTTCTCGGTAGATAAAGCAACGGCGACGTCAAAAACGTCGCCGTTGCCAGATCTTATTTGCTGACGCTAACGCCGTAGAAGGAGTTCAAGCCGAATGGGCTGATCTTGAAATCCCGCACTTCGTTGCGCATGGGTTGGAACACCGTCGAGTGAGCGATAGGTGTCATCGGAACAGCGTCTTTGAGGACGTGTTGCGCCTGCTTGTACAGTTCGGTGCGCTTGGCCTGGTCGGTCGTGCGCTTGGCTTCCTTGACGATGCCGTCGAACTTCTTGTCGCACCACTTGGAGAAGTTGTTGCCCTGCAGCGAATCGCAGCCGAACAGCACGTTCAGCCAGTTGTCCGGGTCACCGTTGTCGCCGCTCCAGCCAATCAGCATCGCGCCGTTTTCACCGCCTTTGGAGCGCTTGATGTACTCGCCCCACTCGTAGGTCACGATCTTGGCTTTGATGCCGATCTTGGCCCAGTCGGACTGCAGCATTTCTGCCATCAGCTTGGCGTTCGGGTTGTAAGGACGCTGCACCGGCATCGCCCACAGGTTGATCTCGGTGCCTTCCTTGACGCCGGCTTCCTTGAGCAGCTCCTTGGCTTTCTCAGGGTTGTACGGCGCATCCTTGATGGTGGTGTCGTAAGACCACTGGGTCGGCGGCATGGCGTTGACGGCCAGTTGACCTGCACCCTGGTAAACGGAATCAATGATCTGCTGCTTGTTGACGGCCATGTCCAGCGCTTGACGCACTTTCAGTTGGGCCATCGGGTTCGGCTGATCGCTGCCCTTGATCTTGTCCATCACGTTGTAGGCGATGTAACCCAGGTTGAAACCAGCCTGGTCAGGCACTTTCAGGCTCTTGTCTTCTTTCAGCGCCTTCAGGTCAGCCGGACGCGGGAACAGAGTGATCTGGCACTCGCCCTTCTTCAGCTTCTGGATACGCACCGACGGGTCGGTGGTGATGGCGAAGATCAGGTTGTCGATCTTGACGTCGTCAGGCTTCCAGTAGTCCTTGTTCCCGGTGTAGCGGATGTTGGAGTCTTTCTGGTAGCTCTTGAACACGAACGGGCCAGTGCCGACCGGCTTCTGGTTGATGTCGGCGGCTTTGCCTTCTTTCAACAGTTGAGCGGCGTACTCGGCGGACTGTACCGAAGCGAAACTCATGGCCATGTTCTGGATGAACGCAGCGTCCACTTCTTTGAGGGTGAACTTGACGGTGTGGTCGTCGACTTTATCGATCTTGGTGATGTTGGTGTCCATCCCCATGTCGGTGAAGTACGGGAATTCGGTCGGGTACGCCTTACGGAACGGGTCATCCTTGTTAATCATGCGATTAAAGGTGAACAGCACGTCGTCGGCGTTGAACTCGCGAGTCGGCTTGAAGTACGGGGTGGTGTGGAACTTGACGCCTTCACGCAGGTGGAAGGTGTACGTCAGGCCGTCATCGGAGATGTCCCATTTGGTCGCCAGACCAGGAATAACGGCGGTGCCGCCGCGCTCGAACTGAGTCAGGCGGTTGAACATGGTTTCTGCAGAGGCGTCGAAGTCGGTTCCGGTGGTGTACTGACCAGGATCAAAACCGGCCGGGCTCCCTTCGGAGCAAAACACCAGGTTAGTCGCCGCTTGGGCGAAAGGTGCGGCAGCTAACAAGCTGGCGCCGACTAAAAACGGAATGACCGCGTGTTTAAGCATGTTGGCCTCATGATTTGTTGTCATTTTTGGAATTAGAGGACGACCTCGTGAGCCGTGCCTGCGGATACTTATGCAGGGGCCATACCCAATGCAAGATCCTGAGCGACCACAGGCGTTAAACAGTGGCACGAACGTACCTTAATGTCGCATATGTGTAAATTCGTGCGCATTTGACCGTTTGCGCAGGGTTTTTTCGGTGCAAACCATGCACTGGCAGGGGGCGATCGTGGTGTCTGGCGCACCCGGTTGGAGCGCGGTGTTACTTATTTATACCCCCAGTTTGGCTCGTTGCTGTTTGTCAGTGGACACCTTGGTGGTTTGCAGTGATCTTTATCTTGGCGGCCTGGTAGCCGACCAGGTTCTGGCTGATTGAGTACATATCCATTTCTGCGGTAACGGCGGCTGGCGGTTTCGCCCTTACGGCGACTCACTTTTTTTTCAAACGCCAAAAAAAAGTAAGCAAAAAAAGGCTCGCCCCGAGCGTCCGGCCCCTCGCTGAGGCTCGGCGTTCCTTCGCTCCGGTATTCATCCGGGGACACTGCCCTCCGGTCTGCTTCGCGACGACCTACATGCAGCGTGTTCGACTGCGTCGAACGGCGCTGCGCGCCACTCCCCGGATGAACACCTCCACTCAGCCTCCCGAAGGGGCGGGTGGATCAAGATCAAGAGCGCAAGGCGAGCTAACGCTCGGCCTCGTGGTTTGGTGGTGGGGGGCGCTGATCCATTGCGTAGGATGGCGGCCTGACAGCCGACCTGTTCTTGTGGATGTGCCGGAATCCTGTGGGAGCTGTTTTGCCAGCGATGGCGGCCTGACAGCCGACCTGTTCTTGCGGATGTACCGGGATCCTGTGGGAGCTGGCCTGCCAGCGATGGCGGCCTGCCAGCCGGCCTGTTCTTGCGGATGTACCGGAATCCTGTGGGAGCTGGCCTGCAAGCGATGGCGGCCTGCCAGCCGGCCTGTTCTTGCGGATGTACCGGAATCCTGTGGGAGCTGGCCTGCCAGCGATGGCGGCCTGCCAGCCGACCTGTTCTTGCGGATGTACCGGAATCCCGTGGGAGCTGGCCTGCCAGCCGACCTGTTCCTGCGGATGTACCGGAATCCTGTGGGAGCTGTTTTGCCAGCGATGGCGGCCTGCCAGCCGACCTGTTCTTGTGGATGTGCCGGAATCCTGTGGGAGCTGGCCTGCCAGCGATGGCGGCGGTGCGATCGCCACATATCAGGCAGTTCCACCGCTGCCTTTTGTCAGGCAATAAAAAACGGCGATCACTTCGGTGATCGCCGTTTTTTTGTACGGGTTATCGAATCAAGGCAGCAACACTTCAACCACCCCGTCCGCCGTCATGCTGACCTGGCTGGTGCCGGCCTCGACTTCCGGGGTCACCGGTGCGGCGTCCATGCTGGCGGCTTTCATCATCATCGGGCCGCGCATGTACGGTTGTGGGTAACCGTTGCTGTTGAGGTTCAGGTTGACGATTTTGTAACCCTTGCCGCCCAGTGCATCGGTGGCCAGTTGCGCGCGGGCTTTGAAGGCCGTTACAGCATCTTTCAGCAGTGCATCTTCGCTGGCCTTGCGGGTTGGCGTGGCGATGGCGAAGTCCATGCCGCCCATTTTCAGGTCGGTCAGCAGTTCGCCGGTCAGCTTCGACAGCGCGGCGAAGTCGGAGCTTTCCAGGCGCAGTTCCGCACGCTCACGCCAGCCGGTGATTTTCTGGCCCTTGGTGTCGTAGATCGGGTAGCTGTTGCGGCTGCCCTGGCGCAGGGTGATGTCCTTGACTTGCTTGGCCTGGGCCAGCGCCTTGTTCATGGTGGTGCTGACGTCCGCGGCGAGTTTGGCCGGGTCGGTGTTTTGTTCTTCGGTGTAGAGGGTCACGATCATCAGGTCGCGGGCGACTTCCTGACTGACTTCGGCGCGCAGGGATATCTGGTTGTAATGCAGCTCGTCGGCAGCCAGGGCCGGGAGGCTGGCGATGGTGCCAACGCTGAGGGCGAGGAGGGCGGCGCTGCGGCGGAAAGTGTGCATGAAAACTCCTTGGGCGATGCGCAGGGGTTGGGTCCGAGCCTGCGTGAAACCATCAGACTCTAGCTTTAATGATCCGGTTCGCACAGTTACAACTTCTATACAGATGGACCGGTGATCCACTGAAGGACTTTTGTGGCGAGGGAGCTTGCTCCCGCTCGGCTGCGCAGCAGTCGCAAATCGGCTGACGCGGTTTGACTGTTGAATCGCGGTGGCAGGTTTTGGAACTGCTGCGCAGTCCAGCGGGAGCAGGCTCCCTCGCCACATGGGAAACTCGTTGGCGCCTGTGGCCGTTTGCCGCACTTTTGCCTGTCAGCCCCCGTGCTTGGTTATACTCCGTGCGATCCGCCTGGAGCGCTCATCAGGAGAGCTCATGCTCGCCCCCGTTCAAATCACTTCCGCGACTCGTCAGAATCTCTGGCGGCTGACGTTCATCCGCACCTTGGTGCTGGCCGCCCAGGCCGGTTCCGTGGGCCTGGCCTACTGGCTCGACTTGCTGCCGCTGCCCTGGTTTCAACTGGCCGCGACCCTCGGTTGTTCGATGTTGCTGTGCGCGTTCACGGCGATCCGCTTGCGCACCTCATGGCCCGTCACCGAACTCGAATACGCCGTGCAACTGGCCTGCGACCTGTTTATCCACAGTGCCTTGCTGTATTTCTCCGGGGGCTCGACCAACCCTTTCGTTTCTTATTACCTGGTGCCGCTGACGATCGCCGCCGTGACGCTGCCATGGCGTTATTCGGTGATCCTGTCGGGCATTGCGCTGACGATGTACACCTTGCTGCTGGCGGGTTTCTATCCGTTGCAAACCTTCCCGATTGCCCGGGAAAACCTGCAGGTCTACGGGATGTGGCTGAGTTTCGCCCTGGCCGCCGCGGTGATCACCTTCTTTGCCGCGCGCATGGCCGAAGAGCTGCGCCGCCAGGAAGAACTGCGCGCCATCCGTCGCGAAGAAGGCCTGCGTGATCAGCAATTGCTGGCCGTCGCGACCGAGGCCGCCGGTGCCGCCCATGAACTGGGCACGCCGCTGGCGACCATGAGCGTGCTGCTCAAGGAAATGCGCCAGGACCATCATGACCCGATGTTGCAGGACGACCTGAGCGTACTGCAGGATCAGGTCAAGCTCTGCAAGGAAACCTTGCAACAGCTGGTTCGGGCGGCGGAGGCCAATCGCCGTTTGGCGGTGGAAATGCAGGACGTCACCGACTGGCTCGACGAAGCGCTGAACCGCTGGCACCTGATGCGCCCGGAAGCCAGCTACCGCTTCCAGCGTCTGGGCCAGGGCACCGTGCCGCGCATGGCGCCGCCGCCTGACCTGACCCAGGCGCTGCTGAATCTGCTCAACAACGCCGCCGACGCTTGCCCCGAAGGGCTGCAAGTGACGCTGGACTGGAATGCCGAGGATTTGACCATCAGCATTCGCGACCACGGCGCCGGTGTGCCGCTGGCCATTGCCGAACAGATCGGCAAACCGTTTTTTACCACCAAGGGCAAAGGTTTCGGCCTGGGCCTGTTTTTGAGCAAGGCCAGCGTGACACGCGCCGGCGGCTCAGTGAAACTCTACAGTCATGAGGAAGGCGGCACGCTCACCGAGCTGCGCCTGCCCCGTGTCGCCCGAGGAGACGAACATGAGTGACGAGATCCAAGTCGAAGGCGAAGAGCTGCCGCATTTGCTGCTGGTAGATGACGACGCCACGTTCACCCGCGTGATGGCGCGAGCCATGGCCCGCCGCGGTTTTCGCGTCAGCACTGCCGGTTCCGCCGAAGAAGGCCTGACCATCGCCCAGGCCGACATCCCGGACTACGCCGCGCTGGACCTGAAAATGGACGGCGATTCGGGCCTGGTGTTGTTGCCCAAACTGCTCGAACTCGACCCGGACATGCGCGTGGTGATCCTCACCGGTTACTCGAGCATTGCCACCGCCGTCGAGGCGATCAAGCGCGGTGCATGCAACTACCTGTGCAAACCGGCAGATGCCGATGACGTCCTCGCCGCGTTGCTCTCCGAGCACGCCGACCTCGACACCCTGGTGCCGGAAAACCCGATGTCGGTGGATCGCCTGCAGTGGGAACACATCCAGCGCGTGTTGACCGAACACGAAGGCAATATCTCCGCCACTGCCCGCGCCCTGGGCATGCACCGCCGCACGCTGCAGCGCAAACTGCAGAAACGTCCCGTTCGTCGCTGAACCTGCGCTGAACGAATGCCGGCCACGCCTCGCGACAGACCGAACCGATCCTCTATGATCGGTTCGTGCGTGTTCTTTTCTTTATCGAGCCTTTTCCATGAATCAGAACGCTGAATATTCCGCGGTCAACGATGCTGTGCGCGGGCAGTTTTTTCGCAAAGTCTGGGCGATGATCACGCCTTACTGGCGCAGTGAAGAGAAGGGCAAGGCCTGGACGCTGCTGATCGCGGTGATTGCGTTATCTCTGGTCAGCGTGGGCATCTCGGTGTGGTTCAACACCTGGTACAAGGATTTTTACAACGCGCTGCAGCAAAAGGACGAGGCCGCGTTCTGGCGGCTGATTCTATATTTCTGCGGGATTGCCGCGGTGGCGATTATCGGCGCTGTGTACCGGCTCTACCTGACCCAGATGCTGACCATTCGCTGGCGTGCCTGGCTCACTGAAAAGCATTTTGCCCGCTGGCTCGGCAACAAGAACTACTACCAGCTGGAGCAGGGCGGTTACACCGATAACCCGGACCAGCGGATTTCCGAAGACCTCAACAACTTCACCTCGAACACCCTGGAACTGGGCATCGGTTTGCTGCGCAACATTGTGAGCCTGGTGTCGTTCTCGATCATCCTTTGGGGCGTTTCGGGCAGCATTGAGGTGTTCGGTTTCACCATTCCCGGCTATATGTTCTGGTGCGTGCTGGTGTATGCCGTGATCGGCAGCTGGCTGACCCATTTGATCGGCCGTCGCTTGATCGGCCTCAACAACCGACAACAACGCTTCGAAGCCGACCTGCGTTTCTCCATGGTCCGCGTCCGTGAAAATGCCGAAAGCATCGCCTTGTACAACGGCGAGCCCAATGAAAACCGTCGCCTGAGCAACCGGTTCGGGCTGGTCTGGCACAACTTCTGGGACATCATGAAGGTGTCCAAGCGTCTGACGTTCTTCACCGCAGGTTACCAACAGGCCGCCATCATCTTTCCGTTCATGGTCGCCGCGCCACGTTACTTCGCCGGCAAGATCGAGCTCGGAGAGCTGATGCAGATCAGTTCGGCGTTCGGCAATGTGCAGGAGAGTTTCAGCTGGTTTATCAGTGCGTATCAGAACCTCGCGTCGTGGCGCGCCACCTGCGATCGTTTGCTGAGTTTCCGCCAGGCCATGACCGACAATGAAGAGCGTGCGCCAGCCATCGACGTGCAGAATCAGGGTGATGCGTTGAAGGTGCATGACCTGGGCCTCGACCTTGCTGATGGTCGTCATCTGCTGACCAACGCCGACATGACCGTGGAGGAGGGCGAGCGCGTGATGCTCAGCGGCCGCTCTGGCAGTGGCAAGTCCACACTGTTGCGGGCGATGGGTCATCTGTGGCCTGCGGGCCATGGCAGCATTCGTCTGCCGGCGGCGCGCTATCTGTTCCTGCCGCAAAAGCCTTACCTGCCGATTGGCACGCTGCGCGAGGCGTTGAGTTATCCACAGCCTGGCGAGACCTATCCGCACGAGCGTTACGTTCATGTGTTGGAAACCTGCCGTTTGCCGCACCTGGTTTCGCGCCTGGATGAAGCGAATCACTGGCAACGCATGCTTTCCCCGGGTGAACAGCAACGCCTGGCCTTTGCCCGCGCGCTGCTTTATGCACCGCAATGGCTGTACATGGACGAAGCGACCTCGGCGATGGACGAAGAGGATGAGGCGTCGCTGTATCAGGCACTGATCGATGAGATTCCGGGGCTGAGCATTGTCAGCGTCGGGCATCGCAGTAGCTTGAAGCGCTTCCATCCGCGGCATGTGCGCATTGAAAATGGCCATCTGGTGGACCAGACCGTGACCGCATGAACACCACAAGACTCTGTGTGGGCTTTTGTGGTGAGGGGATGAATCCCCTCGCCACAATTCGCGCCCACAGGGAGTGGTGGTGATCGTACAACCGCCTTGAGCTATGATGCGGTTTCAGCCGAATTTTTCGAGACAGACGTTCACCATGGAAAACCCGATCGATGCACCACGCCTTCCACGCAAGCGCCGCAGCCTCGCACAGGAACTGGTGACGGTGCTGTCCGAGCAGATTCGAGACGGTCACCTCAAGCGCGGCGACAAGTTGCCCACCGAGTCGGCGATCATGGATGCCCATGGCGTCAGCCGCACGGTGGTGCGCGAGGCGATTTCCCGTCTGCAGGCGGCCGGGCAAGTGGAAACCCGCCATGGCATCGGCACCTTTGTACTCGACACGCCGAGCCCGAGCGGTTTCCGTATCGATCCGGCGACCGTGGTGACGCTGCGTGATGTGCTGGCGATTCTGGAACTGCGCATCAGCCTCGAGGTGGAGTCCGCCGGTCTCGCCGCACAACGCCGCAGCCCTGAACAGTTGGCGTTGATGCGCGCCGCGCTGGACGCCTTGAACGAAAGCGCGGCACACGCCAGCGATGCCGTGGCCTCGGACTTTCAGTTCCACCTGCAAATCGCGCTGTCGACCGGCAACCGCTATTTCACCGACATCATGACCCACCTGGGCACCAGCATCATTCCGCGCACTCGACTCAACTCGGCACGCCTGGCCCATGATGACCAGCAACACTACATGAGCCGTCTGAGCCGTGAGCACGAAGAGATTTACGATGCGATTGCGCGCCAGGATTCCGATGCGGCGCGGGCAGCGATGCGCTTGCATTTGACCAACAGCCGCGAGCGGTTGCGTCATGCGCATGAAGAGGCTGAGGCGCAGCGGGGGTAGTTTCCAGGCTGGGCAGTTCTATTGTTCTCTGGATTGCCATCGCCGGCTTGCCGGCGATGGGGCCATTGGCCTCAGACGGTTTTCAGAATCGAGCGATCCACTCTCACGGTCAACCTGGCAGCCGCAGACTTAACATCGAACGTCACACTTTCGTTTTTATCCACGACTCCTTTCGCAATCGGCTTGCCATCAGCCAACAACTCCAGCGGCGCACCCTTGAGCGATTGGCCCGAGACCAGCTCCAGTTTCAATTTGATCGTCATGATTGATCTCCTTATCAGGCCACGTTGCCAGTCGGCTTGTAGTCCTTGAGCAGCAGGTAAGTGCTCCAGCCCCACCAGTCATCCACCGTGGCGGTATCGTTCAGGTTGTTGACGTCCTTGCGTCGCAGCACCTTGTTACCCTCGACCTTGAATAACGGCGAGAAATTACCCACAGGGTTCAGTACCGCTTGCAGGTCAGGCAGTTTTTTCAATGCCGCGAAACTGCTGGGTGACGGTGCGATACCGCTGAGGTACGCCGCGAATATCTCATCCGCAGACACTTGAACCGCTTGATTGACCTGGAGGCGGTTGGCGCTGTCGATGGCATCGAAGTAGCGTTTGTCGCCATACGCATGCCATTGAGCGCCATCGCCATTACGCACGTTGAGGCCGAACTTGCTGTCTTCGTCGTGCATGAAGCGGGTGATCAACGAGCCCAGATCACTCGGCGTGACCACTGCCGCCAACTGTTTGCGTGGCACGCGCAGATGGCCGGCGGAAAACAGGTCGGTCAGGTAGTGATCGGCGAAAGCGTTCAGCGCATAGGCCAGTTCCAGGGACTGGTCGTCAGCTGTGTTGTGGGCGATCACCGCTTGTTGCAACGCGGCCGTGTGCCCGGCGATGTAGGCCAGCAGTGCCCATTCGGCGAAGTGATCGGCATTGTTGGCGGCCAGTTTCAGGTAGCGCCCCAGTGGGTACAGGGCGGAAACGAAGCTGCCGCCGCCGGTGATTTTGTTCCACTCTTCCGACAACGTATCACCCAAGGCGTCATACGCCTCGTGGGGCTGCTTGCCATCCTTGATCGCCTGTTTGACTGCGGCGATTTCCTTCTGCATGACGCCGAGAATCAGCTTCGCCTCGGCATTGGACGCGGGCAGGACCGCCAGGGAATTGAAAGCCTCGGTAAAACGCTGGACCCGGTCGGCAGCGGTTGCGCCTTCGCTGACCGGTTTATCCGCAATTCCATAGAAATCACCCCCCAGGGCAACGATCTGCCCATAGGTCAGTGCCAAGCCGTTCGGCAAGTGCAACTCGACCTGCGACGCCACTACAGCAGGGGCATCCTTGACGAAACGCAGCAGCGTGTTATCACCGATGGCCGTGTGTTCACCCCCCTCGAACCTCAGCTGTGGCTTGCCTTTCAAGGCGTTGACGGATGCAGAGGTGGACGGTTGATGGGTGTCGGAGCCAGGGGCGTCGAGGTGCAGGAGCAGGTGGTCATTACCCGTAATGGCGATGCCGTTCTCGTTGAACAGATCATCCAGACTTGCGATGACCGGCTTCGGTTGTTCCTGGGTTTGTGTGTGTAGACCTGACATTTCTATCTCCTTGATATGTCGTCGGTATGCTTCCAGTTAACTGTATGTATATACAGTTATTCAGAGCATAGAGGAGAACTTTCCTACGTCAAGAAAATACTTTTCCGACGCATAAATTTTGGATGCGGCGATGAAATGCAGTTGACGGTTGTTTTTTAAGTTGTACGATGACCTACAACTTCGGCGCAGGCTGAACGATTTCCTCACACACAAACGTGCTACCCAGGGTGTTCGAATAATGAATCCACAAGAACTGAAGTCCATCCTCTCTTCCGGTCTGCTGTCTTTCCCGGTTACCGATTTCAATGCTCAGGGCGATTTCCATCGCGCTGGCTACATCAAGCGTCTCGAATGGCTGGCCCCATACGGCGCCTCGGCTCTGTTCGCCGCAGGCGGCACCGGTGAGTTCTTCTCTCTGGCGGCCAGCGAATATT
The DNA here is from genome assembly GCF_000293885.2 of Pseudomonas fluorescens NCIMB 11764. Taxonomy (NCBI): domain Bacteria; kingdom Pseudomonadati; phylum Pseudomonadota; class Gammaproteobacteria; order Pseudomonadales; family Pseudomonadaceae; genus Pseudomonas; species Pseudomonas fluorescens. Next base: position 2,125,838 of record NZ_CP010945.1, read on the forward strand.
CGGAAATCATCAAGACCGCCGTCGACACCTGCGAAACCAGCGTTCCGATTCTGGCCGGTGTGGGTGGTTCGACCCGCCAGGCGATCGAGTACGCACAGGAAGCCGAGCGTCTGGGCGCCAAAGGCCTGTTGCTGCTGCCGCACTACCTGACCGAAGCCAGCCAGGACGGTGTTGCCGCTCACGTTGAAGCCGTGTGCAAATCGGTGAAGATCGGCGTAGTGGTTTACAACCGCAACGTCTGCCGCCTGACCGCGCCGTTGCTGGAACGTCTGGCCGAGCGTTGCCCGAACCTGATCGGCTACAAAGATGGCCTGGGCGATATCGAGTTGATGGTGTCGATCCGTCGTCGCCTCGGCGATCGCTTCAGCTACCTGGGTGGTTTGCCGACCGCCGAAGTCTACGCAGCGGCCTATAAGGCACTGGGCGTGCCGGTTTACTCCTCGGCGGTGTTCAACTTCATCCCGAAAACCGCGATGGATTTCTACCACGCTATCGCTCGCGAAGATCACGCCACCGTCGGCAAGATCATCGACGACTTCTTCCTGCCGTACCTGGACATCCGTAACCGCAAAGCCGGTTACGCGGTGAGTATCGTCAAGGCCGGGGCAAAAATTGCCGGCTATGACGCAGGTCCTGTGCGTGCGCCGCTGACCGACCTGACCGGCGAAGAGTACGAAATGCTCGCCGCGTTGATCGACAAGCAAGGTGCGCAGTAACACACCCGATTAAACAAGGCCGCTGAGTGATCAGCGGCCTTTTGCGTGAGGAGATTCCCCAGTGGCAGATGCAAAGCGTTTCGATAACTACATCAACGGTGAATGGGTTGCCGGCAGTGATTACTGCGCCAACATCAACCCGTCCGAACTGACCGATACCATCGGCAACTACGCCAAGGCCGATCTGGCCCAGGTCCACGCCGCCATCGACGCCGCCCGCGCTGCGTTTCCGGCCTGGTCGACGTCGGGCATTCAGGCTCGCCACGACTCACTGGACAAGATCGGTACTGAAATCCTCGCTCGCCGCGAAGAGCTCGGCACTTTGCTCGCCCGTGAAGAAGGTAAAACCCTGCCTGAAGCCATCGGCGAAGTGACCCGCGCCGGTAACATCTTCAAGTTTTTCGCCGGGGAAACCCTCCGACTGTCCGGCGACTACTTGCCGTCGGTACGTCCGGGCGTCAACGTCGAAGTCACTCGTGAAGCATTGGGCGTAGTTGGCCTGATTACCCCGTGGAACTTCCCGATCGCGATCCCTGCATGGAAAATCGCCCCGGCCCTGGCCTACGGCAACTGCGTCGTGCTGAAACCGGCTGATCTGGTTCCGGGTTGCGCCTGGGCGCTGGCTGAAATCATCTCTCGCGCAGGCTTCCCGGCCGGCGTGTTCAACCTGGTGATGGGCAGCGGTCGTGTGGTGGGCGATGCGTTGGTGCAGAGCCCGAAAGTCGACGGCATCAGTTTCACCGGTTCCGTCGGTGTCGGTCGTCAGATCGCGGTCAGCTGCGTGTCGCGCCAGGCCAAGGTTCAGTTGGAAATGGGCGGCAAGAACCCGCAGATCATTCTCGATGACGCCGACCTCAAGCAAGCGGTCGAGCTGTCGGTTCAGAGCGCGTTCTACTCCACCGGCCAGCGGTGCACCGCGTCGAGCCGTTTCATCGTTACCGCCGGGATTCACGACAAATTCGTCGAAGCCATGGCCGAGCGCATGAAGTCGATCAAGGTCGGTCACGCGCTGAAAACCGGCACCGACATCGGTCCGGTGGTTTCCCAGGCTCAGCTTGAACAGGACATGAAGTACATCGACATCGGCCAGTCCGAAGGTGCGCGTCTGGTCAGTGGCGGTGGTCTGGTGACTTGCGATACAGAAGGCTACTACCTCGCGCCAACCCTGTTTGCCGACAGTGAAGCCGCGATGCGCATTAGCCGTGAAGAGATCTTTGGCCCGGTGGCCAACGTGGTTCGCGTTGCGGATTACGAAGCGGCACTGGCCATGGCCAACGACACCGAATTCGGTCTGTCGGCGGGCATCGCCACCACGTCGCTGAAGTACGCCAACCACTTCAAGCGCCACTCCCAGGCCGGGATGGTGATGGTCAACCTGCCGACCGCCGGTGTGGATTACCACGTTCCGTTCGGTGGGCGTAAAGGTTCATCCTATGGCTCCCGCGAGCAGGGTCGCTATGCGCAAGAGTTCTACACCGTCGTGAAAACCTCCTACATCGGTTCCTGATTCACGCAATACCTGTGGGAGCTGGCAGGCCAGCTCCCACAAAAAACAATCGTTATGACCCGCATAAAAATAATCAGTGGGAGTACATCTACATGCAATCGACTCAGAAGCCGACTCACGTCCGCTATTTGATCCTGCTCATGCTGTTTCTGGTGACCACGATCAACTACGCCGACCGGGCGACCATCGCTATCGCCGGCTCCAGCCTGCAAAAAGACCTCGGCATCGACGCGGTCACTCTCGGTTATATCTTCTCTGCATTCGGTTGGGCCTACGTGGCCGGGCAAATTCCCGGTGGCTGGCTGCTGGACCGTTTTGGTTCGAAAAAAATCTATGCGCTGAGCATCTTCACCTGGTCGCTGTTCACCGTGCTGCAGGGCTATGTCGGCGAGTTCGGCATGTCCACGGCGGTGGTTGCGCTGTTCATGCTGCGCTTCCTGGTGGGCCTGGCCGAAGCGCCATCCTTCCCCGGCAACGCCCGCATCGTCGCGGCCTGGTTTCCGACGGCTGAACGCGGCACCGCTTCGGCGATCTTCAACTCGGCGCAATACTTCGCCACCGTGTTGTTCGCGCCGCTGATGGGCTGGATCGTCTACAGCTTCGGCTGGCAGCACGTGTTCATCGTGATGGGCGTGATTGGCATCATCTTCTCGGGCATCTGGCTCAAGGTTATCCACAGCCCACGCCAGCACCCGATGATCAACGACGCGGAGTTCCAGCACATCGCCGATAACGGCGGCATGGTCGATATGGACCAGGACAAAGGCAAAGGCAAAAAAGGCGACGGTCCGAAGTGGGACTACATCCGCCAGTTGCTGACCAACCGCATGATGCTTGGCGTGTACCTCGGCCAATACTGCATCAACGGCATCACCTACTTCTTCCTGACCTGGTTCCCGGTATACCTGGTGCAAGAACGCGGCATGACCATCCTCAAGGCCGGTTTCATTGCCTCGTTGCCGGCGATCTGTGGCTTCATCGGTGGTGTGCTCGGCGGGGTGATTTCCGATTACCTGCTGCGCAAGGGCCATTCCCTGACCTTCGCCCGCAAGGCGCCGATCATTGCCGGTTTGCTGGTTTCCAGCAGCATCGTGGCCTGCAACTATGTCGATGTTGAATGGATGGTCGTCGGCTTCATGGCCCTGGCATTCTTCGGCAAAGGCGTGGGTGCGCTGGGCTGGGCGGTGGTGTCCGATACTTCGCCGAAACAAATCGCCGGTCTCAGCGGTGGTTTGTTCAACACCTTCGGTAACATCGCTTCGATCACCACTCCCATCGTGATTGGCTACATCATCAGCTCCACCGGTTCGTTCAAATGGGCGCTGGTGTTTGTCGGTTGCAACGCACTGGTTGCAGTGTTCAGCTACCTGGTGATCGTTGGTCCGATCAAGCGTGTGGTGCTCAAAGAGCCACCGGTCAGCGGTCCTGAAACCAACAACAAATTGTCTCAAGCGCATTCCTGAGGAGCGGCGTCATGCAGTTGATTGAACACTCCGACTCGCCGCGCTACATCCGCCTGCACGAGCGGGACAACGTAGTGATTGTGGTCAATGACCAGGGCGTGCCCGCCGGCACCGAATTTCCCGATGGCCTGGTGACGGTGGACTTCGTGCCGCAGAGTCATAAAGTCACCCTCGAGGATATTCCCGAGGGCGGTCAGGTGATTCGCTACGGCCAGACCATTGGCTACGCGTTGCAGCCGATTCCTCGTGGCAGTTGGGTCAAGGAAGATCAACTGCGCATGCCCACCGCGCCGCCGCTGGACAGTTTGCCGCTGTCCACCGAAGTGCCGGCCGCGCAGGCACCGCTGGAAGGTTTTACGTTCGAGGGTTATCGCAATGCCGACGGCACCGTCGGCACGCGCAACATTCTGGGGATTACCACCACGGTTCAGTGCGTCACCGGCGTGCTCGATCACGCGGTCAAGCGCATCAAGGATGAATTGCTGCCCAAGTACCCGAACGTCGATGACGTGGTGGCGCTGACCCACAGCTACGGCTGTGGCGTGGCGATCACCGCCACCGACGCGTACATCCCGATTCGCACCGTGCGCAATCTGGCGCGCAACCCGAACCTGGGCGGCGAAGCCTTGGTCATCAGCCTGGGCTGCGAGAAATTGCAGGCCGGGCAGGTGATGCACGAGAACGACAGTTCGGTCGATCTCAGCGAGCCGTGGTTGTACCGCTTGCAGGATTCGAGTCACGGTTTCACCGAGATGATCGAGCAGATCATGGCGCTGGCCGAGACCCGTCTGAAGAAGCTCGATCAGCGTCGCCGGGAAACCGTGCCGGCGTCCGAGCTGATCCTTGGCATGCAGTGCGGCGGCAGCGATGCGTTCTCCGGCATCACCGCCAACCCGGCGCTGGGGTTTGCCTCGGACCTGTTGCTGCGTGCGGGCGCGACGGTGATGTTTTCCGAAGTCACCGAAGTGCGCGATGCGATTTACCTGCTGACTTCCCGCGCCGAAACCGAGGAAGTGGCTCAGGAGCTGGTGCGGGAAATGGACTGGTACGACCGTTACCTGGCCAAGGGTGAAGCCGATCGCAGCGCGAACACTACGCCGGGGAACAAGAAGGGTGGGTTGTCGAACATTGTCGAGAAGTCGTTGGGCTCGATCGTCAAATCCGGCAGCAGCGCGATCAACGGCGTGTTGGGCCCTGGAGAACGTTTCAAGCGCAAAGGGCTGATTTTCTGCGCGACCCCGGCCAGTGATTTTGTCTGCGGGACGCTGCAGTTGGCGGCAGGAATGAACCTGCACGTGTTCACCACCGGGCGCGGTACGCCGTATGGTCTGGCGATGGCGCCGGTGGTGAAGGTGTCGACCCGGACTGAACTGGCGCAGCGCTGGCCGGACCTGATCGACATCGATGCCGGGCGGATTGCGACCGGGCGGGCATCGATCGAGGACCTCGGGTGGGAGTTGTTTCACTACTACCTGGACGTGGCCAGCGGGAAGAAGCAGACGTGGGCGGAGCAGCATAAGCTGCATAACGACATCACGTTGTTCAACCCGGCGCCGATCACCTGATACCGCGTTATCGTTCATCGCCAGCAGGCTGGCTCCCACAGTGATCTTCGGTGTTCACACAGTTTGTGCAACAAAGAAGATCTCCTGTGGGAGCGAGACCGGCTTGCCGGCGATGGCGATCTACCAGACGCCAACGTCCTCGGTGGCTTATCATTAGCCAACTAACGACACCCTCAAGGTTCTCCCCGGCATGCTGGCAATTTTCCTCGAAACCCTGAACATCACCGCGCCGGTGTTTGCCATGCTGTTTCTGGGGGTGCTGCTCAAGCGCATCGACTGGATCAACGACAATTTCATCCACACCGCGTCGGCCCTGGTGTTCAACGTCACCATGCCGGCGTTGCTGTTCCTGGGCATCCTGCATGCCGACCTGCACGCCGCCCTGCAACCGGCGCTGCTGATCTATTTCTCGATTGCGACGCTGGTGTGTTTCGCCATCGCCTGGGGCTGGGCGATCTGGAAGTGTCCGCGTGAGGACCGGGGGATTTACACCCAGGGTGCGTTTCGCGGCAACAACGGCGTCATTGGCCTCGCGCTGGCGGCGAGCATGTACGGCGATTACGGGATTTCCCTCGGGGCGATTCTCGCGGCGTTGGTGATCCTGTTTTACAACACGCTCTCGACCATTGTGCTGGCGGTCTACAGCCCGGTGATCAAGTCCGATCCGTGGAGCATCTGCAAAAGCGTGATGATCAACCCGTTGATCATCAGCGTGTTTGCGGCAGCGCCGTTTGCGTATTTCAAGATCGGTTTGCCGGGTTGGCTGGAGACGTCCGGTCAGTACCTGGCGCAAACCACGTTGCCGTTGGCCTTGATCTGCATCGGCGGCACGCTGTCGCTGGCGGCCATGCGCAAGAGCGGCAGCTTGGCGCTGAGTTCAAGCCTGGTGAAGATGATCGGCCTGCCGGTGCTGGCGACGCTGGGGGCGTGGTTGTGGGGCTTTCGCGGGGCGGAGTTGGGGATTCTGTTCCTGTACTTCGGCAGCCCGACCGCTGCGGCCAGTTTTGTCATGGCGCGTCAGGCCAACGGTAATCATGAACTCGCGGCAGCGATCATTGTGATCACCACGCTGATGGCGGCGGTGACCACCAACGTCGGGATCTTCCTGCTGCAGTGGGGCGGGTGGATTTAGTCCTGAGATTTTGGGTTGTTCTTTCGGGCCTCATCGCCGGCAAGCCGGTCTCGCTCCCACAGTGATCTTGGGTGTTCACACAATTTGTGCAACAAAGGAGATCCCCTGTGGGAGCGAGCCTGCTCGCGATGACGGTAGATCTTTCACCGCAACCTTCGAATATTCATTCCGGCTTCTGGTAGCTATCAATCACTTCCTGCGCCGCCCGAAACGCATCGATCGCCGCCGGCACGCCCGCATACACCGCGCAGTGCAGCAACGCCTCACGGATCTCTTCCACGGTGCAGCCGTTGTTCAGCGCGCCACGCACGTGACCTTTCAGCTCTTGCGGGCATTTCAGCGCGGTCAACGCGGCAAGGGTGATCAGGCTGCGGGTTTTCAACGGCAAGCCTTCGCGATTCCACACACTGCCCCAGGCGTGTTCATTGACGAAATCCTGCAACGGCTGGGTGAACTCGGTGGCATTGCCCAGCGCGCGGTCGACGAAAGCGTCGCCCATCACTTGGCGGCGGACTTCAACGCCGGGCTTTTTATGGTCGGTCATGGCAATTCCTTCTTGTGGTGTTGGCGACGCCAGGCGCGCAGCGACGTGAACAGCAAGAACGCCACCAGCGCCGGCAGGACGAAAAACAGCATCAGGTGTTCAAGCCTGCCGGCCAGCGGCATGCCGGTGGTGAACGACACCACGTGCAGACCGTAGGCCAGGTACAAGCCCAGAAACAGCAGACCTTCGGCGCGGGTTACCCGGTAGCCGGAATAGAACACCGGCAAGCACAGCACCGCGACGCCGAGCATCACCGGCAAGTCGAAATCCAGCGCGTTGGGCGAGACCGACAGCGGCGACGGCGCAATCAGTGCGGTAACGCCGAGTACGCCCAACAGGTTGAACAGGTTGCTGCCGACCACGTTGCCGACGGCGATGTCGCGCTGACCACGCAACGCCGCGATCAATGAGGTCGCCAGTTCCGGCAACGAAGTGCTGACGGCGACGATGGTCAGGCCGATGATCCTTTCCGACAGCCCCAGATCCGTAGCGACCGACACCGCGGCGCCTAACAGCAAGTGCCCGGCGTACACCAGCATCGCAAGACCGGCGATGATCATCAGCAGGCTGCTCAACCAAGGCACCTGCGGGGCGTCATGCGTTGTCGATTGCGGACGGACCGAGTGCCGCGACTGTCGCAGCAGCAAGCCCAGATACAGTGCCAGCGCCGTCAGCAGCAGCACGCCATCGACGCGGGTCAGTTCTTCATTCCACGCCAGAACGAACACCAGCAGGCTGGCCCCGATCATCAACGGAATATCCAGGCGCACCAGTTGCCGCGAGACCCGCAGCGGGATGATCAGCGCCGAGAGCCCGAGGGTGACGAGTATGTTGAAGATACCGCTGCCGATAACACTGCCGACGGCAATGTCGGCGTTCTGCGCGAGGGTGGCTTGCAGGCTGACCGCCATCTGCGGCGCGCTGCTGCCCAGGGCGACGATGGTCAGGCCAATGATCAGCGGTCGCACATGCAGTCGCGCGGCCAGGCGCACCGCGGCGCGCACCATCAGCTCGGCGCCGGCGATCAGCAGTACCAGTCCGCTGAGCAGTTCAATCATGCTGAGCAGGGGGATGTCGGCAAGTCCGAAAATGGTCGGGGCTCCGTCAGTCAGTCGAGGGCTTGCACGCGAACCCGCGCGGTGCCGCTTTTGAGCATGCCCAGTTGCTCGGCGGCTTCATGAGACAAGTCGATCAGGCGCCCGCGAGTGTGTGGCCCGCGGTCATTGATACGCACCACGCAGGACTTGTCGTTTTTCAGATTGGTGACCTTCACCCGTGTACCAAAGGGTAGTTGGCGATGGGCAGCGGTCAGGGAATTCTTGTCGAAACGTTCACCACTGGCGGTGCGTTTGCCCTGGTGTCTGGCGCCGTAGTAGGACGCCACGCCTGTCTGGTCGTAACCGTGTGGGTCGACGACGTCGGTGCTGGCGCAACCGGCGAGCAGAGAGAGCAGGGCGCAAAGGCTGAACAGACGCTTCATTCAAGGTTTCCCGAAAACAAATGTGGGAGCCAGCCTGCTGGCGATCGCGGAGTATCAGACACGGGTATGTTCAATGTCAGACCGCTATCGCCAGCAGGCTGGCTCCCACAAGGTGGGGAGCCAGATTTGACGGCTGGCTCCATTCTCATCAGCCTTCGAGCTTGCTTTTCAGCAGTTCGTTGACCTGTTGCGGGTTGGCCTTGCCTTTGGAGGCTTTCATGGCCTGGCCGACGAAGAAGCCGAACATCTTGCCGCGTTTGGCTTCGTCTGCCGCGCGGTATTGCTCGACCTGCTCGGCGTTGGCCGCGAGCATTTCGTCCAGCACCGCCGAGATCGCGCCAGTGTCGGTCACCTGCTTGAGGCCGCGCTTGTCGATGATCTCGTCGGCGCTGCCTTCGCCGTTGGCCATCGCTTCAAACACCACTTTGGCGATCTTGCCGGAGATGGTGTTGTCCTTGATGCGCAGCAGCATGCCGCCCAGTTGCTCGGCCGAAACCGGCGACTGATCGATGTCCAGGCCCTGTTTGTTCAACAGGCTGCCCAGTTCAACCATGACCCAGTTGGCCGCCAGTTTGGCGTCGCCGCCGATGCTCGCGACTTTCTCGAAGTAGTCGGCTTGCTCGCGGCTGGTGGCCAGGACGCTGGCGTCGTAGACCGACAGACCGAACTGCTCCTGGAAGCGCTCGCGTTTCTGCGGTGGCAGTTCCGGCAATGTCGCACGCACTTCATTGAGGAACGAGTCCTCGATGACCACCGGCAACAGGTCCGGATCGGGGAAGTAACGGTAGTCGTTGGCTTCCTCTTTGCTGCGCATCGGACGGGTTTCGTCCTTGTTCGGATCGTACAGGCGAGTCTGCTGGATCACCTTGCCGCCGTCTTCGATCAGTTCGATCTGACGCTGTACTTCGGTGTTGATCGCCTTCTCGATGAAGCGGAACGAGTTGACGTTCTTGATCTCGCAGCGGGTGCCGAACTCAACCTGGCCTTTCGGACGGATCGACACGTTGCAGTCGCAACGCAGCGAGCCTTCGGCCATGTTGCCGTCGCAGATGCCCAGGTAACGCACCAGCGCGTGGATTGCCTTGACGTAGGCCACGGCTTCCTTGGCGCTGCGCATGTCCGGTTCGGAGACGATCTCCAGCAGCGGCGTGCCGGCGCGGTTCAGGTCGATGCCGGTGGCGCCGCTGAATTCTTCGTGCAGGCTTTTACCGGCGTCTTCTTCCAGGTGCGCGCGGGTGATGCCGACGCGTTTGACGGTGCCGTCTTCCAGGGCGATGTCCAGGTGGCCCTTGCCGACAATCGGCAACTCCATCTGGCTGATCTGGTAGCCCTTCGGCAGGTCCGGGTAGAAATAGTTTTTACGGGCGAACACGTTGTGCTGGCCGATCTCGGCATCAATCGCCAAACCGAACATCACCGCCATGCGCACCGCTTCCTGGTTCAGCACCGGCAGTACGCCGGGCATGCCGAGGTCAACCAGGCTGGCCTGGGTGTTTGGCTCGGAACCGAAGGTGGTGGAACTACCGGAAAAGATTTTCGACCGGGTGGTGAGCTGGGTATGAATCTCCAGCCCGATCACGACTTCCCATTGCATGTGTTTCTCCTCAGAAGCCGGTTGGGGTGCGGGTGTGCCAGTCAGTGTTCAACTGATACTGGTGGGCAACGTTCAACAGACGGCCTTCCTGGAAATACGGGGCGAGCAGTTGCACGCCGACCGGCAGACCGTCGACAAAACCTGCAGGCATGGACAGGCCCGGCAGACCGGCGAGGTTGGCGGTGATGGTGTAGACGTCTTCCAGGTACGCAGCGACCGGGTCGCTGTTCTTGGCGCCGAGCTTCCAGGCCGGGTTCGGCGTGGTCGGGCCGAGGATGATGTCGACCTCATTGAAGGCGGCCATGAAGTCGTTCTTGATCAAGCGACGAATCTTCTGTGCCTTCAGGTAGTAGGCGTCGTAGTAACCGGCGGACAGCGCGTAGGCACCGACCATGATCCGGCGCTGTACTTCAGCGCCGAAGCCTTCGCCACGGGAACGCTTGTACAGGTCTTCCAGGTTTTTCGGGTCTTCGCAGCGATGGCCGAAACGCACGCCGTCGAAACGCGACAGGTTGGAAGACGCTTCAGCCGGGGCGATCACGTAGTACGCAGGAATCGCGTGCTGCATGTTCGGCAGGCTGATTTCCTTGATCACGGCGCCGAGCTTCTTCAGCTCTTCGACACTGGCCATGACCAGGTCGGCAATACGCGGGTCCAGGCCGGCGCTGAAGTATTCCTTCGGCACGCCGATGCGCAGGCCTTGCAGCGAACCGTTGAGGCTGGCGCTGTAGTCAGGCACGGGTTCGTCGATGCTGGTGGAATCCTGCGGATCGAAACCGGCCATGCCTTGCAGCAGGATTGCGCAGTCTTCGGCCGTGCGGGCCAGCGGGCCGCCCTGATCGAGGCTGGAGGCGTAGGCGATCATGCCCCAGCGCGAAACGCGACCGTACGTCGGTTTCAGGCCGGTGAGGTTGGTCAGGGCAGCAGGCTGACGGATCGAGCCGCCGGTATCGGTGCCGGTAGCCGCCGGCAACAGGCGCGCCGCGACCGCCGCAGCGGAACCGCCGGACGAACCGCCCGGAACGTATTCCAGGTTCCACGGGTTTTTCACCGGGCCGTAATAGCTCGACTCGTTGGCCGACCCCATGGCGAATTCGTCCATGTTGGTCTTGCCCAGGGTCACTGCGCCGGCAGCGGCCAGCTTGGCAACGACCGTGGCGTCGTACGGGGCCTTGAAATTGTCGAGCATCTTCGAACCGCAGCTGGTGCGGATGCCCTGGGTGCAGAACAGGTCTTTATGGGCAATCGGCGCGCCGAGCAGGGCGCCGCTCTCACCATTGGCCCGGCGTGCGTCAGCGGCTTTCGCCTGCTGGAGCGCCAGGTCTTCGGTGAGGCTGATGAAACTGTTGAGCTGAGGGTCGAGCTGGGCGATACGCGCCAGCAGGGTTTTGGTCAGCTCTTCGGAAGAAAACTTTTTATCGGCGAGTCCGCGGGCGATCTCGGCCAGAGTCAATTGATGCATTGCAGGCTCTTTCCCTTTAGTCGATGACTTTCGGAACCAGGTACAGGCCGTTTTCGACCGCTGGTGCGATGGACTGATAGGCCTCGCGATGATTGGTCTCGGTCACGACGTCTGCACGCAGGCGCTGGCTGGCTTCCAGTGGGTGGGCCAGTGGCTCGATACCGTCGGTATTGACCGCCTGCATTTCGTCGACCAGCCCCAGAATGCTGTTCAGGGCCGAAGTAATATGTGGAAGATCGGCATCATCGAGGCCAAGGCAGGCCAGATGAGCGATTTTTTCCACGTCGGAGCGTTCAAGCGCCATTGCGATTCTCCAGTGGAAAACAGAACGGACGGCGTCCGTGTGTTAGATTGTCGGAACACTACCGCATTTCTACGGTCATAAGGCCGCGATTGTGGGGGTTGGTGCACAGAAAAGCGGCCAATTTAACATATTGGCGCCTTGCCCAAAATCCCTGTCGTTGTTAGAGTTTGCCGCACTTTTTTACCCACGCGTTGCCTAGGGTCCCTTTCCCATGTTCAAGAAACTGCGTGGCATGTTTTCCAGCGATCTTTCCATTGACCTGGGCACTGCCAACACCCTTATTTACGTGCGCGAGCGCGGCATCGTCCTGAATGAGCCATCGGTTGTGGCTATTCGGACACACGGTAACCAGAAAAGTGTCGTTGCTGTCGGCACCGAGGCCAAGCGCATGCTCGGCCGTACGCCGGGCAACATCGCGGCCATTCGTCCGATGAAGGACGGCGTCATTGCCGATTTCAGCGTCTGCGAAAAGATGCTGCAGTACTTTATCAACAAGGTTCACGAAAACAGCTTCCTGCAGCCTAGCCCTCGTGTGCTGATCTGCGTTCCATGCAAATCCACTCAGGTTGAGCGTCGAGCCATCCGTGAATCGGCCCTTGGTGCCGGCGCGCGTGAAGTGTTCCTGATCGAAGAGCCGATGGCGGCTGCGATCGGTGCCGGCCTGCCGGTTGAAGAAGCCCGCGGCTCGATGGTCGTCGATATCGGTGGGGGTACCACCGAAATCGCACTGATCTCCCTGAACGGTGTGGTTTATGCCGAATCCGTACGGGTTGGCGGCGACCGCTTCGACGAAGCGATCATCACCTACGTGCGTCGCAACTACGGCAGCCTGATCGGCGAATCCACCGCCGAGCGCATCAAACAGGAAATCGGTACGGCCTACCCGGGCGGCGAAGTTCGTGAAGTCGACGTTCGTGGCCGTAACCTGGCCGAAGGCGTTCCACGTGCATTCACCCTGAACTCCAATGAAGTGCTGGAAGCTCTGCAAGAGTCGCTGGCCACCATCGTTCAGGCCGTGAAAAGTGCGCTGGAGCAATCGCCTCCGGAGCTGGCTTCCGACATCGCCGAGCGTGGCCTGGTACTGACCGGTGGTGGCGCCTTGCTGCGCGACCTCGACAAGTTGCTGGCCCAGGAAACCGGTCTGCCGGTGATCGTTGCCGAAGACCCGCTGACCTGCGTTGCTCGCGGCGGTGGCCGTGCATTGGAAATGATGGATAAACACACCATGGACCTGCTGTCGAGCGAGTGATCTCGCCCGATGCATCTATGCTGTTGAGCGCGCAGGCGGCACTTTGCAGTGCTGCCTGTTTGCGTTTACCTTCTGTCAGTCTGTATCCAGGCCGGTCTGCCGTATGAATAAACAAAACATTTGCCTGGGAGGAGCGGCTTATTAAACCGCTTTTCACCAAAGGGCCTTCACTGGGCGTGCGCTTGTTGGTGCTGGTCGTGCTATCGGTCGCGCTGATGGTGGTCGATGCCCGCTTCACACTGCTCAAGCCAGTGCGTAGCCAGATGTCGCTGGTGCTGATGCAGTCTTACTGGATCACCGACCTGCCGCAGCGGCTATGGCAAGGTGTGGCCAGCCAGTTTGGCAGCCGTACCGAACTGGTCGCCGAAAACGAAAAACTCAAAACCGAAAACCTGCTGCTGCAGGGTCGCATGCAAAAGCTTGCCGCCCTCACCGAGCAGAACGTTCGGCTGCGCGAGCTGCTCAATTCCTCCGCGCTGGTCAACGAGAAGGTCGAAGTTGCCGAGTTGATCGGCATGGACCCCAATCCGTTCACCCATCGCATCATCATCAATAAAGGTGAGCGCGACGGTGTGGTCCTCGGTCAGCCGGTGCTCGATGCCCGCGGCCTGATGGGCCAGGTGGTCGAGTTGATGCCATACACCTCCCGTGTGCTGCTGCTGACCGACACCACCCACAGCATTCCGGTGCAGGTGAACCGGAACGGTCTACGGGCGATTGCCAGCGGCACCGGCAACCCTGAGCGCCTGGAGTTGCGTCACGTTGCCGACACGGCGGATATCAAGGAAGGCGATCTGCTGGTCAGCTCCGGCCTTGGCCAGCGGTTCCCGGCGGGTTACCCGGTGGCGACGGTCAGGGAAGTGATTCACGATTCCGGCCAGCCGTTCGCCATTGTCCGCGCCGTGCCGACGGCTGCGCTGAACCGCAGCCGTTACTTGCTGCTGGTGTTCAGCGACACCCGGACGCCGGAAGAGCGCGCAAACGATGCTGCTCAGGCCCAGGAAAGCCTGGATGCGCAGGGCGGCGGGCCAATCATTCCCGCGACCGTGCCCAAGCCTGTCGGCGTGATTGCCCCGGCTGCCACTGCAGTCCCGGCCGTTCCCGCCGCTGCACCTGCGACGGCTACCCCGGCCAAACCTGCTGCCGCTACCCCGGCCAAACCCGCTGCCGCACATCCCGCCGCCGCCAAGCCGCCCGTGACGACGCCGGCTGCCAAGCCACCGGCGACGCAACCCGCTGTCGTGAAGCCTGCTGCCAAACCGCCTGTCTCCGCGCCGGCCACCCCTGGGGGAAGAGAATAATGGTCGGTGCTACCGCCTCCCGAAACGGCTGGATGGTCTGGCTGACATTCGCCATTGGCATGCTGCTCAGCGTTTCGCCGCTGCCGCAATTCATGGAAATCCTCCGTCCGCTCTGGCTCGCCTTGCTGCTGGCGTTCTGGGCGTTGGCCCTGCCGCAGAAAGTCGGCATGGTCACCGCATGGTGCCTGGGCCTGGCCGAAGATGTGCTCTACGGCACGTTGCTGGGCCAGAACGCGTTGATCCTGACCCTTATCACTTTCCTGGTGCTGTCGCTGCAACAGCGGCTGCGGATGTTTCCGATGTGGCAACAGAGCCTGGTGATCCTGGTGATCTTCGGGCTCGCGCAGCTCGTTCAGCTATGGCTCAGCGCCCTGACCGGCAACCGTCAGCCAACGCTGGCACTGGTCTTGCCGGCATTGGTCAGCGCATTGCTCTGGCCGTGGATCAGCTTCGGTTTGCGCGGTCTGCGTCGACGTTACAAAATCAACTAATTCGGTTCAGGCATTTGCCCACACCTCGACAAGGGAGATGTCTTGATGAAACGGTTGTACCTCGCCTCAGGCTCGCCGCGTCGGCGTGAACTGCTCACGCAGATCGGCGTGCCGTTCTCCGCCATCAGCGCGGACATCGACGAAACCCCTTTGAATCATGAATCGCCGTCGGCCTATGTCGAGCGCCTCGCGCGCGGCAAGGCTGAAGCCGGGCGCGGCGCAATCGTGTCCGACGCCGCATTCTGCGTACTGGGCGCCGACACCGCCGTGGTGCTGAACGGGAAAATTCTCGGCAAACCGGTGGACGAAGCCGATGCGTGCGCCATGCTTATGATGTTGGCAGGGCAAGAGCACGAAGTGCTGACCGCCATTGCCGTGCTTGACGGTGAGCGTTGCGAGTCGCGGGTTGTGCGCAGCCTGGTACGTTTTCGCCCCATCGGCCGCGATGAAGCGGCGGCCTACTGGGCCAGCGGCGAACCTCGGGACAAGGCCGGTGGCTATGGCATTCAAGGACTGGGCGCGGTGTTTGTCGCCGGGCTCAATGGCAGCTACTCGGCGGTGGTCGGACTGCCGCTGTGCGAAACCGCTGAGCTGCTCGGCCATTTCGGCATACCCTGTTGGCAAACCCTTAACGCGCGCTGAGCGTCGTACTGACAAGATGCGGCCATTATCGTGAACATGCCTGAACGAGACCCTGCCATGAGTGAAGAGATCCTGATCAACATCACGCCGATGGAATCGCGCGTGGCGGTGGTTGAAAACGGTGTCCTGCAAGAGGTCCACGTCGAGCGCACGCAAAAACGCGGGATCGTCGGCAACATTTATAAAGGCAAAGTCGTGCGGGTATTGCCGGGGATGCAGGCGGCTTTCGTCGACATCGGCCTGGATCGCGCCGCGTTCATTCATGCTTCGGAAATTTCCCTGCGTGAAGGCCCTGCGGTCGAGAGCATCAGCGCGCTGGTTCACGAAGGCCAGAGCCTGGTGGTGCAAGTCACCAAGGACCCGATCGGTTCCAAAGGCGCACGCCTGACCACGCAACTGTCGATTCCTTCGCGTTATCTGGTGTACATGCCGCGCACCGCGCATGTCGGTATTTCCCTGAAGATCGAAGACGAGGCCGAGCGCGAACGCCTCAAGCAAGTGGTCACCGATTGCGTGGCCAAAGAAGGCATCAAGGAGGCCGGCGGCTTCATCCTGCGGACTGCCGCCGAAGGCGCGGGCGCCGATGAAATTCTCATGGACATCCGCTACCTGCGCAGGCTCTGGGATCAGATCAACGAGCAGATCAAAACCATCAGCGCGCCGAGTGTGATCTACGAAGACCTCGGCCTGGCGCTGCGGACCTTGCGCGATCTGGTGAGCCCGAAGATCGAGAAGATCCGCATCGACTCCCGGGAAACGTTCCAGAAAACCACGCAGTTCGTCGCCGAACTGATGCCGGAAATTGCCGATCGTCTGGAGCATTACCCGGGCGAGCGGCCGATTTTCGACCTGTACGGCGTCGAAGACGAAATCCAGAAAGCCCTCGAACGCAAAGTCCCGCTGAAGTCTGGCGGTTACCTGGTGGTGGACCCGGCGGAAGCCATGAGCACCATCGACGTCAATACCGGGGCGTTCGTCGGTCATCGCAATCTCGAAGAAACCATCTTCAAGACCAACCTCGAAGCCGCGACCGCCATCGCTCGCCAGCTGCGCCTGCGCAACCTGGGCGGGATCATCATCATCGACTTCATCGACATGGAAGACGAAGAGCACCAGCGTCAGGTGCTGCGCACGCTTGAGAAACAACTGGAACGCGATCACGCCAAGACCAACATCATCGGCATCACCGAGTTGGGCCTGGTGCAGATGACCCGCAAGCGCACCCGCGAAAGTCTCGAGCAGGTGTTGTGCGAACCCTGCAGCAGCTGCCAGGGGCGCGGCAAGCTCAAGACGCCGGAAACCGTTTGCTACGAAATCTTCCGCGAAATTCTCCGCGAGGCGCGCGCCTATCAGGCGGAGGGCTATCGTGTATTGGCGAACCAGAAAGTCGTCGATCGCCTGCTGGATGAAGAGTCGGGCAACGTCGCCGAGCTCGAAGGTTTTATCGGGCGCACCATTCGGTTCCAGGTGGAAACCATGTATTCCCAGGAACAATACGACGTGGTGCTGCTCTGAATCGCTGTGTTTCATCCCCACTAGAACGGCTGGCCTCAGCTTTTTGCACTGTTTTTGCCATGGGAGCCAACTGACATGGAGCGTCTGACACGCATTTTGGCCGCACTGACCCGCTGGGGTCTGGGCCTGTGCGCGTTGGCTTTGGTGCTGATGGCGCTTTACGTCAGTCTCGGCCGCGAACTGACGCCGCTGGTGGCCGAGTATCGGGCCGAAGTCGAAGCCAAAGCCGGCGCTGCCCTGGGCATGCCGCTGCACATCGGTGAACTGGAAGGCAACTGGCACGGCTTCGCGCCGATTCTGCTGGCCCACGATGTGATGGTCGGCGAGGGCGCCAACACCCTGCGCCTGGATCAGGTACGTGCGGTGCCGGATCTTTGGGCCAGCCTGCTGGCTCGTGAAGTGCGCATCGCCCACCTTGAACTCAACGGTTTGAAGATCAGCCTCAAGGAAGGCGAGGACGGTCATTGGGCGCTGGAAGGCCTGCCGGTGCAACAGGATCAGCCGCTGGACCCGGAACAGTTGCTCAATCGCATGCAGATGGTCCAGCAGTTGTCGGTGCTCGACAGTCAGGTCACCTTGCAGCCGCTGGATCACCCGCCACTGACCTTGACCTACGTTGGCCTGAACCTGAAAACCGGCGTCTACCGTCAGCGACTCGACGCGCGGCTGACCCTGCCCGACGGTCAGCCAGTGGCCATGAGCCTGCGTACTCGCATTCGCGCCAGCCAGTGGCAGGACGGCGAAGCGGATGCTTACGTTAGCCTGCCGCAAAGTGACTGGTCGAAATGGCTACCCGAGCGCCTGACCCGACAATGGAATTTTTCCGAGATCAAGGCCGGTGGCGAGCTTTGGGTCAACTGGAGCAAAGGCGCGCTGCAAAGCGCTGCGATCCGCTTGAACGCGCCGCAGATCAAGGGTGCCTACGCCGAGCGCAAGCCGGTCCAGATCAACAACCTGGCGCTCAACAGCTATTTCCAGCGCAGTGCCGAAGGCATTCTGGTGACGGTGGACTCGCTGTCCATGAACATCGGCGAGACCCGCTGGGAATCGCGCCTGCAACTCAAACAAAGCCAAGCCACCGACAAGACCGAAGAACTCTGGCATCTGCAAGCCGACCGCCTCGACCTCACGCCACTCACACCGCTGCTGAATGCCTTGGGGCCATTGCCTGAAGGCGTCGCCACCGCCGTGGAGCGGCTCAAGGTGACCGGTGGTTTGCGCAACGTGTTGGTCGACTTCCGGCCCAACGCCACCGACGACAGCAAGGTCAGTTTCGCCGCCAACCTCGATCGGGTGGGGTTTGACGCCTATCACGGCGCGCCAGCGGCGCGAAATGTCAGCGGCAGCATCAGTGGTGACCTCGGTCACGGCGAACTGCGCATGGACAGCAAGGATTTTGTCCTGCACCTGGACCCGATTTTCGCCAAGCCATGGCAATACATTCAGGCCAACGCCCGGCTGACCTGGAAGCTCGACAAAGAAGGCTTCACCCTCATCGCGCCGTACCTGAAAGTGCTGGGCGAGGAGGGCAAGATTGCCGGCGACTTCCTGATCCGCCTGCATTTCGACCATACCCAGGAAGACTACATGGACCTCCGGGTCGGCCTGGTGGACGGCGACGGCAAGTACACCGCCAAGTACCTGCCGGAAGTGCTCAGCCCGGCGCTGGACGAATGGCTGCGCACGGCGATTCTCAAGGGTGCGGTCGACCAGGGCTTCTTCCAGTATCAGGGCTCGCTGAATCATGGCGCCGCCGACACGGCTCGCAGCATCAGCCTGTTCTTCAAGGTTCACGATGCCGAGCTGGCGTTCCAGCCGGGTTGGCCGCATGTCAGCAAGGTCAGTGGCGATGTGTTCATCGAAGACAGCGGCGTACGCATTCTGGCCAGCCAGGGCCAGTTGCTGGACACACAAGTCAGTGACATCTACGTCAATATTCCCCACGCATCCGCCGGGCAAAACCCACACCTGCTGCTTGATGGCGCTTTCGCCGGCGGGTTGGGCGATGGCCTGAAAATTCTCCAGGAAGCGCCGATCGGCACCGCTGCCACCTTCGCCGGATGGGAAGGCGAGGGCGATCTGAAGGGCAAGGTGAAGCTGGATATTCCGCTGGCCAAAGGCGAGCAGCCCACTATCCTCGTCGACTTCAAGACCGCCAAGGCGCGCTTGAAACTCGCCGAACCGGCCCTTGAGCTGACTCAATTGAAGGGCGATTTCCGCTTCGACAGCACCAAGGGGTTGAGCGGGCAGAACATCACCGCTCGCGCCTTTGACAAACCGGTCACTGCGCAGATTTTCGCCGACGGCAGCCCGGGCAACATCAAGACCCGTGTCAACGCCTCGGGCCAGGTCGAGGTGAAGAAGCTCACCGATTGGTTGAGCGTTACCCAGCCGTTGCCGGTGTCCGGCCTGATCCCTTATCAGTTGCAACTGAACCTGGATGGCCCCGACAGCCAGTTGCTGGTCAATTCGAACCTCAAAGGCGTGGCGGTGGATTTGCCGGCGCCGTTCGGCATGGCGGCCGACGTCGGACGCGACACGATGTTCCGCATGACCCTGCAAGGCCAGGAGCGACGTTACTGGGTCAAGTACGGCGAGCTGGCGAGTTTCACGTTCGCGGCCCCCCCCGGCAACTTTGCCGACGGTCGCGGCGAATTGTTCCTCGGTGGCGGCGAAGCCGTGTTGCCCGGAGCCAAAGGCCTGCGGGTGCGCGGCGTGTTGTCGGAACTGGATGTCGGCCCTTGGAAAGACCTGGTGGACAAGTATGCCGGTCAGGACCCGGGCGGCAGCGCCAAGCAACTGCTCAGCAGCGCGGACTTCAAGGTCGGCAAACTCAGCGGTATCGGTACCACCCTCGACCAGGCTTCGGTGCAGTTGAACCGTAAACCGGCGGCGTGGGCCTTGCAGCTCGACAGTAAACAGGTCAAGGGCACCGCTGCTATCCCTGACGCGAAAGGCGCGCCGATTGCAATCAATCTGCAATACGTGCGTTTGCCGGCACCGGACCCGACGGTCCTGGCCGATGAAAACTCGCCGGATCCACTGGCCAGCGTTGATCCGACAAAAATCCCGGCGCTGGATATCACCATCAATCAGCTGTTCCAGGGGCAGGATCTGGTGGGGGGCTGGTCGCTGAAAGTGCGTCCGACCGCCAAGGGCATCGCACTTAATGCGCTGGACCTGGGCCTCAAGGGCATTCTGTTGCAGGGCAGCGGTGGCTGGGAAGGTGCGCCCGGTGCATCCAGCAGCTGGTACAAGGGCCGGGTCAGTGGCAAGAACCTTGCGGATGTGCTGAAAGGCTGGGGCTTTGCGCCCAGTGTCACAAGTGAAGAATTTCATATGGATGTCGACGGTCGCTGGCCCGGTTCGCCGGCCTGGCTGGCTACCAAGCGTTTTTCCGGGACGCTTGATGCGTCGCTGAACAAAGGCCAGTTCGTTGAAGTCGAGGGCGGCGCTCAGGCGTTGCGGGTGTTTGGCCTGCTCAACTTCAACTCCATCGGCCGGCGCTTGCGGCTGGACTTCTCCGATCTGTTTGGCAAAGGCTTGAGTTACGACCGGGTCAAAGGCCTGCTGGTCGGGACCAACGGCGTTTACGTGACGCGTGAGCCGATTCTGTTGACCGGCCCGTCGAGCAATATCGAGCTCAATGGCACGCTGGATCTGGTGGGTGATCAGGTCGATGCGAAACTGCTGGTGACCTTGCCGGTGACCAACAACCTGCCGATTGCCGCGCTGATCGTCGGCGCACCGGCCATCGGCGGCGCGTTGTTCCTGATCGACAAGCTGATCGGTGACCGCGTGGCGCGCTTCGCCAGTGTGAAATACACCGTCAAAGGCCCGTGGAAAGAGCCGAAAATCACCTTCGACAAACCTTTTTGAAAAGCCATCCTTCGGACCGATGGAGTAGCATGGCCGTTAGCCCCCTGTAGGCGCAGCCTTCGGCAGCGCCTGCGGGTATGTGTTGATTCCGGATAAGGGTAAGGCCATGTCGTTAGCGGTGATTCAAATGGTCAGCCAGAGCGATGTGCTGACCAATCTGGCCCAGGCTCGTCGGCTGCTCGAACAAGCGGCAGCCGGTGGCGCGAAGCTGGCTGTGCTGCCGGAAAATTTCGCCGCCATGGGCCGCCGTGACATCGCTGACATCGGTCGCGCCGAGGCGTCGGGCGAAGGTCCGATCCTGCCCTGGTTGAAACAGACCGCTCGCGACCTCAAGTTATGGATAGTGGCCGGCACCTTGCCGTTGCCGCCGGTGGATCAACCGACGGCGAAAGTGCATGCCTGCTCGCTACTGGTCAATGATCAGGGCGAGACGGTGGCGCGCTACGACAAATTGCACCTGTTTGACGTGGACGTGGCGGACAACCGCGGGCGTTATCGGGAATCCGATGACTATGCTTATGGCAGTGGCGTGGTGGTCGCCGACACGCCCGTCGGTCGGGTCGGCCTGACGGTGTGTTACGACCTGCGCTTCCCGGAGCTGTACAGCGAATTGCGCGCTGCCGGGGCGGAATTGATTACCGCGCCGTCAGCCTTTACCGCCGTGACCGGCGCGGCGCATTGGGATGTGCTGATTCGAGCGCGGGCCATCGAGACCCAGTGTTATGTGCTCGCGGCGGCCCAGGGTGGAACGCATCCGGGACCGCGAGAGACCTTCGGGCATGCTGCGATCATCGACCCGTGGGGGCGAGTGCTCGCGCAACAGGACCAAGGCGAGGCCGTGCTGCTGGCCGAACGCGATAGCAGCGAACAGGCGTCCATCCGGGCGCGGATGCCGGTGTCCAGTCACCGGCGCTTTTTCTCGCAGGGCGCGCAGCGACCTGCCTCAGAACGATGAATTTAAGGCGTAAAGCATATGAGCGAGTTGTTGTCCTCAGTCAGTGAACACCTCCTGGCGCCCGGCGGCGTAACGATCGAGAGCCTGCAAGGTGTGCTCGGCGATCTGGCCGGCCCGGGTATCGATGCCGCCGACCTGTATTTCCAGGGGCAGATTTCCGAGTCGTGGGCGCTGGAAGACGGGATCGTCAAGGAAGGCAGCTTCAACCTTGATCAAGGTGTCGGCGTGCGCGCGCAATCGGGTGAGAAAACCGGTTTTGCCTACAGCAATGCAATCACCCTCGAAGCCCTGGGCGCGGCGGCGCGTGCCGCTCGTTCGATCTCCCGCGCCGGGCAGAATGGCACGGTGCAGGCGTTCACCACTCAGGATGTCGCCCAGCTGTACGGACCGGATAACCCGTTGGAAGTACTGACCCGCGCCGAGAAAGTCGAGCTGCTCAAGCGTATCGACGTCGCCACGCGCGCCCTCGATCCGCGTATCCAGCAAGTGACCGTGAGCATGGCCGGTGTCTGGGAGCGCATTCTTGTCGCTTCGACCGACGGTAGCCTGGCGGCGGATGTGCGGCCGTTGGTGCGTTTCAACGTCAGCGTGATCGTTGAGCAGAACGGTCGCCGCGAGCGTGGCGGTCATGGTGGCGGCGGTCGTACCGATTACCGGTACTTCCTCGCCGAAGACCGTGCCATGAGCTACGCCCGTGAGGCGCTGCGTCAGGCGCTGGTCAACCTTGAAGCCATTCCGGCGCCGGCCGGTACGTTGCCGGTGGTGTTGGGGTCGGGCTGGTCCGGGGTGCTGCTGCACGAAGCGGTCGGCCACGGTCTGGAAGGTGATTTCAACCGCAAGGGCAGTTCCGCCTACAGCGGGCGTATGGGTGAGATGGTTGCGTCAAAACTCTGCACCATCGTCGATGACGGCACGCTGGCCGGTCGCCGTGGCTCGCTGAGTGTCGACGACGAAGGCACGCCGACCGAGTGCACCACGCTGATCGAAAACGGCGTGCTCAAAGGCTACATGCAGGACAAGCTCAATGCGCGCCTGATGGGCGTGGCCCGCACAGGCAACGGCCGTCGCGAATCCTACGCGCACCTGCCGATGCCGCGCATGACCAACACTTACATGCTGGCGGGCGAAAGCGATCCGGCGGAAATCATTGCCTCGGTGAAACGCGGCATCTACTGCGCCAACCTCGGCGGCGGTCAGGTGGACATCACCAGCGGCAAATTCGTGTTCTCCACCAGCGAGGCGTACCTGATCGAAGACGGCAAGATTACCGCCCCGGTCAAAGGCGCGACGTTGATCGGCAACGGCCCGGAGGCGATGAGCAAGGTGTCGATGGTCGGTAATGATCTGTCGCTGGACAGCGGTGTGGGCACGTGCGGCAAGGACGGGCAGTCGGTGCCGGTGGGTGTCGGCCAGCCAACGCTGAAAATCGATGCGATCACTGTGGGTGGCACAGGATCGTAAGGGATGGAGCGTCGGGTGAGTCGCGTAACGACTCACCCGAGACGGGACTTAACGCAGGCCGCGTTGAGTCTCGTCGAGCTCACGGATGTACTTGAAGATTTTACGGCTCGACGCTGGTGGCTTGTTGGTCGCCAGTTCGTGCTGGGCCTGACGGATCAGGGAGCGCAACTGCTGACGATCAGCCTCAGGGTAGTCGAGCACGAACTTCTCCAGGACTGCATCGTCGCCCGCGATCAAGCGATCGCGCCAGCGTTCCAGCCCGTGGAAACGTTCGTTGTACTGCCGGGTGGAGGCATCGAGTTGATCGAGCAAAGTCAGAATGGCGTCAGTGTCCTGATCGCGCATCAGTTTGCCGATGAACATAAGGTGCCGTTTACGCGCGATATTCGCGGTGTGCTTGGGCGCATCGGCCAGGGCCCGGCGCATAGCGTCGGTCAAGGGCAGTTTTGCCAGCAAGTCAGGCTTGAGCGTTGTAAGGCGCTCGCCGAGGTCAACCAGAGCATGCAGCTCGCGTTTAACCTGGGATTTGCTTTTTTCTCCCGTATCGAGGGAGTCGTCGTAAGAATCAACCATGGTGGCCGTCCGCAAAGAAACGCCGCCATGATAACCAGTCGGGGGCCGCTTGTCCGGCCCGGTCGCTCGAAGGCCTTTACCGAAAGCAGAATTTGAGTGGAGAACAGCATGAGTGCAGTTGAAAGCGTCGGCCCACAAGCGTTGCCGGCACTGCAGGAACAAGTCGAGCAGATCATTGCTGAAGCCAAGCGCCAGGGCGCCAGTGCCTGTGAAGTGGCGGTGTCCCTGGAGCAGGGCCTGTCGACCTCTGTACGCCAGCGCGAAGTCGAAACCGTCGAATTCAACCGGGATCAGGGCTTTGGCATCACCTTGTATGTTGGCCAGCGCAAGGGCTCGGCCAGCACCTCGGCCAGTGGCCCTGACGCGATTCGCGAAACCGTCGCTGCGGCGCTGGCCATCGCCAAACACACCTCCGAAGACGAAGCCGCCGGCCTGGCGGACGCTGCACTGATGGCCAAGGATCTGCAGGATTTCGATCTGTTCCACCAATGGGACATCACACCGGAGCAAGCCATCGAGATGGCCTTGAGCTGTGAGGCGGCAGCATTCGCCACCGACAGCCGGATCAAGAACGCCGACGGCACCACCCTCAGCACTCACCAGGGCTGCCGTGTTTACGGCAATAGCCACGGTTTTATTGGCGGTTACGCCTCGACTCGCCATAGCTTGAGCTGCGTGATGATCGCCGAGGCCGATGGCCAGATGCAGCGCGATTACTGGTATGACGTGAACCGCCAGGGCAACTTGCTGATGGATCCTGCGAGCATCGGCCAGCGTGCCGCGCAACGTGCAGCGAGCCGTCTGGGCGCGCGTCCGGTGCCTACCTGTGAAGTGCCGGTGCTGTTCTCCGCTGAGCTGGCGGGTGGTTTGTTCGGCAGTTTCCTCTCGGCGATTTCCGGCGGCAGCCTGTATCGTAAATCGTCGTTCCTTGAAGGGACGCTGGGTCAGAAGCTGTTCCCGGAATGGCTGACCATCGATGAACGTCCACATTTGATGCGCGCCATGGGCAGTTCGGCGTTTGACGGCGATGGCTTGGCAACCTACGCCAAACCGTTCGTCGAAAAAGGCGAGTTGGTGTCCTACATTCTCGGCACCTATTCCGGTCGCAAACTCGGCATGCCGAGCACCGCCAACGCCGGCGGCGTGCACAACCTGTTCGTCACTCACGGCGATGAAGATCAAGCGGCCTTGCTGCGCCGGATGGGCCGTGGCTTGCTGGTCACCGAGCTCATGGGCCAGGGCCTGAACATGGTCACGGGCGATTATTCCCGTGGCGCGGCGGGTTACTGGGTCGAAAACGGCGAAATCCAGTTTGCGGTCCAGGAAGTCACCATCGCCGGCAACATGCGCGAAATGTTCAAGCAAATAGTCGCCGTCGGTAATGACCTGGAATTGCGCAGCAACATTCGCACGGGGTCGGTATTGATCGAGCGGATGACCGTCGCCGGTAGCTAACGCTTACCGCCAGGCAAAAAGGCGCGCCACCCATTGGGTGGCGCGCCTTTTTTTATTGGGTTCACGCAGACGGTCTCATCGCGGGCAAGCCCACCATGAACTCGGTGTGCGGCCGGCCTTGTTTTGGTTCTCATTATCATATAATAATAAATCTCATTACCGAATGAGCCCGGATCATGAGTGCTGCCTTGCACGAACAGCCCTACCTCGAAAACTGGCGCTGGATGAGTCGCCAGATCCGTTGCGCGATGGATCCCGACGAGCCTCGCCTGATCGAACATTACCTGGCCGAAGGCCGGTATCTGGCGTGCTGCACGGCGACCTCTCCCTGGACCATCGCCGAAACGTCTTTCCGTGTGCTGCTCGATACCGCCGCCGATGTTGCGCTGCCCTGGCACTGGCGGACCTATTGCCTGGATCAGGCATGGCGCCCGCTGCGCGAACTCGAACGCCTCTCCCTCTGCAAGTGCCGCCTCAAGCGCTGGCAAAGCTACACCTGGCAACTGGCGACCTGCCAGTTGCAGCCCTCGATTCCTCTCATAGAACTGGTACAAGGATTTTCTGATGAACAAGACTCGTATTGAGCGCGACAGCATGGGCGAGCTTCAGGTCCCGGTGGATGCGCTTTACGGCGCACAGACCCAGCGTGCGGTGGAGAACTTCCCGATCAGCGGTAAACCGATGCCGGTGCAGTTCATCCGCGCACTGATCCTGGCCAAGGCCGCCGCTGCCCAAGCCAACGTCGAACTCAAGCAGATCAGCGAATCCCAGGGCAAAGCCATCGTCGACGCGGCACTGGGTTTGTTGCAGGGCGACTTCATGCAGCACTTCCCGGTGGATATTTTCCAGACCGGTTCCGGCACCAGTTCCAACATGAACGCCAACGAAGTGATCGCGACCTTGGCCAGCCGTCTGCTCGGCGAGCCGGTGAACCCCAACGATCACGTCAATTGCGGCCAGAGCAGCAACGACATCATCCCGACCACCATCCACGTCAGCGCTACGCTGGCGTTGCATGAACAACTGCTGCCAGCGCTGGTGCGCCTGGTGCAGGTCATCGAGCACAAGGCTGAAGAGGTTCACCACCACGTCAAAACCGGTCGCACTCACTTGATGGATGCAATGCCGGTGCGCATGAGCCAGGTGCTCAACGGTTGGGCGCAACAGCTGAAGGCCAACATCGGTCATCTGCAGGATCTGCTGCCGAGTCTGCAATCCCTGGCTCAGGGCGGCACGGCGGTGGGCACCGGCATTAATGCGCATCCCGAGTTCGCCGGTCTTTTCAGCCAGCAGTTGACCCAACTGACTCAGGTGCGATTCACGCCGGGCCCCGATTTGTTCGCACTGATCGGCTCCCAGGACACTGCCGTTGCGCTCTCCGGGCAACTGAAAACCACCGCTGTTTCGCTGATGAAAATCGCCAACGACCTGCGCTGGATGAACTCCGGCCCGCTGGCCGGTCTTGGTGAAATCGAGCTCGAAGCCTTGCAGCCGGGCTCGTCGATCATGCCCGGAAAGGTCAATCCGGTGATCCCGGAAGCCACCGCCATGGTCGCTGCCCAAGTGATCGGCAATGACACGGTCATCACCATCGCTGGCCAGTCGGGCAACTTCGAGCTGAACGTGATGCTGCCGATCATTGCCCAGAACCTGCTGAGCAGCATCGAGTTGCTGGCCAACGCCAGCCACCTGCTGGGTGAGAAGGCTATCGCCAGCTTCAAGGTCAACGAAGCCCGGCTCAAGGAAGCGCTGTCGCGCAACCCCATTCTGGTCACTGCACTGAACCCGATCATTGGTTACCAGAACGCCGCTGAAATTGCCAAGAAGGCTTATCAGCAAGGCCGGCCGGTGATCGATGTCGCCCTGGAACACACCGACCTGACACGTAGCCAACTGGAAGAGTTGCTCAATCCGGAAAAGCTCACCGCAGGCGGCGTGTAATCACCGCAACCGCTTTGGAGGCTCACCATGGAGCACTGGAAACGCACGATCGAAAGGGCAAACCGCTGTTTCATGCTGGGCGAACTGGTGGATGCCCGCGAAGCTTACCTGCAGGCATTGGCCCTGGCTCAGGTGTTGTTCGAGCGCTGGGCGGACGCCGACGAAGCGGTGGCGGCCTGCGTGATTTCCCACCACAACCTGGCGGACCTGCATTTGCGTCTGAACCAGCCGGAGGAGAGCGCCGAATACCTGTGCGCCATCCACCAGCGGCTATTGAAGACCATGCAGGACCCGCGGCTGGCGCCCGCATTGCGCGAAGCAGCGCTGCGTCAGAGCAGTAAAACCTACGTCGAACTGCTGAATTTCATCAGCGAGCACGGCGAATACCCGCGTACTCATCGTTTGCTGCACACCGATGCTGCGTCGCCCGCTGCGCCTCTACCTCATGGAGTCCATTGAAATGGCTTTTAGCTTGCCTGCCTTGCCGTACGCCTACGATGCCCTGGAACCGCACATCGATGCGCAAACCATGGAAATCCACTACACCAAGCATCACCAGACCTACATCAAGAACCTGAACGCCGCCGTAGAAGGCACCGAGTTTGCCGAGTGGCCGGTGGAAAAACTGGTGGCTGCCGTTCAACAGCTGCCGGAAAAACTCCGCGCAGCGGTGATCAATCAGGGTGGTGGTCACGCCAACCATTCGCTGTTCTGGGAAGTCATGGTGCCCAACGGCGGCGGTCAGCCGGACGGTGAACTGGCCAAGGCGATCGACGACCAACTGGGCGGCCTCGACCGTTTCAAGGAAGCGTTCACCAAAGCCGCGCTGACCCGTTTCGGCAGCGGCTGGGCCTGGCTGAGTGTGACCCCGCAAAAGACCCTGGTCGTGGAAAGCAGCGGTAACCAGGACAGTCCGTTGATGAACGGCAATACACCCATCCTCGGCCTGGATGTCTGGGAGCACGCCTATTACCTGCAATATCAAAACCGTCGCCCGGAATACATCAACGCGTTTTATAACGTGATCAATTGGCCTGAAGTCGCTGCGCGCTATCAGGCTGCACTGGTTTAAGTCTTCTATAAAAACAATCCTGGGCTGACTATGGGCACTGAAACACTGGCGATCGGAAGTGGGCGGATGTTTCGTTACGCATTGGGGTCGCTGTTACTGCTGGCGGGTATGAGCTTGTTGGTCGCCCAGGGCCTGGCGTGGCTGAATCTTGAACCGAAACTGCTACGGGCCTTACAGGGCGGTGCGATCTGCGCATTGGGTACGGCCCTGGGCGCGGTACCGGTGCTGGTGATTCGGCGCATGCCCCAGGCGGTCAGCGATACACTGCTCGGCTTCGGTGCCGGGGTGATGCTCGCGGCGACAGCTTTTTCGCTGATCGTTCCGGGCATTGCTGCGGCTGAAAGCCTGGGGCTGACGCCTTGGGCGGCGAGCGGCCTGATCAGCTTCGGCATCATGCTGGGTGCGTTCGGGTTGTTTCTGGTGGATCGAAAGGTGTCTGGCGCATCGCCGGAAATACTCGTTGGCACGCTGGAACGGCCGGTCATTCCGCCACGGATCTGGTTGTTCGTGTTTGCCATCATTGCCCACAACATTCCTGAAGGCATGGCGGTCGGTGTCTCGGCGGGTGGCGGCATGCCCGACGCCGACAGCCTGGCCATGGGCATCGCGTTGCAGGATGTACCGGAAGGGTTGGTGATTGCGTTGGTGTTGGCCGGGGCAGGGATGTCGCGGGTCAAAGCGTTCCTGATCGGTGCGGCGTCAGGATTGGTCGAACCGGTCTTTGCGCTGTTGTGCGCCTGGCTGGTGACCCTGGCCGAGTTGCTCTTGCCGTTGGGCCTGGCACTGGCGGCCGGGGCGATGTTGTTGGTGGTGACGCATGAAGTCATTCCCGAGTCGCGCCGCCATGGTCATGACAAGCTGGCCAGCCTTGGGTTGCTGATCGGGTTTTGTTTGATGATGGTGATGGATACCGCGCTCGCCTGAAAAAAGATCGCAGCCTTCGGCAGCTCCTGCATGAGATTGCATTCACATGTAGGAGCTGCCGAAGGCTGCGATCTTTTTATTCGCCTTCGTCGAAGAAGTTGTTGATCAACGCGACCAGTGCATCCAGTGCTTCCTGTTCTTGCTCGCCTTCCGTGCTCAGATGGATCTTGGTGCCCTTGCCAGCGGCGAGCATCATCATGGCCATGATGCTTTTGCCATCGACCGTGGATTCCGGCGTGCGTCCGACCCGGATCGTGCAATCCTTGAACTGACCGGCCACGCCGACGAATTTGGCAGAAGCACGGGCATGCAGGCCCAGCTTGTTGATGATTTCGATTTCCAGAGCAGGCATCGCGATGTGAATCCTTTAGCTGAGGTCGCGGTGGCGGACCTGGACATTCTTCAGGGATTTTTGCAGGACCTGGCCCAGACGTTCGGTCAGGTACACGGAGCGGTGATGCCCGCCGGTACAGCCAATGGCAATGGTGACATAAGCACGGTTGCTGGCGGCAAAGCGGGGCAGCCATTTGAGCAGGTAAGTGGAAATGTCCTGGAACATCTCCTCGACGTCCGGCTGGGCCGCCAGGTACTCGGCAACCGGCTGGTCAAGCCCGGACTGATCGCGTAGCTCCGGCTTCCAATAAGGGTTCGGCAGGCAGCGCACGTCGAACACCAGATCAGCGTCCACCGGCATGCCGCGCTTGAATCCGAACGATTCCACCAGGAACGCAGTGCCGGGTTCCGGTTGGTTCAGCAGGCGCAATTTGATGGTATCGCGCAGCTGATAAAGGTTCAGGTTGGTGGTATTGACCTTGAGATCGGCGAGGTCGGCAATCGGCCCGAGCAGGTTGGTTTCATCGTTGATCGCCTCGGCCAGCGAGCGATTGGCGCTGCTCAGCGGGTGACGGCGGCGGGTTTCCGAAAAACGCTTGAGCAAGGTTTCTTCGTCGGCATCCAGGTACAGGACGTCGCATTGGATATGCCGGCTGCGGACTTCTGCGAGCAATTCCGGAAAACGGGTCAGGTGGCTCGGCAAGTTGCGCGCATCGATGGAGACGGCTACCAGCGGCTGCGCCAGCTCTGTGTGAATCAACGCACGCTCGGCCAGTTCCGGCAGCAACCCGGCGGGCAGGTTGTCGATGCAGTAATAGCCGTTGTCCTCGAGAACATCGAGCGCGGTGCTTTTACCTGAGCCGGAACGGCCACTGACGATGATCAAGCGCATGATTAGTGCCTGTTTTGCTCGTCCAGGACAACCTGATACAAGGCTTCATTGCTCGGTGCGCTGCGCAGGCGATCACGGACTTCCTTGCGATCAAGCATGCTGGCGATCTGCCGGAGCAATTCAAGGTGCGCATCGGTAGCCGCTTCCGGGACCAGCAGAACGAACAGCAGGTCAACCGGGGCGCCGTCGATGGCGTCGAAATCGATGGGGGCATCCAGGTGCATCAAGGCACTGATGGGCGAGGTGCAGCCTTTCAGGCGGCAGTGGGGGATAGCGATGCCGTTACCAAAACCGGTCGAGCCAAGTTTTTCACGGGCAATCAAAGCCTCGAAGACATCTTGCATCTCCAGATCCAGCACTTCTTTATGGATAAGGTTGGCAATTTGCTCGAGGGCTTTCTTTTTGCTGCCGCCCGGCACGTTCACGAGGGAACGGCCGGGGGTCAGGATGCTTTCAAGTAGGATCATGGGTTGGGAGTGTTAACGACCGGTCGCGCCCTGGAGGAGGCTTTGGGTCTTTTCCTTATGCTTTTTGAGTTGTTTATCCAGCTTGTCGGTCAGCGCGTCGATCGCCGCGTACATGTCGGTATGTTCCGCGTTTGCGACCACTTCATTGCCGGGAATATGCAGCGTGGCTTCGATTTTCTGCTTCAGCTTCTCGACCGTCATCGTGACTTGCACGTTGGTGATCTTGTCGAAATGCCGCTCTAATCGTTCGAGTTTTTCGCCGATGTAGGTGCGAAGAGGTTCGGTCACTTCCAGTTGGTGTCCACTGATGTTGACTTGCATACAGCTTCTCCTTCGTTGCCAGTGCATAAAGCGGTAGATCAGATGATCTACCACTGGAACGCTGTGGCGTGGCTCTACATCAACCGCTTGCGTTCGCTCGAAGGCGCGATCCCGAGGGATTCGCGGTACTTGGCGACGGTGCGGCGAGCCACCTGAATGCCTTGTGCCTCCAGTAAACCAGCGATCTTGCTGTCACTCAACGGCTTTTTCTGATTTTCCGCAGCAACCAGTTTTTTGATGATCGCGCGGATCGCCGTGGACGAGCATTCGCCGCCTTCGGAGGTGCTGACGTGGCTGGAGAAAAAGTATTTCAGCTCATATATGCCCCGAGGGGTATGCATGAATTTTTGCGTGGTCACCCGGGAAATCGTCGATTCGTGCATGCCCACCGCTTCGGCGATGTCATGCAGGACCAGCGGTTTCATCGCTTCGTCGCCGTATTCCAGAAAGCCGCGTTGATGCTCGACGATCTGGGTGGCAACTTTCATCAGGGTTTCGTTACGGCTTTGCAGGCTCTTGATGAACCAGCGGGCCTCTTGCAACTGATTGCGCATGAAGGTGTTGTCGGCGCTGGTGTCGGCGCGACGCACGAAACCGGCGTATTGAGCGTTGACCCGCAGTCGCGGTACCGATTCCTGATTCAGTTCTACCAGCCAGCGCTCGTTGTCCTTGCGCACGATCACGTCGGGGACCACGTATTCGGCTTCACTGGACTCGATCTGCGAGCCAGGGCGTGGGTTGAGGCTCTGTACCAGTTCGATGACCTGGCGCAGTTCGTCTTCCTTCAGCTTCATGCGGCGCATCAGCTGGCTGTAGTCGCGGCTGCCGAGCAAGTCGATATAGTCGGTGACCAGGCGCTTGGCCTCGGCCAGCCAAGGCGTCTTGGCGGGCAGCTGGCGCAATTGCAGCAGCAGGCATTCACCAAGGTTGCGGGCGCCGATGCCGGCCGGCTCGAATTGCTGGATGCGATGCAGGACGGCTTCGATTTCGTCCAGTTCGATGTCGAGTTCCGGATCGAAAGCTTCGAGGATTTCCTCGAGGGTTTCGTCCAGGTAGCCCTGGTTGTTGATGCAATCGATCAGGGTCACGGCGATCAGACGATCGGTGTCGGACATCGGCGCCAGGTTCAATTGCCACAAGAGATGGCTTTGCAGGCTTTCACCGGCCGATGTGCGGGTGGTGAAATCCCACTCGTCGTCATCGTTGCTCGGCAGGCTGCTGGCGCTGGTCTGGTAGACATCTTCCCATGCGGTGTCGACGGGCAGTTCGTTGGGAATGCGCTCGTTCCAGTCGCCCTCATCGAGGTTGTCCACCGTCGGGGCGGTTTCCTGGTAGGAGGGCTCTGAAACATCGGCGTTGGGTTGCTGTTCGGCTTTGTCGGCCAAGGGGTCGGCGTTATCGAAGTCGTCGCCTTCTTCCTGGCGTTCGAGCATCGGATTGGACTCCAGGGCTTCCTGGATTTCCTGTTGCAGGTCCAGGGTCGACAATTGGAGCAGGCGGATGGCCTGTTGCAGCTGCGGTGTCATCGTCAGCTGCTGGCCCATTCTCAAGACTAGCGATGGTTTCATGGCAGGGGCTTAACACCTTATTCGCCGGCGCACATGCGCCATCCACTACAGGGCGCCGGAGCGCCAAACATAAGCAAATTATATGCCTGAAACTGCAACGTTTGCCTAGAGCGCTGTAACAATAAAAAATTGTTGATTTTTTATCGAGACAAGCGCTCGGCGACTAGCCAGAGACGCCCTGATGCTTACAGGCGGAACTCATGGCCCAGATAGACTTCTTTCACGAGGTCGTTGGCCAGGATGGTGGCAGAATCACCTTCGGCGATCAGCTGGCCATCGTTGACGATGTAGGCGGTTTCGCAGATATCCAGGGTCTCACGGACGTTGTGGTCGGTGATCAGCACGCCAATGCCCTTGGCCTTGAGGTGGTAGATGATCTGCTTGATGTCGCCCACCGAAATCGGGTCCACACCGGCGAAGGGTTCGTCGAGGAGGATGAATTTCGGGTTGGTTGCCAGTGCACGGGCGATTTCCACGCGGCGGCGTTCACCACCGGACAGGCTCATGCCGAGGTTGTCCCGGATGTGGCTGATGTGGAATTCCTGCAGCAGGCTTTCCAGCTCTTTGCGGCGATCGGCCTTGTCGAGTTCCTTGCGGGTCTCGAGGATTGCCATGATGTTGTCGGCAACCGAGAGTTTGCGGAAGATCGACGCTTCTTGTGGAAGATAGCCGATACCGGCCTTCGCACGACCGTGCATCGGCTGGTGGCTGACGTCCAGATCGTCGATCAGGACGCGGCCCTGATCGGCCTGGACCAGGCCGACGATCATGTAGAAGCAGGTGGTCTTGCCGGCGCCGTTAGGACCAAGCAGGCCGACGATCTGACCGCTGTCGATGGACAGGCTGACGTCGCGCACGACCTGGCGGCTCTTGTAGCTCTTGGCCAGATGCTGAGCTTTCAGAGTTGCCATTACGGGGCCTTTTGCTCTTCGGTTTTCTTTTTCGGCTGGATCACCATGTCGATCCGCGGGCGCGACTCGGTCACGTTGGTGCCTGTGGCACGGCCGGCGCTGGCGAGCTTTTTATTGGTGTCGTAGACGATTTTCTCGCCTTGGGTAACGTTGCCGTCCTTGTCGATGACTTTCGCCTTATCGATCAGCACGACGCGGTCTTGGGAGGCGTGGTACTGGATAGTCACGCCGTAACCCTGAACTGGTTTGGTGTCGCCAGCGGTCTGCAACTGCTCGAAGTAGGCCAGGTTGCCCACCGAAGTCACGACGTCAATGTCGCCGGCTGCGGTGCGGGTGATGGTGACCTTGTTGCCGGTAACCTTCATCGAGCCCTGGGTAATGATCACATCGCCGGTGTAGGTGGCAACGCCATTCTTGTCGTCCAGTTGGGCGTCGTCGGCCTGAATGCGGATAGGCTGCTGTTGATCGTTCGGCAGAGCCCAGGCGCTCACGCTTCCCAGTGCTGCGCCCAGACCGAGCAAAATAGGGAGAGTTTTAACGAGCCTCATACTGTCCTCTTACGTTCGATAGCAGGTGTATCCTGCTTTCTTTCAAATACGCTTTCATTCCCTTGCCAGTCGAGACACCACCAGCGCCGTCGATTCTAACGGGTTGATCGGTCTGCGCATATTGCTGCTGCGGGAACACTGTCATGCGGGTGGTGGTAATCAGGGTCTTGCGGTTTTTCTCGTCGAAACGGGTGATGCGCACCGAGTCGATCAGCTCGACCTGGGTGCCATCCGGATTGACTTCACCGTGTTCGCTCTGGACGTGCCAGGGGAATTGGGTGCCGCGGAACAGGTTCAGGTCCGGATTGGTCAACAGCGTCACTTCGGTCGCCTTCAGGTGTTCAACCTTGTCCGACGTCATTTCGTACTGCAGTTTGCCGTCCGGCAGGTACTGCACGCTGTGGGCGTTGAGTGCGTAATAGTCGATCGCGCTTTCATCGACCTTTGCCACCGGCTGGTCGAGGAAGCGTTCCGGGCTGATGTTCCAGTAGCCGACCGCCGCAAAAATTGCTGCGATGCAACCGAACACCAGGATGTTGCGAAATTTCTTGCTCAGCATAGTTGGCTCACAGGTACGCGGCGTTGGCCGCATCGAGGCGGCCCTGGGCGCGCAGGATCAATTCGCAGAATTCGCGGGCGGCACCCTCGCCACCACGGGCCTGGGTGATGCCATGGGCGTGTTCACGCACGAAGCCGGCGGCATTGGCCACCGCCATGCCCAGGCCTACGCGGCGAATCACCGGCAGGTCTGGCAGGTCGTCACCGAGGTAGGCGACTTGCTCATAGCTTAGGTTGAGTTGGGCGAGAAGTTCGTCCAGCACCACCAGTTTATCTTCGCGCCCCTGATACAGGTGGGGAATGCCGAGGTTCTTTGCCCGTCGCTCGACCACCGGTGTCTTGCGGCCGCTGATGATAGCGGTCTGTACGCCGGCTGCCATCAACATCTTGATACCCTGGCCGTCGAGCGTGTTGAAGGTCTTGAATTCGCTGCCGTCTTCAAGGAAGTACAAACGCCCGTCGGTCAGGACGCCATCGACGTCGAAGACGGCCAGTTTGATCTGTTTGCCGCGTTGCAGCAGGTCCGTGCTCATTACATTACTCCCGCACGCAGCAAGTCGTGCATGTTCAAGGCGCCGACCGGACGGTCTTCGCTGTCGACCACGACCAGTGCGTTGATTTTATGGTCTTCCATGATTTTCAGGGCCTCGGCGGCGAGCATCTCGGCGCGGGCAGTCTTGCCGTGGGCGGTCATGACCTGGTCGATCGTCGCGCTGTGAATATCGATGCTGCGATCCAGGGTGCGACGCAAATCGCCGTCGGTGAAGATCCCGGCGAGTGTGCCGTCGGCTTCCAGGATGACGGTCATGCCCAGGCCCTTGCGGGTCATTTCCATCAGCGCGTCCTTGAGCAGTGTGCCGCGCTGGACTTGCGGCAGTTCCTGCCCGGCATGCATGACGTTTTCCACTTTCAACAGCAGGCGTCGGCCCAGGGCGCCACCAGGGTGGGAAAAGGCAAAGTCTTCAGCGGTAAAGCCGCGGGCTTCGAGCAGCGCAACGGCCAGGGCGTCGCCCATGACCAGGGCGGCAGTGGTCGACGATGTCGGCGCCAGGTTCAGCGGACAGGCTTCGTGTTCGACATGCACGTTGAGATTGACTTCGGCGGCCTTGGCCAGCGGAGAGTCGGGGTTGCCGGTCACGCTGATCAACTTGATGCCCAGGCGTTTGATCAACGGCAGCAGGGTGACGATTTCATTGGTGGAACCGGAGTTCGACAGGGCCAGGATGATGTCGTCACGGGTGATCATGCCCATGTCGCCGTGGCTGGCTTCGGCCGGGTGCACGAAGAAAGCCGTGGTGCCGGTGCTGGCCAGGGTAGCGGCAATCTTGTTGCCGATATGTCCGGATTTGCCCATGCCGACCACGACTACGCGGCCTTTGCTGGCCAGAATCATCTCGCAAGCGCGTACGAAATCTGCGTCGATATGGGGCAGCAAGCCTTGTACGGCTTCCAGTTCGAGGCGGATGGTGCGTTGTGCTGATTGAATCAGGTCGCTGGATTGGCTCATGTCAGAAATCGTATAGCCTGATGAAAAGGCGGCGATTATAGCGGTAATGATCGAAACCCTCACGCAAGTTCGTCGCGCTTTGACATTCCCTGTTACCGAATCCCTCTAAATAAAGCTTTTTACCGCTCAGGTTGCTGAACAAGGCCAGGCTTGGCCCTTGGGCGCTTGGCCTTTGCAGTGATATAGTTCGCCGCCAGTTCGGCCTGCCCGGGAGGTATGTGCTTTCGCAAGGAAGTCAGGCGTCCGAGTGAGAGGCTGCATCGCAAGGAGTTTAGATGAGTGCCGATAACGCCTACGCGGTCGAGCTGAAGGGACTGACCTTCAAGCGCGGTGCGCGCAGCATTTTCAATAACGTCGATATCCGTATTCCGCGCGGCAAGGTCACCGGCATCATGGGGCCTTCCGGGTGTGGCAAGACCACACTGTTGCGTTTGATGGGCGCCCAATTGCGTCCGACCAAGGGCGAAGTCTGGGTCAACGGTCAGAACCTGCCGAAACTGTCGCGCAGTGATTTGTTCGATGCGCGTAAACACATGGGCGTGCTGTTTCAGAGTGGCGCACTGTTTACCGATCTCGACGTGTTCGAGAACGTTGCCTTTCCCCTGCGCGTTCATACCGAGCTTCCGGAAGAAATGATCCGGGACATCGTCCTGCTCAAATTACAGGCCGTGGGCCTGCGTGGCGCCATCGACCTGATGCCTGACGAGCTGTCCGGCGGCATGAAGCGCCGTGTCGCGCTGGCGCGGGCGATTGCCCTTGATCCGCAGATTCTCATGTATGACGAACCCTTCGTCGGCCAGGACCCTATCGCGATGGGCGTGTTGGTGCGCCTGATCCGTTTGCTCAACGATGCGCTGGGTATCACCAGTATCGTGGTTTCCCACGATCTGGCCGAGACGGCCAGCATTGCCGATTACATTTATGTGGTGGGCGATGGGCAAGTGTTGGGGCAGGGCACTCCCGAGGAGCTGATGAATTCGCAGGAGCCGCGTATTCGTCAATTCATGACCGGCGATCCCGACGGTCCGGTCGCATACCACTTTCCAGCGACGGATTACCGCGCAGATCTTCTGGGGAAGCGTTGATGCGCAAGATTTCACTATTAGAACGCGTACGTCGTTTCGGTCACGGCGGCATCGATGTGATGGCGGTGTTCGGCCGTTCGGCGATCTTTCTGTTCCATGCCTTGCTCGGCCGTGGCGGCATCGGCGGCGGTTTCGGCCTGCTGATCAAGCAGCTGCATTCGGTGGGCGTGATGTCCCTGGTGATCATTGTGGTCTCCGGGGTGTTCATCGGCATGGTGCTGGCGCTGCAAGGGTTCAATATTCTGTCCAGCTACGGTTCGGAGCAGGCGGTCGGGCAGATGGTTGCCCTGACCTTGCTGCGCGAACTGGGCCCTGTGGTCACTGCATTGCTGTTCGCCGGACGCGCCGGTTCGGCCCTGACGGCTGAAATCGGCAACATGAAATCCACCGAGCAGCTCTCCAGTCTGGAAATGATTGGTGTCGACCCGCTCAAGTACATCATTGCCCCGCGCCTGTGGGCCGGCTTCATTTCCCTGCCGGTGCTGGCGATGATTTTCAGCGTGGTGGGTATCTGGGGCGGTTCTTGGGTGGCCGTCGACTGGCTGGGTGTCTATGAAGGTTCCTACTGGTCCAACATGCAGAACAGCGTGACGTTCACTGACGATGTGCTCAACGGCATCATCAAAAGTATCGTCTTCGCCTTTGTCGTGACCTGGATCGCCGTATTCCAAGGCTATGACTGCGAGCCCACCTCCGAGGGGATCAGTCGTGCCACTACCAAGACCGTTGTGTATGCCTCGTTGGCTGTACTCGGCCTGGACTTTATTCTGACCGCCTTGATGTTTGGAGATTTCTGATGCAAAACCGCACCCTGGAAATCGGTGTCGGCCTTTTCTTGCTGGCTGGCATCCTGGCTTTGCTGTTGCTGGCGTTGCGGGTGAGTGGCCTGTCCCCGAGCTCAACCACCGATACGTATAAACTTTATGCCTATTTCGACAATATCGCCGGTTTGACGGTCAGAGCTAAAGTGACCATGGCCGGTGTGACCATCGGCAAGGTCACGGCGATCGATCTGGACCGCGACAGTTTCACCGGTCGGGTGACGATGCAATTGGAAAAGCGCGTGGATAACCTGCCGACTGACTCCACTGCATCTATTCTGACTGCTGGCCTGTTGGGCGAGAAATACATCGGTATCAGCGTGGGCGGCGAAGAAGGCCTGCTCAAGGATGGTGGAACCATCCATGACACCCAGTCGTCGCTGGTGCTCGAGGACCTGATCGGTAAATTCCTGCTCAATACCGTTAGCAAAGACGCCAAATGAGGAGCTTTTGAATGATCTCTACCTTGCGACGTGGCCTGTTGGTATTACTCGCGGCCCTGCCGTTGATGGCTAACGCCGTGGCGGCGCCTTCCGCGCACGATCTGGTACAGGACACCACGACCCGGTTGTTGGCGGATCTTTCAGCCAACAAAGAGAAGTACAAGCAGGATCCGCAGGACTTTTACACGGCGCTGAATACCATCGTCGGCCCTGTGGTAGATGCCGAGGGCATTTCCAAGAGCATCATGACGGTCAAGTATTCGCGCAAGGCCACGCCTGCGCAGATGAAGGCCTTTGAAGAAAACTTCAAGAAGGGCCTGTTCCAGTTCTATGGCAACGCCTTGCTCGAGTACAACAATCAGGGCATCGTCGTCGACCCTGCCAAGGATGAGTCGGGAGACCGCACCAGCGTTGGCATGACGGTCAAGGGCAGCAACGGCGCGATCTATCCTGTGTCCTACACGCTCGAAAAGATCAGTGGCGAGTGGAAGTTGCGCAACGTGATCATCAATGGCATCAACATCGGCAAGCTGTTCCGCGATCAGTTCGCCGATGCGATGCAGCGCAATGGCAACGACCTGGACAAGACCATCAATGGTTGGGCCGGTGAAGTCGCCAAAGCCAAGGAAGCCAGCGAGAAGCAAACGCCTGAGAAGCAAGCCCAATGAGTGTATCGGCCATTCGCATGAGCGAATCCGGCGAGCTGATGCTCAGCGGCATGCTCGACTACCGCACCGGCCCGGGCCTGCGCAAGCAGGGCCAGGCGCTGATCAAGGCCAGCAAGGCCGCCGCCTTGGTGGTGGATTGTTCGGCGGTGTTGAAGTCCAGCAGTGTCGGCTTGTCGCTGCTGCTGTGTTTCATGCGTGATGCGCAGGAGGCCGGCAAGCCGCTGAGCATCCGTGCAATGCCCGAAGACATGCGCGAAATTGCTCAGGTCAGTGAATTGACCGAGCTGTTGGCGCATCCCTAACCGCATCGATAGGAAAGCCCCCCGTCAGAGTCCTGCTTCGCGGGGTTCGCAGGCGCGGGGCTTTTTTGTATGATGTCCGACCCGCGCGCACAGGGCGCCGATTGAGGTTGAGCATGCAGGCCGTAGAAGTGAAGAGCTTCCTTGAAGGAAAGCTGCCAAACACCAAGGTGGAAGTTGAAGGCGAAGGCTGCAATTTCCAGCTGAACGTGATTAGCGATGAACTGGCGGCGTTGAGCCCGGTGAAGCGTCAGCAGCAGGTCTATGCCCATTTGAACCCATGGATCACCGATGGCAGCATCCATGCGGTCACTATGAAATTTTTCAGCAGCGCGGCCTGGGCCGAGCGCACCTGAGCCCAAGGGCGTCGAGATTCTTATGGATAAATTGATTATTACCGGTGGCGCTCGTCTTGATGGCGAGATCCGCATTTCCGGGGCGAAGAACTCTGCCCTGCCGATCCTGGCTGCCACCTTGCTGTGCGATGGCCCGGTTACCGTTGCCAACCTGCCGCACCTGCATGACATCACCACCATGATCGAGCTGTTCGGTCGCATGGGCATCGAGCCGGTGATCGACGAGAAACTGAGCGTCGAAATCGACCCGCGCACCATCAAGACCCTGATCGCCCCGTACGAACTGGTGAAAACCATGCGTGCGTCGATCCTGGTACTGGGCCCGATGGTTGCCCGTTTCGGTGAAGCCGAAGTCGCGCTGCCTGGCGGTTGCGCCATCGGTTCGCGTCCGGTGGACCTGCACATCCGGGGTCTTGAAGCCATGGGCGCGGTCATCGACGTCGAAGGCGGCTACATCAAGGCCAAGGCCCCTGAAGGCGGCCTGCGCGGTGCGCACTTCTTCTTCGACACCGTCAGCGTGACCGGTACCGAAAACATCATGATGGCCGCCGCTCTGGCCAAGGGCCGCAGCGTTCTGGCCAACGCCGCACGCGAGCCTGAAGTCGTCGACCTGGCGAACTTCCTGATCGCCATGGGTGCCAAGATCACTGGCGCCGGCACCGACACCATCACCATCGATGGCGTCGAGCGTCTGCACACCACCACTTACAAAGTGATGCCCGACCGTATCGAAACCGGCACCTACCTGGTGGCTGCCGCCGTGACCGGCGGTCGCGTGAAGGTCAAGGACACGGATCCGACCATCCTCGAAGCCGTCCTGGAAAAACTCCGCGAGTCGGGTGCCGAAATCACCTGCGGCGAAGACTGGATCGAGCTGAACATGCACGGCAAGCGGCCAAAAGCCGTCAACGTGCGTACCGCTCCGTACCCGGCGTTCCCGACTGACATGCAAGCGCAGTTCATCTCGCTCAACGCCATTGCCGAAGGCACTGGTGCCGTGATCGAGACGATCTTCGAAAACCGTTTCATGCACGTGTACGAACTGCACCGCATGGGCGCCAAGATCCAGGTCGAAGGCAACACCGCCATCGTCACCGGCACCGAGAAGCTGAAAGGCGCGCCAGTCATGGCCACCGACCTGCGTGCATCGGCCAGCCTGGTGATCTCGGCGCTGATCGCTGAAGGCGACACCCTGATCGACCGCATCTACCACATCGACCGTGGTTATGAGTGCATCGAAGAGAAACTGCAGATGCTCGGCGCCAAGATCCGTCGCGTACCGGGCTAGTTTTTTGCTGCATGGGCATAAGGATGTGCCCACATGTGGTGTAACAGCAGAGCGCAGTAGCTGTTGCGCCACATGGATGAATTCGTTTCAAGTCGGGGGTCTCCGCCCTCGATGTGTGTCCGGCGCCATTTGTGACCGGGCACGTACCTTGATAAGGACTGACGTTTCCCATGTTGACCATCGCACTGTCCAAGGGCCGCATCCTTGACGACACCCTGCCGCTTCTGGCTGAAGCGGGCATCGTGCCGACCGAGAATCCGGACAAGAGCCGCAAGCTGATCATCCCCACGACCCAGGCTGATGTGCGCCTGCTGATCGTGCGTGCCACCGACGTGCCGACTTACGTCGAGCATGGTGCCGCCGACCTGGGCGTCGCCGGTAAAGATGTGCTGATGGAATACGGTGGCCAGGGCCTGTACGAGCCTTTGGACCTGCGCATTGCTCTTTGCAAGCTGATGACCGCTGGCCGTGTCGGCGATGTCGAGCCCAAGGGCCGTCTGCGCGTGGCAACCAAATTCGTCAACGTTGCCAAGCGCTATTACGCCGAACAGGGTCGTCAGGTCGACATCATCAAGCTTTACGGCTCGATGGAACTGGCGCCGCTGATCGGTCTGGCGGACAAGATCATCGACGTGGTCGACACTGGCAATACGCTGCGCGCCAATGGTCTGGAACCCCAGGACTTCATTGCCGACATCAGCTCCCGGCTGATCGTCAACAAAGCTTCGATGAAAATGCAGCACGCCCGTATCCAGGCGTTGATCGACACCCTGCGCAAGGCAGTGGAGTCTCGACACCGCGGCTGATTCACCTGCGCGACTTTGAGTCGCGCCCGTCTATCCGCCTCATAGCCAGAATCTCAGGTGCCCAAGCGGAAACGACTGCTAAGTTAGGGCGCCTGAGTTTTTGCCATTCCTATGAGGCTCTCGCTATGACCGCACTGACTGCAATTCGCCGACTCAACGCTGCTGATCCGGATTTCGCGCATCATCTGGATCATCTGCTGAGCTGGGAAAGTGTGTCTGACGACTCGGTCAATCAGCGGGTGCTGGACATCATCAAAGCCGTGCGTGAGCGTGGCGATGCGGCGCTGGTGGAGTTCACCCGGCAGTTCGACGGTCTGGACGTCGCCTCGATGGCCGACCTGATCCTGCCGCGCGAACGCCTGGAACTGGCCCTGACCCGAATCACCGTACCTCAGCGCGAAGCCCTGGAAAAAGCCGCGACCCGCGTGCGCAGCTACCACGAGAAGCAAAAACAGGACTCCTGGAGCTACACCGAAGCCGACGGTACCGTGCTGGGCCAAAAGGTCACGCCGCTGGATCGCGCCGGTCTGTACGTGCCTGGCGGCAAGGCGTCTTACCCGTCGTCCGTGCTGATGAACGCGATTCCGGCCAAGGTTGCCGGTGTGACCGAAGTGGTCATGGTCGTACCGACCCCGCGCGGTGAAATCAATGAGCTGGTGCTGGCCGCCGCCTGCATCGCCGGCGTTGACCGCGTCTTCACTATCGGTGGCGCACAAGCCGTCGCCGCTCTGGCTTACGGCACTGAAAGCGTGCCGAAGGTCGACAAGGTGGTCGGCCCGGGCAACATCTATGTCGCCACCGCCAAGCGCCATGTATTTGGCCAGGTCGGCATCGACATGATCGCCGGGCCATCGGAAATCCTTGTGGTGTGTGACGGCAAGACGGATCCGGACTGGATCGCCATGGACCTGTTTTCCCAGGCCGAACACGACGAAGACGCCCAGGCGATTCTGGTCAGCCCGGACGCCGAGTTCCTCGACCAGGTCGCTGCCAGCATCGCCAAACTGCTGCCGACCATGGAGCGTGCCGAGATCATCGAAACTTCGATCAATGGCCGTGGTGCACTGATCAAGGTGCGCGACATGGAACAGGCGATCGAAGTGGCCAACCGCATTGCACCGGAGCACCTGGAGTTGTCGGTGGCAGACCCGCAAGCCTGGTTGCCGCAGATCCGTCACGCGGGCGCGATCTTCATGGGGCGCCACACCTCCGAGGCCCTGGGCGACTACTGCGCCGGCCCGAACCACGTGCTGCCGACCTCTGGCACCGCACGCTTCTCGTCGCCGCTGGGCGTGTACGACTTCCAGAAGCGCTCGTCGATCATCTTCTGCTCCGAGCAGGGTGCGTCCGAACTGGGCAAGACTGCTTCCGTGCTGGCCCGTGGCGAGTCGCTGACCGCCCACGCCCGCAGCGCCGAATACCGCATCGTTGACGAAGACTTTCCACAAGGGCAGGGGAACTGAGCATGAGTAAATTCTGGAGCCCGTTCGTCAAGAATCTGGTGCCTTACGTGCCGGGCGAGCAGCCGAAGCTGA
The DNA here is from genome assembly GCF_000293885.2 of Pseudomonas fluorescens NCIMB 11764. Taxonomy (NCBI): domain Bacteria; kingdom Pseudomonadati; phylum Pseudomonadota; class Gammaproteobacteria; order Pseudomonadales; family Pseudomonadaceae; genus Pseudomonas; species Pseudomonas fluorescens. The sequence continues at coordinate 2,169,469 of NZ_CP010945.1, forward strand.
CGAAACTGGTGAAGCTCAACACCAACGAAAACCCGTACGGCCCGTCGCCCAAAGCCTTGGCGGCGATGCAGGCCGAACTGAATGACAACCTGCGTCTGTACCCGGACCCGAATAGTGATGTGCTCAAGCAAGCAGTCGCCCGGTATTACGGCGTGCAGGGCAATCAGGTGTTCCTCGGCAACGGTTCCGATGAAGTCCTGGCGCACATCTTTCACGGTTTGCTGCAACACGATAAACCGTTGCTGTTCCCGGACATCAGCTACAGCTTCTACCCGGTTTACTGCGGCTTGTATGGCATCACGTTCGACGCGGTGCCGCTGGACGCGCAGTTCCGGATCAACCCGGCGGACTATGCCAAGCCAAACGGCGGGATCATTTTCCCCAACCCGAACGCCCCGACCGGTTGCCTGCTGGCGCTGGACGCGGTTGAGCAGATCCTCAAGGCGAGCCCGGATTCGGTGGTCGTGGTGGACGAGGCTTACATCGACTTCGGTGGCGAAACGGCGATCAGTCTGGTCGACCGCTATCCGAATCTGCTGGTGACTCAGACCTTGTCCAAGTCCCGTTCACTGGCCGGTCTTCGGGTAGGTCTGGCGGTCGGACATCCGGATTTGATCGAGGCGCTGGAGCGAATCAAGAACAGCTTCAACTCATACCCGCTGGATCGCATGGCGAATGTCGGTGCTGCGGCAGCGTTCGATGATCGAGAGTACTTCGACAAGACGTGTCGCCTGGTGATCGAACACCGTGAATGGGTGATCTCGCAGTTGCAGGGGAAAGGCTTTGAGGTGCTGCCGTCGGCGGCGAACTTCATTTTCGCCCGTCATCCGCAGCACGATGCGGCGGGGCTGGCGGCGAAGCTGCGCGAGCAGGGCGTTATCGTTCGGCACTTCAAGCAGGAGCGGATTGCCCAGTTCCTGCGGATTTCCATCGGCACGCCGGAACAGAATCAGGCACTGATCGACGGGCTCGGCGACCTGTAAACCAGCTTTCGCTGGCAAGCCGGCTCCTACAGAGAATCGTATCGACTACAACGCCCGTGATCGATACAAATCCTGCTGGAGCTGGCTTGTCGGCGAAAGATTCACCGCAGAGTCGGCGCCTTACTCGTGATGTGGCTCGCCCAGGAACGTCAGCGAACTGAACAATCCCCGACTATTCACGTCAGGGCTGTCCTTCACCGGGACTTCCACCTGCGCGGCAATCACATTCAACCCTTCATTACGCACCAACACTTGCGCCCGCCCCTGGGCGTCGGTTTCCGTGCTCAACGTATTCGGCGCGCTGCGGTAATCGCCCGTCAACTTCACCCCCGCCACAGGTTTGCCATCCAGTAGCACGCGGACCGGCAACGATTTGCCCGGGCCGACCGTCAGCGGATCAACCTCCGGCAAAATCAGCAGCTTCATCTGATCAAGTGACGGCAATTTCGCCCCCGGTTGGTAGATAGCCAGACTGTATTTGAACGTCTGGGTCGACTCGATTGCGCCCGGTACTTTGCTGCGTCCTTCGTTGATCCATTTTTTATCCGCCGTTTGCGACCACATGCCGTTGTCCAGCGCCACCGCCATCACGGCAGGCGGCTTCAGCGGTTGCAGGCGTGCGTGGTCAGCGAGTCGTTGCACGGTCACCGGGATCATTTTGCCGCTGGCGTCATACGCCCAGGCGCCGCTGATTTTTTGCGGTTTGAAGGCGTTGTCCTCGGCGCCGTGGCCGTAAACCACTTCGATGTTGCCGCGGCGTTCTTCGGTCCACAGGCCATGGGCCGAGACCTCGGTGGCGAAGAGCAAGCCGAGCAGTGCCATGGGTTTGATAGGGTGCATGGTGACGTCCTTTTAAAGTTCGAGTGTCAGGCTGACGGTGAAGTTGCGGGGTTCGCCGGGATTGACCCAGTAGTTGCTGTAAGAGCGCTCGAAGTATTTCTCGTCGAAAAGGTTGTTCAGGTTCAGGCCCACGGTGACGGTTTCGGTGGCCTTGTAATGGGCCAGCAGGTCAACGGTGTGGTAAGCCGGCAGTTCAAAATCAGTGCCGGCTTCACCCGAGCGATCGCCGACATAAGTGAATGCCGCGCCGAGGTCTGAACCGCGCAAACGGCCATCCTGAAATTCATAAACGCCCAGCAGGCTGCCGCTGCGCTTGGCGACGCCAAGGATTCGGCTGCCGGTGGGAATTACCTTGTCGCCCTCGGTGACCTCGGCGTCGATGTAGGCGAAGGCACCGATCACCCGCACGGCGTCGGTCACTTGCCCGGTGACTTGCAGGTCGAATCCCTGGCTACGGGCCTTGCCCATGGCGCGGCTGGTGTCCGTGCCCGGGTCAAGTGCAAGGACGTTTTCCTTTTCAATATGGAAGGCGGCGAGGGTGGTGCTCAAGCGGTCGTCGAACAGCTCGCTCTTGATCCCGACTTCGTAACCGACGCCTTCTTCCGGGTCGAAGGATTGGCCGCCAGCGTCCAGGCCGTTGTTCGGCTTGAACGAGGTGGAGGCGTTGGCGAACAGCCCGACTTCGGGTGTCAGCTGATAAAGCAGGCCGGCCCGTTGGGTCAGTGCGTCGTGGCTCTGGCGGCTGGTGGCTCCGCGGCTGTGATCGTCGATGCTTTGCTCGAAATGTTCGAAGCGTGCACCGAGCATGCCGCGCAGTTTGTCGGTAAAGACAATCTGGTCCTGCAGGTTCAGCGCCCGGCTTTCGACGTGTTCAAAGAGGTCGGTGCCGGAGCGCTTGCCGTTAGGTTTCGGCTGACCGTAGACGGGCTGATAAATGTCGATAGCGTAGGGGCCGCCGGCAATGGTCGTGACCCGTTCGTCCTTGCGGAAGTTTTCATACTCGCTGCCAATCAGCAGTTCGTGCTGCCAACTGCCCAGGTCGAACAGACCGCGCAATTCGAGTTGGGTGATGCTGTCGTGCCAGTTTGTGTCGCGCTCGCGATAACGCCGATTCACAGTGTGGCCGTCGGCATTCAGCGGGCGACTTTCGGAAGCGTAGCCCCAGAGTTTGCCTTCCTTGTAATGGCTGGCCAGACGCAGCTTCCAGTTGTCATTGAGGTGGTGTTCGAGGGCTGCTTGCAGCAGATTGTTGTGGTTGTCGATGTTGCCGTCATTGGGTTCGCCAAGGAACGTCGAACGGGACACGCCACTCCATTTGTTATTCGGCGCGACGATGCCGCGATCGAACGTGGAGCTGTGACGGACGAATTCGCTTTCCACCAAGAGGCTGGTGTCCGGGTTCAGTTGCCAACTGAAGGAGGGCGCGACAAACACTCGCTGGCTGTCGACGTGATCGCGGAAGCTGTGGTTGTCCTCAACGGCCAGGTTGATTCGCGACAGCACGTTGGCGTCGTCATCCAGCGGCGTGTTGACGTCGAGGGCGGTGCGATAGCGATCCCAACTGCCAGCGCTGGTTTGCAGGGTGGTGAATGCTTCGGGTTGGGGTTTCTTGGTGACGATGTTGACCGTACCACCCGGATCACCACGGCCATAAAGGCTGGCGGCCGGACCTTTGAGCACTTCGATGCGCTCGATGTTGGCCACGTCCGGTGTGCTCGGGTAACCACGGTTGGCACTGAAGCCGTCCTTGTAGAACTCGGAGGTGGTGAAGCCTCGCACGCTGTATTCGTAAAGCGTCAGGCCGCCGAAATTGTTCTGCTTCGACACGCCGCCGGCAAAGTCCAATGCGCGCTCGACGCTGCTGCTGCCGAGGTCCTTGAGCACGCTGGCGGGTATCACGCTGATGGATTGCGGGATGTCGCGAAGGGCCGTGTCGGTTTTAGTCGCGCTGGATGAACGGGTGGCGCGGTAGCCTTTGACCGGGCCTGTGGGGGATTCATAGTCGGAGGTGACGCTGATGGCGTCCAGTTCGAGCGGGCTGGAGTCTTCGGCGAAGACCGGATCTGCGAGCAGGCCAAAGGCAAGACCTGCCACAGAAACCATTGTTCGAGACGACATGTTATGTTGTTCCAATAGTGATATTGAAACAATATAACATGTCTAATGAGAATGTATGCTGTTAGCCCGAATCACTCGGGCTAGCGCTTATTCCTCTTCTTTTTCCTTCGCGGGTGCGGGTGGCGGACGCAGGCCGATTTCCGCCGTCAGCTTCAGCTCTTTGCCGTTGCGCATCACCTGAATCGTGACTTTGTCGGTCGGCTTGATGCGTGCGACCTGATTCATCGAGCGACGACCATCGCCCGCCGGTTCGCCATCGATGGCCAGAATCACGTCACCCAATTGCAAACCGGCCTTCTGCGCCGGACCGTCACGGAAAATACCCGCGACCACAATGCCCGGACGCCCCGACAGACCAAACGACTCCGCCAGTTCCTGCGACAACGGCTGCACTTCAATACCCAGCCAGCCGCGAATCACCTGGCCGTGTTCGATGATCGACTTCATCACTTCCATCGCCAGCTTCACCGGGATCGCGAAACCGATGCCTTGGGAGCCGCCGGACTTGGAGAAGATCGCGGTATTGATGCCGGTCAGGTTGCCGTTGGCGTCCACCAGTGCGCCGCCGGAGTTGCCGGGGTTGATCGCGGCGTCGGTCTGGATGAAGTCTTCGTAGTTGTTCAGGCCCAGCTGGTTACGGCCGGTGGCGCTGATGATGCCCATGGTTACGGTCTGGCCGACGCCGAACGGGTTGCCGATGGCCAGGGCCACGTCGCCGATGCGGATGTTGTCGGAGCGACCGACGGTGATCGACGGCAGGTTTTTCAGATCGATCTTCAGGACCGCGAGGTCGGTTTCCGGGTCGCTGCCGATGACGCGGGCCAGGGTTTCACGGCCGTCCTTCAATGCGACCACGATCTGGTCAGCACCGCTGGTCACATGGTTGTTGGTCAGCAGATAACCTTCCGGGCTCATGATCACGCCGGAGCCGAGGCTCGATTCCATGCGCTTCTGCTTGGGCGCATTGTCGCCGAAGAAGCGGCGGAACTGCGGGTCTTCGAACAGCGGATGGTTCGGCTTGTTGATGACCTTGGTGGTGTACAGGTTCACCACCGACGGCGCGGCGATGGTGACCGCATCGGCATACGACACCGGACCTTGCTGCATCGTGGTGGTTTGCGGGGCTTGCTGCAGGTTGACGTCGAGGCTCGGAAGCCCGACCCACTGCGGGTAACGCTGGATGATCAACAGAGCGATAAGCACGCCGGCCAACAGCGGCCAGCCGGAAAAACGCAGCGCTTTGAGCATTAAGCACGTCCTGGAAGGTTGCAGGTGGTATGAGACCGCCCATAATGTCGCGCATTATACGAGGCCGCGCGCGCCTCTGAACGGGATATTTAGGAGTCTTTTATGGCCGTCGCCCTGAGCACCCTGGTCGAAGAAGCCGACCGTTATCTGAACAGTGCAAGGATTGCCGATTATTGCCCCAATGGGTTACAGGTTGAGGGGCGGCCGCAGGTGATGCGCATCGTCAGTGGCGTCACCGCCAGTCAGGCGTTGCTGGACGCGGCGGTCGAAGCCCAGGCCGATCTGGTGCTGGTGCACCACGGTTATTTCTGGAAGGGCGAGAATCCGTGCATCACCGGCATGAAGCAGCGTAGGTTGAAAACCCTGCTCAAGCACGATATCAGCCTGTTGTCCTACCATCTGCCACTGGACCTGCATCCGGACGTCGGCAACAACGTGCAGCTCGCGCGTCAGCTGGACATCACCGTCGAAGGTCCGCTCGATCCGGACAACCTTAAAATTGTCGGGCTGGTGGGCTCTCTGAACGAGCCGGTGACACCGCGTGATTTTGCCCGCCGCGTGCAGGAAGTCATGGGCCGCGAGCCGCTGCTGATCGAAGGCAGCGAGATGATTCGCCGGGTTGGCTGGTGCACCGGTGGTGGTCAGGGTTACATCGATCAGGCCGTTTTGGCCGGGGTCGATCTGTACCTCAGCGGTGAAGCGTCCGAACAGACTTTCCACAGCGCCCGGGAAAACGACATCAGCTTCATCGCCGCCGGGCACCATGCCACTGAGCGCTATGGTGTGCAGGCGCTGGGCGATTACCTGGCGCGACGTTTTGCGCTGGAGCACATTTTCATCGATTGCCCCAACCCGATTTGATTAACACCACAAATCAAATGTGGGAGCGAGCCTGTTCGCGATGACTGCATGACAAGCGACATTGATGTGACAGATACAACACCGCAATCGCGAGCAGGCTCGCTCCCACAGGGGCCTGACCGCCCAAACGAGGGGGTATATTCATATACCCTTTCGATCTAGTTCGCGTCCTGATTAGAAGAGGACGCTGTGCTAGGATTCCTCGCTCGAACACGGCCCGCTGGCCGTCCATAAGATCGTTTTCGTGAGTAGCCATGGTCGACAAACTGACGCATCTGAAACAGCTGGAGGCCGAAAGCATCCACATCATCCGCGAGGTCGCCGCCGAGTTCGATAACCCGGTGATGCTGTACTCCGTCGGTAAAGACTCCGCCGTGATGCTGCACCTTGCGCGCAAGGCATTCTTCCCGGGCAAGCTGCCGTTCCCGGTGATGCATGTCGACACCCGGTGGAAGTTCAAGGAAATGTACGCGTTCCGCGACCGCATGGTCGAAGAGCTTGGCCTTGACCTGCTGGTGCACGTGAACCCCGATGGCGTCGCGCAGGGCATCAACCCGCTGACCCACGGCAGTGCCAAGCACACCGACATCATGAAAACCGAAGGCCTGAAACAGGCTCTCGACAAGTACGGCTTCGACGCCGCGTTCGGTGGCGCTCGCCGCGACGAAGAGAAATCCCGTGCCAAAGAGCGCGTGTATTCCTTCCGCGACACCAAGCATCGCTGGGACCCGAAAAACCAGCGTCCAGAGCTGTGGAACGTCTACAACGGCAACGTCAACAAGGGTGAATCGATCCGCGTTTTCCCATTGTCGAACTGGACCGAACTGGACATCTGGCAGTACATCTACCTCGAAGGCATCCCGATCGTGCCGCTGTATTTCGCCGCCGAGCGCGACGTCATCGAGATGAATGGCACCTGGATCATGATCGACGACGAACGCCTGCTCAATCACCTGAGCGACGAAGACAAGGCGCGCATCGTCAAGAAGAAAGTCCGTTTCCGCACACTGGGTGACTACCCGTTGACCGGTGCGGTCGAGTCCGAGGCCACCAGCCTGACCGACATCATTCAGGAAATGCTCCTGACGCGAACTTCCGAACGCCAGGGCCGGGTCATCGACCACGATGGCGCAGGCTCGATGGAAGAAAAGAAACGTCAGGGTTATTTCTAAGGGGTTGTCATGTCGCACGTATCTGATTTGATCAGCGAGGACATCCTCGCCTACCTGGGCCAGCACGAACGCAAGGAAATGCTGCGCTTTCTGACTTGTGGCAACGTCGACGACGGCAAGAGCACCCTGATCGGGCGCCTGCTGCACGACTCCAAGATGATCTACGAAGATCACCTGGAAGCCATTACCCGCGACTCGAAAAAAGTCGGCACCACCGGCGAAGACATCGATCTGGCGTTGCTGGTCGACGGCCTGCAGGCTGAGCGTGAACAGGGCATCACCATCGATGTCGCCTACCGCTACTTCTCCACCGCCAAGCGCAAATTCATCATCGCCGATACCCCTGGCCATGAGCAGTACACCCGCAACATGGCCACCGGTGCGTCCACCTGTGACCTGGCGATCATCCTGGTCGACGCCCGCTACGGCGTGCAGACTCAGACCCGTCGCCACAGCTTCATAGCCTCGTTGCTCGGCATCAAACACATCGTGGTCGCCATCAACAAGATGGACCTCAACGGCTTCGACGAAACCGTGTTCGAGTCGATCAAGGCCGATTACCTGAAGTTCGCCGAAGGCATCGCGTTCAAGCCGACCACCATGGCCTTCGTGCCGATGTCGGCGCTGAAGGGCGACAACGTGGTGAACAAGTCCGAGCGCTCGCCGTGGTACACCGGCCAGTCGCTGATGGAAATTCTGGAAACCGTCGAGATCGCCAGCGACCGCAACTACACCGACCTGCGTTTCCCGGTGCAGTACGTCAACCGTCCGAACCTGAACTTCCGTGGGTTCGCCGGCACCCTGGCCAGCGGCATCGTGCACAAGGGCGACGAAGTCGTTGTGCTGCCGTCGGGCAAGAGCAGCCGCGTGAAATCCATCGTCACCTTCGAAGGTGAGCTGGAACACGCCGGTCCAGGCCAGGCTGTCACGCTGACCATGGAAGACGAGATCGACATCTCCCGCGGCGACTTGCTGGTGCACGCCGACAACCTGCCGCAAGTGACCGACGCCTTCGACGCCATGCTGGTGTGGATGGCCGAAGAGCCGATGCTGCCGGGCAAGAAATACGACATCAAGCGCGCCACGAGTTACGTGCCGGGTTCGATCACCAGCATCGTCAACCGTGTGGACGTGAACACCCTGGAAGAAGGTCCGGCCAGTGCGCTGCAACTGAACGAGATCGGTCGGGTCAAGATCAGCCTCGACGCAGCCATCGCGCTGGACGGTTACGCCAGCAATCGCACCACCGGTTCATTCATCGTCATCGATCGTCTGACCAACGGCACCGTCGCGGCCGGCATGATCATCGCTCAGCCGTTGGCGCATGGCAGCAGCACGCACCACGGCAAACTGGCACACGTCGCCACCGAAGAGCGCGCTCAGCGTTTCGGGCAGCAGCCGGCTACCGTGTTGTTCAGCGGTTTGTCGGGCGCAGGCAAAAGCACCTTGGCCTACGCGGTTGAACGCAAGCTGTTCGACATGGGCCGTGCGGTATTCGTGCTCGATGGCCAGAACCTGCGTCATGACCTGAACAAAGGTCTGCCACAGGATCGCGCCGGGCGTACCGAGAACTGGCGCCGTGCCGCGCACGTTGCGCGTCAGTTCAACGAAGCCGGTTTGCTGACGCTGGCCGCTTTCGTTGCACCGAGCGCCGAAGGTCGCGAGCAGGCCAAGGACCTGATCGGCAAGGAGCGTCTGCTGACGGTCTACGTCCAGGCCTCGCCGACAGTCTGTGCCGAGCGTGATCCACAGGGCCTGTACGCGGCGGCCGGGGATAACATCCCGGGCGATTCCTTCCCGTACGACGTGCCGCTGGACGCCGACCTCGTGGTCGACACCCAGTCGTTGTCGCTGGAAGAAAGCGTCAAGCAAGTGCTGGATCTGCTGCGTCAGCGTGGCGCGATCTAAGCGTCAGCCGCGCAATAAAAAACCCGCCGATGAGTGATCATCGGCGGTTTTTTTTATTCGGGCCAACTCGGTCAACTGTGGGCGCTAGCTGTGATCTCTCTGTAGGTTGTTCACTCGGGGCTTTTCCGGGAAATTGGAGGTGCGAACCAAACCAAGCACCCGGAGGCCCCGAGTGAACGTTCATAAAAATGCCCGATTAACCGTTTCCGGTCGAGCCCTTCTTGTTCAACGAATCCTTAAGGAAGGCCTGAGACCTGTTGAGGTAGCTCAGTCTCAAGGAGTCAGTGTTCGCACTGCCTACAAGTGGCTTAATCGCTATCGAGCTGAAGGCGAGGAAGGACTGCAGGATCGTTCGTCCCGCCCCAAGTTCTGTCCGCACGCGCTTCCTGAGATGCGCCAGGAACAAGTGCTTGAGCTACGTCGCCAGCGAAAAACCTATCGCCAAATCAGCCAGGACTTGAAGGTGGGACACAGCACTGTGGGCAGGTTATTGAGCCGTAACGGCCTCAACCGTTTGGCATACCTGGAACCGCCACCGCCAGTGATTCGCTACGAATATTCTAAGCCCGGAGGTCTGCTTCACCTGGACATCAAGAAGCTGGGGCGTTTTAACAAACCAGGTCATCGAGTGACACGAGACCGCCTAAAAGGCCGCTCTTACCATGTCGGTTGGGAATACGCCCATGTTGCCATCGACGATAACAGTCGAGTGGCACACAGCGGTTTGTACGCAGACCAAAGTGGGCGTAGCGCCTGCCTCGCGCCGATCCGGGCCCTGCGCTACTACGCAAGCCTTGGCGTTTGCTTCGAGCGGGTAATGACCGATAACGGCCCTTGCTACAAGTCCGGACGTTTCAAGCGTCTATGTCGACGGCTGGGGCTTAAACACATCTATACCAAACCTTACACACCACGAACGAATGGCAAGGCAGAGCGATTTATCCAAACCGCTCTGCGCGAATGGGCCTACGCCAGAAGTTACGAAAGCTCAGACCAACGTGCGACCTACCTGACGTCGTGGTTGCACGAGTACAACTGGCATCGCCCGCATGCCAGCCTGAGTTATTTGCCACCAATTAGCCGAATAGCATCCGTGAACAACGTGGTGGGTTTACACAGCTAGCCTGCTAGCGATTGCGGTGATTCAGGCAATAAATCTGCTGAATGTGAACCCGCTATCGCCAGCAGGCTGGCTCCCACAGTAGGTCAGTGTTTATCGGGGTATTTGCGATGCATCTGCTCCAGCAACGCATCCTTGTCTAACCAAAGCTGATTGATCCACCCCTGAAACTGCAAGCGATACTCCCCATCCTGGTCATAGTTCTTGCCGATAAACTGCGGCGGAATCTTCAGCTCCTGAAAATGCACCACTACATCTTTCACGTTGCCACAGAGCAAATCCCAATACCCAGGCCGCCCGCCCGGATAGTGAATGGTCACGTTGACGATCGACTCCAGCTGCTCACCCATCGCATCCAGCACAAACGCAATGCCACCGGCCTTGGGCTTGAGCAGATACTTGAACGGTGATTTCTGCTGGGCATGCTTGCCTTCGGTGAAGCGCGTGCCTTCAACGAAATTGAAAATCCCCACCGGGTTGTTGCGAAACTTCGCGCAGGTCTTGCGGGTGGTTTCCAGGTCTTTGCCTTTCTTTTCAGGGTGCTTTTCCAGGTAAGCCTTGGAGTAGCGTTTCATGAACGGAAAGCCCAGCGTCCACCACGCCAGACCAATCACCGGCACCCAGATCAGCTCTTGCTTGAGAAAAAACTTCAGCGGCTGGATGCGACGGTTGAGCACGTACTGCAGCACCATGATGTCGACCCAGCTCTGATGGTTGCTGGTGATCAGGTATGAGTGCTGATAGTCCAGACCTTCGAGGCCACTAAGGTGCCAGCGCGTACGGCAGACCAGGTTCATCCAGGCTTTGTTGTTACTGATCCAGGCTTCATGGGTATGGCTCATCAACCAGAGCGTGAAACGCTGGGTGAGGGCAAAGGGCAAGATTTTGAAGATCGCCACGCAGAACAGAAACGAGCAGAGCAAAATCGTATTCAACGCCAGCAACAACGATGCAATCACGCCGCGCACGGCGGCAGGCAGGAAATCCAGCATTTAAAGATCCAGAGGTCGGTTGGCAGCTTGAATCGCGGTCAACGCGATGGTGTACACGATGTCATCGACTTGCGCGCCGCGCGGCAGGTCGTTCACCGGTTTGCGCAGGCCTTGCAGCATCGGTCCGAGGCTGACGCAATCGGCGCTGCGCTGCACGGCTTTGTGCGTTGTGTTGCCGGTGTTCAGATCGGGGAACACGAACACCGTGGCACGCCCGGCCACCTGACTGTTCGGCGCCAGTTGCCGGGCGACGGTTTCGTTGGCCGCGGCGTCGTATTGCAACGGGCCGTCGATCAGCAGCGAGTGCTGTTGTTCATGGGCGAGCAATGTCGCTTCACGCACTTTCTCGACTTCCTCACCGCTGGCGGATTCACCGCTGGAGTAACTGATCATTGCCACGCGCGGGGTGATGCCAAACGCGGCAGCCGAGTCGGCGCTTTGCAGGGCAATCTCGGCCAGCTCGCTGGCGCTCGGATGCGGGTTCATCACGCAGTCGCCATAGACCAGCACCTCTTCGGGAAACAGCATGAAGAACACCGACGACACCAGGGTGCAGCCCGGCGCGGTCTTGATCAGCTGCAGGGCAGGGCGAATGGTGTTGGCGGTGGAGTGGATGACGCCGGACACGAGGCCGTCGACTTCATCCAGCGCCAGCATCATCGTGCCGATCACCACGGTGTCTTCCAGTTGTTGCTCGGCCATCGGCGCATTGAGGCTTTTGCTTTTGCGCAGGGCAACCATTGGTTCGACGTAGCGTTCGCGAATCAGGTCCGGGTCGAGAATTTCCAGCCCTGGCGGCAGCTCGATATCGTGCGCTCGAGCGACGGCTTCGACATCTTCCGGTTTCGCCAGCAGCACGCAACGGGCAATGCCGCGCGCCTGACAGATCGCGGCCGCTTGCACGGTCAGCGGTTCGCTGCCTTCGGGCAACACGATGCGTTTGTTGGCGGCCTGGGCGCGCTGGATCAACTGGTAGCGGAACACTGCAGGCGACAGGCGCATCTCCCTTGGCGTGCCGCAACGCTGGTGCAGCCAGTTGGCATCCAGGTGGCTGGCGACGAAGTCGGTGATGATCTCCGCACGCTCGCGGTCGTCGATCGGGATCTCCTTGTTCAGACCGTTCAACAGGTTGGCGGTCTCGTAGGAACCGGTGCTCACCGACAACACCGGCAAACCGGCCTGCAACGCGCCACGGCACAGGTCCATGATGCGCGGGTCGGGCAGGGTGTCGCTGGTCAGCAGCAGGCCGGCCAGCGGCACGCCGTTCATGGCCGCGAGGCTGACGGCGAGGATGATGTCGTCGCGATCGCCTGGCGTTACCACGAGTACGCCGGGCTTGAGCAGCTCCACGGTGTTGCGCATGGTGCGGGCGCAGATGATGATCTTGGTCATGCGCCGGGTTTCATAATCGCCGGCATTGAGAATTTGCGCGCCCATCAGGTCGGCGACGTCGCGGGTACGCGGGGCGTTCAGTTCCGGCTGGAACGGGATGCAGCCAAGCAGACGGAAATCACCGCTGCGCAGCAAGGGCGAATGCTCCTTCAGGCGCGAGGCGAAGGCGTCCATGCTTTCGTCGGTCTTGACCTTGTTGAGGATCACACCGAGGACTTTCGGGTCTTTCGGACCGCCGAACAATTGCGCCTGCAATTCCACGCGGCCGGAGAGTTCGGTCAGCACTTCGTTTTCCGGCGCCGAGACCAGGATCACGTCGGCATCCAGGCTCTTGGCCAAATGCAGATTGACCCGCGCGGCGTAACTGGCGCTGCGGGTCGGGACCATGCCTTCGACGATCAACACGTCTTTGCCGATGGCGGCTTGCTGATAGAGCGTGATGATTTCTTCGAGCAGTTCATCGAGCTGACCGTCGCCGAGCATGCGCTCGACGTGGGCCAGGCCCAATGGCTGAGGCGGTTTCAAACCGTGGGTACGCGCCACCAGTTCGGTGGAGCGTTCAGGCCCGGTGTCACCCGGATGGGGCTGGGCGATCGGTTTGAAAAAGCCGACTTTGAGGCCGGCGCGCTCAAGCGTACGTACCAGCCCGAGGCTGATGGAGGTCAGACCCACACCAAAATCGGTGGGCGCGATAAAAAAAGTTTGCATGCGGATTCTCTGGAGGAGCATGACAAAGGTGATCATCTATAGCTGACGATCTACCGAATTTCAGTCGCCAAGGTTATCGCTAACCGAGCCCTGTGCGCACCAACCACATTCAAAGGGCTGGCCTATTTTTTCAATACGTTGCGCAGGGTCCAGGACCCATGCGCGCGATTGCCAGGGTGGCTGGTGGCGCAGGTGCTGGGTATGGCCACAAGACAGTTCGACCACCCAATGCCCGTCCTCGTCCTGATGAAAACCGGTGACCGTCGAGCTTTTCGCTACGATCCGTCTGTCCGGGTTGTGTTCGCTTTCGGACGATTGCTTCGCTAAACTTGGCCTTTCTAAATTCTTATGCAAAAGGTCTCGCCCCATGCTGATCGCCGCCAATAAGGCTGTCTCCATCGACTATACCCTGACCAACGACGCTGGTGAGGTCATCGACAGCTCCGCCGGCGGCGCGCCGCTGGTCTACCTGCAAGGTGCAGGCAACATCATCCCGGGCCTGGAAAAGGCTCTGGAAGGCAAAGCAGTCGGCGACGAGCTGACCGTAGCAGTTGAACCTGAAGATGCTTACGGCGAATACGCTGCCGAACTGGTCAGCACCCTGAGCCGCAGCATGTTCGAAGGCGTCGACGAACTGGAAGTGGGCATGCAGTTCCATGCTTCCGCTCCGGACGGCCAGATGCAGATCGTCACCATTCGTGATCTGGACGGCGACGATGTCACCGTCGACGGCAACCACCCGTTGGCCGGTCAGCGCCTGAATTTCCAGGTCAAGATCATCGACATCCGTGACGCCAGCCAGGAAGAAATCGCTCATGGTCACGTCCATGGCGAAGGTGGCCATCACCACTGATTTTCTGCGCTAAGCTCAGAGAACTGGAGAGGCGCCCGAGGGCGCCTTTTTAGTCCGCGGCTGTCCCTGGTGATATCGCCAAGTGGCTGTTTCGAGTAGAACACGGGAATCTGGAGTTCGTCATGAGTGCTTTTCACGACCTTAAATTGACAGCCCTGGATGGACAGGAGCTACCGCTGGCGCCCTTCAAGGGGAACGTCGTGCTGGTAGTCAACGTCGCCTCCAAATGTGGCTTGACACCACAGTACGCGGCACTGGAAAACCTTTACCAGCAATACAAAGGTAAAGGCTTCAGCGTGCTGGGCCTGCCGTGCAACCAGTTTGCCGGGCAGGAACCGGGCACTGAGCAAGAAATCCAGGAATTCTGCAGCCTCAACTATGGCGTGACCTTTCCGTTGTCCAGCAAGCTGGAAGTCAACGGCCATGATCGTCATCAGCTGTACCGCCTGCTGGCGGGTGAAGGCGCCGAGTTTCCAGGCGACATTACCTGGAACTTCGAAAAATTCCTGCTGGGCAAGGATGGTCGTGTCCTGGCGCGGTTCTCGCCACGTACGGCGCCGGATGATCCTTCTGTCATCCAGGCCATCGAAAAAGCCCTGAGCTGATTTTCGCGAATCAAGATCAAAAGATCGCAACCTTTGGCAGCTCCTACAGGTGTTCGCATTCCTCTGTAGGAACTGCCGTAGGCTGCGATCTTTTTGCTTCTGCCTTTTGACCCTTAATCACCCAGATCAATAGTGCTGTGCATCGCTCGCCACTGCACATATTATCGCCGTCATAAAATTCCATCCCGTCGATATCGTTTTTGTGGAGCGCCCCATGCCCGTCAAAGCCCTGTTCAAACCGTTCCACCTCGGCACCCTTGAACTGCCGACCCGCGTTGTCATGGCCCCGATGACCCGCTCGTTCTCGCCGGGCGGCGTGCCCAATTCCAAAGTGATCGAGTACTACCGTCGCCGCGCCGCTGCCGGCGTTGGCTTGATCATCACCGAAGGCACCACGGTTGGCCACAAGGCCTCCAATGGCTACCCGAACGTGCCGCACTTCTACGGTGAGGCCGCGCTGGCCGGCTGGAAGAAAGTCGTCGACGCGGTGCACGCCGAAGGCGGCAAGATCGTTCCGCAGCTGTGGCATGTCGGTAGCGTGCGTCGCATCGGCACCGAGCCGGACGCGAGTGTGCCGGGTTACGGTCCGTCGGAAAAACTGAAGGACGGCCAGGTTGTGGTTCACGGCATGACCAGACAGGACATCCAGGACGTGATCGCCGCGTTCGCCCAAGCCGCCAAAGACGCGCAAAGCATCGGCATGGACGGTGTGGAAATCCACGGTGCACACGGCTACCTGGTGGACCAGTTCTTCTGGGAAGGCAGCAACCAGCGTACTGACGAATACGGCGGCAGCCTGGCCAACCGTTCGCGCTTCGCCATCGAGCTGATTCAGGCCGTGCGTGCTGCGGTCGGCGAAGGTTTCCCGATCATTTTCCGTTTCTCCCAGTGGAAGCAGCAGGATTACACCGCGCGTCTGGTGCAAACCCCGGAAGCGTTGGGTGAGTTTCTCAAGCCGTTGTCCGACGCGGGTGTGGACATTTTCCACTGCTCGACGCGCCGTTTCTGGGAGCCGGAGTTCGACGGTTCTGAACTGAACCTGGCGGGCTGGACGCGCAAACTGACCGGCAAGCCGACCATCACCGTGGGCAGCGTCGGCCTGGATGGCGAGTTCCTGCAGTTCATGGTCAACACCGACAAGATCGCGCAGCCGGCCAGCCTGGAGAAGCTGCTGGAGCGTTTGAACAACGATGAGTTTGATCTGGTGGCGGTAGGGCGTGCGCTGCTGGTGGACCCGGACTGGGCGCAGAAAGTGCGTGACGGGCGTGAGGAAGACATTCTGCCGTTCAGCCGTGAGGCGTTGATGACCTTGGTTTAAGCGGCGACTGGCAAGGCCCCATCGCCAGCAGGCTGGCTCCCACATGTTCTGTGTACACCGCAGACCCCCTGTGGGAGCCAGCCTGCTGGCGATGACTCCCTAGGCTCAGGGCAAGGTCGGTGCATTCGGCACCACGTGCTCCCCCACACAAGCCCCCCGCAACTGCCCTTCAAACTGCTCGATAATCGCCGCCCAACCCTGGCGACTCGCATGCTGGCGCGCATTGAGCCTTATGCAACGCAAGGTTTCGCGCTCCTCCAGCAACCACGCCGCCGCATCGCTGAACGCCTCTTCATCCCCCGGCATCGCCAGCACGCCGTTGTAGCCGTGGCGGATATGCTGCGCCGCCGCCGCTTGATCGTAAGCCACCACGCCCAGCCCCGAGGCCAACGCCTCAAGCACCACATTGCCGAAGGTTTCGGTCATGCTCGGAAACAGAAAAACATCCCCGGACGCATAGTGGCTGGCCAGGGCTTCGCCGCGTTGTGAGCCGCAGAAAATCGCTTCGGGCAGTTCCTGCTCCAGCGACGCTCGTTGCGGGCCGTCGCCGACGATGATCAGTTTCATGTTTCGCTGTGGATAAGTCGCTGCCAGCGTGTCGAAGCAGCGTTTAAGCAAGCCAAGGTTTTTTTCCGGCGCCAGACGCCCTACGTGAATCAGCGCAATATCCTTCTCGCCCAGACCCCACTGTTCGCGCAGCGATGGCAGGCGTTTGGTCGGGTGAAACAACTGGCTGTCGACTCCGCGAGACAGCAACGCCAGGCGCTCGAAATGCCGGCGCTCCAGTTCCATCCGCTGGCTGATACTTGGCACCAGGGTCAGGGTCGAACGATTGTGAAACCAGCGCAGGTAGTGGGTCAGCAGGCGGGTGAGCAAGCCGAGCCCGTACTGGTTGGAGTATTGCTGGAAATTAGTGTGGAAGCCGCTGACTACCGAAATCCCCAGGCGCCGTGCCGCGCGCAGCGCCGACAGGCCCAGCGGTCCTTCCGTGGCGATGTACAGCACGTCCGGGCGCTGGCGCTTCCAGCGTCGCAGCAGTTTGTGCATCGATGACTGACCCCATTGCAAACCCGGATACCCCGGCAGCGGCCAGCCCCGGCACAGCAGCAACTCATCGTCGCTGCCCAACTGCTGATCGCAACCCTGCCGTGGTCGCACCAGTTCAACCTGATGCCCCCGCGCGCGCAAACCGTCGCACAAGCGGCCAAGGGTATTGGCCACGCCGTTGATTTCGGGAGGGAAGGTTTCGGTGATCAGAGTGATATGCAGAGCTGTCGTCATGACCTCAGTGTCGGCTGAGGCCATGTCGTCGTTGTGGCGTTTTGATGATGGATTTGTGACAGGCTCAGCGTTGCGTCACCAGATTCTCCGCGCCGCGTTCACGCACCCAGAACAACGTCGCCCCCGCCACCGCCGCCGGCATCATCAGAATGTTGACCACCGGAATCAGCAGCACCAGGTAAACACTGCCGCCAAAACTCATGCTCTGCCAGCGCTTCTCGCGCAGCCAGGCGAGCATTTCGTTCCAGCCCAGCTTGTGGTTGTCCGCCGGGTAGTCGATGTACTGGATCGCCATCATCCACACCCCGAACAGCAGCCACAACGGCGCGGCGATGATGTTCACCACGGGGATGAACGAGAGGATGAACAGCCCGAGCGCCCGCGGCAGGAAGTAGCCGAGTTTGCGCATTTCCCGAGCCAGGGTGCGTGGGATCATGGCGATCAGTTCGCCCCAGCTGAAAGAGGGGAAGTCGTCGGTGCCGCGTACCACCACTTCGACTTTTTCCGCCAGGAAGCCATTGAACGGCGCGGCGATAACGTTGGCCAGCATGGTGAAGGTGAAGAACACCATCAACACCACCAGCACGACAAAGATCGGCCAGAGCACGTAACTGAGAAAACTCAGCCAGTCGGGCAGGGACGGCATCAGCGTATCGACCCACAGGCTGAATTGATGGCCGGCCAGATAGATCAATCCGACGAACAGCACCAGATTGATTGCCAGCGGCAACAACACGAATAAACGCAGGCTGGGACTCAGGACCAGCTTGAGGCCTTCGCGCAGGTATTGCGGGCCGGACAGAACAGGGGCGGGCATATCGTGCTCCGAGCAGAGGGGAAACGCGCCGACCTTACCGGCTTTGCCTGACGGGCGAAAGCGCGGTCGCAGCATCGACATCAACTGTAACAAAGGCGCCTATATATAGACGGCAACCGGATAGAGACCGCCTATGAGCTGGATTGTTAAACCGTATTTCCTTAATCTTCGCCCCCTCGATACGCTGCACCCAATCTTTTTACAGGACTGTCGAGTTCAAGCCTTCCCCAAGTGCTTTCAACAGTCCTTTTTTATTCCCGCCGGCAACCCGGCGTTCCGCGCCAGGTGTTCCGGGCCGGTCAACAGGAGCAGGTCATGTCTGAAGTCCGTCATTCGCGAGTGATTATTCTCGGTTCCGGCCCTGCCGGTTACAGCGCCGCGGTCTATGCCGCCCGTGCCAACCTCAAGCCTCTGCTGATTACCGGCATGCAAGCCGGCGGTCAACTGACCACCACCACCGAAGTCGACAACTGGCCGGGCGACGTCCACGGCCTGACCGGCCCGGCGCTGATGGAACGCATGAAAGAGCACGCCGAGCGCTTTGAAACCGAGATCGTTTTCGATCACATCAATGCCGTGGACTTCGCTGCCAAGCCTTACACCCTGACCGGCGACAGCGCGACGTACACCTGCGATGCCCTGATCATCGCCACCGGCGCCAGCGCTCGCTACCTGGGCCTGCCATCGGAAGAAGCGTTCATGGGCAAAGGCGTTTCGGCCTGCGCGACCTGCGACGGTTTCTTCTATCGCAACAAGCCAGTGGCTGTGGTCGGTGGCGGTAACACCGCTGTCGAAGAAGCGCTGTACCTGGCCAACATCGCCAGCACCGTGACCCTGATCCACCGTCGCGAAACCTTCCGCGCCGAGAAGATCCTGATCGACAAGCTCAATGCCCGCGTTGCCGAAGGCAAGATCATCCTGAAGCTGAACTCGAACCTGGACGAAGTCCTGGGCGACAACATGGGCGTGACCGGTGCTCGCCTGAAAAACAACGACGGCAGCTTCGACGAGCTGAAAGTCGACGGCGTGTTCATCGCCATCGGCCACACCCCGAACACCTCGCTGTTCGAAGGTCAGCTGACGTTGAAAGATGGCTACCTGGTGGTGCACGGCGGTCGTGAAGGCAATGCGACGGCGACCAACGTCGAAGGGATCTTCGCGGCCGGTGACGTGGCTGACCACGTTTACCGTCAGGCGATCACCTCGGCGGGTGCTGGCTGCATGGCGGCACTGGATGCCGAGCGTTATCTGGATGACCTGCAGAACGCCAAGTTCTGAGAGCGTTGAAATGAAAAAAAACCGGCTTTGGCCGGTTTTTTTTGCTCACGAAAAATGCGGTCAACACAAACCCTTGTGGGAGCTAGCAGGCTAGCTCCCACAAGGGTTAACAGGGTTTGCGGAAATGGCGATCAACCGCGAAAGCGCTCCTGAACATAATCCATGACCTTCAGCGATTGATAGATCGCATTGGCAGCCACCCGTCCGAACGGCCCACCGTTCCAGTCCAGCAGATACGGTTTGAACGACTGATACCGCACACTTTCCCCGCACACCGCTTCGGCGATCACCCGGCCTCCAATTGACCCGGTGTTCAGCCCGTGACCGCCAAACGATGTGCAAGCCCAGACGCCCGGTTCCAGTAGCCCGAGGTCGGGCATTTTGTTGGTCGAGTAACCCATCAGGCCAGACCAGGCCAATTCGATGTTCACTGGCGCCAGCTGCGGATAGACCGACACCATGTCGGCCTTGAGCATGGCCGCCAGGGCCTTTTCATTCTGTTCGTTGCGGGTGGTGATGCGTCCGCCCCAGAGCAGGCGGTCGCCTTCGACGACGCGGTAGTAATCCGAAGCGCGGCGGTCGTCCGAGAATGCGGCGCCTGAATCGAGGACGTTTTTGATCGAGTCGCCCAGGTGTTCGGTCAGCACCACATAGGTGGCGATCGGCAGGTAGGCGCGACTGAGTTTTTGCAGTTCCGGGCCGCCGTAGCCGCCGGCGCAAAATATCAGGTCCTGACAGCGGACACTGCCATGAGCGGTCCTGACGATTTTGTCGGCGCCTTCGCGCTGCCAGGCGAGCATTTTTGACTGCTCGAAAATCCTGCCTCCCGCAGTTTCAATGGCCAGGGCCAGGCCCAGGCAATAGTTAAGCGGGTGGAAGTGCATGGCGTTGGGATCTTCGACACCCTGAAAATAGCGAAGGGTGTGCGCCTGCGCGCGGACCTTGGCGGTGTCGAGGAAGTTGAGTTCATAACCGAAGTCGCGTCGCATGGTTTCGATGTGGTTTTTCACACCGGCGCCATCGTCGTAACGCTTGACCCGAATCGTACCGGCGGACGGCGCACAACCTGCCAGCGCCAGTTCGGCGATGTTGCGGCGGACAATCTCCACACCTTCGACCGACATCTGAAACAGCGTCCGAGCCTGTTCCAGTCCCACTTTTTTGCGGATCGCGCCAGACCCTTCGGCCCAGCCCGGCGACACCACGCCGCCATTGCGGCCCGACGCGCCCCACGCCACCTGATGGGCTTCGAGAAGGATCACGCGTTTGCCGCGTCGGGTCAGTTCCAGAGCGGCGGTGAGCCCGGCGATGCCGGCACCGATGATGCAGACGTCGCAGCTTTCGTCGCTGTTCAATTCGGACCTGGCCGCGCGGGGCAGCGAGGTTTGGGAATACCAGGTGTTGGGAAAGGACATGGTCAATCCTTGGGTAATTGCCTTACCTATGTGGGAGCGAGCCTGTGTGGCGAGGGGATTTATCCCCGTTCGGCTGCGCAGCAGTCGTAGATGCGCTTTAACGTTGAAATGCCGGGGCCGCTCCGCAGCCCAACGGGGATAAATCCCCTCGCCACATGGCTCGCTCCTACAGGGGAGGGGCGGGTGATTACTTGATGGTCGAGTAATCGACGCCGTACCACTTGTCCGACAGCTTGGTCAGCGTGCCGTCCTTGTGCATCGCGGCGATGATTTCACCGAGCCTGGCCTTGAGTTCCGGGTCACCCTTGTCGGTGGCGACGGCCAGCGGTTCATAGAACGCGATGTTGTCGTCGACGGCCCGCAACGGATAGCCCTTCTTGACGGCGGCATCCAGTGTGCTGCGTTGCGTGAGGATGGCGTCCAGACGGGCACCGTCGCCCAGGCGCAGGTCGTCCAGCGGCCCGACGGAACCGGCGTAGGTCTTCATTTTTTCGGTTTTTACGTCATAGACGACGGGCGGCACGTCCGTGGTTTCAATGGCCAGCGCCTGGCTGAAATAGTCCTCGGACGTAGTGCCCCCTTCAACGCCGATGGTTTTGCCATTCAGCGCCTTGTGGTCGGTGACTTTGGATTTGTCATGCACCGCGAACACGTAGGGAACGTAGTAATAGGTCCCGGGGAAATCGAGAATCCGCGCGCGGCTCTTGGTCGCGGTCATCGAACCCACGGACACGTCCCAGCGGCCGTTCCACTTGCCTGCGGTGATCACATCCCAGTCGGGCGTGATGAACTTGGCCTCGACGCCGAGTCGCTTGGCGATCTCTTTGGATACGTCGATATCGAAGCCGTCGATTTCATTCTTGTCGTTGATGAACCCCTGGGGTGGCCAGGTCGCCGAGGTGGCGACGGTCAACGTCTTGCTGCTCTGGATCTTGTCCAGCACGGCACCGGCATTGGCGGCACCGACGAACAACAGCGACAGTGCGGCGGCGAGGGTGGTTACGCTTTTACTTCTGACCATGTCCATCTCCATGTTTCGTTATTGTTTTATGGGGGCAAAGCGGTCTTCAGTGACCGATGATCTGCGACAGGAATTTCTGCGCGCGCTCGGTCTGTGGGTTATTGAAAAATTCGGCGGGGGTGGCTTGTTCGATAACCTGGCCCTGGTCCATGAACAGCACGCGGTCAGCCACCTTGCTGGCAAACCCCATCTCATGGGTCACGCAGATCATGGTCATGCCGTCGGTGGCCAGTTCGCCCATGACATCCAGCACTTCGTGGACCATTTCCGGGTCCAGCGCCGAGGTCGGTTCGTCGAACAGCATCACTTTGGGATTCATGCACAGCGCCCGGGCGATCGCCACGCGCTGCTGTTGTCCGCCGGACAATTGCGACGGATATTTGTGCGCGTGTTCGGCAATGCGCACCCGCTCCAGGTAAACCTGTGCACGTTTTTTCGCCTCGGTGGCCGACACGCCTTGCACCAGTTGCGGGGCCAGGGTCAGGTTGTCCATGACGCTCAAGTGCGGGAACAGGTTGAAGCTCTGGAACACCATGCCGATTTCACTGCGCACGGCGCTGACGCTTTCCGCTTCGCTGGTGAGGGTGATGCCGTTGACCTGAATTTGGCCTTTCTGAAAATTTTCCAGGTGGTTGATGCAACGAATCATCGTCGATTTGCCCGAGCCCGACGGCCCGCACACCACCAGGATTTCGCCGGTGGCGACGTTCAGGTCGACATCGCGCAAGGCGTGAAAGTTGCCGTACCACTTGTTCAGGCCGGTGATCGAAATCATCGAAGGGCTGGCCGGCGCAGCAGAGCCCAGGTCCAGTCGCTCAGCAGTATTGGTTTGAGTCATCACGCATCAACCCCTTGCCACGGATCGGTTGACCCGTTTTTCGATTCGCGCCTGTACCCGTTCCAGAATGAACGACAGGGCCCAGTAAATCATCGCGGCGGTGATCAGCATTTCCAGGTGGCGGAAGTCCGCGCGACCCTGGGTCTTGGCCAGGTACATCAGTTCCCAGACGCCGATCACCGACACCAGCGAACTGTCTTTGAGCATGGCAATGAACTGGTTGCCGGTGGGCGGAATGATCACCCGCAAGGCCTGGGGCATGATCACCCGGCTCAGGGTCTTGAACGGGCTGATGTTCAGCGCGCGTGACGCTTCCCACTGGCCGACCGGAATGCTCTGGATACCCGCCCGGAAGATCTCGGTCATGTAGGCGCCGTAGCACAGCGACAGCGCGAGGATGCCGGCGGGCACCGCATCGACCACATAGCCCAGTTGCGGCAGACCCAGGTAAATCAGGTAGATCTGGATCAGCAGCGGCACGCCGCGAAAGAACGAGGTGTAGAACGAGGCCAGGGCATTGGCCAGCCCGTTGTTCGACAGCTTGGCCACCGCACCGATCAGCGCCAGCACGAAGGCAATCACGATGGCCACGGCGGAGATGTACAAGGTGGTTGCAGCGCCCTGGATGATCAGGAAGCCGACCTTGTCGAGGATGAAACTGTAGGAGAGGTCGAAGGTGTCAAAGAACGCGAGGAACAGAATCAGCAGCTCGATCCATACCACCGTGGTTTGCACCTTGAACTTCAAGCGCCCGAGGACGTGGAAATTCAGCGTGCCCAGTACCGCAATTCCCAGGCCGATGGCGATGTTGCGCGCGGTCAGGCTGTCCGGGGCGTCGCCCAGCAAGGGTTGCAGGAAATGGCTGAGGGCGCTGTTGCCCAGGTTCATGAGGTAGGCGCCGAGGAACAGCACCACGGCTACGCCGAGCAGGAATTGAGGATCGTTGGACTTTTTCTTATAAATTATATTGTCGTGATACATGCATGCCTCGGCTTGTAGGTGGTGATGATCTCGCTAGATGAAAGGGGTCTTTGGCCAGTATTGCGACGCAAAATCGGGGACGACAAGCGAACATAATTCGCTATGTCAGTCCCGGATCGCAGTTTGCTGTCAGGTCAGTTTCGCCAGGCTCGCTTCGAGGATGTCCAGACCTTCCTCCAGCACGGCAGCCTCGGTGGTCAGTGGCGCCAGCAACCGGATGATGTGGCGCGACTTGCCGCTGGGCATCAGCAGCAACCCGGCCTCTCGCGCCAGGGCCAGCAGTTGCGTCAGCTGCGCCGGGGCCGGTGTGCCGTCGGCATGGGCCAATTCGATGCCACGCATGGCGCCGACGCCGGTCAGTCGCCCGAGAAAGGGCGAAGTCTTGTTGGCGCGCCAGGAGTGGTAACGGCTGACGATCGCTTCTTCCTGCTGCGAGCCCCAGGCATGCAGGTTGGCATCGGTCATTTCGTCGAGTGTCGCCAATGCGGCAGCGCAGGCAATCGGATTGCCTGAGTAAGTGCCGCCCAGTCCGCCCTTGGGCAAGGTGTCGAGCAACGACTTGCGCCCGACCACCGCACCGAGCGGCACACCGCCAGCAATGCTTTTGCCGAGCAGGATCAGGTCCGGCTCGATTCCCAAACGCGAAAACGCAAAACGCTGACCGGTGCGGCCGAACCCGGACTGGATTTCATCGGCGATCAACAGGATGTTTTTTTCATCGCACAAGCGTCGCAGCGCCTGAGCGAACTCGACGTCCATGGCCAGGAAGCCCGCTTCGCCCTGCACCGGTTCAACGATAAAGCACGCCACGTCGTCGACATCGATTTCGACACTGAACAGTCGATCCATCGCCTTCAGCGCTTCGGCGCAGGTCACGCCGTTGTCTTCGCTGGGGAAGGGCAGGTGGTACACCGGACCGGGCAGCACGCCGACTTTCTGTTTGTAGGGCGCGACTTTGCCATTCAGGTTGAGCGTGGCGAGCGTGCGTCCGTGAAAGGCGCCGTCGAAGGCAATGATCGCCGTGCGACCGGTCGCGCCACGGACGATCTTCAACGCGTTTTCCGCCGCTTCCGCGCCGCTGTTGGTGAGCATGCCACTGACCGGGTAATCCACCGGAATAAACGCGGCCAGGCGATCCATGAAGTCGAGATAGGGTACGTGCGGCGCCGCGTTGAACGCGTAGTGGGTCAGCCGGGTGGCTTGTTCGCGAATGGCCTCGACGATGCGCGGGTGGCAATGGCCGAGGTTCAACACGCCGATGCCGCCGACAAAATCGATATAGCGTTTGCCATCGGTGTCCCAGACCTCGGCGTTTTTGCCGTGGCTGAGCGTGACAGGGTGAACGATGTTGATCGACCGGCTGATGGATTCGCTGCTCATGGATGACCGACTCTGAAGAAGGGAGGCTTCTTTTTATCTAAGCCGCGAGCAGCGGTGCCCGGCAAACGAAATAAAGTGGGCGGGTCAATCTTAAAAGTCGGGATGTGTGCTGGGCAGGTAAAACGCAACCTGTGGCGAGGGAGCTTGCTCCCGCTGGGTCGCGCAGCGGCCCCAAAAAATAGGGACAGCTACGCAGTCCAGCGGGAGCAAGCTCCCTCGCCACAGGTTTTTTGCGGGATTTGATCAGCGGCGTGTCAGGGGGGGCTGGGTGAACTTCACACCGGCCAGACCGTGGGCAATCAACGCACGAATATTTCCGTGATCGCTGCCTTCAGGCGTCGCCACGACAGAACGGTAATGCTCGCCAAACGCCAACAGCGCTTCTTCATCGCTCAGGCCTTCCAGCAACGCCAGACCCAGAGTCTTGCACGAACCTTCGTTCTGCCCGGCCGCATTGTCCACACCGCCGTTGTTGAAGGCCTGAGGCTGGTAATCGTAGCCCGCGGCGATGAACGCGAGGGTGTCGGCAAAAACGTGTTCGCCGCTCTTGAGGCTGGCGCGCAGGGTGTTCAAATCACTCATTGGGTTTTCCTTTGGCGAACGCCGCTTGTTGTTCGGCGCTGGCTTCTTGCTGGTACTGGGCTTTCCACTCGGCGTACGGCATGCCGTAGACCACTTCGCGGGCATCATCGAGGCTGACCTCGATCTGGCGCTCATCTGCCGCGGCCTTGTACCACTTGGACAGGCAGTTGCGGCAGAAACCCGAGAGGTTCATCAGGTCGATGTTCTGCACATCCTTGCGGCTGTCCAGGTGCGCGACCAGCCGGCGGAAAGCGGCGGCTTCAAGTTCGAGGCGTTGTTGATCGTTCATGGCGGGCTCTGTGCAATCGAATCGTGGCGCGGATGATAAAAGCCTGGCGCACGATGCGCCAGACGCGGTCAGCGGCTTGCGGCGAGGGTGATCGACACCGACTCGGCGAAACGCAGGGCGTGGGGCTTGTCGACTTCGACTTCGGCGTACAGCACCGATTCATTCGCCATGACCAGGTCGAGAATTTCCTGGGTCAGTCGCTCAAGCAGGGCGAAGCGATTGCCTTCGACGTGGGCGATGATCGCTTTGGTGATGGTCCGGTAATTGAGCGCGTGATCGATGTCGTTGTCACGCACGGCTTCCTGAGCGGCATACAGGATGGTCAGGTTGATCAGCACATCCTGCTTGTTGAGGATTTCATCCTCGTTGATCCCGATGAATGTCCGCAGGCACAGGTCCTTGACCCGGATGCGTGCCATTCCTGGTTGAAGTTGTGGCATTGCTACTTGCTCCGTCCAATCAATTGCAGGAACTCCTGACGGGTGTTGCTCGACTCGCGGAAGGCGCCGAGCATCACCGAGGTGTTCATGGTCGAATTCTGTTTCTCGACGCCGCGCATCATCATGCACATGTGCTGTGCTTCGATGACCACCGCGACACCCGCGGCACCGGTCACCTGTTGCACCGCGTCGGCGATTTGCCGGGTGAGGTTTTCCTGGATTTGCAGACGACGGGCGAACATGTCCACCAACCGTGCAATCTTCGACAGACCCAGCACTTTACCCGTTGGAATATAAGCCACATGCGCCTTGCCGATGAAGGGCAACAGGTGATGTTCACACAGCGAATACAGCTCGATGTTGTCGACAATGATCATTTCATCGTTGTCGGAGGCGAACAACGCGCCGTTGACGATTTCTTCGACACACTGTTCATAACCGTGACACAGGTACTGCATGGCTTTGGCCGCGCGCAGCGGTGTATCGAGCAAGCCTTCGCGGTCGGGATTTTCGCCGAGGCCGATGAGGATCTCGCGATAGTTCTGGGACAGGGATAACGTCATGGAACATCCTCGCGGGGCGATCTATTTGAGGTGCCGTCCGCCGTTGACGGTCAGGGTCGTGCCGGTGACATAAGGGTTGTCGAGCAAATAACGCAGGCTCTGGTAGATCACTTCGCTGCCGGGTTCGATGCCCAGCGCGGACTTGGCCAGGACCTTGGTGCGATAGGCTTCATCGTCGTCGGGGTTAAACAGTAGCAGGGCTGGGGCGATGCCGTTGACCTTGATGTCCGGTGCGTACTTCGCGGCGAAGGACAACGTGAGACTGTCGAGCCCGGCTTTACTCGCGCAGTAGCCGATGTGTTTACTGCTGCCCTTGCGGGTGACGTCATCGCTGATGTGCACGATGTCGGCGGGGCTCGAGCGTAGCAGCAAGTCGGCGCAGTGCAGGTTGATCAGGTAGGGCGCCAGCATGTGCACGCTGAACAGGCGGGTGAAGGCAGCGGCGTCGGTTTCCGGCGTTTCGGCCAACCATTCGGAGGCGTTATGGATGATCGCGCGCAGGTGGTCAGTGTGGTTTTTCAGTTCGCTGATGAACGCGAAGATCCCGGCTTCGGTGGAAAAGTCCCCGAATACCGCCGTCGCCCCCAAGTCGCGCAACGCCTGTACGCCGGGGCGTTCAGTGCGATAGCTGAAGATCACGGCATGGCCGTCTTCGAGCAAACGCTGCGCACAGTGCAGGCCGACACGCTGGCCGGCACCGGTAATGAGGATCGGGGCGGATGAAGAAGTCATGAACGGCTCGCGTCGCGGTAAGAGCAAAACTATACCAGCGACGGGAGCGGTGTACCTATCGTGGAGCCTGCTTTGTGCGAGCGAGCTTTTGTGGCGAGGGAGCTTGCTCGCGCTGGGCTGCGTAGCGGCCCCCTGTCGTGAGCGCTGCGCACTCAAGCGGGAGCAAGCTCCCTCGCCACAAAAAGCTCGCGCCCACAGGAGGATTGTTAGTGGTTTAGAGTCGAGGCATCGGCGGGCATCGGACGCGCGGGAGTGCTGTTCAGCCAGCCTGCAAGGATCCGGGTCGACAGCGGAATGAAGAAGTAGACCATCAACGGCGTCAGGCACAGCGTGCTGATCAACACCCGAGGCAGCAGGCTCATTTCGCCGAGCAGCGGCCCCAGTACAACGTTGAACATCAGCGACACCGGGAAGAACGCCAGCCAGATCGCCACGGCCTGTTTCCAGCGAGGGGGACGTTGGCCGGCAGCGCCGAACCAGCCTTCGATGCCGCTCACCCGGTGTTCTGTCTTGAGCGCAAACAGGTCGCTGCCGCGTGCAAGCCAAGCGGTACGCGAGGCGGAATGCTCCCAGGCGTGCATCGTCTGCTCGTTGGCGAAGCGGAAAATAATCTGGAATTCATCATCCTCGGGCGGCGGGGCGAGCACGCCTGAGCCGAGATAACCCTGGAAGTCGGTGGCCAGTTGTTCGCCTTCGCGCAACCAGGCCATCAGGTCCTGATAACGCCCATCGGCGACGCGGCGCGCAACCATCAGCGTGACGGGTGGGGTAGACATTGTGTATCTCCGTATGGACTAACGCGTCACTCCGGGTAGGAGTTTCGCCAGGCGCAGCGCCGGGGTGGTGGGCTGCGTCTCGGAACAAGCAAGGATTATTCCGATTCTACAGGTTGTGCCCCTGATAATCGTTGTTCATCTATGTGTTGAATGATCATGGGGCAACCGAGTTAGAATGGGATCCAATCCTTGCAAGGACGTTGACCTGCCTTATGCCTGTTCTGACTGACGATGTCGCTGGTACTCAGACCTCTGTTCCGCTTGAGCAGGAAGAGCTGTTTCCGATTCGCGAGGTGTCTCGGCTGACAGGCGTCAACCCGGTCACGTTGCGGGCATGGGAGCGCCGTTATGGTCTGATCCAGCCCAAGCGCACCGAAAGTGGGCATCGCTTGTACGCGGTGGCCGATATCGAGCGGGTCCACAGTATCCTTGGCTGGATCGACCGCGGCGTTGCCGTCAGCAAGGTCGCCAAGATCCTGGCCAGGACCGCGCCGCTTCAGGCGCTGGCGCACCTCATCCCCAATGAACTGGTGCAAGCGGATTACGCGCAGTGGCAGGAACAGGTCAAAGTCGCCGTCAGTGCGTTTGATGAGGTGCAACTGGAGCAGGTTTATGGGCAGATTTTTTCCAGTTATCCCCTGACGGTGGCGTTCCAGGACATTCTGATTCCGCTCTGGCAGCAATTGCTGCAACGCCATGAAGGGTTCGGTCAGACAAGCGAGTGGCTATTCCTGGATGGCTTTCTGCGTTCTCGCGTGTTGCAGCGTCTGCTGTTGGTACGTGTCATGCAGCCGCGCCGCGTGATTGTCGCTGCCCTTAACGATCAATGTCGCGAGCTGGAAGTGCTGCTCACGGCGCTGTTTCTGAGCAGTGTCGATTCGGCGATTCAAGTGCTGGCGCTCGGACAGCCCTTCGACGAATTGACCCTGATCTGCGAAAGAGTCAAGCCACAGGCGTTGGTGCTGGTGTCCAGTCATGCTCCTGCCCCTGAGCTGCCGCGGCGTTTGAACCGGCTGGCCATGAGCCTGGATTGCCAGTTGATGCTCGCCGGCGATGCGTCGGATCTGGCGCAAGAGAGCCTGAACGGCTCGTCCATTGGTTGTCTGGGGAGCGAGGGAATGGTGATGCGCCAGCGTCTGAAACAGTTCCTGGCAGGCAACCTGGATACCTGAATCAGAGGTGCAGGGCGGGATGCGTCAGCCGATGCTGCTGAAGGATGTACTGGCGCAGGCGCTCGGTTTCGTCGGTGTCGCTCTGGCTCAACTGATACGCGTAGAAACCGTTATCGGTTTCCTTCTCGAAGGTGCCGCGCATCGCGATCCGCTCATAGCCTGAAGGGCTGAACCACAACGCGAAATGTTTGGGTGGTTTGGTCTTGTTGCGGACTTCCAGAAGGACGCCCTTGAACGACACCTCGTGCACCCACATCGTACCCGGCTGGCCACTGGCATTTTCCAGCGCGACCGGCTCGTCGAGTACCAGGCGCCATGGCCGGACCATCGGCCCGTCTTCATAGATGCTGGGGACGCCGAGGCGCAAATGCAGCGCATGAAACTCGTCTTCCACCAGATGCAGCGGGAAGGTCATTTGCTGATTTTCGAAATTGGCCTGGATGGTGACTTGCTCATGTGCGGCAAGGCGCGTGAGCAAGTCACGGATTTGCGAACCACCGTTGACGAGCAGGCTCGACGTCGCATCCCGCACATTGAGTTGCGGGTTGTGTTGCATGGTCTGGATGAAATCCAGCTCATCCTGGGTCAGGAGTGCGTCGCGTTGCATGATCTGCTCGAATGAAATAGTTACAAAGTCACCGGTGATTGTAGTTAATGACAATCAATTCTTGGATTTGTTTTCGCCGTTCGTCGCTTTTAGCGCGGCTAGCTCTTTTTCAAGCTCGGCGACTTGCGCCTCCAACTGTGTAACCCGCTGCTGCGCCTTGACCTGAACAGTCACGTCTTTTTGCACGCCGACAAAATAAGTCTGGCCGTCGCTCGGGTTTTTCACCGTCGAAAGCGACAGCTCATTCCAGAAGGGGGTGCCGTCCTTGCGGTAATTTCGCAGGATTTCCCGGCAGGAGCCGCCCCTGTCCAGCGCCTCGCGAATCAACTGCAGTGCGTCCTGATCGCGGTCGCCTGACTGCAGGAAGCGGCAATCCTGGTAGAGGATTTCTTCGCTGGTGTAACCGGTCAGGCGTTCGAATGCCGGGTTGACGTAAATCAGAATGTTGTCTTGCTCGCCTTCTTTTTCGGCGATCACGATGCCGTCATTGGAGGCGTTGATGACCATTTGAAGCAATTGCGCGTTGATCATTGAAGAATCCCTTCCTGATTGATTGACGTTCTGCATTCTAAAAGAACAATGAGGTCTGTGCTGTTAATATCCCGGTCTTTTAAGCTTCAGGATCAGATTGATGAAAGTCGCCATCCTTTCCGGCTCGGTGTACGGCACGGCTGAAGAAGTCGCCCGCCACGCCGCGAACATTTTGAAAACTGCGGGATTCGAAACCTTTCACAACCCGCGTGCGAGCCTCGCCGATGTTCAGGCATTCGGCCCCGATGTCTTTCTGGCGGTGACGTCGACCACCGGCATGGGTGAACTGCCGGACAACCTGCAACCCCTGTATTTCGCCATTCGCGATCAGTTGCCAGC
Source organism: Pseudomonas fluorescens NCIMB 11764 (assembly GCF_000293885.2). Taxonomy (NCBI): domain Bacteria; kingdom Pseudomonadati; phylum Pseudomonadota; class Gammaproteobacteria; order Pseudomonadales; family Pseudomonadaceae; genus Pseudomonas; species Pseudomonas fluorescens. Next base: position 2,200,629 of record NZ_CP010945.1, read on the forward strand.
GGCCTGGCGTGGTTTGCCCGGTGCTGTCATCGGTCTGGGTGATGCGAGCTATGGCGACACGTTCTGCGGCGGCGGCGAACTGATGCGTGAACTGTTCGGCGAACTGGGCATCCGCGAAGTGCTGCCGATGCTGCGCCTGGATGCCAGCGAAAGCGTTACACCGGAAACCGATGCCGAGCCTTGGCTGGCGGAACTGGCCACGGCCCTGCGCGGCTGACTGGCCGTTCGCCCAGACCCACAAGGCACGGATTTTTGACAGTGAGGAGGGGGCTGTTGAAGAGGCTCGCTGCGCCTTTGCTGGCGTCGGTACCTTGACATGGATCCATGCTTGTTCGCGCACTGACTCGTTAGGCCATCAAGCTGGCTGCCAATGCAACTACGCGAACCTCGAGGGCTGACTAGACTCGGTAGTCATTGGAAACACTCCATAATAAAAAAACGAGGTTCCCTGCCGTGAGCGTAGCCCCCCTCCAATCGTCCCCCAGCGTCAAAGACCAGGTCAGCGCCGCCGAGTGGCAGACCCGCGTCGATCTGGCGGCCTGTTATCGCCTGGTCGCCCTGCACGGTTGGGATGATCTGATTTTCACCCACATTTCCGCGAAGGTGCCCGGCACCGAAGACTTCCTGATCAACCCGTTCGGGCTGATGTTTCACGAGATCACGGCGTCGAGCCTGGTGAAGGTCGATCAGGCCGGCAACAAGCTGATGGACAGCCCTTACGAGATCAACCCGGCGGGGTACACCATCCACAGCGCCGTGCATGAAGTACGTCACGACGTGGTGTGCGTGCTGCATACCCATACAGCCTCAGGCGTTGCGGTTTCGGCGCAGAAGCAAGGCGTTCTGCCAATCAGTCAGCAGTCGTTGTTTGTCCTGTCCAGCCTGGCCTACCACGCTTACGAAGGCGTAGCGCTGAACCATGAAGAGAAGGCGCGGTTGCAAGCCGACCTCGGTGAAAACAATTTCCTGATGCTGCACAACCACGGCCTGCTGACCTGTGGCGGCACCATTGCCGATACGTTCCTGATGATGTTCACCTTTCAGCGCGCCTGCGATATCCAGGTGATGGCGCAGAACGGTGGCGCGGAACTGATCGCCATCGAACCGCAGATTCTGGCGGGCGCCAAGGCGATGATCGCGGGTGTCACCAAAAGTGCACAAGGCATGGGCGGCGCACTGGCCTGGCCAGCGTTGCTGCGCAAACTCGATCAACAAGACCCGGGTTATAAACTCTGATGCCACTTGCCGAGATCCCTCTGTGTGTCTGGCGCAAACGCGGCCAGACGTTCGTGTTCCGTGGCCAGAACCTCCGTTACTGGACGGCGGGGCAAGGTGAGCCGCTGTTGCTCATCCATGGCTTTCCGACTGCCAGTTGGGACTGGCATTACCTGTGGCAGCCGCTGGCCCAGCGCTATCGGCTGATCGCCTGCGACATGCTTGGCTTCGGCGATTCCGCCAAACCGGTGAACCACGAATACAGCCTGCTGGATCAAGCCGATCTGCAACAGGCATTGCTGGCGCATTTGAATGTCGAACAGCCGGTGCACGTGCTGGCCCACGATTATGGCGACAGCGTGGCTCAGGAACTGCTGGCCCGGCATTATGAATCGCGCATTCATCTTGCCAGCTGCGTGTTCCTCAATGGCGGTCTGTTTCCGGAAGCCCACCGCCCGGTACTCATGCAAAAACTGTTGCTCAGCCCGCTGGGCTGGATGATCGGCCGAGCCTTTTCCCGGGATGCGCTGGTGAAGAGTTTCCGGCAGATCTTCGGGCCGCAGAGCCGTCCTAGCGAGAGTGAGATGGATGACTTCTGGAGCCTGGTGGACAGCAATCACGGGCCCCGGATCATGCACAAGCTGATTGCCTACATTCCCGAACGTCGGGTCCAGCGCGAGCGTTGGGTCAGCGCGATGCAGCGCGGTGAGGTGCCGTTGCGGGTGATCGATGGCGAGGCCGATCCGATTTCGGGCCGGCACATGGTCGAGCGCTATCGGGAGTTGATCCCTGAGCCGGATACCGTGCTGTTGCCCGGCATCGGCCACTATCCGCAGACGGAAGCGCCCGCGCAGGTGCTGAAACACTATCTGGCGTTTCGCGACCGGTTGATTTCGCTGCCGTTGAAGGCGGCCTGCTCGTGAGTCAGGTCTGAAAAGATCGCAGCCTCGTTTCACTCGACAGCTCCTACACAGCGATCCAAATGTGGGAGCTGTCGAGTGAAACGAGGCTGCGATCTTTCCCCTATCACCCCAATCCCCAGCGTCATCATCCCCCAGCCTTATCGCGCACCATTCAGCCTCCCCCGTGTTTATTGTGACCCGCGGCGCCTTGCCTGACACTCGGACTCATTGTCCCTTGGCCTGCTGGAGTTCCCCCAATGAATGAGCCTGTGCGCTTCGAAGATAAAGTCGTGATCATCACGGGAGCCGGTGGCGGCCTCGGGCGTGCCCATGCGCTGCTGTTCGCGAAACAGGGCGCGAAGGTGCTGGTCAACGACCTTGGCGGCTCGGCTCAAGGCGAAGGCGCCAACACATCTGCGGCAGACCGTGTCGTGGCTGAGATCCGCGAGGCCGGTGGCACCGCCGAGGCCAACCATGACTCCGTCACCGAGGGTGACAAACTGGTGCAACACGCCCTCGACGCCTTTGGCCGTGTCGACGTAGTGGTCAACAACGCCGGAATCCTGCGGGACAAGACCTTCCACAAAATGGACGACGCCGATTGGGACGTGGTTTACCGCGTCCACGTCGAAGGCGCCTACAAAGTGACCCGCGCCGCGTGGCCGCACCTGCGCGAGCAAAACTATGGCCGTGTGATCTTCACGGCGTCGACCTCGGGCATCTACGGCAACTTCGGCCAGTCCAACTACGGCATGGCCAAGCTCGGCCTCTACGGCCTGACCCGCACGCTGGCTATCGAAGGCCGCAAAAACAACATCCTGGTCAACGCCATCGCCCCCACCGGCGGCACCCGCATGACCGAAGGCCTGATTCCGCCGCAAGTGTTCGAGCAACTCAAGCCGGAGCTGGTCAGCCCGCTGGTGGTGTACCTCGCAAGCGAAAACTGCCAGGAAACGTCCGGGTTGTTTGAGGTCGGCGGCGGCTGGATGGGCAAGGTGCGCTGGGAGCGTAGCCTGGGTGCAGGGTTCGATCCACGGGTCGGTTTTTCTCCGGAAGACGTCGCGGCGCACTGGCAGCAGATCTGTGATTTCGAAGGCGCGGCGCATCCGAAGGACAACATTGAAGCGCTGAAGGAAATGATGGGGAATTTGCAGAAGTACGCGCTCTGATTCCTTCGCTTTCGCCAGGGCTCGCCTGAGACCTGCCATCCCTCAAAAAACCATCGCCCATAAAAAAGGCCGCTGCAAACGCAGCGGCCAAGGTAAGACGTTGGATCAAGGAGCTACAAATCAACGTCAGTGAACACGGGGCGATGAGTCGAAACCTTCGATTCATCTGAAATCTGTCGCCAATGGGCGCGAGCTGATCACACGCTATCGCTGTGTGTCGTCAGGCCGTTTGCTGTGAAAGCCCGCGAAGAATAAGCGCTTGAACCGAAAGGAAAAATAGCGATTCCGAACATGCAGTGTTGCAGTCCGGGTAACAGTCTGGCGTTCATGCATCCGGCTGATGAGCCTCCATCCACTTTATCCATACCTCGCGCATCACTCCACGCGGCAAGGCCATTCATCCTTTAGAGGTACACAACGAATACCTCCTTCGTGCGCTTATCGCTCCCGAGCTGCGGCAGTAGGGTGGGGCCTTCTGTCACTCACCGGGGAAGACGCATGACAAAAACAACAATGCGCGCCATCTTCACACCGCAGGCGCTGGCCGCTGCGGTTGCCTTGGGTTGCTGTGCCCAGGCGCAGGCGGTTTCATTCAACATTGGCGAAATCGAGGGGACATTCGACTCCTCGCTGTCCGTCGGCGCGAGTTGGGGCATGCGTGATGCCGACAGGTCGCTGGTGGGCACCGTCAACGGCGGTACCGGCCAGGCGTCCACCGGTGACGACGGGCGGCTGAACTTCAAGAAGGGCGAAACCTTCTCGAAGATCTTCAAGGGTATTCACGACCTGGAGCTGAAGTACGGTGACACCGGGGTGTTCGTCCGTGGCAAGTATTGGTACGACTTCGAATTGAAGGACGAAGACCGCGAGTTCAAACCGATCAGCGACCACAATCGCAAGGAGGGCTCCAAGTCTTCCGGTGCGCAGATCCTCGATGCGTTCGTCTATCACAACTACTCCATCGCCGATTTGCCGGGCACTGTGCGCGCCGGCAAACAGGTGGTCAGTTGGGGCGAAAGTACCTTCATCGGCAACTCGATCAACAGCATCAACCCGGTCGACGTTTCAGCGTTCCGCCGTCCTGGTGCGGAGATCAAGGAAGGCCTGATTCCGGTGAACATGCTGTTCGCTTCTCAGGGGCTGACCGACAAAATGACGGTGGAAGGTTTCTATCAACTGGAGTGGGACCAGACCGTTCTCGACAACTGCGGCACCTTCTTCGGCGGGGACGTGGCGGCAGACGGCTGCACCACAGGCTATACAGTCGCCAGCCCGGCGATTGCGCCGTTGCAACCGATCGCTGCCGCTTTTGGCCAAGGGTTCCAGGTCGGCAGGGAAGGCGTGATCGTACCTCGTGGCGGCGACCGCGATGCCCGCGACTCCGGGCAATGGGGCACCGCGTTGCGCTGGCTGGGCGACGACACCGAGTACGGCCTGTACTTCATGAACTACCACAGCCGCACGCCGAACGTCGGCACCACCACCGCCGGGCTGGGAACGCTTGCACGGATTCCGGCCATCGTCGGTACCGCCAACGCCATTGCCCCCGGCACCGGTTCGGCGCTGGCCCAGAGTGTGATGCTCGGTCGTGGCCAGTATTACCTCGAATATCCGGAAGACATCCGTCTCTACGGCGCGAGCTTCTCTACCACCTTGCCCACCGGCACCGCATGGACCGGCGAGATCAGCTATCGCCCCAACTTGCCGGTGCAGGTCAACAGCACCGATCTGACACTGGCCATGCTCAACCCGATTGCCGGCGGCGCGGCCTCGCCGATCGCCACGACGCCCGGCGCGGACAACAAAGGCTATCGCCGCAAGGAAGTGACGCAGATCCAGAGCACCCTGACGCACTTCATCGATCAGGTCGCGGGGGCGGACCGTCTGACGTTGGTGGGTGAAGCGGCCGTTGTTCACGTCGGCGGGCTGGAGGACAAAAGCAAGCTGCGTTATGGCCGCGATTCGGTCTACGGACAGTACGGTTTCCGTGGCGATACCGACGGTTTCGTCACCTCGACGTCCTGGGGCTACCGCGCCCGCGCAATCCTTGATTACAACAACGTCATCGCCGGGATCAATTTCAAACCCAACCTGTCGTGGTCCCACGATGTCGCCGGTTACGGCCCCAACGGTCTATTCAATGAAGGCGCCAAGGCGATCAGCGTCGGCGTCGATGCGGACTATCGCAACACCTATACCGCGAGCTTGAGTTACACCGACTTCTTCGGCGGTGACTACAACACTCTGGAAGATCGCGACTTCCTGGCGCTGAGCTTTGGCGTGAACTTCTGATCTGGCTGAGAAGGATGATTTCAATGCGCAAAATGATTCTGCAATGCAGCGTTCTGGCTCTGAGCCTGTTGGCCGTCGATGTAATGGCCGCAGTGTCGCCGGAAGAAGCCAACAAACTCGGCACCAGCCTGACGCCACTGGGCGGTGAAAAGGCTGGCAATGCCGACGGTTCGATTCCGGCCTGGACCGGCGGCCTGCCGAAAAACGCCGGTGCGGTGGACAGCAAAGGTTTCCTCGCCGACCCGTTCGCCAATGAAAAGCCGCTGTTCACCATCACCGCAGCAACCGTCGACAAGTACAAAGACAAACTCTCCGACGGTCAGATTGCGATGTTCAAGCGCTACCCGGAGACCTACAAGATCCCGGTCTACCCGACCCATCGTACGGTGGCCTTGCCAGCGGACATCTACGAGTCGGCCAAGCGCAGCGCGCTGAACGTGACGCCGATCAACGACGGCAATGGCCTGGCCAATTTCACCGGCAATCGCTACTACGCGTTTCCGATTCCGAAGAACGGCGTCGAGGTCATCTGGAACCATGTCACCCGTTATCACGGTGGCAATTTGCGTCGCACCATCACCCAGGCCACGCCGCAATCCAATGGCGACTTCACGGTGATCCGTTTCAAGGATGAGGTCGCGGTGCCTTCGCTGCTGGGGGATTTGAAACCGGGCAGCGACGAGAACGTCCTCAGCTATTTCAAACAGGAAGTGACCGCACCGGCGCGGCTGGCGGGGAACGTGCTGCTGGTTCACGAGACGCTCGATCAGGTCAAGGAACCGCGCAAGGCCTGGATCTACAACGCCGGCCAGCGTCGCGTGCGGCGTGCACCGCAAGTAGCCTATGACGGCGTCGGTACATCGTCCGACGGGTTGCGCACCACTGACAACTTCGACATGTTTTCCGGCGCACCGGATCGCTACGATTGGAAGCTGATCGGCAAGAAGGAAATGTACATCCCTTACAACAGCTACAAGCTCGACTCGCCCAACCTCAAGTACACCGATGTGATCAAGGCCGGGCACATCAATCAGGACCTGACACGTTACGAGTTGCACCGGGTCTGGGAGGTCGTCGCCACGGTCAAGCCCAACGAACGGCACGTGTATGCCAAGCGGCACATGTACATCGACGAAGACAGTTGGCAGGTGGCGCTGGCGGATCACTACGACGGTCGTGGCCAGCTCTGGCGTGTCGCCGAAGGGCATGCCCAGTTCTACTACGATCACCAGGTGCCGGCCTATACCGTTGAAGCGCTGTATGACCTGATTGCCGGTCGCTACATCGCACTGGGGATGAAGAACGAAGAGAAGCGCAGCTTCGAATTCGGTATTGATGCCAAGGCAGGTGACTACACGCCGGCAGCGCTGCGGAGTACAGGGGTAAGGTAATCATTCCTACAGCCCCTACGGAAAAAGGTGACTTTGCGGTCACCTTTTTTATAGGTGTCGATCAGCGTGTTGAATACTTCTTCAACAAGTCGTGTGGGGAGGACTAGGGTGGCGCCACAATTATAAAAAGGCGCACCACTATGACTGCCATGGCCCCGTGTCTGGACCGTACTGGACTCTTGCCCCGCTTGTCTTCCCATCACCTGACTCGCGAGCGGTTGATCGAGCCGTTACTGGCCTCGACAGCGCGGGTGAAACTGCTCTGTGCGCCGGCCGGCAGTGGCAAGAGTGCGCTACTCATCGAATGCCTGCTGCGGGCGCCCGAACCGTGTCACGTCTGTTGGCTGCCATTGGCGGGTGCGTCATTGAGTGTCGGCGAGTTTCTTCAGCGGTTGGCTCGGGCGTTGGGATCGAGCTCCGCGGACGAACAAGGATTGCTGGCGTATCTGGCGCAATTGCAAACGCCGACCTGGGTCTGCCTGGATGACTATTGCCGCACGCCCGACCCGGAGCTGGATCTTTTGCTCGACCGGCTATTGGCGATCAGTAACCCGGTGATTACCTGGTGGCTGAGTGGTCGCCGCCGCCCTCCCTGCAATTGGCCACGCCTGTTGCTCGCCGACGAACTGTACGACTGCGAGCGCGCCACGCTGGCTTTCACTCAAACTGAAATCGCCCGACTGTTGCATCACCTGGAGCCAGAGCAGGCCGCCAAGCGTGCCAGCAGGATCGTCGAACTGAGCGGCGGCTGGTGCGCGGGTGTGCGGATTGCGTTGCTGCAAAAATGCGACGGGTCGCGCAACGAGCCGCCGCATGCTCGGCCGGACACGCTGCACGATTACCTTGAGCACGAACTGTTCAGCATTCTGACCCCGGAGCTCACGGAAGCCTGGCGGGTGCTCGCCCATCTGCCGCGTTTCAATGCCCGGCTGTGCGACCACCTGTTCGGTGCGGGGGAGGGCGCGCAGTACCTGAATACGTTGCAGGCGTTGGGTTGCTTTATCGAGCCCTGGCAGGACTCGACAGACTGGCTGCAGATTTTCGCGCCACTCACGCATTTGATGCGCGAAGAACAATGGCCGGAGGGACGCTCCTGGCATCGCCGCGCCTGTCAGTGGTTCGCCGCTGAACTGGACTGGAAAGCGGCATTTGAACAGGCCTTGCTGGCGCAAGAGTTCGAAGTTGCGGTCAGCCTGTTGCAGCATTTCAGTTTCGAGCACCTGTTCGAGGAGCAGACAGTGGTGCTGTTGTTGCGTCTGCATGAACGGCAAGGCGAGGAGCTTACGCTGAGCTCGCCGCAACTGGTGGGGCTGATCACCGCAGCGTTGCTGTTCGCCGGGCGGTTCGAGCAGGCGGGCGAATGCATCGAGCACTTGTCGCGCTTCATGCCTCAGCCGTCGGCGCTCCAGCAACAGCAGCTGATCGCGCGCTGGCAAGCCTTGCAGGGTTGGCTCTTGCATTTGCAGGGGCGCATGGAGCCATCGCGGACGCATTTGCTGGAGGCGCTCAGCGAGCTCGGCCCCCCGCTGTGGGGCGCCCGGCTGATGTGCCTGTCCGGCCTGACCCAGCAAGCGTTGCTGCGGGGCGAGCTTGAGGTGGCGCAGGCCCTCAACCGTGAGGCGTTGTGCCTGGCGCGCGCGCACGATTCGCTGGTGTTCGAAGGGTTGCTGGAGCTCGATCACGCGCAAGTGCTCGAACAAAGGGGAGCGCCCGGCAGGGCCGAGCACTTGCTGGCGAACATGAACGATTTGCTTGCCAAGCGGCAACCGCTGGCCGAACCGTTGCTCGGGCGGATTGCCTTGCGTCGCGGGCGTTTGAGCTTGTCTCAGGGACAGGATGCACAAGCGGCCGAGTACTTCGAAAGCGGGCTACAGATGTGCCTGCGCAGTCAGGACAAGCGCGTGCTTTATGGCTTTCTCGGCCTCGCGCAATTGGCCGCCAATCGCCAGGACTACGCCCAGGCCTTTGTCCTGCTGCGTGACGCCGAGCGGTTGATGCAACAGCGGCGGATTCCAGACTCGGTCTACCGCAGTGTCCTGCTGCAAATCAGCTGCCATTTCTGGCTACAGCAGGGCCGCCCGGAATTGGCCCATGAAGCCCTGCCCCGGGTGCTGCGCCACTATCATGGTGCCCATGCACGACAGGCTCCGCCGGCGACGCTGGAGCTGATTCCCGGCCTTGAATACCTGCTGGTGCTGACCGAAGTGTATCGCGGGCAGGCGCAAGCCCCTCTGGTGCAGCTCGAGGCCCAGTTGAACTGGGCGCGACAACGGGGAATGTCGGGGCTGCAAGCGCAATTGCACCTGGCACTGGCAGAAGTGGCCTGGCTGACGGGCGATACGCCTGCTGCCCGCCAGTCGTTGCAGGAAGGCCTGGCAATGGTCGAGCGTTGTAACCTTCAACAGGCTCTTCGCGACTTTCGATTACGCCAGCCACGCTTGCCGGAGGCGATTGGTCGTACTGATTCAGCGCTTACCCCTGAATCGGCGGCTTTGGGCCAGAACCGGTTAAGTCAGCGTGAAATAGAAGTCCTTGAGTTGGTTGCCCTGGGGAACTCCAATCAACAAATAGCCGATCTATTGTTCATATCGTTACATACAGTTAAAACCCATGCGCGCCGGATTAACGGGAAGTTGGGGGTTGCGCGTAGGACTCAAGCAGTGGCCAAGGCAAAAACGTTGGGTATCGTTGTTTGATGGGGGGTTATATGTTTACGAATGCATACAAGTTTTAGAGTTACTTGTGTTGTTGGAGTGTTTTATAAAGTGGGCGTCGGCCCGTCAATTTGTATTTGTCTTTTTGAATGTATCTTGGCCGATCCCTTATTTATGGAAAGGATGCTGTTTGTGAAAAATTATTTGTTGGAAGAAGTCAGTAAAAAGTTGGCTGAGGTTTTCGGTGATATGAGTATTGCGATCAATGCCGATGAAACCTACCTGAATTCGGTAGTGGTCAACGACGAAGGAAAGCAGGTGGTTGATTATTCTGAGAGCTTGAGCTGGGCGATCATGGAGAAAGTGCAAGAGAATGAACTGCCGGCGTTCAATGATGAGTACGCAGGTATTTTCTTCAAGCGATGGACATTTGATAAAAATGATCGAGTGACCGAGTTGGATATCGCCGACCTTAATAAAGCAGGTCGGGTTGTAGTCGAATCCTACCGAAACAAGTAATCGCTCCAGTAGGCGATCAACTTGATTAACCTGTGACGGCGGATGGCTCATATCCCATTCGCCAACTTACGGCCCGCGTCGTCGTCAGCAATCGCTGCGCCGCCGGGCCGTTTTCGTCGGCGTGAAACAATGATGCCGGACCAACGATGGTCATGACCGCCGCCATGTTGCCGACGGCGTTGAAAACAGGTGCCGACAAGGCATCGACGCCCGGCATCAACAAACCATGGACATGATGCAAACCGCGCTCACGGATCTGTTCGCACAGCGCGGCATACGCCTGATCGTCCGCCAGCGCATGGGGAGTAGCGTTGCGCAGTTCCTGCTCGCGCAGGTCCACGGTTTCTCGTTTCGGCAAATAGGCGCCGAACACCAATCCGGTCGACGAGCTGAGCAACGGCAACACCGAGCCCAATTGCGTCACCACCGTCACCGCGCGCACCGCCGGTTCGATATGCACCACGGTCGCGCCTTGATTGCCCCACACCGCCAAAAAACACGTCTCGTTCAATTCATCGCGCAACTCGGCCAGGGGCAGGGCGGCAACTTTGAGCACGTCCATACTGTTGAGTGCGGCCAACCCCACACGCAAGGCCTCGCGACCCAGGCCGTAATGATTGGTGGCGGTGTTCTGCTCGGCAAAACCGCTGGCGATCAAGGCCTGCAAATAGCGGTGGACCTTGCTCGCCGGCATCTGCACGTGCTCGGCCAGGCGCGACAGGGACGTCGACGGTGACAGCTCGGCCAGTGCCTTGAGAATGTCGGTGCCGACCTCGGCCGAGCGGACTTTCTGTTTGTCGTTGTTGCGCGGCGTTTCCATGGAGGCGGTCTGATTCCGGGACGAATGGGCGTCTTTATAGCTTGACGGTCAATACCAATCAAATTACGTTGTGCGTAATCGAATTACGACAAAAATAACCCAGGCGTGCCGGAACCTCTGAAACAGAGTGACAGGCCATTGCCTACTCCCTGTTCAGGAGGCTCCATGAACCTCGATTCAACGGCGCCAGCGCTGGCCTACCAGTCCGGCTTCGGCAACGAATTCAGCAGCGAGGCGTTGCCTGGCGCATTGCCCGTCGGCCAGAATTCCCCGCAAAAGGCGCCATACGGTCTCTACACCGAACTGTTCTCCGGCACTGCATTCACCATGGCCCGCAGCGAAGCGCGGCGCACCTGGATGTACCGCATTCAGCCATCGGCCAATCACCCGGCGTTCGTCAAACTGGATCGGCAACTGGCCGGTGGCCCGTTGGGTGACGTGACGCCCAATCGCCTGCGCTGGAACCCGTTGGATATTCCGACCGAGCCCACCGACTTCATCGACGGGCTGGTGAGCATGGCGGCCAATTCGGCGGCGGAAAAACCGGCCGGAATCAGCATCTACAGCTACCGCGCCAACCGCTCCATGGAGCGTGTGTTCTTCAACGCCGATGGCGAACTGTTGCTGGTGCCAGAACAGGGACGGCTGCGCATCGCCACCGAACTGGGCGTGCTGGAACTTGAACCGCTGGAAATCGCCGTGTTGCCGCGCGGTCTGAAATTCCGCGTCGAGCTGCTCGACCCGCAGGCGCGCGGCTACATTGCGGAGAACCACGGCGCGCCATTGCGCCTGCCGGACCTCGGACCCATCGGCAGCAACGGCCTGGCCAATCCGCGGGACTTCCTGACCCCGGTCGCCCATTACGAAAACCTCCAACAGCCGACCACCCTGGTGCAAAAATTCCTCGGCCAGTTGTGGGGCTGCGAACTCAATCATTCGCCGCTCAACGTGGTCGCCTGGCACGGCAACAATGTGCCGTACAAGTATGACCTGCGCCGTTTCAACACCATCGGCACGGTCAGCTTCGACCATCCGGACCCGTCGATTTTCACCGTCCTGACCTCGCCGACCAGTGTCCACGGTCTGGCCAATCTGGACTTCGTGATCTTCCCGCCACGCTGGATGGTGGCCGAGAAAACGTTCCGGCCACCGTGGTTCCACCGCAATCTGATGAACGAGTTCATGGGCCTGATCAAGGGCGAGTACGACGCCAAGGCCGAAGGCTTCGTACCCGGTGGCGCGTCGCTGCACAGCTGCATGAGCGCCCACGGCCCGGACGGCGAAACCTGCACCAAAGCGGTCAACACCGAGCTCGCACCCGCGAAAATCGACAACACCATGGCCTTCATGTTCGAGACCAGCCAGGTGCTGCGCCCAAGCCGATTCGCTCTCGATTGCCCGCAACTGCAAACCAACTACGACGCCTGCTGGGCCACGCTGCCCGCCACTTTCGACCCGACCCGGAGATAACCCATGACTCAGACTTCCATCACTCGTAGCTGGGTTGCCTCTGCCAACGGTCATGCGGATTTCCCGCTGCAAAACCTGCCGCTGGGCGTGTTCAGCGTGAAGGGCTCTGCTCCGCGCAGCGGTGTGGCGATCGGTGACCACATCTTTGATCTGGAGGCGGCACTCGATGCCGGGCTGTTCGACGGCGCGGCAAAAACGGCTGTCGAAGCCACCCGTGGCGGTCAGCTCAATGGGTTTTTCGAGCTGGGCCGTGAGGCTCGCGTCGCCCTGCGTGAACGCTTGATCGAACTGTTCAAGGAAGGCAGCACCCTGCACGGCAAGATCGAAGCCCAAGGCGCGAAACTGCTGCCGCTGGCGGCAAACTGCGAAATGCACCTGCCAGCGAAGATCAACGATTACACCGACTTCTACGTCGGCATCGAGCACGCGCAAAACGTTGGCAAACTGTTCCGTCCCGATAACCCGTTGCTGCCGAACTACAAGTATGTGCCGATTGGTTATCACGGCCGTGCATCGACCATTCGCCCGTCCGGCACCGATGTTCGCCGGCCGAAAGGCCAGACCTTGCCGGCCGGTCAGTCCGAGCCGACCTTTGGCCCGTGCGCACGCCTGGATTACGAACTGGAACTGGGTATCTGGATCGGCCAGGGCAACGAGATGGGTGACGCGATCGCCATCGGCGATGCCGCCGATCACATCGCCGGTTTCTGCTTGCTCAACGACTGGTCGGCCCGGGATATCCAGGCGTGGGAATACCAGCCACTGGGGCCGTTCCTGTCGAAGAGTTTCATCACCAGCATCTCGCCGTGGGTGGTGACGGCCGAAGCGCTTGAGCCGTTCCGTCGTGCGCAACCGGCGCGTCCTGAAGGCGATCCGCAGCCGCTGCCGTACCTGTTCGACAAACGCGATCAAGCCGCTGGCGCCTTCGACATCGAACTGGAAGTGCTGCTGCTCACCGAAGCCATGCGCGAGCAGAACCTACCGGCCCATCGCCTGACCCTGAGCAACACCCGACACATGTACTGGACCGTGGCGCAACTGGTGGCGCATCACAGCGTCAACGGCTGCCAGTTGCAGGCCGGCGACCTGTTCGGTTCGGGCACATTGTCGGGGCCGGAGAACGGTCAGTTCGGCAGTCTGCTGGAAATCACCGAAGGCGGTAAAAAACCGATCGAACTGGCCTCTGGCGAAGTGCGTAAATTCCTCGAGGACGGCGACGAAATCATTCTGCGTGCCCGTTGCAGCCGCGACGGTTTTGCCTCCATCGGTTTCGGCGAGTGCCGCGGCAAAGTGCTGCCGGCGCGTTAAGAGGATCGGGTCATGGAGCTCTATACCTACTACCGCTCGACCTCGTCTTACCGGGTGCGCATCGCGTTGGCGTTGAAGGGGCTGGATTACCAGGCACTGCCGGTCAACCTGATCGCACCGCCGGGTGGCGAACATCGCCAGCCAGCGTATCTGGGCATCAACCCGCAAGGCCGGGTGCCGGCCTTGCGTACCGATGAAGGCGAGTTGCTTATTCAGTCTCCGGCGATCATCGAGTACCTGGAGGAACGTTATCCACAGGTGCCGCTGCTGTCCAAGGACCTCGCCGCCCGCGCGCATGAACGGGGTGTGGCAGCGGTGATTGGTTGCGATGTGCATCCGCTGCACAACGTCAGCGTGCTCAACCGGCTGCGGCAGTCGGGGCACGATGAAACGCAGGTGGTCGAGTGGATTGGACACTGGATCGGCCAAGGCCTGGCGACGGTCGAGCAGTTGATTGGCGATGAGGGTTATTGCTTTGGTCCGACACCTGGCCTGGCGGATGTTTACCTGATCCCGCAGTTGTACGCGGCTGAGCGCTTTAGCATTTCCCTTGAGGCGTATCCGCGGATTCGTCGGGTGGCGGCACTTGCAGCGTCTCACCCGGCCTTCATCAAGGCTCACCCGGCGAACCAGCCAGACACCCCTTGAGTCATAAACAAGCGCAAAAGATCGCAGCCTTCGGCAGCTCCTGCCGGGTGTACACCCTCTCAATGTAGGCGCTGCCGAAGTCTGCGATCTTTTGCATTTAATGGACGACCGAGTTGGGCGGCAGGTGGCCTAATCGCTCGGTCAGGCGAATCCGCTGAATCGGGTCGTCGCTGAGCAGCAGCGCATGCTCCAGATCGAAACGCTCGGCGTTCGGGCAGTCCAGCCGTTGATACAGGCTGGCCCGGGCCAGGTAATCGGAGGCGCTCGCGTTACCCAGCTCCAGCACACGCTCGGCGTCGATCAACGCACCAATGTAATCATCGTGAGAAAGGTGCAACTGACGCAGGTTGCGCGACAGTCGCTGCAGCATCTGCACGGGCTCGGCGGTGAGTAAATGCTCGGCGTTGAGTTTCATGTTCGGGCCGTACTGGCGTTGCAACAGTTCACGGCAATCGTTGGGGTACAACCGGCGTCCACCGCAAGGGTCGAGCAAATGATCGGCTCCCGGAACCCGCAGCAGAAAATGCCCGGGAAAGTTGACCCCGACCATGGGGATTTCCAGGCCTCTGGCCAGTTCCAGCGCAATCAGCCCTAGTGCCAGCGGTTGCCCCCGCCGGCGTTCCAGCACTTTGTCGAGTAAGGCTGCTTGTGGGCGCAAGGGGGTAAAGTCGTCCTGGGCGAAGCCCAGGTCATTGAGGCGTCGCAGCAGCGGTTGGGCCAGTTCGCTCACGGGCAGCATCGGCAGACCGTAACTGACGCGTTGTTGCAGGTCCTTGAAATGGGCCAGGACCGCCGCTGGATTCACTTCCTTGTCATGCTCGACAGACATCCACAGCGCTGCCTCGAACAGCGCGGGCGGTGATCGTTGCAGACAATCGAAGAAGTGTTGGCGAGGCGTCATCAAAATCTCCGGGGAATGCCTCGTTTTAGCCTCGTCTGCGGCGTTCGTCCAGTGGCACGCCGGGTTATGTCCGAAAGCGCTGAATCGCGGCAATCCTTATTCCGGTGCGCTTCTGCAATTTTTGGGCGCGAGCCTATACTGGCGACTACAAGAAGTGATTCGGGAGCCCCTACGATGTTCGCTCTCATGCAAAGCACTCGCCTTGAATCGCTGCATCTGAGCGTCGACCCGGTCACCGGGTTGAAGGCGGTCATTGCCATTCATAACAGCCGTCTGGGGCCTGCCCTGGGAGGCTGTCGTTACCTTGCCTATCCCGATGACGAGTCCGCGGTCGAGGATGCCATTCGCCTCGCCCAAGGCATGAGTTACAAAGCGGCGCTCGCCGGTCTGGCGCAGGGCGGTGGCGTGGCGGTGATTGTGCGACCGGTCCATGTGGAAAACCGCGCGGCCCTGTTCGAAGCGTTCGGCCGCTGCATCAATCAACTCGACGGCCGCTACATCACGGCCATCGACAGCGGCACTTCGGTGGCGGACATGGATTGCATCGCCCAACAGACCCAACATGTCACCAGCACCACCTCGGCGGGCGACCCGGCGCCTCACGCGGCGATGGGCGTGTTCACCGGCATTCGTGCCACCGCCATGGCTCGCCTGGGCAGCGATAACCTAGAAGGCCTGCGCGTGGCCATTCAAGGCCTGGGCAATGTCGGTTTCGCCCTGGCCGAACAACTGCATGCCGCCGGAGCCGAACTGCTGGTCAGCGACATCGATCACGGCAAGGTGCAACTGGCCATGGAGCAACTTGGCGCTCATCCGATCGCCAACGACGCGCTGCTCAGCACGCCTTGCGATATTCTCGCGCCGTGCGGCCTCGGCGGCGTACTCAACAGCAATACCGTCACGCAATTGCGATGCTCGGCCGTGGCCGGTTCGGCGAATAACCAGCTGACTCATCTGGACGTTGCGGATCAACTGGAACGGCGGGGCATTCTTTACGCGCCGGATTATGTGATCAATGCCGGCGGGCTGATCTACGTCTCGCTCAAACACCGCGGCGAAGAGCTGACGACCATTACCGCCCACTTGTCGAAAATCAGCTCGAGGCTGACCGAAGTCTTTGCCCATGCCCAGGCGGAGAAACGTTCCCCGGCGCGGGTGGCGGACGAGTTGGCGGAGAAAGTGTTGTACCAATGAAGGCTCACAGCGTCCTTCATGCCGCTGGCAAATTCTAGAGTCCTGACTACGCTGCAAGCGGGATGGCGCAACGCCACCCGCCCGGTTGATGAAGGCCTGCCTGCGTCTGGGGCAATCATGACTGGCGCAATGCTTTTTCGTGATTTCAAGGAGCGAATCATGTCTTCCAGTTCATCTCTCACCTGCAATTTCACGATCAACTCCAGTCTCGATATTGGCGTGTCGTTTGTCAGTGACGATAACGGCGCCAATTACGGCGGGCAGATCACTATTTTCACCCCTGGCACCGCAGGTCCGGTGAGCACCGGTTTATGGGACAGCGACGGCAACGTCTTCTTCACCCTCTACCAGTCTGAAAACCCGGCCATCAACTGCGTGATCAACTCGGGTTCGACGCCCGGTTCCTGGGACCCCTATATCGAGGTTGCCCAGCAAAACGGCCTGACCTGCACCATCACCGGCCCAGTGCCACAACCCGGTGAAAACACATTTGGCTATACCCTCGACGTAGTGCCGAGCGCCGGCGTTGGTCAGGGCCCCGTGACGGCTCAGACAGCCGGATCGCCGACGCCTCAACACGTAACGCGAATGTTGCTTCCTGCGGGCGGCAAAGAGGCATGGACGCTGATCATGCAGGGCAATGCTGCGGTGCCCGATGAAATCAGCGTTGGCTCACCGGTGGTCATGGCGTGGGCGCGGTTTGACGACGGGACACAGGTGGCCGGCGGGGTCTACAAGTCCGACACCCCGACGGATTACAACGTCAAGTTCATGTGGGTGCTGGACGCCAACGGTAATCAGTATCCCGGTTGGCCCATCGATGTCAGCGATCACGAGGACTTCCTCAACAATGGCTATCTGTTTTCACTGACGCCCGACAGTGATGAGGTCTACCTGCTGAACGTCGTTGAACGGCCTTGGGTGAAATCATGACGACTACTTACACGTTCTCCGTCAGTCTGTTCGACGCGAGCGCCAACCCGAACGGGTTGCAGGTTTGGCAGAGCGGCACGTTGACGTTCGACACCGATTCGATGACGGGCGCATTGGCGCTACCGGGTTTTTACAAAGATCCGATCCCATACGAGGGAAGCGCCGTATCACCGTCAACGTCGGCAGGCACGACCATCAAGGCCTCGGGTAAAAGTACCGAGGCACAGATCACCTTCACCGTGACCTATAACTTTGATGGTTTTCTTTTCAACGGCAGCTATGTCGGCGGTTTGATCAGCATGCTCGACTACGGCGCACAAGAGACCTACCTCTACGTCATCCAGGGGCTTTCTTCGCAGGGGCCATCGGGGGCTTCATTCCGCGGAGGTTCGACAGCGGTGGACAAGAGAACCCCGCGAACGGCCTGATCCCCGGTTTTTCGCAGGCATGAAAAAGGCCCTGAGTCATTCGACTCAGGGCCTATTCAATTCGGGTGTCGCTTACTTGGGTGTCTTGGCTGCTTTAGCTGGCTTGGCAGGCTCAGCGGCTTCGACTGCTTCAACAACGGGTTCCGCTATTTCAGCCGGCGCACTCAGCAGTTCGGACAACGCATCCGGCTGGCTCTTGAATGCCTTGGCGAACACATCGCGGTTCTTCGCCATGTAGATCCCGGCTTCTTCCACTTGCTGCTCGGTCAGGGACGGAACGGCTTTTTGCAACACTTCAGCCAGCAATTCGGCCAGTTCGAGCATTTTGTCATGACGGTCAGCTTCGGCTTTATCCATGAACAAGCGCTCCAGATCTCGGCTGCTGCGGTATACCACTTCGACGGCCATTCACCACCTCACATGCCTTCACGATAGTTGTCTGTTTCGACCACTGTATTTATATACAGCGAAAAGGATAAGCGAATCCCTGCGCTTTGGGTAGTGGCTTTTTAATGTAGACCGAATTCAGGGTTTGTCAGGTGGGCCGTGGCGCTCCAATGGCGAGGGCTAGCCCCCACAGGGTGCGACCAAACGCCACGGAGCGCGTTTTAGAGCACCTCGCCATCATGTCGCAGGCGCCTCTGGCCTTTTTTCTGCATGCAGAACAACCGTCACGTCCAACCCGCATCATCCGCTCGAACCGAGCTAAGGAAGAATCATCGTGAAAATCAACTGGGCCGAGAACCTGCGGCAAAACGTGCACCAACTGGCCGAGTCCCTGGGCAATCTGTTCGTCGAGACTTTCCACTACCTGGCGCTGTTCGCCATAGGTGCAGTGACCGCGTGGGCAGCGGTGATGGAATTTCTGGGGATGATCGAAGAGGGGCACATCAAGATCGACGATATCTTGCTGCTGTTCATCTACCTCGAACTGGGCGCGATGGTCGGGATTTACTTCAAGACCAACCACATGCCGGTGCGCTTCCTGATTTACGTGGCGATCACTGCGCTGACGCGGCTGCTGATCTCCAACGTCTCGCACCACAACCCGCCTGACCTGGGCATCATTTACCTGTGCGGCGGGATTCTGCTACTGGCGTTTGCGATTCTGGTGGTGCGTTACGCCTCGTCGCAATTCCCTTCGGTGAAGATCGAACACCCGCAACGCAAGATCGGTGCGGGTTCCGGTGAGCATCCCGAAGTGGAAAAGGGCGAGATTTAAAGGCGCATGGCGGGCCGCGGCTGGCCTTTGGCTGGCGGCGGCAGCTTGTGGTTGTCGCCGTCGGTCATGGCTTCGAGGATGGTCATGGCGCACTGGCCCTGTTCGATGGCAATGCCGAACTGGATGCTTTGCACCAAACGTTTGAGGCGCTTGGGGTCATTGCGTTGTTCGGCGCTGATCATCCGTTTGGCCACGATACGGCCACTGTTGGAGAGGGTCAGCATGATGCTGCCGTCCAGACCCTGAATGCTCAGGTTGATCTGGTAATCCGGTGCAAAGGCATCGGTAATGAGCTGAAAGGGGTTGTCCATGATGCGTCACCGCCTGATTGAACGTGCAGTTGTTGACCGGCCATGGTCGGGTTGGTTCGCAATACCGGACCATCGGCAGGCGCTCGCTGAGGTTCTCAAAAAATCCTTTTTGCCTCGTCAGGGGTGTAGCAAGGGGCATGCCGGAAAGGTTGTCGGACAATGATCGCGGGATAAAAGAGGCGGGCTCTATGGCCCGCCTTCTTTTTGCCTGCCCGTTTCAGGGCATGAATGAGTCGATGATCGCTGACAGTGCAATCAGACCGATCAGCACTCCACCCAGCTGACAGCCAGGCCGCCTCGTGAGGTCTCTTTGTATTTGTCGTGCATGTCGGCGCCGGTGTCGCGCATGGTGCGGATCACCCGGTCCAGGGAAATGAAGTGTTTGCCGTCGCCGCGCAGGGCCATTTGCGTGGCGTTGATCGCCTTCACGGCAGCGATGGCATTGCGCTCGATGCACGGCACCTGCACCAGGCCGCCGACCGGATCGCACGTCAGGCCGAGGTTATGTTCCAGGCCGATTTCGGCGGCGTTTTCCAGTTGCTCCGGGGTAGCACCGAGTACGTCCGCCAAACCGGCGGCGGCCATGGCGCAGGCCGAGCCGACTTCGCCTTGGCAGCCAACTTCGGCACCGGAGATGGAAGCGTTTTTCTTGCAGAGAATTCCTACGGCTGCAGCGCCCAAAAAGAACGCCACGACATCATCGTCCGACGCGTCCGGGTTGAACTTCATGTAGTAGTGCAGGACGGCGGGAATGATCCCGGCCGCGCCATTGGTTGGCGCGGTGACCATCCGTCCGCCGGCGGCGTTTTCTTCGTTCACGGCAAGGGCGAACAGGTTCACCCATTCCATCGCCGACAGCGTCGAAGTGATGACATTCGGCTTTCCGATTTCCAACAGGCTGCGGTGCAATTTCGCCGCCCGACGCGGAACATTCAGACCGCCGGGCAGGATCCCTTCGTGGCGCAAGCCCTGCTCGACGCACTCGCGCATCACCGACCAGATATGCAGCAAGCCCTGACGGATGTCGGCTTCGCTGCGCCAGGCCAGTTCATTGGCCATCATCAACTCGGAAACCCTGAGTCCATGCTGATTGCACAGCTTGAGCAATTCGGCAGCGCTGGAGAAATCGTACGGCAGCACTACGTCGCTGGTCGGAGCGATGCCGGATTCGGCTTCGGCCGCTTCGATGATGAAACCACCGCCGATCGAGTAGTACGTTTGCTCCGACAGCTCACCGGTTTCGCCGAAGGCTGTCAGAGACATGGCGTTGGGGTGGTAGGGCAGGCTCTCATCAAGCAGCAGCAAATCGCGGTGCCAGTCGAAGGCAATGGTGGTTTGGCCGGCCAGATTCAGTTCGCCGGTCTCCAGCAATGTGTTGATGCGGCTGTCGATGCAGGTCGGATCGATGCTGTCCGGCCATTCGCCCATCAGGCCCATGACGCAGGCCCGGTCGGTAGCGTGACCGACTCCGGTTGCGGACAGGGAGCCGTACAGGCGGATTTCCACCCGACGGACGGCATTGAGCAGATTCTGCTCGATCAGTGCCTGGGCGAAGGTCGCGGCGGCGCGCATCGGGCCGACGGTGTGGGAACTGGACGGACCGATGCCGACTTTGAAAAGATCAAAAACACTGATAGCCATGCTAAAGCCTATACAAGCAATGGAAGAGAAATCGCCGCCATTTTTGTAGGACAAGCGCAATGTCAGCGATACTGCGCGTCTCGGTCCTACGTGACTAACGAAACTTCCTAAGACAGCCTTTAGCAGGACTAAACAATGAGTCGCCAATTGCACGCCCAGACTTACGTCTGGCTGCACGTGTTTTCCTGTGCCGCGCGGCACTTGTCGTTCACCCGTTGTGCCGAAGAACTGCACATCACACCGGGTGCGGTCAGTCAGCAAATCCGCCAACTGGAAGAACGGCTAGGGTTCCGACTGTTTCACCGGCGTGCGCGGGGGGTGGAGTTGAGCGCGCATGGCCAGCGACTGGCCATTACGGTCAACGAGGCTTACGGCAGCATTGACGCCGAATTGCGACGACTGGACGCCGGAATGATCAGCGGGATTTTGCGGGTGCGCTCGATTCCCTCGTTCCTGAGCAAATGGCTGACCCCGCGTCTACCGCGCTTGCAGCAGCGGTTTCCAGACATTCAATTGCGCCTGGTGGCGGAGGACAGCAGCGTGCCGTTGCACGAGGGCGACTTTGACCTGGCGATCGATCTGAACGACGGCAGCTACCCCGGCCTGTTATCCACAACCTTGCTCGATGAGCAGATCTTCCCGGTCTGCGCGCCGAGTCTGTTGCGCGGGCGGCCGCCGTTGCATGGCCCGGCAGACCTGTCGCACTTTCCGCTGTTGCACGACATCACGGCCTGGCGCGGCAGTTATGAGTACGCGGAATGGGAGTTCTATCTCAACGCCATCGGTTACGAAGGCGCGGATGTGCGGCGCGGGCACACCTTCAATCGCAACCACCTGACCATCGAGGCGGCGATTGCCGGTATGGGCGTGGCGATTGCGCGGCGCACCTTGCTGAATGATGAGCTGGAACGCGGAGCGTTGATTGTACCGTTTGGTCTGGCGGTGCCGAATCACAAGCGTTACATGCTGCTGTATGCGCCGGGGGCGCTGAGCCATCCGGGCGTGCGTGCAGTGCATGACTGGCTGGTGGAGGAGGCGGGCGTTTTTCGAAGCCTGCACCCGCTGGCAGAGCGGCAGATGTGAGTATTTGTGACAAAGAAGTGAAGCGACCCAACTCCCGACCTTAACAGCGCTTTTGCTCCTTGTCCGGCTTTTTTTGCGAATGAAAATTTATCTTTTTTCAGGGGTTGAAATGTTCGGCGCACAGACCGATTGTGTAGGTAAGAGGTCACGGTGATGACGCCCAAGGGCCAGCCGAAGGGCCTCTCGCGAGCTAGCTGAAATAAGGGATGAACTATGCAAATCCAAGTCAACAGCGATAACCATATTCAAAGCAGCATCCGACTGGAGGAGTGGGTACGTACTACCATTGAGAGCACGCTCGAACGTTATGAAGAGGACCTGACACGCGTCGAGGTCCACCTGCGGGACGAGAACGGCGACAAGCCCGGTCCCCACGACATGCGCTGCCAGCTGGAAGCGCGGCCAAAAGGCCACCAACCGATTTCTGTTACCCACAAAGCCGCAAACCTGGAACTGGCGATCGACGGTGCGGCTGAAAAACTCGAACACGCGCTGGAACACCTGTTCGGCAAACTGCGGGGCAAACCACGTGCCGCTATAGTGCCGTTCGAAAGGCCCACTGCCGATGCGCTGCTGGAAGACGAGTTTCTCGAGAACGAACAGGCTGCACAAAACGGCTGACGCCTGAATCACTATTTGTCTTTCCACCTCTGAAAACGGGCCTGCTGATGCAGGCCCGTTCTTGTTTCAGGGGTTGGCTAATTCTCAGGTTGATCAATACCTGTGGCGAGGGGATTTATCCCCGTTCGGCTGCGAAGCAGTCGTAAATGGATATCAGGCACCCCGTGATTGCAGATTTTGGAGCCGCTTCGCAGCCCAACGGGGATAAATCCCCTCGCCACAGTGATGTTTGCCTCCAGGCATCGTTGGATCAAACGCAGGAAAAACCGGATCTTTTTTGCGTATGAGAATATTTATCATTAATATTGCGACCTTGTTGGCCCCCTGACTTTCTCGCGGCCTCACCCGTTTCAAGGTCGAAACATGAAAGCACTCCCCGTTTCCTATCGATTGGCCGTCACGTCGCGACTGCTCGCTGCCGTGGTGGGCGGCTATATCGTTGCGGCGCTCGCCAGTGTCAGCCTGAGTCTGTGGGTGCCCATGGCCCGCGCCGACGCCGTGGTGACCGGGATGATGACCTCGTTTCTGGCCTACCTGTGCGCGGTGATCTGGTGCTTTGCCTGTCAGAGCGCGTGGCGAGCCTGGTTCGGGGTGATCGTGGCGAGCCTGATGCTGGCCGCGGTGTCAGGGCTGGCTTACTGGGTGGGCCATTCATGAAAGAGGGCTTTCGTCAGGCGATGGCCTGGCTGCATACCTGGGCCGGGTTGATCTTCGGCTGGTTGCTGTTCGCGATTTTCCTGACCGGCACACTGGCCTACTTCAAGGACGAGATCAGCCACTGGATGCAACCGGAAATTCCTGCCCGTTCGGTGACCTCCGAAGCCAGTCTGACCCTGGCGCAGAACTACCTTCAGCAACACGCCGCCGGTGCCTCGCGCTGGCTCATCGACCTGCCCGATGCCCGCGAGCCCGGCCTGTCAGTACGCTGGCAGCAGACCCCGGCCAAGCGTGGCGAACGTGGTCAGTTCACGGAAAAACTCCTCGATCCACAAACCGGCGCCGAAGTGCAGGGTCGCGCAACCATGGGCGGCGAGTTCTTCTACCGTTTCCACTTTCAACTGCAAATGCCCTATCCGTGGGGCCGCTGGTTGTCGACCATCGCGGCCATGGCGATGTTCGTCGCGCTGATCAGCGGGATCATCACCCACAAGAAAATCTTCAAGGACTTCTTCACCTTCCGTCCGCGCAAGGGCCAGCGCTCCTGGCTCGACGGGCACAACGCGTTGGGTGTGCTGGTGCTGCCGTTTCACCTGATGATCACCTACAGCAGCCTGGTGATTTTTATGTCGATGGTGATGCCGGCCAGCATTCTGGCTTCGTACAACGGTGATGTGCGGGCGTTTTTCGATGAGGTGTTCCCGGCATCTGCTACCCCGGAGCTGGCGGGCAAACCGGCTGAACTGGCGCCGCTGGCACCGCTGCTGGAAAAGGCTCGGGAGCAGTGGTCGGTCGGGCGGGTCGGGCGGCTCACCGTGAACAATCCAGGCGATACGAACGCTTCGGTGGTGCTCGTGCGTGACGGTGCCGATCGCGTGGTCCATGACTTTGGCCGCGCGGCGACCTTCAACGGCGTGACCGGACAATTGCTCGGCACCACGCCGGAGCAATCGCTGCCGAGGGCGATTGCCGGCAGTTTCTACGGTTTGCACATGGGCCGTTTTGCCGACCCGGTGCTGCGCTGGCTGTACTTTGTCTGCGGGTTGGCCGGCACGGCGATGATCGGCACCGGGCTGGTGGTCTGGCTCGGCAAGCGTCAGCTCAAACATGCGAAAAGCGGCGTGATGCCCTTCGAGTTGCGGCTGGTGGAGGTGCTGAACATCGCCAGCATGTCCGGGCTGATGGTCGCCGTGGCCGCGTTCTTCTGGGCCAATCGCGGATTGCCGGTGGACATGGCTGGGCGCGCGGATTGGGAAGTGAACAGCTTCTTTACCGTCTGGGGCCTGAGCGTGTTGCATGCCATGGTCCGTCGTGGCCGTGCGGCGTGGGTCGAGCAGTTGGCGCTGGCGGCGCTGCTGTTTGGCGCGGT
Organism: Pseudomonas fluorescens NCIMB 11764; assembly: GCF_000293885.2. NCBI lineage: Bacteria > Pseudomonadati > Pseudomonadota > Gammaproteobacteria > Pseudomonadales > Pseudomonadaceae > Pseudomonas > Pseudomonas fluorescens. The sequence continues at coordinate 2,225,377 of NZ_CP010945.1, forward strand.
GCCGCTGCTGAACGCCCTGACCACGCCCTATCACTTGGGCGTCACGCTGGTGCAGGGCGATTGGGCGATGGCCGGTTTCGACCTGACGTGCCTGGGCAGCGGTGTGTTTTTCGCCTGGGCTGCGTGGAAAATGCAGCGCTCGGCACAGGCTGCAGTCGTCACCCGACAGCGTGCGCAACCGATCACCCTTGAGCGTGAGGCGAACTGAATGTTGCTGGCCCTGTTGCTCTGTTACGGTGGTATCACCGCGCTGTGTTTATCGATGGACCGGCATCATGCCGAGCTGTTGGGCCGCAAGCCGTCGGCCCGTCGCCGCCAACTGATGAAGTTCGGTGGCTGGCTGTTACTGGCCTTGTCGCTGTGGGCGGCGGTGGCTTCGACCGGTTGGGGGCTTGGGTTGGTGGAGTGGTTTGCGGTGCTGATGCTCAGTGCATTGCTGCTGGTGCTGTTGATGCCCTATCGACCGCGTCTGGTGTTGTCACTGGCCGGTCTGAGTCTGCTCGTCAGCCCTGTTGCCGCGTTTGCGCAGTATTGACCTGATGATCACCCGTCCTCCTGATTCCCACGACGAAGAGCCTCGCGGCGCGCGTGCGCATTTCCTGCAGGTGTTCTTGTCCCAGCGTTCGCAAATGGAAGCGCTGGTGAACCGTCGTGTCGGGTGCCGGGCAACGGCAGCGGACCTGGTGCAGGACTTGTTTTTGCGCTTCTGGCGCCGGCCGCTGGTGCAGGTCGAAGAGCTCAGCACGTACCTGTTGCGCTGCGCCGGCAACATCGCCATCGACCACTTGCGCAGCGAAGGCGCGCGGGTTCGGGTCAATGAAGGCTGGCAACCGGATCAACCCGACAGCCATGGCAGTGAACCCCAGGCCGCACTGGAGGCCGGCAATGATTTGCGCCACGTCGAAGCCGCGTTGCGGGCGTTGCCCGAGCGCACGCGGCAGATTTTTCTGCTCAATCGCATCCACGGCCGTAAATACGCGGAGATCGCCAAGGCCATGGGGTTGTCCCAAAGTGCCGTGGAAAAACATATGATGCGCGCCCTCGAAGCCTGCAAGGCCAGCCTGCGGGATCCCGAACCGCGCACGCCAGGGAAAGCACCGTGAACCAGCTTGACCGCGTCACCCCGACGCTCGCTCAGGAGCAGGCCGCTTTCGCCTGGCTGAGTCTGTTACATGACCAGCCGAGCAGTGGCGACCAGGCCACGTTCAGCCATTGGTTGCAGGCCGATCCCGCGCATGCCGAGGCCTACGCCCGGGCGCAAGTGGTGTGGGAGTTGAGCGAAGGCCCGGCGCGCACGCTGGCCAACGAAGACGCATTCGCCTTGCAGCGCTACCTCAACAGCATGAGTCAATCGCGTCGCAGCGGTGTTCGGCGTTGGTCCGGTGCGCTGGCGATGGCGGCGTGCCTGTTGTTGATGCTCAGCCTCGGTTCAGGCTGGCAGCCGCTGCGCTGGGTCGATGATCTTGGCGCTGATTATGTGTCGGCACCGGGGGAAATTCGCACCGTCACGTTGGCGGATCAATCGCAAGTCACCCTGGATGCCGACAGTGCCATCGCCGTGGATTTCACTCGGGGCGAGCGCCGCGTCCAGTTGCGGCGCGGCGCTGGTTTCTTCAGCGTCACGCATACGGGCGAACCGTTTGTGGTTGCTGCGGAAAAGGGGCAGGCGCGGGTGCTGGGGACGCAGTTTGAAGTGCGTTTGCAACCTCACGGTGCACAAGTGACGGTGTTGTCCGGCCGGGTCGGTGTGACAGCGGACAATCACACCGAACAGCAGATTCTGACCGCCGGCCAGCAAGTGGCGTATGGCGAAGGCTCGGCGGACAAACTGCGAGCCGTGGACAGCGAAGCGCAGTTGGCGTGGCGCCAGGGCTGGCTCAATTACTACAAGGTGCCACTGGCTGATGTGGTGGAGGATCTGCGACGTTACTACCCGGGGCGGATTGTGCTGCTCAATGATGAACTGGCGGCGCGGCGCATCAGTGGCAGTTTTCCGGGCAAGGACCCGCAGGCGGTGTTGAGTTCGTTGCAGGGGGTGATGGGATTTGAGCAGCACTCTGTGGGGCCGTTGATTATTTTGCGGTGAAGCAAAGTCAAAAGATCTTTTCAAATATTTTCAAAATCAGGGTGAGGTAAACCCGGGCGCCATCCGTGTAGTGACTGAAACTGCGAGTCATTCGCATCCGTACGGTTCTACACAGGTCATGAGCAATGAAGTCCAGGGCAAAATCGGGTTCGGTCAAACAGTGGTTGGGTGCCTCAGCACTGAGCATTTCGGCATTGGCGTTGTTGCCATTGAGCGTGGCATTGGCCGCTGAGGCCGGCACGGCGCAGCAGCGTTCGCAGTTCAATTTTGCGATGGATGCCAAACCGCTACCCCAGGCCTTGAGCGACTTCAGCCGGATTACCGGCATCAGCGTGGTCTACACCGACGAAGCACCGTACGGCATTACCGCGCCAGCGGTCAGCGGGCAGATGAGCGCCGAACAAGCGATCCAGCGTTTGCTCAGCGGTTCGGGATTGACCTTCCGTCGCACCGATGCTCACACCCTGGCGCTGGAACCGCAGCCCACCGAAGGCGCGTTGACCCTGGGCGCGACCACCATCACCTCGGTGATGGATCAAACCATGAGTTACCAGCCGCCGCCCACCAGTTCGGTGATGCGCTCGTCGGCCTTGCTCCAGGAAATCCCCCAGACCGTCAACGTGATCCCGGCACAGGTCATTCGTGATCAGGCGCCACGCAACCTCGACGACGCGCTGGCCAACGTCAGCGGCATCACCCAGGGCAACACGCTGGGCAGCACCCAGGATTCGGTGATGACCCGTGGCTTCGGCGATAACCGCAACGGCTCGATCATGCGCGACGGCATGCCGGTGGTGCAGGGCCGTGGCCTCAACGCCACAGTCGATCGGGTCGAAGTGCTGAAGGGCCCGGCCTCGTTGCTCTACGGCATTCAGGACCCGGGCGGTGTGGTCAACATGGTCAGCAAGAAACCTGAACTCGAGCAGTACAACGCGTTGACCCTGCGCGGCTCGACTTACGGCGACGGCAAAAACGGCAGCGGTGGTGGCCTCGACAGCACCGGCGCACTCGGTGAGTCCGGGCTGGCGTACCGCATGGTGCTGGACCACGAAGACGAAGATTACTGGCGCAACTTCGGCACCCACCGCGAAACCCTGGTGGCGCCATCGCTGGCCTGGTTCGGCGAAAGCACCAAGCTGTTGTTCGCCTACGAACACCGTGAATTCCTGACCCCGTTCGACCGCGGAACGCTGATCGACCCGCGCGACAATCATCCGCTGGACATCTCCCGCAATCGACGCCTCGACGAGCCGTTCAACAATATGGAAGGGCGCTCGGACCTGTATCACTTCGAGGCTGACCACGAGCTCAACGACAACTGGAAAGCGCACTTCGGCTACAGCTGGAACCGTGAAACCTACGACGCCAGCCAGGTGCGCGTCACGGCCATCAACACCGCCAAAGGCACGCTGACCCGCAGCATGGACGGCACGCAAAACGCGATCAGCACCGACCGCTTCACCACCGCCAGCCTCGAAGGCAAGGTCAATGTGCTGGGCATGCAGCACGACCTGGTGTTCGGCGTCGATGACGAGTACCGCAAGATCTACCGCGAAGACCTGATCCGCCAGAAAAGCCTGACCACCTTCAGCTACCTCAACCCGGTCTATGGCCGTGAAGTCGCCGGCACCACCGTCAGCCCGGCCGACAGCGCGCAGACCGATAGACTGCGCAGCGATTCGCTGTTCCTGCAGGACTCGATCCACCTCAACGACCAGTGGATTCTGGTGGCTGGCGGCCGTTTCCAGGAGTACGACCAGTACGCCGGCAAAGGCGTGCCGTTCAAGGCCAACACCGACAGCAATGGTCAGAAATGGGTGCCACGTGCGGGACTGGTGTATCGCTACACCGACGCGTTGTCGTTCTACGGCAGCTACACCGAATCGTTCAAACCCAACTCGACCATCGCCCCGTTGAGCGGCAGCGGCACCGTACTCGACGGCAGCGTTGCGCCGGAAGAAGCCAAGTCCTGGGAAGTGGGGGCGAAGCTGGACATTCCGGGGCGTGTGACGGGTAACGTCGCGTTGTTCGACATCAAGAAGCGCAACGTGCTGGTGGCCAATTCCGAAGGACCGGTGACGATCTACAGCGCCGCCGGCGAAGTGCGTTCCCGTGGGCTGGAAGTGGATTTGACCGGCCAGCTCAGTGACCGCTGGAGCATGATCGGCAGCTATGCCTACACCGATGCCGAAGTCACTGAAGACCCGGATTACAAAGGTAAGAAACTGCAAAACGTCGCCAGGAACACCGGCTCGCTGTCGGCGGTTTACGACTTCGGCACCATTGTCGGTGGCGATCAGTTGCGGGTCGGCGCGGGCGCGCGGTATGTCGGTGAGCGGGCGGGCAACGCAGTGAATGATTTCGACCTGCCGAGCTATACCGTGGCCGATGCATTCGCCACCTACGACACCAAGGTCGAGGGGCAGAAGGTGAAGTTTCAGCTCAACGTGAAAAACCTGTTTGATCGCACTTACTACACGTCGGCGGCGAGCCGGTTCTTTGTGTCGATGGGGGATGCGCGGCAGATTTCGCTATCCAGCACTTTGGAATTCTGACCGTATACCGCGTCATCGTTGTTCGCGGGCCTGCCCGCGATGGCGGACTCTCAATCAGCGCAAAAACGCCTGCCGATACTCGCCAGGCGTCCCGCCGAGAACCTGCCGAAACCGGTTGGTAAAGTGACTCGCACTGGCAAACCCGCAGGCCAGCGCAATCTCCCCCAACGGCTGCGATGTCGCGCGCAGTAAATCCTGCGCCCGGCTCAAGCGCCGCGCCAACACATACTGATGCGGCGGCAATCCAAAGCTCTCCCGAAACATCCGCGCAAAGTGATATTCCGACAGCGCACACAAGCCCGCCAACTGCCCCAGGCTGATGGCTTCGGCCAACTGATGGTCGATGAACTCGACCAACTGCCGTCGCTGATGTGCAGCCAAACCACCCTTGAGCCGCAAACCCTCGCGCATCCCGACCTGGCAGAGCAACACGTGGCTGAGCATCTCATGGGCCAGGCTGCTGGTGAGCAGGCGTTCGCCGGGTTCATCCCAGTTGAGCGTGAGCATCTGGTGAAAGCGTCGGGCTTGTTTCGGGTCGTCGAGAAACGTCCCTTCGCGCAATTGCAGCTCGCGAGGCTCGCGGTCCAGCAGGGTGACGCAGCCGAGGGCGAACTGTTCGGGGCTGAAATACAGGTGCGCCAGGCGAATGTCGCCGTTGATCACCCAGCCTGACTGATGGTCGGCGGGCAGGATACACAGTTTGTCCGGGCCGCCCTTGGTGCCGGGCTGGTCACGGCGAAAGGTACCGGTGCCGCCCGCGATGTAACAGGACAAGGTGTGATGGCTCGGCGCCTCGTAATCCTGGGCATCGTGATGGTTGCTCCACAAGGCTGCAGCCATGCCGTCACCGAGCTCGGCGCTGTGCTCGAGGCGAGCATTGGGCGAGCGGTTGAGGGCTTGAAAGACTTGCAGGGTTTCCAGTGCGGGCATGATCGTTTCTCCAACGCTTCGCATCCTACTCCGTAGACATTGTCCTGCCAGCCTCCGGGCCGACAAAAGCGCAAGTTTATGCAAGTGCGTGCGCGTTCGGCGCAGCACACTGGATCCTTAATCAGACAATGCCCTGTGGCGAGGGAGCTTGCTCCCGCTTGAGTGCGCAGCACTCACAAAAAAGGGTCGCTTTGCAGCCCCGCGTCGGATCGCCGCCCGGAGCCAAGCTCGCTCGCCACAAAAGCAGACCGCATTGCACCATCCGGAGCCTTCGCCATGAACCTTTCGCTGTACCTGCTGACCGTACTGATCTGGGGCACCACCTGGATTGCCCTGAAATGGCAATTGGGGGTGGTGGCGATTCCGGTGTCGATCGTCTATCGCTTCGGCCTCGCCGCACTGGTGCTGTTCGTGTTGCTGTTGCTCAGCCGCAAGCTGCAAGTGATGAACCGTCGCGGGCACTTGATCTGCCTGGCGCAAGGGCTGTGCCTGTTTTGCATCAATTTCATGTGCTTCCTGACCGCCAGCCAGTGGATACCCAGCGGCCTGGTGGCCGTGGTGTTTTCCACTGCCACGCTGTGGAATGCCCTGAATGCGCGGGTGTTCTTCGGCCAGAAGATCGCCCGCAACGTTCTGTTGGGTGGTGCACTCGGTTTGCTGGGGCTGGGTTTGCTGTTCTGGCCAGAACTGGTTGGCCACACCGCCAGCCCCGAAACCTTGCTTGGCCTGGGGCTGGCGTTGCTTGGAACGCTGTGTTTCTCGGCGGGCAACATGTTGTCGAGCCTGCAGCAAAAGGCCGGTCTCAAGCCGCTGACCACCAACGCCTGGGGCATGGCCTACGGCGCGGCGATGCTGTCGGTGTGGTGCCTGGTCAAAGGCATTCCCTTCGACATGGAATGGAATGCACGTTATATCGGCTCGCTGCTTTACCTGGTCATTCCGGGTTCGGTGATTGGTTTCACGGCCTACCTGACGTTGGTCGGGCGCATGGGCCCTGAGCGTGCAGCCTATTGCACGGTGTTGTTCCCGGTGGTGGCGCTCAATGTGTCGGCGTTTGTCGAAGGCTACCAATGGACCGCACCGGCGCTGGCAGGGCTGGTGTTGGTGATGCTGGGTAACGTGCTGGTGTTTCGTAAACCCAAGGCGCCGATGGTGCAGGGGAACGGCAAGCTGGCGTAATTGGCCGGGCAGACGTCAACCACGTCTGCCCGTGTCAGTCAGCCTTTCCAGACTTGCGGATTGACCAGATCCTGCGGCCGCTCGCCCAGCAGTGCGCTGCGCAGATTGGCCAGCGCACGGTTGGCCATGGCCTCGCGGGTTTCGTGGGTCGCCGAGCCGATGTGCGGCAAGGTCACTGCGTTTTTCAGTTGATACAGCGGCGATTCGGCCAACGGTTCCTTCTCGTAGACATCCAGCCCGGCGCCACGGATCTGATTGTTTTGCAGCGCTTCGATCAGCGCCGGTTCGTCCACCACCGGGCCACGGGCGATGTTGATCAGAATCGCACTGGGCTTCATCAACGCCAGTTCTCGGCGGCTGATCAGGTGTTTGGTTTTCTCGCTGAGCGGCACCACCAGGCAGACAAAATCGGCCTCGGCCAACAGCTCATCCAGGCTGCGGAACTGCGCGCCGAGTTCTTGTTCCAGCGCGGTTTTGCGGCTGTTGCCGCTGTAGATGACGGGCATGTTGAAGCCGAACCGACCGCGACGGGCGATGGCCGCACCGATATTGCCCATGCCGACGATGCCCAGGGTTTTGCCATAGACGTCGGTGCCGAACAGCGGGGCGCCGACGGTCGCTTGCCATTGGCCGGCCTTGGTCCAGGCGTCCAGCTCGGCAACACGGCGGGCGCTGCTCATCAGCAGGGCGAAGGCCAGGTCCGCGGTGCTTTCGGTGAGGACATCAGGCGTGTTGGTCAGCATGATCCCGCGTTCGTTGAAATAGGCGACGTCGTAGTTGTCGTAGCCGACCGACACGCTGGACACCACTTCCAGTTTGCTCGCGTTCTCCAGTTGCGCCCGGCCAAGCTTGCGACCCACGCCGATCAGGCCATGGGCGTGGGGCAGGGCTTCGTTGAATTGAGCGTTGATGTCGCCGTTTTTCGGGTTGGGCACGATGACGTCGAAGTCCTGCTTGAGGCGTTCGATCATGTCTGGCGTGATGCGGCTGAAGGCGAGGACGGTTTTTTTCATGGGAGGAGGGCTCGTCGGGCGGGGAGAATGCCAAGCACGCTAACATTCTTCCCGGATAGTGTGCGAGTCCCCCGAAGCTACCGGGCGTCCGCAGCCCTTCGTAGGAGCCAGCCAGCCGGCGCCTACAGGTGGGGGGGTTAGTTCGCCAGTCGAGCCCCTGCCAGACTCCCGCTCAACTCATACGCCGCCAGTTCCGCCTGATGCGCCGCCAGGATATCCGGCAAGGAACCGCGCAAATACTCGACCCAGGTCTTGATCTTCGCATCCAGGTACTGCCGCGAGGGGTAGATCGCGTACAGGTTCAGTTCCTGCGACCGGTAATTCGGCATCACCCGCACCAGCGAACCGTTACGCAACCCTTCAATCGCCGCATACACCGGCAACACGCCGACGCCCATGCCGCTGGTGATCGCGGTCTTCATCGCGTCCGCCGAGTTCACCAGAAACGGCGAGCTGTGGATGGTGACCATTTCCTGACCTTCAGGCCCATCGAAGGTCCACTTCTCCAATGGGATCACCGGGCTGACCAGGCGCAGGCACGCATGGTTCAGCAAGTCGCTGGGTTTATGCGCGCAACCGTTGGCTTTCACATACGCCGGCGAGGCGCAGACGATGCTGTAGGTGATGCCCAGGCGTTGGGAGACGAAACCCGAATCCGGCAGTTCGCTGGCAAGGACGATCGACACGTCGTAACCCTCGTCGAGCAAGTCCGGCACACGGTTGGCCATGGTCAGGTCGAAGGTCACGTCAGGGTGAGTCTTGCGATAGCGGGCAATGGCGTCGATCACGAAGTGCTGACCGATGCCGGTCATGGTGTGCACCTTGAGTTGCCCGGCCGGGCGCGCGTGGGCGTCACTGGCCTCGGCCTCGGCTTCTTCGACGTAGGCCAGGATCTGCTCGCAGCGCAACAGGTAGCGCTTGCCGGCCTCGGTCAGGGCGATGCGGCGGGTGGTGCGGTTGAGCAGGCGGGTTTGCAGGTGGGCTTCCAGGTTGGAGACCGCGCGCGAGACGTTGGCCGTGGTGGTGTCGAGTTGCACGGCGGCGGCGGTGAAGCTGCCGGCCTCGGCCACGTAACTGAAGGCGCGCATGTTTTGCAAAGTGTCCATGGGGTGCTCTCGGGTGCGATGGCAAATTGTGACACAACGTTTCAGGATCTGAGACCCCGACCAAGGGATTATCGCGTGAACGGTAACAAAGATTCACAGGAATCCCGGCTTATCGCGACCAGGACCCACCCCTAGAATTGCGGGCACTCCTGTAGACGCAGCCTTCGGCAGCTCCTACAGGGGAGACTTCTCCCCCTCTCAGGAAATCGCAGCAGTGCCGCGTCGCATCAGCAGAGCGCTTCAGACGCTCAGTGTTTTGGCTTTAACCCTGGCAATCAGCGGCTGCATCGGAACCGGAGGTATTGCCCCGCAGGGCAAGGCACTGGAGGCCAATTCACTGGCCACCGACGAAGCCATCCAGAGCGCCGCGCAGGACGCTCACTGGCCCACCGCACAATGGTGGCAAGCCTACGGCGACCCGCAACTGAATCGCTGGATCGACCTCGCCCTGCAAGGCAGCCCGACCATGGCCATGGCGGCCGCGCGAGTGCGTCAGGCCAGATCCATGGCCGGCATCGCCGAATCCGCCGAGTCGCTGCAGATCAATGGCCAATCCACCCTCAAGCGCCACAACTGGCCCTCCGATCAGTTCTACGGGCCGGGCGAGCTGGCCAATACGACGACCTGGGACAACAACGCTGCACTGGGCTTCAGTTACGCCCTCGACCTTTGGGGCCGCGAAAGCAATGCCACCGAGCGTGCCGTGGACATGGCGCACATGAGCGTCGCCGAAGCGCGCCTGGCCCAGCTCGAATTGCAGAACAATATCGTGCGCGCCTATATCGAACTGTCGCTGCATTACGCGCAACGGGACATCGTCGCTGCGACCCTGAAACAGCAACAGCAAATTCTCGACCTCGCACAGAAGCGTCTGAGCGGCGGTATCGGCACGCACTTCGAAGTCAGCCAGGCCGAAACGCCGCTGCCGGAAACCCACCGCCAGCTCGATGCCCTTGATGAAGAGATAGCCCTCAGCCGCAACCAGCTCGCAGCCCTTGCAGGCAAAGGGCCGGGCGACGGCGCGCAATTGCAGCGGCCGACGCTGGCGTTAGGCACGGCGCTGAAATTGCCGTCGTCGCTGCCCGCGCAATTGCTCGGCCAACGCCCGGACGTGGTCGCCAGTCGCTGGCAAGTCGCGGCGCAAGCGCGGGGCATCGATGTGGCTCACGCCGGTTTCTACCCCAACGTCGATCTGGTCGGCAGCCTCGGCTACATGGCCACTGGCGGCGGAGCGCTGGAGTTTTTGACCGGCAGGAAACTCAATTACAGCGTCGGCCCGGCGATCTCGCTGCCGATTTTCGACGGTGGCCGTTTGCGGGCCGAACTGGGTGAAGCCTCCGCCGGTTATGACATCGCTGTGGCGAAGTACAACCAGACGCTGGTCAACGCGCTGAAGAACATCTCCGACCAGTTGATCCGCCGCGAGTCCATGGACAAGCAGCAAACCTTCGCCGCCGAGTCCGTGGCCACCGCGCAGAAAACCTACGACATCGCGATGATCGCCTGGCAACGCGGGCTCACCGATTACCTCAACGTGCTCAACGCCCAGACGTTGTTGTTCAAACAGCAGCAGGTGCAGCAACAGGTTCAGGCTGCGCGGCTCAGTGCGCATGCCGAACTGGTGACGGCGCTCGGCGGTGGACTCGGTACGGGCAACGATGTGCCGACTGCCGAACAGACCCAGGTCCCGAAAACCCCGAGCCTTTTACGTTGAACACACTACCTGTGGGAGCCAGCCTGCTGGCGATGAGGGGGCCACCACCAACATTGATGTCGACTGATACTCCGCTATCGCCAGCAGGCTGGCTCCCACAGGTTTTACTGAGCAGGATTCCATGACCCCCTTGCCCGCACCTCTGCGCTGGCTGTATTCCCTCGAATGGCGCCGGGGTTTCTTTGACTGGGCACGCAGTGACGGCGTGACCTGGGTCTACATTTTCAAGGTGTTGATCGCCGCGTTCATGACCCTGTGGCTGGCGATGCGTCTGGAATTGCCGCAGCCGCGGACGGCGATGATCACGGTGTTCATCGTCATGCAGCCGCAAAGCGGTCAGGTGTTCGCCAAGAGTTTCTACCGTTTTCTCGGCACCTTGACCGGGTCGGCCGTGATGGTCGCGCTGATTGCCTTGTTCGCGCAAAACACCGAACTGTTCCTCGGTTCGCTGGCGATCTGGGTCGGCATCTGCTCGGCGGGTGCCGCACGTTATCGCAACTTCCGTGCGTATGGTTTTGTCCTGGCCGGCTATACGGCGGCGATGGTCGGGTTGCCCGCGCTTGCACATCCGGACGGCGCATTCATGGCGGCGGTCTGGCGCGTGCTGGAAATCTCGCTGGGGATTCTCTGCGCCACCGTGGTCAGCGCCGCAATCCTGCCGCAAACCGCCAGTGCGGCAATGCGCAACGCCTTGTATCAGCGCTTCGGTGTGTTCGCCTTGTTCGTCACCGATGGTTTGCGCGGTCGTAGCAAGCGGGACGCTTTTGAAGCGAGCAATGTGCGCTTCATCGCTGAGGCGGTCGGCCTGGAAGGGCTGCGCAGCGTCACCGTGTTCGAAGACCCGCACATGCGTCGGCGCAACGGTCGACTCAGTCGTCTGAACAGCGAGTTCATGGGCATCACGACGCGCTTCAACGCCTTGCACCAACTGCTTGAACGCTTGCGCAGCAGCGATGCCGATCACGTGGTCGCGGCCATCAAACCGGGCTTGCAAGACCTGGCGGAAGTGCTCGACGGTTTCAGCGGTCGTGCCTTGACCAGCCCCGATGCGGCACGGTTGGTCATCGCGCTGAGCGTTTACAAGGAAGGGCTGCCGGCCAGGGTTCGCAGCCTGCGGGCGAGCTTTCAGGAGCGCAACCCGAGCGACGCCGAACTGCTCGATTTCCACACCGCGTACGAGCTGCTCTACCGTTTTGTCGACGACCTGCACAGTTATGCGCAGACCCACGCGTCCCTGGCCGATCACCGCCATGAACGCGAGCGATGGGACGAGCCGTTCACCCCGCAAACCAACTGGCTGGCATCCGCCGCTTCGGGGATTCGCGCGGCATTCATTCTGGTTGTACTCGGCAGCTATTGGGTCGCAACGGCGTGGCCGAGCGGGGCGACCATGACCCTGATTGCAGCGGCGACTGTCGGGTTGTCCGCCGCAACGCCCAATCCAAAACGCATGGCGTTCCAGATGGCCTGCGGCACGTTCCTCGGCGCGCTGATCGGCTTCGTCGAGATGTTTTTCATCTTCCCCTGGATCGACGGTTTTCCCTTGCTGTGCGTGATGCTTGCGCCGGTGATCGTGCTCGGTTCGTTCCTGACCTCGCGCCCGCAATACGCCGGCGTCGGTCTCGGCTTGCTGATCTTCTTCAGCACCGGTTCGGTGCCGGATAACCTCACCGTCTACAACCCTTACGCCTTCATCAACGACTACATCGCCATGGTGCTCGGCATGCTGGTGTGCGCGGCGGCGGGGGCGATCATCCTGCCGCCCAACAGTCGCTGGTTGTGGCGTCGGCTGGAGCAGGATCTGCGTGGACAGGTGGTGTACGCGATCAGCGGCAAGCTCAAAGGCCTGGCCTCAAGTTTCGAAAGCCGCACGCGTGACTTGCTGCATCAGGCCTATGGTCTCGCGGCCGGCCAGCCGCAGGTGCAACGGGACTTGCTGCGCTGGATGTTCGTGGTGCTGGAAGTCGGTCACGCGATCATCGAACTGCGCAAGGAACAGGCGATTCTGCCGGTGCACCCGGCGTATGCCGAATCGCAGCCGTGGCGCCAGGCCATCCGCGTAATGGGCCGCTCGCTGGTGCGGCTGTTCCTGCAACCAAGCCAGAGCAATCTGGAGCGCGGACTGATCGCGGTGGACCACGCGATCAGCCGCGTACAAGCCACCGACGAACCCTTCGCCCCGCACTTCGATACCTCGGCATTACGTCGGGTGAAGAGCTACCTGCACTTCATCCGCACTTCGTTGCTCGACCCGCAATCACCGCTCGCTGCTTACGTGAACACCCCGCCTCAAGGACTTGAACATGCCTCGTGAAATCGCCTTCCACGGCGTGTACATGCCGACCATGACGCTGATGTTTTTCATTGCCGCGGCGCTGGCCTGGGCGCTTGACCGGTTCCTGTCCGGGTTCGACCTGTACCGTTTTTTCTGGCACCCGGCGCTGCTGCGCCTGAGCCTCTTTACCTGTCTGTTCGGCGCGCTGGCGCTGACTGTCTACCGTTGACTCTCTATCACTGAAGAAGGCCCTGATGAAAAAGCTTTTCAGCCTGCTTGCGACCCTGCTGGTGCTGGCCCTCGCGCTATGGATCGGCCGGACCCTGTGGGTGCATTACATGAACACGCCGTGGACCCGCGACGGCCGGGTGCGCGCCGACATCATCAACGTCGCCGCCGACGTCACCGGTGAAGTGGTGGACGTGCCGGTGCGCGACAACCAGCAGGTGAAAAAGGGCGACCTGCTGATGCGCATCGACCCCGAGCACTACCGTATCGCGGTCAAACAGGCGCAGGCGATGGTGGCTTCACGCAAGGCGACGTGGGAGATGCGCAAGGTCAACGCCCATCGCCGCGCCGACATGGATGCCCTGGTGATCTCCAAGGAAAACCGCGACGACGCCAGCAACATCGCCGACTCGGCCCTCGCCGATTACCAGCATGCGCAAGCGCAACTGGAAGCGGCCGAACTGAACCTCAAACGCACCGAAGTGCGGGCGGCGGTGGACGGTTATGTGACCAACCTCAACGTCCATCGCGGCGACTACGCGCGCATCGGCGAAGCGAAAATGGCCGTGGTCGACATGAATTCGTTCTGGGTCTACGGCTTCTTCGAAGAAACCAAGCTGCCCCACGTGCGCGTCGGTGATAAGGCCGACATGCAGTTGATGAGCGGGGAAGTGCTCAAGGGGCATGTGGAAAGCATCTCGCGTGGTATCTACGACCGCGACAATCCGGAAAGTCGTGAGCTGATTGCGGATGTAAACCCGACCTTCAACTGGGTGCGCTTGGCACAGCGCGTGCCGGTGCGGATTCACATTGACGAAGTGCCGGACGGGGTGCTGTTGGCGGCGGGGATTACGTGCACGGTGGTGGTTAACTGATCTTCGCACCGCCGCTCCCACACTTGACCGAGTTTTTCCTGGATAAATACGATCGAATGTGGGGGCGGGCTTGCTCGCGAAGGGCGCGATTCGGTCTCACGCCTTGCAGAAAGTTTCATGCAAATGCCGCCAAAGAATTCTGCCTTCCACCTTCTCGAACACCACGGTCGAGCGACGATCGGAGTGCAGGCCGGTGGCATCGGTCTGTTGCTCGCGGTAACTCACGGTTGCACCACCGTCATGTAACGCGAGGCCACGCAATTCGCTCAGCTCGATCCGGAACCCGAGTTTCTTGCCGCCCGCCAGCGTGAACAACTCGTTCAACGCCGCAAAATCCAGCACCCGGCCCAACGGCGAGACCATGGAAAACTGCGGGGAAAAACGTGTCAGCAGGTGTTCAAGTTCAGTGGCATCCCGTTCTTCGGCCAGCCATTGTTCGATGGCCACATGGGCCTGGATCACTTCGTCAAAGTATTCGGTGTAGTCGGTCATGTTGTTTCCTGAAAAATGTGCAGAACCTGTTCTGACGCCATCGCCAGCCTGCTGGCGATGGCGTCAACTCGGTTTCAGAGCTGCCCACGCAACCCAAACCGCTTCATCAACCCCGACTCCAGCAACCCCTTGGGCAACAACCCCGCCAACAACGGCAACGCCCGGCTGCCATTGCCCAAACGAATCAGCCGCGGCGGCTTGCTCTGCTGCACGGCCTTGAGCAAACCGGCGGCAAATTCACTCGCCGGAGTGGGGTTGTCCTGAGACGCCTTGGCTCGCGCCCGGATGCCTTCTCGCAGTGGAAACCACGGCGACTGCTCGCTGATCAATTGCTCGGCCTCAGCCCCTGCATTCTTGGCAAAACTGGAGGCGATAGCACCCGGTTGTACCTCCATCACCCGCACGCCAAACGGCGCCAGTTCCATGCGCAACGCATCGCTCAAGGCGTGTACCGCCGCTTTCGACGCGCAATACGCGCCCGCGAACGGCGTGACCAACACGCCGGACACACTGCCGATATTCACCACGATCCCTTTGGCCCGGCGCAACACCGGAAACAGCGCGCGCGTCACGCCGACGATGGCAAACACATTGGTTTCGAACTGCCGTTGCATGGCCGGTACGCCGCCGTCCAGTAGCGGGCCCATCGCCCCATAACCGGCGTTGTTGATCAGTACATCGAGGCCGCCATGCCGTTGATTGATCTGTTCGCTCAACTGTTCGAGTGCCGCGCCATCGTTGACGTCCAGCTGCACGGCAGTGAACCCGGCGGCGGTCAAAACCGCCACGTCCTCAGCCTTGCGCGCACTGGCCCAGACTTCATAGCCGGCACCTTTGAAGGCATCGGCCAGGGCGCGGCCAATGCCGCTGGAACAACCGGTAATCAACGCAACGGGCATGGCGCGGTCCTTGTGCAGAAGAGAGAAAAGGGATCAGTCGGAGAAACTACCCTGCAAACGCTCGGCGCGAAACTCCAGGGTTTGCGGGCGATAGCCGGGGCGCAGCGGCGGCATGGGCAAACAGTCTTCCCAGTTCGCGCCGGCCTGCAATTCACCGGGACCGCGATAACGCGGCGCGGTGTATTGGTTGTCGGCCAGATTGACTGTGTCGCCCGGTGCGTACGCGGCGATGCGCCAACGCAGCTCGGTCAGCGGCACGTCGTTGCCGTTGTTCATTTTCAACAGCAGCGGGCGATCCGCCGGGCAGTGCTCCGGCGCATAAGTGATGCGCAACTCAAGCCGCGCCAGTTGCTTGACCTCGCGGTTGTCCATCCAGATCACCCAGGTGGCTACCACACCCAGTCCAATGGCGGCCGCCACCGAGACAGGCAAGGCCTTGGCCGGGTAACGCAGCAACAGGATCAGCCAGGTGATGACCAACAGGACGCCGATAAACATGTCGCACAACCTCGCAGTAGAGAGGCTCATCCTACCTAAGGGAGGGTGGACTTGGCGATGGGCGTGGTGAGGGCGACCGTTTGTCGAGCCTGTAATTTGTGACAGTAGCCATGCGTGGGTTTTCAGCATTAGCTGGTGCAAATCGACATGAAGACGCCTGATGCGGCCTCACCTGGCTTTCATACATCGCGACACCCCAGAGATGACGGTCGTTGAACCGCGGGGGCTGGCTGTGCGTTTGGTGGATTATTACCGTGCAGAGGAGGGGGCGGATGCCGAAGCGCGGGTCAATCGCACGGTCCATGACCCGGTAGGCAGGGTGATTGCGCAGAGTGATCCGCGGTTGTTCCTGAATGCCACGGCACCGGCCAATCTGGTTACGATTCATGGCCTCTCGGGCACAGCTTTGTGCACCCTCAGTGTCGATGCCGGTCTGCATGTGAGTCTGTTCGGCGAGGCGGGTCAGCCGGTTCACAGCTGGGATGGTCGGGGTTCGCAGCACTGGATGCACTACGATAATCAGCTGCGATTGACGGCGCTGTTCGAGCAAGCTGCGGAGGGCGAGGCGTTTTGCGCGGAACGTTTGACTTACGCGGCCAACGATCAGGCATTCGCCGATCACAACCAATGCGGCCGATTGATCTGCCACGAGGACCCGGCTGGGGCTGTGCTGTTCAATGACTACGGATTGAGCGGCGCGATACTCGAGCAAGAGCGGTGTTTTGCCAAGGAGTCGTCTCCCGGTTTCGCCACGCACTCACGATTCAATCCGTTGAACGATCTGCTGTCCCGAACCGATGCACAAGGTAACGAACAACGCTTCAGCCAGACCGTGGGCGGCCATTTATGCGCCGTGGACTTGCGCTTGAACAACACGCTGGAATGGCTGCCCATGGTCAGCGCCATCACCTGCAACGCCCACGGCCAGGTCGAGAGGGAAGTCGCCGGCAATGGCGTGATCACCACCCTCGAATACGCCACCGAAGACGGACGCCTGCAACGCCTGCTGTCCCGACTCGGTCAGGATGATCCGTTGCAGGACCTGCGTTATACCTACGACCCGGTCGGCAATGTGCGAAGCATCGAAGACGCCGCGCTGCCGATCCGCTACTTCGCCAATCAGCGCATCGAGCCGGTCAGTCATTACTTTTATGACACGCTTTACCGGCTGATCGAGGCCACAGGCTGGGAGGCCGGTTGGGTCAAACACGGCCCGTCATCGGCGATGACGGCGGACCCCGCCATGCCTGGCAACTACCGCCAGACCTACCGCTATGACGACGGCAACAACCTGCTCGAACTGACCCACGTCGGCCCACAAAACCACGGCCATCGGCTGGTTGCGGATGCCCACAGCAACCGCTGCCTGCCGGTGCGCGATGGTATCGAGCCGGGTGAGGAGGATTTCCGCAGCGGCTTCGATGCCAACGGCAACCTGCTGAGCCTGCAACCGGGACAAGCGCTGACCTGGGATCTGCGCAATCAACTGCGCGAAGTCCGGCCGGTCAAACGCGACGCTGGTCCTGACGATTTCGAATGCTACGACTACGGCGCTGACGGCATGCGTGTGCGCAAAGTCCGCTCGCTGCAAACCAATGCGCAAACGGTGGTCATTGAAATCCGTTACTTGCCCGGTCTGGAAATCCGTACCCACAGCGGCACCGGCGAAGTGCTGCACGTCATCGACATAGCGACCGGCCGCGGCAGCGTGCGGGTATTGCATTGGGAGGCTGGAAAACCGAATGAGATCATCAACAACCAGCAGCGTTACAACCTGACGGATCATCTGGGCTCAAGCGCGCTGGAGCTGGATCAGGACGCGAAGATCATCACTCAGGAACGGTATTACCCGTTTGGCGGAACGGCCTGGTCGAACGGAGAGGCGGTGCAGGTCAGTTACAAAATGGTGCGGTATTCAGGGAAGGAGCAGGATGCGACGGGGCTTTATTACTACGGGTTCAGGTATTACATACCGTGGTTACAGCGTTGGTTGAATCCTGATCCGAAAGGATATGCTGATGGTTTAAATCTGTTTGCTTTTGTCAGTGATAATCCATTGAGATATAAGGATCTTCAAGGGACAGAACGCATTGACCTGAATGAGCTGACTACAGAACAGAAACGCGCTATCGGTCTTGATGGTGGGCAAGTTTCAGTTGCGGATCAATTGTATTCCTTCAATATTGTGAACGAGCCAATTTTTGGTGTTCAAGAAGTTAGGGGTAGGATTTTTAAGGACCTAAAGCGCGTGAGTTTTTCAAATTTGGTTACCAAAATGTTCTTGGTTGAGGGCGCTCCTAACCAAATCGTTGATCAGTTGCGATCCCGCTTGGAACCTGGCGAAATGATAAAGGCGCTAGATAAAATTCGCAAGTCGGACGTAGAATCAAGTTTGAAGTTGTCTATAGAAACAGGGATTGGTCATTGCGGCGAACATGCGGATATAAATTTTCATCTGTTGGCCAGTTCCAAAACAGAGCAGCCGGTTTTTCGGGTTAAGGCTGCAAATAACGTTGATCACGGTTTTGTTGTGATAGGAGATCCTCGTGTTCTCTCAATAGATAAGATTGTGGTAGCCGATGCCTGGGCAACCTTTCCTAGGGCTCATACTTTGGATGTTGGTATTTTTGGGGTTGGTAACATCACTGCGAGTGCTGGCGCAGACGCCGATCCTAAATATCAGATGGATGATGCGCAATTAATACAACACAGCCAGATCGAATTCCCGATCATGGGAACCTCTCAGCGTTTTGAGTCAGTGGCTGGCGGGTCAGCGTATATGCAGCTGTTTTCAGTTCAAGAGAGTTTTCAAGGGGTTGACTATAAAAGAGCAGGTTACCGTCGGGGGCATTTTAATGAACTTCCCGTGCGCTATGTATTTGAGCGAATCTCGCAACTTCGAAACTATAATGATTTTCTCGCGCAGCGCGGTGGCGGACATGCATGAATTTAATTAGTCGATCTCAAGTGGAGTCTTGTCCGGGGGAAGTGGAGGCTCCAAAGTGATTGGACTGTAGTGTGAACATTCACGTTGGTTGCGGCTGCAATTCCTGACTCTAGCCAAACATCAACATTTATCATCAGCTGATACTCATCGTTTTTTTTCAGATTGTTCCTTAATTCGCGATAAATTTTTCCAACTTAAAAAGCCCCCACCCAACCCACTGCGGATAGGGAACGCAGTGGTCTGGATGGGGGCTTTTTTTTACCGATGACTTACTGCGCGATGGTTTTCACCGAAACCCCACGCTCGATCGGCGTAGACCGACCATAGATATCTTCAAACCGCTCGATATCGTCTTCACCCAGATAGCTGCCCGATTGCACTTCGATGATCTCGAGTGGAATCTTGCCCGGGTTGCGCAAACGGTGGACCGAAGCAATCGGAATGTAGGTCGACTGGTTTTCAGTCAGCAGAAACACATTCTCATCGCAGGTCACTTCGGCGGTGCCGCTGACCACGATCCAGTGTTCGGCGCGGTGGTGGTGCATTTGCAGCGACAGGCACGCGCCCGGTTTGACCGAGATGTGCTTGACCTGGAAGCGCCCGCCCATGTCGACCGAGTCGTAGGAGCCCCACGGACGATAGACTTCGCAGTGGTTCTGGGTTTCGCTGCGACCCTGTTCGTTGAGGGTGTTGACCATCTGTTTCACGCCTTGGACCGAGTCCTTGTGCGCGATCATCATGGCGTCCTTGGTTTCGACGACCACGATGTTTTCCAGGCCGATCACCGACACCAGTTTGCCATTGCCATGGATCATGCAGTTCTTGCTGTCCTGAATGACCACGTCGCCTTTGGTGACGTTACCGTTGACGTCTTTGTCATTCACTTCCCACAGCGACGCCCAGCAACCGACATCGCTCCAGCCTGCAGTGAGCGGTACGACGCAGGCGCGCTGGGTTTTTTCCATGACCGAGTAATCGATGGAATTGTCCGGGCAGCAGGCGAAGGTGGCTTCGTCGATGGTGACCGTGTCGGCATCCTGTTCGCTGCGCTCAAGGGTCAGCAGGCAGGTGTCGTAGATGTCCGGATCGTGTTTTTTCAGCTCTTCCAGGAAGCGGCTGGCACGGAACAGGAACATGCCGCTGTTCCAGAAGTAACCGCCGGACTGGACGAACTCGGTGGCGCGTTTGACGTCAGGTTTTTCAACGAAGTGCGAGACGCGGCTGACGCCTTCAGGCAGCAGCGAGTCGTTGGTCGACTTGATGTAGCCGTAGCCGGTTTCCGGTTTGGTGGCCGGGACGCCGAACAGCACCATTTCGCCGTTTTCGGCGGCGACAGTGGCCAGGGCCAGGGCGCGTTGCAGGGCTTTCTGGTCTTCCAGCACGTGGTCGGCTGGCAGCACCAGCATCAGCTCGTCACGACCTTCATTGACCAGCATCATCGCGGTCAGGGCAACGGCCGGCGCGGTGTTGCGACCGAACGGTTCCATCAGGATGCGCTGGGTGTCCAGTTTACGGTTGGCCAGTTGCTCGTTGACGATGAAACGGTGGTCCTTGTTGCAGACCACGATCGGGGTGTCCATGCCTTCGAACACCAGGCGTTCCAGGGTTTGCTGGAACAGCGTGTGTTCGCCGGTCAGGGCGAGGAATTGCTTAGGGAACTGCTTACGGGAAAGCGGCCAAAGACGTGAGCCACTACCACCTGACAAGATCACCGGAATCATGTTGTTACTCCTTGAAAATCGTATGGGTCAGAGCTACTGCGTTCTGTCGTTTCACTCTTGTTCTTATTCCGTAGCCCGACTGACGACCCGGTCCCACAGGGGGACGGGGTCAATCAGGCAAATTTTTAGCGCGTCGAAACCGGGCGTTTTACCCAGACTGGCGACAGGCTGCTGCCGTTGCCGGTGACGTACAGCACCGCCGCTTCACCGCGTTCCAGGGCAACCGGCTTCACGTCGCCCACTTTCGTGGCGCCATCGTATAGCGCCAGGCTGACTTTGACCGGGTTGATTTCACGCTCGCCACGGCCCTTGGCGGCCACGGATGGCACCACTTCGGTCTTGCCGTCAGCGGTTTTCAGGGTCAAGGCCTTGTCACTCAGGTTCTGTACCCGAACCAGGGATTTCTGCTTGTTCTTGAACGGCGGCTCTTCGATCAGTTGTGGCGCGCCGCTGGCGTTGTTGACCAGGGTGTAATAGTGATCACCGGCCAGTTTCACCGGCAGGGTCTGGCTGCCGACCTTGGCGCTGTAGTCGCCGCCCGGCATGAAGCTGAAGTCGGTGCTGGACAGCGGCGCGACGTCGGCCAGGTTGGTGCTGCCGACGGTGGCGCTGACTTCAGCGTTGCCGGCGTTGTAGACACGCACGAAGCTCGAGCCTTTCGGTGCGGTCGGGCCGTAGAGCGCGGAATCACCACCGGCGAAGGCGTTCATGGAAAGGACGCTGAAGGTCGCGGCCAGAGCGAAGGTCTTGGCGAGACGGCGAGGAGTAGTAGTGAAAGTCATGGTGTACCTCTCTTTCAGTTTTGCGCCCGGTCGGGCGTCTCGGATTTAGTGTTTGCGGCTACGTTTTGTTGGCGAGCGCCGGCTTCTTTGAGCTCTGCGACCCACTGCGGGTCGGCGTCGCCGATTTCGTTGTTCACAGGCAGATAACGTTCAGGAAACTCCCAGATCAGCACTTGTGGCGGGCTGTTCTTGAAAGCATCGCTTTTCAGGTAGCTGAGCATCGGCAGAATCGGTCCGTGGCCGTCTTCGGCGTAATTGACCACGTCGCTCTTCAGCGCTTGTTTCAACGCACCGACGAAGTTCCAGTTCGGGTTGGCGCTGTAGCTGGTGCCGATCAGGGCCACCGGCACTTCGGTGTTGGCGAACAGCGCGTCATCACCGCCAGCCTGATCGTCGGCCACCACGGTGTTGCGTTTCTGCAACGGCTCGGTCGCCGGCATCAGGTTTTCGAACAGCGGATCGAGTGGCAGGAACAAGCGCAGGTCACCCTTGTGGGTCACGGTTTCTGCCGGCTCGGTGACGAA
Source organism: Pseudomonas fluorescens NCIMB 11764 (assembly GCF_000293885.2). Lineage (NCBI taxonomy): Bacteria > Pseudomonadati > Pseudomonadota > Gammaproteobacteria > Pseudomonadales > Pseudomonadaceae > Pseudomonas > Pseudomonas fluorescens. The sequence continues at coordinate 2,247,201 of NZ_CP010945.1, forward strand.
GCGCTGAGGCTCGCCGCTGAGCGGGGTTTTTTCGGCAATGGTCTTGGCCAGGGTCTCGGCGGCGATTTGTGCGCCTTCCGGGGTCCAGTGGGTGTCGGTGCGCAGGAACACTTGCTGACCGTCGAGCTTGGCCTTCAGCAACGGGCCGTACAGGTCGGGGGCGAGGATCTTGTTGGCCGCCACACGGGCGTGGAAGTCCTCATAGAGGTTGGCGTGAATGCTCGAAGGCTTCTCTTCGCCCAGGTGTTCCGGGTACAGGCGAGTCTTGGCCGGCACAATCGCCATCACCAGTTTCACGCCTTTGGCTTTCAGTGCCTGGCGTACGCCTTCGACCAGCGCGTAGTTGCCTTGCAGGTTCAGCTCTTCGTTGACGATCGGGTTGAATTCCTCATCGCTGTACAACCACTGGTCACGGCCGAGCACGACGCCCGGACGACCTTCGTTGAACAGTTTGAAATCCAGCGCGGCCCAGAGGTTGGTGCCCAGGCGCTTGATCGGGAACTCGTCGTCGTAATGCGTTTCCACGGCTTTCGCCCAGCGGCCGTTGAGCACCGTCGCGTCGGCGTTGGTGCTGAAGCCGAGGAAGCTGCGCGTCGACCACAGGCCCAGCACCAGCAGGGTCACCATGAACAAGGTGATGTAGAAGATACGTAATGAGCGGGTCATGGTCAGATCCCTCAGAACTGGAAGTAAAGGAACGGCGAGAAGCTTTGCGCCGAGAGTTTGAAAATCGAGGCGATGAACAGCACCAGTACCAGCGTGCGCATCACGTAACGCGACCAGTCCGCCGTCCAGTAGGCCGGTTGCACGGTGGCTTCAACGCCGACGGTGTAACCCGGTTCGTGGATGCTGGCCGGGTTGTCGCCCGGTACGGCTTTGATCATTCCAGGCGTTGCGGCAGCGGGGCCATCGGCCTCGACGTTCACAACAGGCTTGGTCTTCTCAGGCGGCAGGTTGCTGTAGAAGTCACGGATACCGAAGAACGCCAGGGTCATGTAAGCCACCACCAGGGTCGCCACTTGCAGACCGGTGAGGCTGGCCTGATTGAGTTCCGACAGCGACCATTCGCCAAAGCTGAACATTGCGCCGTACATACGACCGGCGACGTGCAGGTTTTCCGAGCGGAAGATCACCCAGCCCATGACCACGAGCAGGAACGTCAGTGCCCAGCGGATCGGGTTGATGCTGCGTGGCGAGGTGTTCAGGCCCAGGGCTTTTTCAATTGCCAGCCACATGCCGTGCCATGCACCCCACACGATGTAAGTGATGTTCGCGCCGTGCCACAGACCACCGAGCAGCATGGTCAGGAACAGGTTGCGATAGGTCATCAGCGTGCCTTTGCGGTTACCGCCGAGGGTGATGTACAGGTAGTCACGCAACCAGGTGGACAGGCTGATGTGCCAGCGACGCCAGAACTCGGTGATCGACTGGCTGATGTACGGCTGCTTGAAGTTTTCCATGAAGCGGAAACCCATCATCAAGCCCAGGCCGATGGCCATGTCGCTGTAGCCCGAGAAGTCGAAATACAGTTGCGCGGTGTAGGCCAGGGCGCCGAGCCAGGCATCGCCCGTGGTCGGGTTCTGCAAGGCGAAGCAGTGGTCGGCCACCACCGCGAGGGTGTCGGCGATGAAGACCTTCTTGATGAAACCCTGCATGAACCGCGTGGCACCTTCGGAGAACTTGTCGAGGGTGTGGGTGCGGTTGTTGAACTGGTCGGCGAGGTCGCGGAAACGCAGCACCGGACCGGCAATCAGGTGCGGGAAGATCGCCACGAACGCCGCGAAGTCGATCAGGTTGCGCGTTGCCGGGGTGTCACCACGGTAGACGTCGATGATGTAGCTGATGGACTCGAAGATGTAGAACGAGATCCCGATCGGCAACAGCACATGGGTCAGGATGAACGGCGACAGACCGACCGAAGTCATCATCGCGTTGATGCTGTCGACGCCGAAGTTGGCGTACTTGAAGTAGCCGAGAATGCACAGGTCGACAGCCACGCCGAGCAGCAGCCAGCGCTGGGCCGGTTTGGTCCGAACGCCTGCGGCGCCGACTTTGAGGCCGATCCAGTAGTTCCACAGCGTGACGGCGGCGAACAGCGCGAGGAAGTCCACGCGCCACCAGGCATAGAACACATAGCTGGCGATCAGCAGCAGCAGGTTGCGATAGCGTATTCCGCTCAAGTAATACATGCCGAGAAAGATCGGCAGGAACAAGAACAGGAACACGTTGGATGAAAATACCATCCCGGTCTCTCCATGTTTAACCAACAGTCAAGGGCCGCAGCCCCCCCAAACCCCCCCATAGAATTCGGGACGGTTGTATTGCATGTTGCGCACTAGCCTGTGGCGAGGGAGCTTGCTCCCGCTGGGGTGCGAAGCGCCCCTGAACCTGATGAACGCGGTGTGTCAGTCAGTCCGCGTTTACTGGGTTACGACTGCTTCGCAGCCGAGCGGGAGCAAGCTCCCTCGCCACAGGGGAATACAGTGAACGTTAAGAGCCTTTACCTTTTTCGTTGGCCGGATCGTAGACCTTGGTCAGGTCACCCCCGAGACGGAAGGTCTTGAATGGCTGCATCTCGTGCTTCTTCTCAAGCACATCCGGCGAGCAGGTGTAGAGCGTGCAGAACGGTTCGAGCCAGGCGAATTTCGAGTCGACCTTGAGGTCGGTCATGTCCTGTTCCTTACCGTTCTTCTTCTCGAATTCTTCCGGGTCTTTGACACCCGCGAGCACTCGGTCACCCAGGCGTTTCAATGCGCCGTTGTTTTCCTGACGCAAGTCCACACCGTTGACCTGAGCGAAACTGGCGATCATCGCCAATGGCGGCAGGGCATAGTTGTGATAGGCGAGGGCGCGTTGCTGGCGCTTGAGTTCGTTCGGCAGGAAACCCTGGGCGTCGATCTGATTGGCGCCGACCTTGAATTCCTTCACCGACCAGTCGAACAGGTCGCGGCGGTTGGTGGCGATGGACGTTGCCATCACCGACCAGGCGGACCAGTACGAGTGGTTGTTGGTTTTTTCCAACGGCAGGTTGTCCCAGTCACTGACCACCTGATCTGCCATTTTGCTGAACCAGGCTTCAATCAACTGCGACTCTTGCTGATGGTTGGCCAACGGATGCGAGTCGGAGAATTTCAGGCGCAGGTACGAAGACGCCATGCTGCCCAGCGCCCATTTGCGCATGGACTTGCCGGTGTGGTTGAAGTCCTTGGACATCAACGCATCGGCCTTGGCCCACGCGGTCAACCAGTTCAGCGTGCATTCGAGCTGTTCCGGGCGACCGTCACGCATGTACTGCATCACGCGCTTGCTGGTGCCGCGCTCGATCTTGGTGATGTCGGCGGTGGTGTCGCGGAAGGCTTTTTCCGAGGCTTTGTTCAGGGTCGAACGTGCCTTGTCGGAGCCTTCGTATTTGCTGCGAAATTGCAGCGAACCGGTGTAGGGCGTCGGCATGGCGTCACAGCCTTCGCTCTTGTCGCCGGTTTTGATTTTTTCGATCGGCGCGAAGTAACCCTGGGGTGGACGCAGGGGCGCGGCGGCCTGGGTCGCACCGGCAAACATGGCCAGGCTCAACAGGGACGGTGCGATCAATCTTTTCAAAGTTCGGGTTTGCATGATTGCCTCATTGCCCGGCTTGAGCGGTACGTTGCTCAGCGCCTGGGAACACGTTGCGTTTGCAGATTTTCGCTTCGACTTTCTGTGGCGCGGCACCTGCTTCAGGGCCCTGGACTTCGACGGCCAGCAGATTCTGCGAGGCCCAGTCTTCGTCCGTGCGCAACTCGAAAGCGAAACGCCCGTCGGTTTCGGAGGTTTCCGGTTTTTCGATCTTGATGTCCTCGTGGCGACCGTTCATGTACCAGAGGGTGGCTTGCAGGGTTTTCACCGACGTATCGGCGAAACGGATGTCAACCTGGTGACCGCTGTTTTGCAGGTTCAGGTTCTTGCTGTTGACCATCAATTCGTTCTTGCCCGGTTTCAACGTGGCACTGCCGCTCATCTGTGCATCCTTTCCTTCGCAGCCGTTGTCCAGCAGCGCCATCATCTGGCGGTAGATGGTTTCCTGGTCGAGGCGATAGAGCGGCGAGAATTCCCAGATCAGAATCTTCGGCGGCTTGGTCTGGAACTCTTCGCTGCCCAGGTACTGCAGCATCGAACCTTCCAGGCCACCGCCAGGGAACGCCACGTTGAGGATGTCGGCGCCGATGGCCTCTTCGAGGAAACCGGCGAAGTTGTAGTTCTTGCCACTGTGGCTGGTGCCGACCAGGGTGATCTCGGGATTGCCGGAGTCACTGAACAGGTCGCCGTCCGCCGCTTCGCCTTTCGGCTCGGTGGTGAATTGATCCATGTACTGGATCGCGTAGCTGGTGCCACAGAGTTGACCGGCCATGTTGTGTAACGTTCCGGTCTTGCCCATGCGACCCGACTTATGGCTCTCGAATTCGCGTTTCGGAATGCCGGCAAACTCAGGCAGTTGCTTGATTTTCTCACCGACGATTTTCGCCGTGCGCTGGGCGCCATACGGCGTCCAGTGCTGATCGCCGCGGAAGTAGAAGTCGTGGGCGGGCAGGGTGTCGGGCAGCGATTCGTTGGTCAGCGGCGACAGGTCTGGCACTACGTAACCCATCTGCTCGAAACGGCCGAGCATGGTCTTGTAGTTCTTCAAAGCCTTGTCGAAATCGAATTTGGCCTTGTCTTCCGGATTGAGCTTGTTGCGGTTCACCAGGCCACGCGTGGGTTGATAAACAACGACGAGCTCCACGCCTTTGCTCTTGAACGCATCGTGCAGTTCTTTCATGCGTTTGTAGCCGGCGGGGGTGGTGTTGAATTCGGTGCGCAAGTCTTCCTGCGTACGGAACAGCCAGTCGCCCTGGGCCTGCACCAGCGTGGTGAAGTTCTGCTGATAACGCGTGGTGTAGTTCTTCGCGTCGTGGGCTTCGGGGCACAGGTTGCAGCACGGTTCGGCGCTGAAGCTCGGTGCCTTGACTTCATCGGCACGGACGCCAGCGCTGGCTGCGAGAATGCCGGCGGTCAGGGCCGACAAGCTGAGTAATTTGATCAAGTGTGGGTGCATAAGATTATCCTCAGTCCCGCATTTCGGTCTGGCGTTCGACAGGGTCGATCAGCACGGCTTTCTGCTGGCGTACCAGCAGGTCGAGAATTTCATCCTGACGCTCGCCGAGAATCCCGTTGAAGCTGATGCCGCTGGATTTGGTCGGGGCGAGCATGGACACGCGATACAGCTCGACGCTCAGCGGCGAGTCGATGGACAGCGGCCCGCTGCCGTTACCGGCCAGTTCGCCGCCGACGATGATCAGCGACACCTGGGCGTCGAACGGGTCGAGCTTGATGTCGCGGTCGGTGTCGGTCAGGTCCTTGATGTGGCCGTAGACGCCGGTCAGCCCGTTGGCCATGGCCAGGTTTTCGTAGAGGCGGATGTTCACGCTGTTACGAATACGGATGCCGTGGCGACGGTTGCTGATCACCTTGTTGGCCCACAGCAGGTTGTCGGCACTCTCGTAGAGGGTGATGCCGTCGGTGTGGTTCTTGTAGATCTCGTTGTAGGCGATGACGTTGTTGACGCTGTTACGGTCGATCACCAGGCCCGACAACTTGTTGTCGTAGCTGCGGTTGTTGAAGATGAAGCTGTCGTTGACCTCACGGGAAATGATGATCCCGTGCTTCTTCTTGGTCCCGTAGACGGTGTTGTCGGCGATGATCAGACCGTGGGAACGGTCATGCGGGTCAATGCCGTAGACGATGTTGTCTTTGTAGGTGTTGCCCTTGACCACGAAGTCGCGGGTTTCGTAGCAGTAGAAGCCGTACCACATGTCCGAGAACTCGGAGCCGACGATCCAGCCGCTCGGTTCAGGGCGCTTGAGCACCTTGGCCATGTTCGGCGTGTACTGGGAAATACTCACGCCGTAGGACTTACTGTTGGCGTAACCGAAACTGGCGATCTTGCTGTTGGCGATGTAGGTCTGGGTGCCGCCCCAGGACAGCAGGAACGGACGGAATTCTTTCGGCGACTTGAAGGCCGCCGGGCCGTTTGCCTTCTCGCTCCAGCCCGTGATTTTGGTATCACGCACAAACAGCTGACCGTCGTTGACCAGGAATGAACCGGCCTCTTGGGACAGGCGCAATTCCTGGGTCTGCTTGTCGATTTCCAGGATGCCTTTCTCACCGACCACGATCGGCAACTTCGCCAGGAACACGCCCGGCGAGGTTTCGCTGAAGTACTGCTTGGGCAGCTTCTTGGTCAGGTCCTTGAGGTTCATGTAGCCGTCGTCGATGAAAATCGCCTGCGGGATGCCGTGCTGACGCACCACCCATTCGGCCATTTTGTTATCGCCGCCGATGAAGTCCTTCAGAGCGTTTTCCTGCATCATCCGGCGTACGCTGATCTTGCCGGCCTTGGTGCGCACGACTTTCGCAGCGATGGCTTCGGCGGTGTAGCCGGAGGTGTCTGGCAGTTTCGGTTTTTCCAGCTCCAGCGGCGCGGTTGGCGCGCTGCTGACGGTGTAGGTCTTGGCCTGCTGCAATTCCTTGGCCGTGGTGACCGGCTTGACCGGTTCCACATTGGCGAAGCACGCCGAGCTTGCCAGCAGCATCGCGCCGGCCAGCAAGGTCAGTGAGCCTCTCTTCGGACTGTTCATGTCAGGAACTCCCTTAGCGGTTCGCATCAGAAGCGCCAGATCACGTCGACAAACGCGCGGTGCATGTACGAGTCGACTTCTTTGCCGTAGGCATCGCCTGGCTTGAACACACCGCCACGCAAGCGCACGAGGGCCGAAGGCTCATCGATCGACTGGCTCAACGCGGCAGGCAACAGGCCTTGCTTGAAGTACTTGGTGACCACGAGGTCCATTTCCTGGCCGAGGTCTTTGTTGCCATCTTCCAGCGGCAGGGACGTGCTGGAGAGAATCGCGCCGGTCGGGTCGGTGTCGTTCTCGACGGCGTTGATGCCGTTGCTGCCGACCGGCTTGTTGCCGTCGACGCGCCAGAACTTGTGGTAGATCACGCTGGCGTCGTATTCGTCGTTGAGCATCCACGAACCGAACAACGTTGCGGTTTGCATGTTGTTCATTTCGCCACGGAACGCTTCGCCGAAACGGTGAACCCGCGAACGCGTACCGGTGTAGTTCGAACGGTTGCTTTCCAGGCCGTTCTGCTCGTAATCGGCACTGGCGCGGGCATAGGCTGCACCCACTTGCCATTGCGGATCGAGGCGCAGGCGCACGCCGATATCGGTGGCCCAGCCGTTGAGGTCTTCACCGCGCTTGGCTTCTGTCGGACGGGTACCGTCGGCGTTGAGCTGATTCACCGTGTCGGTGTCGCCGCTCATGCCGGTGACGCTGCCCCAGTAATTGACGGTGTTGGTGTTGCGGTAGTTGTAGGCGTCGCTGTCGGCGGTGAGGCCGAGCCAGCTGATGTCGCCGTTCTGTTTCTTGTCCAGCGAGTCGCCGGCCACACCCGGTTCCGGGTAGTCGAGCTTGCCGTCATCGTGGGTGTGATGACCGCGAATCCCGACCCAGTTGCCCGGCGTCCATTGGTACGCGGTATCGGCGTAGACGTGCAGGCGATCCTTGTCTTTCGGTGCCAGCTCTTTCAGGTCGGTGCGGTATTCGCTGAAGCGTTCGGCAATACCGACGTTGGCGCGCAACAGGGTGGTGTCGAAGGTCCAGTTCAGGGCTTCGATGTTGGTGTCGCGCCATTGGCCGTCGTCGTTGCGCAGGCGTTGGCGACCGAGCTTCAACTGCTCGCCCGGGTACGGCGTGAGGCCGCTGTAGCCGACCCAGAATTCGCGCATGGCCAGGTAATTTTTCTTGGTCTTGCGATCACCGTTGTCGGTGGTCTGGGTGCCGTCGTTGTCGGACTGCTGCAAGGTGTCGGTTTCGATGATGTCGGTGGACGTCACGGCCTGACCCATCGCGTAGGCGCTCCACGCGCCGCTCTCGCCATAGACCCAAGGGCGCAGGTCGAGGCCGACGCCGCTGACGTCGCCGCCACTGGCGGTGCCGAGGTCACGGTCGTCTTCGGACTGGCCGGTGACTTTCACGTCGAGACCGTAGTTCTTGGTGTCGGTCAAGGCCGCCAGGGTTGGGCACGACCACAAGAGGGCGAATGACAGGCCGATACCGGCCTTCACGAATGGATTCAACTTCATAGGGATTCCTCGCCGTCTTCTTCTTCCAGGGCATGCAGTTCCAGCGTGTTCTGACTCAAGGCACCACGAACGGCCTGTTCTTGTTTCAACAGGCGTTGGGCCTCGGCGAGCTGGGCAGGCGGCAGTTGGGTTTCGAGTGTTTGTGCAAGCTCGGTGGCTTGCGGCGTGTTCTGTGCCTTGGCCAATTGGCTGAAGACGTAAGCGTTAAGCGGGTTGGGCCGGGTGCCCTTGCCTTGGGAAAACAGCTGGGCGATGGCGAAGTCGGCACTGTTCTGGCCGTTGCGCGCAGCGGTCAGCAGGTGATCCAGGGCTTTCTGCGAATAGACCTTGCCCAGGTAACCGCGGCGGTAAATCTGGCCGAGGTAGTAATCGGCGGCGACTTCTTTGCCGACGGCTTTCTGGAAGTGCTCTTCGGCGACTTTCGCGTCGGCCGGCACCCATTTGCCTTCGTAGTAAAGCTTGCCGAGCAACAGTTCGGCGCGCGGCTGGTCAGCGGCGCGGCCGTTGTCCAGGTACTTCATCATCGTGTCGACATCACCGAGTTCCGGGAAGTCGTAGAGCAATTGCGCCAGGCTGACCCAGGAAGCGGGGTAGGCGGGGGCGATGTCTTCGAGCAGCGACTGAGCGGTTTTTTCGTCGGTCTTGCCCAGGCTTGCATCACCGAGCACACGCGCGACGCTGTCGACGCGTTGAGCGGAAACGGTGCCGCGGGTATGCGCCGCTTGCATCTGCTTGATCAGCTCGGCCTGCTGTTCCGGCTTGCCTTGCTTCTGGTAAACCGTGGCCAGCTCGACATAGCAGATGTCGGTGGTGTTCAACGCGGCTTTGCAGATGGTGACGACTTCGTCCAGATGCTGGTCGTAGGTGCCCTGGGTGCGATAGAGCAGCACTTGGGCCAGGCCCGCTTCCGGTTTGCCTTCGGCGCGCCATTGGCTGATCTGCTGTTGCGCGTTGACGTTGGGGAAACTGTGCGGGTATTGCAGGTACAGCATCGCCAGCGGAATCAGCGTGTTGCCTTCGCCATTGGCCGAGGCTTTTTTCAACAGGCCTTCGGCTTCGTGCTGTTCGGCTTCGGTGGAACCGGGCTTGGCCACCAGCAGGCGACCCAGGCGAGCCTGGGCGCGCGGCGAAACGTCGGCCGCGGCGCGATAAGTCGCCTCGGCCTGTTTGATCTGCGCCGGGTCGCGGCTGTCGACCTGGATATCGGCGAGGCCTACTTGCGCCTCGCTGTAGCCCAGGTCGGCCAGTTGCTTGTAGTTCTGCTGCGCCAGCGTGGTGTCGCCGCGCTTCAGGGCTTCATTGGCCAGGCGCTGGTCGGGCAGGCCGGCGCAACCGGCCAGGCTCACGGCCAGGGCCAAAGCACACACCGCACCCCTGTGGGAGCCAGCCTGCTGGCGATTCAAGCGGCTCGGTACATCAGACAAACCGCGGCGATCCCATCGCGAGCAGGCTCGCTCCCACAGGGACTGCGGCGTATTCGAGATTTTTGTGATGGTCACGGGCATGTCCTCTGCTTAGATACCGGAAGCCATGGCTTTATCGATCAGCCAGTTCAGGTTCGGGCCACGGTCGCTGTTCACTTCAACCGGGCGGCCAGCGAATTTGCTGTCCAGCGGCTCGTCAGGCTGGATCAGCACGCGGATGTCGGACGACAGGTCGGCGCTTTTCAGGCTGGTGCTGCTGACGATCTTGCCGGTGCGGGTTTTGTCTTCGCCGGCAATCTGGAAGCTGACGTTGGTGCCTGGACGCACGTCGCCGAACTGGCGATAGGAGAAGCGCGCTTCGACGTTGGCTTCGCTGTTGCGCGGCACCAGTTGGAAGATCACGTCGCCCTTGCTGGCGTACTGACCGTTGGCGACCAGCTGCTGGGCCACGGTGCAATCGCACGGCGACGTCAGGGTGCCGGTCATTTGCTTGCCGAACAGTTCTTCAACCTTGGCCGGTTGCAGTTGATTGTCGTCAAGATGGCCCTTGAGCACGTCGAGCATGCTGGTGCTGAACGTTGCGAGCGGAGCGCCTTTGGCGGCAATGCCGTCAGCCTTGATCAGGCTCTGCACGGTGCCGTCACGCGGCATGGTGATGTTCATGCCCGGCACGCTGACCAGACCGGCCTGCGCATGGCTGACGAAGTACATGCCGTACACCGATTTGAAGATGAAACCGAACGCCGCCAGGCCGACGATGAAAATCGCCAGGCTGAAGGTCACTGCACGCAGACGACCGAACGCGGTCATGCCGTGGCCGCCATCCTTGACCTTGCGCGCCTTGGTGAAGTTGTCGCGCTGCAGGGTCGCCAGCACTTCACCCATGCTGACGATGTCGCCGGCCAGGTGAGAGGTGATCAGGTGACGCAGGGTCGAGATGTCTTGCGGTTCCAGGTTCTGGAACTGGCAGCCGGCACGACCGGTCTGGCGGTCGACGGAGCGCACTTGCAGCTCCACGTCCATGGCCAGGCCAAGGTTATCGATGACGAACTGCAGGCGAGCCTTGTACACGTCGCCGATTTTCAGTGGCAGTTGACCGGCGTTGAAGGCCAGGCCGCCGGCAGAGAGGTCGATCACTCGAGCTTCCATCGGGGTCCGGTCCGGACCGAAGAAGCGCAGCTTGGCCGGAATTTTCACTCGGGCGTGTTGGCGCTGGGCTTCTGACTCATGCACTACGTTGGCGTTGACGGCGGTATTCATAGGGGCGATTTCCTGGTTAATTCAATAAGGGGGCGGTCAGACCATCATCAGCAGCACGGCAACAAAAATGCTGCCGGCGGAGAAGGTCATGGTCCGAGACGACCAAGTGTTGAACCAACGTTGAAAGCTGGCGAGATCACGGGTCAGTTTGGTGTCCTGGCGAGTCCAGGATTGTTGGTCGAGGCGGAAGAACACGTAGATCTTCACCAGCGCGCCGACGATCTGGTTGTAATAGAGAATCGCCGGGTAGGCCGGGCCGATCCGGTGACCGGAGCAGGACAGCAGCAGGGTCAGGATCAGGCGGGTAATGCCGATCCACAGCAGGTACACCAGGATGAACGCGGTGCCGTACTTGAAGGACGCGATGATCGCGACCGTCAGGCCCAGCAGCGAGGTCCACATCGACACGCGCTGATCGAACAGCACCACCGAGGTGAACAGACCGAGGCGTTTGACACCCAGGCCCAGGGCGCGGGCGTTCTGGCGCAGGTTGTTGCCGTACCAGCGGAACATCAGTTTGCGGCTGGCCTTGATGAAGCTTTTTTCCGGCGGGTGTTCCACGGTGTGGATGGCCGCGTCCGGCACGTAGAACGTGTCGTAGCCCAGGCGCATCAGGCTGAACCAGCTCGACTTGTCGTCACCGGTCAGGAACTTGAAGCGACCCAGGCGCCAGTGTTGCAGCGAGTCGCTTTCCACGTCCGCGATGAAGTCCGGGTCGGTGACCACGGTTGCGCGGAATACCGACATCCGGCCGGTCATGGTCAGCACGCGCTTGGACAGCGCCATCGAGCACATGTTGATGTGACGCTGGGCGAAGCGCAGTTTGTGCCACTCGCTCATGATGTAGCCGCCGCGCACTTCGCAGAACTCGTTGGTGGTCAGGCCGCCGACATTGCTGAACAGCTTGAACCACGGCACGGTCTTGAGCACGACGCCTTCGGCAAGCACGGTGTCGCCATCGATCACGGCAACCACGGCACGGTCGTCCGGCAGGTGGCGGGAGATGGCGCGGAAACCGTAGGCCAGGCCGTCACGCTTGCCGGTGCCGGGAATGCGCACGAAGTCGAGCTTGACCCGCTCCGGTGGATTCATCTTGGTCCAGAGGCTCTTCACCAGCTTCTCATCGGACATTTCCACGATGGAGCAGACCATGGTGGTCGGCAGGCCGCAGTCGATCGCTTCGCGAATCACCGAGGCATAGACCTGGGCGGTGGTCAGCGCGTCGATACGAAAACTGGTGACCATCAAAAACACATGGGACGGGTCTGCCGCTTTACCCAGCTTGCGCACTTTGCGCCGCAGGTGCGGGTAGACCACGTACAGAAACAGCATGCCGCGCAGGAAGTGCGTGGCACCCATCGAATAGCGCCAGATCCCGATGAAGCCGATGAGGAAGATAAAGTCCTTCGAATCGGAATCGAATGTGGACGCAGGCAACGCCATGGCGATGCCCATCAATAAACTTAGGTAAAACAGCCAACCGGCGGCCTGAAGTAGGCCGTGCTTTAGCCTGTGCATAATCTGCATCCGTCTCGATCTCGGGCGAGCCTGTGGGGTGGCCCGATGGGGTTAAGGCAGGCGAAAAAGCCGGGAGGGTTTGCAGGCTGGGGAACGCCGCAAACCCTCCCGATGCCGCTTGTTACCAGCAGATGCCTTCAGTCCGGCCACTCACGCTGGTGGCTTGAGACATGAAGCCGACCAGATCGATCACTTGCTTGCCGTGCGGAGCGTTCTGCGCCAGGGCGCGGAATTTCTCGTCACGGTTGCCGAGGATGATCACGTCGGAGTTGTTGATCACTTCGTCGAAGTCGGAATTGAGCAAGGACGAGACGTGAGGGATCTTCGACTCGATGTAGTCCTTGTTCGCGCCGTGAACGCGGGCGTATTCGACGTTGGCGTCGTAGATGCTCAGGTCGTAGCCTTTGCCGATCAGCATTTCTGCCAGATCAACCAGCGGGCTTTCGCGCAGGTCATCGGTGCCGGCCTTGAAGCTCAGGCCCAGCAGGGCAACTTTGCGTTTGTCGTGGCTGGAAACGATGTCGAAGGCGTTTTGCACCTGGGATTCGTTACTGCGCATCAGCGAGTTCAGCAACGGCGATTCCACGTCGAGGGCGCCGGCGCGGTAGGTCAGGGCCCGCACGTCTTTCGGCAGGCACGAGCCGCCGAACGCAAAACCGGGGCGCATGTAGTACTGGGACAGGTTCAATGTCTTGTCCTGGCAGACCACTTCCATCACTTCCCGACCATCGACGCCGCACGCCTTGGCGATGTTGCCGATCTCGTTGGCGAAGGTCACCTTGGTGGCGTGCCACACGTTGCAGGTGTACTTGATCATCTCGGCAACGGCGATGTCCTTGCGGATGATCGGCGCGTCGAGTTCTTCGTACAGCGATTGCAGAACGTCGCCCGATGCCTTGTCGAACTCGCCGATGACGGTCATCGGTGGCAAGTCGTAGTCGGCAATCGCGGTGCTTTCACGCAGGAACTCAGGGTTCACCGCCACACCGAAATCGACGCCGGCTTTCTTGCCGGAGCAATCTTCGAGAATCGGGATGACAACGTTTGCGACCGTGCCTGGCAGTACGGTGCTGCGAACCACGATGGTGTGGCGGGTGGTTTTGTCACGCAGGACAAAACCGATCTCGCGGCATACCGCTTCGATGTAGTTCAGTTCCAGATCGCCGTTCTTCTTGCTCGGCGTGCCGACGCAGATCATCGACAGGTCGGTGTCGCGAATCGCTTCTGCGAAGTCGGTCGTACCGCGCAGGCGGCCGGTTTCGATACCCTTGGCCAGCAGTTCGCCCAGACCCGGTTCAACGATCGGCGATTTGCCGGCGTTGATCATATCGATCTTGTCTTTGGCGACATCGACGCCAACGACGTCATGGCCCCGTGCAGACAGGCAACCGGCACATACTGCACCGACGTAACCCAAACCAAATATGCTGATGCGCATCGCATTTACCTCTGTATTTATCAAGCCATTACATGGCCGGAGTTAATGGTGTTCAGCGGTCATAGTGCACTCGGAAGTTTGGGCGACAGGCGCCGCAATGCCGTGTGCAGGCATACTAAGTTCCGAGTGTCTAAATAAGTGCACTCAAGGTGTGCGCAACTAGGCCTTATTATTATGGTCTGCCCTGTTATGCAGCCGAGTCCTCTGGTCAGAGGTCATCCGTGCAAAGGTCTTGCGCGCTCAATGCCAGGCCATAAGCCCGTAAATCAAGCGGTTCGGGTGCTCGGGAGAGCACGTTTATAGGGGCGCAGCCTTGGCCGTGTAGGGGATAGTAGTGATGCGTTATCTCCTGTCCTTCATGTGTTGCCCAAATCAGGGATTATTTAGCCGAAGTTATTGTGACAACTTCGCTACGTGGTCTCTTCTCTGCGTAAGTTATCTCGTACATGTTCAGAGATAATCGTTACCGGTGGTATGAGCTACGCATTTGGACATAGTTCCTGTCCGCCCATCGCGAATTCTGAAATTTCTTGAAATATTGAGAAAGATGGCACTACTTTCAAATTGATGGCACGTGCTGTCTCACCCTTGTTACACGGGGCGATAAGCAAGAAAGATAGTTTTGTGCCACTACCGATAAAAAATTTCAGTGCCACTACTGAAAAAATTCATCGGCGTCGAGTGAAACTAAAGTTAGGAAAGTGACCGATGGTTTTCTGGCGCCAAGAGGTTGGCGATTCGGGCGGGAAATTGTTGGACGATCAGACGCAGGCGCACGACGGAAAATTTGCGGTCGTGCGCCGATCAGGTGCGTTACTCGGGGGCGTGATCGCGAAGAAACACCAAGTTGTCCGGTTTGGATTGTTCGGCGCTGTATCGATAGCCCTGAATATCGAATTGCTTGAGGGCTGCCGGGTCGTTGATGCGTTCTTCGATGACAAAGCGGCTCATCATGCCCCGGGCTTTTTTCGCGTAGAAGCTGATGATTTTGTACTGGCCGTTTTTCAGGTCCTTGAACTCGGTATTGATGATGCGAGCCTTCAAGGCCGTGCGTTTGACCGCCGAGAAGTACTCGTTGGACGCCAGGTTCAGCAGTACGTCATCACCCTGGTCGGCCAGGGCTTCGTTCAACCATTCGCTGATGCGCGTGCCCCAGAAGGCATAGAGGTCCTTGCCGCGGGCGTTGGGCAATTTAGTGCCCATTTCCAGGCGATACGGCTGCATCAGGTCCAGTGGGCGCAACAGGCCATACAGGCCGGACAACATGCGCAGATGCTGTTGGGCATAATCGAAATCGGCTTCGCTGAAGGTTTGCGCGTTCAACCCGGTATAAACGTCACCCTTGAACGCCAGCAATGCCTGCTTGGCGTTTTCCGGTGTGAAGGCCGGGGTCCAGCTGCCGAAACGTGCGGCGTTAAGCCCACCGATCTTGTCGGAGACGTGCATCAGTTCACTGATCTGCGCTGGCGTCAGGTCGCGCAACTGCAGGATCAGCTCCTGGGAATGGTCGAGGTATTGCGGCTGGGTGAAGCGCTGGGTCGCCGGCGGTGTTTCGTAGTCGAGGGTCTTGGCGGGGGAAATCACCATCAGCATGAAGTCGTCTCCTTTAATCGTGGGGGCGATTCTAGGGGGTTGTGCCTAATGACTCCAGCTATCAAGGCCATAGGTGATCGGCGGTGAGCCCGTTTTTCTTGGCCGGTGGGACGCACTGTATCGGCTATAGTGCCGCGCGGGTTTTGTTATGGAGACATCCCATTGCGTATCGTTTTTCTTTTATCAGCCTGGCTGTTGAGTTTCGGTGCCGTTGCGGCGCCGGGCGATGTCGCGACGCTCGATCGCAGCACCTGGCCTGAACAGCTCAGCAATCCGACGCTGTTCGATGTCGCCTCGCGCGCAGAGATTCTGATGTTCGCTCGCGTGCTGCTGGCCAGTGAATCGCTGGACGAGGCGAGTATGGCCCAGCGCCTGGGCCTGCGCACGATCAACCTGGATTCGGTCAATAACCTGCGTCAGCGCCTGTGGCAACGCTTGCTGACCAACTACAACTTTGCCCAGCAAAGCTGCGATCAGGATGCTTCCTTCTGTTTTCTGGTCGAAGACATGGCCACCTTGCGCGAGCAAGCCGCCAAGTTTCAGGTCAGCGAGGACAGCTACTACATAAAGTGGGCGGAACCGAGCCGGCTGTTCCATGCGCAGTACCTCGACGAGCAGTTGCGCAAGGCTGCGCTGTTTCCGCAAACCAGTAGCGAAGTCGATCGTTTTGGCGACTACGAGCGCAACGGCGAACAGATGCATGACCGGCTGTTCCTGTTGACCTTCGACAGCGCCGCGAATGCCGCGCCGGACAACACGGAGTGGGTCACCGAGTACCTGCGCAAGGCGAAGATGACGGGTACGTTCTTCGTCCTCGGCAAGGATATTCAGGCGCGCTTGAGCGAGCGCTCAGTGGCGAGCCTGCAGGCCACTTATTCGACGCAGTGCATCGGCGTGCAAGGCTGGGAGTTTCGCTCCCACAGCCACTGGCAGGACTGGCAGGACTCGGTGCGGCGCAGTGCCGAACTGGTCAAAAGCAAATTGCCGGAGAACTATGTACCGCTGTTCCGTCCGCCCGATGGCCAGCGCCGTTCTGACGCGGAAGGCTTCTTCCGGTCCCAGGGCTTGCAGGTGGCGCTATGGGACATCGATGCCCAGGACGGCGCCGGCAAGCTCAAGGCCAACCAGAGCGCCCAGCGTGTGTTGACCCTGATGCTGTTGTGGCGGCACGGGGTGATCAACTTCAACATTAAGCAGGACGGGGTGAAAACGGCGATGCCCTGGCTCATTACGCAAACGGCGCCAAGCGGGATCGGTTGGGAAGACTGTCAGGACGCGTTTCGCTGAAACGGGAAAAGCCCGTAAACATTGGGCGAGGGGTGATTTCAGGCAAGAATTCGGTGCAGGCGGACTTCCGACTTTAACGGCACATTGCCTTCACGCCAAGGGCTATTCGTCACTCTGAAAAATAAACTTCAAAAAAGCGTCAAAGTGCTTTTTTCTGTCACAGGTTTTGGAGTATTACGAAGACAGACCGCCGAAACCTGCAACACAGGTGGCGTCTCCCAAGACCCCAGTTTGTGTGCAGTTCACTTGAATCATCACAGGTGGATTCGGCAGTCACTTCGAGGCGCAGCACCGCCAAGGTATTGCGTCGAATGGCTCCCACAAAGGTGACCGAGTATGGATGATCACGGACGTAGTTCTTCCTCCAACCAGCCAATCCTTTATGTACTCGATACCAACGTATTGATTCACGATCCAAACGCCCTGCTTAACTTCGAAGAACACCACGTCGCGATCCCGATGACCGTGCTTGAAGAGCTGGACAAGCTCAAGAGCGGGCATCACAGCGTGGCTGCGGAATGCCGCCAGGCGATTCGCCTGATCGACAAGACCCTGGGCGATGCCAGCCCTGAAGACGTTGAACTGGGCGTACCGATCCAGCGTGGCAAAAGTGGGCCGAAGGGTTTGCTGTCAATTCTGATGAGCAAACGTACTGAACCGAACATCATTCTTCCCGAGCACCTGAACGACAACATCATCATCAACCAGTTGATCGACCTGCACGCGCGCGAACCCAAGTTGCCCGTGGTGCTGGTCACCAAAGACATCAACATGCGCCTCAAGGCCCGTGCCTGCGGGATCGCGGCCGAGGACTACAGCACCGACCAACTGGTTGACGACGTATCGCTGCTGCCCAACGGCTATCACAACATGGTCGGGTCTTTCTGGGACCTCGTAAGGAATGTCGAAACCCGTCAGGATCACGGCCGCACCTGGCACCAGGTGAAGATGATCGACAATCTGCCGGCAGTGCATATCAACGAGTTCATCATTGACGAACAGGGTTTTGTCGGCTGGATCAAGGAGATCGACGAAGACAAACTGCTGATTCTCGACCTGCATCAGGAACCCCTGTTGCACCAGGAAGCCTGGGGCCTGAAACCGCGTGACATCTATCAGAGCCTGGCGCTGTACGCCTTGCTCGATCCGGATATCCACCTGGTCAACCTGTCGGGTGCGGCCGGTTCCGGTAAAACCATCCTGGCATTGGCGGCGGCCATCGAGCAGACCATGGTCAGCAAACGCTATCGCCGGATCATCGCGACGCGCAGCGTGCAGGGCCTGGACCAGGAGATCGGCTTCCTGCCCGGCACCGAAGCGGAAAAAATGGAGCCTTGGCTGGGCGCCATCACCGACAACCTTGAAGCCTTGCACATGGATGACGAAAACACCCATGGCAGCGTCGACTACATCCTCAGCAAAGTGCCGTTGCAGTTCAAATCCCTCAACTACATCCGGGGTCGCAGCTTCCAGCAGAGCCTGATCCTGATCGATGAATGCCAGAACCTCACGCCGCACCAGATGAAAACCATCATCACCCGCGCCGGCGCCGGTTCCAAAGTGGTGTGCCTGGGCAACCTGGCGCAGATCGACACCCCTTACCTGTCCGCGACCAGCTCCGGGCTGACGTACCTGACTGAACGCTTCAAGGACTTCCCGAACGGCGTTCACATCACCCTGCAAGGGGTGCCACGTTCGATTCTGGCCGAATACGCCGAATCGCATTTGTAACCCTTTACCCAAACCGGGCGGCCCTCGTGGGTCGCCCGGTTTTATCTATCGCATTTATCCATGCGCTGAACGTCCTTCAGGCATTCCTTGTCTATATTTTTTCGAGATGAAAAATACACATCTCCATATTTCCTAAATCAAGACAGTAGAGTTTAGAGCGAATTATTTTGGGAGCTATTTTATTCGTTGGAGATGCGAATTGACTCTGAAGAAAAAACATCGCGGTACTTTATATGTAATAGCGTACCGAAAAATACTGCGCTAGCCCCAGAGACAACAAGTACGCCTCCGATTGAAACGAATGTTGATAGCCATGCTCCAAAAATTGGCCCGCTAATCATAAATATCAACATTAAACTGCGGGTGGTTGCTGATACTGTTCCTAAATTAGATACAGGGCAGTATTTCTGAAGGGTTATGCCAAATCCTAGAGATGTCAGACATATGCGTAACCTGCAATGGAAAACAGTAGTATGAGTATTGCTAATGTTGTCAGATTACCTGGTTCAGTTAATAATCCTGCCGTTGCTACCATTATGCCAAATACAAGTAGGGAGAGCGTCGAACAGAAGAAGATTCTTTGGGGGTAAACCAATTTGAAGCTCAGGCCCGCAATAATTCCACCTAGTGCGGTAGAGCTAACGATGACTCCAAATGCGTATGCATCAAGCCCTATGTTTTTTATATGTAGACTGAGTAGCGAATCATAGCATCCCAGTACGGCAGTTTGGGTCAACGCACAGATAAAAAATAGTTGTGTGGATGGGCCGGTACTTAATAATATTTTTAGGGCTTTTAAACTCCCAAAGGACCGTATCTCAGATTCGTGTATCTTCTTTTGCCGGTTACTCATAGAAAGCAAAATCACACAGAATATCCCTAACAGTGAAAAAATCGCAGAAATCAAAAAGCCGTACGCCTTGTCTGACATGCTTGCAATAACACCCGCTGTTAAAGGTGAGCAGACCTTGATGAACTGATCCATTACCGTGATCAGTGAAATATTACTGACCAAGTCTTTATTTGTAAGCAGCTTTCTCGTCAAGATTGTTTCTGCCGCACTAGAGCCAAGGTTCGACATTCCCTTGAGGCAGACTAATGTTAAAAAAATAGACTCAGAGTTTGCTCCAAATAAAAGGCAGGCAATGATAAGTCTAAAGGTGAAACTTATTAATAAAAATTTTACTGGGCTAGTATGGTCTGCTAAAACACCGATTAATGGTCCCAAGAAAAGTGTTGGTAATCCATACAGTGCTGCTGCATATCCCAAAGTTTTTGGCGAAGCGTCATATGCAAATGTAAGTACAGTGAAGATTAAAATGAAGTCTACCCAAAGTGTTACAGAGCTACTAAGTCGTACTCCACATAAATAGCCGTACCCGTTCACCTTGGGGAAACTCACTGCTCTCTCCTCTTGGTGTGATACATCATGTTATCTACAACAAACGTGGATATATTATTGGTTGAGCAAAATAACTCAAGATCTGAAAATGTGTTTATAAACCCTTTGCCCTTGAAATTTAACGAGGTGTTACAAAGAACGCTGACCCCTGACTGCTTTTTGAACTCCAGTAATAGCTCATACATTTTAATATTGTCTTGAAGGCTGACAGTTTGAACTCTTGCTGTGCCATCAATGTGGGTAATTGCTTTGAGTCGTTTGTCAATTACATGATGAAACGACAGCATGAATTTACTTTGAATACAGTTCTCAAAGTAAAGCTTAGCATCCTCCTCTATGCAAATAGGAGCTACTGGACGATAGTGCTCTCTTTTTTTTATGGAGTTTAGTTTTTCAGTGGTGTTCACAGAAAATGGTGCCGCTATTATTGATCGATTACCCAGGGCCCTAGGTCCTATTTCACAATTTCCCTGAACCCAACAAATAATCTCTCCAGCAAGAAGCGCTTTGCACACGCGTTCAAGCACCAATGGACTTGACGAAAATGAGGACTTCTTTGCGTGGTTGAAAATAAAAGATTGTCCTGAATAAACGGACCATTCAAGTTTTGATTTGCCAGTTAATAAATGTTGCGCAATGGCAGACGCCCCGATACCGACACCGGTATCATTTGTGCAGGGTGGAACAAAAACTCCTTCGAACAATTCAGAGGTTTCCCATTTCTTGTTCCATTCACAGTTCAAGCCACAACCGCCAGCTACTAAGAGTGGAAGCTTTTCGGTAATGTTTGCACTGATGAAGTCATAGAACTCGTTAAAGAGTTTATCTGATAGCTTTCTAGCTAAATTACAGAATTTCGTTGTGTTTACACCTATGTTGTAATAGCCGCTATCCTTTAGGTCGAGTTTGTTGAGTGTGTCGATTGCTGAGTTGCAGTTTGTTATGTAGTCAATAACTTTTGACTCGAATGCGTCTGGCTCACCGTTTTTTCCAAATGCAGCCAGCGCCATCATTTTACCCGCGTCACCAAGCCTGCAATAACCTTTTTTTAGATTGAACGTTGGATCTGCCAAACCATAGGCAAATGCATAGCGAAGACCTGGTCCTTGCATAATATTGCCTATAGTTTGTATCGTCATGTCTGGGTTGATTTTATAAAAGTTGCCTATAAAACCTTCCCAAAGTAATACATAACAAGATGTTGTGTCTGCATAGGGAGACAGCGCGTAAGAGGCGAGTATGTGGGATATTTCATGGCTACAGTTAATCCACGCTATATTTTTCGCCCCAAAATTGCAGGTGGTTTGTTCGATATTAAGGCCAAGATAACCGCCTTCAGTTGGATGATTTCTGGGGTCTATTCCTTCAGCCCATCCGCTTACAGCGATTGCGTCCAGATCTTCTATGTTTTGAACGGCGTGAATTATTGCTGAGCTCAGGGAGAGAGGGGCGTATCTATTGCCGCCATTCTTTTCCGATTCATAACTGAAAACTAATTTTCCATTTTCAATTAGACATACGTGGCCGTCATGACCAGTATTTATGCCTAGTATTTTCATCGCTATTTCCTTATGGGTTTTAACCAAAATAGGTACATTTCGCTGAAAAAATTTGGATTGAGGTTTTCGAATAACTCCCAAGTGTAAAAAAGAGAATCCATATTCGAAGTATCATTGAACTTTCTAAGCTCGGGAGATTTTCTTTGTCCTCCATTTTCAAAACCTGCGAACTCACAATTTAGAGTTCTTGCAAGTGAGTGGATCTCTCGGGTTGTGAACGATTTTTCTAGTGGGTTGAAAAGTAAATCCATACACCCACTTCTACTGAAGAAGTCTTGTGAGTTAACTATTTCATTTATTCTTTTATAATTGTAGTTTTGAACTGCCAGGTTTCGTATTCTTTCTAAATTGCATGGCGTATAGGGGATTTCGTTTTCAGACGCAAGGTTAGCCAAGTCTGCTATAGGGGTTCGAGCGTATGCGCTATATAGTCCTATTTTTGCAATGCCACCATCTTCTAGGGCGGAAAGAATCGCTTGGCATCCTTTCAAAGGATCTTGTAAGTGATGCAAAACTCCAATGCACTCAATAAGGCTAAACCCTATATTTAAAGATAGAATGCTGTTTAGGTCGCCGCGGATGAATTCTAGATTTCGAATTTTGTATTCGTTTCTCTTGTTTGTAGCATATTGCAAGCTTGACTGGCTAACATCCAGTCCTATGATTTTTGCGTGTGGATAAGTTAAGGCAAGTTGAATGGCGTGTCGTCCTGTTCCGCATCCTGCAACTAATATGTTGTTGTTTGGAGGTGCTTGCTTTGAGTTTAGCGTCCTGAAAAGTTGATCAAGTGTCGTTTTGGAATGTTTTGGTTTGGATGTCCATGTTGGGTACGGGTTTGCTTCATAAAAATCCTGGATAAGCGTTTTGCTTTTCAAGAGGGTGGGCGGTGTGATTTCTTTTTTTTGTTTCGTGGGAATCTGGCTGTCTAATTGGTATGGGCTTTTTAATGAGTTTATGATTGCCCCTTCTGAGTAAGACTCCAATATTAATCGAGCGTCAGTTTTTATTGTTGACGACTCTTTTAGGTTTTTTGATTTTAGTTTTTCAATGTTCGACAGTTCTTTTTTATCAGCAAAGTAAATGAAGTCATTTAACTTGCATTGCTTTTTTAATGCGGCAAGGAACGCTTGGTGTGTTTGGTTGTAGTTGTTGCTGAGTATGGATGCTATAAGTGTCTGTCTTATTGTTATAAGGGCACCCTCTATGATGTGGTTGGAAATTAGGCTGTTGCTCAGGAGGCTTAGTGCAATCTGATCTGATTCGATAATGTCCAGCAAAAGTGCGGGGTAGTTATCCGGTGTATGTGTAGTCTTTGCAGGTTTTAGTGCTAGCTGCGAAAAATACACTCTGGCTAGTGCATCTTTATCTATTCCTTCGGTATTAAAAAGTACCGCTAGGCTGGCGAATGTTGCAGCATCAAATGAGGTGAGATGGATCGACTGAAGTAGGTCAAGATAGTTGTACGCAATGGTGTTTTTTGTGAAGCCTTCTATTTTTGTTGCTGATTGGTATGTCCAGATTGCTGCATTGATTTTTCCATTTTTTTCCTGAACTGATGCCAGGTTTTGATGGAATTTAAGTTTGTCCGTTGCTGATGGTTCCGGTAGGTCGCAAGCCAGCTTGTAAAGGTACTCTGCTTTCTTCTTGTCGCCCAGTTTCTCGCATAAAGCCGCCAAATTATTCAGTGCTTTTACGTTGTTTGAATTGTTTTTTATACTTAGTTCGTATAGCCGTGCCGCTTCTTGAAGGTCGTTGTTCTTGAAACTGGAATCCGCCATTATTCTGGTTTGTTCGGAGTATTCTTCTTTTTTTAATGTGTCATCGTGCATGTGAGCACCTAATGATGATTTTGTTTATGTTATTGCTTCAACAGCTTTACAACTCCAGGGCTAAGAGGGTCTTGCAAGCCATGTCCTCCTGCTAGAACAAACAATGAGTGCTCTTTGAATCCATCGATTTTTATAAGTTTATTCAGTAAGTCATCTATAAAGTATCCGGTTAACCAAGTGTTAAGATTATGAGCGGTGGCTACGAGGTTGAATGTCTGAGATAAATGTCCAACATCCATTAAGGCCGATCGGTAGGCGCGCGAGTGCGGGTATTTCCACCAAAGCTTATCAAAGCGCGAACTCATTACTATCAGGAAACTTGCATCCACTGCGAAACTTTGATGGCATAAAATTTGTGATAGATCGGCGTTTATTTCACTATCCAATTTTGTTAGCACATGTTGGTGGGACCTATAGTGATAGATGCCGCGCTCTAGGTTACTAACATTTAAAGCGATCAAGTATGCCTCGGTTGCTTGTAAACACCCTGCACTTGGTGAAGATCTACGATAACCAACGGTTAAAACGCCGCGTTCTGCGAGATTTTTTTTATGCGAGTCACCGTGGATTTTTCCGAATGTACTGAAAAGTATGTTAGATACAATTTCCAGTGGAACAGGCTCGCCATTGAAATTTCGACTTGTAATTCTCTCCCATAAGGCTTTTTTCAAGCTATAAGAATCGATTGCGTTGCTGTCCCAACGGGGGAGTTCTACTAATTCGCCTTCTCGCTCAATATCAAGATTTGGGGCGCTTTCGGCGATGCTTTCGCAAAAGCTTACATAGCCTGTTTCTTTATTTTCTTCTGTGATTGCTAAGTCATTCGGAAAATTATGCTTGCTTCCAAGATGAAATATTTTTGAAACAAGGTCCCAGCCCCAAGGACCATTTAAATTTTGTATTTTTTGATGCTGCTCAGCCTTTTTGCCAATTAGTAATATTCCTGCTTCAATCAGTATTTCATCCTCGGGTTTTGATGTGTACGGCATACCAATTGATTCGTTTAGCTCGAAAATTCTGTCAAGATAACTTCGATCGAATATTTCATACTGTTCACCTGTTTCCAGGTTCCATAATCCGAAGATTCCTTCGTTTAAGGTGATTATTAGGTTCTCATTGACTTTAAACTCGCTCATCTTCACTTTCTCCACGAAAATTGTGCCGAGAGAGTGTGGTGGCTCCCTCGGCATTGGCCGAAATTAATTGACCAGTTTTGATTCCGGTTTCGCAGGCGTAATCAGGATGTTGTAAGCGTTATTGGAAAGTGCAGTTAGTCGAGTTTGCAGATTTGCTTTGCGCATAATAAGAACCTCTCGTTTGTTTGGGTTGAAGTCATTTGACTTCATTTGCGAAGCTATTCGCCTTGTAATTGGTAGTCAATAACTCAACTTGTAGGAGTGTTCGTGTTTAATGGGTTTATATGTCCTACCCAAAACTCCTACTTAAAGCTATTTTTTTTAAGGTAATCAAATTGTTGCGGATATACACTTCAGCCACACTTACGCAGATGTATTCTGAAACGGTCTTAATCGGTAGTATTTGGTTACGTAATGGCTGGCCTCGTGGGGACTTCAACCAATACCAGAAAAATATTGACCAAGAAGAGGAGAAGAATCCTGATTGACGAATGCCAGAACCTCACGCCGCACCAGATGAAAACCATCATCACCCGTGCCGGCGCCGGTTCCAAAGTGGTGTGCCTGGGCAACCTGGCGCAGATCGACACCCCTTACCTGTCCGCGACCAGCTCCGGGCTGACGTACCTGACTGAACGCTTCAAGGACTTCCCGAACGGCGTTCACATCACCCTGCAAGGGGTGCCACGTTCGATTCTGGCCGAATACGCCGAATCGCATCTGTAACCACGTCACCGAAACCGGGCGGCCCCAAAGCCGCCCGGTTTTTTTATGCCTGACACAGCTCCTACAGGGGGATGTCAGCCAGCGGATAATCTTGCGTGCGGAAATTTGACCCACAGGTTTACAATCGAGGCTCTTGATCAGGAGTAACCCTGTGCTGACTCATCTCGATTCCCAAGGTCGCGCCCACATGGTCGACGTCACCGAAAAAGACGTGACGTTCCGTGAAGCGACGGCCCAGGCGCTGGTGCGCATGCTGCCCGAAACCCTGCAAATGATCGTCAACGGCGGCCATCCCAAGGGTGATGTGTTCGCCGTGGCGCGCATCGCCGGCATCCAGGCCGCGAAGAAAACCAGCGACCTCATTCCTCTGTGCCACCCGTTGATGCTCACTGGCGTCAAAGTCGAACTCAGCGCTGAAGGTGACGACACCGTGCGCATCGTCGCGCGCTGCAAGTTGTCCGGGCAGACCGGCGTCGAGATGGAAGCGCTGACCGCCGCGAGCGTTGCGGCGCTGACCATCTACGACATGTGCAAGGCCGTCGATCGCGGCATGACCATTGAAAGCGTGCGCCTGCTGGAGAAACTCGGTGGCAAGAGCGGCCATTTCCTGGCGGATCAACCATGAACGTTACCGTGAAGTTTTTCGCTCGTTATAGAGAGGCACTGGGCGTCGACTCGGTGAAGGTCGAAGGCGATTTCGCCACCGTCGATGACGTTCGCGCGCTGTTGGCCAAGCGTGATGGCGCCGAGGTATTGAGCGAACAGAACCTGATGTGCGCCCGCAACGAAGACCTCTGCCAACTCGACGAACCGGTGAGCGATGGCGACGAAGTGGCGTTCTTCCCGACCGTGACCGGGGGCTGAGCCGTGGCCATTCGTGTGCAATCCACGGCGTTCGATCCGGGCGCCGAAGTCAACGCCATGCACGCCGCCAATGTCGGTGTCGGCGCGGTGGTGAGTTTTGTCGGCTACGTGCGCGACTTCAATGACGGGCTAGACGTTGCCGGGATGTTTCTTGAACACTATCCGGGCATGACCGAAAAGGCCCTTGGCAAGATTGTCACCGAGGCCGAGCAGCGCTGGCCGTTGCTCAAGCTGGAAGTGCTGCATCGCATCGGCGCGCTGGAGCCTGGCGAGCCGATCGTCTTTGTCGGCGCCGCCAGCGCCCACCGCCAGGCGGCGTTCGACGCCTGCGCCTTTGTCATGGACTACCTGAAAACCCGTGCGCCGTTCTGGAAGAAGGAAAACACCAGCGATGGTGCGCGTTGGGTTGAAGGGCGTGACAGTGATCATGCGGCGGCGGATCGCTGGAAGCAGTGATCAAACGTTTTTGTCGGCTGCTCTGGCCCCATCGCGAGCAGGCTCGCTCCCACAGTTGATCTGCATGAACTCAAAATTTGTGTACGACGACGTTCCCCTGTGGGAGCGAGCCTGCTCGCGATGGGGTCATTAGCTTCACCCAATACCTTCATTGCTCACCACCCGACTATCGGCCGGCACATTTTCCTTCCTCTAATTGACGCTTCATACATAAAAGTCCAGTATGGAATTATAAGTACAAAAAGCGCATTCCCCCGTTTCTGCTCTTTCTTCTGTCTTGCCAAACCAACAACAACCCGCGAGAGAACGAACATGAAGAAATTCCCCCTCATCACCGGTCTGGCCCTGAGCCTGTTGGCGTGCAGCACTTTGTTCGCCGCCGAGAAAACCCTGCGTATCGGCATCGAAGCGGCTTACCCGCCGTTTGCGTCCAAAACCGACAAAGGCGAAATTGTCGGTTTCGACTACGACATCGGCAATGCCTTGTGCGCGCAGATGCAGGTCAAGTGCGTCTGGGTCGAAGGTGAGTTCGATGGCCTGATTCCTTCCCTGAAAGTGAAGAAAATCGACATGGCGCTGTCGTCCATGACCATCAACGAAGACCGCAAGAAGTCGGTGGATTTCACCCACAAGTACTACTTCACCTCATCGCGTCTGGTGATGAAAGAAGGCGCAACCGTGGATGATCAGTACGCCAGCCTCAAGGGCAAGACCGTCGGCGTGCAGCGTGCGACCACCACCGATCGTTACGCCACCGAGGTGTTTGAACCCAAGGGCATCAACGTCAAGCGTTACGGCAACAACGAAGAGATCTACATGGACCTGGCGGCTGGTCGCCTCGATGCCATTTTTGCCGACACCATCCCGCTGAACGACTTCCTGTCGATGCCCCGTGGCAAGGGTTACGCCTTTGTTGGCCCGGAGCTCAAGGACCCGAAATACGTGGGTGAGGGGGCCGGGATTGCGGTGCGCAAGGGCAACACCGAGTTGGTCAGCCAGTTGAACACGGCCATCGACGGCATTCGCGCCAGTGGCGAGTACCAGAAGATTTCGGACAAGTATTTCAAGTCTGATATCTACGGCGACTGAGCAATCGCATCGCCAGCAGGCTGGCTCCCACAGTTGAATGCATTTCCAAGGTGGGCCAGCCTGTGAGTACATTCCAGGGTGAGAGCCCGCCACTGTGGGAGCCAGCCTGCTGGCGATGCGGTCGTGGGATCATGCAAATCTCTGGAAACAGCCCGAATTTAATCCCTTCTTAACCGCCTTATCGTTTATTTCCCGACATCTATTCCATGCGCCCCGGGCTCTCCAAGGTCCGGGCCAGCGTGTAGACTTCCGGTCAATCGAAATCTAGAAGGGAAACGCAATGAGCGAGGAAACGATGCGGTTGGGCCGTGAGCGGCGCTACCTGGTGTTGCTGGGCATCATCTGCCTGGCGCTGATCGGTGGCGCGCTGTACATGCAAATCGTACTGGGCGAGGCACCGTGCCCGCTGTGCATCCTGCAACGCTATGCCTTGCTGCTGATCGCCATCTTCGCGTTCATCGGTGCGGCGATGCGCACCCGCCGCAGCATCACGGTGTTTGAAACCCTGGTGGTGATCTGCGCCCTGGCAGGCGTCGGCGTAGCCGGGCATCACGTCTATACCCAGTTCTATCCGGCGGTGAGCTGCGGCATCGATGTGTTGCAGCCGATTGTCGATGGCCTGCCGCTGGCGAAGATCTTCCCGCTGGGGTTCCAGGTCGATGGTTTCTGCTCCACGCCGTACCCGCCGATCCTCGGTCTGTCGCTGGCACAGTGGGCGTTGATCGCTTTTGTACTGGTGGTGGTGCTGGTGCCGTTGCTCACTTCGCGTAACCGCAAGACGCTGCACTGAGATCATTCGCCGCATCGCTGAATAACACCTGAAAACGCCCCGGCCCTCGTTGAGAGGGCCGGGGCGTTTTGCCTTTCAGGGGTGCGGAAAAAAAGACCTTGATGCGCGACAAGAACGGGTGCGGCACATGTGCGACATGTTGTCACAGTGCGAGTGTCGCAAGACGTTTCAACGAGTCGGATTGGTACGTGTAGACGCAATGAAATTGGCCTGATTATTTCGCTGCTGGCTTCAACGCTCTCAACCTGGAACAGGCCGTTTTAACAGGCTCTGGCAAATTGCCAGAACCCTTGTCACATGGGGGCTTGGGCTGGGTCGAAGGGGAGGGCAGAGCCTTCGATACTGTCTGAACTGCGTGCGGTAGACCTACTATTTTTGGTGTTTTTGTTGAGAATCAATTTCGATAACATGGCGCACTTTTGCAAAAAACGTCAAGGATTGTTGCTGGAATGGATAAAAATTATTTCGGGATGAGACATGGTTTATGAATCGTTACATATCTACAATCGCCCGCACTGAATTCCCGGCACTGCTCACCCTGACTCAGGTGCATGAGCAGCAATAGGACGTCGAGAAGCCGGATGGCTTCATGCGATGCCTCTGGTGTCGGTGCCTTCCAACTATCCGCACCAAATGGAATTGGTCTGTAACAAGGCCTTTGACCACGAATTCGAATAAGAACTCACCGCTGGCCCAGGATTTGTCGAGCAGCGTCTGACGCGCGACGGGCAGCCACTTATTCAATCCAAGAAAATGCCAACCCTTGGCAGGGTGAAGTGTTGGCGATCAAAACCCAACTGCATTGCGCAAGCTGCTTTAGAGGTCGTGAGATGAGTAAAAACAGGTACCCCAGACTACTAGGCTTATTGCCGCTGATCGGCACATTGCTGCTGTCAGGCTGCAACATGACCTTGCTCGATCCCAAGGGCCAGGTTGGCCTGGACGAGCGAAACCTGATCATCACCGCAACGCTGCTGATGCTGTTGGTCGTGGTTCCGGTCATCATCATGACGTTCCTGTTCGCCTGGAAATACCGCGCGTCCAACACTGACGCCGTCTACACGCCAAAGTGGTCGCACTCCACCAAGATCGAAATCGCGGTGTGGGCTGTTCCGGTGCTGATCATCATTGCCCTGGGTTACGTCACCTACAAGTCGACCCACGCGCTGGACCCGTACAAGCCGCTGGAATCCGACGTCAAGCCAATCACCATTGAAGTGGTCGCGCTGGACTGGAAGTGGATGTTCATCTATCCGGAGCAAGGCATCGCCACCGTCAACAAGATCGTGTTCCCGGCGCACACGCCGATCAACTTCAAGGTGACTTCGGAC
The DNA here is from genome assembly GCF_000293885.2 of Pseudomonas fluorescens NCIMB 11764. NCBI lineage: Bacteria > Pseudomonadati > Pseudomonadota > Gammaproteobacteria > Pseudomonadales > Pseudomonadaceae > Pseudomonas > Pseudomonas fluorescens. Next base: position 2,276,795 of record NZ_CP010945.1, read on the forward strand.
TCCGTGATGAACTCGTTCTTCATCCCGGCGCTGGGCGGCCAGATCTACGCGATGGCCGGCATGCAGACCAAACTGCACCTGATCGCCAACCAGAACGCTGAAATGGACGGTATCTCCGCCAACTACAGCGGTGCTGGTTTCACCGGTATGAAGTTCAAAGCTATCGCCACTTCCCAGGAAGATTTCGACGCCTGGGTCAGCGAAGTCAAAAAGGCACCTAAACAGCTTGAAAAAGCTGAATACGAAGCCCTTTCCAAGCCAAGCCAGAACAACCCAGTCGAGCTCTACTCCTCGGTCACGCCGAACCTGTTCCAGATCATCGTCGACAAGTACGAAGGCATGAAACCGGGCAAGCCGCTGCACCACGAGAAGAAAGAGCACGAAGTGGCCGCCACGGAAGGGATGGACATGAGTTCGCATTCAGCTGCCGGGGCAGAGGAGTAAACGATGTTTGGTAAATTAAGTTGGGAAGCGGTCCCGTTCCACGAACCGATCGTGATGGTGACCATCGCCATGATCGCGCTCGGTGGTCTGGCGCTGTTCGCTGCAATCACCTATTTCAAGAAGTGGACCTACCTGTGGTCCGAGTGGCTGACCTCGGTCGACCACAAGAAAATCGGCGTGATGTACATCATCGTTGCCATGGTCATGCTGCTGCGCGGTTTTGCCGACGCCATCATGATGCGTACCCAGTTGGCCATGGCCACCGAGGGTTCGCCTGGCTACCTGCCACCTGAACACTATGACCAGATCTTCACCGCTCACGGTGTGATCATGATCATCTTCATGGCGATGCCATTCTTCACCGGCCTGATGAACCTTGCAGTGCCGCTGCAGATCGGCGCGCGTGACGTTGCCTACCCGTTCCTGAACTCCCTGAGCTTCTGGCTGCTGGTCTCCGGCGTCGTGCTGATCAACCTGTCCCTGGGCGTCGGCGAATTCGCCAAGACCGGCTGGGTTGCCTATCCACCGCTGTCGGGCCTGCAATACAGCCCGGGCGTGGGGATGGATTACTACATCTGGGCGCTACAGCTCTCCGGGTTGGGGACGACGCTGACGGGGGTCAACTTCCTGGCCACCGTGCTGAAGATGCGTACCCCTGGCATGAAGCTGATGGACATGCCGATCTTCACCTGGACCTGCACCTGGGCCAACGTCCTGATCGTGGCTTCGTTCCCGATCCTGACCGCTACCCTGGCACTGCTGACACTTGACCGTTACATGGATTTCCACATTTTCACCAATGAACTTGGTGGCAATCCGATGATGTACGTCAACCTGTTCTGGGCCTGGGGTCACCCCGAGGTTTACATCCTGATTCTGCCGGCGTTCGGGATCTTCTCCGAAGTCATCTCGACCTTCACCGGCAAGCGTCTGTTCGGCCACCACTCGATGGTCTATGCATCGGGCGCGATCTCGATCCTGGGCTTCATGGTCTGGCTGCACCACTTCTTCACCATGGGTTCGGGTGCCAGCGTCAACGCCTTCTTCGGTCTGGCGACGATGCTGATTTCGATCCCGACGGGGGTGAAGCTGTTCAACTGGCTGTTCACCATTTACCAAGGGCGTCTGCGTTTCACCAGCCAGGTTCTGTGGACCCTGGGCTTCATGGTGACCTTCGCCATCGGCGGCATGACCGGCGTACTGCTGGCCATTCCGGGTGCGGACTTCGTCCTGCACAACAGCCTGTTCGTGATCGCTCACTTCCACAACGTGATCATCGGCGGTGCGGTATTCGGTTACATCGCCGGCTTCGGCTTCTACTTCCCTAAAGCGTTCGGCTTCAAGCTGCACGAAGGTTGGGGCAAGGCAGCGTTCTGGTTCTGGATCTCGGGCTTCTTCGTCGCGTTCATGCCGCTCTATGCACTGGGCTTCATGGGCATGACCCGTCGTCTGAACGCCACCACCAACCCTGAGTGGGTGCCGTACCTGTACGTCGCCATGTTCGGTGCGGTGATGATCGCTGTGGGCATCGCCTGCCAGCTGATTCAGCTGTACGTCAGCGTGCGTGACCGCAACAAGCCGGAAAACATGTGCGAACACGGCGACCCGTGGAATGCCCACACGCTGGAATGGTCGACCTCGTCGCCACCACCGTTCTACAACTTCGCCGTGCTGCCAAAAGCGGAAACCATCGATCCGTTCACCGAAGCCAAGGAAAACGGTACCGCGTACCAGGCTCCTGCTCGTTACGAACCGATCCACATGCCAAACAACACCGCGACCGGCCTGGTCATGGGTGCTCTGTTGACCGTGTTCGGTTTCGCGATGATCTGGCACATCTGGTGGCTGGCCATCGTTGGCCTGGTCGGCACCGTGGGCTACTTCGTGATCCACGCTGCCCGCGATGATCAAGGCTATATGGTGCCGGTCGACGTGATCGAGCGCATTGAAGCCGAGCAGCACAAGCGTCTGGTCGCGGCCGGGAAAATCCCAGCCTCCGCCACCCGTGTTGAAACCTCGTTGGAACAGGCTTAAACCATGTCGAACTTAGTGACCAATGCTGGACACACCCATGTCGATGAACATGGGCACGATGACCATCACCACGACTCGGGCGAGATGACCGTATTCGGTTTCTGGCTCTACCTGATGACCGACTGCATTCTGTTTGCGTCGATCTTCGCGGCGTACGCGGTACTGGTTAACAACGTAGCGGGTGGCCCGTCGGGCCACGACATCTTCGAGCTGCCATACGTACTGGGCGAAACCGCTCTGCTGCTGTTCAGCTCGATCACCTACGGCTTCGCCATGCTGGCGTTGTTCAAGGGCAAGAAGAACCAGGTCCTGGGCTGGCTGGCCATGACCTTCCTGTTCGGTGCCGGCTTCATCGGCATGGAGATCAACGAGTTCCACATGCTGATCTCCGAGGGCTTCGGTCCTAGCCGCAGCGGCTTCCTGTCCGGGTTCTTCACCCTGGTCGGCACCCACGGTCTGCACGTGACCAGCGGTCTGATCTGGATGGCGATCATGATGTACCAGGTGCAGAAAAACGGCCTGACGGCGACCAACAAGACCCGTCTGAGCTGCCTGAGCCTGTTCTGGCACTTCCTGGACGTGGTGTGGATCTGCGTATTCACCGTTGTTTATCTGATGGGGACTATGTAAATGGCTAACGCTCATTCCCACGATAGCCACGACGCTAGCCACGGCAGCGTCAAGTCTTACGCTATCGGCTTCATCCTGTCGGTGATCCTGACCGTCATTCCTTTCGGCCTGGTGATGTACCCGTCGCTGCCGAAATCGCTCACCCTGTGGATCGTCTTGGCGTTTGCAGTGATCCAGGTGCTGGTGCACCTGGTGTACTTCCTCCACCTGGACCGTTCCGCCGCGCAGCGTAACAACGTGATTGCATTTGTGTTCGCCGCGATCGTGATTGTCCTGCTGGTTGGCCTGTCGCTGTGGATCATGTTCAGCATCCACACCAACATGATGGCGAAGTGAGGTAAATCCGGATGTCCTTGAAGCACTTTATCCAAATCACCAAACCGGGGATCATTTTCGGTAACGTGCTTTCAGTGGCAGGCGGATTTTTCCTGGCCTCGAAAGGGCATGTCGATCTGGCCATCTTCCTGGCCGCCATGATCGGCACGTCCCTGGTGGTCGCTTCCGGTTGCGTGTTCAACAACTGCATCGACCGCGACATCGACCTGAAGATGGAACGTACCAAGAACCGGGTGCTGGTCCAGGGCCTGATCTCCCTGAAACTGGCGCTGGTCTTCGCGACCGTCCTGGGTGTTGCCGGCGTTGCGCTGTTGTACAAGGTGGCCAACCCGTTGGCTGCGCTGTTCGCGGTGATCGGTTTCGTCATCTACGTCGGCTTCTACAGCCTGTACCTCAAGCGCAAGTCGGTTCACGGCACGCTGGTGGGCAGTCTGTCGGGGGCGATGCCGCCGGTGATCGGTTACGTCGCTGTGACCAACAGCTTCGACATGGCCGCACTGACGCTGCTGGTGATGTTCAGCCTGTGGCAGATGCCGCACTCCTACGCCATCGCGATCTTCCGCTTCAACGATTACCTGGCCGCCTCGATTCCGGTGTTGCCGGTGAAGCGCGGGATTCAAGTGGCGAAGAAGCACATCCTGATCTACATCCTGGCCTTCCTCGTGGCGACCTTGATGCTGACCTTCAGCGGCTACGCCGGCATGAGCTACCTCGCCGTCGCCGCGGCCATGGGCATGTACTGGCTGTACATGGCCTGGACCGGCTACAAGGCAGTGGATGACACGGTCTGGGCACGCAAGCTGTTCGTGTTCTCGATCTTCACCATTACCGCGTTGAGCGTGATGATGTCCCTGGACTTCAAAGTGCCGAGCGAGTTGTTGCTGACGTACGCGCCTTAAGCGTCGGATGCTGTAACGAAAAACCCCGCCCTTTGAGAAAAGGCGCGGGGTTTTTTATTGAGGGTTTTCCAGTGGATTGAAAGCCAGGACAGCTCGTCAGGTAGATCATTCATCGGTTGCCTGACTATAAGCAAATTGCCTATAGTTTGTCAGTGCGAACCGTATTCTTCGAAACCTCTTCCTTCACTGCCACCGTTGGCAATTATCTGACGGACGATGCGTATCGTGCGTTGCAAACCCATATGCAGCTGAATCCGCAGGCCGGCGACGTCATGCCTCGAACAGGCGGCTTCCGAAAGTTGCGCTGGGCAGATGGCCGTCGAGGTAAAGGCAGGCGAGGTGGCTTGCGGGTTATCTATTATTGGCTTATGAATGATGGCCAGTTCTGGATGTTTGCAATTTATGACAAAGATGAGCTTGAGAATTTGAGCGCCGACCAAGAGAAAGCGCTCAAGAAAGCCATAGAGACAGAGTTGAAAGTACGGGGTACCCCATGAAAAAGCGCGACCTGTTTGCAGAATTGATGCAGGGCGTTGATGAGATGGCGGCTCAACGCGAAGGCAAGATCACGTTGCGCAATACGTCAATTGAGGACATCCCTGCGCCTGAGGTAGGGGCGCAAGAGATCGTTGCACTGCGAGAAAAGTTACATATGTCTCAAGCCGTTTTTGCCAAGCGTATTCGAACCAGTCCGAGCACCCTGAGGAATTGGGAGCAGGAAAAATCGAGACCTAATGCCCAAGCTGCCTTGCTGATCAGGCTGGTGGAGAAATTCCCTGACATGGTTGATCGACTGGCAGCTGTTTGAGCAAATGATGGAATTGCTAAAAAAGCCCCGCCCTTTGAGAAAAGGGCGGGGCTTTTTCATTTACGTCCCGTTGTTACACGGTGCATCGAGCACCTTCGCCACATCATCGATGATGGCCTTGCTCATATCCTGCAGAAAATGCGATGCCCAGGCATACCGGTCGCTATCGCGGGACGCCACGGTTGATGCGGAACAGCGGTTGGTTGGCGTGGAAGGAGAAGGGGTGATGCCGATGGTTTCCAGGTCTTGAGGGTTGGTCATTGGGCACCTCCTGTGGTTGGGAGGTGACGGGGGACAGCTGGCACAGATGCATAAATTTTGAACGGATTGTGGGCGTGCATAAAGGAGAACTCCGATGGGTGCCTACATCGTGTTCGAGTTATCAGGCCCGGTCGCTGAATTGGCAGCGATGCATCGAAGTTAGCGTGCGGGAGGCGGGGATCACAATCGTAGCGATCTGGTGGCAGTGGATGTCATGCCGCCAGCAATTGCTATGTCCGACGCGGTCCCCTGTGGCGAGGGAGCTTGCTCCCGCTCGGCTGCGCAGCAGTCGCTTAGGCCTATAAATTCGGTATCTCAGAAGAAAATGCAGGGGATCGCTTCGCACTCCCGCGGGAGCAAGCTCTCTCGCCACAGGGGAGTGATGCGGTTACTTTTTGCAATCGTCTAGCAACCGGAGAAACCGCTCCCGCACCTGAAGGTTATCGCTGTGCGCCACGTTGAAACGCAGAAAGTGACTGGCATCCGGCGCTTTGCTGAGCAGGGTGCCAGGCGCCAGCACCAGGTCGATGTCCAGACCCTTCCTCGCCAACGTTTCGGCATGATGCCCTTCGGGCAGACGCGTCCAGATGAACAACCCTTCATGCGGCAGCGAAGAAACGGAACAACCCGCCTCCACCAGCCAGCTCGACACCCGACTGCTCGATTCGTAAAGCCGATCCACCGTGCGCCGCGTGTGTTTGGCGTAGCTGCCATCACTGAGCATGGTGCAGATAATCTGTTCCGCCAGTTCCGACGTCATGCCACCGCAGGCCATTTTCAGGGTGACCATCCGGGCTGCCAGTTGCGGCGAAAGCACCGCATAGCTGACCCGACTGTTCGCCGTCAGGGTCTTGGAGAAACCGGAGACATAACTGACATTGTCCAGCCCACCTGCTGCCAGGCGCGGCGTGGTTCGTTGTTGCATATCGCAATACAGATCATCTTCGACGATGTGAAAACCATAACGGTGGCTCAACTCCAGCAAGCGATAGACCTGCGCCGGGGAGAACGAGTGCCCGGTCGGGTTGTGCAGGGTGTTATTGGTCATGTAGAGCACGGGCCGATGGGTAATCAGCAATTGTTCCAAGGCGTCCAGGTCCATGCCCTCGGCGGCACGGGGAATGGTGATGACCCGAGCGCCATGCAAGGCCAGGTTGGTGTGCATGGTGAAGTAGCACGGATCGTCGAGCAGCACCGTGTCGCCGGGTTTGACCAGCAGACGCATCAGCATGTCGATGGCCTGCACGGTGTTGGCGGTGGTGATGATCTGGTCCACCGGCACTTCGATGCCCAAGGTCGCCAGTTTGACCCGCAACGCTTCGCGCAGCGGCAGGTAACCGGCAGCGACGCCGTATTCGCCCATGCGCAGGGAGGTTGCGCGCAGGGTGCCGCGCACGGCTTTCAGCAATTCTTCTGCCGGTAGCCACGAGGACGGCAGGAAACCGGCACCCGGGCGCAGCGCACCATTGTCCTGCAGTACCGCGCGGCGGACCACGCTCAGTGTGTCTTGAGGTTGCAGGTCCGGGCCGGCATCGGTCTTGAGCGTGAGGCTGGAACGGTGCACGTAATGCCCCGAACCCTGGCGTGAAACCACCAGACCCTTGGCCCGCAGGCGATCCAGCGCATCCACCACCGTGGACTTGCCCACGTTCATCAGCTCGGAGAGTTCGCGAATCGGCGGCAGCCGCGAGCCGTGAGGCAGCCCGCCCTGGCTGATCGCCACCGACAATTGATCGACGATCTGCTGGACCAGCGGCACTCCCGGCTGGAACTCGATGGCGGCGATCACTGCTCGCTGAACCTGCATTTTACTGGTCTCTCCGGCAGTAAAGTTCGTTTGATTCTATACGAACTTGCTCTGATGAAAACAAGCGACTCTCTCTACCATCACCTTACAGACTTTCCTGATTGTTCGCGCTGGACGCCTGAACAGTCGCTGGTTCCAGAGGTGTTGCATGAGTGTTCAAACAACGGTCGCCGTCGCCAAACCGGTGATCAACATTCGCCTGTTCACGATCCGGATCATCACCGCCGTGTCGCTGTTTGCCGTGCTGGGCAAGGCCAACGTCTGGCTCGACACCGCCACCAACAGCATCCTCGCCCTCGGGTATCGGGCCTTGCTGTTGCTGCTGCCGCTGACATTGCTGGTGCTCGGCCGTCGGTCACTGAGCGTTACGCTCATGTGCGCCGCCCTCGGATTGGTGTTGCTGGCAGTCACCAGCAACCAGGGCATTGTGATGTTTGCCGCAGCGTTGTTCGCCTACGGCATTGCCATTGCCGGTTACCTGATCAAGAGCGAAGCCGCCCAGACCAAAGAGGGCGCGGCCTACAACCGTGTCGCCATGAACATGGGCAGTCTGGTGGCGGGGTTGATCCTGCTTTCCCCGCTGCTGACCCCAACCCTGTTTTTCCTCGGTGCCGCGGGTTTCGTCCTGCTGTGCCTGCCCATCGCCATGGGCGCGACCTTCACCACGCAGTCGGTAGTCGCCCAACCAAACACCCACGACGGCAGCGGCTGGCGCAACAAGCTGCCGTGGGTGATCGCTGGCGTCATCATGGGTATCAAGCTGTTCGGCGTGTTCTCGATCCTGCCCCAGGCGATCCTGCTCAAGACCGGTGAATTGCCGGCCTGGTACGGCTTGATGCTGATCCTCAACAGCGCCGTGGTGGTGTTCGCCCAGGTGCCGGTGATGAAACTGATCGAGCGTACCGGGCGCTTCAAAGTGGTTGCTGTCATCGGGATCATCATCGGCGGCTTCGCCGTGCTCTCGTCGCCGGATGCGTTCCACGTCGAAACCCTCGCCGGCGCGTTGATCTGGGTGGCGCTGCTGTCCATCGCCGAGTGCGCGTTCAGCTATCTCGATTACTTCTCCGTCAAGCAAAACAACATGTTCGTCAAGGAAGTCTCCCTGGGCGTTGGCGCCGGGCTGACGGTATTGATCATGCGAGTCATGCCACCGCCCTATAGCGCACTGGTACTGGCCGCTATCGGCGCGGGCGGCATCCTCGCCTGGTACTGGCTCAACCGTAGGGCCAACGCGTCACTGCACGACTGAGTCACCGCGTTTGCGTTTTTTACTCCACAGGTCGGAGGTTTCATGAACACCACGTCATGCGTAGTAGTGGTCGGGTACAACGGCAACCGGGTTCACGATATCCAGAAGCTGCGCGACCTCTGCAAGACACTCTATAACGCCAGGTTGATCCTGGTGGTCGAGCAGATTCAGCCCGATGACGATCAGGTCGCGGATCACGTCTGCACGGCCTCGATGGCGCCGCAGGACATCGCCGATTCCGTCGATCTGCTGGTCGGTTGCCTGGGTGCCGATCGCTGGAAGCTGATCGGCGTCCTGCCATTTTCCGACCGTGGTGTGTTGCTGGGTGCCGCGTTGGCCACCCGTTTCGACCTTCCCGGCATTACCCCCGGCGAGGCGCGGGCGGGGCTGGACAAACAGATCTTTCGCAAGCTGGAAGCGGCCGCCGACACAGCGCCGGAGGACTACCGCCCGGTGTTTTCCGCACGTATCGAAAGCCTGGGGGAACTGCGTCAGCGGGTGGTCGAACTGGGCGGCAAGGCCTTCATCAAACCGGCCTGCGAAGGCGCCAGCCGAGGTTGCCGCGTTATCCATCATCCGTCCGAATGTGACGAGGCCTGGCAGGCGCTCAAGCCCTATCGCGAAGGCGGCATCGTCCTCGAAGAGTTGATTCAGAACGCCCGTGAATACAGCTGGGATTACGTCGCGGGCAGCACCTGGGTCACCGAGAAAACCACCACCGAAGGCGCCTATCGCGCGGAGATCCAGCAAGTGGTGCCGGCGCCGCTGGCGGCTGACGTACAGGCGCGCCTGGCGGCTGCCGGCCGACATATGTCTGGACTGGTGTCGCTGGAAAACGGCGCCTATCACAACGAGGTCTTCCTGCGCCGCGACGGCCTGACCTCGGCGGTGGAAACCAACATGCGCCCCGGCGGCATGCACATCTGGGACCTGGCGCGTCTGGCGTTCATCGATTTCGATCCATGGGAACGCTGGGTCCGCTGGGCGGTGGAAGGCAAGGTCGACCATCACGACCCCGTTGCCCGTGGCTATTGCGGCATTCGTCTGCTCCGGGCGCCGGCCGGTGGTCTTTTGCGCTACGTGCCGGACATCGAAACCCTGGCCCGGGAGCTGGACATCGAGCTGGTCGAGGCGGTGTACGCCAAGCGCCTCAGTGATTCAGTCACCGCACTGGTGAAGGACAACACGTCGTTTATCGGCCACATCGTTTTGTTCGACGAAAACTACGGGCAGCTCAGCGACAACCTGCTGCGCCTGGCAGAGGCGATCGAGTCGCGCGTCGAAGTCACCTGCCTGGCGGCGCCGGCGAGAGCCGTGGGTTGAGCCTTCGGGATCAAAGTTCCAAGCATTATTGGTTTAAGAGGGTTGAGTGAATGATTGAGCAAAAAATGTCGTGTGACGAGCGGTTCATCGCCCTGGCGAAAGAACTCAACTACGACATCTACGGCGAGAACACCGTGGGCGGACGTTACGCACCGCTGGTGCGCCATCACGATGAAATCTACGTCAGCGGCCTGGTCCCGCGCATGAGCGGCAAAATGCAGTACCCGGGCAGGGTCGGGCTTGAGCTCAGCCTGGCGGATGCCCAAGCGGCCGCCAGCATCAGCGCCATGCGCGGGCTGGCACTGATCGTCGATGCCATCGGTTCGCTGGACAAGATCAAGTCGTTGATACGGGTCACGGTGTACGTGAAGTGTACGGCGGACTTTGTTGATCTCAGTGAAGTGGCCAACGGTGCATCGGATGTCTTCAGTCATGTGCTGGGCGATGCGGGGAAACATACGCGAACCACTGTCGGCGTTTATCAGTTACCGAAAAATGCCGCCGTGGAAGTTGACATGATTGTGGCGCTGCGGCCTTCGGTGTTGTGAGTGTTAGTTGCTCGGCTTTACAGTGATTGATTGTTCGCCTAGTGTCTGGTCACTCAAAGTCGATAATAAGTCGGTGTGTGCGGATGAATAACATTCAAGGTGGGTTTTTTTCATATAAGGACTTTCGCCAGAGTTTGAACCAACCGCCGGTCAATGCCCGGGTGTGGAAGGGGGATGAACTCACAGGCATGCGTCAGAACCTCAAGGACAGCGAGGTCGATATTGTCGCGCTGGCCCACGACGACAGCACCGAAGGCTGCAAGTTGACGCCAGGGATGGCGGTGTCCATGCAATGGTTGAAACCCGGCACGACGCTGAACGGCCATGCGCATTCGTGGTGGCACCTGTTCATCATTCAATCCGGCAGCGGCGCGTTGACCCTGGGCGATGCCGATGCAGTAAACGTCAGCCCCGGCGACGTGTTGCTGGTGCCAGCCTGGACCCGCCACGGTTTCGTCAACACCAGCGCCACTGAGCCGCTGGCGATGCTCAACATGAGCAACATGCCCCAGATGGCGCAGCTCTCCAGTGCGGCAGACGCCACGGTCTGACACGCTCGATCTTCCCCTCTGTTACCCACCAGGGAGTCCGCATTCGCAGACTCCCTTTTTTGTTTCTGTCCGCTGGATTTTTGAAGTTCTGTATCCGTAGAAACAGATAATTTCTGTATCTGTTCAGCGCTTAACCAACTAACTACGATCGTTTCCAATGCAACGGATTATTGTGGTTAAGCAAGGGAGCGTTCTATGGAAAGTACGAAGCTGAAACTTTATGTTGGCGCAGATTTTGTCAGTGCTTTTGCAATGTCGGCCTATGTGGCGTTGAAAGAAAAGCAACTTTCGTTTGAACTTGTCACGCTGGACTTGAAAGCGCGTGAGAACTATCAGGCGAGTTATCAAGATGTCTCGTTGACCTGCAAGATCCCCACCTTGGTTCACGAAGGTTTCGCATTGTCGGAATCGTCGGCCATTGCCGAATACCTGGATGAAATAGCGCCGGGGCATCCCAAACTGTTCCCGCTGGACATCAAGCAACGCGCCCGCGCCCGTCAGCTCCAGGCCTGGTTGCGCAGTGATCTGCTGGTCATTCGCAAAGAGCGTCCGGCCGACCTCATTTACTTCGGCAAGAAAGAAACCCCGTTGTCGGATGAAGCCCAGGCAGCTGTCGCAAGGCTGTTCTTTGTCGCCGACCGGTTGCTGGAGGAGGGCGCGGACCATCTGTTCGGAGACTGGAGCATCGCCGACACGGACCTGGCAATCATGCTCAACCGACTGGTTGCCAATGGCGATCGCGTTCCTGCGCGGCTCGCGGCCTATGTGCGCCGGCAATGGGATCGCGACAGCGTCCGGGCCTGGATGGACATAGAGCGCGTAGCGCCGGCCATTCAGTAAAAACCGCCAGGCAATCACCAGGAGCGCTGCCATGCAGGGACTGTCGGAGCAGGAAAGATACAAACCCTATAACTCACGCACCATTCGCGACACGCCGTACTGGCAAAAACTGACGCCAGCGCTGCAGGAGGCCATGACCGTAGTGGCCCGGGTCATGCCATTTCGCACCAATGACTACGTCCTCGGCACGCTGATCGACTGGAGCAACATTCCGGATGACCCGATTTTCCGCATGACCTTCCCCCACAAGGACATGTTGCTGCCGGACGAGTACGCGTCGCTCAAGCAACTGATCGAACGGGATGACGCCGTCGCCATCAAGCGTCGGATCGAGGCGATCTGGCTGCGCATGAACCCGCATCCGGCCGGGCAGCTGACACACAACGGCGCGACCCTCGACGGAAAAGTCCTGCCAGGCATACAGCACAAGTACCGCGAGACCGTGCTGTTTTTCCCCGGTGCCGGTCAGACGTGTCACGCGTACTGCACGTTCTGTTTCCGCTGGGCGCAGTTCATCGGCGAGGAAGAACTCAAGTTCAACGCGCGTGAGTCCCAGGAGCTGGTGAACTACCTGCGGGTGCACACCGAGGTGACCGACGTGCTCATCACCGGGGGCGATCCGATGATCATGAACACCCGATCGCTGGCGGGGTACATCGAGCCGCTGCTGGAGCTGCCCCACCTCAAAAGCATCCGCATCGGCACCAAATCCGTGGCGTACTGGCCGCAACGGTTTGTCAGCGACAAGGACGCGCCGGAACTGTTGGAGCTGTTTAAACGGATCGTCGCGGCGGGCAAACACCTGTCGGTCATGGGGCACTACAACCACCCGGTGGAGATCCGCCAGGGCATCGCCCGCGAGGCCGTCGAGCGCATTCGCTCCACCGGGGCGACCTTGCGCATGCAGGCGCCGGTGATCCGCCACATCAACGAAAACCCCGCCGATTGGGCGGCGCTCTGGACTGAGGGCGTGCGGCTGGGAGCGGTGCCTTATTACATGTTTGTCGAGCGCGATACCGGGCCGAGCCACTACTTCGCGATGCCGCTGGCACGGGCTTTCGAGATTTTCCAGGCGGCTTACCGAACGGTGTCCGGGCTGGCGCGTACGGTGCGCGGGCCATCCATGAGCACGTTTTACGGGAAGGTGTTGATCAACGGCATCGAGACCGTGGCCGGGGAAAAAGTCTTCGTGTTGCAGTTTCTTCAGGCACGCGATCCGCAGTGGGTATTGCGCACCTTCTATGCGCGGTTCGATCCGCACGCGACCTGGTTCGATGAGCTGCGGCCGGCGTTTGGCGAGCGCTCGTTTTTCTTTCAGCCGGAGCCAGTAGCGGTGCCCGAATTGATACCGGTCCTGCTCGAAACGGCGTAGGACGATTAATCAGGAGATAGGGACATGAGCAGTATTCCGTTTGATCAGCGAGAAGGTTTTATCTGGCTCGACGGCGAGTTCGTCGAGTGGTCCGAGGCGCGCTTGCATGTGCTGACCCATGGTTTGCATTACGCGAGCACCGTGTACGAAGGGGAGCGTGTCTACAACGGCAAGATCTTCAAACTGCGTGAACACAGCGAGCGCCTGTATCGCTCGGCGCAGTTGATGGATTTCGCGATTCCCTACGAGCTGGCCGAACTGGAAGCGGCCAGCCATGTACTGCTGCAACGCAACAACGTGGTCGACGGTTATCTACGGCCGGTGGCGTGGCGCGGCAGTGAAATGATCTCCACGTCGGCGCGCTTCAACCGTGTGCACGTGGCGATCGCCTGCTGGCAATGGCCGAGTTACTTCGACCCGGCGGGGCACATGGGCGGCATTCGCTTGAAGACCGCCGAGTGGCGTCGTCCGCCACCCAGCAGCAGCCCGTTCGAAGCCAAGGCGTCCGGGCATTACCAGATCGCCACACTCAGCAAGCACGACGCGGAAAACAACGGCTATCACGATGCGCTGATGCTTGACTGGCGCGGCCACGTCGCCGAAGCCACCAGCGCCAACGTGTTCTTCGTCAAGGACCGGACGTTGCACACGCCGCTGCCCGATTGTTTTCTCAATGGCATCACCCGTCAGACCATCATCGAATTGGCCGGCGCGCTGGATTACCAGGTGGTGGAACGCACGATTCTTCCTACGGAGCTTGGCGACTTCGATGAGTGTTTTCTGACGGGCACCGCAGCCGAAATCACGCCCGTGCAAAGCATCGACGAACAACGCTACCGACCGGGCAACGCCTGTCGCGAATTCATTGCCGCTTACACCTCAACCGTTAACGCCTGATAAACCGCCAGGAACACCACCATGTCAGATCAAGGGATTGTTGCGTCTACACCTTACGTTTCACTGGGCCATCGCCATGATGAATTGTCGTCCCGTGGCTGGACGGTGCTGACCCCAGCCGAATTTGCCTACGATGTCGTCGGCACGCTGCTGGAGTTCGGGCGGATCATTCCGCAATTCAACGGGCAGACGGCGTTCGCCATTACCCGCAAGCCGGGGTATGAAGCGTTGCCGTACTCCCAGAGCATGAACGGCATCGGCCCGCACACCGAAGCGCCGGTCTATGGACCGCCGCCGCGTTATCTGGCGTTGCATTGTCACCAACAAGCGACATGCGGTGGCGGGCATACGGGGCTGGTGGACGGGTATGAGCTCCTGCGGTTCCTTGAACGCACCGAACCCGAGCTGCGTGAATGGATCGACGACACACCCGTGGAGTTCGTCGCCACCGCCAAACCGGGTGAGGCGGCGCAAACCAGGGTCAAGGAGTACATCCTGACGCCTACAGAGGAGGGGGACATTTTCCGTTTCAGCTACAACCAGTTTCACTACGGCGATGTGAATCCTTCCGAGGACGATTTGCAGCAATCGAAGGTGACGAGCAGTTCATCGCCCTTGGCCAGGTTCGCGCTGCTCGGCGAGGAATATTTCATCCAGCACAACACGCCGGTGCTGATTCCCGACGGCTGCATGCTGATTTGGGACAACTGGCGAATGATCCACGCCCGCAGTCGATACACTGACCCGGCGCGAAACCTGACCCGCTACTGGCTGGCCTGATTCATCCGTCGCCCACTATTCCATCGGCGTACCCCTCAGCGGGTACGCGTCCTACAGGTATCGCGTCATGCAAACAGCAATCGAGATCGCCAAGGTCGATCATCAACTGGTCGTGCGGCTTAATCAGGCCTGGACCAAAAGGGCCACGGTGTGCGCGCCGGACAAGGCCTCGGCCAGCGAAGCGTTCGATCCGGCACGCCCGGATTATCCAGAGTGCATGGTGCCGTTCTTCCATCACCCGAAATTCCAGGCCCTGAGCGACGAGCTCAAAAGCACCGTGGTGACCTGGGGCTGGATCGGCTACAACCTGCGCACGGTCACGGCCGAAGAGCACGTCGTGAATCCGGCGCTGAGCGTCATTGCCAATCAGTACCTGGGCAAAAACGACTGGCATTTTCGCGAGGCGATGCAGCAGACGTTGATCGACGAGCACTACCACACGCTCATGCATCTTCGCGCCATCGAGCGAACCAAAGAGGACCGCGCACTCGATCAGGATCTGGAATTGCCGCCGTCGGTGACCTATCTGCGGCTTGTCGCATTGCGTGAAGAGTTACCCGAGCAATGGCAGCGTGACCTGGCGGCGATCACCTTTGCGGTGGTGGCCGAGATCAGCGTCAACGCTTACCTGGATCTGCTGGCCGACGATCAAACCATTCAACCGCAAAACCGCCGCGTGGCAGAGTTGCACAACCGCGACGAATACGCTCACAGCAAGATTCTCGCTGAAGTGGCGAAGGTCATGTACACGAACATGCAGCCGACTCAGCGGGCATTTTTCGCACAGACGTTGTCGGTGGCGCTGAGTGCCTTTGTCGCCCAGGACTACTCGATGTGGGAGGCGATTCTGACGCAACTCGGTGTCGAGGATGCGGCGCTGATCATTGCCGACACCCGGGAGAGCAACAAGAACGCCACGATCATGCGTGACTACAGCGGCCTGCATCGTCTGGCGCAGGATCTGGGAATCAGCGACGAGATCGATTTCGACTTCCGTCCGACCCTCAAAACAGCGGCTGTGGCCTGATTCAGGAGGTGAAAATGTCCGTTCCTGTGTACGAAGTGTTCGCCATCCGTGTCGGCGCCAATGCCCAGCGCACCGCGCGGGAAAACTTTCTTTACGACGCTTGCTGCGGTGATCCCAATGCATCGATGCCACTGGATTACTACTTCTGGGTCATTCGCAACGAGCAGCAGGTCATCGTGGTCGATACCTGTTTTCAACCGGCTACGGCGGATCGGCGCAACCGTCAGATGTATCGCCTGCCGGAAGAATCCCTGCGCCAACTGGACATCGATCCGGCGCAGGTCGAGAACCTGATTCTTACCCATTTGCACTGGGATCACGCGGGCAACCTGGGGCTGTTTCCAAAAGCCACGGTGCATTTGCAGGAAGCGGAACTGCGCTTCTGCACCGGCCCGAAAATGGCCCATCGGACGGTAAACAAAACCTATGAAGTCGAAGACGTCATGTCGGCGCTGCCACCGCTGTTCGAAGGCCGGTTGCGCTTGCATACCGGCACGGTCGAGGTCGTTCCCGGGGTGACGCTGCACCCGGTGGGCGGCCATACGCCGGGTAGCCAGGTGGTGCGGGTGAATACAGGGCGAGGGTGGATTGTTCTGGCGTCGGATGCGGCGCATTTGTGGGCGAACATTCGCCAGCGCAGTCCGTTTCCGATCATTAATGATCTGGCGCAGTCGCTTGAGGCGTTTATTGAAATCGACCGTTTGGCTGACAGCGAGGACCACGTTATTCCCGGGCATGACCCACTGATCGCCGAGCGATTCCCGCACTGGAATAACGATCCGCATATCATTTGTCTGCACCAGCCAGCGATTTGAAAATCCCCCCGTGGGTGTCAGCCTTGCTTTGCCAGTAAGCGGCCAAGGGTCTGCAACGCCTCATCGATCTTCGGCGAATACGGCGCCCCACACCCAATCCGCACAAAGTGGCCAAAGCGCTGGGTATTGGAAAAGATATCCCCAGGTGAAATCTGAATGCCCTCATTCAGTGCCTCACGAAAAAGCGCCATGGCCGAACAGTGTCCAGGCAGTTCCACCCACAGCAATGTACCGCCCCGAGGGGCGGTCACGCAGGTGCCGGGTGGGAAATAGCGGGTGATCGCGGCACTCATCTGTTGGCGTTGTTGCGTCAGGGTTTTCCTCAGACGACGCAGGTAACGCTCATAGGACGGTGTTTTCATGAACGCACCTGCTGCCAGTTGCGACAACGTCTCACAGCCGCGGGTCTGGGTGTGTTTGAGCATTTCCACGCGCTCGTGCCATTTTCCCGCGCTGATCCAGCCCAGGCGCAGACCCGGTGCCAGGGTTTTGTTCAGCGAGGCGCAATAGATCACGTTGTCGCTGCAGTCCCAGTGTTTGAGCGTGGACAACGGCTGCTCGGTATCCACCAGGTCACCATAGGTGTCATCTTCGATCAGCACGGTGCCGTGCTCGGCACACAGTTGCACCAGCCGCGCCTTGTTGGCGTCGGGCATGATGCTGCCCAGGGGGTTTTGCAGGTTGGGAATGACGATCAGCGCCCGAATCCGTTCGGGGCTTTGCAGCAGTTGTTCCAGTGCGAACAGATTGATGCCCGCGTGGGCCGTTGCCGGGACTTCCAGTACCCGCAGGTTCAGGCTTTCGAGAATTTGCAGCAGGCCGTAGAAGGTCGGCGACTCCACGGCCACGGTGTCACCGGGTTGGGTCACGGCACGCAAGGCCAGGTTGATGGCTTCGGTTGCGCCGTTGGTGATCACAATCTTCTCGGCAGTCAAATTGGCTTTGGCGGTCAGCGCCCGTCGCGCCAGGATGCTGCGCAATGCGAGGTTGCCGCAGGTCGAGCCTTGAACACCCAGCAAATGATGATCCTGACGCAGCGCCTTGATCATATGCTCCTGCAAAATCTTCAACGGATAGAGCGCCGGCGCACAGTACGCGCTGGCGAAATTGACTTTGATCGTCGCACGCTGGCTGGCCTTGAGTACCGATGACACCTGCTCGTGAATGCCGAGATAGACGTCGGTGTCGAGAGGCGGGGGCGTGGTCGCGACAGGTTTGGGCAAGGTGTCCGGCTGGCGAATGTAGTTGCCGGAACGCGGGCGGGCTTCCAGCACGCCGTAGTCCTCCAGCTCCCGGCAAACCTGCACGGCGGTCGACAGGCTGACGGCGTGTTTTTCCATCATCAGTCGAATGGAGGGAAACCGTTCACCGGTTTTCAAGGTGCCGCTGCGGATCGCATCGAGGTAGTGGTTGGCTAACTGACGGTACAAAGGGGTCGTGTGCATGATGACCTCAGCAATCGCACCACTGAAGTCTTGAGCTGGAAAGTGAGTTGACGCTCCCCGCAGGCGGACCCGTGGTGCTCAAGGGTGAAGGGAAGTGTTTATTCGGGTGTCGATACTGTGAGAGTAATCGTGCTTTTAGCGGAATCGCGGGCAATAAAAAGCCCCGCTCTAGGGCGGGGCTCTCAAGTGTGCAAGTGAGCTACCTGTGGCGAGGGAGCTTGCTCCCGCTTGAGTGCGCAGCACTCACAAAAATCGACAATTGCAGTCAGATTCTTGGGGCCGCTACGCAGCCCAACGTCGGAACGCCGTCTGGAGCAAGCTCACTCGCTACAATGAATCGTGTTACTGCGCGGCGATGCTGTAGCCATCGAATGCGGTTTGCTGCTGGAGCGCAGTAATGATGTTTTTGCGATTGACCGCTTGTTCTGTCCCGGCGCTGTCCAGGAACGTCTCGTTTTCCAGTTCGGCTTCATCGCCCTCGCCGACGAAAGTGAAGCCCAGGAATTCCAGTGCTTCACGGTCAACGTTCAGTCGCGAGCGTGGAGTACGCAGCGGCAGGGTGACGCTCACGCCATCCTTGCTGATGGTAAACACTTCGACTTCTTTCTTGGCTCGAGCCGTTTTGCTCTTGCCACTGGCCGGGTTGCTGATGGCTAGATGCGTCTGGTTCAGCACCTTCAATGCCAGGCCGTAGACGATTTCCTGAAACGCCGGATCGTCCTTGAAGCTGGAAAGAATGCGGCTGATCGAGAATTTGCTGCTCAGGTCTTCGAGGGCCGCGATGTCGGCGGCTTCGGCGTCCTTGAGTTGCTTGAGCTCGCCCATCAGTTCATAGGCTTTGTCGTCGTCGAAGCGGTCGTGGGCCTGGCGAATCGCGGCGCGCAGCTCGCGGATCTGATCGCTTTCACGAGTTGACTGGAAAGCATCCAGAACCATCTCGCTGATGGTCTTGGCCTGGGGCACGTGCTGTGAAAGATTGATGGAGTTTTCGTATTCCGCTTTGGACGACAAGGTGACTACGGATTCAGCGGTATTGGAATCGGACATTGAAATTTCACTACTTCTTTAAACTTGGGTTGAGGCGAGAAAGCGCTGGGCCTTTTCAGGCCGCCTAATCTATTGGACCGAGGCGGCGTTGTCACGGATTCCCGGCGGGCGCGGTCTTCAGGGACCGGAACACCTGATGAAACCGGATCGAACGTCCGCAGAACAAACCGCTCGCAAAGCCTGATGCACAGGCCTTGAGCAACACCATCGGCAGCGTGGCCGAGTGCTCCGGATCAACCTCGGCCTGATAGCCAAAGAAATAGTTAACAGCGAAAAACAAAAGGTAGAGCAACAGGGTTTTTGCGGTGCCCGGCACGATCAGCGCGGTTTGCGATTGATCCAGCTCGATACCCTTGTGAGAAAAAACCAGCAGTGCGACGCCGATACCTGCGATGACCGCAGCCAACCAGCAACTGATTGAAAGTGACGGGTTGAGCGTCATATTCAGCGAATACAGCGACCAGCCCAACAAAATCGGCGGTGTGATCAGCAATGAAGTTTTGCTTTCGTGAGTCGGGGAGAGGGCTTTGATGCCGTAGTAACAGAGCAGTAAAAACAGTGCGTAAACCCACAGCGGGGTGTTTTGCAGGGTATTGAGCATCGAACAGCGTCCTTGCCGAAAAGTGATGTCGGGATCGGTTGCGGCAACTATTTCCCTGGCGAATTCAGATTCATGGAGCGCACCGCCCATTGCTCTGCGGTCTGTTGATCGACCGGTAACGTGAAGCGAAAGGTCGCGCCACGTCCGGGCACATCGATCAGCTGGATATCGCGACCGTGCAGTTGCAGGATCCGATGCACGATTCTCAGCCCGAGTCCGCCATCGCGTCGTGCACCGCCAATGTTGAACGGGCGCAGGAACAACCCTTCGCGCAGTTCCGGTGCGATGCCGGGGCCGGTGTCGCTGACGGTGACTTCGATGAACGGTCCTTGTGGGCGCAGGCTCAATTCGATGTCCCCACCTTGAGGGGTATGACGCAGGGCATTGTCGAACAGGTTGGTGAGAACCCGCTCGATCAGCCCCAGGTCTGCGCAAGCAGCCGCCACGTTGGGCGCGAAGCTGGCCTTCAGTTCAACCTGGCGCGCTTCGGCGGTGAGTTCGAATTTCTGGAAGATGTCCTGCACCAGGTCGGTCAGGGAGAAGCGCTCCAGCACGGGCTGCACGAAACCGTGTTCCAGGCGCACCAGCTCCAGCAACGATTGCGCCAGGCCACCGACCTTGCGGCTTTGATCCAGCGCGATGCCCAGGTAGCGGCGACGGTCGGCGGGGGACAGCGTGGCGTCCTTGAGCGACAGGGTTTCCAGATAACCGTGCAACGACGCCAAAGGCGTACGCAGGTCGTGGGAAATGTTCGCCACCAGTTCGCGGCGTTCCTGATCCTGGCGGGTCAGCGAGCGCCATTGTTCGCTGAGGCGCGCCTGCATCTGCCGGAAGGTGGCGTCGAGGATGGCGATTTCGTCGTGGCTGGCGGTTTTTTCCGCCGGCGCTGGCACGGGTGGCGTCGCCGGGACGCCATCAATGTCGAACTGGCTGACGGTTTCGGTCAAACGGCGCAATGGCCGGGTGATCAGGGCAAATGCGGTGAGGCCGGCAATCAGGCAAAGCAATGCGACCAGTCCGATAGACAGCAGGGCCGTGTTGAGGGCTGCGCTGGTGGCGCCCCGTTCCGCCAGGCGATCGTGGTCTTCGCCGAGCAACACCACGTAAAGATAACCGACAGGTTTGCCGTCGACCTTCAGCGGTGCCGCGCTGAACACCTTGCGCGCATCGACGCTGCGCGGGTCGTCGCCGAGAATCGGCAGAGGATCACCCTTGAGCAGGCGCTGGATGGGCGCCAGATCGACCCGTTCCCGGTGAATCCGGCCTTCGGGCGCCGCGCTGCCGACAATCCTGCCCCCGATGTCGAGCAGATAGACCTCGACACTGGGATTGACCAGCATCAGCTTGCTGAACAGGTCTCGCACGGCGTCGGGCATCAGGCCCCGGGTGTCCATCAGCACCGTGTCGCTGGCGATATGTTGGGCCAGGTCCCGGGACAGCCCTTGCACCACTTCCTGTTCATGCATCTGGTTGGAACGCACCTGCATCCAGGCCGAGGTGCCGCAGCACACCAACAGCAACACGGCAAAAACCAGAGACAGCCGTTGCGTCAGGGTCAGCTTCATGGCTGTTCTTCCCGGGCGGCGAATTTGTAGCCACGGCCCCACACCGTGAGGATGCGCACCGGTTGTGCGGGATCGACCTCGATCTTTGCCCGCAGGCGGTTGATGTGGGTATTGACCGTGTGCTCGTAGCCTTCATGGCTGTAACCCCACACGGCATTGAGCAGGTCCATGCGCGAAAACACTTTGCCAGGCTGGCGGGCGAAGAAATACAGCAGGTCGAACTCCCGTGGCGTGAGGTCGAGACGCCGACCGTCAAGGGACACCTCGCGGGTGATCGGATCGATGGAGAGGCCGTCGATGATCAGGCTGCCGGCGTCCATTTTCAGGTTGCGCGCCATGGCGTCGACCCGACGCAGCAGCGCCTTGACCCGGGCGACCAGCTCGAGCATGGAAAAGGGTTTGGCCAGGTAATCATCGGCACCGAGTTCCAGGCCCAGTATCCGATGCACTTCGCTGGAGCGCGCACTGGTGATGATGATCGGCGTGTAGCGGGCCATGGCGCGGGCGCGGCGACAGATTTCCAGGCCGTCGACACCCGGCAGCATCAGGTCGAGGATCAGTGCGTCCCAGTTTCCCTGCTGCAGCAGTCGCATGCCTTCATTGCCATCGGCGCAGTGCACCACCTCGAACTGCTCATCGCGTAGATGCAGGCAGATAAGGTCGGCGATATGCAGGTCGTCCTCAACCACGAGGACGCGTTTGGTCGGTTCCATCAAGCTCAATCCTTCGGCGCAATGAGCGCATTGTGCGGGTTTTCCGGGGCCAGAGTTATCACGAATTGTTTAAGTTCCCGTGAGGATTTGGCGATCAACCCAAGCCTAGGCTGTGTTCCATGAAAGGCACTTTGGATTATTGGAGACGGCCATGTTTTCACGGCGACAATTTCTACTGGCGAGCGGCGGGCTGGGGGCTGCAGCCCTGGTGATCGGTGTATTGCCAAAATTTGCCGCCCGTTCCGCACTGGTCAGCGATGCCAGTGCCGAGGAGATTTTCGAGGTGACCCACAGCGACAGCGAGTGGCGCGCCCTGCTCAGCGCCGAGCAGTACGAAATACTGCGCGAGGAGGGCACCGAACGGGCCTACAGCAGTGCGCTGAACAATGAGCACCGTGAGGGCCTCTTTGCCTGTGCCGGTTGCGACCTGCCGTTGTTTTCATCCACCACGAAGTTTGACAGCCGCACCGGTTGGCCGAGTTTCTGGGCGCCGCTGGACAAGGCCGTGGCGACCCGTCAGGACCGATCCTTCGGCGTGCTGCGCGAAGAGGTTCACTGTCGGCGTTGCGGTGGTCATCTGGGGCATGTCTTCGATGACGGGCCCAAGCCCACCGGCCTGCGTTATTGCATGAACGGTCTGGCGATGACCTTCAAGCCACAGGCGGCTTAACCCTCTCTTTCATTTCATGCAGGTCGACGCAATGTGGCTTCTGGTTCTCGCTTATCTCGGTGGTGTGTTGACGATCGTCAGCCCGTGCATCTTGCCGGTACTGCCGTTTGTCTTCGCTCGCACCGGGCAGCCGTTCATGAAGAGCAGCTTGCCGCTGCTGGCGGGGATGGCACTGACCTTCGCGCTGGTCGCCTCGTTGGCAGCGGTGGGGGGCGGCTGGGTGGTGCAACTCAACCAGTACGGGCGCTGGCTCGCATTGGTATTTGTTGCATTGTTCGGCTTGACGTTGTTGCTGCCGCAACTGGCTGAGCGCCTGACGCGTCCGCTGGTGGCGGCTGGCAGTCGTTTGTCGGAAGCCGCCGGTGCCGATTCGCGGCCGCGTCCCGGCGCTTCGTTCCTGATCGGCGTTGCAACCGGCCTGCTCTGGGCGCCATGTGCCGGGCCGATTCTGGGGCTGGTACTGACCGGCGCCGCGTTGCAAGGGGCAAGCATCGCAACCACCCTGTTGCTGTTGGCCTATGCCGCCGGTGCCGCCACTTCCCTTGCGGTGGCATTGCTGTTGGGCGGCAAAGTCTTCGCCGCGATGAAGCGTTCCATCGGTGCTGGCGAGTGGGTCCGTCGAGGTTTGGGCGCGGCGATGCTGGCAGGTGTGGCGGCGATTGCCCTGGGGCTTGATACGGGGATTCTGGCGCGGGTTTCGACGGCGTCCACGGGCGGTATCGAGCAGGCGCTGGTTGGGCGGTTGGCCAGGTCACCCAATGAAAGCGGGACAATGATGGCACGTGATCCCGGTGGTGCAATGAAAGCGGCAGACCAAAAGCCGGGCGCGCTGCCGATCGAAGGCAACCTCCCACCGCTGGACGGCGCCGTGCAATGGCTCAACTCACCCCCTCTCACTGCTCAGGCGTTGAAGGGCAAAGTGGTGTTGGTGGATTTCTGGACCTACTCCTGCATCAACTGCCTGCGCACACTGCCCTATGTGAAGGCGTGGGCCGAAAAGTATCGTGATCAGGGCCTGGTGGTGATCGGCGTCCATGCGCCCGAATTCGCTTTCGAACGCAATGTTGGCAACGTCACCAAAGCCATGAAGGACCTGGGCATCACCTACCCGGTGGCCATCGATAACGACTACAAGATCTGGCGTGCCTTCAACAACGAATACTGGCCCGCCCACTATTTTGCCGACGCTCAGGGGCGCATTCGCTACCACCACTTTGGCGAAGGCGATTACGCCGAGTCGGAGCGGGTGATCCAGCAATTGCTGCGTGAGGCGGGCGCCGCCAAGGTGGCCGACGGGTTGATCAATGCCAATGCCGAGGGTGTTCAACGCGCGCCGGACATGAACGAAGTGCTGTCACCGGAAACCTATGTCGGCTACCAGCGCTCGGAGCATTTCGTCCCCGAAACCAGTCTGGTTCCCGACAAGTCGACGACCTATAACCCGCCGTCGCAACTGGCCCTGAATGACTGGAGCCTGGGCGGTCAGTGGACTGTCGGCTCGGAGCGAGCCACCTCAAGCGCGCCAGCCAGTCGCATCGTCTACCGCTTCCACGCTCGCGATCTGCACCTGGTGTTGGGGCCTGCCGCCGATGGTAAACCGGTGCGCTTCAAAGTCCTGATTGACGGAAAAGCCCCCGGTGATGCCCACGGTACGGACGTCGCCCCCGATGGCAGTGGCAGCGTGACCGAGCAACGTTTGTATCAATTGGTGCGCCAACCCGACGGTGTCACGGATCGAACCTTCAGCATCGAGTTTCTCGACCCCGGCGTCTCGGCGTATGCCTTTACCTTCGGCTGATAGCCGCTTCATTTACTCAGGAAACAGCCTCATGAAAACCCTGTTCACCTGGCGCCGCACCCTGTTGGGGCTGGCTGCCGCAGGCATCATCGGTCAATGTTCGGCATTCTCTTTCGGTGCAGCCGAAGAAGCGGTCATCATTCCCCCTCCGGCCCTCGACGAAACCAATCAGGCCCACAGCGAAACGGCGGTCTTCGCCGGCGGTTGCTTCTGGGGTGTGCAAGGGGTGTTTCAGCATGTCAAAGGCGTGAAGAAGGCGGTCTCAGGCTATGCCGGCGGTGCCGCCAACACCGCTCGATACGAACGCGTCAGCGACGGTGATACCGGGCACGCAGAATCTGTCGAGGTCACCTTCGACCCCACTCAAGTCAGCTACGGCTCCCTGTTGCAGATCTACTTTTCCGTCGCGCACAACCCGACCGAACTCAATCGTCAGGGGCCTGACCGCGGTACTCAGTACCGATCGGCGATTTTTCCGGAAAACAGCGAACAGCAGCGTGTCGCCCAGGCTTACATTGCCCAGCTCGATGCCGCCAAATCCTTCAACAAACCCATAGTGACCAAACTGGAAACCTATAACGGTTTCTATCCGGCGGAGGAGGAACATCAGGACTTTCTGACCGAGCATCCAACCTACCCGTACATCGTGATCAACGACCTGCCGAAAGTGGCGCAGTTGAAACAGTTGTACCCGGAGCGGTATCAGGAAAAACCGGTGCTGGTGAAGTCGGGGATGTGAGAGGAGGGGCGAGCACAACGCTCACCCCGTAATCACATTCTTGCCCGCCACCTTTGACCGATACAACGACTGATCTGCCCTGGCCAGCAGTCCGGTCTGCTGTTCTTCATCGAAGCGCTGAACCACACCAAAACTGAGGGTCAGTTGAAAGTCTCCCACGGGCGGCAAGTCGGCGAGGCTTTGGCGGATGGTTTCGGCAAGGGTTCTGGCCTCGGCCAGCGGCGTGTTGGGCAGGACCATGATGAATTCATCGCCACCCCAGCGCGCCAGCAAATCGCCGTCGCGGACGCAGCGCTTCACACTCTCGACCACCTGCACCAATGCGGCATCACCCAACGCATGACCGTAGTGATCGTTGATGTTCTTGAAGTCGTCGATGTCCATCGCAATCAGCGACAGCGGCTGTCGAAAGCGTTGGGCGCGGTTACATGCCTGGGGAAGGGTTTTACTCAGGCGATATCGATTGGCGGTTAAGGTCAGCGCGTCGGTTTCCGCCAGTTTGCGGTTTTCTTCGAGTTGGATCTGTAGCTGCTGGTTGACCCGGGATAACTCTCGAGTGCGTTCTTCGACGATGGCTTCGAGGGATTGATTCCTTCGTTCAAGCGCTTCGAGCAGGAGTTTCTTGTCCTCAATGCTGCGGTGCGCACCGACCATGCGCGCGACCGAACCGTCGGCATTACGTGCAAGTACGTGGCCACGATCTTCGATCCAGATATAGCGCCCGTCCTGTGTGCGGCAGCGATACTCGGCTTGATAACCGGGAGCCCGTTGGCTCAGGTAGTCGTCAAACAGGGCCATGACCCGCGGGTAATCGTCGGGGTGCATCACGTTTTCCCAGGTCAACACCGTGTTGTCGAGGGAGTGAGGTGCGTAGCCAAGCATTTCGTACCAGCCGGGGTTGCGGTAAACGAAACCGGTATTGGCGTTCCAGTCCCAGATGCCGTCACTGACCAGTTCCATAATGGTATGAAGCATGTTTTCGTTCAAATCAGACAGATTGAACTTCAACGCTTCGATATCCGAGTCCCCACCCATCATTGCTCTCCCTGACCAAAGTGACCCGTCAGTCGAGGAGATTAGTCGATGGCGCCTTCAGCCCGCTAGTGCTTGCCCCACATCCGCATGGCAAAGTCGACGAAACTGCGCAATTTCGGCAAACGGTAGCGATCCTGAGCATACATCAGGCTCATCGGCCGGTTCGGCGGCAGGTAATCCGGCATCACGGCCACCAGTTTCCCGTCCTTGAGGTCTTGCTCCACCAAGGCGTCGGGCAACAACACGATGCCCATGCCGGTGCGTGCCGCCTGATGCAAGCCTGCGGAGCTGTTGATCAGCATGGGGCCACTGACCGCCACAGTTACCTCGCCTTCGGCCCCGGTCAGGCGCCATTCCTTTTCCACCGAGTGCCAGTCATCGCCGGCCGGGTAGGCAAAGGACAGGCAATCGTGGTGTCGCAGGTCATCCGGTTTTTCCGGGTTGCCCCGGCGCGCCAGGTAGCTCGGTGAGGCGCACATGGTCAGCGTGTAATCCTCGAGTGGGCGGGCGATCAGGTTGGTCGTTTCCATGTTGCCCAGCCGAAACGCCACGTCGAAACCGTTTTCCAGCAAGTCCGGACGCCGATTGGTGAGGACCACGTCCAGTTTGACGCGCGGACAAAGCAGGGCGAACTCGCTTAACGCGGGCGCGAGTTTTTCGGTGCCGAACGTCAGCGGTGCGGTGAGGCGCAGGGTGCCGCTCGGCTCGTCCAGGGCTTGCTCGGCCAGGCGTTCGGAATCGGCCACCAGCCCCAGTACTTCGAGGCAGCGCTGATAGTACGCGGTGCCGAATTCCGTCAGCCGTTGGCGCCGCGTCGTACGGTTGAGCAAGCGCACGCCCAGGCGTTGCTCCAGTGCCCGCAGATGATTGCCGACCATGGTGGTCGACATTTCGCAGTGAAAAGCGGCGGCGGTCATGCTGCCGGATTCCACCACTCGGACGTAAACGGTCATTGCCTGGAACAGGTCCATTATCAAGCCCGACTTTAAAATGATTGAAGTGTTGCAGCGTTTATCCAGCTCAGGTGGCTAACCATACTGCAAAAACACCGACTATTGATGGAGCTTGATGTCATGACCGCCGCTTGCCTGATGAGCACTTACCAACCACTGGCCTTGAGTTTCACCAAAGGCCTGGGCACACGCCTGTGGGATCAGGCCGGTCGTGAATACCTGGACGCGGTGGCGGGCGTGGCGGTGACCAATGTCGGCCACTCCCACCCCAGAATTGTTTCCGCCATCAGCGAACAGGCGGGGCTGTTGTTGCACACCTCCAACCTCTACAGCATCGACTGGCAGCAGCGTCTGGCGCAGAAACTGACCCGGCTGGCGGACATGGAGCGGGCGTTCTTCAACAACTCCGGGGCCGAAGCCAATGAGACCGCGCTGAAACTGGCGCGGCTGCATGGCTGGCACAAAGGCATCGAGCAGCCCTTGGTGGTGGTCATGGAAAATGCCTTTCATGGCCGCACGCTCGGTACGTTGTCCGCCAGCGATGGCCCTGCTGTACGCCTGGGTTTCAATGAACTGCCGGGAGATTTCGTCAAAGTTCCGTTTGGCGATCTCAAGGCACTGGACAAGGTGCAACAGGCCCACGGCCCGCGTATCGTGGCGATCCTGATGGAACCGATTCAGGGTGAGAGCGGTGTGCAACTGGCCCCGCCGGGTTACCTCAAGGCCGTTCGTGACCTGTGCAACCGGCGCGGATGGCTGCTGATGCTCGACGAAATCCAGACCGGCATCGGTCGCACCGGCCAGTGGTTCGCGTTCCAGCACGAAGGCATCGTTCCGGATGTCATGACGTTGGCCAAGGGCTTGGGTAATGGCGTCCCCATCGGCGCCTGCCTGGCCCGGGGCAAAGCCGCAAACCTCTTCACCCCTGGCAGCCACGGCAGCACCTTCGGCGGCAATCCGCTGGCCTGTCGCGTGGGTTGCACCGTGCTGGACATCATCGAAGAACAGGGCTTGCTGGAAAACGCCAAAGTACAGGGCAAACGCTTGCTCGACAGATTGCACACAGAGCTGGCCGATGACCCGAACGTGCTGGCCATCCGTGGCCGGGGCCTGATGATCGGCATCGAACTCAAGCAACCGATTCGCGACCTGACCCTGATCGCCGCGCGGGATCACGGTTTGTTGATCAACGTGACGCGGGGCAAGACCATCCGCTTGCTGCCGCCGCTGACGATTGATGAGCGAGAGGTGGAGATGATTGTCAGAGGGGTTTGTCGGGCGGTGAGTGCAGCCTCAGTTTTTACTCAATAATGATATCTGCACGTCCGATTCAAACGCCATCCTTTGGCCGCTTCAGGCTTTTCACGAATGCCGCGACCTCATTCCCATTCATCAGTTTGATTTTTGAACCCGCGAAAGCTTCGTACAGCCGCTGATGCGCCAGAAAACCACTGGAGTCTTCGTGGGAACGATAACTGCCGGCCCACGCCAGCAGCGCCATCAACAACTCATCCTCCTCCGGTCTGTGTTCTCGCTGGCGAATATTGGCAACGCACTGTTCATCATCAACACACAACCAGATCAACGCTGTAGCGCGGTGGATAATTTCGCTGACGATCCAGCCGTAAACACCTTCGATCACCCAGCGTTTTTCGTCTGCCGCGATCCGCGCCATGCCCAATGCTTCGGCGCGTGGGCGGGCGATGCTGTGTTCGTCGGACAACCAGTGGATCGAATCGAGATCGATCCACGGTGATCGCAGATGTCCAGCCAACCGCTCGGCCAGCCAGCTTTTGCCCGAGCCGGAGTTGCCGATGATCAGTGTCCGAGCGAGATTCATATCCGGTGGCCTGCGTTAACGTGGGGCGGGAGCGATGACCGTCAATCCTCAACCTCAGGCGCCACCATCCGCGTCTTCGGCGACCCATCCGAGTTGTGCTGGAAAATCTCCTGTGGCTGTCCTTTTTCATTAAAGAACACCTGCCCGATCCCCGCCGAATTCCACAACCGTTCACCCGCCTCGGCGTGCTCCGGAACGTGCGGCACGATGCGCATCCGCCGGCGCTTGGTCAGCCAGTTCAGCGGCGAGCGCGGCGAATACAGCCAGCGATTGAGCCGATCGAACCATTCAAGCAGCGCCGGTGGGAATTCGTTCTTGATGCCGCTGCTGGTGATCTGCCAGATCCTCGGCCCAGCCTTGCGGTGTCGGATCAGTACTTCATAGACGAAGGAATAATGCACATCACCCGACAGCACCACATAGTTACCCGGTGTGCGCGAGTGTCGGAAAATGTTCAGGATCACCTGCGCCGCGCCGCGATGGGCCATCCAGTTTTCGGCGTCCACCAGCAACGGATAACCGAACCAGCTGAACACCCGTTGCACGGTTTCGATCAGCTTCACGCCGAACACCGGTGCGGGTGAAACGATGATCGCCGAAGGGTGATCGAGCAATTCCTGTTGCAGCTCGCTAAGGGCTTCCCAGTCCAGCAGGCCCGAGGGCTGCTTGAGCGTCATCTCACTGCGCCAGCGTCGGGTGCGGGTGTCGAGCACCACCATCGCAGGCGTGGTCGGCAACACGTAGTGCCAGTGCTGAAACTTCAGCAACTCATCGATCAAGGCGTCCTGCACGGGACTGTCGAGATAGCCATCCTCCCCGGTCGCGCTGAAACCGTCCGTCTTCTCCAGCAATGCACCGAACGCATCCGGATTGTTGCCCCAGCCCTGGCACAACATGTAAGCGATCAGCGCGTTGCCGATGATGCGCTTGGAGAACGGATGGCCGTAGGCCGTTTCTTCCCACTGCGCGGAAAGGTTCCAGTCATCGGTAATATCGTGGTCATCGAAAATCATCAGGCACGGCAGATGCGCGAAGGCCCGTGCAACACCGCCCAGGCCAGCCTTGAAACCATCGATGCGCGTCTGCTCCAGCGCATAACGCTCGCGTCGTTCGGGAATCAGTTTCGGCGGTTTCGGTGCGATCAGCGTCCAGGGTGTCGGCGACCACACCAGCAGGTACATCGCCATGACTTCAGCGAACGTCACCAGATGATTGTCGGCACTGCTGCTGGTGAAAATCGGCTTGCGCGCACCGCCGAAAAATCGCTCACGCAGGGTTTCGTTGCTCTGCAGCGCCGGTAACAAATCCGCACGGTGGTAATAACTGGCCGCATGCTCATAGAGCCTGGCGCTGTCGCTGACCACCGCGCCTTCCAGGTATTCGCCGAACAGTCCCAAGCGCGCGATCAAGGCATGAATGGCCCGCAACATCGGCCCCGCGACATCGTCGGCGTATACCTGATCGCCGCTCATCATCAGCAGTGCCGGGCGTTCTGTGGCTTCGTGCTCCGACTCCAGCAAGCGATCAACGCAAAGCAAACCGTCGGCGGCGGGATGGTGAGGTTTGCGACAGGAGCCATGCAGCAACTGATCGATCCGGGAACGCAAAACAAAATTCGGGCAACGTGCTTCGCCATACAACAGATGCGGCGCCCACTCGGCGATGCCCGTTGCAGCGTCATCTATCAGCAGGTCGTACTCGATCAGCGTGTCGCAGGGCAGGGGGGCGTCCAGTGGCACATCGATCAAATGAATGAAGGCGCGAGTACCGACCGGGATGATCGTGCATTGCCCGGCGTCGAGGCGAATGTCGCCCACACCTTGCAGACGTAACGTCAGCGACAGCGCTCGGGTTCCTACCAGCCAAAGCACCAGGCGCGACGGCTCCAGGCGCCGCAGCATTGGGCCGACGAGGACGGGTGGCAATGGGGTTTGATGGTCAGGCAATGGCTGCGGTTCGGACATCCGGGGTCAAGGCTCTTGGCGCGTAGGGGGGTGATGATAACGCTATACATCTTTGTTTGTGGGGGGCAGGGTCTGATCCCGACAGAATTGCAGGGTGAAGCAATATTTTAAAAAAGAGCGAAAACTGACAGATAACTGCTATCTGGCGTTATAGGGTTTAAGTTAGTCACTTGTTTGGTGATGGTTTGTCTTTCTCGGTTGGTGAGTAAGGCTTTGTGCATTCAGTTGTTTTCAGGAAGGCTGGTAGTGAAGGTTTCGAATAATGCGGCTTCTTCATGTTCAATAAGCACCGATCGCAAAGATGCTCGCGCGGGCGATATAAACAAGTTGGCTGATAGGCTGATTGAGGTAAGTCAAGGCGTTTCAAAAATGGTCGTGAGTTTTAACGATCCGAGACTGTCAAATATGCAGAAAACCATGCTCGCTGAGCAGTCAAAGCCGTTGCTTACTAAGATGGCAGATGAATTGACAGTGATTGATCGTCATAAAGCTGAATCACCCAATGGGTCTAATCTCTACAACGACTTTAAGGAGCGGCAATTGGACTCATACGCGAAGAAGGTGCAGGCGGATTTTTGTGAACTAAAAAATCTAAGTAATAATTATGAAAAAAATGGTGTGCAATTTACTCCTGATACCAAAGGCGAAGACGGAGGACGGGCGTGGAATGATAAAGCTAGAGAATGGGAATAGTTGAATTAGCCACTTGGTTATTGCCTTTGCGGTGACCCGGCTTTAGTCAGTGATAGAGCGGCAAGATGAATGTCTTGCCGTACTTGAAATTCGATAAGCATCTGCTGCATGGCCAGGAAACCATCCTGTCGAGTAACATCCTCGGATGAACGTCAGTGTTTTACGAAACATCAACACACTGAAATCGCTCAATCCACCGACGATACTGACTGGCGATCACATCCAGCTCCGGCCCTGACAATTTATTCGCCCGATAAACCAGAAACGGTTCGCTCCAGGCCCACTGGCAGCGGTGCGCCGTCGCGCGCAAAGGCTGCAACAACTGCTCAAGGGCAAAGCCATTCGCCCCATTTTCGCTGTAAGCCTCAGGCGTATTACCAGCAGTGGCCGCGATCATGATCGGCATCCCCTCCAGCCGGCGACCCTCGGTTTCATAAGCGATGTAATACATCCGCGTCAGCACACTGTCCTGCCAGGTTTTAAGCAGCGCCGGTGTCGAGTACCACTGCACGGGAAATTGCAGTACCAGCCGTTTCGCCGATAGCAAACGTTGCGTTTCCAGCGTCGTATCCACTTGGTCGCTGGGGTAGACCCCATACAGATCGACGACGCTGATCCCCGGCAGATCCTTCACCGCCTCCAGCATCGAGCGGTTGGCTCGGGATTCGCTCAAGTCAGGGTGAAAACTCAAAATCAAAGTGGTGTCGTTCATGGCTTCTCCGATTCAAGTGAAGGGAGCCACAGCGTGCCAGCCTGCTGTACATTGCTCCAATGGATGGTTTGTCTAATTAGGTATTGATTCAATGAATCTACGTTCAGTGGACCTCAACCTGTTGACCGTGCTCGATGCGTTGCTCGACGAAGCGCACGTCTCCCGCGCCGCCGAGCGTGTGGGCTTGTCGCAACCGGCGGCGTCCAATGCATTGGAGCGTTGCCGGCACCTGTTCCAGGATCGCTTGCTTGAGCGCGTACCGGGCGGCATGCAACTGACGCCAAAAGCGCAGGCCTTGCGCGGCCCGTTGAAACAGATCCTGGGCTCGGTCAGCACCTTGGTCGGCGCCGCCAGTGCCGACCTGAGCACCCTGCGCCAGACCGTGCGCATCGTCATGGCCGACTTCCCGGCGATCGTCATCGCCCAGCGATTGCACCAACGACTGGCGGAACTGGCACCGGGCATCGACCTGGTAATCCAGCCCTGGCAGGGCGGTGAGGCGGCTCAGGAAAGTTTGAGTCGCGGCCAAAGCGATCTGGCCATGTCGGTGTTCCCGCCCCTCGGGCCGGACTTCACCCGACGCTTGCTGTTGCACGAACATTTCGTGGTGGCGATGCGCACCGGGCATCCGGCAATCGCGGACTTCGATCTTGACCGCTGGCTGAGTTATCCACACGTGCTGGTGTCCGGGCGGGGCGCCACTTGGGGCCCGCTCGATGAACAGTTGAAGGGCCGAGGACGGTCGCGGCGAATCGGTATTGTCGTGCCGAGCTTTGTCATGGTTCCGGATCTGCTGCTGGGCTCGGACCTGATTGCGATGCTGCCCAGTCAGTGCCTGTCGATGCCGATGGCCAAGGCGCTGCACACCGCGGAGCCGCCGATTGAGGTGGAGGGGTTTGCGTTGCATCTGGCCTGGCATAAACGACGCGATGAAGACGCGGCGGTGCAGTGTGTGGCGCGGGTGCTGGAGGCAGTGATAGCTGCTGACTGACATCCGCCTCGCCGTTGGCGACCAACCAGCGAAACACCTCGCTCACGGACACCGTATGGCTACGCTCGATCCAGCGCACCACGGCCGGGCCGTAGTGTTCGGTGTAACGAGTGAGCACCAGTTGGCGGCAATCTGCCGACAGGCGCAGGGGGATCTCCCGACAGCGCAGATTCGCCTCGGCGTCACAGTTGACCGGTGTTGAAGAGTCTGGATCGTGGGCCGGGCATTCCGGAGGCCAGCCTTGAGCAAGTATTTGCGCCGTTCTTCCGCATGGAAGGCTCGCGCAACAAAAGCACCGGCGGCGTGGGATTGGGATTATCGGCGTCGCGGGCGATTGTGTTGGAGCATGGCGGAGAATTGAAACTGCGCAATCGGTCAAAGGGCGGGCTGGAAGTACGGGGGATTTTGCCGGTATAACCGAGTACCGGGTTCGGACTACAGTGAATTATCCAGGGGCGCGCAAAGGCGCTGATCGAAGGAGAGAACTGATGAACAAAATCACCCTGCCAACACTGGCCCTGTTGATGCTGGTGCAATTCCCCGCCCACGCGATCAATGACAAATACCGCAAACAACTCGAGCAATCCGGTTGCACCCAAGTGAGCGAACTTCAGGGCTGCGATATCCACAAGAGCAAAGCGGAAAATGCCAAGGCCGGGTTCACCAACCCCGCGACGGACAGCGCCAATACACAAACGCCTTACGCCGGGCAATGGGTCGCGAAGAGCGATGCCGGCGCGACCGTTGCCACGATTCGCATCGATGCCACGGAGCAAGTCTGGGTTAATGGCAAACGGGTAAATGCCCAGCGCACCGATGGCACGCTGCAGTTTCGCCAGGGCAAAGTCACCTTCACGATTCAGGGTGATCGGCGGTTGCAGAATGAAGACTATTGGACCGACAGCGATGCCGGGACCAAAGGGCCGATTCAGATCGAGTAACCATTACATCCTGGGACGCGGCATCGTTGAGGGCATGCGTTGTTGGGAGGGGATAATCCTGCCACTGTCACCGTTGGCGGGCGGTCTCACCTGGCCGTCCTGGCTCGTGTCATGGCAGGACGATCCGCTGAGGGCCACGAACACGGCGAACAGGAGTGGCAGGATCAGGTGCTTGAGCATGGATGTTCTCCAGTGCCAGGTCATTCCAGCTTAATCCCTGTTCCGCGCGTGCCACTTTCCGTTGGTCCGACCATCGATTCCCAATACTTGTGCCAAGCTGAAGAGTGTCAATCCGCCTGCCGCCCTCAGGAAACACACGACATGAAGCCTGCCAATACGTCGAACATCCGTCGAGAGTTCTACAAAGCTGTCGGCTACTACCTTCGAGTTGTCTGGCCCATCCTTTCCACCATGCTGATCGTCATCGTCATGTGCGGCCTGATCATCAGCTATCTGGAAGGTTGGGATCCTTTTGACGGCATCTATTTCGGCTTCGTGACCGGCTTGACCATCGGCTATGGCGAGCTCGTGCCGAAGTTGCCGCTTTCGCGGATATTGGCAATATTGCTCGGGTTCAACGGCGTGCTGCTCACGGCGATCTTTGCGGCGATCAGCGTGCGTTCGATTGAGATCGCGGTGCGGGTGACCGATGGAGATAAATAAGGCGGAACACTACACAATCCCCTGTAGGAGCGAGCGGGCTCGCTCCTACAGGTTTTCAGCCAGCAGATGAAGAAACCTAAGCCTCCCAACCCGCCCCGCTGACCGCCTCTTGCGCCAACGGATGCAAGTCTGCCCCTTGATGCTCGGTCTGCCAGGCCAGCAACTCCTTGCGCATCCCCGGCGTCCAGTACATCTGCAGATGATTACGCACACCGAGCACCGCCGCTTTCTGGTCCGGTTCGCTGGCGAAATACTGGGCGATCTGGTTGACCATCTTGATCAGGTTTTCAGTACTCATCGGCGCACCTCCGCTTTAGCGCCACGGGCCTGACGGCGTTCCCTGAGCAAACGGTCCTGTTCGTCGCTGAAGGCCTGATAGCGTTTTTGCCACTCGGAAGGGTGGTAGACGCGGCTGACTTCCACGGCGGTGACCTTGTACTCCGGACAGTTGGTGGCCCAGTCGGAGTTATCGGTGGTGATGACGTTGGCCCCCGATTCAGGGAAGTGGAACGTGGTATACACCACGCCCGGCGCCACCCGTTCGGTGACCCGCGCACGCAGTACGGTCTGGCCGGCGCGGCTGCCGATGCCGACCCAGTCACCTTCGTTGATGCCACGGCTCTCGGCGTCGGTCGGGTGGATTTCCAGACGGTCTTCATCGTGCCAGGCCACGTTTTCGGTACGCCGGGTCTGCGCGCCGACGTTGTACTGGCTGAGAATGCGGCCGGTGGTCAGCAGCAGCGGATAGCGATTGTTGACCTTCTCCTCGGTCGGCACATAGCCGGTGAGCATGAAGCGCCCCTTGCCGCGCACGAACTCATCGATGTGCATGGTCGGCGTGCCGTCCGGTGCCGCGGCGTTGCACGGCCATTGCAGGCTGCCGTGGCGATCCAGTTCGGCGTAGCTGACGTTGGTGAAAGTCGGCGTCAGGCTGGCGATCTCATCCATGATTTCTGACGGGTGCTTGTAGTTCATCGGGTAGCCCAAGGCGTGGGCCAGCGCGACGGTGCCTTCCCAGTCGGCCTTGCCGCCCAGCGGTTCCATGACCTTGCGCACCCGGGAGATACGCCGCTCGGCGTTGGTAAACGTGCCGTCTTTTTCCAGGAACGAAGCGCCCGGCAGGAACACATGGGCGAACCTGGCGGTTTCGTTGAGGAAAATGTCCTGCACCACCACGCACTCCATGGCCGACAGCGCCGCGGTGACGTGCTGGGTATTCGGATCGCTCTGGGCGATGTCTTCACCCTGGCAATACAGACCCTTGAAGCTGCCGGCCAGCGCCGACTCGAACATGTTGGGAATGCGCAGGCCCGGATCAGGTTGCAGCGTGACGTTCCACGCCTGTTCGAACTGCGCCCGAACCACCTCGTTGGAGATATGCCGGTAACCGGGCAACTCGTGGGGGAACGAGCCCATGTCGCAGGAGCCCTGAACGTTGTTCTGCCCCCGCAGCGGGTTCACGCCCACGCCTTCGCGGCCGATGTTGCCGGTGGCCATGGCGAGGTTGGCGATGCCCATGACCGCGGTGCTGCCCTGACTGTGCTCCGTGACGCCGAGGCCGTAATAGATCGCCGCATTGCCGCCGGTGGCATACAGGCGGGCGGCGGCACGGATGTCGGCAGGTTCCACGCCGCAGATGGCGCCAAGCACTTCCGGCGAGTTTTCCGGCCGGCTGACCAGCTCGCTCCAGCGGGCGAAATCACTGCCCTCGCAACGAGCGTCGATAAAGGCCTGATTGAGCAAACCTTCGGTGACGATCACATGGGCCAGTGCGTTGAGCATGGCAACGTTGGTGCCCGGACGCAGGGCTAGGTGCAGTTCGGCGCGGGCATGCACCGAGTCCACCAGATCAATGCGGCGTGGGTCGATGACGATCAACCGCGCACCTTCACGCAACCGGCGTTTGAGCTGCGAGGCGAACACCGGGTGGGCGTCACTCGGGTTGGCGCCCATCACCAGGATCACGTCGGCCTGCATCACCGAGTCGAAACTCTGGGTACCGGCAGACTCGCCCAAGGTTTGTTTCAAGCCATAACCGGTCGGCGAGTGGCAAACCCGCGCACAGGTATCGACGTTGTTGTTGCCGAACGCGGCGCGCACCAGTTTTTGCACCAGATAGGTTTCTTCGTTGGTGCAACGGCTGGAGGTAATACCACCAATGGAATCGCGGCCATATTTTTGCTGCAACCGGCGGAATTCGCTGGCGGCGTAGGTCACTGCTTCGTCCCAGCTGACTTCCTGCCACGGGTCGTTGATGTGCTGGCGGATCATCGGTTTGGTGATGCGATCCGGGTGAGTGGCGTAGCCCCAGGCAAAGCGCCCTTTGACGCACGAGTGGCCATGGTTGGCCTGGCCGTTCTTGTCCGGAACCATGCGCACCAGCTGGTCGCCTTTCATCTCGGCGCGGAACGAGCAGCCCACGCCGCAATAGGCGCAGGTGGTGATCACACTGCGTTCCGGCTGACCCAGTTCGACCACGCTTTTTTCCATCAGCGTCGCAGTCGGGCAGGCCTGCACACAAGCGCCACAGGACACGCATTCCGAGTCGAGGAAGTTGTCACCCCCCGCGGCGGCCACGCGGGACTCAAAGCCGCGCCCGGTAATGGTCAGCGCAAAGGTGCCCTGGGTTTCTTCGCAGGCACGCACGCAGCGGTTGCAGACGATGCACTTGCTCGGGTCGTAGTCGAAGTAGGGGTTGGACGTGTCTTTCTTGTCGTCCAGATGATTGTCACCTTCATAGCCGTAACGCACTTCCCGCAGGCCAACCTGGCCGGCCACGGTTTGCAGCTCGCAGTTGCCGTTGGCCGAGCAGGTCAGGCAATCCAGCGGGTGATCGGAGATGTACAGCTCCATGACGTTGCGCCGCAGGGTCGCGAGCTTCGGCGTCTGCGTGTGCACGGTCATGCCTTCAGTGACCGGCGTGGTGCAGGACGCCGGATAGCCGCGCATCCCGTCGATCTCCACCAGGCACATGCGGCAGGAGCCGAAGGCTTCCAGGCTGTCGGTGGCGCACAGTTTCGGAATGGTGGTGCCCAGCAGCGCCGCGGCGCGCATCACCGAGGTGCCTTCCGGCACGCTGATGCTGCGGCCGTCGATGTTCAGGGTGACCTGCACGTCGCTTTCGCGGGCCGGGGTGCCCAGATCGATATCGGTTTTCGGGTCGAAGAGAGTAATCATTGCTCGGCCTCCGAGGCTTGCAGACCGAAGTCGGCGGGGAAGTACTTGAGGGCGCTGGCGACCGGAAAGGACACCATGCCGCCCAATGCGCAGAGCGAACCGTATTGCAGGGTGTCGCACAGGTCCTTGAGGATGATCACCTGCTGATCACGACCAGCCTGATCTGGCGCGGCCAGCAGGCGGTCGATCACCTCAACGCCCCGGGTCGAGCCGATGCGGCACGGCGTGCATTTGCCACAGGATTCCTCGGCGCAGAACTCCATGGCGAAGCGCGCCATGTGGGCCATGTCCAGCGTGTCGTCCGCCACCACCACACCACCGTGACCGAGCATCGCGCCCATGGCGGCGAAGGCTTCGTAATCCAGCGGTGTGTCGAATTGCGACGGCGGCACCCAGGCACCGAGCGGGCCGCCGACCTGCGCAGCCTTCAACGGCCGGCCACTCGCCGTGCCACCGCCGTAGTCTTCCACCAGCTCCCGCAAGGTCAGGCCAAAGGCCCGTTCCACCAGACCGCCGTGACGAACATTGCCCGCCAGTTGGAAAGGCATGGTCCCCAGCGAACGGCCCATGCCGTAATCACGATAGAACTGCGCACCCTTGGCCAGAATCAACGGCACCGAGGCCAGGGTCAGCACGTTGTGCACCAGCGTCGGCAGACCAAACAGCCCTTTCAACGCAGGGATCGGCGGCTTGGCGCGGACGATCCCGCGCTTGCCTTCAAGCGAGTCCAGCAGCGCGGTTTCCTCACCGCAGATGTAAGCGCCGGCGCCGACCCGCACTTCCATATCGAACGCCTGCCCGCTGCCGCCGACATTGGCGCCCAGGTAACCGGCGGACCGGGCAAGGCTCAGCGCCTGACGCAACGTGGCGACGGCATCCGGATATTCCGAGCGCACATAAATGTAGCCGTAAGTGGCGCCGACCGTGATGCCGGCGATGGCCATGCCCTCGATCAGCAGGAAGGGGTCGCCTTCCATCAGCATGCGGTCGGCAAAAGTGCCGGAATCGCCTTCGTCGGCGTTGCACACGATGTACTTCTGCGCCGCCTCGGTGGCGCGCACCGTGCGCCATTTGATCCCGGCCGGGAACGCCGCGCCGCCACGGCCACGCAGGCCCGAATCGAACACCGCCGTGGCAGTCTGCTCGCCACCAATGGCGACGGCCCTGGTTAAACCCTCGAAACCGCCATGGGCCCGATAATCGTCCAGCGACAGCGGCCGGGTAATACCGGCGCGGGCGAACAGCAGGCGTTGTTGAGACTTGAGATAAGGCAATTCTTCCACCAGCCCCAATGCCAGTGGATGCGATGACGGTTCACCTTGCAGCGCCTCGAGCACCGACGGCACATCGGCCGCCGTCAGCGGACCAAAGCCGATCCGGCCTTGCGGGCTGTCCACTTCCAGCAGCGGCTCCAGCCAATACAAGCCGCGCGAACTGGTGCGCTGCAACTCCAGCGGCACATTGCGTTCCCGGGCCTGAGTGATCAGGGCCACCGCCACCTCATCGGCACCCACGGCACGGGCAAGGGAATCAGTGGGCAGATAAAGAGTCGGCATCATGCGTCCTCCCGGCAAGCGTCGAGCAAGGCATCGAGACGCTCAGCGCTGAGCCGCGCATGCACCCGGCCATCGAGTTCCAGAGCGGGCGAGCAGGCACAGGCGCCGAGGCAATACACCGGCCGCAAACTGATGCTGCCGTCGGCGCTGCTGCCGTGGTCATCCAGTTGCAGCCGTTCGCGCAACTGCGCGGCAAGCGCTTCGGCACCACGGCTTTTGCAGGACTCAGCCCGGCACAGCCGCAGGATATGCTTGGCCGGCGGCGCGGTACGGAAGTCATGGTAAAAGCTGATCACCCCGCGAACCTCGGCCTGACTCTGATTGAGGGCGTGAGCAATCTCGGGAACGGCCGCATCGGGGATGAAACCGATGCGTTCCTGAATATCATGAAGGATGGGCAACAGTGCACCCGCAGAGCCCTTATGGCGCTCCAGCAGACTGTTGACCAAAGGCAGGTGCAAACTCTCATCAGGCATTCAGCAATCCTCACGGTCACGGACAAACCAGATGGTTGTCGGTCGTCCGAAAGTGTCGGCTGCGGCACTCACACCACGTCACGGAATCGTGGCAATTTCAGGCCGTTGGCCAGGGCACCCTTGGCGGGCATCTTGTTGTGCCCGGCACGGTCTTCGCCGCACCTCTACTGGGCATAAAGGGCAGCTTGCCACGGCGCTTTTGATTGAACTGCACCAAAGCGACGTGTTCGGTTCTGCCTACGACTATCCCTTAAGTCTAGATGAGTGCGGCGCGGGGCGTTCACTCACCGGCCTAATGCCCGGAGGGCCTGTCGATGGATGATGTATAGCAAGCATTACAGATAAGAAACAGCATCAGATCCGTGGGCAATTCAGGGCGCAGATGCGTTGATCTGACTCGCCGTAAACCGAAAGCCATTCACCCGAGCCCAATACCTCAAGGCCAATCCCAAACCCCAACCACCACACAAAATCCCCTGTGGGAGCCAGCCTGCTGGCGATAGCGCCAGATCAGTTCACGCAAAACACGGATCAGAATCACAACCCCTGTAGGAGCGAGCTCGCGAAAAGCCCAGGAAACAAGCTCTGTCCCCTTCGCTGCCAGTGGACGGCAAGACGGCAAAACAGTAGCGTTGCGCCACTTATTTCATCTTTGTAACGGACTACACATGCCCACTGTCGCTCGAACCTCGCGCCTGTTCTGCGCAATCGCCGTCGCCGTCGTGACGACCCCGGCGCTCGCCGCCGAATGGGATGAATCCCCGGAGTACGCCAGGAAGGCCTACCTCGCCGATTGCCAGCAATTACAGCGGGCAGTGACCGAGGTGCAGAGCGGGCGCCAGACGCCCAAGGACGCTTTGCCCACTATCGAGAGTTACCTGCGGACCTTTACTGTACATCGCGAGAACCTCCCCCAGGCAAACCTCGGCTCCCCCGATTACGCCCACTGTGAGAGCGTCTTTCCCCAAGCGACAGAGCTCGCGATCAAGGGCCGTATTGAAACCGGCGAGGAGATAGATCAGCAGCTCCAGCAAGCCCAGACCCAACACCTGAAATCCTCGGATTACGAGCGCGCTCGCTCTCTGGGCTTCAGCGACGTCGGCGAAATCGGGGAACTCGACCAGCACGCCGAGCTGGATGGTGAAGCCAATCTGAAGACCTTGATGATCCGCGTCGACTCTGGTTGCGGCCGCCATTTCCGCGCCGCGAAATACGTCGAACCTTATGTGATCTACACCGTCGGTCCTTCGGATGGCAGATGCGCCATTAACAGGAACGTCGCTGTGCTGGGCGGCAAAGCCGCGGAGTGGGGCGAGTACATTGATGAGGAAGAGGTTTTTCAGTACGTGGGATGGAAAAAACTGCCCGGACAGGATGGATTTCCCATCAACATTCGAGTCGTAAAGGTGCTGAAGTAACCCGCAGGGATTTTTCTTCGAACGGGGGATGGACAGATGATCGACTTCAACAACAAAGGCTTCTTCAAACTCAAGCAAAACGAAGAATACGCAGAACGCGTCAGCGCACTGTTGCTGGACGGCGAGCACGTCATCGACTCGTACAAATCCATGCGCGACGGCGTCGTCTTCACCAACAAACGCATCATCGCCGTCAACGTCCAGGGCCTCACCGGCAGCAAAAAAGACTTCACCTCACTGCCCTACAAAAACATCGTCGCCTACTCGGTAGAAACCTCCGGCACCTTCGACCTGGATTCAGAACTGGAAATCTACTTTTCGTCACTGGGCAAAGTGAAATTCGAATTCACCGGCCGGACGTCGATGGTGGAAATCTCAAAACTGATCTCCCAGCACCTGCTCTGACCCGCGCACCCAAAGGCCCCGAAACCCCGGGGCCAACAACGGGCCTCTGCTACACGAAATCCCTGTGGGAGTGGGCTTGCCCGCGAAGGCGCCAGCTCACTCACCACAAAATCCGGCATGGCCGAGTGGGACATTGCGGGTACAGGTCCTGATCGCCGCAGTAGATAGCGGGTGTCAGGCCGACGGATTTGAGCTCAGCGTGCCAAGAACGAGTTTGGCATCAAGTGTTTCGAGCAGATCGAATGCGCTCATGTAGGGCACATTGAACTGCTGGCAAATATTTGGGATTTTGATTTTCTGACTCGTTGGAGGTACCAACACTTCGTGGGTTACAACGGTCTGTCCAGTTGCGCCGGCTTTAGCAATCAACCATAGATCGGCGCCTTCAAGAAAGCGTTTTTTTTCTGTTTTTTTAGGCAGCGGCAGGTCCATGACAAACGTAGCGATCTGCGCGAATGTTATCTGTGTACTGGCGTCATTTACCGACAAGAAATGGTTTGTTCTTTCTTTCGCCCATTCCGATAATTCGTCCCCATAGTCAACCAGTTCCTTGTACACCGACGTTACGCTGGATATTTTCCCCGCATCAGAGGCGCTGTCCAGCCAGTCCCAGAAGCCAGGGCAGAAAACCATGCGGTAGTGAGTGTTTTTCGCCTGTATGTAGGAGTTCGCATCCAGCAGATAACTCAAAATCCAAGTTCCTTCTTAGAATAATCAGAGAGTTTGTGCGGCTTCACACCAATCAGACGTGCTGCGTCTCGATAAAGCATTCTTCCGCTTAACGCTTCACTTGCCACCGCTATGGCGAGCGTTTTGCTAACTCTGGCGGTCTGCAGCCTGTTGTAGGGAGGGGCTCCCTCTTTGTCGCGAGCTTTGTACTCGGTGATTTTTCTGGCAACAAATGCTTCATATTCGAATGCCGTTATGAGGTTAAAAGTCAGGGCTCTCCTGGCGATTACCCAGCCGCTCACATGGAAAATATTTGTTAAACGAGGAATGTTTTCTTGCCACTCGATCTCAGCATCCCAAAAGGAAAGGAATTCACGGCCAGGCGTTAACAGCTCTGCTGCGACTGCGTTGCACAGGATTTCCTCCAATCTATGGTTCGCAGGGTCACCATCAGACACACCAGAATGACCTAACCAGATATGAGACAGCTCATGAGCTAAAGTGAACAGCCTTGCCTCGGGGCAATCGGCGGTGTTGATAAAAATGACGGGTGCCAATTTGTCGCTGATTGCGAAGCCTCGAAATTCTTCAACAAGCAATGGCCTGCTCGTATTGTTGTTGACAACGCTATTGCGCATCACAAGTATCCCGGTGCTTTCAATGTTGCCGACTAAACTTTTAAAGTAGTCTTCAAAATCGCCGCGCTTGGGTATGTTGGATAAGCCTAAGACTGCACGAATGTCCGCAACGATTTCTTCGAAGCTGTCACTCACCGAAAACTTCCCGACAACGCTATTTTCCGTGATGCCTTGGCTGATCAGGTAGTCGCGATACCATTCCTGTCGTTCCGCCGCCCACCTGATGGTGTCCATGAGGGCGAGACTGTATCCGCGGCTACGTCTGCCATTGATCGTTCTGAGATCCGGCAGAGAAGGGTTTTCCTCCGGCGGCTGAGGCAGGTAAAGGTACCCAAACGGGATGTACGTCTGCCGGGCGTAATTCATGGCCTGGTTGAAGGAGGGTCTTTTCGTGCCTTGCTCCCACGCCAACACGTTGTCTTCCTGCGTACCCAGACTTTTGGCCAGGGCGCTCGTGCTCAGGGAGGCACGCTCCCTCGCCCATCGCAGCAGGTCCGGATTAATCAGCGCTTCCATGTGTGATTCCATTTGGGTGTCATAACCGTTTCCGCAAAATGCCCCTACACAGCCAATTCAAACGATAGCCGTATCTGACTACAAGGGCGGGGGGCTGTCTCGGGTATTTGGTCGCCAAACGTTACGTATCTGAGAGCCCCACTAGCTCGGGGTCCGTGTCCTAGGCGCAAGCCACATCATTGACCCCTGCAGTAGACCGAGGATGAAAGCCCTCACGCCGGTTCCCCAATGCACCACCACTGAACGGCGACCTCATCGTCTGCTTGAGTGACGTCATGCCCATGCTCGATGAAATTCGCTGGCGTGTGCAACGCAAGATCGTGGCTGATCCGATCTGGCTTGAGGGCGTTGGTTTTACCGAGAAAACCCATGTAATAGTCCCGGTCATAGAAGAGGGTTACCTCGCTCTGATGGACCCATGGCCACGTCAGCAGGCAAGCGACCCGATAGTAACCCTGTGAGTGGTCAGCCGCGTTGGACAGGTGGCTAGCGGCTTCGAGCAGTTGCTGGATACAGAAGGCTTGAACTTCGATCCTGGCTTGAGGGCCTTCAACAAGAGCCTCGTGCACCGGAATCTTCCAATGTGTGTAGCGCTCCATGCGCCCGGATCGCGGATAAAACTCGTCGCGAAAACTGGCAGCCCAACGTTCCAAAGCGCGAAGACGGCGGGGAATGCCTCTGAGTTTTTTGTTGCTGAGAGCGATTTGCCGCATTGATACATCCTTGCGATACCGAAAAAACATTCGTTGTTGTCTGCTGGCGCTGAATGTCCCTTCAGTGCACCAGAGCCGGTGATAATTGGTGATTCTCATACAGCCTGCCCATTTT
Organism: Pseudomonas fluorescens NCIMB 11764; assembly: GCF_000293885.2. Lineage (NCBI taxonomy): Bacteria > Pseudomonadati > Pseudomonadota > Gammaproteobacteria > Pseudomonadales > Pseudomonadaceae > Pseudomonas > Pseudomonas fluorescens. The sequence continues at coordinate 2,321,469 of NZ_CP010945.1, forward strand.
TTCCCCCAGTGCCTCTCGTTCTTGGCGCTAGCTGGATCGGCTTCTAAATCCCTGCCACCGAAAGTTACGAAGGTTTATCGTGCACGGCGCATTTTGAGGACGGATCAACCCTTCCAGGCGTATTTAACAGGGACAACGCTGTTAAATTTAATAGCCCCTCAGGGAAAGTTTGTTTGATGCTCAAGTTCGAGGAGGGATCGACTACCGCCACCTCGACTCTTACAGAAAGCCTTTTGAATAAAATATTGGGATAAGGAGCATCCTATGACCGAGTCGTACCTTGTCACCGGTAGCTATGTCATTCAACGTGATCACGCGTTGATGGACTCTCCGCTCGACAGAGCACTGGAATTGATGGAGGGGACAGCACTCAGATTTTCGCTGGATGCTATCTCAGACGAAAAGGTCCGGGCCAGCTACATGAAAAATATCAAGCGCATGTCTCAGCAGACATTGGCAGACGTCAAGGCAGGAATAATTACTGCACATGAAGGCGTACAGTTCAGTCATGAATTGAGAAACAAGATCATGATGGAACATCGCAAATTCACATCCGCTCAAGGCCTGGCTATCGTCCAAAAAAAGAAGCCCGACGGCAGGACGCTTGACTCACTGTTCGATCGCTACTCCGAGCGCCTCTTTAAAAAGAAATACAACAGCCTTTCGCCAACAGAACAAACCAAAATCCACTACACAATCCTGGAAGCGGCCGGTCGGGACGATGCCTCGTTCACGAAAGGCACCCAAAAAATGCGCATGATGGGGAAGCTCGGAATTCTAGTCACCGCCGCCCTTGCGACCTATCAAATCCTGAATGCTGATAACAAGCCGAAGGAAACCGCGCGGCAGGGCATCATAGTGGGCAGTGGTGCAGTGGGAGGTTTGCTCGCGGGGCTTGGCGTGAGCGCTCTCTGTGGTCCGGGTGCTCCCATTTGTGCAATTGCTGTTGTTTTGGTGGGAAGCATTGCAGGGGGTGTGGCTGGTGAAGCAGTCGCCCATTCTCTCGATGAGGAGCTAGAGGAGTTTTCGCATTGGGATATCTTTTGAGTCGATCCGAACTGACCAAAATCAGAGCCGCACTCTCGGATCCGTTCAATGACTCGCCGGTCGATTACGACTACATAGCAGAGCAGGTGAAGGGTGTTGATCGTCAGACGCTACACGAAATTCTTTACTCAGAAGTCGCGCCTGTTTGCTTTACCAATATTGAATCGGCCGTCCCATCGGTCTGGACAGGTTTCGATCCTGACGCGCTCAACGCCATGATTGAAGAAAGACTTGCAGCCAGGGAAAACAATTGGTTTCGCAGGCAATTCGATAAGCTGCTTGTTCGCTGGCTGAGTTATCACTACGGGTATGTCTGGAAGGAAATCGTCAGTCGTCTCTAGCATCTAGCTTCGTAAGCCTGAGCCTAGTCATCGAGCTGCGTGCCTACCTCAGTAACAAAAGTCCCCGAAATATTCCGGGCTGACAACAGCTACCTATTCACCGCAGCCTCTGTAGGAGCGAGTTCGCTCGCGAAAAACGACAGCCAACCACCATTCCCGCAGAATGGCCGTAGTCTTCGCGAGCGAGTGCCTGCATAGTTACAAAACGCCAGGCAGAGTCCCGCCCTTTTGCTTGCTACCCCTCAGCCATCCCCTCAGCCCGCTTATTTGCCAACTCGTTATCTCGATCCCGAGTCAGCACCTTCGCTACATCATCCACCACCGCCTTACTCATCGCCGTCAAATAATGCGCGGCCCAGGCGTGGTAATCCGTGTCCTTGGCATAATCCGCATCCTTGGTCAGCGCCTTGGCGAGGAAAAGGAAATCAGAAGCCATGGCCAACGCATCGCCGACGGGCACGTTGCGGGTGACATGGAACAGTGCTTGATCGCCGCAGTAGATGGCGGGGGTGAGGCCGATGGTTGTGAGTTCGGGTTGATTGGTCATTGGCCACCTCCGATGAGGGAGAGGTGGTGGGGGAGGGCGTTACGCGATTGGGAATTGCGTAGAGGGGAAAGCCAAATTTTGTACGGATTGATACCGCGCATTATCAGACTCCTTGATATAGGGAGCTGCCAGATTCGTTTCCACACGAATGGGTGACAGCTGTGCGCAGGGTGGAAAACCGGGAATCAAGGAAACCGGCACGCCCGAAGACGTCCCACGCACAGCCGCCATAACTCACGCCGCAGGCATAAAAAAAGCGCCGGCAGACGTGATGGGGGCGCTGTTGCGCCTTGAATTACACGGGTTTCCACACCCGGTCGCTGAATTAGCAGCGACGGTGGGAGATTATCGTGCAGATTCCGTTCCTGCAACCTTCGAAGGCTTCGACCCCAAGACGAAAAAAATGTGCTGCACCCTTTTTGGCATGGGCAGCCGCTACACTCAAAGGCCGTTATGGGCCGATTCTGTTGAAAAAGTCGGCTTCGAATTCCGCGCGAGAAAAGTACGCGCCTGAGATTGAAATCTGAATTTTTGGCAGACAGTTCAGAACTCGGATTTCGCATAGCCGCGTGGAACTGAGGTGTTTTCGTCCATCAATATTCGAGTGTTTCGGAAAAGCCGACTTTTTCAACACAATCGGCCAGAAGCAGCCCTTCGAGGCTAACCGCATTTGGCTCTTCATCCACCACTGATATGGAGGAGCTATCCTTGGAAAACCGTTCAGGGTGACTCTCCGTATGCTCCAGATTTATTAGCCTGCTGTTCTTCCTGTTTTCACCGTCGCGTGAAAAACTGCGCGCTCTTTGCCGCTCACTTTTTGTCTGTTTTGATGGAACTGCCGATGGACATCATGGATACCAAGCAAGAAAACACCCTCGAAAAATCACTCAGGCTGGCGGCGGATGAACCGGCCCATCGACCTGACTTTTTCAAGACTCTGTTGAATTCCACTATCTACGTCCTTGGCACTGCCGGCACTGGCGAAGGTCAAGTCAACCTCGAGGCTGGTAGCAACATCAGCATCGCGCATTGGCAAAAGCCTGACGGCTCCGCTGTCATCCCGTTTTTTTCTTCGTTGCAAACACTACAAAGATCCATCGATAGCGAAGAGTCCTACGTAGAGATCCCGGCCAGATCGCTGTTTGAAATCACACTGGGCACCCCTCTTTTCCTCAATCCAAAGTCTCCTTACGGGAAAGAGTTTTTCCCGGAGGAAGTGCGCCATCTGCTCTCCGACGAGATCGGCCAAAAGCCGGTGCAGCGCACGGTCGAAAAAGACACCAAAGTGCTACTCGGACAGCCGTCGCAATATCCGTCGAAGATGGTCAACTCGCTCACACAATTACTCGCCAAACATCGCAACGTAAAGCGTGCATTTCTGGCGTTGATGCATGACGCATCGTCTGATCAAAAGCCTCATCTGATCATTGGTATTGAAGCGGACGGAGATATTGAACTGGTCATGCGCGAAGCCGGTAACGTTGCCGGGGATACCGCTCCGGATGGCGAACCCGTTGACCTCTATCGCGTTCACGAAGGGGAATCAGGCCTTAGCGATTACTTCCTCAAGCAAACCGCACCCTTCTATGAACGGAAGTCGGCAGGCTGGCTGCGTTCATTGTTCGGCTTTGGCAAAGCGTGACAAAGATCAACGTCGTGCTAACCGCCGAGCAGGCCTGCGAAATCGTGCTTTGTCTGTTTGACGGCGTCATGAGAGATGGCAAACCTGAGCGTTTTGTCATTCAGTCATGTGAGCTTTCCGCCAACGGCCGATTCTGTTGAAAAAGTCGGCTTCGAATTCCGCGCGAGAAAAGTACGCGCCTGAGATTGAAATCTGAATTTTTGGCAGACAGTTCAGGACTCGGATTTCGCATAGCCGCGTGCAACTGAGGTGTTTTCGTCCATCAATATTCGAGTGTTTCGGAAAAGCCGACTTTTTCAACACAATCGGCCGATAGCTGTCCGTCGCGAGTGGAAGCTAGTGGCTGGAAGCGGACGTTGTTAACTTTGGTCGAAAGTTAAAAACTGGGGAGAGGGGGCTTGGAAAAGGGATAAGGTGGCCAGCGGCGATCTGCCTATTGGGTGTCCCCACTTTTGAGGCTGCATGCCTTCCTTCATTGAATGTCTTTCAGATAATCCTTGAGCGCGATTAGCGGCTCTTCAAGCTGCTCCATCGCCCGCGCATTGCTGAAATCATCTGCCAACCTGTGCAACTCACGCCCCAGTGGCGTATCAACACCGCCTAAAGCTTCCATCGCCAAACCCACGCAGTGCGCCACTCTGAACTGGATCGCGTCGACATCGCCCCTGCGCACTAGCAAGCCGAATACCTCCCGCTCATAGTCGCTCATGATCGGATCGTCCCGCAAAATCGGACTTCCATCTTCCGTCTCATAAGCCAGCTTGAGGGCGAAAAGGGCAACGGTTTCCAGTGGCAATTCCATCGTGTGAATCCTTGATTCGTTAGCCGAGCGGTTTCGTGTTGTGGCGTTGAAAAGCAGGATCAAAAGATCGCAGCCTTCGGCAGCTCCTACAGGCTGGCGGGGTGCCAACCACTTTATCGCAGACGAAAAAAAAGGCCTTGCTAAAGCAAGACCTTTCTTAATTTTGGTGCCCCGAGGGAGACTCGAATAATAGCATAACTGTATAATTAACATAGTTTTTTGCATGTGTACACTTCCACGTTGTACCGTGAAGTGTACACCCTACCTGCCTCCAATAAGGACTGGTGTGGATGGAAGCTTGATCGGATTTCTCCATCAAGTTTCCGATGAGCTGTGAGTAATATCTACAAGAAACTGGTTACGGATAGACTCCCTGGTCTGCCAAAAAATGCCGAACCTGTTGGTGCTGATGCGATTTTGACCCAGGTTACTGATTTTAGCTGACCCATGTGCAGCCTCTGAAATCCCACGCAAGGTCATCGATTGCTGAATATTCGAATGGGTCAATGATTTCCGGCGGCTTGGGTCAAAATCGCATCAGCGCCAACAGTGCAGACGCAAGAAAGAGGCAGAAAACCGCACTCAATGATGTGGCGAAGTTCAAGGATGGAAATCATGACCTATGTCCTCAACCTCAAAGGTGGTTTGAGTTTCTGTTCAGTAATCATAGACAACCTGCTCGGTGTTGACTGAGATCACGACAAGCTGCATCATCTCTAGCGGTCATCCCTCGCCCTCGTAATGACATGCGCTATGGGTCGAAAAGTACCTGGCGACATGCAGCAATCGGCCGATTCTGTTGAAAAAGTCGGATTTCTGATCGCCTGAACTCAGGCACGGCTATCCCCTTTTGTTTTGTGGCTAACTTTTTGTTTGTTAAACACTTAAAAGCCAAGACTCACACTGCTTCAGTTTTGCATTGTCGTTCATTGCGTGAGATATTTTTTTGTCTATCTCTTTGAATTTATTCGGTTCGTTTTCTTTGTAAAATATTAACCAGTTGTCTCTGCCTTCATGTTCGATCATGTATTTTTGTTCATTTTTTTTGATACTCAAAGACCAAGATGAGAAAAAATCGGGGTGATCCGAAAATACTGTTACCGTAAAGCCACAACGACTTGCCATGTCATATAGATCGGATTGTTTCATTTGTGGCCTCCTAAATGTTATTACAGTTTACGGGATTTTTTCGAAGTTTCCTTTAGCGCTGCTAAAAACTTGAGTACCACCCCCTGACGACGGTTGTGTCACACCTTTCACAGACCAAGTATCATCTATCTGTTTGGCTGTCGATTTCAATACGGGCGTTTTTTCGGTTGTTCGATAAATACCTTGCAGTTTTAGTTCGACTGTCCCTGCTGCACGATTATCTCCGAGTGGACCAATTCCTAGCTCTGATGGGGTTGTAGCAGGGTTCAGAGAGTAGTAGTTGCCTTGTGGAGCACCCGGTGATTGGAATTGATAAACGGTTTTTCCTCGGTTTAACGTTTCTACATTTACCGGTTGATTAAAATCTATGCCGTTTAAATGCCCTGGAATGCTTGTCTCTTCAAAGCCTTGTGTTCGGTAAAACTCCGTAGCGGTCTCTTTTCTTCCGCGGGCATTGATATCGTTATTGATATCCCCTGTCCGGCCGTATTTTTGATTCAGCTCAGCTCGTCTGTCATCTGGGCAGTTACTCGGAACGCAGCTCAACCCCAACGGATCCACCCACCCCGTAGGGTTAGGTACGTACTGGTAGTTGTTCAACCCACCCGCAAGCTTGATCGGATCCGGCGTCAAAAACCGTCCAGTCCCCGGATTGTAGTAGCGATGTCGGTTGTAATGTAAGCCCGTTTCGGCATCGAAGTACTGGCCCTGGAAGCGCAGCGGGTTGTCGATTTCTGCAACGTCGAGGGTGGCGAGGTTGCCGTAGGCGCGGTATTTCGCCGACCACATGATCTCGCCGCTGTAGTCGGTGAGTTCCTGCGGGGTGCCGAGGTGGTCGAGTTGGTAGTAGAACGGCGTGGCTTTCAGTGAGCCTTCGCCATCGAGCATCGCCAGCGGGCGGAAGCTACCCGGTTCGTAGATGTAGCTGCGATAGCGGTTGTCGGCGCTTTCGGCGATGAGGCGTTCGCCTTGCCACAGGAATTCGGTGGTGTGACCATCGACGGTTTTGGCGATGCGTCGGCCGAAGGCGTCGTACTGGTAGCTCGCGATGCTGCCGCCGGGGAGGCTGACACCGATCAGGCGATGTTGGCAGTCGTAACGGTACTCGGTGACGAGTTTTTGCCCGGTGCCGCGACGTTCGCGGATCAGGTTGCCATGGGCATCATAGTCATAGTGCCGGTCGCCCTGCATTAGCAGGCGGTTGCCTTTGACGTTGACCAGGTTCGCGGACGGCTGGTCGCCTTGGCCGAGGAGGTTGCCCGCCGGGTCGTGGGCGAAGCTTTCCGGGGTGGTGCCACGGACGTTGATCAGGCGATCGAGCGGATCGTAATGGTAGCTGCGCTTGCCTTTGCGGCTGTCGTCGATACCCGCAAGATTGCCGTTGGCATCGTAGGCGTAGCGACGGCGAAACAGGTTGCGGTCCTGCTGGCTGACGGTGTGGGCTTGCAAGCGGCCTTGTTCGTCGTACTGGTATTGGCTGAGCAGCAGGCCTTGTTGGCGCTGTTGTTCGCGACCGGCGCTGAACTGGTGCGTGGTCAGGCGCGAGCCGTTGAGGTCGATGCTGCTCAGGCGGCCGCCAGGTTGGTGGCGGTAGTCGAGTTTGCTGCCGTCGGGGAGGCGGCAATGACTCAACTGGCCCAGGTTGTCGTACTCGTAACGCAGAGTGCCCCAGCCTTGGTGTTCGGTGATCAGGCGGTCTTGCAGGTCATATTCGTAGGCGAGGGGCCAGTGGCCGTCGTCGACGTTGACGAGGCGGCCGAGGGCGTCGTAGCTGTAGTGAATTTCGTCGCCATCCGCCAGGGTTTTCACCAGCAAGCGGCCGGCGGCGTCGCGTTGGTATTCGGTGAACAACTCACTGCCGTCGTCGCCGAATTCGATTTTCTTCAGCAGTTGGCCGTTGAGGTCGTACTCGTAGGCCGTCCGGCGACCGTCGAAGCCGGTTTCCTGCTGGATCAGGCCGTTCGGGTAGTAATCGAGGTGATAGTGCTCGCCACGTTCGTTTTCGATCTCGCTGAGCAGCAGGCGCGAGTTGTCGTAGCGATAACGCAGTTGGCTGCCGTCCGGATTGATGCGACGACTGACCAAGTGCAGGTTATCGGCGTATTCGTAGCGGGTTACGCGGCCCAGTTCATCGCGTTCGGCAGTGACTTTGCCGTAGGCGTTGTAGGTGAAGGCGCGCGTAGCGCCGCCCGGCAAAGTGATTTGCGCGAGGCGGTTGGCAGCGTTCCATTGGTAGTGGGTGATCGCGCCGCTTTCGTCCTGACGGGTGATCTGCCGGCCCAAGGCGTCGTAGCGATATTTGCGCTGGCCGCCGTCCGGTAGCTGTTCTTCGAGCAGTTGGCCGAGGTTGTTCCAGCCCAGTTGATGACGACTGCCATCCGGGTGACGGATTTCCAGCAGACGGCCTTGGCGGTTGTAGCTGTAGTGGGTCGAGTTGCCGTCCGGGTCGACTTGTTCGGTGATGTCGCCCTGATCGTTGCGCCAGTATGTCCACTTTGCCGGGCCACGGTTCACCACACGGACGTAGCCGTGGTAGTACTCGTAAGTGGTGGGGGCGTCTTCCGGCGGAATCACCGCAACCAGTCGACCGGCTTCGTTGTACTGGTATTCGGTGACGGCGCCGAGTGGGTCTTTTTCGGCGATCAGGCGGCCCTTGTCATCGTAGGCCTTCAGGTGTTCGGCACCATCCGGGTCGACTTTGGCGACCAGTCGAGCCTGGTCGTCATGTGTGTAGACCTCTTCGCTGCCGTCAGCGTTGGTAACCGTGACGCTGCCCTTGTCATCCCAAGCGTAGTGCGCGTCCATCTGCGAGAAGCTTGCCCAGTGATGGATGCAGCGGGCTGACTTGCCTTCTTTTTCCCATTCCCAGTAGAAGCTGGCACCACCAGCCAGTTGCCGTTCGAGAATGACGTTCTGGTCGTTATAGGCATAACGCTCGGCTTCACCGGCGGCGTTTTTGGCTTCGATCAGGCGGTGCTGGGCGTCGTAGCCGTAGGTGACCAGGGTCTGGACGGTGCTCCAGGCATCTTCCAGGTTGTCCGCCGGGCTGAACTGCTGGTAATCGATGGCGACGATGTGTTTGCGGTCGTAACGCACGAGGAGGGCGCGACCGGCACCGTTATCGACACGTTTGATTCGTCCGTGAATGTCGCGGGTGATGTGCAGGCGGTTGTCGTAGCTGTCGCTGATGGCGATCAGCGTCGCGCCTTTGCTGTTGTAGCGGAAGTGGTAGAACTGGGTGCGTTCGCCGGCTTGGGTGAGGGTCAGTTCGGACGGATCGTCACCAAGGAAAATCGCCGCTTCCGACAGGCTGTTGGTGATCGCCGGGCGCTGCACACTGGGCAACGGGAAGGTGGTGACGCGGTTTTCGTGGTCGGTCCAGATTACTTCGTCGCCGTTGATGTCGACGCGTTGCGCCAGGGCGTGGCTCCAACCGTAACCGAGGCCGCAGTCGATTTCTGCGGCGCTGGTGCGATAGAGGCGCGTCCAGCTGAAGGGCAGCAGACCACCGAGTTCACCGTCGGTCAGGGTCAGCAGCTCTTCGCCGGTAACCATCGATACCGGGCAACCATTGGTGCAGGTTTTCTTGGCACAGGCGGCGCTTTTGTCGTCAGGCGTTTTTGACTGAGTAGGAGCGTCGTCGACCTTTTCCTTTGGTGCGAGGGTGGTCTGTTTGTCTTTCTTGCCACGCGGAAATGAAGAAGCGTCTTTCACTTCCTGCTTCGGCGTATCCGTGGTTTTCGGCACCTGACTTTTAGAACCGTTGGCGGCGGCCTCGTCGATTTTGAGCGCCGCCGTTTTGGTCGGCTTCATCGGCACGCTTTTGGCACTGGCAATCAGTGGCTTGGAAACCTCCGCGTGCGCTGGCAGGCTGTGCTTGCCGCTCAGGCTCATCAGTTTTGCGGCCAGCTCTTCAAGGTATTTGAGCGCCGTACCGGACTTGACCGTGGACAGAGTTTTGGTCCCCACCCGCACTGCGATCCCGGCACCGCCAGTGAGGCAAATACCCAATACCACGTTGATCAGGAATTCCGACGCAATGGCCGTCACCACGTCAACGATGACTTGCGGCGGCAGCATGCCGACCCACGCCACAATCGCCGAGACGTAAATGAACATCAGTGGTTCGTCACTGAGGATCAACAGACCCGAAGCAATGGACTCCTTGGACGCGGCATAGAGCTTGTCGATCTCGACATCCGACAGGTACTTGCGCAGCTTTTCGAGGTTTTCCTTTGGGTGTGCGAGTAGTTCGAACAGGCTTTTGATGTCATCCCACAGCCTGAGCAGCGCCTTTTCCAGACCATCCATCGCTCGTTTTAACAGAATGACAGAGCGGCCCGCGCGGTCAGCCGCCGAGTAACTGGCCCACTGAGGCTGGAACTTGCTCGACCATTCACTTTGCAACCAGCCGTTTAGATTGCCGATTACACCCTGGTAGGAGTCGTAGAGTGCTTTGACATTGCTTTGGGATACGTTCGGGAAAAAGGTAATGCGGTACATCTGGCCTTTCTTGCAGCCATCGATCACCTTGATGCCGCTCGGGCCGATCGTTGTTTCAATGACGGGGCCAGTGACGTCGTCGTAAAAAGTACCTTTGGTGACGGGTTCCAGTTTCACTGGCGTGTTGCCGATCGGTACGAATCGTGCTGATTCGAACATGTGGATCAGCGTGAAGTCGCCCGCCAGAGGGCAGGTCGCGTAGGTCTCGACCTTGCCGGTTTTGGTCTTGCGTTTGGTCACGCTGACTTCATTACCGACCTTGAAGGTTTGGTCGACATCCAATGCCCAACCGGTCAGGAAGCCGTCCGCCCATTCCTTGTAATCGCTCAGGCAGTTCTTGAAGTCTTTGAGAATCAGGTTCACGTCAGGGGTTTTGGCGTCCAGCACGTGTAGGACCAAGGTACCGATCGGGGTATTCATGACGTGACTTCCTTTGTCAGCTGAGCAGCGAGACGCTCTGCCAAATCTTCTGTATTGGGTTGTTGGCGCACGAAGCGCTCGACCTTGTGGCGCAAGTTATTTTCGGGAAAGGCGAAGAACAGTTCCGGGCAGTCCTCTCCCAGCCACTGCATCAGGTTGTCGACGACGGTGGTGTGGTCTTTTTCCGCCAAACTATCGAGCAAATTTTGCGGCACCTCCCACCACGGCCATTCCTTCGCTGGCGGCACGGCCCTCGGCCCAGCGTCCAGGCTCTGGCCATTGATCAGATAGCGGTCAAACACCGGCAATACTTCACCTGCGCCAGCACCCAGCCCTTCAAGAATCGGGTAAATATGCCGCCCGTCCCAGAACCGGAAAAACACTTCGGTCCCATCGGGCATGCGTACCTGGGTCAAACTGCGCAGGTGCTCGAACACCACGTCCGGCGTGCTGGTGGACACTGCCAGCCAACCCCAGTCCTGAGCATCGGTTTCGGCGATCCATTGCAGAAAACCGGCATTGGGTTTCAGCTCGGCGAGGTAGGGCATGACGGGCTGCCAATCGGCGTAAGGCGTGCCGCTCCAGATCGGGATCAATTCCGGCGCCATGTCTTGCTGGTAGAAGGCCTTGAGTGGCTCGGCATCGCTGGCCGCGCTAACGATCAAGTACAACAGCTCACCCGTCTGCAACGGCCGTTCAGCCAGCCAAGCCTGTGGAGTCAACAGATCAGATCGCACAAGCACCTGCCTTGCATTTTTCGCACTCTTCACAGAACGGTGCGTTGCGTTTGAGGGTGTTGACTTGGGCCGGGGTCAGCACCGCACCTGCTTTATCTGCATCAGCCTGTTTCAACGCCCCAGGCATCAACGGTGCCGCGCCGGTTCCGCTGCCCGGACTCCCCCCGGAATTCATGTTGATCACCGGCCCGCTCAGGGTCACGCCGCTGGCGTCGATCTTGATAAAGCTGCCGCCGCCCTTGAGGGTGAGTTCGCTGCCGGCTTCGAGCACGACTTTCATGCCGCTGCTCAGGTGGATCTCCTGGCCGGCTTCGATGAATTGGCCGGTGCCGACCTTGATGTGCTGGTTCACACCGACGGTGAGGTGGTCGTTGGCGCGGGTTTCGACTTTACGATCGGCGTAGACGGTGTGGTGTTCTTCGGCCTTGAATTCGCTGTAGCTGTTTTGTTCGACGGTGTCGTGGCGTTCGTTGCCGACGCGGATCTTCTGGTCGTGCTCGACGTTTTCGTCCCAGTCGCGCTGGGCGTGCAGGAAGATTTGTTCCTGGCCCTTTTTGTCTTCGATGCGCAGTTCGTTGTAACCGCCGCCACCTGGGGAACTCAGGGTCTTGAAGGTGCTGCGGGTCTTGTTCGCCGGCAGGTCGTAGGGGACGACGTTTTCCTTGTGGTACAGGCAGCCGCTGATCAGCGGTTGATCCGGGTCGCCTTCAAGGAAGGTCACCAGCACTTCCATGCCGATGCGCGGGATGGCGATTCCGCCGTAGTGGGCGCCGGCCCAGGCGGAGGAGACGCGCAGCCAGCAGCTGGTTTTGTCGTCGGCCTGACCTTCGCGGTCCCAGTGGAATTGCACTTTGACGCGGCCGTACTGGTCGCAGTGGATCTCTTCACCTTTGGGCCCGGTGACCACGGCGCTTTGGCTGCCGAGGATGCGTGGCTTGGGGTGGTTCAGCGGCGGGCGATTCGGGACGTCCCAGGGGGTGGCCTGGAAGCGGTTGCGGTAGCCCTGATGGAAATCGTCCTTGAGGTTGGTGGTGCTGCTGGTTACCGACTCTTCCAGCACTTGCGGCTGTTTGCCTTCGTGGAGGATTTCAGTCAGCAGCCACAGGTCGTTCCACTTGGCTTTGGGGTGTTGGGTCAGGGCCAGGAAGTGGCCGCTGACCAGCAACGGCTGATCGCTTCGGCCTTCGGCCAACTGGAAGTCGCTGCGGTGACGTTCGAGGGCGCGTTTGGCCAGGTGCTTGCCGCGCTCGCGGTCGATGAAACGGCCGGGATAGTCGTAGTCTTCGAGGTCGGGCAGGGCGTCGCCGCGGTTTTCCGCTTCGAGGGTCAGGCGCGGTTTTTCGAAGTCGTAGTCGCGGCGGGTGGTGCGGCTGGTGCGGGTTTCCAAACGCAGGTCGAAGCGCTTGATCACCGGGTTGTTGGCGACCATGCCGGAGTCTTGCTGGTAGGCCACGGGTGCGAGTTTCGGGAACACCGTCTGGTCATCGCCGAACACCAGCTTGTGGGCCGTGGTGCTGTGCTGGAAGTGGTAGTGGATACCTTCTTCCTCGCACAGGCGCTGGACAAATTGCAGGTCCGATTCATCGTATTGAACGCAGTAAATGCGCTCGGGATAGATCGCCCCGACTTTGAATTCGTAGGTGTTGCTTTGGATGCCGTGTTCTTCAAGGACCATGCCGATGATTTTCGGCACGCTGAGGTTCTGGAAGATGCGTTGGTTGATGCGGTGCGCGAGGTAGGACAGTTGCGGGCGCAGGGTCACCGCGTAGCGGGTCAGGCGTTTGCCGGAATCACCCTGGGCGGCGCGATAGATCTGGCCATGGATGCCGCTGCCGTCAGGCGAGAGCTGCAAGAAGGCCGGTTTGTGCAGCAGGGTTTCGAGGTCCAGGGACGGCTGTTCACTGACCAAGTCCACCTCAAACACAAAAGGCTGGCTGATGGCTTCCCGACCTTGCAGGGCAAGGACCTGGAGATCGTTATCCAGACCTTCGATAGTCAGGGCAAAGTGAGTCTGATTGGCCGGCGCGAACATCCCTTGTTCCTCGTGCAGTGCTGCGGCGTAAACCAATACCCGATCAAGGATTAGCAGACGCAAAATTCTGGAAAGGCGTAAACAACATCGACCAGCAGAGCTGGCCGATGCGTGAAGCGGTCAGCCGCGATTAAGCGACTGGTTGACGCCAGTCATCGGAACCCGAAGTACCGGATACTTCGTGGGTCCAGGTGATTTTGCGGTAGGTGAACTGCACTTCTTCCAGGTGCGTGAAGTGGGAGTTCGACGGATCCTGGCAGTTGTGCATTTTGTTGTTGATGGCGACGATGATCGCATCTTCCAGTTTGGTGGTGTAGTAGTGCTCTTGGGTACCCTGAGCAGAAGTACGGAACCACTGGATAACGATTTCGCTCATGCGCTCGCCGGAGGTCAGCGCAGCTTGCAGCAGTGGCGAAGACTTGTCGTAGACCTTGGTGATCACGACGGGCTTGTGTACGCGCTGACCGGTCGGTTGGCCGGACTGCGGGTCACGCGGGATGATTACGTCGTGGTTGAAAGCCTGAACCATGACCTGGTCTTCGTGACCTTCCTGGTAGGTGTTGCCAACCGAGTCGGCGGTGAACGCGCCGGCAGTGATCAGACCTTGTTTTTCGCCAGTGACGGACATGTACGCTGGTGTAGCCATGGATGTGCTCCTTGCTAAAAGTTAGGGTGCCCGGGAGGCGGTATCGCCCGGTGGGTGCCTGACTGTTATCAAGGAGCGTGCCAGCTTTTGTGAAGTGCCAGACGCCGGTGGCCTGCCGGCCCTGGCTCGCCGTTCAGCGAGTTTTTTACAACCATAATCGGAAGAAAGTGCGCAAGAAATTGCGCACCACTGCGCAACTTCTTGCGCACTTGGCTGCAGTCTTTGCAAGACGTGGCTTGCAGGGCAGTTGGGTCGCGAATATTACGATCTACTGCGCAACTTCTTGCGCACAACGGCCCAATGATGGCGCTCACTGTGCGAAGAAAGAGAATTTCATAACCTCCCAATTCGCATCAAGGTAGTTGAAGGTAATGCTGGACCGGAGAAGTACCAATGCTAACCGATCTACAAGCTCGTCTATCACTCGCAGAGCTAGCCGAAAAATACTTAGAGGGAAGAGATCCTGCTTATGGTCGGCTGATCGAAGTCATTCATGATCCAGCGCGGCAAGTGCCTATCAAAGGGGTACTTGAGGCCATTCGCCGATACCAAAAAGCGCCGTACACACAACAAGAGCTTGAGCTGATCGATGACCTTTTATACATGTACGGATAATTGGCAAAACGCGATTCGGGATAGTCCAACAAGATCTGCCGATCAATCTGCCGCGCATCGTTGAACCCTGGCCCATCCTCCGACCGACACCACCGCACAAACGCCTGCCAGCGATCACTGTGCGCTTTGACCGTGCCGTAATGCTCACCGCCAAACAGGTCGCGGAGGGCCTGCGGCCCGGCATAACTCAGTTGTCGGCCATAGCCAAAATTGCGCCCGTCCCGTCTACCGACCAATGCCATGATCAAACTCCTCTCGAAGCCAAAACTTTTAAAACTTTCCCCACGTCATCCCGCCAAGAATGTTGAGTGTTATCAGGGATCAAGGCCCCTGCGACCTGTGAGGGTTGTCCACTAACGCGGGACTGACGGCTCTTTACGACCGGGAGCTTGGGCATCTCATGATCTGGCCTCCTGAACACCGTTACCGGTGGGCGGGCGGAGGTTGCATTGGCTGACGAGACCAGCGCCGTGGGATCCTGAGTCAGGTGAAGGCAGTGAGGCGATGACCGGGGCATCCCTGACTGTCAGTCAGGTGCAGTCCATTCCTTGGGCTGCGGCACCATCATCTGCATCGCTGTTGCTGGTGACTTCGGTGTTTGTCACGCCGATTGTCACGAGGGGAAATGCCGCAAAGCCTTGTACGAGTTGGGCTGCAGCAGCGGTAGGAGCGCCCGTCTCTTTCCGGGAGAAAGAGACGGGCGCAGGTTGGCGCAAGGAAATGGCCAAGCGGATAGGTTGCTGCAGGGCAGCTATGAAAGGGAATGAGTTGCCGCAGTGGGCACGCTGGTAAAAGTAGGCATCCATCACATCGCTGTGACCGTGCGAGCCGCCGGACGCTCATCGCACTTTGGGAGAACCACCACGGTGTGGCGTAGCCTTAAAGGTTCTGGCTACCTGGGTTGCTGTCAACGACAGCGCTTTGCCCGATCTTTTCTACGCCTGTGGATAATTGAGGTCAAGACTCCAATTTTCGGGAGTTCTGCGGCGGTGGATGAAATTATCCACCGGTGGAAATCAGTGGTTTTCCACAGACAGTTTGCGCGGGCTTTAGATTTCTTAAGTGAGGTCCATCCAAACAGGGCGGCTTTGCAGCCCTGTTTGGATGGACCCGCGTGGAAGGGCGGACTGCGGTGATCTCATTGGCTTACCAGTGTTGGAATGCGCCACGGTAGTTTTGCAAGGTTGTCGTCGAGCGGGTCGAATTCGTGAGGCATCAAGTGATCACTGAGTCGCCGTTGATTCTGTCTCGATAGGCAACTTTTGGGGAGGATCATCTTTGTGTGCATGGGATGCTGTTAGAGGCGGTGCAGAAGGGCGAGCGAGGAACTGATTAACGCGAGTATCAAATTGATCGCGAAGGTTGGCTGTAATGCCTTCTTTGAGGGCATCGAGATAGTCTGCATACCACTGCATGGACTTGCCCCTACAAAACCGGACACCAACTCCCTGTTAACTTGATGCTGCGGCCAAGCGCCTGAACTCCCTCGGCGAGCGATAGCTCAAGGCACTATGCGGATGCTGCTCGTTGTAATGCTCGAAGGCAATGGCCAGGTTGCGCAGCGCCGTTTCTCGATCCGGCTTGGGCATGTGCGCCACGTAGTCACGCTTGATCGTCTTCACGAAGCTCTCGGCCATGCCGTTGCTCTGCGGGCTGCGCACCGGTGTGGTCACCGGCTGCAAGCCGATCTGTCGAGCAAACAGGCGCGTCTGTTCGGCGGTGTAGGCCGAACCGTTATCGCTGAGCCACTGCACCGGCGTTGCAGGCAGTTGATCACCGAAGCGCTTCTCCACGCTTTCCAGCATCAAGTCGCGGATATCATCGCCGCTGTACCCGGTTGGGCTGGCGACCCAGCCGATGGCTTCGCGATCACAGCAGTCCAGGGCGAAGGTCACGCTCAGTTTGGCGCCGTCCTCGCAACGGAATTCAAAGCCATCCGAGCACCAACGCGTATCGCTGGTTTGCACCGCAATACGGCCTTCGTGCCGACGCGGCACGCCGGGTTGTTTGATCCGGCGTTCAAGCAGCAGGTTGTGATCACGCATCACCCGGTAAACCCGCTTCACGTTGATCGCGGGTAGCAACTGGGTTTCACGGGCGCGACGCAGCAATCCCCAGACTCGACGGTAGCCATAGCTGGGCAGTTCGCTGACCTGTTGCTGGATTTCGGCCACCAACTCAGCGTCGTTCACAGGCCTGTTTCGCCGTACTTTGGGCGATACCAATTGCTTGATTCGAACCGTTAATTGCGAGCGCGCCACACCGAGACATTCGCTGACCAGCTTCACTGGTCGTCCCCCGGCAACAAGGGTGAGTGCGCAATCCATTTTCGCGACCGGGCGATCTCGACGGCCTCTTTGAGGATTTCTGCTTCCATCGTTTTTTTGCCCAGCATCCGTTGCAGTTCACGGATCTGCTTGAGCGCATCGCTCAGCTCGGAGGCAGGCACCACGGCCTCACCAGCACTGACCGCCGACAGGCTGCCGTCCTGATACAGCTTGCGCCACAGGAACAGCTGGTTGGCATTGATGCCGTTGCGCCGAGCCACCACCGAAACGCTTTGTCCTGGCTCAAGGCTCTCGCGAACCATGGCCAGTTTTTGCTCCGGGCTCCAGCGGCGCCGCCGCTCCTGGCCCAAAAGCTCCCCACTCTTATCGTTGCTGTTAGTCATAAACATAACCGTTTGCCTATCCCTTATCGTAAGGGGGAAACGGTGTCCTGTCTTTCATGGGGCTCGTTCACTGCATCATGATCCGACGTTGCGGTAGGTATAGGGCTTGATTGTACTCACCAGAGATGCCGCCCTCGACGTGAGCCAGCTGGCTTTCGACATGGTCCTTCAGCCAACCATGTTCGCGCAGCAGCGTGCTTGCTGTATGGCGAGTGCCATGGCTGACGAGTCGTCCTTTATAGCCGATCTTGGCGAACACCAGATTGATCGTGTTTTCACTGATGACCGGCTGTTTTTCGCCATTGCCCGGGAATAGATATTGGCTGCGTCCAGTGCTTTGGTTCAGCTTGATGAGCATAGCGATCAGTTGATGAGGTAGAGGGCTGACGTAGTCTCTGCGCATCTTCATGCGGGCGGCTGGGATGGTCCATATCCCTTCCTCGAAATCAATTTCCTCCCATTTTGCGTAGCGAACCATCCCGGGGCGGCTAGCGGTCAAAATCGTCATCCATGACGCAATCCTCGCTGGTAACCGGCTGGTGGTCTTGCTCAAGGCCTGGAGAAATTCAGGCAGTTCGTTTTCGTGCAGATGTGGGTAGTGCTGAGTTGGCGGTGGAGCTATCGCAATGGCATGGAGTTCGGAGGCTGGATTGTGTTCGCACAGGCCGCGTGCGATCGCTTGACTAAAAATCTGTTTGAGCCAGGTTCGGGTTTTGTCTGCGACGTTGAAGGCGCCCCGTTTTTCGATGCTGGCCTGTAGGTTGGCGCAGTCACCTCGGGTAATTACGCTCAACTGCTTCTCACCCAGGGAGGGCAGCAAATCTTTATCGAGGTAGTCGCGGATTTTCTTCAGCGTCGCGGGGCTGCGTCCGGAGTCGGACTTGAACTGATACCAGTATTCCGCCGCGCGACTGAAGGTGTTGAGTCCCGCTTCTTGCTGCTGCAGCTTGTCATCGCGGCGTTTTGTTCCGGGGTTGGTCCCTTGTTTGAGCAGGCTGCGACACTCTGTCGCCAGTTCACGAGCCTCCTGTAAGGAAACATGCGGGTAGACACCCAGAGACATGCGGGCAGCGCGGCCCTGGAAGCGATAACGGAAATGCCAATACTTGCTGCCGTTCGGTTTCACCAGCAGGGCAAGACCCGAACTATCACTCAGGGTAAATGCCTTTTCGGCAGGCTTGGAAGCTTTGATCTGCAAGACGGTCAGTGGCATCTGTGTACATCTCCCGTTCTCGAACTGGATTTGTACTCAAAAATGTACCAAAAAGACGCTGGCTTGCAAGAGATGGGGGTAGAACCCCAGAGACCAAAAAGCCCGCAGTTAGCGGGCTCTAGGGGTGTTGCGTAGACGCTGGTAGTCGTCTATGTACTGCAAATGGTGCCCCGAGGGAGACTCGAACTCCCACTCCTTTCGAAAACGGATTTTGAATCCGCCGCGTCTACCAATTCCGCCATCAGGGCTCAATGGCGGCGAAGTATAGAGATGAGATAACCGTCGGTCAATCAGGTACATGGAGAATTTTCACTATTTCCGCTAGACTTCCGGGCCCTGCTAGACGAACCCCATCATGCGCGTTGCTGACTTTACTTTCGAACTCCCTGATTCGCTGATTGCTCGCCACCCTTTGGCCGAGCGTCGCAACAGTCGCCTGTTGACCCTTGATGGGGTCAGCGGCGCCCTGGCACACCGTCAATTCACTGATTTGCTTGAGCATTTGCGCCCGGGCGATTTGATGGTGTTCAACAATACCCGGGTGATTCCGGCGCGGCTGTTTGGCCAGAAGGCTTCCGGCGGCAAGCTGGAAATCCTGGTGGAGCGGGTGCTGGACAGCCATCGCGTGCTGGCCCATGTGCGCTCCAGCAAGTCGCCGAAGCCGGGTTCGAAGATCCTCATCGACGGCGGTGGCGAAGCCGAGATGCTGGCGCGTCACGATGCGTTGTTCGAGCTGGGTTTCGCCGAAGAGGTGTTGCCGCTGCTCGACCGCGTCGGGCACATGCCGTTGCCTCCTTATATAGACCGCCCGGATGAAGGCTCGGACCGCGAGCGTTATCAGACGGTGTACGCCGAGCGCCTGGGCGCGGTGGCGGCGCCGACGGCGGGGCTGCATTTCGATCAGCCGCTGATGGAGGCGATTGCCGCCAAGGGCGTCGAGACGGCGTTCGTGACCTTGCACGTGGGCGCGGGCACGTTCCAGCCGGTGCGGGTCGAGAAGATCGAAGATCACCACATGCACACCGAGTGGCTGGAAGTCGGCCAGGACGTGGTCGATGCCGTCGCCGCTTGCCGTGCTCGCGGTGGTCGCGTGGTAGCCGTGGGGACCACCAGCGTGCGTTCCCTGGAAAGTGCCGCGCGCGATGGCGTGCTCAAGCCGTTCAGTGGCGACACGGACATCTTTATCTACCCGGGCCGGCCGTTTCATGTGGTCGATGCCCTGGTCACCAACTTTCATTTGCCCGAATCCACGCTGTTGATGCTGGTTTCGGCGTTCGCCGGTTATCCCGAAGCCATGGCCGCCTATAAAGCCGCCGTGGAGCATGAATACCGCTTTTTCAGCTACGGTGATGCGATGTTTATCACCCGTAACCCCGCACCACGTGGCCCTGAGGACAAAGAATGAGTCGCCAAAGTCGTATGTCGTTTGAGTTGCTTGCTACCGACGGCAAGGCTCGTCGCGGTCGATTGACCTTCCCGCGCGGTACCGTCGAAACCCCGGCCTTCATGCCGGTGGGCACGTACGGCACCGTCAAGGGCATGCTGCCGCGGGATATCGTCGCGACCGGCGCGGAAATCATTCTGGGCAACACCTTCCACTTGTGGCTGCGTCCGGGCACCGAAGTGATCAAGAAGCACGGCGACCTGCACGATTTCATGCAGTGGAAAGGCCCGATTCTGACCGACTCCGGCGGTTTCCAGGTGTTCAGCCTGGGCGCGATGCGCAAGATCAAGGAGGAGGGCGTGACCTTCGCCTCTCCGGTGGATGGCGCCAAAGTGTTCATGGGGCCGGAAGAGTCGATGCAGGTCCAGCGTGACCTGGGCTCGGACATCGTGATGATTTTCGACGAATGCACGCCGTACCCGGCCGATGAAGACGTCGCTCGTGTGTCGATGGAGCTGTCGTTGCGCTGGGCCAAGCGTTCGAAAGAAGCCCACGGCGACAACACGGCGGCGCTGTTCGGCATCGTTCAGGGTGGCATGCACCAGGATTTGCGCATGCGTTCGCTGGAAGGCCTCGACCAGATCGGTTTCGATGGCCTGGCCATCGGCGGCTTGTCTGTAGGCGAGCCGAAGCACGAGATGATCAAGGTGCTGGATTACCTGCCGGGCCAGATGCCGGCTGACAAACCTCGTTACCTTATGGGCGTTGGCAAACCGGAAGATCTGGTTGAGGGTGTGCGCCGCGGTGTGGACATGTTCGATTGCGTGATGCCAACCCGTAATGCCCGCAATGGGCATCTGTTCATTGATACTGGTGTGCTGAAGATCCGTAACGCGTTCCATCGCCATGATGATTCGCCGCTCGATCCGACCTGCGATTGCTATACCTGCCAGAACTTCTCCCGCGCTTATCTGCATCACCTGGACAAGTGCGGCGAAATGCTGGGAAGCATGCTCAATACCATCCATAACTTGCGTCATTATCAAGTGCTTATGGCTGGTTTGCGCGAGGCTATTCAACAGGGTACATTGGCCGCCTTTGTCGATGCCTTCTACGCCAAACGCGGGTTACCTGTTCCGCCTTTGGACTGAGTTTTCTGACCCCAAGATTCAACATTTGCAACTGGAGTGCTAAATGAGCTTTTTTATCTCGAATGCCATGGCTGACGCTGCTGCACCGGCCGCTGCCGGCCCTATGGGTGGCGGTTTTGAGTGGATTTTCCTGGTCGGTTTCCTGGTCATCTTCTACCTGATGATCTGGCGTCCACAGGCCAAGCGCGCCAAAGAGCAGAAGAACCTGCTGAGCAGCCTGCAGAAAGGCGACGAAGTTGTGACCACCGGCGGCATCGCCGGCAAGATCACTAAAGTGGCTGATGATTTCGTGGTTCTGGAAGTTTCCGACACCGTCGAAATGAAGTTCCAGAAAGGCGCTATTGCCGCCACGCTGCCAAAAGGCACGCTGAAAGCGATCTAAGTTTCAACTTCTACTCAATCGACGGGGCGCGCAAGGCGCCCCGCGTCATAAGCGGGCGGCGTGATGCTGAACAAATACCCTCTGTGGAAATACATTCTGATCCTGGCGGTGCTGGCGGTCGGTCTGATTTATTCCGCTCCCAATTTATATCCTGATGACCCGGCCATTCAGGTCAGCGGCGCAAGCACTGCGCTGCAAGTCAATCAGGCTGATCTGGATCGTGTGAGCGCTGCGCTCAAGGAATCCGGGATCAACGTCAAGGCAGCCACGCTGGCGGCCAACGGCAAGGGCGGTCTGATTCGTCTGACCAAGGCTGAAGACCAGCTGCCGGCCAAAGACGTCGTGCGCAAGGCATTGGGTGATGACTACGTCGTTGCACTGAACCTGGCACAAACCACTCCGCAGTGGCTGCGCAGCCTCGGCGCGCACCCGATGAAGCTGGGTCTGGACTTGTCCGGTGGTGTGCACTTCCTGCTGGAAGTGGACATGGACAAAGCCCTCGACGCACGCTTGAAAGTGTACGAAGGCGATGTAAAGAGCCTGTTGCGTAAAGAGAAACTGCGCTATCGCAGCCTGCCGCAACTCAACGGTGCCATCCAGCTGGGCTTCGCTGATGAAGCTTCCCGCGAACAGGCCCGCACACTGATCCGCAAGAACTTCAACGATTTCGACATTGTGCCGGCCGACCTGAATGGTCAGGCGGTGCTGCGTCTGGCGATGACCCCGGCCAAGCTGGCGGAAATCCGCGAATACTCCATCAAGCAGAACTTGACCACGGTCCGTAACCGCGTCAACGAGCTGGGTGTTGCCGAACCGATCGTTCAGCGTCAGGGCGCCAACCGCATCGTGGTTGAGCTGCCGGGCGTGCAGGACACCGCAGAAGCCAAGCGTATCCTCGGCAAGACGGCCAACCTTGAGTTCCGTCTGGCTGCAGAGCCTGGCGCTTCGAAAGCCACTTCCGAAACCTTCGAGTTCCGCGAAGGCAACCGTCCTCCGGCACAGATCGAGCGTGGCCTGATCATCACTGGTGACCAGGTGACTGACGCCAAGGCTGGCTTCGGCGAGCACGGCACGCCAGAGGTGAACATCCGTCTGGATGGTCACGGTGGCGAGCTGATGAGCCGCGCAACGCGCAGCAACGTCGGTCGCAGCATGGCGGTGATCTTCATCGAGCAGCGTCCGGTCACCACTTACGTCAAGCAAGTGGTTAACGGCGTCGAGAAAGACGTACCGGTTCAAACCTTCAAGGAAGAGAAGAAGATCATCAGCCTCGCGACCATCCAGTCGCCGCTGGGTGCTCAATTCCGCATCACTGGCCTGAACGGTCAGGGCGAGTCGTCCGAACTGGCGCTGCTGTTGCGTGCCGGTGGTCTGGCTGCACCGATGTACTTCGCTGAAGAGCGCACAATTGGCCCAAGCCTGGGTGCCGACAACATCGTCAAGGGTATCGATGCATCGCTGTGGGGCATGCTGTTTGTCTCGCTGTTCATCATCGCCATCTACCGCTTCTTCGGCATCATCGCCACCGTCGCGCTGGCGGTGAACATGGTGCTGCTGCTGGCCCTGATGTCGCTGCTGGGTGCAACGCTGACCCTGCCGGGTATCGCCGGTATCGTGTTGACCATGGGTATGGCGGTCGACGCCAACGTCCTGATCTTCTCGCGGATTCGTGAAGAGATCGCGGCGGGCATGACCGTGCAGCGGGCAATCAACGAAGGCTTCGGCCGGGCATTCACCGCGATTCTCGACGCCAACCTGACAACGTTGTTGGTCGGCGGGATTCTCTTTGCGATGGGCACAGGCCCGGTCAAAGGCTTCGCAGTGACCATGTCCCTCGGGATCTTTACCTCGATGTTCACGGCCATCATGGTGACCCGCGCGATGGTCAACCTGATCTTCGGCGGTCGTGACTTCAAGAAGTTGTGGATTTAAGGGGCTGCCATGTTACGTACAATCAACTTCATGGGCGTTCGCAACGTTGCGTTCGGCGTCACATTGTTCCTCACGGCATTGGCATTGTTCAGCGTCGCCACCAAGGGCATGAACTGGGGCCTGGACTTCACCGGCGGTACGCTCATCGAGCTGACCTACGAGCGTCCGGCCGATGTCACCAAGGTGCGTGAGCAACTGGTTACTTCGGGTTATCACGAGGCGATCGTGCAGAGCTTCGGTGCAACCACCGATTTGCTGGTGCGCATGCCGGGTGAAGATCCGCAGCTGGGCCATCAAGTGGCTGAAGCGCTGCTGAAGGTCGGCGGCGACAACCCGGCGACGGTCAAGCGCGTCGAGTTCGTCGGCCCGCAGGTCGGTGAAGAGCTGCGCGACCAGGGCGGCCTCGGCATGCTGATGGCGCTGGGCGGCATCCTGATCTACCTGGCTTTCCGCTTTCAGTGGAAGTTTGCGGTCGGTGCCATCGTTTCTCTGATCCACGACGTGATCGTGACCATCGGTATCCTGTCGTTCTTCCAGATCACCTTCGACCTGACGGTATTGGCGGCGGTGCTGGCGATCATCGGTTACTCGCTCAACGACACCATCGTGGTATTCGACCGGGTTCGTGAGAACTTCCGGGTGCTGCGCAAGGCCAGCCTGATCGAGAACATCAACATCTCGACCACGCAAACCCTGCTGCGGACCATGGCGACGTCGATCTCCACCTTGCTGGCGATCGCGGCCCTGCTGTTCTTCGGCGGCGACAACCTGTTCGGCTTCTCCATCGCCCTGTTTATCGGTGTTCTGGCGGGTACTTACTCGTCGATCTACATCGCCAACGTGGTGTTGATCTGGCTGAACCTGAGCACCGAAGACCTGATTGCTCCAGTGGCCACTGACAAGGAAATCGACGACCGTCCATAACGGCCATCGTTTTCCGGCTGTCAGCCCGAAAAAGGCGCGAGTTGAACTCGCGCCTTTTTTTGTGCTCCAAGGCTGGGAGAAGCGCGGACATGTTCCGCGGGTGATGGTCAGGAGGTTCATGTGAACAAGTCGTTGCTGGTTGGTGCGGTATTGGGTGCTGTCGGTGTGACTGCCGGGGGTGCTGTTGCCACCTACAGCCTGGTTAAAAGCGGCCCTGAGTATGCGCAAGTTCTAGCCGTTGAACCGGTCAAGACACAAATCAAGACGCCACGTGAAGTGTGCAAGGACGTCACGGTAACCCGGCAAGCGCCGGTGAAAGATCAACACCAGATCGCGGGTACGGTGGTAGGTGCACTGGCTGGTGGTCTGCTGGGTAACCAGATCGGCGGCGGCACCGGCAAGAAAATTGCCACGGTTGCGGGCGCGGTCGGTGGTGGTTACGCCGGCAACAAGGTTCAGGAAGGCATGCAGGAGCGTGACACCTACACCACGACTCAAACTCGCTGTAACACCGTGAATGACATCAGCGACAAGGTTGTGGGTTATGACGTTCGTTATTCGCTGGATGGCAAGGAAGGCAAGGTGCGGATGGATCGTGATCCGGGCAACCAGATTCCGGTCGATAAGGAAGGCAAGTTGATCCTGTCGCAGAATCAGCAGGGTCAATAAATCGCTCGGATTCAAAAAGAAGCACCCTTCGGGGTGCTTTTTTTGTGCCCGGAATTCATGCATCACCACAAATCTCCTGTGGGAGCGAGCCTGCTCGCGATAGTGGTGTGTCAGCCTCCATCAATGTTGAATGTGGCTCTGTCATCGCGAGCAGGCTCGCTCCCACATTTGGTTTGTGGTGTTCTTGAGGTTGGATTCCAGGCATAAAAAAAGCACCCCGAAGGGTGCTTTTTTGTGGCCGGTCGCTTAGCGCTTCAGCGAGGCTGGCAGGTGCGGCTGGATCGCCGTCAGCACTGCCTTGAAGCATTTGGTGTTACCGGCAACGATGTGGCCTTTCTCAAGGAAATCGTGACCGCCGGTGAAGTCGCTCACCAAACCGCCGGCTTCCTGGATCAACAGGGCGCCTGCCGCCATGTCCCACTCGGACAGGCCCGACTCCCAGAATGCATCGAAACGGCCCGCTGCCACGTAAGCCAGGTCCAGGCTCGCCGCGCCGGCGCGGCGGATGCCTGCGGTCTGGCCAACCAGGGCGCGGAACATGCCCAGGTAGTTGTCGAGGTTGTCCATCTGGTCGTCACGGAACGAGAAGCCGGTACCCAGCAGGGCGCCGTCGAGGCTGGTGCGACCGCTGACGCGCAGGCGACGACCGTTCAGTTGAGCGCCGCGACCACGGCTGGCGGTGAATTCTTCCTGGCGAACCGGGTCCAGGACAACAGCGTGTTCCAGGCGACCGCGGTATTTGCAGGCGATGCTGACAGCGAAGTGAGGAATGCCGCGCAGGAAGTTGGTGGTGCCGTCCAGCGGATCGATGATCCACAGGTATTCTTCGCCTTCGATCCCGGTGCCGGCGTGCATGCCGGTTTCTTCACCCATGATCGAGTGGTTCGGGTAAGCCTTGCGCAGCGCGTCGATGATTTTCTGTTCAGCGGCGCGGTCCACCTCGGATACATAATCCTTGGCGTCTTTTTCGTCGACCTTGATGGTATCCAGGCGCTCGATGGAGCGGAAGATCAATTCACTGGCGCTGCGGGCGGCGCGCAGCGCGATATTCAGCATGGGCTGCATGGATGTGTCACCTAAGGTTGTTAAAGAAAGCCGGGCATTCTATCAGAACTTTTCTACAGGTGAAGGTCGGTGTTCGCTTTCGTAGCTTAACGGTAGTCGGCGCTGTAAGATTCGGCTCCCCTTTATTGTGTTCGAGAACGCCTCCCGTGCTGCAAAACATTCGTGTCGTCCTGGTCAATACCAGCCACCCCGGCAATATCGGAGGGGCTGCGCGCGCCATGAAGAACATGGGCCTGTCGCGGCTGGTGCTGGTCGAACCACGGCTGTTCCCGCACCACGAGGCGGATGCCCGTGCCTCCGGCGCCGGGGACATCCTTGAAAACGCGCAAGTCGTCGCCACCTTGGAAGATGCGTTGGTTGGCTGCAATCTGGTGCTCGGTACCAGCGCTCGTGACCGACGCATTCCCTGGCCGCTGCTCGATCCACGCGAATGCGGGACGAAAGTGGTCGAGGAGGCGGGGCAGGGCGCCGAAATCGCTTTGGTCTTTGGTCGTGAAGATTCCGGCCTGACCAATGAAGAGCTGCAGCGATGTCATTATCACGTGCACATCCCATCAGACCCTGAGTTCAGCTCGCTGAACCTTGGGGCAGCGGTGCAGGTGTTGAGTTATGAAGTGCGCATGTCCTGGCTCGCGGCCCAAGGCCAGCCGAGCAAGGTCGAGAAGGAAGAAGTGGCCTCCGTCAAAAGCGCTGAGCTGGCGACCATGGATGAGCTGGAGCGATTCTATGAGCACCTGGAGCAAACCCTGGTGGCCATCGAATTCCTCGATCCGGAAAAGCCACGGCACTTGATGGCGCGCCTGCGTCGGTTGTACGGACGAAGCTCGGTCAGCCGGGCGGAAATGAATATATTGCGTGGCATCCTCACGGAAACCCAGAAAGCGGCCCGTGGCGAGCTTCTAAAGCGGAAGGATTAATGATGTTCGAGCGTTTGCGTGAAGATATCCAGAGTGTTTTCCATCGTGACCCGGCGGCGCGTAACGCTTTTGAAGTCCTGACTTGCTACCCGGGCATGCACGCCATCTGGATCCATCGTTTGTCCTCGATGTTGTGGCGGGCGGACTTGAAATGGCTGGCGCGGCTGGTGTCGAACTTCGGTCGCTGGTTGACTGGGATCGAGATTCATCCGGGGGCCAAGGTGGGTCGTCGTTTCTTTATTGACCATGGCATGGGCATTGTCATTGGTGAGACCGCCGAGATCGGCAATGACGTCACCCTTTATCAGGGTGTGACGCTCGGTGGTACCAGCTGGAATAAAGGCAAGCGTCACCCGACGCTGGAAGATGGCGTTGTGGTGGGGGCGGGTGCCAAGGTGCTCGGCCCGTTCACCGTCGGAGCCGGGGCCAAGGTCGGTTCCAACGCCGTGGTGACCAAGGCTGTGCCGGCGGGTGCGACAGTGGTCGGCATTCCGGGGCGGATCATCGTCAAGTCCGATGAAGAGCAGGACGCCAAGCGCAAGGCCATGGCTGAGAAGATCGGTTTTGACGCTTACGGTGTCGGCGAAGACATGCCGGACCCGGTGGCTCGCGCCATCAATCAGTTGCTCGATCATTTGCAGGCGGTTGATGGGCGTCTGGAGGGGATGTGCGGGGCGCTGAAGGACCTGGGCAGTAATTATTGTGCGAAAGATCTGCCTGAGCTGCGCGAAGAAGACTTTGCGTGTGTGAAGGACAAGGATCAGAGCCAGGCCAGCTGATTCTCCGTAGGAGCTGCGAAGGTTGCGATCTGTTGATCTTGAAAAACAAAAGATCGCAGCCCCCGGCAGCTCCTACAGGGGGTCGTATTCAGAAAGGTGCAGTACGCCGGCCGGTGTGCCATTAAGCCGCGGACCCTGCTATGATGCTGCCGCTCTTTTGCGGGTAAACCTGACTAAAGTACTAGGTCTTATAGTTGACTTAAATACTCGGGAATTGCATACTCGCCCCATTCCGAACTCCGTGGTAATTGTCCATGCGACTGACTACAAAAGGCCGATACGCCGTGACCGCCATGCTCGATCTGGCGTTGCACGCGCAGCACGGGCCGGTGTCCCTGGCCGATATCTCCGAGCGCCAAGGCATCTCCCTGTCCTACCTCGAACAGCTGTTCGCCAAATTGCGCCGCAGCAATCTGGTGTCCAGCGTCCGCGGTCCCGGCGGCGGCTATCAGCTGTCCCGCGACATGCAGGGCATCCAGGTCGCCCAGGTGATCGATGCGGTAAACGAATCGGTCGATGCGACCAAGTGCCAGGGCCAGGGCGATTGCCATCAAGGCGACACCTGCCTGACTCACCACTTGTGGTGCGACCTGAGCCTGCAGATTCACGAGTTTCTGAGCGGTATCAGCTTGGCTGATCTTGTCACTCGCCGTGAGGTACAAGAAGTAGCCCAGCGTCAGGACCAGCGCCGTTGCAACAGCAAGGCGCCACGCCTGGACAAGATTGAAGCGTCCGCCGTCGAATGACAGCCAAAGAGCTAGCGGCACGCCAGCCAGCCTGATTTAGGAGATAGTCCATGAAATTGCCGATTTACCTTGATTACTCTGCGACCACCCCGGTTGATCCGCGTGTTGCGCAAAAAATGAGTGAATGCCTGCTGGTCGACGGAAACTTCGGTAACCCGGCGTCCCGTTCCCACGTGTTCGGCTGGAAAGCTGAAGAGTCCGTCGAAAACGCTCGTCGTCAGGTCGCAGACCTGGTCAACGCCGACCCGCGTGAAATCGTCTGGACCTCCGGCGCCACCGAGTCCGACAACCTGGCAATCAAGGGTGCGGCGCATTTCTATGCGACCAAAGGCAAACACCTGATCACCACCAAGATTGAGCACAAGGCTGTCCTCGACACCATGCGCCAACTGGAGCGTGAAGGCTTCGAAGTGACCTACCTCGAGCCGCAGACCGATGGCCTGATTACGCCAGCGATGATCGAAGCAGCGCTGCGTGACGACACCATCCTGGTTTCGGTCATGCACGTGAACAACGAAATCGGCACCATCAACGACATCGCAGCCATCGGCGAACTGACCCGCTCCAAGGGCATCCTGTTCCACGTCGATGCCGCTCAGTCCACTGGCAAGGTCGAGATCGACCTGCAGAAACTGAAAGTCGACATGATGTCGTTCTCCGCCCACAAGACCTACGGCCCTAAAGGCATCGGCGCGCTGTACGTCAGCCGCAAGCCGCGTGTGCGCATCGAAGCGACCATGCACGGCGGCGGTCACGAGCGCGGCATGCGTTCCGGCACCCTGGCGACCCACCAGATCGTCGGCATGGGCGAAGCCTTCCGCGTAGCCAAGGAAGACATGGCTGCCGAGAACGTACGCATCAAAGCCCTGAGCGACCGTTTCTTCAAGCAGGTCGAAGACCTGGAAGAGCTGTACGTCAACGGCAGCATGACCGCCCGCGTTCCGCACAACCTGAACCTGAGCTTCAACTACGTTGAAGGCGAGTCGCTGATCATGGCGCTCAAGGATCTGGCGGTTTCGTCCGGTTCGGCCTGCACCTCGGCTTCGCTGGAGCCTTCGTACGTACTGCGCGCCCTGGGCCGCAACGACGAACTGGCACACAGCTCGATCCGCTTCACCTTCGGTCGTTTCACTACCGAAGAAGAAATCGACTACGCCGCGCAGAAAGTCTGCGAGGCCGTTACCAAGCTGCGCGCTCTGTCGCCGCTGTGGGACATGTACAAAGACGGTGTCGACATTTCGAAAATCGAGTGGGCGGCACACTGATTTCAAGTCGCCGCAAACCGGCCCTGTCGAACCCCGGTTCCCAGGGCTTCAAGAGCGACTCTCTGATGAGTGAGGATTAAGAATCATGGCTTACAGCGAAAAGGTCATCGACCACTACGAAAACCCGCGTAACGTCGGCAAGATGGACGCCGAAGACCCGGATGTCGGCACCGGCATGGTCGGCGCCCCGGCGTGCGGCGACGTAATGCGCCTGCAGATCAAGGTCAACGAGCAAGGCATCATCGAAGACGCCAAGTTCAAGACCTACGGTTGCGGTTCGGCTATCGCCTCCAGCTCCCTGGCGACCGAGTGGATGAAAGGCAAGACTCTGGATGAAGCAGAGACCATCAAGAACACTCAACTGGCCGAAGAACTGGCCCTGCCGCCAGTGAAAATTCACTGCTCCGTACTTGCTGAAGACGCTATCAAAGCGGCCGTTCGCGACTACAAGCAGAAGAAAGGCTTGATCTGATTTTTGGCGACGAGTAAGGAGTCACCGATGGCTATCAGCATGACAGAAGCGGCTGCTCAACACGTGCGACGCTCCCTCAACGGGCGCGGCAAAGGTGAAGGGATTCGTCTGGGTGTTCGCACCACGGGCTGTTCCGGCCTTGCCTACGTGCTGGAGTTTGTCGACGAGGTGGTTGCAGAGGATCAGGTGTTCGAAAGTCACGGCGAAAAAGTGATCATCGACCCGAAAAGCCTGGCCTACCTGGACGGCACCGAGCTCGATTTCGTCAAGGAAGGGTTGAACGAAGGCTTCAAGTTCAACAACCCCAACGTACGCGGTGAATGTGGCTGCGGCGAAAGCTTCAATATCTGAGGCTTCTTGTGGGTACTCCTTGTCATTTCGCTTTATTCGAGCTGCAACCGAGTTTCGATCTGGACCTCGAGCAGCTGGCTACGCGCTACCGTGAGTTGGCGCGCAGTGTTCATCCGGACCGTTTTGCGGACGCTTCCGAGCGCGAGCAACGGCTGGCGCTAGAGCAATCCGCGAGCCTCAACGAGGCCTACCAGACGCTCAAAAGCCCCCCGAAGCGCGCGCGATACCTGCTCGCCCTGAATGGTGGCGAGCTGCCGCTGGAGGTCACGGTGCATGATCCGGCGTTTCTCCTGCAGCAGATGGAGCTGCGTGAAGAGCTCGAAGACCTGCAAGACAGTGCCGACATGGCCGGTATTGCAGCGTTCAAGCGTCGCCTGAAAACCGCTCAGGAAGAACTGAACCAAAGCTTCGCAGCCTGTTGGAATGACGCAGCGCAACGTGAGCAGGCCGAACGCCTGATGCGGCGCATGCAGTTCCTCGACAAGCTCACCTACGAAGTGCGCCAGTTAGAAGAGCGCCTCGACGATTAACCCAGTGCCGCTCCGGTCGCACGCCTGATATACAGATAAGTCCTGATCACGATGGCCCTACTGCAGATCGCCGAACCCGGCCAAAGTCCTCAACCGCACCAGCGTCGTCTGGCTGTGGGGATCGACTTGGGCACTACCAATTCGCTGGTCGCTGCATTGCGCAGTGGTCTTTCCGAGCCCCTGGCCGACGCTGACGGGCAAGTCATCCTGCCGTCTGCCGTGCGCTATCACGCCGATCGCGTCGAAGTGGGCGAGTCCGCCAAGCTGGCTGCCGCTACCGATCCTTTGAACACCGTGCTGTCGGTCAAGCGCTTGATGGGTCGTGGTCTGTCCGACGTCAAGCAGTTGGGCGATCAACTGCCGTACCGCTTTGTCGGCGGCGAATCGCACATGCCGTTCATCGACACCATCCAGGGCCCGAAAAGCCCGGTCGAAGTCTCCGCCGATATCCTCAAGGTGCTGCGTCAGCGCGCTGAAGCGACCTTGGGTGGCGAGCTGGTCGGTGCGGTGATCACCGTCCCGGCCTATTTCGACGATGCTCAGCGTCAAGCCACCAAGGATGCGGCCAAGCTGGCCGGCCTGAACGTGCTGCGTTTGCTCAATGAGCCGACCGCTGCGGCGGTGGCCTACGGTCTGGATCAGCATGCTGAAGGCCTGGTTGCGATTTATGACCTGGGCGGCGGTACTTTCGATATTTCGATCCTGCGCCTGACCGGCGGTGTGTTCGAAGTGCTGGCCACCGGCGGCGACAGTGCCTTGGGCGGCGATGACTTTGACCACGCGATCGCTGGCTGGATCATCGAGAGCGCCGGTTTGTCCGCCGACCTCGACCCGGGTGCACAGCGCAACCTGCTGCAAACCGCTTGCGCGGCCAAAGAAGCGCTGACCAATGCTGCTGCCGTAGAAGTCGCTTATGGCGACTGGAAAGCCGAACTCACCCGCGAAGCCTTCAATGCGCTGATCGAGCCGATGGTCGCTCGCAGCCTGAAAGCCTGCCGCCGTGCAGTGCGAGATTCCGGCATCGAGCTGGAAGAAGTGCACGCTGTGGTCATGGTCGGCGGTTCGACCCGCGTACCTCGCGTTCGCGAGGCGGTCGCTGAAGCCTTTGGTCGCCAGCCGCTGACTGAAATCGATCCGGATCAAGTGGTGGCCATCGGTGCCGCGATCCAGGCCGATACGCTGGCCGGTAACAAACGCGATGGTGGCGAACTGTTGTTGCTTGACGTGATTCCGTTGTCCCTGGGGCTGGAAACCATGGGCGGCCTGATGGAGAAGGTGATTCCGCGCAACACCACCATCCCCGTCGCTCGTGCCCAGGACTTCACCACGTACAAAGATGGCCAGTCGGCCATGGCGATTCACGTATTGCAGGGCGAGCGCGAGCTGATCAGCGATTGCCGCTCCCTGGCGCGCTTCGAATTGCGCGGTATTCCGGCGATGGTGGCCGGTGCGGCGAAGATTCGTGTGACCTTCCAGGTCGATGCCGACGGTCTGCTCAGCGTGTCGGCCCGTGAATTGGGTTCGGGCGTTGAAGCCAGCATTCAGGTCAAGCCGTCCTACGGCCTGACCGACGGCGAAATCGCCAAGATGCTCAAGGATTCGTTCCAGCACGCCAATGACGACAAGGTCGCTCGCGTATTGCGGGAGCAGCAGGTTGATGCCCAGCGCCTGATCGAAGCGGTGCAAGCCGCCCTCGAGGCTGACGGCGAGCGTTTGCTCGACGCCGAAGAGCGCATGGTCATCGAGCTGCAGATGCAGGAACTGACCGAACTGATGAAAGGTACCGATGGTTACGCCATCGAGCAGCAGACCAAGCGTCTGTCGCAAGTGACCGATGCCTTTGCTGCCCGCCGCCTGGACTCGACGGTGAAAGCCGCGCTGGCGGGGCGCAACCTGAATGAAATCGAGGATAACTGATGCCGCAGGTCATTTTTCTGCCCCACGAGAAGTTCTGCCCGGAAGGCATGGTTGTCGAGGCTGAGCCCGGCATCTCCATTCTCGAGCTGGCCCATGAACACCACATCGAGATGGAAAGTGCCTGCGGTGGCGTCTGCGCCTGCACCACTTGTCACTGCATCATCCGCGAAGGTTTTGACTCGCTGGAAGAGGCTGATGAGCTGGAAGAAGACTTTCTTGATCGGGCCTGGGGTCTGGAAGCGCAATCGCGTCTAGGCTGTCAGGCGATCGTCGGGACTGAAGACCTGACTGTCGAAATTCCGAAATACTCGCTCAACCATGCCGCCGAAGCGCCGCACTGATTCAAGGAACTGTCATGAGTCTGAAATGGGTTGATGTGCTGGAAATCGCGATCCAGCTGGCTGAATCCAAGCCGGAAGTGGACCCGCGTTATGTGAACTTCGTCGATCTGCACAAATGGGTGCTGGCATTGCCGGAGTTCAGTGATGATCCGACACGCGGTGGCGAGAAGGTGCTTGAAGCCATTCAGGCCGCCTGGATCGAAGAAGCAGACTGAGTCTGCACCGTACGCAGTTAGGCAATACCCAAGAACCCGCGTATAATTCGCGGGTTTAATTTTTCACAAATTACCGTTTCTGGAGTTACACCATGGCTGTTCAACGTACTTTCTCCATCATCAAGCCTGACGCTGTTGCAAAAAACGTCATCGGCGAGATCACCACTCGTTTCGAAAAAGCAGGCCTGCGCGTTGTAGCTTCGAAACTGAAGCAACTGTCCAAAGCCGAAGCTGAAGGCTTCTACGCTGAGCACAGCGCTCGCGGTTTCTTCGGCGACCTGGTTGCTTTCATGATCTCCGGCCCGGTTGTCGTTCAGGTTCTGGAAGGCGAAAACGCTATCGCTCTGAACCGTGAGCTGATGGGCGCTACCAACCCTAAAGAAGCTGCTGCCGGCACCATCCGTGCTGACTTCGCTGATTCCATCGATGCCAACGCTGTACACGGCTCGGACTCCGAAGCCGCTGCTGCTCGCGAAATCTCGTACTTCTTCGCAGCTACTGAAGTAACCACTCGCTAAGCATTGGCTTAAGAGTGAAGGTGAATCCATGACTACATCGACTGTAAAAACCAACCTGCTGGGTCTGACTCAACAGGAAATGGAAAAATTCTTCGACTCGATCGGGGAGAAGCGTTTCCGTGCCGGTCAGGTAATGAAATGGATTCACCACCTTGGCGTCGATGATTTCGACGCCATGACGAACGTCAGCAAGGCCTTGCGTGACAAGCTCAAGGCTATTGCCGAAGTTCGCGGTCCTGAAGTCGTCAGCGAGGACATTTCCACCGACGGCACCCGTAAGTGGGTGGTGCGCGTGGCGTCCGGCAGCTGCGTCGAGACCGTTTACATTCCCCAGGGCAAACGCGGCACGTTGTGCGTTTCGTCCCAGGCAGGCTGTGCCCTGGATTGCAGCTTCTGCTCCACCGGCAAGCAAGGTTTCAACAGCAACCTCACCGCCGCCGAAGTCATCGGCCAGGTGTGGATTGCCAATAAATCGTTTGGCAGCATCCCGGCGACCGCCGACCGTGCCATCACCAACGTGGTGATGATGGGCATGGGCGAGCCGCTGCTGAACTTCGACAACGTCGTTGCGGCCATGCATCTGATGATGGACGACCTGGGCTACGGCATTTCCAAGCGCCGCGTGACCCTGTCGACCTCCGGCGTGGTGCCGATGATCGATGAGCTGTCCAAGCACATCGACGTCTCCCTGGCGTTGTCCCTGCACGCACCGAACGACGCATTGCGTAACCAATTGGTGCCGATCAACAAGAAATATCCGCTTAAGATGCTCCTCGAGTCGTGCCAGCGCTACATGTCGTCCCTGGGCGAAAAACGCGTGCTGACCATCGAGTACACCTTGCTCAAGGACATCAATGACAAGGTCGAGCACGCGGTCGAGATGATCGAGTTGCTCAAGAACATCCCGTGCAAGATCAACCTGATTCCGTTCAACCCGTTCCCGCATTCCGGTTACGAGCGCCCGAGCAACAACGCGATTCGCCGGTTCCAGGATCAGCTTCACCATGCAGGTTTCAATGTCACCGTACGCACTACCCGCGGTGAAGACATCGATGCCGCGTGTGGCCAATTGGTAGGGCAGGTGCTGGATCGCACCCGTCGCAGCGAACGTTATATTGCCGTGCGCGAGTTGAGCGCCGACAGCGATATGGCGCAAAACGCCGCGAAATAACTCAAGAGAGGATCTCTATGTCCCTGCGCTTCGCGCTGCTTGTGCTGTTGGCCAGTCTTTGTACTGGTTGCGTCCTGTCGGGCGATTTCAACCCGATGAAGACCAGCAAGGGCCGCGACGAAGCGCGTGTCGCCTATGTGCAACTGGGCCTGGGCTACTTGCAGCAGGGCATGACCGAACGCGCCAAGGTTCCACTGAAAAAGGCCTTGGAGCTGGACAGCTCGGACCCTGACGCCAACGCCGCTTTGGGTCTGGTGTTTCAGGCCGAGATGGAGCCGGAGCTGGCGGACGAGCATTTTCGCAAGGCGCTGTCCTCCCGTTCTGGCGATGCACGCATCCTGAATAATTACGGCAGTTTTCTTTTCGAGCAGAAACGTTACAAAGAGGCTTACGAGCGCTTCGAACAGGCCGCCGCCGATACCCTGTATCCTGAGCGTTCAAGGGTGTTCGAGAACCTGGGCATGACCGCTTCCAAGCTTGGCCAGCGTGATCTGGCCCGGCAGCAACTGGAAAAAGCCCTGCGTTTGAACCGCCAACAGCCACGTGCATTGCTGGAAATGGCT
Source organism: Pseudomonas fluorescens NCIMB 11764 (assembly GCF_000293885.2). Classification (NCBI taxonomy): domain Bacteria; kingdom Pseudomonadati; phylum Pseudomonadota; class Gammaproteobacteria; order Pseudomonadales; family Pseudomonadaceae; genus Pseudomonas; species Pseudomonas fluorescens. The sequence continues at coordinate 2,357,126 of NZ_CP010945.1, forward strand.
GAGTTGTCTTACGAAGACAGGCATTATGTGCCCGCGCGTGACTATTACGACCGTTTTAGCCTGCTCACCGAGCAAAATGCACGTAGTCTATTGCTCGGCGTTCGGCTGGCAAAAGTGTTCGAAGATCGCGACAAGGCCGCCAGTTTTGGCCTGCAACTAAAACGACTCTATCCCGGTACGCCGGAATATCAGCAATACTTGTCGGAGCAATGATGAAAGCGGCGCATCCCGAAGTTGTAGCAGCGAATCGCGTTAACCCCGGTGAGACTTTGCGCCAGGCCCGCGAAAGCAATGGCTGGTCGCTGGCCGAAGTGGCCCTCAAGCTCAACCTCACCGTCAATTCCCTGAGCAATCTTGAAGCCGGCGCTTTCGACAAGCTGCCTGGGCATACCTTTGCCCGTGGTTATATTCGCGCCTATGCCAAATTGCTGGGCATGGACCAGACCGTTCTGGTTCAGCAGTTCGACCAATCCACCGGCACCGACTCCCAGGGCAGCAACGTCCATAGCCTGGGCCGCATCGAAGAACCTGTCCGCGTTTCCCACACCATTTTGCGAATCGTCAGCCTGTTGCTGCTGATTGCGGTGATCGGTGGTGGTTTTGTCTGGTGGCAGGATCAGACCTCCTTGCGCAGCAAAGAGCAGGTCAGCCTGAGCCCGGAACACGTTGAAGTCGAAGGCGCCGACGGCACCACCCAGATCCATCCGCTGGACGAGCCGGAAGACCAGGCTGTCGTGGAAGGTCAGGCGCAAGGCACGACGTCGCTGGCATTGCCGCAAGTCGAGAATTCCACTGAAGCAACAGCCGAACCTGAAGCCATTGCGCCAGCAACTGCTCCAACCGCACCGGTTGCCCCGGCCCCCGCGGCACCGGCGCACAGCACCGCGCCGGTTGTCTCGACGCCGGTAGCGCCAGCTCCGACGGCACCTGTGGTATCGACCCCGCCTGCGAGCGCTTCGGTCACGCCGACCATTCCCGCTCCTGCGGCGGCTGCTCCAGCTGCCGGCCAGGGTCAGGTTCAACTGCAATTCACTGCCGATTGCTGGACCCAGGTTACCGACGGCACTGGCAAAGTGCTGCTCAGTGGTCTCAAGCGTAAAGGCGAAAACGTTACCGTCAGCGGCAAGCCGCCGTTTGCCGTGCGCTTGGGCTTCGCCCGTGGCGCGCAGGTCAGCTACAACGGGCAGGTGGTCGATGTCGCTCCGTTCACCAGTGGCGAGACTGCTCGCCTGAAGTTGGGTCAATAAGTCATGCACGGCGAATCTCCAATCAAGCGTCGCGAATCCCGGAAAATCTGGGTCGGTAACGTGCCTGTTGGCGGCGATGCGCCCATCGCTGTGCAGAGCATGACCAACAGCGACACCAATGACGTCGCCGCCACCGTGGCCCAGATCAATCGTCTGGAAGCCGCTGGTGTCGATATCGTGCGGGTTTCCGTGCCGGACATGGACGCCGCCGAAGCCTTCGGCAAGATCAAGCAACTGGTCAAAGTGCCGCTGGTGGCCGACATTCACTTCGACTACAAGATCGCGCTGCGCGTCGCCGAACTGGGCGTTGACTGCTTGCGGATCAACCCGGGCAACATCGGTCGTGAAGACCGCGTGCGTGCGGTGGTCGATGCCGCCCGTGACCGCGGGATTCCGATCCGCATCGGCGTCAACGCCGGTTCCCTGGAAAAAGACCTGCAAAAGAAATACGGCGAGCCGACCCCGGCCGCGCTGGTCGAGTCCGCCCTGCGTCACGTCGAACACCTTGAACGCCTGAACTTCCAGGACTTCAAGGTCAGCGTGAAAGCCTCCGACGTGTTCATGGCCGTCGCCGCTTACCGCTTGCTGGCCAAGGAAATCGTCCAGCCGCTGCACCTGGGCATCACCGAAGCCGGTGGTTTGCGTTCCGGCACGGTGAAATCTGCCGTGGGCCTCGGTATGCTGCTCGCCGAAGGGATTGGCGATACTATCCGCATCTCGTTGGCGGCCGACCCGGTCGAGGAAGTGAAAGTCGGCTACGACATTCTCAAATCCCTGCACCTGCGTTCCCGTGGCATCAACTTCATCGCCTGCCCGAGCTGCTCGCGGCAGAACTTCGATGTGGTCAAAACCATGAACGAGCTGGAAGGGCGCCTCGAAGACTTGCTGGTGCCGCTGGATGTCGCGGTCATCGGATGCGTGGTCAACGGGCCGGGCGAAGCCAAGGAAGCCCATATCGGCTTGACCGGCGGCACGCCAAACCTGATTTACATCGACGGCAAGCCGTCGCAGAAACTGACGAATGACAATCTGGTGGATGAGCTCGAACGCTTGATCCGCCAGAAAGCGGCCGAAAAGGTCGAAGCCGACGCTGCCGTTATTGCGCGTGGCTGAGCCTGACTAAAGAGCCGGACAAATTTAAGGATTGATAGTGAGCAAGTCTCTGCAAGCCATACGTGGCATGAACGACATCCTGCCCGAACAGACTCCCCTGTGGCGTCATTTCGAGGGCACCGTTTCGCGTCTGCTGGATAACTACGGTTACAAGCAGATCCGCATGCCGATCGTCGAGTTCACCGAGCTGTTCAAGCGCTCGATCGGCGAAGTGACGGACATCGTCGAAAAAGAGATGTACACCTTCGAAGACCGCAACGGCGATTCGCTGACCCTGCGTCCCGAAGGCACGGCGGCCTGCGTGCGTGCGGTGCTCGAGCACGGCATCACCGGCGGTGGCCAGGTGCAGAAACTCTGGTACATCGGCCCGATGTTCCGCCACGAACGTCCGCAGAAAGGCCGTTATCGCCAGTTCCACCAGATCGGTGTCGAGGTGTTCAACCTCGACGGTCCGGACATCGACGCCGAGCTGATCGTGCTGACCTGGCGCCTGTGGGGCGAGCTGGGTATCCGTGATGCAGTCAAGCTCGAGCTCAACAGCCTGGGCACCAGCGAATCCCGCGGTCGTTATCGCGAAGCGCTGGTCGAGTTCCTGTCCGCTCACCTGGACAAGCTCGACGAAGACAGTCAGCGCCGTCTAAAGACCAACCCGCTGCGGGTTCTGGACACCAAGAACGCCGACACTCAAGCGATCCTGGTCGACGCGCCAAAAATGGCCGACTACCTCGATGACGAATCCCGCGTGCACTTCGAGGGGCTCAAGGCTCGCCTGGACGCCGCCGGCATTCCTTATGTGATCAACCCGAAGCTGGTTCGCGGGCTGGATTACTACAGCAAGACCGTTTTCGAATGGGTCACCGACAAGTTGGGCGCTCAAGGCACCGTGTGTGCCGGCGGTCGTTACGACGGTCTGGTGGAGCAGATGGGCGGCAAGCCGACCCCGGGCGTCGGTTTCGCCATGGGCATCGAGCGCCTCGTGCTGCTGCTGGAAACCCTGGAGCAGATCCCGGAAGAGATCTCCCGTCAGGTCGACGTCTATCTTTGCGCATTCGGCGAGGCTGCCGAGTTGGCTGCGCTGACGTTGAGCGAAAAGGTTCGCGATCAATTGCCCAACCTGCGCCTGCAGATCAATGCCGGCGCCGGCAGCTTCAAAAGCCAGTTCAAGAAGGCCGACAAGAGCGGTGCGCTGTACGCGCTGATCCTCGGTGACGACGAAATGGCCCAGCAAGTGGTAGGTTTCAAACCCCTGCGTGGCCAGGGCGAACAACAAAGCATTGCCTGGGATGCGCTTGCTGCACACCTGGCCACCTGCGTCGTGCAGGGTTGAAGCTGTCAAACAGCCGATTTAGCGATTAAGGAGTATTGGGGTGTCGAGTACCGAAGACGAACAGCTGGCGGATTTTAAGGACTGGTGGTCACGCAACGGCAAGCCCCTGGTCACTGGCGGCCTGTTGGCGCTGGTCATCGTGTTCGGCTGGCAGGCCTATCACAAGTATCAGAGCAATCAGTCGCAAAGCGCCTCGATTCTCTATCAGCAATTGCTCGAAACCACGCTGACGCCTGACGGCAAGCCTGACGCCGCCCGTGTTTCGGACCTGGCCGGCAAGCTTAACAGCGAGTTCGGCGGCACCGCCTACGCGCAGTACGGCAGCCTGTTCGTGGCGAAAGTCGCGGTCGACAGCGGCAAGCTGGACGACGCTGCCACCGAGCTGAAAGCCATCGTTGCCAAACCGGCCAACCCGGCACTGGGTGAAATCGCCCGTCAGCGCCTGGCGCAGGTACTGGCCGCGCAGAACAAGGCCGATGAAGCCCTGAAACTGCTCGAAGGCGATGCCGATAAAGCATTCCTCGCCACTCGCGAAGAACTCAAGGGCGACCTGCTGGTGCAGTTGGGTCGTACCGATGAAGCGAACGCTGCGTATCAAAAAGCCAAGGCGGCACTGTCGGATGAAGCGGCAGTCGGTGGCCTACAAATCAAGCTGGACGATCTGGCCAAAGGGGATGCGTGACGTGATCCGTTGGAAACATGCAGCATTGCTGGCTCTGGCCGTATTGGCCGCGGGTTGCAGCAGCAACAGCAAAAAAGAATTGCCGCCTGCCGAGCTGGTCGACTTCAAAGAAGAAGTGGTCCTGCAAAAGCAGTGGAGTCGTTCGATCGGTGACGGTCAGGGCGAAACCTACAACATGCTGGTTCCGGCGATCGATGGCGATACCATCTATGCCGCCGACGTCACCGGCGTGGTGATGGCGATGGATCGCAGCAATGGCGACGTCAAATGGAAGAAAGACCTCGAACTGCCTGTTTCCGGCGCCGTTGGCGTGGGTTACGGCTTGCTCGTGATCGGTACGACCAAGGGCGAAATCGTTGCCATGGACGCTACCAACGGTGAAGAGAAATGGCGCGCTCGCGTGTCCAGCGAAGTCCTCGCACCGCCGGCCAACAACGGTGACGTGGTGGTGGTCCAGACTCAGGACGACCGTCTGATCGGTCTGGATGCCGCTACCGGCAACCAGCGCTGGTTGTATGACAGCACGCCTGCCGTCCTGACCCTGCGTGGCACCAGTGCGCCGATCGTCACCAACCGCCTCGCGGTGGCTGGTTTGTCGACCGGTAAAGTGGTCGCGCTCGATATCTCCAACGGCGTGCCGGTGTGGGAACAGCGGGTAGCGATTCCACAAGGTCGTTCGGAGCTGGAGCGTGTTGTCGATATCGACGGTGGCTTGCTGCTGTCCGGCGGTACGCTGTATGTCGCCAGTTATCAGGGTCGCGTTGCGGCACTGGACCTGGAAAGCGGGCGTCAACTCTGGCAGCGTGATGCTTCCAGCTACGCCGGCGTGGCCCAGGGTTTCGGCACTGTTTATGTGAGCCTGTCTTCGGGCACCGTTGAAGGCGTCGACGAGCGTTCCACCACGGCTTTGTGGAGCAACGATTCGCTGGCTCGCCGTCAACTGTCGGCTCCGGAAGTGTTCTCCAGCTATGTTGCGGTCGGTGACATGGAAGGCTACGTGCACCTGCTGAGCCAGGTGGACGGTCGCTTTGTTGGCCGCGAGCGCATCGACAGCGACGGCCTGCGTGCCCGTCCGCTGGTGGTGGGTGACACGATTTATCTGTATGGCAACAGCGGCAAACTGGAAGCCCTGACCATCAAGTAAGGACTATGCTTGGGGTTTAACCCCCAAGCGGCCCCGTTCTGCGGGGCTCGCAGCGTTTTCAAACGCTGCCCCGAGCACCAGCCGCTGCCTCGCAGCGGCTTTTGTATTTTCTGAAATAACGAAGTGGAGAGCCGCATGGTTCCCGTAATCGCCCTGGTGGGCCGACCGAACGTCGGCAAGTCCACCTTGTTCAACCGCCTGACCAGGACTCGCGACGCCATCGTCGGCGACTTGTCCGGTCTGACCCGTGATCGCCAATACGGTGAGGCCAAGTGGCAAGGGCGTTCCTACATTCTGGTCGACACCGGCGGTATCTCCGGTGACGAGCACGGTATGGACGAAAAAATGGCCGAGCAGTCGCTGCTGGCCATTGAAGAAGCCGATGTCGTTCTGTTCCTGGTAGATGCCAAGGCCGGTTTCACCGCCGCCGACCAGATGATCGCCGAGCATTTGCGCAAACGTAACAAGCGTTCCTACGTGGTTGCCAACAAGGTCGACAATATCGACCCTGAAATGGCCCGCGCCGAATTCGCTCCGTTGGGCATGGGCCACGCGATCCCGATCGCCGGTGCTCATGGTCGTGGCATCACCCAGATGCTGGAAATCGCCCTGAGCGATTTCCCGAAAGACGAAGAAGAACCGGAAGACGGCGAAGAAGAGATCGTTGCCGAAGGCGAGGAAGCCAAGCGCATTCCTGGCCCGAGCGAAAAAGACGGGATCAAGATCGCCATCATCGGCCGCCCGAACGTCGGCAAGTCGACCCTGGTCAACCGCATGCTCGGTGAAGACCGGGTGATCGTGTATGACCAGCCCGGCACCACCCGCGACAGTATCTACATCCCGTTCGAACGTAACGACGAGAAGTACACGCTGATCGACACCGCCGGTGTGCGCAAGCGCGGCAAGATCCACGAAGAAGTCGAAAAATTCTCCGTGGTCAAAACCCTGCAGGCGATCAAAGACGCCAACGTGGTGATCTTCGTGATGGACGCCCGCGAAGGCGTGGTGGATCACGACCTGAACCTGCTGGGCTTTGCCATCGAATCGGGTCGTGCGCTGGTGATCGCGATCAACAAGTGGGACGGCATGACGCCGAGCGAGCGTGACTTCGTGAAGGTCGAGCTGCAACGTCGACTGTTCTTCGTTGACTACGCCGACATCCACTTCATCTCGGCCCTGCACGGCACTGGCGTGGGCAACCTCTACGCTTCCGTACAGAACTCGTTCAAGTCCGCGGTCACCCGCTGGCCGACCAACCGCCTGACCCAGATCCTGGAAGATGCGGTCGGTGAGCACGCGCCACCGATGGTCAACAACCGCCGGATCAAGCTGCGTTACGCCCACTTGGGTGGCGCGAACCCGCCGATCATCGTGATTCACGGTAACCAGATCGAGAAGGTGCCGAAGTCTTACGTTCGTTATCTGGAAAACACTTACCGTCGTGTTTTGAAGCTGGTCGGTACGCCGATCCGCATCGAGTTCAAGGGCGGCGAGAACCCGTACGAAGGCAACAAGAACTCGCTGACAGACCGTCAGGTCAACAAGAAGCGTCGCTTGATGTCGCACCACAAGAAGGCCGACAAGAAGCGCCGCGACAAGCGTTGATTTGCAGCCCTCACACACATCTCGTGTGCGGGGCTTGTTGTGGCGAGGGAGCTTGCTCCCGCTCGGCTGCGCAGCAGTCGCAAAACCAGCCGACGCGTTCTCTCTCTGAACGATCTCGGTTGCAGATAGTGGGACCGCTTTGCGGTCCAGCGGGAGCAAGCTCCCTCGCCACAGGTAATGCGGTGATGTTGAGAAAGAAGGGTGCCGTTTGGCGCCCTTTTTTTATGGGCGCCGTTTGGGCTATCCTCGGGCTCTCCCGCGCCGCCGTTAGAGCCGGGTGTAGAGCAGGGAATCACCGATGATCACCAGTAAGCTGCCGAATGTCGGCATCACTATCTTCACGCAGATGTCTCAGCTCGCGGCGCAAACCGGGGCGATCAACCTGTCCCAGGGTTTTCCCGATTTCGATGCACCCAAGGGCCTGTGCGATGCGGTCGGTCGGCATGTTGCCAATGGCCATAACCAGTATTCGCCGATGACCGGCCTGCCGGCGCTGCGTCAGCAAGTGACAGCGAAAATCGCTCGCAGCTATGGCGTCAATGTCGATGCCGACAACGAAGTGACCATCACACCCGGCGCCACCCAGGCGATCTTCTGCGCGATTCAGGCGGTGATCCACAGCGGCGACGAAGTGATCGTGTTCGATCCGTGCTACGACAGTTACGAGCCGTCGGTGGAGCTGGCCGGTGGTCGTTGCGTGCATGTGCAGCTCGGGGTGAATGATTTCTCCATCGACTTCCAGAAACTGGCCGAGGCCATTACGCCGCGCACGCGGATGATTGTGCTGAACGCTCCGCACAACCCGAGTGGCGCACTGATCAGCCGTGCCGAACTGGATCAGTTGGCGGATCTGATTCGTGATCGCGACATCTACCTCGTCAGCGACGAAGTTTATGAACACCTGGTGTTCGACGGTGTACCTCACGTCAGCGTGCTGAACCACGAAGAGCTGTATCAGCGAGCCTTTGTGGTCAGCTCGTTCGGCAAGACCTATCACGTCACCGGCTGGAAAACCGGCTACGTGGTTGCACCGCCGGCCCTCACAGCGGAACTGCGCAAGGTGCACCAGTACGTCAGTTTCTGCGGCGTGACCCCGCTGCAATTTGCCTTGGCCGATTTCATGGCCGAGCACCCGGAGCATGTCGAAGAGCTGCCGGCTTTTTATCAGGCCAAGCGCGACCTGTTCTGCGACTTGCTGACGCCATCGCGCTTCAGTTTTACCCGCGTGACCGGCACCTATTTCCAGTTGGTCGATTACTCGCAGATCCGCCCGGACCTCAACGACGTCGAGATGGCGCTGTGGATGACCCGCGAACACGGTGTGGCGAGCATCCCGATCTCGGTGTTCTACCAGACGCCACCCGAAGGCCAGCGCCTGGTGCGTCTGTGCTTTGCCAAGCGTGAGGAGACCCTGCGTGAAGCAGCGGAAAAATTATGCGTGATCTGAGTGCACTGCCGAATTTGAACATTGCGCTGGTCCAGACGACCCTGGCCTGGCATGACCGCCAGGCCAACCTGGAGCATTTCGAACAACTGCTGGAACAGGCTCGCGGTGCTGACCTGATCATCCTGCCGGAGATGTTCACCACCGGTTTCTCCATGGAATCCGAGACGCTCGCCGAGCCGGAAAACGGTCCTGCGAGCAAATGGTTGCGCGCCCAGGCTGCGCAACTCGATGCGGTGATCACCGGCAGCGTCATCATTCAGGCCGCTGATGGCAGTCATCGCAATCGCCTGTTGTGGGCACGGCCGGACGGTGAAGTCTGGCACTACGACAAGCGTCACCTGTTCCGCATGGCGGGCGAGCACAATCACTACACGCCGGGCGAGCGCCAGGTGCAGTTCGAACTCAAAGGCTGGCGTGTGCGGCCGCTGATTTGCTACGACTTGCGCTTTCCAGTGTGGAGCCGCGATGCCCAGGACACTGACCTGTTGCTGTACACCGCGAATTGGCCGGGCGCGCGGCGTCAGCACTGGAACCGTTTGTTGCCGGCACGGGCGATCGAAAACCTTTGCTATGTGGCCGCAGTGAATCGCATCGGGACTGACGGAAAAGGCTTCGCGTATACCGGTGACAGTCAGGTGCTCGATTTCCAGGGCGAGACGTTGCTCAGTGCCGGCGAAGCCGATGGCGTGTTTCAAGTGGTTCTGAATGCCGCCGACCTTCAGGCTTATCGCACGCGCTTTCCGGCGAATCTGGATGCTGACACGTTTGAGTTCACCTGATCGGATAGGTCTTGATGATTTATGAGTGCAGATTTTTCCAGCCTGGCCGATAGCAAGGTCAACCAAGGAGGAGTGACCCATGATCAACGTGAGCACCATCACTATTAACGCGTACGCTGTGTCGTCGCCGAACGTCGCGACCGGTCAACCTGACGAACGCAAGCTGGTCCCGGTTGAAGACGCGACTGGCGAGGATGGCAAGCTGCGCGTCAACAGTGCCGGAGCCAACATTGATTCGGTCGGCAGCGCCAGCGACCCGGTTACCGCGTTGAAAAAGCAGATCGAAGAAACGCAAAAATTGCTGGCCGAACAGCAAGCTCAACTGGCGAGTGCGCAGAAGAGTCAGGACAACGAGCAGGAGGCGCAGCAGGTGATGGAAATCCAGAACCAGATCGCCGTGACCAGCAGCAACTTGCAGGTGCTGCAGGCGGCGTTGTTGCAGGCGATGTTTAGCGTTGATACTCATGCCTGACATTGTTGTTGCCTGAGCGGCCCCCATCGCGGGCTTGCTCGCGAAGAGGCCATAACAGGCAACACAAAAACAGCAGGCAAAAAAAGGCCCCGAGGTTTACACCCCGGGGCCTTTTGCATTTCAGCGAATGCTTACGCCGCTTTCGCTTCCGGCTGGCTCAACGAGCGGTTCAGCGCGCTGAACAGGGCCTTGAAGCTGGCGGTGGTGATGTTTTCATCGATGCCGACGCCATGCACGGCACGTTCACCGTTCACTCGCAGCTCGATGTAGGCCGCTGCCTTGGCGTTGGTGCCCGCGCCGATCGCGTGTTCGTTGTAGTCCATGATTTCCACCGGAATCGGCAGGCCGGCCACCAGCGCTTCCAGCGCGCCGTTGCCCTTGCCGCGCCAGTGCAGGTTGGTTTCGCCCTGGCCTTTGCCGGAGACTTCCACTTCCACTGCGCTGTGACCGTTTTCTTCCTGCAGGCGATGGCTGACCAGCGCGTACGGGGTATTGGCCTGCAAGTACTCGCTGTGCAGCAACGCGTGGATTTGCTGGGCGGTCATTTCGAGACCCAGGCGATCGGTTTCACGCTGCACGACCTGGCTGAACTCGATCTGCATGCGACGCGGCAAGCTGATGCCGTATTCCTGTTCCAGCAGGTAAGCGATACCGCCCTTGCCCGACTGGCTGTTGACGCGGATCACGGCCTCGTAGCTGCGGCCGATGTCGGCCGGGTCGATCGGCAAGTACGGCACTTCCCACAGGGCGTCCGGTTTCTGCTGGGCGAAGCCCTTGCGGATGGCGTCCTGGTGCGAGCCGGAGAACGCGGTGTGAACCAGGTCGCCGACGTACGGGTGGCGCGGGTGCACCTGGATCTGGTTGCACTCTTCGACGACTTTGCGCACGCCGTCGATGTCGGAGAAGTCCAGCTCAGGGTGAATGCCCTGGGTGTACAGGTTCAATGCCACGGTCACGAGATCGACGTTGCCGGTACGCTCGCCGTTGCCGAACAGGCAGCCTTCGACACGATCCGCGCCAGCCATCAGGCCCAGCTCGGTGGCGGCCACGCCAGTGCCACGGTCGTTGTGGGTGTGCAGGCTGATGATCACGCTGTCACGACGGTTGATATGACGGCCGAACCACTCGATCTGGTCGGCGTAGATGTTCGGGGTCGCGCATTCGACAGTGGCTGGCAGGTTGAGGATCACCTTGTGCTCAGGCGTCGGGTTCCAGACGTCGATCACCGCGTCGCAGACTTCCTTGGCGAACTCCAGTTCGGTGGCGCTGAAGGTTTCCGGCGAGTATTCGAAAGTCCACTGCGTGTCCGGCTGAAGGGCGGCGTATTTGACGAACAGCTTGGCAGCGTTGACCGCGATGGCCTTGATCCCGTCCTTGTCCTGGTTGAAGACAATGCGGCGGAAGGAAGGGGAGGTCGCGTTGTACAGGTGAACGATGGCTTTCTTCGCTCCACGGAGGGATTCGAAGGTGCGCTCGATCAGGTCTTCACGGCCCTGGGTCAGCACCTGAATGGTGGTGTCGTCCGGGATGTGGTTGCCTTCGATCAGGGTGCGCACGAAGTCGAAGTCGGTTTGCGACGCCGCCGGGAAGGACGCTTCGATTTCTTTCACGCCGACCTGCACCAGGGTTTTCCAGAAACGCAGCTTCTTGACCGCGTCCATCGGCTCGATCAGCGACTGGTTGCCGTCGCGAAGGTCGGAGCTGCACCAGATCGGCGCGGCGGTGATGGTCTTCGACGGCCAGGTGCGGTCCGGAATGTCGATGGTCGGGAACGCGCGGTATTTCGAAGACGGGTCTTTGAGCATGCTCATCGGGAAATCCTTATTGTGTGGGCCGAAAAAAGGCGGCCTGCCGGTGGATCAAATGTTCTTGGGGAAAAGCGTAAGACGAGGCGCCGCAATTCAGCCCGGCAGTCGTGCACTGACGAGGCACAGGCTGCGGTGCTGGCGAAGCTGAATGAGGGTGTGAGAGGTTTTCATGCCTTCAACCCTAACCGCGAGGGTGAAGGATGGCAAGCAGTCGAAAAAAATTGAGAGGAATACTCGAATGGAGAGATTTATCGAGATTTTATTGCGGCGAAAGAGCGCGATTGTGTGGATGTTTGCGTGGGGGTTGAGGGATGCGCAATTGAGGACGTTGGACTGTGTCGATTCCAATTGCGCGATTTATCCAGCGGCGATTCGGCAACTATGAGGCCGTCTTCGCGGGCTTGCTCGCGAAGAGGCCAGTCACCTCACAAATGCCTTAAGGCTGAAAAGCGCCAATGAAAATCGCCGGATCCACCCGCGCATCATTCAGGCTGACATTCCAGTGCATATGCGGCCCGGTCGCCCGCCCGGTGGCGCCAACCTTCCCGACCACGGCGCCACGCGCCAATTGCTGGCCAACCTTCACATCGATTTTCGACATGTGGCAGAACATGCTGATAAAGCCCTGCCCATGGTCGACAAATACCGTGTTGCCATTAAAGAAGTAGTTACCGATCAGAATCACCTTGCCCGCGGCCGGGGTCTTGATCGGTGTGCCAGCGCCTACGGCGAAGTCCAGGCCCGAGTGTGGATTGCGCTCTTCACCATTGAAGAAGCGGCGCACACCGAACTTGCTCGACAGCGGGCCGTTGACCGGTTTGTCCAGCAGCAGGTTGCTCGGGGTATTCGGGCTGAACGTGCGGTACGCGGCGATCTGCTCCGCCAGTTCGCGCTCGATGCGCTTGAGATTGTCCGGGTCCGGATTGACCTGTTGAGTGTTTTTCAAAGTGATGCGTTGTTCCGGATACTTCTTGTTGCCGACGGTGAAACTCAACGTGCGACCGCCGCTGCTGACCTGCTGTGTGCCCGGCTTGACCGTCAACGGCACACCGACAATCGCCAGCCAATTGTTCTGCTCCTTGACCACCAACACCGGTTTGCCTTGATAACTGGCTTTCGGCGCCTGGGCAGCGCTGCCCAGATCCAAGACCGCCACGCCGCCCGGCACCGGTTTGTTCAACAGGCGGGTGATGTAGCTGTCGGCGTGGGCGTTAAAGGTCAGGCACAGCAACAGCAGTGGAGCTAAAAAACGCGGCATGGATCAATCCAGTAAAGAAAGGGTGACGGGCGTCAGGTGATTGTCTTCGACCCGCACTTGCAGTTCGCCTTCGCCCAGTTTGGCTTTCAGGCGCTGGCCGTTGTGGGTTTGCGCGGCGTTGCGGATCGCATTGCCGCGCTCGTCGAGCAAAATGCTGTAGCCACGGCCGAGGGTCGCCAGCGGGCTAACCACGTGCAGCGTCTGCACCTGACTTTGCAGTTGCAGACGACGGGATTTGAGGCCTTCGCGGATGGCCCGGGGCAGACGTTCGGCGAGGCTGTCGAGACGCTGGCGCAGCATTGCCAGTTGGCGCCCCGGATGTTGCGCCGCGAGGCGGGTCTCCAGGCGGATCAAGCGTTCGCGACGGGTATTGAGGCTGCGTTCGAAGGCGCGGCGCATGCGCATGTCCAGATCATCCAGCCGTTGCGCCTGCTGGCGCAGGCGTTCGCCGGGATGACGCAAGCGGCGAGAGATGCCTTCAAGGCGCAGGCGATCACGCATCAGGCGGTCGCGCATGCGCATCACCAGCCGTCGATGCAGGCTCTCGACCCGACGCACCAGGTCGCTGGAATCCGGCGCCAGCAGCTCAGCGGCGGCGGAAGGGGTCGGGGCGCGAACGTCGGCGACGAAGTCGCTGATCGAGACATCGGTTTCATGGCCGACGGCGCTGACAATCGGCGTCACGCAAGCGTCCACGGCGCGGGCCACGGCTTCTTCGTTGAAACACCACAGGTCTTCCAGCGAGCCGCCGCCACGGGCCAGGATCAATGCATCGAAACCACGGGCGTCCGCCAGTTTCAGCGCACGGACAATCTGCGCCGTCGCTTCGCGGCCCTGCACCGCGGTGGGGATCAGTGTCAGCTGCACCTGCGGCGCACGGCGGCGGAACACGCTGATGATGTCGCGGATCACTGCGCCGGTCGGTGAACTGATGATGCCAATGCGCTGCGGATGCGCCGGCAGCGGTACTTTGCGTTCGGCGCTGAACAGGCCTTCGGCGCTGAGTTTTTCTTTCAAGGCATCGAACGCCAGGCGCAGCGCGCCATCACCGGCCGGTTCGACGGTGTCGAGGATCAGTTGATAGTCGCCACGCCCTTCGAACAGCGAAACCTTGCCGCGCACCTTGACCGCCAGGCCGTCCTTCAGCGCCTGACGAACCCGTGCCGCGTTCTGCCGGAACAATGCGCAACGCACCTGGGCACCGCTGTCCTTGAGGGTGAAATACACGTGGCCGGACGCCGGACGGGCGAGGTTGGAGATTTCGCCTTCGACCCAGATATTGCTGAACACGTCTTCGAGCAACACCCGCGCGCGGCCGTTGAGCTGGCTGACAGTCAGGACTTCACGGTCCAGGCCGAGTCTTGCAAAGGGATCTTTAATCATGGGGCGCAGTTTAAAGGCATTCGCATGCGAATCTCCATGAGCCAACGCAAATCCCCCTGTGGGAGCGGGCTTGCTCGCGAAAGCGGTTTAACATTCAACCTTCATGTCGACTGACACATCACCTTCGCGAGCAAGCCCGCCCCCACAATGATCTGTGCAGGTGTTGATGAAGTGTTGAACCAGCGTCGTCGGATTCTGCCGCCAGGCGAGGGCGACGGTGCTCTGGCAATCCGGGTCGGCCAAGGGCAGGAAATGAATGTCGGGTGGCGCAATGTCCTGCATCGACTCCGGCAGCAGGGCGATGCCGAACCCGGCCTGAATCAACTGCAGTTGCGTGGTTTTGCGCGACACCACTCGGGCCGCTTTTGGAAAGAAACCCTGACGCATGCACAGCTCGGCGGACAAATAACTCAGCCCGCCGCGTTGGGGATGGGGAATAGAGATAAACGCCTCATCCTTCAGTTGCGCCAGGTCGATGCCCTGAGCGGACTTATCCACAGCCAGCCGGTGATTGGGCGGAACGGCCAGCAGCAATCGTTCGTTGTACAAAGGAACAATCTGCACGCCTTCACGTTGGCGCAACACCGGCAGGCGCAGCAGCCCGACATCAAGCCGGTTGTCGGCCAACGCTTCAAGTTGCGCTTCGGAAGACAGCTTGGCGATGTCCATGGACACACCGACATGCTGGCTCAAATAGTCGCTGATGCCTCGCAGCAGACGGCCACTCATGGGGACGGTGCTGGAATGGCTTAGGCGCAAGGTGCCGAGTTCTCCATTGCCGACCTGGGTGGCCATCTCGCTGGCTTTGGCCAATTCGTTCAGCAGGTTTCTGGCCCGGGGCAGGAAGGCTTCACCGGCGGCCGTCAGTCGAGGCTGGCGTGCAGTGCGCTCGAACAAGGGTGTTTGCAGGCGGGTTTCCATGTCCTTTATTTGCCGGCTCAACGCTGGCTGCGCAACAAACAAACGTTCAGCGGCTGCACTGAAACTCCCGCACTCGGCGATCTCCACGAAGTAACGCAATTGACGGGTTGAAAGCATGAGGCATGCCTTTTTGAGATGAGAGAGGGGCTTTGAAGATATTAGTCGCAAGGCTCCGCGCTGGCTAAAGTCATCACAAGTATTTAATGAAGGCGTGCCGATGAACGCGTTTGAGTTGTTGCACCAATGGCCATTTGGCGCGACGGATTGGCTGGTGATCGGGTTGGGCATTGCCCTGGCTTACATCGTGTTTGGCATTGCCGGGTTCGGTACCGCACTGGTGGCCGGGCCGATTCTGATTCTGTTCATGCCGCTATCGAAGATCGTGCCGTTGCTGGTGCTACTGGATTTTGTCGCGGCGTTCGGCAATCTGCTGCCCTCGCGACGGGATGTGGCCAAGCCGGAACTGCTGCGGCTGCTGCCGTGCATGGCGGTGGGTTGCACGGTGGGTGTGATCTTTCTGCTGAACCTGAAATCCGATCTGTTGTTGCTGTTGATGGGGGTGTTTATCAGCGCCTATGCGGTTTACAGCCTGTGGGTCAAAACCCGCCCGACGCAGTTGTCGGCAGGTTGGGCGGTGCCGATGGGCACGGTCGGCGGGATGTTCGGTGCGCTGTTTGGCAGTGGCGGCTTTTTATATGCGATCTATTTGAACAGTCGGTTACCAAAAGACGCGGCGCGGGCGACCCAAAGCGCTCTGATCAGTTGCAGCACCGTGGTGCGCCTGAGCCTGTTTGCTGTCGCGGGTGTGTACGCCGAGCTACCCTTGTTGATGTTGGCGCTGTGTTTGTTGCCGGCCATGGCGTTGGGGCTGTGGATTGGCCGGCGGCTGACCATGAGATTGTCCCGCGAGGCATTCGTGCGGCTGGTGACCTGGTTGGTGCTGGCCAGCGGGATTGCGCTGGTCGGCCGGTATTTGAGTACTTGACCGGATTTCGTCAGGGATTAAGCTGCCCGCCGCTCCGACGCCTTCGCGGGCAAACCCGCTCCCACAGTGAGCGGGGTGAACATGATTGTTATGTCCGCGAAGGCGTCAAACGGTACGCCGCAGACCCCCCATTTCGACGCAGCAGGCTTGCACCCATGAATTCGCAAAGCATCATCGTCCCTAAAATCTCCACGCTGCCGGTGCACGAACCCCGGGCAAGGGCGGTCGTGCGGTGGCTGGTGCGCAAGAACATCGTCAAGGAAGAGCTGACCACCTGCGGCCGAACCGGCAACCGCATGGGCCACGCGATCGCTGACGGTGCCCGTGCCGTGGTCCTGCACCCGGAAGCATTGCCGTTCGGCGAGCCGATCAATGGCCTCGAGATCATTACCAAACGCTGCATCTACACGCCGGCCAAGGGTTTCCTTGAGGAAGCGGGCTGCGCCGAATGCCGCAAGGAAGTCGGCGAAGCGCTGTTCGAAAGCCTGGAAGACTGGATGCCGGGGCGCACCGATAACTTCACCTGCCCGGAGTGCGGGCATGAAGACGACATCAACGGCTTTCTTTTCCTGCAGGAGTGCGGCTTTTCCAACCTGGGATTCATTTTCAACAACTGGGCCGAGGCGGGGTTCAAGCAGAGCTTCATCGATGAGTTCGCCGATTGGCTGGATCAACCGGTCAGTTGGGTGAAAGTCGAGTTGTAGGCGGCGACAATCCCCGTATATCAGTAATGCCAATAATAGACAGAGTTTTACATTGAACCCGAGGGGGTGTCTGACTATAATGGCGCGCTTCCATTTTCCCGCTCGGGAGCCCCCGCGATGCTGCGTATCAGCCAAGAAGCTCTGACATTCGACGACATTCTACTAGTGCCTGGTTATTCCGAGGTGCTTCCTAACGAAGTCAGTCTCAAGACCCGCCTTACCCGTGGCATCGAGCTGAATATTCCTCTGGTTTCTGCCGCCATGGACACCGTTACTGAAGCCCGTCTGGCAATTGCCATGGCTCAGGAAGGTGGCATCGGTATCATCCACAAGAACATGACCATCGAGCAGCAAGCTGCCGAAGTGCGCAAGGTCAAGAAGTTCGAAGCCGGCGTGGTCAAGGACCCGATCACCATCGAGGCTGACGCCACGGTTCGTGATCTGTTCGAACTGACCCGCATGCACAACATCTCCGGCGTTCCGGTACTGCACGATGGCGACCTGGTCGGCATCGTCACTTCCCGTGACGTGCGCTTCGAAACCCGTCTGGAAGCCACCGTACGTGAAGTGATGACGCCTAAAGAGCGTCTGGTCACCGTCCGCGAAGGCGCCAACAAGAACGAAGTCCGCGAGTTGCTGCACAAGCACCGCCTGGAAAAAGTCCTGATCGTCGACGACAAATTCGCCCTCAAAGGCATGATGACCGTCAAAGACATCGAGAAAGCCAAGGCTTACCCGCTGGCCAGCAAGGACGATCAAGGTCGTCTGCGTGTTGGCGCTGCGGTCGGCACCGGTAAAGACACCGGTGACCGCGTCGCTGCACTGGTCAATGCCGGCGTTGACGTGGTGGTGGTCGACACCGCACACGGTCACTCCAAAGGCGTGATCGACCGCGTTCGTTGGGTCAAACAGAATTTCCCTGAAGTGCAGGTCATCGGCGGCAACATCGCCACCGGCGCTGCCGCCAAGGCCCTGGCCGAAGCTGGCGCCGACGCCGTCAAGGTCGGTATCGGCCCTGGCTCGATCTGCACCACCCGCATCGTCGCCGGTGTCGGCGTCCCGCAAATCAGTGCCATCGCCAACGTCGCCGCTGCCCTTGAAGGCACTGGCGTTCCGTTGATCGCCGACGGCGGCATCCGTTTCTCCGGTGACCTGTCCAAGGCCATCGTTGCCGGTGCTTCCTGCGTGATGATGGGCTCGATGTTCGCCGGTACTGAAGAAGCGCCGGGCGAGATCGAACTGTTCCAGGGTCGTTCGTACAAGGCTTACCGCGGCATGGGTTCGCTGGGCGCCATGTCCCAGGCCCAGGGTTCCTCCGACCGTTACTTCCAGGACTCCTCCGCGGGTGCCGAGAAGCTGGTTCCGGAAGGCATCGAAGGGCGTGTTCCTTACAAGGGCTCCCTGAGCGCCATCATCCATCAACTGATGGGCGGCCTGCGTTCCTCGATGGGCTACACCGGCAGTGCCGACATCGAAGAGATGCGCACCAAGCCTGAGTTCGTGCGGATCACCGGCGCTGGCATGGCCGAGTCCCACGTCCACGACGTGCAGATCACCAAAGAAGCGCCAAACTACCGCGTAGGTTGAGGCTTCAAGCAAAACGTTAAGTAACCCGGGGCTGTTCGATTCAGCCCCGAGTTGTTTCTGAATCACGACTGTTTCTGAATTACTTAGACGAGACTGAATCATGGCCCTCGACATTCACGCTCACCGCATCCTGATCCTCGATTTCGGTTCCCAGTACACCCAGCTGATTGCCCGCCGCGTGCGTGAAATCGGCGTGTACTGCGAACTGCATCCGTTCGACATGGATGAAGAAGCGATTCGCGAATTCGCTCCAAAAGGCGTCATTCTCGCCGGCGGCCCCGAGTCCGTGCACGTCGCCGACAGTCCGCGCTGCCCGCAAGCCGTATTTGACCTGGGCGTACCGGTCTTCGGTATCTGCTACGGCATGCAGACCATGGCTGAACAGCTGGGTGGCAAGGTTGAAGGTTCCGAACTGCGTGAGTTCGGTTACGCTCGCGTTGACGTGGTCGGCAAGAGCCGCCTGCTCGACGGCATCGAAGACCATATCGACGCCGACGGCCTGTTCGGCCTCGACGTGTGGATGAGCCACGGTGACAAAGTCACCCGGATGCCAGAGGAATTCCACATCCTGGCCAGCACCCCGAGCTGCCCGATTGCCGGCATGTTCGACGACGCTCGCGGCTACTACGGCGTGCAGTTCCACCCGGAAGTGACCCACACCAAACAGGGCGGTCGCATCCTCTCGCGCTTCATCCTCGACATCTGCGGTTGCGAAGCGCTGTGGACGCCGTCGAAGATTGCTGAAGACGCCATCGCTCAGGTTCGCGCCCAGGTCGGCACCGACAACGTCCTGCTCGGCCTGTCCGGCGGTGTGGACTCCTCGGTGGTTGCCGCGCTGCTGCACAAAGCCATCGGCGACCAGTTGACCTGCGTCTTCGTCGACAACGGCCTGCTGCGTCTGCATGAAGGCGAGCAAGTGATGGCCATGTTCGCCGAGAACATGGGCGTCAAGGTGATCCGCGCCAACGCTGAAGACCAGTTCCTGAACAACCTGGCCGGCGAAAGCGATCCAGAGAAAAAGCGCAAGATCATCGGTCGTACCTTCATCGACGTCTTCGATGCCCAGTCCAACAAACTGGACAACATCAAGTACCTCGCCCAAGGCACTATCTACCCGGACGTGATCGAGTCGGCTGGCGCGAAAAGCGGCAAGGCCCACGTGATCAAGTCGCACCACAACGTGGGCGGCCTGCCGGAAGAAATGAACCTCAAGCTGGTTGAACCCCTGCGCGAGCTGTTCAAGGACGAAGTCCGTCGTCTGGGCCTGGAACTCGGCCTGCCGTACGACATGGTCTACCGTCACCCGTTCCCGGGCCCGGGCCTGGGCGTGCGGATCCTCGGTGAAGTGAAGAAGGAATACGCCGACCTGCTGCGTCGCGCCGACCACATCTTCATCGAAGAACTGCGCAAGGCCGACTGGTACCACAAAGTCAGCCAGGCGTTCGTGGTGTTCCAGCCGGTGAAGTCGGTTGGCGTTGTAGGCGATGGCCGTCGTTACGCCTGGGTCGTGGCCCTGCGTGCCGTGGAAACCATCGACTTCATGACCGCGCGTTGGGCGCACCTGCCTTACGAACTGCTGGAAACCGTCAGCGGCCGCATCATCAATGAAATCGAAGGCATCTCCCGCGTCACCTACGACGTGTCGAGCAAGCCGCCGGCGACGATTGAGTGGGAATGATCCCGGTCTGATTGATCGTCTGTAACACCCGAAAGGCCCCGTGAATGTGAGTTCACGGGGCTTTTTTTTCGATCAGGCCGCTACAGTGGGCAGGCGTCCTTCCAGCGTCAGGCCCATGCGGTTGAGTGCGTGGACAAGGCTGATCAGATTCGCGTAGGTCACCTGATGCACGGCGGCCCAGGCCGGACGGTCGATGCGGAAGCCGCCATCCGCTGTGCGCTCGATCATCGTTCGCATAATCAGGTTGGTCCGGCTGCGATGGATCAGCGTCAAGGTTTCGTCTGACCTTTCAATGGTAAACATGCCCTGGCGGAACAGTAGCTGATTGATTTGCTGTTGCGTTCTTGGAATGGCCTGAGTCGGCACCTGCAGGCTGATGTCGGCGTACAACGTGTCGACATTGCCGCGCATCTGGGTGGTAACCTCTGCAAAGTCACGGCCAACGTCGATGCCTTGGTCGATGTCCAGGTGCAGGTTCTGGTCAGGGCCCACTTCTTCGATGCGTAAGCCGATCCCTCCCTCTGTTTCGCTGATGCCGGCCATTCCCCTGAACGTGTTAATACTCTCCTGATCGGTGAGCACCACCCATTTTCCGCCGCCGTTGCGGGCTTGAGTGGCTCGCATGATGGTATGGGTGAGGTAGGTCTTGACGGATTGTCGTGACAGGGCGCGGAAGTTCGAGTCGGTGTAGCGATAGCTTGCCAGGCAATCGGTGGCCTGGATTCGAATGCCGTTCCGTTGGGCTGTCCTGACGACTTCCAGAGGCGTGTACTGTCCGGCAGGATCGCCCGGCAGCTTTTGCAGATACTTTTCCAGCATGCCATGCATCTGCCCGGTATCGGCGAAGTCGTTCAGGTCGACTTGATTGAAGTCGTTGAGCAGCCGATGCATGTAGATCGTCTTGACGCCTTGCCTGGCCAGTGTCGGCATGTTTTCGATCAGGAACCGCATACTGGCGATGCGATCCTGGCTTTCACCGACCACCAGCCCCGGCGCTGCGTCGAATACTTTCTCGATGAGTTCTGTAACGGTGGTGGAGGGTGTGATCACGGGCTGAGTCGGGCGAGGGGGCAGCGAAGCGAAAAAGCCCTCCGGACGCTGGAAACCGGTCGCATCCCTGACCAGTACCGTGCGACGTCCCGCGACGAACTCTTCATAAGGGGTGACCCCTTTGAGATACCCGTTAGGCAACGTGATGATTTTTATGTGAGTCTCTTGCTCTCCCAACGCCAGGAAGTTCAGCGAACGTCCATTGGGGGCGTCGTATCTCGTCAAGTGTTCGACGGAATGACGTGGCCGGACATGGGGGAGCGGCCTGGATGGCCCGGGAACAGGCTTGCTCAGGCCTTTGCCGCCACCGGTCAACCCTCGTTTCGCCGTCAGCTCCCATTCCCCCTCGGCATTCAGGCGTACGGGAATCGATCCGGTAAAGGCATTCGGGTTCTCCGGGTCGATGATGGCCCAGGTTCCGCCGCCGTTGACGTCTGCCTCATAACGCACGTAGTAGGCCTGATCGTTTATCAGGATAGCGTTGGAAGGCTGTGAATCCAGCGTGTAGACACCCTGGAATTTGCCACTGGTGGCCATGGTGTAGCTTTCGAGGATTTCATTGCTTTGCCAGTGTTCCGGCAATTCCAACGCTTGCTCGATTTCATCTGGCAGGGTGGGCAACAGACCCGCTGGCAGAGGACTTTCCTCTGGCTCTACGGGCGCCTGCGGGTCGACGGTTTCTTGCGGGTCGAGCGTCTTGTTCAAATCCGCCATCTCGGCCGCTTCTGCCGCCTCGGCCGCCGCCCCGACGTCGTCCAATACGTTGATTTCCTTGAGTAACGGGATATTGAACAGGGTGTTGACGCCGGCGAGCACCGCGCCGATGACCCCCGCCTTGCGTTCCGCTGCCGTCTTGCCATTGACGGCCTTGTCGATGTTCAAACCCATCGCTGCGATGCTGGCCCCGATCACCGGCAGGGCGATTGGCCAGCCGAGTACTGCCAACGGGCCGAAGACCTTCAGGCCGACGGTCAGATAACCCAGCCACAGGTGCTCGCGCATCTGTCCATTGGTCACCAGGGTCAGATTGGCCTCTTCCAGCATCGCGCTCTTGACCGCCTGGCTCTGCCAGGTGAATACGTCACCGCTGAGGGTGATGTCTTTTTGATTGATCAAATGGTGGTCGTACTTGCCCCAGGTACCGACCAGCTGATTCATCAACGGGGTGATGTTGTCCTGCACTTCCTTGCGCACCGACAGCGGGAAATGGGTCATGAACTCGGTACGGGGCTTTTCTTCGTTCATTTGCAGCAACATCCACCAGTGCATGTCCGTCACTGTCGGGTGCACGTGGAAGGGCTCAGCGGCGCCGGGAACGTACGTGATCTGCCGACCGTTGCTCTCAACGATGCGCAGAATATCGGTGGCGACATGCCCGGCGACATCCAGCGTGCAGACACGAAGATCCGCAGGCGTAGCGGTTTGCGCTTGCAGGGTCGCCAGGGTGATCGGCCAGGATGCGCCATCGACGACGGCCCTGATGGCGGTCTGGAAATCCTCTTCCCCCAGCTGACCGCTTTCGCGGACCTCGATGGCTTTGCTCAGGTAATTACATTTGGCCAGGGTCCGGTAGTCATCGAAATGGGTGGCCCAGAAGGCATTGAGTTTATGCAGATAGCGCTCACTGAGGTTCTTCTCCCACAGGTCGGCGAGCACCTTGCTGGGGTACATCCGCACTTCATTGGTTTCGTTGTAAATGCTGGCGTCGGCATCCGCGGTGTAAAAACCGCCATTGCTGTTCAGTTCGAGGGCGTCGTCCTGGTCGGTCACGCGGTACCGATGGATCACCAGTTGCGTCAGGGTGAAGGATTCACTGGGTTTTGGCGCGTGCTCCCAACCCAGAAAGGCCTTGCTGCTGCTGGCCGAGACATTGTCGAAGCGATGCCACCAGACCTGATCGGGGTCCAGGTGGGTGATGCCGTGTTTTTGCAGGATTTCACGGGCTACCGCATGGGCTTCCTCCTGCAAACCGGGGCAGGCTGTCACAACGACCGGCGCGATGAGTTTGAGTTTTTCCTGGTCGGCGGCATTGCGTGATGCGGGGGTATTTTGTTCGGTGGACATGCTCTCGCTCCTTGAGAAATGGGCAGCGATGATCGCCCGCTTGCTCAAAGGAAGTGCACTACATAGTTATGCCCAAACGCATTTTTCAACCGTGCAGGGTCAGCGCCGTGCCACATCCGAAAAATAGAACTTGTCGAGGGTGTGCCGGGATTCCGTGTACTCGAACTGCCGGCCGTCCTGCAGAAACGTCTGGTTGCTGACCACGATCACATGGCTCTGGCCGTCGAGGTCGAGGTGTTGCTGGTCATCCTTGCTGCAGGGCACGGCTTCGATGGTGCGCTGGGCGTAGGCGATTTGCAGTTGCAGGGTCTGTTCGATGAAGGCGTAGATCGAGTGTTCGGCGATGTCCCGCGAGAGTCCGGGAATGACGTCGCTGACGAAATGGTTGATGTCGAGGATCACTCGTTTTCCATCGATCCGCCGTACGCGTTTGATCCTCGTGATCAGGCTGCCTTCTTCCGCCTTGATATGTTCCAGCAACGCACCTTCGAGCGGGATCTGGCTGAACTCGACCACCTCGGTGCTGACGTTGTTGCCCAATCGCGGATGGGTTTCCTGAAAGCTGACAATGCCACCCAACTGAAATTCGATCGGGTCGGTCGACAACACAAAGGTGCCTTTTCCGTGGACTTTCTGGGCGAAACCGCGCTCCTGTAATTGTTCGATGGCTTTGCGCACGGTGCCGCGACTGGCCTGATAGCTGTCCATCAATTCGGTTTCGGAGGGCAACCGGGCGCCGCGCTCCAGACGTTCGGTCGTGATGCTGGCAAGCAGATCGCTGTAGATCTGGTTGTATTTACTCATGGGGATGGCTCTGTGCCGCAATGTACTCAAGGTTTCGAACCTTAAGGGCAGGGTAGGGGTTTGTCCATGCGGCTTTGGGATTTCAGCATTTGTGAGGGTAGGAAAAATCGCCGCCTGTCGGGTTGTAAATAAACAAATTCAAACTCGTCTGTACGAGTTGTTGATTTAACTCGTACAGACGAGTACTTTTCGCTTCGGCGTGCTGCCAATAACAAAAAACCACAGCGGAAAAACAAGCATGAGCCACGACTATCCGAACATCGTCAGCGAGCTGCTGCAAAGCCTCGGTGGCAGCGACAACCTCGAGCAGGCCGCGCATTGCGTCACACGCCTGCGCCTTGCCCTCAAGGACCCGAGCCGGGTCAACAGCGCCACGCTTAACCAGATTGATCTGGTCAAAGGCTCATTCTTTACCGGCGGTCTGTTCCAGGTGGTCATCGGTCCCGGCGAGGTGGAGAAGGTTTACGCAGAACTGCGCCAACAAACCGGCCTTGCTGCGTCAACGATCGCCGACGTCAAACAGAAAAGCGCCGACAAGATAAACGCCGTGCAACGTCTGGTGCGGGTGTTTTCCGATGTGTTCATGCCGATCCTGCCGGCGCTGATCATTGCGGGCCTGCTGATGGGCATCAACAACCTCATCGGTGCCAAGGGCATGTTCATCGAGGGCCAGACCCTGCTGGACGCTTACCCCAGGCTTGACGGGCTCTGGAGCCTGATCAACCTGATGGCCAACACGTCGTTCGTGTTCCTGCCTGCATTGGTGGGCTGGTCAGCCGCCAAGCGGTTTGGCGGCAGCGAAATTCTCGGCATCGTGCTCGGCCTGATGCTGGTTCACCCCGACCTGCTCAATGCCTGGAACTACGGCAAGGCCGTCGCAGGTCTCGACGGCCAGAGCCTGCCGTATTTCGACATTCTCGGTTTGTTCCAGATCGAAAAGGTCGGCTATCAGGGGCAGATCCTGCCGATTCTGCTGGCGGCCTACGTGATGAGCGTCATCGAAAAATGGCTGCGGGCGCGAGTGCCTAATGCCGTGCAATTGCTGGTGGTGCCGATCACCACCATCGT
Organism: Pseudomonas fluorescens NCIMB 11764; assembly: GCF_000293885.2. Lineage (NCBI taxonomy): Bacteria > Pseudomonadati > Pseudomonadota > Gammaproteobacteria > Pseudomonadales > Pseudomonadaceae > Pseudomonas > Pseudomonas fluorescens. Next base: position 2,382,252 of record NZ_CP010945.1, read on the forward strand.
GGTCACCGGCGTGCTGGCCCTGGCGGTCATTGGCCCGGTGACCCGGCATCTGGGGATTCTCATCACTGAAGGTGTGGTCACCCTGTTTGATCTGGCGCCGATGGTCGGCGGTGCAATCTTCGGCCTGCTTTACGCGCCCTTGGTGATCACCGGCATGCACCACATGTTTCTCGCGGTCGACTTGCAGCTCATCTCGACCCAGGGCGGCACCTTTATCTGGCCGATGATCGTCATGTCCAACCTCGCCCAAGGCAGCGCGGCGCTCGCGGTGTTCTACATGACCCGTAATGCGCGGGACAAGTCCATGGCGTCGACTTCAGCGATTTCGGCCTATTTCGGCATCACCGAACCGGCGATGTTCGGGGTCAACCTGCGCTACAAGTTTCCGTTTTACGCCGCACTGATTGGTTCGGCGCTGGGGTGCATCTTCCTGTCGCTGAACAAGGTCCAGGCATCGGCCATCGGTGTCGGCGGCTTGCCCGGATTTATCTCGATCATCCCGCAGTTCATCCCGATGTTTGTGATCGGAATGATCATCGCCATGGTCGTGCCGTTTGTTTTGACCTGCGGGTTGAGCATGAAGATTGTTCGGCCTGGGTATCGGGTCGCCTGATAGATCGCATCGTCGCACCGCCGCTCCCACATGGAATGCGGTCACTGTGGGAACGGGCTTGCCCGCGAAGAGGCCCGAAAGGCCAGTACAAATCTTACTGAAGGAATCCGCCATGCAAGACTGGCAACGTTCGGTGATTTACCAGATCTACCCGAAGAGTTTTCACAGCCACGCGGGCAACCCCACGGGTGATTTGCTCGGCGTCGTGGCCAAGCTCGATTACCTGCACTGGCTGGGCGTCGATTGCCTGTGGATCACGCCGTTCCTGCGTTCACCCCAGCGCGACAACGGTTACGACATCAGCGATTACTACGCCATCGATCCGAGCTACGGCACCATGGCCGATTGTGATTTGCTGATTGCCGAGGCCGGCAAGCGCGGGATCAAGTTGATGCTCGATATCGTGGTCAACCACACCTCGATCGAACACGCCTGGTTCCAACAGGCCCGCAGCAGTCTCGACAACCCATACCGCGACTTCTACATCTGGCGCGATCAGCCAAACAACTGGGAATCCAAGTTCGGCGGTTCGGCGTGGGAATACGAGGCGCAGACCGGTCAGTACTTCCTGCACCTGTTCGATCACACCCAGGCCGACCTGAACTGGGACAACCCGAAGGTACGCGCCGAAGTCTTCAAAATGATGCGTTTCTGGCGCGATAAAGGCGTGGGTGGTTTTCGTCTGGACGTGATCAATCTGATCTCGAAACCGGCGGACTTTCCCGACGACGATAGCGACGGCCGACGCTTCTATACCGACGGCCCGAATGTTCACGAATACTTGCAGCAAATGCACCGCGAAGTGTTCGAGGGCCATGACCTGATCAATGTCGGCGAGATGTCGTCTACCAGCCTCGAACACTGCATTCGCTACTCGCGACCGGAGTCGAAGGAGCTGTCGATGACCTTCAATTTCCATCACCTGAAGGTCGATTACCCGAACCTGCAGAAGTGGATTCGCGCTGATTTCGACTTCCTTGAACTCAAGCGCATCCTCTCCGACTGGCAAACCGGCATGCAGGCCGGCGGAGGCTGGAATGCGCTGTTCTGGTGTAATCACGACCAACCGCGGGTGGTCTCGCGGTTTGGTCATGACGGCGAGCATCGTGTGGTGTCGGCGAAGATGCTCGGCACTGCGCTGCATTTTCTCCAGGGCACGCCATTTGTGTATCAGGGCGAAGAACTGGGCATGACCAATCCGGGTTTCGATCACATCGATCAATACCGCGATGTCGAGACCCTGAACATCTTCCGCCTCAAGCGCGAGGCGGGTGCGAGCGATGCCGACAACATGGCGGCGATCATGCAGAAGTCCCGCGACAACGGCCGTACGCCGATGCATTGGAATGGCGAACCGAACGCCGGTTTCAGCGCGGTGGAACCCTGGATCGGCGTGCCGGCCAACTCGGCGCAGATCAACGTCGCCACTCAACTCGACGACCCGGATTCAGTGCTGCATCACTACCGTCTGCTGATCAACTTGCGGCGTACCGAAGCGCTGATGTCCGATGGTATTTACCGTCAGTTGCTGCCTGAGCATGCGCATGTCTGGGCGTATGTACGGGAAGGAAACGGCGAACGTTTGCTGGTACTGAACAACTTCTACGGGGCGCCTTGCGAAGTTGAATTGCCGGATGGAGTGATCACCGAACTCATGACCCAGCGCCTGGTCATCTGCAACTACCCGGACTGTCCGCCGCGAAATCGACAGGTGTTTTTACGAGCGTATGAATCGTTTGTTTTGCACCTGACCGACCACTAAAAACACCGACTTCAAAAAAACACGCAGAACGCTGCGCGGGGGAGTTTTGCGCGCTGATTTTGCGGAACGACACAATAAAAATAATGGGGTGGTTCTTGAAAACAACAATAAATCGCAGCCTTGTCGCCGCGAGTGTCTGCCTGGCATTGCCTTGGTCGGCCCATGCGCTGGAGTTCGGCGGTTACCTGCGCAGCGGTGTCGGGACATCGGTCAACAGTGGTAAACAACAGTGTTTCCAGCTGCCCGGAGCACAGACCAAATACCGCCTCGGTAACGAGTGCGAGCACTATGGGGAACTGGAACTTCGTCAGGACGTGTACACCCTGGATGACGGTTCGGTGCTCAGTGTCGATGGCATGGCCTCGCTGTATAACCAGTACGACAAGGACCTGACGTTCAAGGGTGACAACGGCTCGGTGCGCCTGCCGCAGCTGTACGGGCAATGGTCGAACATGCCCGGCCTCAACGGCGGCTCGCTGTGGGCCGGTCGCCGCTATTACAAACGGAACGACATCCACATTTCCGACTTTTACTACTGGAACCAGAGCGCCACCGGCGGCGGCATCGAGGACGTGCTGATCGGCGATCTGAAATACAGCTACGCCTTTTCGCGCAAGGACAACCTGTACCAGAAGGATTACATCAATCGTCACGACTTCAACGTGGCTGGATTCAACACCAACCCCGGCGGTGAGCTGGAGTTTGGCCTGAGCTACATCGACAAACCTGACAGCCGCGACGCTCATCGCGGCTGGGCAATCACCACCCAGCATGTGCAAAAGGGTTTTCTGGGCGGCAAGAACAAACTGGCTTTCCAGTATGGCGAAGGCCCAGGCACCGGATTGGGTTATACCGGTAACGTAAAGCTGGACGACAGCAACAAAAGTTACCGGGTGGTGGAGTTCTTCGACTGGCAAGTGACGCCACGATTTGGTGGGCAGGTCGAGGCGGTTTACCAGAAAGACATTCGCCCGGACGGTGCCGACCAGAACTGGATTTCCCTGGGGATTCGCCCTGCGTACGCGATCACCGAGCAGTTCAAACTGGTGACCGAACTGGGCCACGATCAGGTCGACGCCACGGGTGGCACGCGCAAACTGAGCAAGTTCACCTTCGCCCCGACCTGGTCGCCCAAGGGCCCTGAATTCTGGGCTCGACCCGAAGTGCGCTTGTATTACACCTATGCCAGCTGGAACGAGGCGGCCAAGCGTGCGGCCAATGAACTGGCAGCGGGTTCAGCGTTGTCCGACACCGGAGCCTTCGGCACAGCGCGGCACGGTGCGAACGTCGGATTGCAGGTCGAGTACTGGTGGAAATAAGCGATGCTGTCGGGGCGTCGCGCTCCATCGGCACTTCAAAGAACAAAACAGCAGGTGACGTCATGGCCATACCCCAACAATTGCAGCTCCACGCACCCCTGTCCGGCGTACTGATGCCTCTGGACCTTGTGCCCGATCCGGTGTTTTCCAGCCGGATCATCGGCGATGGGCTGTGCATCGATCCGGCTTCAACAACATTGTGTGCGCCGCTGGCGGGGGTGGTCAGCAATGTGCAGGCCAGTGGGCATGCGGTGAGCATCACCAATGAAAATGGCGTGCAGGTGTTGATGCATATCGGGCTCGACACGGTGAACCTTGCCGGGAAAGGGTTCACGCGATTGGTGGAGGAGGGGCAGCAGGTTGACGTCGGGCAGGCGCTGATCGAGTTCGATGCCGATTTTGTTGCGTTGAATGCACGCAGCCTGCTGACCTTGATGCTGGTGGTCAGCGGCGAGCCGTTCACTTGGCTGGCGGCGCAAACGGGGTGGGTAGACAGTGGTCAGCCGCTGCTGGGGTTGAACGCTGTCGAGCAGACAGCGGGTGTGTCCGTGGCGCAAGAGGGCGAGGCGCTGTTCTCCAAACCGGTGACGTTACCCAACCTGAACGGTTTGCACGCCCGTCCTGCGGCGGTGTTCGCCCAGGCGGCGAAAGGGTTCTCGGCCAGCATTCATCTGCATAAACAGCAGGCGAGTGCGAACGCGAAATCCCTGGTGGCGATCATGGCGTTGCAGACAGCTCACCACGACGTTGTGCAAGTCAGTGCGGTCGGCCCGGATGCCGAGGCGGCGATCAAGACGCTGGCGGAGCTGCTGGCCGCGGGTTGTGGCGAGACAGTGACTGTGATGGCGGATGTTGCGCCGGTGCCTCTGGAGATTTCATCGCCCAAGGTGCTGCGTGGGGTGTGTGCTTCGGCGGGGGCGGCATTTGGCCAGGTGGTGCAGATCGCCGAGCAGGCCCTTGTGGTGAGCGAATGGGGTGAGGGTTCGCAGGTTGAGCGCGATCATCTGTCCGCCGCGTTGACCGAGGCCATTTCAGCTTTGCAGCAGATGCGCGACAACGCCGCGGGCGATGCCCAGGCAGAGATTTTCAGGGCTCATCAGGAACTGCTCGAAGACCCGGGTTTGTTGGAAGTGGCTCAGGTGCTGATCGACGAAGGCAAAAGTGCCGGATTCGCCTGGCGCGCGGCCACCGAATCGACAGCGACCTTGTTCAAAAGCCTGGGCAATGCGCTGCTGGCCGAACGGGCGGCAGACCTGGCCGATGTCAGTCAGAGAGTGCTCAAGTTGCTACTCGGCGTGCGGGAACGCGAGCTGGAGTTGCCTGATGGGGCCATCCTGATTGCTGAACAACTGACGCCGTCCCAGACCGCCGGGCTTGATACCCGAAAGGTGCTGGGTTTTGCCACGGTCGGTGGTGGCGCCACCAGCCACGTCGCGATCCTGGCGCGGGCATTCGGTTTGCCGGCGATTTGCGGGTTGCCGGTGCAAGTGCTGGCGCTGGTCAACGGCACCCAGGTGTTGCTCGATGCCGATAAGGGAGAGTTGCAGATCGACCCGGACCTGGCCGCCATCGAACACCTTCAAGCCAGACGCAAGCTTGCACAGCAACGCCAACACCAGGAGTTGGCGCAGGCGTCACTGGCTGCCTGTACCCGCGACGGACACCCTGTCGAGGTGACGGCCAACATCGCTTCGCTGGCGGAAGCCGAACAGGCCATGGCGCTGGGAGGGGCGGGTGTCGGTTTGCTGCGTTCGGAGTTTCTCTATCTGGATCGCCATCATGCGCCGAGCCATGACGAGCAGGCATCCACCTACAGCGCCATCGCCCGAGCCCTCGGGCCTGCGCGGAACCTGGTGGTGCGCACCCTGGATGTTGGCGGTGACAAGCCGTTGGCCTATGTCCCGATGGACAGTGAAACCAACCCTTTTCTGGGTGTGCGCGGGATTCGTCTGTGCCTGGAGCGTCCGCAACTGTTGCGCGATCAATTCAAGGCAATCCTGAGTTGTGCGGGCCAGACCCGTCTGCACATCATGCTGCCGATGGTGACGCAACTGTCGGAGTTGCGTGTGGCCCGGCAACTGCTCGAAGAGGAGGCGCTGGCCCTGGGCCTCACGGAACTGCCGAAGCTGGGGATCATGATCGAAGTGCCAGCGGCCGCGTTGATGGCGGACCTGTTTGCGCCCGAAGTGGATTTTTTCTCCATCGGCACCAACGACCTGACCCAATACACCCTGGCCATGGACCGTGATCATCCGCGGCTCGCCAGTCAGGCTGACAGTTTTCATCCCGCGGTGCTGCGACTGATCGCCAGCACCGTGAAAGCCGCTCATGCCCACGGCAAGTGGGTGGGCGTTTGCGGCGCGTTGGCCTCGGAAACCTTGGCCACGCCGCTCTTGCTGGGCCTGGGGGTGGACGAGTTATCGGTGAGTGTGCCGTTGATTCCGGCGGTCAAAGCGACGGTTCGCACAGTGGACCTGGTGGATTGCCAGGCCATCGCCCAACAGGTCCTGGGCCTGGAAAGTGCCGGACAAGTGCGCGAGGCCTTGCGGCTGTATTGCGACGCGGCGGTCGAAACCTCATTGGTGATGGAGAACTGAACATGTTCGAGAAAATGCAGCAGGCATTCTGGAAAGCCTTGACGCCGGACCTGATTGTGGATGAACCGAAGGTGGCTGTGCCATCGGTGCCTGGCCTGGCAGCAAATGTGGTGGCCGCGTTGGGTGGTGTGGATAACCTCACGTCGCAGCAGCCTGTGGCGCTGACCCGGGTTCGCGTGGAATTGCGCGACGTGGGGCGGATGAATCGGCAGGCGTTGAATCTGGCCGGTGTGCCTGGCGTCATGATGCTGGAGGGCGGGGTGGTGCACCTGATCATTGGTCTTCAGCCATAACCGATCCTTCGCCACCGATGATGTGCGTCTCTCGGTCGCCCTTACTGTTTCTCATCCGCAGGTGTATCGTATTCGCCTTTTGCAGGTCTGCGGACCTGTCGCTGATACGTGAGGTAGTTGAGTTCATGTCCTTTACCCGTCGCCAAATCCTCGGTGGCCTGGCCGGTCTTGTTGTCGTTGGCGTCGGTGTGGGAGGCGCGTCGCGGTACTGGCTGGGCAAGATAGCCGATGCCGACGCGGGCCACGACTATGAGCTGATCGCCGCGCCGCTGGACATCGAACTGGTGGCCGGGCACAAGACCGAAGCCTGGGCGTTCGGCCCATCGGCGCCGGGCACCGAGTTGCGGGTTCGTCAGGGTGAATGGCTGCGGGTGCGTTTCATCAATCACCTGCCGGTGGCGACCACCATTCACTGGCATGGCATCCGTTTGCCACTGGAAATGGATGGCGTGCCCTACGTGTCGCAACTGCCGGTGCTGCCGGGTGAATACTTCGATTACAAATTCCGCGTGCCGGATGCCGGCAGCTATTGGTATCACCCGCACGTGAACAGCAGCGAAGAACTCGGTCGCGGGCTGGTTGGCCCATTGATCGTCGAAGAACGCGAGCCGACCGGTTTCAAGTACGAAAAGACTCTGAGCCTCAAGAGCTGGCACGTTGATGAAGAAGGTGCGTTCGTCGCGTTCAGTATTCCTCGCGAGGCGGCCCGAGGCGGCACGGCGGGGCGCCTGTCGACCATCAATGGTGTCGCGCAAGCGGTGATTGACTTGCCCGCCGGGCAGATCACCCGCGTGCGTCTGCTCAATCTCGACAATACGCTGACCTATCGCCTCAACATCCCCGGCGTCGAAGCGCAGATCTACGCGCTGGATGGCAATCCTGTCGAGCCACGTCCGCTGGGCAAGGAGTACTGGCTTGGCCCGGGCATGCGTATTTGCCTGGCGATCAAGGCGCCGCCGGCCGGCGAAGAATTATCACTGCGCAACGGCCCGGTGCGTTTGGGCACATTCCGCTCAGTGGCGAACAGCGATGCACAGACCCAGTGGCCGCCCGCATTGCCCGCCAACCCGGTGGCCGAGCCGGACCTGGCCAATGCCGAGAAACTCAACTTCAATTTCGAATGGGTCGGCTCGGTGTCGGTGAATGTCGACAACGGCAAGCCGCCGAGCCTGTGGCAGATCAACGGCAAGGCCTGGGACATCACCGACAAGACCTGCGCCGACCGCCCGATTGCCAAGCTCGAGAAGGGCAAGAGCTACATTTTTGAATTGAAAAACATGACTCAGTATCAGCACCCGATTCACCTGCACGGCATGAGCTTCAAGGTCATTGCCTCGAACCGGCACAAGGTCATCCCGTATTTCACCGACACGTACCTGCTGGGCAAGAACGAGCGTGCACAAGTGGCGCTGGTGGCGGATAACCCTGGGGTGTGGATGTTCCATTGCCATGTGATCGACCACATGGAAACCGGCCTGATGGCCGCCATCGAGGTGGCGTGATGCGACAGATTCGTCCCGCGGCGATCATTGACCGCAGTCGTGATCGCGACTTCATGCGCGAAGCCCTGGCGCTGGCCGCTCAAGGCGCGGCGCTGGGTGAAGTGCCGGTGGGCGCGGTGCTGGTGCAGGACGGTGAAATCATCGGTCGAGGCTTCAACTGTCCGATCAGCGGCAACGACCCGAGTGCGCATGCCGAGATGGTCGCCATCCGCGCCGCGGCGTTGGCGGCCAGCAATTATCGCCTGCCGGGCAGTACGCTGTACGTGACGCTTGAGCCGTGCAGCATGTGCGCCGGGCTGATCGTGCATTCGCGGATTGCGCGGGTGGTGTATGGCGCGCTGGAGCCCAAGGCGGGGATTGTGCAGAGCCAGGGACAGTTCTTCACCCAAGGCTTTTTGAATCATCGGGTGTTGTATGAGGGCGGTGTGTTGGCGGAAGAATGCGGGGCGGTTTTGAGCGAGTTCTTCAAGGCCCGAAGAGCCAAGCCTTCAGACTCAACACAAAACTAATCTGGGGGCTTGCTGGCGAATGCAGATTAACATTCAACAGATCTGTTGACTGATCCACCGCTTTCGCGAGCAAGCCCCACATTTTGATCTCCAGTGGCAGGGAGCTGGTGTTTACTTGCGGGCGACGATGACAGCACGCATCGGCGCCGGCAGCCCTTCAATCGTCTTGCTGTGGTCTTCCGGATCGAGGAAATCACTCAACGACTGATACTTCATCCACTCCGTCCCGCGCTGTTCCTCGACGGTCGTCACGCTGACATCCACGCACTTCACGTCCGTGAAGCCGGCACGCCGCAACCAGAGCATAAGCGCCGGCACCGACGGCAAAAACCACACGTTACGCATCTGCGCGTAACGATCTTCCGGCACCAGCACCTGCTGCTGATCGCCTTCGATCACCAGCGTTTCCAGCACCAGTTCACCGCCCTTGACCAGGCAGTCCTTCAAGGCCAGCAAATGCTCGATCGGTGAGCGGCGGTGATAGAACACGCCCATGGAAAACACCGTGTCGAAGCCTTCGAGCTCTGGTGGCAGGTCTTCGAAGGGGAAGGGCAGGTGCCAGGCATTGGGCTCGGACAAATAGCGCTGAACGGCCTGGAATTGGCAGAAGAACAGCCAATTGGGATCGACGCCGATCACGCTGTCTGCACCGGCGCCAAGCATGCGCCACATGTAGTATCCGTTGCCGCAACCGACATCGAGGATGCGTTTGCCCTTCAGGTCCAGATGCGGAGCAACGCGCGACCACTTCCAGTCCGAACGCCATTCAGTGTCGACGTGAACGCCAAACAGATCGAACGGACCCTTACGCCACGGCGACAAACCCATCAGCGCCGTACGCATTTGCGCACGGGTTGCATCGTCGCAATCTGTGTCCAGGCTCAGGCCGTTGAGCAAGTCGACCTCGCTCGGCTGGATCTTCGGCAAGGCGTCCAGCGCACTTTGCCAGCGCTCAAGGTCGCCATGACCCTTTTCCATTTTCTTGTCGAGTTGCGCTTGCAAGGTATTGGCCCAGTCGGCCAGCGGTGTGCCGGCCAGACGGCGGGCGAGAGGGGACAGATCAATCATGGCAAGGCAATCAACGAGGCAAAGTTAAGACACTGGAACCACGGCACGACTTTCGAAAACCCGGCGGCCAGCAGGCGCTCGCGGTGTTCTTCGAGGCTGTCGGGCTTCATGACGTTTTCGATGGCGCTACGCTTCTGGGCGATTTCCAGTTCGCTGTAGCCGTTGGCGCGTTTGAACGCGACGTGCAGGTCGGTGAGGAGCGCGTGCTCTTCGGGGTCGTTGAAGCGCAGCTTCTCCGAGAGGATCAACGCGCCGCCGGGTAACAGCGATTGGCGGATGCGACTCAGTAGCGCGGTACGCTGCTCGGGGGCGATGAATTGCAGCGTGAAGTTCAGCGCCACTACCGAAGCTGGCTGGAATTGCAAAGCGAGGATGTCGCCTTCGATCACTTCGACCGGCAGCAATTCCTGGAACATCGAATCCTGGCCGTTGAGGTACTCGCGGCAGCGCTCGACCATCGCCACGGAGTTATCCACAGCGATGACGCGGCAGCCATCGGTGCGCACGTGACGGCGCAACGCCTGAGTCACTGCGCCGAGGGACGAGCCGAGGTCGTAGAGCACGCTGTTGGGCTGGGCGAATTGCGCAGCGAGCACGCCGAGGTTTTCAACGATGGTCGGATAGCCGGGCACCGAGCGCTTGATCATGTCCGGGAACACCCGCACCACGTCCTCGTTAAAGGCGAAGTCGGGCACCTGGGCCAAAGGCTGGGCGAAAAGGCGATCGGGTTCTTTGCTCACGGCGGTTCCAGCGGCGTAGGTGGAAAAGGCCGGCATTTTAGCCAACTTGGCGCGGGGATGCGCGGGTTGTCTGATAAACCGCCTGGCTCATGCAGTTTGAGTGGTGAAAGGGCTGTTGTGGCGAGGGAGCTTGCTCCCGCTGGGCTGCGCAGCAGCCCCAAAACCATTCAATCGCGTTTCAATCGATGCACCGGAGTAGCCGGGTTTGCGACTGCTGAGCAGCCGAGCGGGAGCAAGCTCCCTCGCCACAGGGATCAGCGTTGTTTTTGAGAAAACGCCGACGCCGTAATCCCCCATTGCCCCAGCCAATAGCTGAGGATGATCACGTAGGGCGCGGCATGAAACGGCGCGACAAATCGATTGATGCCAATCACGCTATCGGAAAACACAAACGCCAGCGCACCGGCCGCCGCCAGCAGCGCCGAGCGTTTGGGCACATCGGTGCCCAGGCGAGCCAGCGCCCGCCAAAGCATCGCACTGATGGCCAGGCCATAGACAATCACCGGGATCAGCAGGGGGCCCAGACCATTGGCAATCAAAATCCCCAGCAGCAAAGCGCCAACGCCCAGCGCGAGGATCAATGGCAACACCGCCAATCGTCGGCAATCACTCAAATACGCTTTCAGATACGCCAGATGCGCGACCAAAAACGCCCCGAGGCCGAACACGAACAAATCCCCCGGCCACGCCAGCAACACATCGCCAAGCAGGGAAAAAATCAGGCCCAGGCTGATCCAGCGCCGATATTCGCTGGGCGGCGCGTCGTGCAGCCAGCCGAGCAAGGCCAGCACGGGCAGCGGTTTGACCAGCAGGCAAAGCAACGCAGCATGCACGCTCAGGCCGTAGAGAAAAGTCACCGCGCCCATCAGCGCCAGAATCAGCCAGCCCACGATCAGTTAACCGAAATCGCGCAGTCGAAGGTTTCCACCGCCGGCACTTCCGGGGCCCAAGGCTGTTGCGAAGTCAGGCGCAAGCGCCCCGAACCGGCGGCAAACGCCTGAAAGCGCCAGGTCGATACGCCGGCCGCACCCACGACACCGGCATCTTCCGGGTTGCGATACACCTCCGGCCCCAGCGAGCGCAATACGCCACCGGCCGAATCCTGGATCGCCCAACGGTAACCCGTGGTCGGGTTGCTCGGCAGGGTCAGGATCAGGTTTTGCCCACTGGTGAGTTTCACCGGGCATTCGCTTTGTTTTTCCACGGTCACGTTCTGTTTCGGTTGCGTGGCGCAGGCGGCCAGCAAAGCGAGGGCGAGGGGGACAAACAAGCGGGTGGGGGACATAAGGTCAGTGGCTCCGGCATTCACGACGAACGGCGAGCATAACTGAAGATGAGACAAATTGTGACGTGAGGAGCTACGGGCGCGATCCTTTGGTACCTGTTTAGCGCCCGTAGATGTGCAGTCAGGTCTACTTCGCAGAGGAGTAGGTCATTTGACTTAGAAAATTTCCTAAAATCCCGAAGGTTTTACCGGTCGTCAACGACTCTACGGTGAGTTCGAAGGAGTTGACCAGATAATCCATTTGATAAGGCAAGTTGCCCAAAACGGTCAGGACTACTTTGCCTTCGATTGCTTTGTAATGCTCGAGGGATTTAGGGCCCAGTATATCGTTAAGCCTTTCATGGAAGTTCGCTGCACGGAAAGGTGATCCCTCTTCCCCGAGGGTGTGAGTGCCACTCTTGATGTCTTTGCTGAAAGTAAACGACAGTTGCTTTTCGCCAGGTAAGCCCCGGTTCTGAAAACCCGCAATCGTTGTTTCGTCCGGGATTAAAAGACGATACTCCAAATCAGGTGAGTCGACTGCAATCCGGCCGGCGCTGAATTTCATCCTGCCATCTACGGCGAACAGGTCCTGGGCAGCGGGGCTGATTTCATCTACCGTCATGTGCTAATTCCTTTTGATAGTGAGCCATTGTCGAGTTGGAGTTTGGCGATCAATTCAATAGGAGGTAACTGTCATATCTGACAGTTACTTAGCTTTATTAGGAATAAGAGTAGTTCGCCAGCACACTTGCAGTGCATGCATGATGGCGAACATCCTGTCAGAACAAAATTTTCGCCACATCCGCAAAACGCTTGGCGAAATGCACGGTAATCCCTTCCTTCAGGTAATCCGGCAACTCATCAAAGCTTCCACGGTTAGGCTCCGGCAAGATCAATTCAAAAATTTTCTGCCGCCGCGCCGCAATGACCTTTTCACGCACCCCGCCAATCGGCAAGACATGCCCGGTCAGCGTCAGTTCGCCGGTCATGGCCACGCCTTTTTTCGGCGGCTGATTGCGTGCAAGCGAAAGCAAGGCACTGGCCATGGTCACGCCGGCACTTGGGCCGTCTTTCGGGGTGGCGCCTTCCGGGACGTGCAGGTGGACGAAGGCTTCGTCGAAGAACTTCGGATCCCCGCCAAACGACTTCAGGTTGGAGCTGACATAGCTGTAGGCGATTTCCGCCGACTCTTTCATCACGTCGCCCAGTTGCCCGGTGAGTTTGAAGCCCCGGTTGAGCGTGTGAATCCGCGTCGCTTCGATCGGCAGGGTCGCGCCGCCCATACTGGTCCAGGCCAGGCCTGTGATCACACCGGTACCCGACAGCACTTGCTCGTTACGGAACACCGGATGGCCGAGTGAGGCTTCGAGGTCTTTCGGTCCGATTTTGATCACTGCTTTTGGTTCGTCGATCAACTTCACCACGGCTTTACGCACCAGTTTGCCCAGTTGTTTTTCCAACTGGCGCACCCCGGCCTCACGGGCGTAGCCATCGATCAGGGCTTTCAAGGCACTGTCACTGATGGCCAGGCTGCCTTTCGACACGCCGGCCTTCTCCAGTTGCTTGGGCCACAAGTGGCGCTTGGCAATGGCGATTTTTTCTTCGGTGATGTAACCCGACAGGCGAATCACTTCCATCCGGTCCAGCAACGGGCCGGGGATTGAATCGAGGGTGTTGGCAGTGCAGACGAACAGCACTTTCGACAGGTCCAGACGCAGGTCCAGGTAGTGGTCGAGGAATTCGACGTTCTGTTCCGGGTCGAGGGTTTCCAGCAGCGCCGAGGCCGGGTCGCCCTGGTAGCTCTGGCCCATCTTGTCGATCTCGTCGAGCATGATCACCGGGTTCATCACTTCGACGTCTTTCAACGCCTGCACCAGTTTGCCCGGTTGCGCGCCGATGTAGGTGCGGCGGTGGCCCTTGATCTCGGCTTCGTCGCGCATGCCGCCGAGGCTGAAACGATAGAACGGCCGGCCAAGGGATTCGGCGATGGATTTACCGACGCTGGTCTTGCCCACGCCGGGCGGACCCACCAACAGCACGATGGAGCCGCTGATTTCACCTTTATAGGCACCGACCGCGAGGAATTCGAGGATGCGGTCCTTGATGTCGTCCAGGCCGGCGTGGTGTTTGTCCAGGACCTTGCGCGCGTGCTTGAGGTCGAGTTTGTCCTCGCCGTACACGCCCCATGGCACCGAGGTGGCCCAGTCGAGGTAGTTGCGGGTGACCGCGTACTCCGGCGACCCGGTTTCGAGGATCGACAGCTTGTTCATTTCCTCTTCGATGCGTTTTTGCGCTTGCGTCGACAGGATCTTGCCTTCCAGACGCTGCTCGAACTGTTCGATGTCAGCGCTGCGGTCATCTTTGGTCAGGCCCAGCTCTTGCTGGATGACCTTCAGTTGTTCCTTGAGGAAGAACTCGCGCTGGTGCTCACCGATCTTGCGGTTCACTTCGGCGGAAATCTCTTTTTGCAGACGCGCGACCTCGACTTCCTTGCGCAGCATCGGCAGGACTTTCTCCATGCGCTTGAGCATCGGCACGCAGTCGAGCACTTCCTGCAACTCGCTGCCAGTCGCCGAGGTCAGGGCGGCGGCGAAGTCGGTCAGGGGCGACGGATCGTTGGGGCTGAAGCGGTTGAGGTAGTTTTTCAGCTCTTCGCTGTACAGCGGGTTGAGCGGCAGCAGTTCCTTGATCGCGTTGATCAGCGCCATGCCGTAGGCCTTGACCTCATCGGTCGGCTCGGTCGGCTGGTGCGGGTATTCGACTTCCACCAGGTACGGCGGACGATGGTGCTTGAGCCAGGTGCGGATGCGCACGCGGGTCAGGCCCTGGGCGACGAATTGCAGTTTGCCGTTTTCGCGGCTGGCGTGATGCACCTTGACCAGCGTGCCGTAGAGGGGCAGGGCCGAGGTGTCGAAATGGCGCGGGTCTTCCTGGGGCGTGTCCATGTAGAACAGGGCCAGGGAGTGGTGATCGGATTTGCTCACCAGATCCAGCGTTTCAGCCCACGGTTCTTCATTGACGATGACCGGCAGCACCTGGGCCGGGAAGAACGGGCGGTTGTGGATCGGGATGATGTAGACCTTGTCCGGCAGGTTCTGGCCGGGCAGGGCGAGGCCTTTGCCGGTGGAGTGGTGTTCGGCGTTCTCGGGGTCGGCGTACTCGCTCGGGTCTTCGGGGAATTCTTGCTGGTCGCTCATGGGGCACCTGCGCAATGGGGTATGGGTCTTAGATGGGGCAGGTGGGGGGTGGTTTCAATGGCGCGGGGTATTTCGTGATGTGTGTTCAGGTTTTGGACAGGGTTTGAGATTGATAGCACTTGTCCGGGCCTCATCGCGAGCAGGGCTCGCTCCCCCCGGTGAATGCGTTTCAACGGCGGGAGCGGCGGCGCGACGATTTGACTTGCTAGCGAAGGCGGTGTTTCAGGCGCTGAAGGCCTAAACCTTGGCGCTCACCTCGCTGCGATTGACCAATACCTCCAGTGCATCACTCAGACTCGCGGCCCTGTCGCCAACCAACAGATGCCAGACGCCGCCCTCCAATTGACTGACCCCCTGGCAACCCAGCGCCTTCAAATCACACTCTGAGAGCGCCTTGCCATCCGCCAGTTGCAGGCGAATCCGGGTCATGGCCACGCAATCCATCTGCAGCACGTTATCCCCGCCACCCAGCGCGTTCAGCCATTGCTGTGCTTCCGGCGTCGCCACGGCGGCCGGTGCAGGCGCGTCAATCGCGGCTGGCGGCGTGGAAATCACCGCGCGGCCCAGCGCCGGCATTGCCAAGCGAATTTCGTCGGCAATGCTGTCGGCCATCGGCCCGACGACCACCTGCAAACTCCCGCCCTTGCCCGGGCGCACCACGGCCATCGCGCCCAGGGCTTTCAACTCGGCATCGTTGGCCTTGGTGCGATCGACCATGTCCAGCCGCAACCGGGTGGTGCAGGCCCCCACGGTGATCAGGTTTTGCGCACCACCCAGCGCCTTGATGTACGCCCCGGCCCGTTCGTTTTCGGCCACCACCGCTTTCTCGGCCGTGGCGACCTCTTCACGGCCCGGCGTTTTCAGATTGAACCGACGAATGCAGAAATCAAACACCACGTAATAGATCACCGCATACGCCAACCCGACCGGAACCACCAGCCAGCCGTTGGTGGATTTGCCCCAGCCGAGAATCATGTCGATGAAGCCGCCGGAGAAGGTGAAACCGAGGTGGATGTTCAGCAGGTTGGTGATCGCCATCGACAGCCCCGTCAGCAGCGCATGCAGCAGGTACAAGAGCGGCGCGAGGAACATGAAGGCGAATTCGATCGGCTCGGTCACGCCGGTCAGGAACGAGGTCAGCGCCATCGACAGGAAAATCCCGCCCATGACTTTGCGCCGTTCCGGCAAGGCGTTGCGATACATCGCCAGGCAGGCGGCGGGCAGGCCGAAGATCATCACCGGGAACATGCCAGTCATGAACTGGCCGCCTTTCGGGTCACCGGCAAAGTAGCGCGTCAAGTCGCCGGTGATGACCGCGCCCGTGGTCGGGTCGGTGAAGTTGCCGAAGACGAACCACGCCATGTTGTTGAGGATATGGTGCAGCCCGGTGACGATCAGCAGGCGGTTGAACACGCCGAAGATGAAAGCGCCGAAGCTGCCGCTCTCCATCATCAAGGTGCCGAAGCTGTTGATGCCGTGCTGGATCGGTGGCCAGATCAAGCCGAAAACCACGCCCAGGCCGACAGCGGCGAACCCGGTGACAATTGGCACGAAACGCCGACCGCCGAAGAACGCCAGGTATTCCGGGAGCTTGATGTCCTTGAAGCGGTTGTACAGCGCGCCCGCCATCAAGCCGCTGACGATCCCGGCGAGCATGCCCATGTTGATGCTCGCGTCGAGCACCTTGAGGGTGGAGATCATCACCAGGTAGCCAATCACCCCGGCGAGGCCGGCGGTGCCGTTGTTGTCCTTGGCAAAACCGACCGCGATGCCGATGGCGAAGATCATCGCCAGGTTAGCGAAGATGACCTGGCCGGCGTCGTGGATGATTGCGATGTTCAGCAGATCGGTGTCGCCCAGACGCAGCAACAGGCCGGCGATCGGCAGGATCGCGATCGGCAGCATCAGCGCGCGGCCGAGGCGTTGCAGGCCTTCGATGAAATATTGGTACATGGCGGATCTCCCTGGATTCTTTTTGTTGTTGTTCAGCTCAGAGGCCATTGCTGGTGACAGGCATGACGCACAGCTGCGGCGCTGCTCAGCTTGAGCAGGCGTTGGCTGATGCGTCGGCATTCGGCGGCGTCGAGGTGACGGACGCGGTCCTTGATTTCGCCAACCTGCACCGGGCTGACCGACAGCTCGCTGACGCCCAGGCCGATCAGGACCGGCGTGGCCAGCGGGTCAGAGGCGAGCGCACCGCACACGCCGACCCAGCGCTTATGCACCGCCGCACCGGCGCAGGTCTGAGCGATCAAGCGCAGCAGCGCCGGGTGCATCGCATCGACCCGCGAAGCGAGACCCGCGTGGTCGCGGTCCATGGCCAGGGTGTATTGCGACAGGTCGTTGGTGCCGATGGACAGGAAGTCCGCATGCTCGGCCAATTGCTCGGCCAGCAACGCGGCGGCCGGGACTTCGATCATCACCCCCAGCTCCGGGCGTTCACTCACACCCAGTTCAGAGCACAAGGCGTCGAGGCGCTGGCGGATGTGCAGCAGCTCGTCGACTTCGGTGATCATCGGCAGCAGGATCCGGCAGCGCGACAGCGGGCTGACGTGCAGCAGCGCTCGCAGTTGCTCATCGAGGATTTCCGGGCGGACCTGCGCCAGGCGAATGCCGCGCAGACCGAGCACCGGATTGGCTTCGGCGGGGAGCGGCAAATAGTCGAGTTGCTTGTCGCCACCCACGTCGATGGTGCGGATGATCACCGACTTCTCGCCCATGGCGTCGAGCACGGCTTGATAGGCGCTGCGCTGTTCTTCTTCGTCCGGAGCGGTGTTGCGGTCCACAAACAGAAACTCGGTACGCAGCAGGCCGACGCCATCGGCGCCATGGGCCAGCGCGTCGGCGGCTTCAGTGCTGGAAGCGACATTGGCGGCGACTTCAATGGTCAAGCCGTCGCGGGTCAATGCCGGGTGATGTGCCTGGGCTTGTTGCTCGGCGCGGCGCTGCTGATGGTCGAGTTGTGCCTGACGCACTTGAGATAAACGTTCGGCAGTCGGCAGCAGTTCCAGGCGACCGCTGTCGGCATCCAGCACCACCGCTTGGCCCTGTTGCTGATCCAGCAGTGTCGAACCCAGCGCGACCATGCACGGCAAGCCTTTGCCGCGGGCGAGAATCGCTACGTGGGACGTTGCCCCGCCCTCGGCCATGCACACCCCGGCGACGCCTTGATGGCTCAGTTGCAACAGATCGGATGGAGTCAGTTCATGGGCGGCGACGATGGCGCCGGCCGGTACTTCGTAATGCCAGGTTTCGCCGAGCAAGGCTCGCAGCACCCGTTGCTTGAGGTCGCGCAGGTCGTTGGCGCGTTCGGCCAGCAGCGGACTGCCGAGTTGCGCAAGCACCTCGCATTGCAGGTCGATCGACTGGCTCCAGGCGTGCGTCGCGGCCATGCCCCGGTCGATGGAGGCGTTCGCCGCATCCAGCAGCGCGGGGTCTTCGAGCAGCGCGAGGTGGGCAGCGAAAATCGCTTCTTCGTCGGTACGCTTGTGCTTTTTGGCTTGGGCCAGGGTGCTGCCGATTTCGCTGCGCACGACGGTCAGCGCGGTATCGAGGGCATGCAGTTGTTGTGCGGGGTCGTGGCTGCCGGCATCCATCGGCAGGCTGATGGCGTTCAAGCGAAACAATGGCCCGCTGACCAGGCCGGGAGCGGCGCAGACACCATGCAGTACACCCGCTTCAGCCGTCCGGTTGCGTCGGTCAACCGGTGCTGGCGCAACCGCGTGACTGTCTTCGGCCAGCGCGGTGGATAACGCGATCAACAACGCTTGCAGCGCCGCTTCGGCGTCCGTGCCCTGGCAGCTGACCTGAACTTCATCCTGCTCGCCGACGGCCAGGCCCATCAGCCCGATCAGGCTGTCGCAGGTCGCCGATTTACCGGCGAAGTGCAGCTGCGATTTGCTTTTGAAACCCTGAGCGGTCTGGCGAATCAGCGCTGCCGGGCGAGCGTGGAGGCCGCCGCGATGCGCGATACGAATGTGGCCGACAAACGCTTCCCCGGACAAATCCGTTTCAGCCTGCGCCCCCGGTGCCTGCCGACGAATGATGTGCAGCAACGGCTCGCCGACCTTCACTGATTTCAGCGTGATCGGCCGGGCCTGGAAGTCCTGGCTGTTGGTCAGGATCATCAGGCTGACCAGGCTTTTGCACTGCTGCGCGACCCTGTCCAGGTCATAGCGCAACAGCGGTTGGCCGTTGCTGACCCGTGCGCCTTCCTTGACCAGCATCGAGAACCCTTCGCCCTGCAATTCGACGGTGTCGAGGCCCAGGTGCAGTAGCAGTTCGGCACCGTTGTCGGCGCGCAGGGTGATGGCGTGGCCGGTGCGGGCGACATGCACCACCACGCCAGCGCAGGGCGCATGAAGGGTGTCGTTCAGCGGATCGATGGCGATACCGTCGCCCATGGCGCCGCTGGCGAACACCGGGTCCGGGACTTTGGCAAGTGTAAGCACCGGGCCGCTGAGCGGGGCGCTGAGGGTCAGCTCTTTATTATTGTTGTGCATGGCTCGGTCTCATTAAAAATGCGGTTCTTCGCTTAGTGCGTGCGCGTCACTTTGCTTAAATGCCGTGGCTGATCCGGGTCCATGCCACGGGCGACTGCCAAACCGGCGGCCATGACATAGAAACTCTGGATCGCCAGAATCGGGTCAAGGGCGGGGTGTTCGGCGCGGGTCAGGGTCAGGTCGCGTTCGGCGATGTCATCCGGCGCGGCCAGCAACACACGGGCGCCGCGTTGGCGCATGTCGGCGGCGAGGCTGAGCAAACCCGCCTGTTCGGCGCCGCGTGGGGCGAACACCAGCAATGGATAGTTCTCGTTGATCAGCGCCATCGGCCCATGACGGACTTCGGCACTGCTGAAGGCTTCAGCCTGGATCGCCGAGGTTTCCTTGAATTTGAGCGCCGCTTCCTGGGCGATGGCAAAACCGGCACCCCGACCGATCACCATCAGACGCTGGCAATCGCGCAGTGCATCGATGGCGAGGCTCCAGTCCTGTCGGGCGGCCTCGCGCAAACCGTCCGGTAGCGCAAGGCCGGCCTCCAGCAATTCCTCGTCGTGTTTCCAGTGCGCGATCAGGCGGGCGCTGGCACTGAGGGTGGCGATAAAACTCTTGGTCGCGGCGACGCTGCTTTCCGTCCCTGCGCACAGCGGCAGGCTGAACTCACACGCGGCTTCCAGCGGCGAGCTCTCGGCGTTGACCATGGCAATGCTCAAGGCGCCGCGCTTGCGCAGCAAGCGCAGGCTGTTGACCAGATCGGGACTCTGCCCGGACTGCGAGAACGCGAACGCCACCTGCCCGCTGACCTTCAAGGGCGCTTGCTGCATGGTCACCACCGACATCGGCATCGACGCCACGGGAATCCCGAGTTGCTGCATGGTCAGGTAGGCGAAGTAACTGGCGGCATGGTCGGAGCTGCCGCGAGCGACCGTCATCGCCACTTGCGGCGGCTGACGGCGCAGGCGTCCGGCGATCTCGATCATCTGCGGGTCGAGCTGCTGCAATTGCGCTTGCACGGCTTCGAACGAGGACAGCGCCTCTTCAAGCATTTTTGAAGTCAATGTCTTCTCCTTCGACCATGACGGCGGTCAGTGTGAGTGAGCGATCAAGCCGCACGCAGTCGGCCCAGGCGCCGGGTTGCAGGCGTCCGCGTTCAGTGAGGCCGAGGTAGTCGGCGGGAAATTGCGAAAGACGTTGCGAGGCCTCGCTGATCGGCAAACCGATCTTCACCAGATTGCGCAGGGCCTGATCCATGGTCAGCGTGCTGCCGGCCAGGGTGCCGTCGGGCAAGCGCACGCCGCCCAGGCATTTGGTCACGGTGTGGCTGCCGAGTTTGTATTCACCGTCGGGCATGCCGGCAGCGGCGGTGGAATCGGTGACGCAATACAGGCACGGGATCGAACGCAGGGCCACGCGGATCGCGCCAGGGTGCACGTGCAGCAAGTCCGGAATCAGTTCCGCATATTGGGCATGGGCGAGCGCCGCGCCGACGATGCCGGGTTCGCGGTGGTGCAGCGGGCTCATGGCGTTGTAGAGGTGGGTGAAGCTGGTCGCGCCGGCGTTCAGCGCCGCCACGCCTTCCTCATAGCTGCCGAGGGTGTGGCCGATTTGCATGCGCACGCCGCGAGCGCTGAGGGCACGGATCAAGGCGTCATGGCCGGCGATTTCCGGGGCAATGGTGATGACGCGGATCGGCGCCAGCGCCAGGTACTCTTCGACTTCGGCCATCAACGCGGTGTGGGCAAAATTCGGTTGGGCGCCGAGTTTTCCGGGGTTGATGTACGGGCCCTCCAGATGCACGCCGAGCACCCGGGCGCTGCCGCCGGGACGTCGCTCACAGAATTCGCCGACGGCTTTGAGCACGCTCGAAATCTCTTCGCTTGGCGCGGTCATGGTGGTCGCGAGCAGCGATGTCGTGCCGAAACGTACGTGGGTCCGGGTGATGGTTTCGAAGGCGGTCGCGCCTTCCATGATGTCTTTGCCGCCGCCGCCGTGAACGTGCAGGTCGATGAAACCTGGCAGCAGGTAAGGCAGGTCGTTGTCTGCCGGATCACAGGGCTCGCCCTGGATCGACACGACCTTGCCGTGTTCGTGAATCAGCCGGCCGCGTATCCAGCCGCCGGCGGTGAGGATGTTGTCTTCGGACATGATCGGTTCTCGGTTTGAGCAGCGAAGCGCTTTATCTACGAAGCTCTGCGACAAAGTCGTAGTAGTCGTTGCGGCAATAGGTGTCGGTGACTTCGATCGGCGTGTTGTCTTCGAGGTAGCCGACCCGGGTCATCAGCAACATGGCGGTGCCGGGGGCGATGCCGACCAGCGCGGCGAATTCGTCCGAGGCGTTGATCGCCTGAATGTGCTGCAAGGCGCGGACGATCGGTTTGCCGATGCCGTCGAGGTATTCGTAAAGGGAATCGCCCACGGCTTGCGGCTGGGGAATGATCGAGGCGGGCAGGGTGCTCATCTCGATCGCCATCACCGTGTCGTCGGCTTTGCGCAGGCGTTTGAGCCGCGCGACCTTGTCATTCGGTGACAGGCCGAGGCGGATCAGTTCTTCGTGGGTCGGCGGGGTGATTTCACGCTCCAGCCATTGCGAACCGGGGACAAAACCCTTGAGCCGCAACATCTCGCTGAAACCCGAGAGGCGCGACAGCGGTTGTTCCAGGCGTGGGGTGATGAACGTGCCGGAGCCCTGATTGCGACGGATCAGCCCTTGATCGAACAGAACCTCCAACGCCTTGCGCGCGGTGACGCGGGAGATGCCCAGCAGTTCGCTCAGGTTGCGCTCCGACGGCATCGCCTGCTCGGCTTTCCACTGGCCGGCATGGATCGCCGCTTCCAGATTGCGCGCCAGTTGCAGGTACAGCGGCGTGGGCTGGGTGTCGTCAGGACGGAGTGCCTGGAGGTCATTCATGTGAGGTGTCCGATGCGGATATTGGAATGTTGTCGCCCGGTAGTGCAGCGAAAACTAATACCACTTAAATACCATGTCAATGCCAGTACTTTGCTCTGGACGTGGGGAGGCCCGCCCTGTTGTGCGGCGTAAATGCGCTTTGGTTTCAAGTGGTATTAGGGGTGGGTTTTTTTAAAGCAAAGATCGCAGCCTTCTGCAGCGCCTGCGGGGGGGAATGGTATCTACCCTGCAGGCGCTGCCGAAGGCTGCGATCTTTTGAATTTATTTTTCGAAGGCGACCGAAGGTAGCGGTCAGAACACGAAGCCGCCAGCGATGCGATCCACTGTGGCGAGGGAGCTTGCTCCCGCTGGGCTGCGAAGCGGCCCCAAATTCTGTCTGACACCGCATTTTCTGGTTTTAGGGCCGCTTTGCGACCCAGCGGGAGCAAGCTCCCTCGCCACAGGGGGTTACGGGCGGATTTCGATCATCGTGCCGTCAGGCACCAACCCCCAGACTTCACGCATGTCCATGTTGCGCATGGCGATGCAGCCGTCGGTCCAGTCCAGCGTGTGGAACAGGTTTTCCGGGTAGTCGTAGGTGTCGGGCGTGCCGTGGATCATGATCATGCCACCAGGCTCGACGCCTTCGCGCCGGGCGCGGGCAGAGTCGCTGACGTTCGGATAAGAAATGTGCATCGCCAGGTTGAATCGGTCACTGACCTTGCGCCAGTCCACCCAGTAAAACCCCTCGGGCGTGCGCTTGTCGCCTTCCATCAGCTTGGCACCCTTGGGCTGTTTGCCCAGGGAAATGCGGTAGGTGCGCAGCGGTTTGCCGTCGGCGATCAATTGCAATTGATGGGCGGATTTGAGCACCAGTACTTTTTCGATGGATTTGCCATCCAGGGTGACCACGGTGGACGCCTGGGACACGACAGCGAACGACAGGCAAAACAGGGCAAGCAACCAGCGCATTGAAACGATATCCCTAAGAGTGTCGCGACTATATTAGTTATAGATGTCTTTGCAGGAGCTGCCGCAGGCTGCGATCTTTTGGCGACCTGCAGAAGTTCCGAATTGAAATCAAGTAATGGCAGGCTGAGCAAGCGGCGGGATCGACTCGGACCGTACGGGGTAGACCTCGGTCCGCCGGTCAGCGAAGAAGCATTCTAAGGTACGGCCCACCGTGCGGAAAGCCAGGTCGGACCACGGGATGTCAGCTTCGTCGAAAAGTCCCACTTCCAGGCTCTCGGGGCCGGCGGAAAAATCCAGGTCGACCAGTTCGGCGCGGAAGAACACATGCACCTGACTGATGTGCGGCACGTCGATGAGCGTATAGATGCTCAGGTTGCGCACCCGCGCACAGGCTTCTTCAGCCGTTTCGCGAATGGCCGCCTGCTCGATGGTTTCGCCGTTCTCCATGAAACCGGCGGGCAGGGTCCAGTAACCGAGCCGTGGCTCGATGGCGCGTCGGCACAGCAACACTTTCGAGCCCCAGGTCGCCACGCAGCCGGCGACGATATTGGGGTTCTGGTAGTGAATGGTGTGACAACTGTCACAGACAAAACGCAGACGCGAATCGCCTTCCGGAATGCGTTGGGCCACCGGGTTGCCGCACTGACTGCAAAATTTCATGCTTGGGTTCCTGAATGCTGCGCCTATCTTGGCGTGCGGCGGTGTCTGTCGGCAAGTTGTCGTTTCGCGACACGCGGCAGTTCGGGGGTTGGGCGGTCGATGTGATTGGTGCATGATGCGAGGTAGAGAATAAATCGAGAAGACTCATGCTGGACGAGATACTGCATCGAGTAAGCAACCACACCCCCCGCACACTGGAAACCGACAAGCGTTTCCCTGAGGCTGCGGTACTGGTGCCCATTACTCGCAGTGATGAACCGGAACTGGTTCTGACCCTGCGCGCCAGCGGGCTCTCGACCCATGGCGGTGAAGTCGCCTTCCCTGGCGGACGACGGGACCCCGAAGACCCTGACCTGATTTTCACCGCACTGCGCGAAGCCGAAGAAGAAATCGGCTTGCCGCCGGGGCTGGTCGAAGTGATCGGCCCGTTGAGCCCGCTGATCTCCCTGCACGGCATCAAGGTCACCCCTTATGTCGGCGTGATTCCGGATTTCGTCGAGTACCTGGCCAACGACGCCGAGATCGCTGCGGTGTTCAGTGTTCCCTTGGAGTTCTTCCGCAAGGACCCTCGTGAACATACCCACCGCATCGATTACCAGGGCCGCAGCTGGTACGTGCCGAGTTATCGTTATGGCGAGTACAAGATCTGGGGCCTGACGGCGATCATGATCGTCGAGTTGATCAACCTGCTCTATGACGCCAAAATCAGCCTGCACCAGCCGCCCAAGAATTTTATCAACACCTGAAGCCATCGTATGGCGTGAGACGCGGCTGCCTGAGCCTTGAGGACAACAAGATGAAATACCGCCTGGGCGACGCCCGCGTCGAGACCCACCCACAGAGCTGGGTCGCCCCCAATGCCGTGCTGGTGGGCAAGGTCAAACTGGAAGAGGGCGCCAACGTCTGGTTTAACGCCGTGTTGCGTGGCGACAATGAACTGATCCTGATCGGCAAGAACAGCAACGTCCAGGACGGCACCGTGATGCACACGGACATGGGCTACCCGCTGACCATCGGCACCGGCGTGACCATCGGCCACAACGCCATGCTTCACGGCTGCACCGTGGGTGATTACAGTCTGATCGGCATCAATGCGGTGATTCTCAACGGTGCGAAGATCGGCAAGAACTGCATCATCGGCGCCAACTCTCTGATCGGTGAGGGCAAGGAAATCCCGGACGGTTCGCTGGTCATGGGCTCGCCTGGCAAGGTCGTGCGCGAACTGACCGAGCCGCAAAAGAAAATGCTGGAGGCCAGCGCTGCGCACTATGTGCATAACTCGCAGCGTTATGCCCGCGATCTGGTCGAGCAGGAAGAATGAGCACGCCAGAACGCCCGGTCCTATCGCCCTGCGTGAATATCTGTGCGCTGGACGACGATGACATTTGCACCGGGTGTCAGCGCTCCGTGGAAGAGATCACGCGCTGGAGCCGGATGAGCAACGAAGAGCGCCGGGTGGTGTTAGGGTTGTGCCATGAACGGGCCAAGTCCAGCGGATTGCTCTGGATGCTGCCTCCCAGATCCGATTCCTGAGCCTTGTTGGTTTCTTTGGTCAACGAGGTCCTTGTGGCGAGGGAGCTTGCTCCCGCTGGGCTACGAAGCAGCCCCAAACGATCTCTGACACCGCATTCGCTGATTTCAGGGCCGCTTCGCGCGCTAGCGGGAGCAAGCGCCCTCACCACAGGTTATTTGTAAACCCGAGATGGTAATCTGTGCGCCAAATTGACAGGTATCCCCCCGCCCCATGTTCTTCCTGATCGCCTACATCAGCAGCGTCGTACTGATCAACTACGCCTTCTCCACCGCGCCGCACCTGGACATCATCTGGTCCGCCTGGGGCGGTTTGGTGTTTGTGCTGCGCGACATGGTGCAAACCCGCTTCGGCCATGGTGCGATCGTGGCCATGCTGGCGGCGCTGGTGCTGTCGTACGTCACGTCCGATCCTTCCATCGCACTGGCCAGTGCCACGGCCTTCGCCGTGTCCGAATGCATCGACTGGCTGGTATTCAGCATCACCAAGCGTCCGCTGCACGACCGCCTGTGGATAAGTTCGGCCCTGAGCATTCCCCTCGATACCTTCATCTTTTTCGGCATGATCGACGCCTTCACCCCGGCCGTGATCCTCACCGCCATGGGTTCGAAGTTCGCCGGCGTGACCGCAGTGTGGCTGATCATGGCCTGGCGCTTGCGCAAACAGGCTGTCGCCAGCTGAAGCCAAACCCTCAGGTTCATGTAAAATGCCGCGCTTTCTCCCCATGGGAAGCGTGCCAGGCACTGCTCCCTCGATGATCCGCTCCTTTGAGGACCTGAGATGACCCGTATCGGAACTCCATTGTCGCCAACCGCGACCCGCGTATTGATGTGTGGCTGTGGTGAGTTGGGCAAGGAAGTGGTAATCGAGCTGCAACGCCTGGGCGTTGAAGTGATTGCCGTCGACCGTTACGCCAACGCGCCGGCCATGCAAGTCGCTCACCGCAGCCACGTGATCAACATGCTCGACGGCGCCGCCCTGCGTGCAGTGATCGAAGCCGAGAAACCGCACTTCATCGTGCCGGAAATCGAAGCCATCGCCACCGCGACCCTGGTCGAACTGGAAGCCGAAGGCTTCACCGTGATCCCGACCGCGCGCGCCGCGCAACTGACCATGAACCGTGAAGGCATCCGTCGCCTGGCGGCTGAAGAGCTGGGCTTGCCGACGTCGCCATACTACTTCGCCGACACGTTCGAGGATTACAGCAAGGCCGTTGAGGATCTGGGTTTCCCGTGCGTGGTCAAGCCGGTCATGAGTTCGTCGGGCAAAGGCCAGAGCCTGCTGCGCAGCACCGACGATGTGAAAACCGCGTGGGACTACGCACAAGAAGGCGGCCGCGCCGGTAAAGGTCGCGTGATCATCGAAGGCTTCATCGACTTCGACTACGAAATCACCCTGCTGACCGTGCGTCACGTCGGTGGCACCACATTCTGCGCGCCGGTCGGTCACCGTCAGGAGAAGGGCGATTACCAGGAATCCTGGCAGCCGCAAGCCATGAGCCCGGTTGCCCTGGCGGAATCCGAGCGTGTGGCCAAAGCGGTCACTGAAGCCTTGGGCGGTCGTGGTCTGTTTGGCGTCGAGCTGTTCATCAAAGGCGATCAGGTGTGGTTCAGCGAAGTCTCGCCGCGTCCGCACGACACTGGCCTGGTGACCCTGATTTCTCAGGACCTGTCACAGTTCGCGCTGCACGCGCGGGCGATTCTGGGGCTGCCGATTCCATTGATCCGTCAGTTCGGGCCTTCGGCTTCGGCAGTGATCCTGGTGGAAGGGCAATCGACCCAGACCGCCTTCGCCAATCTGGGTGCTGCGTTGAGCGAGCCGGATACGGCGTTGCGTCTGTTTGGCAAGCCTGAGGTGAATGGCCAGCGGCGGATGGGTGTGGCGCTGGCGCGGGATGAGTCGATCGAGGCTGCTCGCGCTAAAGCGACCCGTGCTTCTCAGGCTGTTGTTGTAGAGCTGTAAACCCAGGCGCGACTATCGCCAGCAGGCTGGCTCCCACATGGAAAATTGGTCTACACAAATCTGTGACCACAATAACCCTGTGGGAGCCAGCCTGCTGGCGATGCTTCCGATTCAGGCAACCCGATTCAAATCGTTATTACGCGTCTCCTTCAGGCACAGCACCGCAATCAGACTCAGCACCGCCGCCCCCGACACATACCCGCCGACATAACTCAAACCGCCCATCGCCACCAGCTTCTGCGCAAAGAACGGCGCTGCCGAGGCTCCGACAATGCCGCCCAGGTTGTAGGCCGCTGACGCGCCGGTATAGCGCACGTGTGTCGGAAACAGCTCCGGCAGCAGCGCCCCCATCGGCGCGAACGTCACGCCCATCAGAAACAACTCGATGCACAGGAACAGCGCCACGCCCCAGGTCGAGCCTTGGGTCAGCAGCGGCTCCATCAAGAATCCGGACAGAATCGCCAGAACTCCCCCGATGATCAGTACCGGTTTGCGCCCGTAACGGTCACTGGCCCATGCCGACAACGGCGTCGCAGCGGCCATGAACAGCACGGCGAAGCACAGCAGCGCGAGGAAGGTTTCACGGGTGTAGCCGAGCGTCGACACGCCATAACTCAGCGAAAACACCGTCGAAATGTAAAACAGCGCGTAGCACACCACCATCGAGCCCGCGCCCAACAGCATCGGTGCCCAATACTGGCTGAACAGCTCGACCAGGGGGATCTTGACCCGTTCCTGACGGGCCATGGCATTGGCGAAAACCGGGGTTTCGTGGAGTTTCAAGCGTACATACAGGCCGACCATCACCAGGGCGGCGCTGAGCAGGAACGGAATTCGCCAGCCCCACGAACGGAACTGTTCATCGTCCAAAGTCATTGCCAGCGTCAGGAACAAACCGTTGGCGGCGAGAAAGCCGATCGAAGGGCCGAGCTGTGGAAACATGCCGAACCAGGCGCGCTTGCCCTTGGGCGCATTCTCCGTCGCCAGCAATGCCGCGCCGCCCCATTCGCCGCCCAGCCCCAAACCCTGGCCGAAGCGCAGCACGCAGAGCAGGATCGGCGCCCAGGCTCCGATGCTGTCGTAACCCGGCAGCACGCCGATCAGCGTGGTGCACACGCCCATCAGTAGCAAGGAGGCGACCAGGGTCGATTTGCGCCCGATGCGGTCACCGAAGTGGCCGAACAGCGCGGAGCCCAGCGGTCGAGCCAGGAAGGCGATACCGAAGGTGAGAAACGCCGAGAGCATCTGGGCGGTGCCGGAGGTCTGCGGAAAGAACACCGGCCCGATCACCAGCGCAGCGGCAGTGGCATACACGTAGAAGTCGTAGAACTCGATGGCGGTGCCGATGAAACTCGCGGTCGCCACGCGGGTGGCGGAGTTGGTCGGTTGGGCGGGCGTGGTTTCGGTGTAAGTCGTGCTGGTCGTCATGCGGTTATCCCTGACAGTCATGTGCCCCAGTGGAGCGAATTATTATGGTCGAACACCCAGGGATGTGGGTTTGAAGCGGAGTGCGGGTAGCACGGGGGTGGGGCGGGGCTTGGGTAAGCTGGATCGATTATAGGAAGGAGGCTAACGATCAAACAAGGGCCAGAGGCGGGTGATGGCTTTCGTGGCGAGGGAGCTTGCTCCCGCTCGGGCGCGCAGCGGCCGCAAAATGGCTGGATGCGTTTTATCAGGATAATTCTGCTGTTGTGATTGGGTCTGCTTTGCAGTCCGGCGGGAGCAGCTCCCTCGCCACGGAGGTCTGAGTCAGGCCTTAGATAACAACCGGCACTGAGCTGGTATGCCAGATCAAAACCCGAGTGACGCGATTGTCCTCGGTCTCCAGAATCTCCAGCCGATAACGCCCGATCTTCAGGCACACCGCGCTGTCCGGAATCGTCTCCAGCGCCTCGGTCACCAGCCCGTTAAGGGTTTTCGGGCCATCACTGGGCAAGTGCCAGCCGAGGCTTTTGTTCAGGTCGCGAATCGATGCCGCACCATCGATCACCAGGCGTCCGTCGGCCTGCGGATGAATGTGCGGGTTGTGCAGGCTGTGCTGGCTTTCGAATTCGCCGACGATTTCTTCGAGAATGTCTTCCAGGGTGACGATGCCCAGCACCTCGCCGTACTCGTCGACCACCATGCCCAGGCGGCGCTGTTGCTTGTGGAAATTCAGCAGTTGCAGCTGCAGTGGCGTGCTTTCAGGTACGAAATACGGGTCGTGACACGCGGCCAGCAGTGCTTCGCGAGTGAGTTGGCCATCGGGCAGCAGGTGGCGGATCTGTCGGGTGTTGAGCACCGCCTCGACCTGATTGATGTCGCTGTGGAAAACCGGCAGGCGCGTGCGCCGATTGGCCCGCAGCTGTTCGATGATCTCTTCGATCGAGTCGTCGAGGTTGATTCCGTCGACATCACTGCGCGGCACCAGAATGTCGTTGACCGTAATGTTGTCCAGCGCATGGATGCCCGCCACCGGATGCGGGCGACAGACAGGGTGTTCAAGGTCGTCGCGACGATCATTCGGCGTTTCGTCTTCGCTCTGCTGCACCACGTTGGCTTTGCGCGCAAACGGTCGCATCAGCAACTGGCTGGTGCCATTGAGTAGCCAGGCGGCCGGGTAAATGATTTTCAGTGGTGCGCCGAGCAGCGTGTTGCCCAGGGACAGGATCGCGTCAGGGTAGCGGCTGGCGAGGGTGCGCGGCAGGTAGTCGGCGAATATCAGAAGAATCACGCCGGCGCCGACGCAAGCCGCCCATGGACCATTTTCGGCCCAGGTGAAAATCGCCAGCAAGGTGCTGATGACCACCACTAGCGCGCGGCACAGGGTGTTACAGAAAATCAGGCTGTTGAGCGGAAAACTCAGCCTCGCCACCGGCTTGTCACTGGCGCGCGAGGCCGTGCGTTGGGCCAGCAAGTGCTGATGTGCCGCTTCGATGGCGGTGAACAGCCCCGACCATAAAATCAACAGGGCCACTACAGCGAGCATCGGCCCTATGGGCAAGTCGTCCATTAATGCCGCCCGTCAGATGTGCAGGATGTATTCACGGACCAGCTTGCTGCCGAAATACGCCAGCATCAGCAGGCAGAAACCGGCGAGGGTCCAGCGAATGGCCTTGTGTCCGCGCCAGCCGAGGCGGTTTCGACCCCAGAGCAGCACGCTGAAGACAATCCAGGCCAGGCACGCCAGCAGGGTTTTGTGCACCAGATGCTGGGCGAACAGGTTGTCGACAAACAGCCAGCCAGAGATCAGTGACATCGACAACAGCGTCCAGCCGGCCCAGAGGAAACCGAACAGCAGGCTTTCCATGGTTTGCAGCGGCGGGAAGTTCTTGATCAGTCCGGACGGATGCTTGTGCTTGAGTTGATGGTCCTGAACCAGCAATAGCAAGGCCTGGAACACCGCGATGGTGAACATGCCGTAAGCCAGGATCGACAACAGGATGTGCGCGAGGATGCCCGGCTCTTCGTCGATGATCTGCACCGTACCGGCCGGGGCAAACTGCGCCAGCAGCACGGTCGCGGCGCCCAGCGGGAACAGCAAGGTCAGCAGGTTTTCCACCGGGATCCGCGAGCAGGCCAGCAGGGTCAGGGCGATGACCGCGGCGGCGATCAGGCTGGCGGCACTGAAGAAGTCCAGGCCAAGGCCTATGGGCGTCAGCAGGTGGTTGAACAGGCTGGCGCTGTGAGCCAGCACGGCCAACACGCCGAGCGTCACCAGCAGGCGCTTGTTCGCCTTGGCGCCGGTGGCCAAGCGAGTGCCTTGATAGAGGGTCGCAGCGGCATATAAGCAGGCGGCGGCGAGAGTGGTCAGTAAACTGGGTGACAAGGGGAGCATAAATCCTGTTAGGCAAGCCCGAAAGGCGCTGAGTTTGGCATAGAACCGACGCGTCACGAAAGTGCGAGGTGTCCGCCAGTCGCAGTCTTCGCTATAATCCGCGACCTGCCCACGCCGCAGGCTCGCCGAGCACATGTTGATTCCGGTCTGGGCCGCCATTATCCCGGTCTACACAGGGCCTGAAAGGATCGCGCAATGTTTGAAAACTTAACCGACCGTCTCTCGCAGACGCTGCGCCATGTCACCGGCAAGGCCAAGCTGACCGAGGACAACATCAAAGACACCCTGCGCGAAGTGCGTATGGCGTTGCTCGAAGCCGACGTCGCCTTGCCGGTGGTGAAGGACTTCGTCAATTCGGTCAAGGAACGCGCCGTCGGCACCGAGGTGTCGCGCAGCCTGACGCCGGGCCAGGCCTTCGTGAAGATCGTCCAGGCCGAACTCGAAAGCCTGATGGGCGCGGCCAACGAAGACCTGAACCTGAGCGCCGTTCCGCCCGCCGTCGTGTTGATGGCCGGTTTGCAGGGGGCGGGTAAGACCACCACCGCCGGCAAGCTTGCGCGCTTCCTTAAAGAGCGCAAGAAGAAGTCGGTCATGGTCGTGTCCGCGGACGTTTACCGTCCTGCGGCAATCAAGCAGCTGGAAATGCTCGCCGGTGAAGTGGGCGTTACCTTCTTCCCGTCCGACCTGAGCCAGAAGCCGGTCGAGATCGCGCAAGCGGCCATTAAAGAAGCAAAGCTCAAGTTCATTGATGTGGTCATCGTCGATACCGCCGGTCGCCTGCACATCGACGAAGAGATGATGGGCGAGATCAAGGCGCTGCACGCCGCGATCAACCCGGTCGAAACGCTGTTCGTGGTCGACGCCATGACCGGCCAGGACGCCGCCAACACGGCCAAGGCCTTCGGCGATGCACTGCCGCTGACCGGTGTGATCCTGACCAAGGTCGACGGCGACGCCCGTGGCGGTGCCGCGCTGTCGGTTCGCGCCATCACCGGCAAGCCGATCAAGTTCATCGGTATGGGCGAGAAGAGCGAAGCGCTCGAACCGTTCCACCCTGAGCGTATCGCGTCGCGCATCCTCGGCATGGGCGACGTGCTCAGCCTGATCGAACAGGCCGAAGCGACTCTCGACAAGGACAAGGCCGACAAACTGGCCAAGAAGCTGAAGAAGGGCAAGGGCTTCGACCTCGAAGACTTCCGTGATCAGCTGCAACAGATGAAGAACATGGGCGGCCTCGGTGGCCTCATGGACAAACTGCCGAATATCGGTGGCGTGAACCTGGCGCAGATGGGCAATGCCCAAGGTGCGGCAGAGAAACAATTCAAGCAGATGGAAGCCATCATCAATTCCATGACCCCGGCCGAGCGCCGCGACCCTGAGCTGATCAGCGGTTCGCGCAAGCGCCGGATCGCCATGGGTTCCGGCACCCAGGTGCAGGACATCGGTCGCTTGATCAAGCAGCACAAACAGATGCAGAAGATGATGAAGAAGTTCTCCGCAAAAGGCGGAATGGCCAAAATGATGCGCGGCATGGGCGGTATGTTGCCCGGCGGCGGCATGCCGAAAATGTAAAGAATCCGCGCCGGCAGTCATGTCGGCGCAGACCCGCAGGGATGCGGGATCTCCAGCAAACCCGCACTTGGCGGGAGCTGACTGGCCGTTTTCAACGACGGCTCTATAGCAAATCTGGATGGCGGCCGATAGACCGCCGGAAAAAGTCATTTGCAAAAGTCCGGATATTCCTTAGAATATGCGGCCTTTCGGGCACCTATGCCCGCTGTGCCTTTAGATTTGCAGCACCGACTACAGGAACGATGTTCACATGCTAACAATCCGTCTTGCCCTTGGCGGCTCCAAAAAGCGCCCGTTTTACCACTTGACCGTAACCGACAGCCGCAACCCGCGCGACGGTTCGCACAAGGAACAGGTTGGTTTCTTCAACCCTGTTGCTCGTGGTCAAGAAGTTCGTCTGTCCGTGAACCAAGAGCGCGTAGCCTACTGGCTGAGCGTTGGTGCACAACCTTCTGAGCGCGTTGCTCAGTTGTTGAAGGAATCTGCTAAGGCTGCGGCCTGAGCAATATGAACGCGACGCCAGCTGTTGCTGATGATTTGATCGTTATCGGCAAAATTTATTCTGTTCATGGCGTTCGCGGCGAAGTGAAGGTGTATTCCTTTACTGATCCAATCAAGAACCTGCTGGACTACAAAACCTGGACGCTCAAGCGTGACGGCAATGTAAAGCAGGTCGAGCTGGTCAGCGGACGCGGGAATGACAAGTTCCTGGTCGCAAAGCTCAAGGACCTCGATGATCGTGAAGAAGCTCGTCTTCTGGCCGGTTATGAGATCTGCGTGCCGCGCAACCTGTTCCCTGAACTGACCGACGGCGAGTACTACTGGTACCAGCTGGAAGGTCTCAAGGTCATCGACACCCTCGGGCAACTGTTCGGGAAGATCGATCACCTGCTGGAGACCGGCTCGAACGATGTCATGGTGGTCAAGCCTTGCGCTGGCAGCCTGGATGATCGCGAACGCCTGTTGCCCTATACGGAGCAATGCGTGTTGGCCATCGACCTGGCAGCAGGCGAGATGAAGGTGGATTGGGACGCGGACTTCTAAACGTGGCTAATTTGCGCGTAGAAGTGATCAGTTTGTTTCCCGAGATGTTCTCCGCCATCAGCGAGTACGGCATCACCAGTCGGGCGGTGAAACAGGGGCTCTTGCAGCTCACCTGTTGGAATCCGCGAGACTACACGACGGATCGACATCACACTGTGGATGATCGCCCATTTGGCGGTGGTCCGGGCATGGTGATGAAGATCAAGCCCCTGGAAGATGCTCTGGTTCAGGCCAAGGCAGCAGCCGGGGAGGCGGCGAAGGTGATTTACCTGTCCCCCCAAGGCCGTCAACTGACTCAGTCGGCGGTACGCGAGTTGGCGAATCTGGATGCATTGATCCTGATTGCCGGCCGCTATGAAGGCATTGACGAGCGTTTTATTGATGCTCATGTCGATGAAGAGTGGTCGATTGGCGACTATGTACTGTCTGGCGGCGAGCTGCCGGCGATGGTCCTGATCGATGCGGTTACACGACTGCTGCCTGGAGCTTTAGGGCATGCGGACTCCGCCGAGGAAGATTCCTTTACGGATGGTTTGCTGGATTGCCCGCACTACACCCGACCGGAGGTGTATGCGGATCAGCGTGTTCCCGACGTATTGCTAAGTGGCAATCACGCGCACATCCGGCGTTGGCGTTTACAGCAGTCCCTTGGTAGGACCTTTGAACGACGCGCCGATCTTCTGGAAAGCCGCTCGCTTTCTGGAGAAGAGAAGAAGCTGCTCGAGGAATACATCCGCGAGCGGGACGATAGTTAACAACGTATCGATGGTAGATCCGACGATTTACCTTAGGAGCACAGCATGACTAACAAAATCATCCTTGCACTCGAAGCAGAGCAGATGACCAAAGAAATCCCTACCTTTGCCCCGGGCGACACCATTGTCGTTCAGGTGAAAGTGAAGGAAGGCGACCGTTCGCGTCTGCAAGCGTTCGAAGGTGTTGTTATCGCCAAGCGTAACCGCGGCGTAAACAGTGCTTTCACCGTTCGTAAAATCTCCAACGGTGTTGGCGTAGAGCGTACTTTCCAGACCTACAGCCCGCAAATCGACAGCATGGCCGTTAAACGTCGCGGTGACGTACGTAAAGCCAAGCTGTACTACCTGCGTGACCTGTCCGGTAAAGCAGCTCGCATCAAGGAAAAACTGGCTTAAGTCCAGCTTCCGATGCAGAAAAAAGCAGCCTACGGGCTGCTTTTTTGTTGCCTGCGATTTATCTTCCATGGCCGTACTGTCGGTCTTGCCTGAGTCTTTATGCCCGCCATCGATCATCCTTTGATAGACCAGTTTCTCGACGCGCTGTGGCTGGAGAAAGGTCTCTCCGATAACACCCGGGATGCCTATCGCAGCGACCTGGCCCTGTTCAACGGCTGGTTGCAGGAGAAGGGGCTGGAGTTGATCAACGCTGGCCGCGAATTGATCCTCGATCACTTGGCCTGGCGTCTGGAGCAGAACTATAAACCCCGCTCCACCGCGAGATTTCTCTCGGGCGTGCGTGGCTTTTATCGCTACCTGCTGCGGGAAAAGTTGATCGCGGTTGATCCGACCTTGCGCGTCGATATGCCTCAACTTGGCAGGCCGTTGCCAAAGTCTCTGTCGGAAGCAGACGTGGAAGCGCTGTTGAAGGCTCCGGACTTGAGCGAAGCGATCGGCCAGCGAGACCGCGCCATGCTGGAAGTGCTTTACGCCTGCGGCCTGCGGGTGACGGAGCTGATCAGCCTGACGCTGGAGCAGGTCAACCTGCGCCAGGGCGTGTTGCGAGTGATGGGCAAGGGCAGCAAGGAGCGGCTGGTGCCGATGGGCGAGGAGGCGATTGTCTGGGTCGAGCGTTATATGCGCGACGCCCGTGGCGAACTGCTCGGTGGACGTCCCAGCGACGTACTGTTTCCCAGCCAGCGCGGCGAGCAGATGACGCGCCAGACCTTCTGGCACCGTATCAAGCACCAAGCCAAGGTCGCCGGAATCGGCAAATCACTGTCGCCGCACACCCTGCGCCATGCCTTCGCCACGCACCTGCTCAACCACGGCGCCGATTTGCGGGTGGTGCAAATGCTCCTCGGCCATAGCGATTTGTCGACCACTCAGATCTACACCCACGTCGCCCGGGCGCGTTTGCAGGATCTGCATGCCAAACACCACCCGCGCGGATAGTGGTTTCCCAATGGATGAGCGGTGGCCTCTGTGGCGAGGGAGTTTGCTCCCGCTGGGTCGCGCAGCGGCCCCAAAACCATATATATCGGTCATTCAGAAGCATCGGGTGTCCGTTCAGCGACTGCTGTGCCCGGGCGCGGATCGGTCGACGGGAGCAAGCGAGTATTTATTGCCAAATTGCACCGTGAGATGTCCTGCGTCACCCGCATTCGGCCCCACGGGCCTTATGTGGTAGGCTTTGCCGGTTTGCACGATGGGCGGTTATGACCCGGTGTTTCGGCACGGGCGTTCTGATCGTCCCATTTGTCCGCCTTCAGGAGTTCTCATGCGTCTGACCCAGATTTTCGCCGCCGCAGCCATTGCGTTGGTCAGCACCTTTGCCGTCGCCGATGACGCGGCCGACAAAGCCATTCGTAAAAGCCTGGAAACCCTCCAGCTCGAAGTGCCGGTAGAAAGCATTTCCGCCAGTCCTCTGCCCGGACTGTATGAAGTCAAACTGCAAGGCAGCCGCGTGCTCTATGCCAGCGCCGATGGCCAGTATGTCGTCCAGGGCTACATGTTTCAGCTCAAGGACGGTAAACCGGTCAACCTGACCGAAAAAACCGAACGCCTGGGCGTTTCCAAACTGGTCAACGCGATTCCGGTCGCGGAAACCGTGGTCTACCCGGCCATCGGCGAAACCAAATCGCACATCACCGTGTTCACCGACACCACCTGCCCGTACTGCCACAAACTGCACGCCGAAGTGCCTGAGCTGAACAAGCGCGGCATCGAAGTGCGTTACGTCGCGTTCCCGCGCCAGGGCCTGGGCTCGCCGGGTGACGAACAGCTGCAAGCGGTCTGGTGCTCGAAAGACAAGAAAGCCGCCATGGACAAAATGGTCGACGGCAAGGAAATCAAGGCCGCCAAGTGCGATAACCCGGTTTCCAAGCAGTTCGCCCTCGGTCAGTCGATCGGCGTGAACGGTACACCGGCCATCGTTTTGGCCGACGGTCAGGTCATTCCGGGCTACCAGCCTGCGCCACAAGTCGCCAAACTGGCGCTGGGCGCGAAGTAAATTCGCATCGTCACGGCCAGCCTTTGACGATCATGGTCCGGCGGCAACATTTGCCGGGTCATTAATAGAGAGCCGCGAGCATGCGGCTGTTTTCACGGCCGGCCTTGAGTCGGCCGTTTCATGGGGAGTTCACAGTGAAACCGGTCAAAGTAGGCATCTGTGGGTTAGGGACCGTCGGTGGCGGTACCTTCAACGTACTTCAGCGCAACGCCGAGGAAATTGCTCGTCGTGCCGGGCGTGGAATCGAAGTGGCACAAATTGCCATGCGCACGCCAAAGCCTCAGTTCCAAACGACCGGTATTGCGATTACCAACGATGTCTTCGAAGTGGCCACGAACCCTGAGATCGACATCGTTATAGAGCTGATGGGCGGCTATACCGTTGCCCGCGAGCTGGTACTCAAGGCCATCGAGAATGGCAAGCATGTGGTCACCGCGAACAAGGCACTGATTGCCGTTCACGGTAATGAGATTTTCGCCAAGGCTCGCGAGAAAGGCGTGATCGTGGCATTCGAAGCGGCTGTAGCCGGCGGCATTCCGGTGATCAAGGCGATCCGTGAAGGCCTGTCCGCCAACCGTATCAACTGGGTCGCCGGCATCATCAACGGCACCGGCAACTTCATCCTCACCGAGATGCGCGAGAAGGGTCGCACCTTCGAAGACGTACTCGCCGAGGCGCAAGCCCTGGGGTACGCCGAAGCCGATCCGACCTTCGACGTTGAAGGCATCGACGCGGCCCACAAGCTGACGATCCTGGCCTCCATCGCGTTCGGCATCCCGCTGCAATTCGACAAGGCTTACACCGAAGGCATCACCAAGCTGACCACGGCTGACGTGAATTACGCCGAAGCGCTGGGCTACCGCATCAAGCACCTGGGCGTGGCGCGCAGCACCGCGGCCGGTATCGAACTGCGCGTGCACCCGACGCTGATCCCGGCCGATCGCCTGATCGCCAACGTCAACGGCGTGATGAACGCGGTAATGGTCAACGGTGACGCTGCCGGTTCGACCCTGTTCTACGGCGCCGGCGCCGGCATGGAGCCGACCGCATCGTCGGTGATCGCCGACCTGGTGGACGTGGTTCGCGCCATGACCTCCGACCCGGAAAACCGCGTGCCGCATCTGGCGTTCCAGCCGGATTCGCTGTCGGCGCATCCGATCCTGCCGATCGAAGCCTGCGAAAGCGCTTATTACCTGCGCATTCAGGCCAAGGACCATCCGGGCGTGCTGGCTCAGGTCGCGAGCATCCTGTCGGAGCGCGGCATCAACATCGAATCGATCATGCAGAAAGAAGTCGAAGAGCATGACGGTCTGGTGCCGATGATCCTGCTGACTCACCGTGTGCTGGAACAGCACATGAACGACGCGATCGCCGCCCTCGAAGCCCTGACAGGCGTAGTCGGTCCGGTTGTACGGATCCGCGTCGAGCACCTGAACTAAGCCGTTATCGTTCACCGGGCCTGCGTGCAGGCCCGGGTTTGCGAACACTGTCTATTGGAGCCAGTCATGCGTTATATCAGTACCCGCGGCCAGGCACCGGCCCTGAATTTCGAAGACGTCCTGCTGGCCGGTCTCGCCACCGACGGCGGTCTGTACGTCCCGGAAAACCTGCCACGTTTCACCCAGGAAGAAATCGCTTCCTGGGCCGGCCTGCCGTATCACGAGCTGGCCTTCCGGGTAATGCGCCCGTTTGTCACCGGCAGCATTCCTGATGCCGATTTCAAAAAGATTCTCGAAGAAACCTACGGCGTGTTCTCGCACAGCGCCGTCGCACCGCTGCGTCAGTTGAACGGCAACGAATGGGTGCTGGAGCTGTTCCACGGCCCGACCCTGGCGTTCAAGGACTTCGCTCTGCAACTGCTCGGTCGTCTGCTCGACTACGTGCTGGAAAAACGCGGTGAGCGCGTGGTGATCGTTGGCGCGACGTCCGGCGACACCGGTTCGGCCGCCATCGAAGGCTGCAAGCACTGCGAAAACGTCGACATCTTCATCCTGCACCCGCACAACCGCGTGTCCGAAGTGCAGCGTCGCCAGATGACCACCATCTTCGGCGAGAACATCCACAACATCGCCATCGAAGGCAACTTCGATGACTGCCAGGAAATGGTCAAGGCGAGCTTCGCCGACCAGAGCTTCCTCAAAGGCACCCGCCTGGTGGCGGTGAACTCGATCAACTGGGCGCGGATCATGGCCCAGATCGTTTACTACTTCCACGCAGCCCTGCAGCTGGGTGGCCCGGCGCGCTCGGTGTCGTTCTCGGTGCCGACCGGCAACTTCGGCGACATCTTCGCCGGTTACCTGGCGCGCAACATGGGCCTGCCTATCAACCAGTTGATCGTCGCCACCAACCGCAACGACATCCTGCACCGCTTCATGAGCGGCAACCAGTACGTCAAGGAAACCCTGCACGCCACACTGTCGCCGTCGATGGACATCATGGTGTCGTCGAACTTCGAGCGTTTGCTGTTTGACCTGCACGGTCGTAACGGCGCGGCGATCGCCGGGTTGATGGATTCGTTCAAACAGGGCGGTGG
Source organism: Pseudomonas fluorescens NCIMB 11764 (assembly GCF_000293885.2). Classification (NCBI taxonomy): domain Bacteria; kingdom Pseudomonadati; phylum Pseudomonadota; class Gammaproteobacteria; order Pseudomonadales; family Pseudomonadaceae; genus Pseudomonas; species Pseudomonas fluorescens. The sequence continues at coordinate 2,421,800 of NZ_CP010945.1, forward strand.
TTTCAGCGTTGAACAAGAGCGTTGGACCGAAGCGCGCAAACTGTTTGATTCGCTCGCTGTGGATGATGCGCAAACGTGCGAAACCATCGCCGAGGTTTACGAGCAGACGGGTGAATTGCTGGATCCGCACACGGCTATCGGCGTGAAGGCTGCGCGTGAATGCCGTCGCAGCCTGGATATTCCGATGGTGATTCTTGGCACTGCTCACCCGGTCAAATTCCCGAATGCGGTGGAGAAGGCTGGCGTGGGTAAAGCGCTGGAGTTGCCTGTTCACCTGGCTGATCTGTTTGAGCGGGATGAGCGGTGCACCGTGTTGCCGAATGACTTGAAGGCTGTTCAGGCGTTTGTCAGTCAGCATGGCAATCGTGGAAAGCCGCTTTAACCAGGCCTTTTACATATCCATTGCTTCGGTAGCGGCGGAACTCATAGCCGCCGTTACCGAAGAAACGGAAATACACCCAATCCCAATTCTCACTGCCCACATACACAAACCTGTCATCTCCCCCATGCATGCTCCATCAACCAGAGACGCCGACGCGTCTGCATCTGGAATCCAGAACTTTCTTCTCGGGCCGGTGGTCATTTACTGTAGACCTGCCCCAGGCACTTCGTTTTCGGACTATTGAGTGGTGATCGAGATGGAAAGTATCAGTCTATTGCTCGGTGAGGCGCTGAGCCCGTATCAGGTAACGTTGACCCCATCAGGCACCCACGGCGAATACCTGGTGACACTGAAGAGCTCGACCGGCGCCATCGTGGTCGAACGGGAATTCAATCAGGCTCAGTTGAGCGACAAACGTCTGCTCACGGATGTGGTCGACGGTTTGCATCGCGACCTGATGATTGCCGAAGGACGCCTGGAACCCTGCGTTATCGCGGCGTTGCGCAATGCGGCACAGGACAAGGTCCTGGTCCGGCCGTAAGTGAATTATGTTTTAAGGGAACCTTACGGGCCCAAGGTCAGTCAGAGGATGTAACAGCAGGATCAAGCATTGTGCTCCGGTGCTTGTCGTCCTGTTGCTACTGGTCTTTTTGTAGACCACGTTTAACCCCGAGTCGTCTCCCCACTTCTCGGGGTTTCTTTTTGCCCGCGATTTGTCATTGCTGGGCCTGTTGCTCGAAATACTTCCTGGATTCCTCCAGGTAGGCACCGCGACTTTCCGGGTCGAGCCACGCAGCGTAAGCCTCGCTCAAGCGTTCATGGGGCATTTTGCGCAGCAGTTGATTGATCTCGATAATCGCCTGCCGGCCTTTTGGCGTGTCGGTGCAGCCGATGTATCCAGACAAGAATTTCTCGGCGCCGCGAATCGGGTAGAACTGCAATTCATCCTCGGCGATCCCTTGCTGTTGGGCCTGGTAGCGGATTTCCGGACGGTATCCCAGCAGCAACCGCAAGCGCCCCAGGCGCTGCATCTGCAACAGACTGCCCAAGGCGTCGTTGCCGTAGTGCGAGGTAAGAGAGTCAGCCGGTGCTTGCTTGAGCAGTGTGTCGAGGTAATCGCCGTAGTTACGCTCGGCGATAATGCCCAGCTTCTCGCCACCATTCGCCAGGAAGGCTGCCAGGTCCAGTTCACCGTCCTGGATGAAGGGCGCGAGCGTTTCGCGGTCAACGCGTCGCACGGCCACGCCGTTACCCATGGCTCGAAACACTGGAGTGGAAAACGCGATCCAGCGTTCGCGTTCCTTGCTTCGGTTCAGCGCCGCATCGCAGGTAAGGGACGGCTCGTAGAGCATTTGCAAGGCGCGAGCACGGTTGACCCGCATCAAGGTGTGTTCGTATTGCGGCATGCCCGCGATCAACAGCGGCAACAGTTGATCGATGACGCCCTGGCTTTTTTTCGGTCCTTCGAAAATCGTCAGCGGTGGCAGATCCCGCAACAGCCAGATTATGGTTTCCTTGGGCTGCGCCATCGCCGACGAGGTCGAACCGACGAGCAGAACTGTCGTCGCGAACGCGCACATCACCCTCCTGCTGTGCGACAGGCTGTCAGTGATATGCCGCGAAAGCAGGCGCTTGAGCCTAGATGGCCCCGTCTTCACGCAGCTTTGCGATCTGTTCCTTGTCATAGCCAAGATCGGTGAGTACCTGCGCATTGTGTTCGCCCAACTGCGGCCCGACCCATTCCGAACTGCCGGGTGTCTCTGAGAGTTTCGGCACGATTCCCGGCATCTTGAAATCTTTGCCGTCCGGCAGCTTCGCTTTCAGGAACATTTCCCGCGCCAGGTACTGCGGATCACTGAACATGTCTTCGGCGCTGAAGATCCGGCTGGCGGGGACATCGGCCTGATTCAACCGCTCGATGACGGTGTCCAGCGGCAACGCGTTGACCCACCGATCAATCACCCCATAAATCTCGTCGCGCCGGCTGTCACGCCCGTCGTTGCTGGCCAGGGCCGGGTCATTGGCCAGGTCTTCACGGCCGATGATCAGCATGAAGCGCTTGAAAATCGCATCGCCATTGGCGCCGATCTGCACATGTTTGCCATCAGCGCTGGTGTGGATCGAGGAGGGGGTGATGCCGGGCATGATGTTGCCGGTGCGTTCACGGATGAAGCCGAACACGTCGAACTCCGGGACCATGCTTTCCATCATGGCGAAGATCGCTTCGTACAGCGCCACATCCACCACTTGACCCAGACCGCCGTTGACCTCGCGATGACGCAAGGCCATCAATGCGCCGATCACGCCCCAGAGCGCGGCAATCGAATCGCCGATGGAAATCCCGGTGCGAACGGGTGGGCGATCCTCGAAACCGGTGATGTAGCGCAGGCCGCCCATGGATTCACCGACGGCGCCAAACCCCGGCTGATCCTTCATCGGCCCGGTCTGGCCGAAACCTGAAAGGCGCACCATGACCAGTTTCGGGTTCAGTGCGTGCAAGACATCCCAGCCCAGACCGAGCTTTTCCAGCACGCCGGGGCGAAAATTCTCGATCAGGATGTCGGCTTCACCCAGCAGCTTTTTCAGGATCGCCAGCCCGTCCGGGTGTTTCAGGTTCAGGGTCAGGGACTTCTTGTTACGCGCCTGAACGAACCACCAGAGCGACGTGCCTTCATACATTTTTCGCCATTTACGCAACGGATCGCCGCCGTCGGGGGACTCGATCTTGATCACTTCGGCACCGAATTCGCCGCAGATGCGCGAGGCAAACGGCCCGGCGATCAAAGTGCCCAATTCGATGACTTTCAGACCTGAGAGTGGTTTGGCGGTGAACGGCATACTGGATCCTGTAGGACAAAGGCTTGGCTGATAGAGCGTTTTAGCACAGCCCGCTGTCAGTCGCTCAAGGTTGATGGCCGCGAAGCCTGTCGCATCGGTTAGACTTGCCGCCTTTCCACGTATCAAGAAGCCCGTTCATGGCCCAGCCGTCCACGACCTACAAGTTTGAACTGAACCTCACCGACCTCGACCGCAGCGTTTACGAGACGGTGAAGCAGACCATCGCCCGTCACCCGTCGGAAACCGAAGAGCGCATGACCGTGCGGCTGCTGGCCTACGCCTTCTGGTACAACGAGCAGCTGTCGTTTGGCCGTGGTCTGTCAGACGTGGATGAACCCGCCCTGTGGGAAAAGAGCCTGGATGATCGCGTCCTGCACTGGATCGAAGTCGGCCAGCCAGACGCCGATCGCCTGACGTGGTGCTCGCGCCGCACCGAGCGCACCAGCCTGCTGGCCTACGGCAGCCTGCGTGTCTGGGAAACCAAAGTCATCCCGGCGATCAAGAACCTGAAAAACGTACACATCGCCGCGGTTCCCCAGGAAGTCCTGGAAACCCTGGCCAAAGACATGCCGCGCGTTATCAAGTGGGATGTGATGATCAGCGAAGGGACGATTTTCGTCACCGACGACCGTGGTCAGCACGAAGTCCAGTTGCAGTGGCTGAGCGGCGAACGCGGCTGAGTGTTCACCGCGTCATCCGGTTTTATCCTACGTATTCAAGAGAAGCACCTGTCACCCCATGCGCATCGAACCTCGCCTGTTGCCCGATACCCTGCCATTCCTCGGTGATCTGCCGCCGCTGCTGACCCGCCTGTATGCGGCGCGGGGCGTGCTGTCCGAGGTTGAACTGGACAAGAGCCTGGCGCGGCTGATTCCGTTCCAGCAGCTCAAAGGCATCGATGCCGCGGTGGATTTGCTGGTGACGGCGCTGGAGCAGCGGCAGCGGATTCTGATCGTTGGCGACTTCGACGCTGACGGCGCGACGGCCAGTACGGTCGGCATGTTGGGCTTGCGCCTGCTGGGCGCGGCGCATGTCGACTACCTGGTGCCGAACCGTTTCGAGTACGGCTACGGCCTGACACCGGAAATCGTTGAAGTGGCGCTGACCCGCACACCGCAGCTGCTGATCACCGTGGACAATGGCATCTCCAGCGTCGAGGGTGTGGCGGCGGCGAAAAAGGCTGGCCTCCAGGTGCTGGTCACCGATCACCACTTGCCCGGCGACGAACTGCCGCTGGCCGATGCGATCGTCAATCCCAACCAGCCGGGTTGCGGGTTTCCGAGCAAGGCCTTGGCGGGTGTCGGGGTGATTTTCTATGTGTTGATGGCCCTGCGCGCGCGTCTGCGCAGCCTTGGCTGGTACGAGAGCAAACCGCAGCCGAACATCGGTGAGTTGCTGGATTTGGTAGCGTTGGGCAGCGTCGCCGACGTGGTGCCGCTGGATGCCAACAACCGGATTCTCGTCCACCAAGGCCTGGAGAGAATTCGCGCCGGACGCGCTCGACCGGGTATCAAAGCCATCCTCGAAGTCGCCAAGCGCGACCACACGCGTATTACCTCGACCGATCTCGGGTTCATCGTCGGCCCGCGCCTGAACGCGGCAGGGCGGCTGGATGACATGAGCCTGGGCATTGAATGCCTGCTCACCGAAGATGCCGCTCTCGCCCGGGAAATGGCCGTACAGCTCGACGGCATGAACCAGGACCGCAAATCCATCGAGCAAGGCATGCAGCGCGAGGCGCTGGCCCAGCTCAAGGACTTGCCGGTTGAATCGATGCCGTTCGGCTTATGCCTTTTTGACCCCGAGTGGCACCAGGGCGTCATCGGAATCCTCGCTTCTCGTATGAAAGAGCGCTATTTCCGTCCGACGATTGCCTTTGCCGACGCAGGCGATGGCATGCTCAAGGGCTCGGGGCGTTCGGTTCAGGGTTTCCATATTCGCGACGCCTTAAGCGTGGTGGCGGCGCAGCACCCAAACCTGATCAGCAAGTACGGCGGCCATGCCATGGCGGCAGGGTTGACCTTGCCGGAGGCGAATTTTCCGCTGTTTGCCGAAGCCTTTGACGCCGAAGTGCGTAGGCAATTGCGCGAAGAAGACCTGACCGGGCGTTTGCTGTCGGACGGGACTTTGGCCGTCGAGGAATTTCATCTCGAACTGGCGCGTGCGCTGCGGCATGCCGGGCCGTGGGGACAGCACTTCCCGGAGCCATTGTTCCATGGGGTGTTTCAGTTGGTCGAACAACGGGTTGTCGGCGAACGGCACCTCAAAGTGGTGCTGAAAAGCGAATGCGGCTCGGTGAAGCTGGACGGCATCGCTTTTGGAATCGACCGCGATATCTGGCCGAACCCGACGATCAAATGGGTGGAACTGGCCTACAAACTCGACCTTAACGAGTTTCGCGGGAATGAGACGGTTCAGCTGATGATTGCCCACATCGAACCGCGTTGACCCCATCGCCAGCAAGCCGGCTCCTGGGGGGATTTGCGCACACCCTGCAAGGGCCGGCTTGCTGGCGATAGCGATTTCGCGGTCGCCGAATCTCTCGGAACCCTCCCTCATCCCCCATTGTCGACTAGGCTCTAAGCACTGCTTGATAATCCTTGTGACGTCTTGTCAATTTTTTGCCCGCGGGGGCGGGTGCTGCACCTTTTTCCTGTCACTCGTCGACTTTTCAAACAGAACCCTGGAGCCTGCCCACTGAGACGAGAGGTGCCCCATGAGTCTGCTGCTTGAACCCTATACCCTTCGCCAACTGACCTTGCTGAACCGCATTGCCGTATCACCAATGTGCCAGTATTCGAGTGTCGATGGCCTGGCCAATGACTGGCATCTGGTACACCTCGGCAGCCGTGCTGTCGGCGGCGCCGGTCTGATTTTTACCGAAGCCACGGCCGTCACCGCCGATGGACGCATCACCGCCGAAGACCTCGGCTTGTGGAATGACGAACAGATCGAGCCGCTGCAACGCATCACTCGTTTCATCACCGCCCAAGGCGCCGTCGCCGGCATTCAGTTGGCCCACGCCGGGCGCAAGGCCAGCACCCATCGGCCGTGGATTGGCAAGCACGGTAGCGTCAAACCTGAAGACGGCGGCTGGACACCCGTTGGCCCTTCGCCGATTGCGTTCGATCCGCAGCACACACCACCGAAGCAGCTCGATGAGGGCCAGATCGCCGAGGTCATTCAGGCGTTCGTTGACTCAGCGAAGCGCGCGCTGACCGCCGGTTTCAAAGTCGTCGAAGTCCACGCCGCCCACGGTTACCTGCTGCACCAGTTTCTATCGCCCTTGAGCAATCAGCGGCGCGATCAATATGGCGGTTCGTTCGAGAATCGTATTCGGCTGGTGCTGCAAGTCACCGAAGCAGTGCGTGCGGTTTGGCCAGAGGAGTTGCCGGTGTTCGTGCGCGTGTCGGCCACCGATTGGGTGGAAGACGGCTGGAATCCTGATGAAACCGTTGAACTGGCGCGACGCCTCAAAGACCTGGGCGTGGACCTGATTGACGTCTCCTCGGGCGGCACGGCGGCCAACGCGGAAATTCCTACAGGTCCCGGTTATCAAACCCGCTTCGCCGAACGTGTGCGCAAAGAGTCAGGCATTGCGACCGGCACGGTAGGAATGATCACCGAACCGGCCCAGGCCGAGCACATTCTGCGCACCTGTCAGGCCGACATCATCTTCCTCGCCCGTGAGCTCCTGCGCGACCCGTACTGGCCGTTGCATGCCGATGACGACCTGGGAGGGCGCAAGGCCATTTGGCCGGCGCAGTATCAACGGGCGACGCACAGGGATCAGCCGATTCATGAGTCGGATTTGCGTGACTGAGTGATGCGGTAAAAGCAAAAAGCCCCGATCAGGTTGATCGGGGCTTTTGTTTGTCTGGGGGGGGATTCATTGACTGTGCTGCAGTCTTCGCGAGCAGGCTCGCGAAAAGACCTGCCCAGACAACCCTCTTGCTTCAGGTGTACTTACGCTTCTCCGGCGCCGGCGGGAAGTACTGATACAACCAGGTCTCGCTCAGCGTCCGGTCATTGGTGCGAATGAACAACCGCAGCTCCACCGGGGCCACACTGTCATTGGTCGGGAACCAGTCAAACGTAATCCGGTAGCCCTTGATGTCATCCAGCACCAGCACGTTGAAGTCTTTGACTTCGCCGTTGGAGCACGTCACTACCGGCTCAATGCCTGTGCCTTCAGGCAAGCGGTCCAGACCGCCGCCAGTGAAGTCCACCGCAAACCGGCGTGCCCAGACCTCCGGATAATGTTCGCCCGGTGCCCAGCCCTCAGTGAAGCCGCCCATGCCCGAACGGGTCGCGGCGACCCGCGCCAGTGGCGTACCGACCGGCGGCAGCGCGCTCCAGTACAGCTTGTAGCCGTAATTCAGGGAATCGCCGGCGGCGACCGGTTTTTTCGGGGTCCAGAACGCGACGATGTTATCGAGGGTTTCGCCGGTTGTAGGAATTTCCAGCAGATCGATAGAGCCTTCGCCCCACGCGGTTGTAGGTTCTACCCACAGGCTTGGGCGTTTGCTGTACCAGTCGACGGTGTCCTGATAATTGGCGAACTCGTGATCGGTCTGCACCAGACCGAAACCTTTCGGGTCGGTGTCGGCGAAGGCGTTGAATTGCAGGGTGGCCGGATTGTTCAGTGGACGGCAGATCCACTCGCCATTGCCACGCCACATCGCCAGGCGATCCGAATCATGGATCTGCGGGTGAATGGTGTCGCACATGCGCCGCTCGTGGGTGCCGCAGCTGAACATGCTGGTCATCGGTGCGATGCCCAGTTGTTCGATGGCGGTGCGTGCATTGATGTGAGCGTCAACCTCCATCACCACGCGTTCGGCCTGGCAATCGATGTCGAACCGGTAGGCACCGGTCGCGCTCGGCGAGTCCAGCAGGGCGTACACCACGAAACGGGTGCTGTCCTTGTCCGGGGTCTCGAACCAGAACTTGGTGAAGTCCGGGAATTCCTCACGTTTCTTCGCGTAGGTATCGACCGCCAGACCACGGGCCGACAGACCGTACTGGCCCGTAGCATCTACCGCGCGGAAATAACTGGCGCCGAGGAACGACAACACGTCATGCCGGTCCAGCTCAGGCGCTTTGAACAGCTTGAAACCGGAAAAACCCAGGTCACCCGTGAGCTGCTTGGTATCGACCGTGGTTTTTTCATAGTTGAACAGCGAGGGACGGAAATGCACCTCCCGCGCCTGACGCGTCTTGGGGTCGACGCTGTACATGCGCACCGGCTGCTTGAAACCCATGCCGACGTGGAAAAACTGCACGTCCAGCTGACCTTTCAAATCCTTCCACAAGGAATGATTGGCGTCGTAGCGGATCGCGTTGAAATTTTGCGGGGTCATGGTCGCCAGCGTCGGCGGCAGCACCTGCTTGGTGTCCTGATAGCGGTTGCCGGCAAGTTGCTTGGCCTGGATTTTCAGGGTTTCGAAGTCGAAGGCCTGAGCCTTGCCATCCGCCGTTTCATTCCCGGCCCAGGCGCGGGCAGCGAGCAGGCCAGTGGCGGACAAACCAGTGTAGGCAGCGATGGCCATGGACGCTTTGAGCAAATTCCTGCGGTGCATAAGTACAACCTGTCGTGAACAATCCCGCGCCGTTCCTGGCACGTGCTGGATCAGAAATGGAGGTTCGGACATGCCTTCGGCCAAACGCAACGGACTTTAAACAGATGCCAAATAGCTTAAACCGTTCGGTGGCAGAGCAAAAATGATTGATGGCGTGACGATAGCATCGCAATGAAACAAGACGTTTCGGTTAACGTTTCCCACAGAGATTTCTGATTTACAGGGCATTTCTGCTTTTTTCGACTAATTACTCTAAAAACCGCTTTTCAGCGCCAATTTACTTCCTATTCTATGGGCATGACCGGTTTCTGCCCTCAGGCCGGTGGGATTCAGTTGTACAAGGACGCGGCTGAAAAAGAGAAGGGCGATGCGGTATCTGAAGTTTTCTTTGACTTAAAGAGGGACATCGTCCATGTCGAAAGTACAAGGCATTACCGAAATGTTGGGGATCTTCCCTTGCCTGGGTATCGGGCGGCGAAGGCGTCGGCTTAATTCCGAGGAGTTGAAACTGGTGGAGCGGTATCGCGAGTTGTCGGAGAGTGACCGGATCGCGATGCGGTATCTGGTGGATGCGATGCGCAGTGTTTCGCGGTTTTGAGTCGAGGTGGTTACCGTGAAAGCCATTTAATAGATGTACCCAAACTGAAGGGGCGGACTGTGAAGTCTGCCCCTTTTCATTGGCTGTGCTTCAGCTGCAAGTGCCCATGATTGGAAACGGCCGCTGCGCCTGTACCAGATCCGGCATGTCCCGCCACTTGATCCAGGCCGACTGTTGCCAGTGCAGCAGTGGCACCGAGAGCCCGCCCCATTGCAACGAACTCAGGCTAGGCATGTTTTCCACAGGTGCCGCGTTCGACTCACGCAGCGCAGGTATGACTTCGTTACTCAGCCATTGGCGCAGGTTGCGGTTTTCCGGGACAAAATGGTGGACCAGCAATGCGTACATTCCAGACTCGCTGACCATGAGTGATTCGACGGTTTTGCCGTTTTTCAGCAGCCAGATGTATCGGCGTTGATCAGGGTCGAGTTTTTGTGTGAGTCGTTGGTCCAGCGGGCGGCCCATCAAACGTCCCAGATCGTGGACGCAGAACCAAGCTTGGTTGGCTTGGATGACAGCGTGGAGGAAACGGTTGTGGCGTGGGAAAACGGTGGGGATGAAATGGCGATGACTTTCAGATGTATTTGAAGCGTGCGTAATCATTTTTTCGACTCCAATTTGAAAAGGGAGCCGCCACTCAGAGGAGCGCGGTAGCGCCGTATTGATTGTGTTCCGGCTTCGACACCGAGCCGCTGATTTTGCAGCGACAGGGCAAAGCCTATCGGTCAGACGCTCGCGGCGACAAGTCTGCTCTTGCGTCGCGTGCCGTAGGAATCAGAGTCTTTTCGGGAAGGCTCGATCTGTAGGAGTTTCCTGTTTTTTCACCGAGTACAGAAAACCGGAACCTGAGGCCTATGCCCAAGATCGCTTCGAAGCATAGGGATGAATTGGTGGCTGAACTGCGGGGGGACGACAGATGCCGTTTGACGAGTGAAGCTTGCCCCGGGAACCCACAGAATCCCGGGGCAATCGTTCTTAGCGACTAACCTTCCATGCATCCCCCGCAGGCGCCGCGCCATGGTCATACGGCTTGGCAATCCACATATAAAGCAGCCCCAACCCAATCACGATCGCCGTACTCAACACCATTGCATAGTTGATGTACCACGCTGCATCCGGTGTACGTGGCCAGGCCATGTTGATGATGGCGCCGACACCATAAACCAGCGCGCCGATGTTCACCGGCCAACCCCATGCACCGAGGGTGAATTTGCCGTTCGGTTTCCAGCCTTTCAGGCGGGCATAAAGCGCGGCGAGGACGATCATCTGGAACGCCAGGTAGATGCCGATGGCGGCGAAGCTGACGATGGTGGCCACTGCGTCTTGCAGGAAGAAGCCGAGAATGATGATCAGCGCCGGCAGGACGCCGGAGACGAACAACGCGGCGACCGGAACCTGGGTTGTAGGGGAAATCTTCTTCAGCAGTGAGCTGCCGATGACCATTTCATCCCGGGCGTAGGAATACAGCAGACGACTCGCCGCCGCTTGCAGGCTGATGACGCAGGAGATGAAGGAAATCATCACCACGCCCATCACCACTTTCGAACCGACCGGGCCGAAGGCGTTGTTGAGGATGGTGGTGACCGGGTCTTTGTCGGTGCCGTTGATCACCGCTTGCATGTCCGGCACGGCGAGGATCAGCGCCAGGCAGGCGAACATCGCCGCGATGCCGCCGATGTAGATGGTCATGCGCATGGCCACCGGGATCTGCTTGCTCGGGTTCGGGGTTTCTTCAGCCACGTCGCCGCAGGCTTCAAAGCCGTAGTACAGGAACATCCCCGCCAGCGAGGCTGTCAGGAAGGCCGGCAGGTAGGAACCATCAATGCTGATGTCGAAGGTGTTGAACAGCACGCTGATCGGTTGATGGCGTTCGAAAATCAGCAGGTACACGCCGACGATCACCGCGCCGACCAGCTCGCAGAGAAAGCCGAACATGGCGATCCGCGCCAGCACTTTGGTGCCGCTGAGATTGACCAGTGTGGCGAACAGCGTCAGCACCAGAGCGATGACGATGTTGGTGTTACCGCTGGGTTCAAAACCCATCATCGCGGCCAGGTAAGGTCCTGCACCCACGGCAACGGCAGCGATGGTGACGCACAGGGCGATGGAGTAGATCCAGCCGACCATCCACGCCCAGCGTTTGCCCACCAAGCGGCGAGCCCATGGGTAGACGCCACCGGAAATCGGGAACTGCGAGACCACTTCACCGAAGATCAGGCACACCAGCAACTGGCCGCAACCGACCAGCAAATAGGCCCAGAACATCGGTGGCCCACCGGCGGCCAGGCACAGGCCGAAGAGGGTATAAACCCCTACGACCGGCGAGAGGTAAGTGAAGCCCAGGGCGAAGTTTTCCCACAGGCTCATGCTGCGGTTGAAGTTGGACGTGTAACCCAGCTTGAGGAGTTGCTCGGCATCGCTGTCGGCAGCGGCTGCAGAGAGTTCGGGGATGGCGTTCATGGTGTGTTAGCTCCGGAAAATCGGCAGATTTCGGATGTCCGAAACCGTGGCGGGGCCTTGGCGGCGCTGCCCGGATCGGTGGTTATTGTTTTGGTTGTCTGCGTTGAAACCTGGTGGTGCGTGTTGCCGGTTTCGGCCCTGAAACCGAGTTGACGCCATCGCTGGCAAGCCAGCTCCCACAGGTCCGCGTCGTGCACAAAAACCTTTGTAGGAGCCGGCTTGCTCGCGAAGCTTTTAGTGCTTGAACATCACATGCCGCACAACGGTGTAGTCCTCCAGCCCGTACATCGACATGTCCTTCCCGTAGCCGGACAATTTCTGACCGCCGTGGGGCATTTCGCTGACCAGCATGAAGTGCGTGTTCACCCAGGTGCAGCCGTACTGCAAGCGCGCCGACAGGCGATGCGCACGACCGACGTCGGCGGTCCACACCGATGACGCCAGGCCGTAGTCCGAATCGTTGGCCCAGCCCAGCACCTGCGCTTCGTCGCTGAATTTGGTCACCGACACCACCGGCCCGAACACTTCGCGACGGACGATTTCGTCGTCCTGCAGCGCGTCGGCCAGCACCGTCGGTTCAAAGAAGAAACCATTGCCTTCAACCGCCTTGCCGCCGGTGATCAAACGGATGTGCGATTGCGCCATGGCACGTTCGACAAAACCGGCCACCCGGTCGCGGTGCTGCGCGGTGATCAGCGGCCCGAGTTCGGTCGACGGGTCATCCTGCAGGCCGTACTTGATGCTGCTGACCGCCGCGCCGAGCTTCTCGACGAATCTGTCGTAGATGCCTTCCTGCGCATAGATGCGGCAGGCCGCGGTGCAGTCCTGGCCAGCGTTGTAGAAACCGAAGGTGCGAATGCCTTCCACGGCGGCGTCGATATCGGCGTCGTCGAAGATGATCACCGGGGCCTTGCCGCCCAGTTCCATGTGCATGCGTTTGACGCTGTCGGCGGTGCTGGAAATGATGTTCGAACCGGTAGCGATGGAGCCGGTCAGCGACACCATGCGCACTTTCGGGTGGGTGACCAATGGGCTGCCGACGGAAGGACCACGGCCGAACACCAGGTTGAGTACGCCGGCCGGGAAGATTTCCGACGCCAGTTGCGCCAGGCGCAGCGCGGTCAGCGGGGTTTGCTCCGACGGCTTGAGCACCACGGTATTACCGGCGGCGAGGGCCGGGGCGATTTTCCAGGCGACCATCATCAGCGGGTAGTTCCACGGCGCGATGGAGGCGATCACGCCCACCGGATCGCGGCGGATCATCGAGGTGTGGCCGGCCAGGTATTCACCGCCGGCCGAGCCGCTCATGCAACGGCTGGCGCCGGCGAAGAAACGGAACACGTCGGCAATCGCCGGAATCTCGTCGTTCAACGCGGCGCTGTAGGGTTTGCCGCAGTTGTCGGATTCGAGTTTGGCCAGCTCTTCGCCGTGGGCTTCGATGGCGTCGGCGAGTTTGAGCAGCAGCAGCGAGCGCTCCTTGGGCGGAGTCTGCGACCAGCTGTCGAACGCGGCGTCGGCAGCGCGCACGGCGGCATCGACCTGGGCTTCGCTGGCTTCGTTGATTTCCACCAGCACGCGACCGAGGGCCGGGTTGAACACCGGTTGGGCGGGGCCTTCGCCGTCGAGCAGTTGGCCGTTGATCAAGAGTTGGGTTTGCATGGTTCTGTCCTCTTCGGAACTGTTGTTTTCTTCTGTAGGAAGCGGCCCAAATGTGGGCGCGGGTCCCTACAGTGAGTAGTCGTTGTCAGTTATTTCCCGCCACTGCCCGCCACGCTTTCACCACCACGGGTCAGGTAATAGGCGCCGAGAATCGGCAGCATGGTCACCATCATCACCAGCATCGCGACGACGTTGGTCACCGGCACGTCCCGTGGGCGGCTGAGCTGGTTGAGCAGCCACAGCGGCAGGGTGCGTTCATGGCCGGCGGTGAAGGTGGTGACGATGATTTCGTCGAACGACAGCGCAAACGCGAGCATGCCGCCGGCGAGCATCGCCGAGCCCAGGTTCGGCAGGACGATGTAGCGGAAGGTCTGCCAACCGTCGGCGCCGAGGTCCATCGAGGCTTCGATCAAACTGTGCGACGTGCGGCGCAACCGGGCGATGACGTTGTTGTAGACGATCACCACGCAGAAGGTCGCGTGGCCGACGATGATGGTGAACATCCCCGGCTCGATGCCCAGCGTCTTGAACGTCGCCAGCAGCGCGATCCCGGTGATGATCCCCGGCAACGCGATGGGCAAAATCAGCATCAGCGAGATGCCCTGCTTGCCGAAGAAATCCCGCCGGTACAACGCGGCCGATGCCAGCGTGCCGAGTACCAGCGCAATCAGCGTCGCCACGGAGGCGATCTGCAGCGACAGTTTGATCGCTTCCAGCACGTCCGGCCGTGAGAACGCCACGCCGATCCACTTCAGGGTGAAGCCCCTGGGCGGAAAGCTGAACGCTGCGTCTTCGGTGTTGAAGGCGTAGAGGAAGATGATCAGGATCGGGAAGTGCAGGAACACCAGTCCGCCCCAGGCTGCGATTTTCAGGCCTAAAGAAGCTTTCTCAGAGTGCATCGAAGGCCCCCAGTCGTTTGACGATGGTCAGGTAAATGGCGATCAGCACAATCGGCACCAGCGTGAAGGCCGCGGCCATCGGCATGTTGCCGATCGCGCCTTGCTGGGCGTAGACCATGCTGCCGACGAAGTACCCCGGCGGGCCCACCAGTTGCGGCACGATGAAGTCGCCCAGGGTCAGCGAAAACGTGAAGATCGAACCGGCGGCGATGCCCGGAATCGACAGCGGCAGAATCACCTGCATGAAGGTCTGGCGTGGCTTGGCACCCAGGTCGGCGGAGGCTTGCAGCAGCGAGGGCGGCAGACGTTCCAGCGAGGCCTGAATCGGCAGGATCATGAACGGCAGCCAGATGTAGACGAACACCATGAAGCGTCCCAGGTGCGATGTCGACAAGGTGCTGCCGCCCACGCCCGGAATGCCCAGCACGAACTGCAAGACCGGCTCCAGTCCAAGGTGTTGAACGAACCACTGCGCCACGCCGCCCTTGGCCAGCAGCAAGGTCCAGGCATAGGCCTTGACGATGTAACTGGCCCACATCGGCATCATCACCGCGATGTAGAAAAACGCCTTGGTTTTGCCCGTGGTGTAGCGCGCCATGTAGTAGGCAATCGGGAACGCGACGATGGCGCTGGCGATCGACACCACGACTGCCATGCTCAAGGTGCGCAGGATGATGTCGAAGTTCGAGGGCTGGAACAGCGCGGCGAAATTGGCCAGGGTCAGGTCCGGCGTGACCGCCATGGTGAAGTCGTCGAAGGTGTAGAAGCCTTGCCACAACAGCACCAGCAGCGAACCGAGGTAGATCGCGCCGAACCACAACAGCGGCGGCACCAGCAGCAGCGCCAGGTAAAAATTCGGTCGGCGATACAGCAGGTTGGAAAACCTGCGCAACGGCGAGCCGCCGGCCGGCGTTTGAGGGAGAGCTACGCTGGTCATCTCACACCCCGCCGGCAACGGTGTCGTGCAGCGGGATCATCGCTTCCCGCGCCCAGCGTGCGCTGAGGCGTTGCCCGGTCTGATGCTGCGCGCTGACGTCCAGCCACTGGTTGTTGGCCTGACTGATGTTCAGGGTCTGGCCGTTTTCCAGTTTCAGTTCATAGCGCGTGGCGCTGCCCTGGTACTGAATGTCGTGGAGTAAGCCGCTGACTTCGATTTCGTGACTGGCCAGCGGGCCTTCGGCGAAACGCACGTGTTCCGGGCGGATCGAAAACGGCTGCGGATTGCCGCTGAGTTGCTGCGCCAGATCGCCGCGAATCACGTTGGAGGTGCCGACGAATTCCGCGACAAAGGTGGTCGCCGGTTTCATGTAGAGATTGCGTGGCGTGTCGACCTGCTCGATGCGCCCCTTGTTGAACACGGCCACGCGGTCAGACATCGACAGCGCTTCGGTCTGATCGTGGGTGACGAAAATGAACGTGATGCCGAGCTGGCGTTGCAGCTTCTTCAGCTCACTCTGCATTTGCTCGCGCAGCTTCAAGTCGAGGGCGCCGAGGGGTTCGTCGAGCAGCAACACCCGTGGGCGATTGACCAATGCGCGGGCCAGGGCCACACGCTGGCGTTGACCGCCGGAGAGCTGCACCGGCTTGCGCTCGCCGTAGCCGCCGAGGGCGACCATGTCGAGGGCTTCTTCGGCGCGTTTGCGGCGTTCTGCCTTGCCGACGCCTTTGACTTTCAAACCGTAGGCCACGTTGTCGAGCACGTTCATGTGCGGGAACAGCGCGTAGTCCTGAAACACTGTGTTGACGTCACGCTCATACGGCGGCAGCCCGGCGGCTTCGTGACCATGAATCCGGATCGAGCCTGCGCTCGGTTGTTCAAAACCGGCGATCAGGCGCAAACACGTGGTTTTGCCCGAGCCGGAAGGGCCCAGCATGGAAAAGAACTCGCCGTCCTGGATGTCGATGGAAACCCGGTCTACGGCTTTCACTTCGCCGAAAAGACGGGAAACGTTGGTGAACTGGACTGCAAGCGTCATGGTGCGGTGCTCCGAAAAGGCGAGGGCCGTCACAGCGGCCCCGCCAGGACATCTGAAAAATCTGAATCAGTTGGCGTGTGTGGCGAGGGAGCTTGCTCCCGCTGGGTGGCGAAGCCGCCCCAAAACCAGTCATGCGGCCTGTCATGCAGACCGCATCAGCCCTTTTGGGAGTGCTCCGCACTCCAGCGGGAGCAAGCTCCCTCGCCACGGGGGGGCGGTGTGTTATCTGCCGCCCATGATCGCGATGTAGTCCTGGGTCCAGCGGCTGTATGGCACGAACTTGCCGCCTTCAGCCTGCGGGGTTTTCCAGAAGGCGATTTTTTCGAACTGGTCGAAACCGTTGGTCTTGCAGCCTTCGGCGCCGAGCAATTCACTCTCTTTGCAGCCCGCGGGAACCGACGGCAACGAACCGAACCAGGCGGCCAGGTCGCCCTGGACCTTCGGTTGCAGCGAATGGTCCATCCACTTGTAGGCACAGTTTGGGTGTTTGGCGTCGGCGTGCAGCATGGTGGTGTCGGCCCAACCCGTGGCACCTTCTTTCGGAATGACCGAAGCCACCGGCTGCTTGTCCGCCACCAGACCGTTGACCATGTAGCCCCAGGTACTGGACGCCACGACGCCTTCGTTCTTGACGTCACTCATCTGCACGGTCGCGTCATGCCAGTAGCGGTGGATCAACGGCTGCTGTTTGCGCAGCAGGTCCAGCGCGGCTTTGTATTGTTCTTCGTTGAGCTGGTACGGGTCCTTGATCCCCAGTTCCGGCCGTTTCGCCTTGAGGTAGAGCGCCGCATCGGCGATGTAGATCGGACCGTCGTAAGCCTGGACCCGGCCCTTGTTGGACTTGCCGTCCGGCAGGGTCTGCTCTTCGAACACCACGCTCCAGCTGTCCGGGGCAGTCTTGAACACGTTGGTGTTGTACATCAGCACGTTCGGCCCCCACTGGTACGGAGTGCCAAAGGTTTGTTTGTTGACGACGTACCACGGGCCATCCTTGAGACGCGGGTCAAGGTTCTTCCAGTTCGGAATCAACGCGGTGTTGATCGGCTGTACTCGCTTGCCGACGATCAACCGCAGCGACGCATCGCCCGACGCGGTCACCAGGTCGTAGCCGCCCTTGGACATCAGGCTGACCATCTCATCGGAAGTGGCGGCCGTTTTCACGTTCACCTTGCAGCCGGTTTCCTTCTCGAAATCGGTCACCCAGTCGTAGGCCTTGTCGCTTTCGCCACGTTCGATGTAGCCGGGCCAGGCGACGATGTCCAGCTGGCCTTCGCCGGCACCGACGGCTTTCAGCGGTTCGGCGGCCTGGATGCTGGCGCTCGCCAGCAGCGCCGTGGTGATTGCACTGAGCAGTGCGGTCTTGTGCACGAACATGGGAATTCCCTCTTCTTTAATTATGGTCGGGGCAGTTGTGAACGTGGTGAAGCATGCCGTTGGCGGCTTGTTATTAGCGTAGTCAGAGATGCTGTCCGTGGCGCGCCATGATGTGCCGCACCACGCTGTAGTCCTGAAGCGAATCGCTGGAGAGGTCTTTGCCGTAGCCCGAGCGTTTCAGGCCGCCATGGGGCATTTCGCTGACCAGCATGAAGTGACTGTTGATCCAGGTGCAGCCGTACTGCAAGCGCGCGGCCACTTGCATGGCTTTGTCGAGGTTCTGGGTCCAGACCGAAGACGCGAGGCCGTATTCCGAATCGTTGGCCCAGTCCACGGCTTGTTCGAGTTGATCGAAACGGGTCACGGTGACCACAGGCCCGAACACTTCGCGCTGGACGATTTCATCGCTCTGTTTGCAACCGGCGAGCAACGTCGGCTGGTAATAGAAGCCGGCGCCGGAATGCACGGCCGCGCCAGTCACGCGCTCGATGTGCGGCTGGCCGAGGGCGCGTTCGACGAAACTGGCCACGCGGTCGCGCTGGCGGGTGCTGATCAGCGGACCGATTTCGTTGTCGGCATCGCGTTTGCCGGCGAAGCGCAGGCTGCTGACCGCCGCACCGAGTTCGGCCACCAGTCGGTCATGAATTCCGGCCTGTGCATAAATTCGGCAGGCGGCGGTGCAGTCCTGGCCGGCGTTGTAGTAACCGTAGGTGCGCACGCCGTCGACCACGGCTTGAATGTCGGCATCGTTGCAGACGATCACCGGCGCTTTGCCGCCGAGTTCGAGGTGCGTGCGCTTCAGGGTTTTCGCAGCGGCTTGCAGGATTTTTTGCCCGGTGACGATATCGCCGGTCAGGGACACCATGCGGATTTTCGGGTGACTGACCAAGTGGCTGCCAACGCCTTCACCGCCGCCACAAATGATGTTGATCACGCCGCGCGGCAGGATCTCCGCCAGTGCGGGTGCCAGGGCCAGAATCGACAGCGGCGTGTGCTCGGACGGTTTGAACACCAGCGTATTGCCGGCGGCGAGGGCGGGGGCGATTTTCCACGCGGCCATCATGATCGGGTAATTCCACGGTGCGATGGACGCAACCACCCCAATAGGATCGCGGCGCACCATGCTGGTGTAACCCGGCAAGTATTCGCCACTGAGCTGGCCGGTCTGGCAGCGCACGGCACCGGCGAAGAAGCGGAACACGTCGACCGTCGCGCTCAAGTCGTCCTGTCGGGCCAGGTGCAAGGGTTTGCCGCAGTTCAGGGATTCGAGGCGGGCGAGCAGGTCGGCTTGTTTTTCGATGGCGTTGGCAATGTCCAGCAGCAGGTTCGAGCGCTGCTGCGGCGTGGTCCGCGACCAACTGGCGAACGCACGATGGGCCGCGAGGATCGCGGCTTCGACTTGCTCGGTGCTGGCTTCGGCAATGTGCGTCAGCACCTCGCCGGTGGCCGGATTGAGGATCGGTTCGACAAAACCCTGACCCGCGACCAGTTCGCCATCGATCAGCAACGCGGTGAACAACGGGGTCTGCGTGCCAGCCATTTTTCTGGATCTCTTTTCTTGTGTGGCCATGCTGCTCCCAGTGACTGAGGCCGGCCGTCTTATAGATGCACCAAGACTAGTGCCCGGACCCGAGGTCGACAAATACTAAATACTGAAGGTGGCGTTCGATTAAATAGATGGCTTGCGTCCGCCGTGGGGTTGCTCGCGAGCGACCGTCAGAAACGGGTCCACCAGCGCCGGGCGCGCCGTGCCACGGCGCCAGGCCAAGCCGACGTCGAGGGTCTGGCTCAGGTCGGCGATGGGCCGCGCTTCGATGATGTCGCCCTCCAATGACCATGGGCGGTACGTCATGTCGGGCTGGATCGACACGCCTAATCCGGCGGCCACCAGGCTTCGCACCGCCTCGGTCGAAGCGGTTCTGAGGGTAATGCGCGGTTGAAGTGACGCCGCCGACCACATGCGCTGGGCATTGCGATCCATTTCATCGACGTTCAGCTGTATCAGTGGCTCACGGGCGACGTCGGCGAGGTTGATGCTGTCGTGTTCCAGCAGCGGATGCTGGGCCGGCAACCATAATCGATGGGGCGAATGGGTCAGCACTTCCGTTTGCAGGGCGTGGCGGTCCTCGAGGTTGGAGAGGATCAGCACGCCGACATCGATCTCGCCGCTGACCAGCAAATGCTCGATGTACGGGCGCTCGTCCTCCATCACGCGGATCTCGACGTTGGGGTAGGCGCGTTGAAAACGGGTGAGCAAATCCGCGAGATAGTAACCGGCGACGAGGCTGGTCACGCCGATGATCAATTGCCCGGCGACCTGGTCGGTGCTTTGTTGCAGGCTGCGCTTGGCGTTGTCCACCGTCGCCAGAATCAAGTGCGCCTGGCGTAGGAATTGATGTCCTTGGTGGGTCAGAGTCATGCCCTTGGCATGACGGTTGAACAGTCCGACGCCGATTTCCTGCTCCAGTTGCTGGATGGCCAGGGTCAGTGTCGATTGGGAAATGAACGCAGTTTGCGCGGCGGCCGAGATCGAGCCGGTCTCGGCCACGGCGATGAAATGGCGAATCTGACGCAAGGTCATCATGAAGAATTACCCGGTGGGCGGTTTTTATAGATTCACTCGAGTGTATATCTTTTTAATCGATGGGCTTTTTTGCGTTACAGGAGATGAGCAACATCTGGAAGCACTCTCACCGGGAAGGGGTGGGCACTTTCGATCTAGGCTGGTGGCCTTAAGTGTCGGTAAACCCCTTTCGTGGAGGTGGCAAAAATGATTACCCGTGGATTGCTCGATCAACTACTCAAGTCCGGCCAGGACCTGCTGCAGAACAAGGCGGGTGGTGCACAGAACAAGGCTTCCAGCGGCGGCCTGGGTGGGCTGCTCGGCGGCAGCGGTGGCTCGGGCGGCCTTGGCAGTTTGCTCTCGGGCGCCGGTGGAGGTGCACTGGCGGCGGGCGCCATGGGGCTGTTGATCGGCAACAAAAAGGTTCGCAAAGTCGGCGGCAAAGTCGCCATTTACGGCGGCCTCGCAGCGCTGGGCGTCATTGCCTACAAGGCTTACGGTAACTGGCAGGCCCAGCAGGGCGCTGCACCTCGGGGCGAACCGCAAACGGTGGACCGGGTTCCGGCCGCCCAGGTCGAGCAACACAGTCAGGCGATCCTCAAGGCGCTGGTGGCCGCGGCCAAGGCTGATGGTCATGTCGATGAGCGCGAGCGCGCGTTGATCGAAGGCGAGTTCACCAAGCTCGACAACGATCAGGAGCTGCAACACTGGCTGCACGCCGAGCTCAACAAGCCGCTCGATCCAACCGATGTGGCGCGCGCCGCCAGCACCCCGGAAATGGCCGCCGAGATGTACATCGCCAGCGTGATGCTGGTGGACGAAGAGAACTTTATGGAGAAGTCCTACCTGGATGAACTCGCTCGGCAGCTGAAGCTGGAGCCGGGTTTGAAGGCCGAGCTGGAAAAGCAGGTACGCCAGGCTGCCCTTTAAGGCTCAAGATCGCCATCGTCGGAATGCCGCCCAGACCTAGCCCGCGATGGCGTCACCAGGCGCGTCACTTCATTCAAAGCCACCGCCAACGTTTTTCCTCGAGATGAGAAGCGCCACGCATCCGTCTTATAAATGAAACACCGCCCTCGGCTATACTCCCCGGCATTTGAAATGGCCCCGAGGACTGACTGTGAAGAACTGGACGTTGCGCCAACGCATTTTGGCGAGCTTTGCGGTGATTATCGCCATCATGCTGCTGATGGTCGTCGTCTCGTATTCGCGGTTGCTGAAGATTGAAGCGAGCGAAGCCAGCGTTCGCGACGACGCGTTGCCCGGTTTGTATTACAGCTCAATGGTGCGTAGCGCCTGGGTAGACACTTACCTGCAAACCCAGGAAATGCTCGGCTTGAAAGAAGGGCAGGGTTTTAGCGCTGAAGAGGCCGAAAAATCCAAAACCTATCAAGCGCACCTGCAGGAGCAGATGGCCCGATATCAGGAAACCGTGACGACCGATGAAGACAAGGTCGAGTACGCCGTCTTCGAAAAGCTCCATGAGAACTACCACAAAGTCCTGGCCGCAGTGCACGACCTGCACAAGCGTAATCAGGAGGTCGAAGCCATCAAGATGTTCAACGAGCAGCTGACCCCGGCCTGGACCGCAGGTCGCATGAAGCTCAACGACATCATTCGCGAAAACAAAGCAGTGGCAGATGTTGATGTTGCGAACATCGATGATGCCGTGATCACCGCGAAAGTCATCATGGGCATCTCCCTGCTGGTGGCGATATTGGCCGCCGGCCTCTGCGGTCTGTTGCTGATGCGCGCGATCATGGCGCCGATGAACCGCATCGTGCAGATCCTCGAAATCATGCGCACCGGCGACCTCAGCAGCCGCTTGAACCTGGAGCGCAAGGACGAATTCGGCGCCGTGGAAACCGGCTTCAACGACATGATGACCGAGCTGACGTCGCTGGTGTCCCAGGCTCAACGCTCGTCGGTGCAGGTCACCACGTCGGTCACCGAGATCGCCGCCACCTCCAAGCAACAACAAGCCACCGCTACGGAAACCGCCGCCACCACCACGGAAATCGGCGCGACATCCCGTGAAATCGCCGCCACCTCGCGGGATCTGGTACGCACCATGACCGAAGTGTCCACCGCTGCCGATCAGGCCTCGGTGGCTGCCGGTTCCGGACAGCAGGGCCTGGCGCGGATGGAAGAAACCATGCATTCGGTGATGGGCGCAGCCGATCTGGTCAACGCCAAACTGGCGATCCTCAACGAAAAGGCCGGCAACATCAATCAGGTGGTGGTGACCATCGTCAAGGTCGCCGACCAGACCAACCTTCTTTCCTTGAACGCGGCCATTGAAGCCGAGAAGGCCGGTGAATACGGCCGCGGGTTTGCCGTGGTCGCCACCGAAGTGCGGCGTCTGGCGGACCAGACCGCCGTGGCCACTTATGACATCGAGCAGATGGTGCGCGAGATCCAGTCGGCGGTATCGGCGGGGGTCATGGGCATGGACAAGTTTTCCGAAGAAGTGCGCCGCGGCATGTCCGAGGTGCAGCAGGTCGGCGAACAGCTGTCGCAGATCATCCATCAGGTTCAGGCGCTGGCGCCGCGGGTGTTGATGGTCAACGAAGGCATGCAGGCCCAGGCCACCGGTGCCGAACAGATCAACCACGCGCTGGTGCAGTTGGGCGATGCCAGCAGCCAGACCGTCGAGTCCCTGCGCCAGGCCAGTTTTGCCATCGACGAACTGAGCCAGGTGGCCGTCGGGCTGCGTAGCGGCGTTTCGCGATTCAAAGTCTGATGAGCGAACTCACGGCCAAACGCACCGCCGTGAAGCCGGCGATGCAGGCGTTGTTTCTGCTGTTTCGCATCGGCAGCGAACGCTATGCCCTGCAAGCGATCGAGGTGGCGGAAGTGCTGCCGCGTCTGCCGTTGAAGCCGATTCCCCGCGCACCGGACTGGGTCGCCGGAGTGTTCGCCTATCGCGGCGCGGTGGTGCCGGTCATCGACCTCAGTGCGCTGACGTTCGGTTTGCCGGCTCAGGCCCGCACCAGCACGCGCCTGGTGCTGGTCAATTACCGCCCGGACGAAACCGTTGACGCGCAGTTGCTCGGGCTGATCCTGGAACAGGCGACCGACACGCTGCGCTGCAACCCGGCGGATTTCCAGCCTTATGGCCTCGACAATCGCCAGGCGCCTTACCTCGGACCTGTTCGCGAAGATGCGCAAGGTTTGCTGCAATGGGTGCGTGTCGCTGACCTGCTGGATGAACAGGTTCGCGCACTGCTGTTTCCGTCACCGCCACTGGATCCGGCGTTGTTTGAGGAGCGGCCATGAGCAGCGACCAGCGGTTTTTCGATTTTCTCAAGGAACGCATCGGCCTCGACGTAACCTCGGTGGGCCCGGCGATCATCGAGCGTGCCGTGCGCCAGCGCAGCACTGCATCGCGGTCGCAGACGGCCGATGAGTATTGGCACACCTTGCAGAGCTCGCTGGATGAGCAGCAAGCGCTGATCGAAGCGGTGATCGTTCCCGAAACCTGGTTTTTCCGTTACCCGGAATCCTTTGCCACCCTGGCGAAACTGGCGACCAAACGCCTGACCGACATCAACCACATGCGTGCGCTGCGAATCCTCAGCCTGCCGTGTTCCACTGGCGAAGAACCCTATTCCATTGCCATGGCGTTACTGGATGCCGGATTCAAGCCATACCAGTTCAAAGTCGAAGGCATGGACGTCAGCCCGCTGTCGGTGGAAAAAGCCAGGCGCGCGCTGTACGGCAAGAACTCGTTTCGTGGCCAGGACCTTGCTTTCCGCGAACGGCATTTCAGCGTTGCGGACGATGGCTATCGCCTCAGCGAGCGAGTCCTGGAACAGGTGCGTTTGCAGGTCGGCAATCTGCTGGATCCGGCGTTGCTGGCCAACGAACCACCGTATGACTTCGTGTTCTGCCGCAACCTGCTGATCTATTTCGATCAGCCGACTCAACAACAAGTCTTCGAAGTGCTCAAGCGTCTGACCCATGTCGATGGTGTGCTGTTTATCGGCCCGGCCGAGGGCAGTTTGCTGGGGCGCTTTGGCATGCGCTCGATTGGCATTGCGCAGTCTTTCGCGTTCAGTCGCCAGAGCGCCCCGGCGCCTGAACCTGTTCCAGCCTTTGTGCCGACACGGCTGCCGGCGCGTCAGCCGGTGCGCAGCGTGACGCCGCCGCCCGTTCGCAGCCGGCCTTTTGCAACCGTGACGCCGCTGCCGTCGGTGGTGAAAGCCGTCAACCCGGACGCCGCCACGTTGCTGGCCAACATCGCCGCACTGGCCAACGAAGGCAAAAGCGCCGAAGCTCGCGCCGCGTGCGAACGCTATTTGCGCAGCCATGAACCGGTGGCCCAGGTGTTTTACTGGCTCGGCCTGCTCAGCGATGTTGCCGGCAGTGCTTTCGAAGCCCAGGGTTTCTATCGCAAAGCGTTGTACCTCGAACCGCAACATCCCGACGCGTTGATGCACCTGGCGGCCTTGCTGCAATCCCAGGGCGACACGGCGGGCGCCCGACGATTGCAGGACCGCGCCGCCCGCAGCGAGCGCGTAGACAGTGAGCGCAAACGATGACCGCCGACACCTTTAGCCTCACCCATGAAGATGCCCAGGCCATCGACGATTGCTGGAACCGCATCGGTATCCACGGCGACAAGTCCTGCCCGCTGCTGATCGACCATATTCACTGCCGCAACTGCGCGGTGTATTCGGCCGCCGCCACGCGTTTGCTTGACCGCTACGCGTTGCAGCAGGATGACTGCGGGCAAGTCTCGGTCGCGGTCGAAAGCGATGTGAAAACCCGCTCGCTGTTGATGTTCCGCCTCGGTGAAGAATGGCTGGGCCTGGCCACCCGCAGCCTGGTGGAAGTGGCGCCGCTGCAAGCCATCCATTCCCTGCCGCACCAGCGCTCCCGGGCCTTGCTTGGCGTGGCGAACGTGCGCGGCGCGCTGGTGGCGTGCCTCTCGCTGGTGGAACTGCTGGGGCTGGACGCCACCAGCAGCGTGGCTTCAGGCGCGCGCGTGATGCCGCGCATGTTGATCATTGCCGCCCACGGGGGACCGGTGGTGGTGCCGGTGGACGAAGTCGACGGCATCCATGCCATCGACGAACGCACCCTCGACGCGGCGTCCCTCTCCGGTAGCCAGGCGAGCGCCAAATACACCCGTGGCGTGTTGCAATTCAAAGGTCGCAGCCTGCGCTGGCTGGATGAAGAACAGCTGCTGTCCGCCGTGACCCGGAGCCTCACATGACCCCCGAGCAAATGCGCGACGCCTCGTTGCTGGAACTGTTCAGCCTGGAAGCCGAAGCCCAGACCCAGGTGTTGAGCGCGGGTCTGCTGGCGCTTGAACGCGATCCGACCCAGGCCGTGCACCTCGAGTCGTGCATGCGTGCGGCCCACTCGCTCAAGGGCGCGGCGCGGATCGTCGGGGTCGATGCCGGGGTCAGCGTTGCCCATGTGATGGAAGATTGCCTGGTCAGTGCCCAGGAAGGCCGATTGTATCTGCGCCCCGAGCACATAGATGCCTTGCTGCAGGGCACCGATTTGCTGATGCGCATCGCTACGCCGAACAACGGGCCAACGCCGGCGGACATCGATAGTTATGTGGGCTTGATGGGGCGTCTGCTGGATCCGCTGGCACTTGCCGCGCCGATCAGCACGCCGATTGCGCCATTCATGACCGGTCCGGAAGTCCCATCCCTCGAACGGTTGACTCCAGAAATCGAGCCAGTCATCGCCGCGCCCGAAGCGCCGGAGGTGCCAGCCGAACCCGTCGCACCGCGTAACACCAAGCGCACCACCGAAAACGGCGAGCGTGTCTTGCGGGTCACGGCCGAACGCTTGAACAGCCTGCTCGACCTGTCGAGTAAATCCCTGGTGGAAACCCTGCGGCTCAAACCGCACCTGGCCACCATGCAGCGTTTGAAACGCCTGCAGAACAACGGCCTGCGGGCACTGGAAAACCTCAACGTCCACCTCAAGGAGCAGGCCTTGAGCCTGGAGGCCCGGGAAGCCCTCGAAGATGCTCGGCGGTTGCTGGCGGAATCCCAGCAATTGCTGGTGGAAAAAAACGCCGAACTGGATGAGTTCGCCTGGCAGGCCAGTCAACGGGCGCAGGTGTTGTACGACACGGCGCTGGCCTGTCGCATGCGGCCGTTTGCCGATGTGCTGACCGGCCAGGTGCGCATGGTCCGTGACCTGGGTCGCAGCCTTGGCAAACAGGTACGTCTGGAGATCGAGGGCGAGAAAACCCAGGTCGACCGCGACGTTCTGGAAAAACTCGAAGCGCCGCTGACGCACCTGCTGCGCAATGCCGTCGATCACGGCATTGAATCCCCGGGGCAACGGTTGCTGGCCGGCAAACCTGAAGAAGGTTTGATCCGCCTGCGCGCGTCCCATCAGGCCGGTCTGCTGGTACTGGAATTGAGCGATGACGGCAACGGCGTCGATCTGGAAAAGGTCCGCCGCAGCATCATCGAACGTCAGTTGTCTCCGCCGGAAACCGCCGCGCAGTTGAGCGAAGAGGAACTGCTGACGTTTCTGTTCCTGCCGGGTTTCAGCCTGCGGGACAAGGTCACCGAAGTGTCTGGACGCGGCGTCGGGCTGGACGCGGTTCAGCACATGGTTCGTCAGCTGCGCGGCGCGGTGGTGCTGGAGCAGGCGGCGGGCGAGGGCAGCCGTTTCCACCTCGAAGTGCCGCTGACGCTGTCGGTGGTGCGCAGTCTGGTGGTGGAAGTCGGCGACGAGGCGTATGCGTTTCCGCTGGCTCACATCGAGCGCATGTGCGATCTGGAGCCGGCGGACATCGTGCAGGTCGAAGGCCGTCAGCACTTCTGGTACGAAGGCCGGCACGTCGGATTGGTCGCCGCAAGCCAATTGCTCCAGCGCCCGGCAAATCAGAACAGTCACCAAACGCTCAAGGTCGTGGTAATCCGCGAGCGCGATGCGATCTACGGCGTCGCGGTCGAGCGGTTCATCGGCGAGCGCACGCTGGTGGTTTTGCCGCTGGACGAACGTCTGGGCAAGGTGCAGGACATTTCTGCCGGCGCCTTGCTCGACGACGGTTCGGTGGTGCTGATTGTCGACGTCGAAGACATGCTGCGGTCCGTGGATAAACTGCTCAATACCGGTCGCCTGGAACGTATTGCCCGCCATAGTAATCAGGCGCCCGAAGCGGCGCGCAAACGGGTGCTGGTGGTCGACGATTCGCTGACCGTTCGCGAGTTGCAGCGCAAATTGTTGGTCAATCGCGGCTACGACGTGGCCGTGGCGGTGGATGGCATGGATGGCTGGAACGCCCTGCGTTCGGAGGATTTCGATCTGCTGATTACCGATATCGACATGCCGCGCATGGATGGCATCGAACTGGTGTCTTTATTGCGCCGGGACAATCGATTGCAATCGCTGCCGGTTATGGTGGTGTCTTACAAGGACCGTGAAGAAGACCGTCGTCGTGGACTGGACGCCGGGGCCGACTATTATCTAGCCAAAGCCAGTTTTCATGACGACGCCCTGCTTGATGCAGTGGTTGAGCTCATCGGAGGAGCGCGGGCATGAAAATCGCAATCGTCAACGACATGCCCATGGCGGTAGAGGCTTTGCGCCGCGCCTTGGCGTTTGAGCCAGCGCACGAGGTGATCTGGGTCGCCGGCAATGGGGCCGAAGCGGTGCAACGTTGCGTGGAAAACACCCCGGACCTGATCCTGATGGACCTGATCATGCCGGTGATGGACGGCGTCGAGGCGACCCGACGGATCATGGCGGAGACGCCGTGCGCCATTGTGATTGTCACGGTCGACCGCCAGCAGAACGTGCATCGGGTGTTCGAGGCCATGGGGCATGGGGCGCTGGATGTGGTGGATACGCCCGCGATCGGTGCCGGCAATGCCCAGGAGGCCGCGGCGCCGCTACTGCGTAAGATCCTGAACATCAGCTGGCTGATCGGCGGCAAGGGTAATCAGGTGCGACCCGCGCCGAGTCCGTTGCGCCACTCGGGCTCCCGACAGAAATTGATCGCCATCGGTTCGTCCGCGGGCGGCCCTGCGGCGCTGGAAGTGCTGCTAAAGGGCCTGCCGCGAGATTTTACGGCGGCCATTGTGCTGGTCCAGCATGTCGACCAGGTGTTCGCCGCCGGCATGGCCGAATGGCTCAGCAGTGCCAGCGGCCTTAACGTGCGCCTGGCCCAGGAGGGGGAGCCGCCGCAGCCGGGCACCGTGCTGCTGGCCGGCACCAACCACCATATTCGCCTCCTGAAAAACGGCACGCTGGCGTACACCGCCGAGCCGGTCAACGAGATCTATCGGCCCTCGATCGATGTGTTTTTCGAGAGCGTGGCCAGTTACTGGAACGGCGATGCCGTGGGTGTTTTGTTGACCGGGATGGGGCGCGATGGCGCGCAGGGGCTTAAACTCATGCGTCAACAGGGCTACCTGACCATCGCTCAGGACCAACAAAGCAGCGCAGTCTATGGCATGCCGAAAGCGGCAGCGGCCATCGACGCGGCTGTGGAGATTCGCCCGCTGGACAAGATAGCGCCACGATTGCTGGAGATTTTCGCCAAATGACTACGCTTAGCAGCAATCCTGGTCCAGGTAGTACTCAGGTGACCGAACATGACTGACTTACAGCTCGACGGCTTCAAAACCGACGAAAACGCCGCGATGGTGTTGTTGGTGGACGATCAGGCCATGATCGGCGAGGCGGTTCGCCGCGGGTTGTCGAATGAAGAAAACATCGACTTCCACTTCTGCGCCGATCCGCATCAGGCGATTGCCCAGGCAATCCGGATCAAGCCGACCGTGATCCTGCAGGATCTGGTCATGCCCGGCCTCGACGGCCTGAGCCTGGTGCGTGAATACCGCAATCACCCGGCCACCAAGGATATTCCGATCATTGTGCTGTCGACCAAGGAGGACCCGCTGATCAAAAGCGCGGCATTCGCGGCCGGGGCCAATGATTATCTGGTGAAACTACCGGACAACATCGAGCTGGTGGCGCGTATTCGCTATCACTCGCGCTCCTACATGACCCTGTTGCAACGCGATGCGGCGTACCGCGCGTTGCGGGTCAGCCAGCAGCAATTGCTCGACACCAACCTGGTGCTGCAACGCCTGATGAACTCGGACGGCCTGACCGGGCTGTCGAACCGTCGTCACTTCGACGAGTACCTGGAGCTGGAGTGGCGCCGTTCGTTGCGTGATCAGAGCCAATTGTCGTTGCTGATGATCGATGTGGACTACTTCAAGTCCTACAACGACAACTTTGGCCACCTCGAAGGCGACGAAGCCTTGCGCAAGGTCGCCACAGCCATCCGTGACGCCAGCGCCCGGCCTTCGGACTTGCCTGCCCGTTATGGCGGTGAAGAATTTGCGCTGGTCCTGCCCAACACCACGCCGGGGGGCGCGCGACTGGTCGCGGAGAAACTGCGCCAGACCGTGGCCGCGCTGAAGATCCCGCACATTTCACCGACCGAAGGCTCAAGCCTGACCATCAGCATCGGCCTGTCGACCATGACCCCACAACCGGGCGCCGATTGCCGGCAATTGATCTCGGCGGCGGACAAGGGGCTGTACCTGGCGAAGAACAATGGGCGTAATCAGGTCGGCATCGAGTAACCCGCGACCGGATCTCCGCCTGGCAAATTCCCCCTGTGGCGAGGGAGCTTGCTCCCGCCGGGTCGCGCAGCGGCCTTTTTCACCGAAGGGACTGTTGCGCAGTCCAGCGGGAGCGAGCTCCCTCGCCACAGGTTGCTCGGTGTTCGCTTTAATCAATCGCCGCTAAAGCCGCCAGGCGGGCTGCCGAGACAGTCTGATTACGTTATACTCGCCGGCTTTCAAAAGTTCGCCAACGAGTGCTGCCCGCCATGGAAATCAACCCGATCCTTAACAGTATCAAGGACCTGTCCGAGCGCTCCGAAACTATTCGGGGGTATCTTTGACTACGATCAAAAGCATGAGCGTCTGACTGAAGTCAATCGCGAGCTTGAAGATCCGTCTGTCTGGAACAACCCGTCGTACGCTCAGGAACTGGGCCGCGAGCGGTCCCTGCTGGCGCAGATCGTCGAAACCCTCGACGAAATGCACACCGGCCTGGCCGACGCCAAAGACCTGCTGCTGATGTCCGCAGAGGAAGAAGACCAGGCCGCCGTCGATGACGTCGCCGCCGAAGTCGAGCGTCTGCGCGAGTCCCTGGAAAAACTCGAATTCCGTCGCATGTTCAGCGGTGAAATGGACGCCAACAACGCCTACCTGGACATCCAGGCCGGCTCCGGCGGCACCGAGGCCCAGGACTGGGCCAACATCCTGCTGCGCATGTACCTGCGCTGGGCTGACAAACGCGGTTTCGACGCGACCATCATGGAACTGTCGGCCGGTGAAGTCGCCGGGATCAAGGGCGCCACCGTGCACATCAAGGGCGAATACGCCTTTGGCTGGCTGCGTACCGAAATCGGCGTGCACCGTCTGGTGCGCAAGAGCCCGTACGACTCGGGCAACCGCCGTCACACCTCGTTCTCGGCCGTGTTCGTGTCGCCGGAAATCGATGACAACATCGAAATCGACATCAACCCGTCGGACCTGCGCATCGACACCTACCGCTCCTCCGGTGCCGGTGGTCAGCACGTAAACACCACCGACTCGGCCGTACGGATTACCCACGTACCGACCAACACCGTGGTCAGCTGCCAGAACGAACGCTCCCAGCACGCCAACAAAGACACCGCGATGAAAATGTTGCGGGCGCGCTTGTACGAGCAGGAAGTGCAGAAACGCAATGCCGCCTCGCAAGCCCTGGAAGAGACCAAGTCGGACATCGGCTGGGGTCACCAGATCCGCTCCTACGTTCTCGATGCGTCGCGAATCAAGGATTTGCGCACTAACATCGAACGCAGCGATTGCGACAAGGTGCTCGACGGCGACATCGACGAATACCTGGTGGCGAGCCTGAAACAAGGGCTGTAACCGCTAGTCAAGACCTCAAGTCCCCCGTCATCGGCGGGGGCAACGAACCTGTGATGGAATTTTTAAAGACATGAGCGACCTAGAACTCGACCCGCAAGCCCTGCAACAGGAAGAAAACTCCCTGATCGCCCTGCGCAAGGAAAAGCTTGCCGCCGAGCGCGCCAAGGGCAATGCCTTCCCGAACGACTTCCGCCGCGACAACTACTGCGAAGACTTGCAGAAACAGTACGCGGACAAGACCAAGGAAGAGCTCGCAGAGGCTGCAATCCCGGTCAAGGTTGCCGGTCGCATCATGCTCAACCGTGGCTCGTTCATGGTGATCCAGGACATGTCCGGTCGCATCCAGGTTTACGTCAACCGTAAAACCCTGTCCGAAGAAACCCTGGCGGCGGTGAAAACCTGGGACCTGGGCGACATCATTGCCGCCGAAGGCACCCTGGCCCGTTCCGGCAAGGGCGACCTGTACGTTGAAATGACCAGCGTGCGCCTGCTGACCAAATCCCTGCGCCCGTTGCCCGACAAGCACCATGGCCTGTCCGACACCGAACAGCGCTACCGCCAGCGTTACGTTGACCTTATCGTCAACGATGACGTACGCCAGACCTTCCGCGTGCGTTCGCAAGTGATTGCGCACATCCGCAGCTTCCTGATGAAGCGCGACTTCCTCGAAGTCGAAACGCCGATGCTGCAAACCATCCCGGGTGGCGCGGCCGCCAAGCCGTTCGAGACGCACCACAACGCGCTGGACATGGAAATGTTCCTGCGTATCGCGCCTGAGCTGTACCTCAAGCGCCTGGTGGTTGGCGGTTTCGAGAAAGTGTTCGAGATCAACCGCAACTTCCGCAACGAAGGCGTTTCGACCCGTCACAACCCTGAATTCACCATGTTGGAGTTCTACCAGGCGTACGCCGACTACGAAGACAACATGGACCTGACCGAAGAACTGTTCCGCGAGCTGGCGCAGCTGGTGCTGGGCAGCACCGACGTGCCGTACGGCGACAAGGTGTTCCACTTCGGCGAACCGTTCGTGCGTCTGTCGGTGTTCGACTCGATCCTCAAGTACAACCCTGAGCTGACCGCTGACGACCTGACCGACATCGAAAAGGCCCGCGCCATCGCCAAGAAGGCCGGCGCCAAGGTGCTGGGCTTCGAAGGCCTGGGCAAGCTGCAGGTGATGATTTTCGAAGAGCTGGTCGAGCACAAGCTGGAGCAGCCGCACTTCATTACCCAGTACCCGTTCGAAGTGTCGCCGCTGGCCCGTCGTAACGATGACAACCCGAACGTCACCGACCGTTTCGAGCTGTTCATCGGCGGCCGTGAAATCGCCAACGCCTACTCCGAGTTGAACGACGCGGAAGACCAGGCCGAGCGCTTCATGGCGCAGGTGGCCGACAAGGACGCCGGCGACGACGAAGCCATGCACTACGACGCTGACTTCGTTCGCGCGTTGGAGTACGGCATGCCGCCAACGGCGGGTGAAGGGATCGGCATCGACCGCCTGGTGATGCTGTTGACCAACTCCCCGTCGATCCGCGACGTGATCCTGTTCCCGCACATGCGGCCGCAAGCGTAAGTGTTTCAATTAAAAAGCCGCCTGAAATGGGCGGCTTTTTATTGCCTGTCTGGTACAAACGTATCAATTGGTTACTTTTGAAGTAAGAGAGGAATACCTGCCGTGAATCGCGCAATGGCTCAAGAAGGTGCAGCGGGTGTCGCCACTGCGGTCGCTGAAAGTGTTCAGTACCAGGGCCGCAAGGCCAGCCGCCAGGGCAGTGAGCAGCGTCGACAGGACATTCTCGATGCCGCCATGCGTATTGTCGTGCGCGATGGCGTGCGGGCCGTTCGTCACCGTGCGGTCGCCGCTGAAGCCGGTGTGCCATTGTCGGCCACCACCTACTATTTCAAGGACATCGATGACCTGCTCACCGATACCTTCGCCCAATACGTGGAGCGCAGCGCGGCGTTCATGGCCAAGTTGTGGGTCAACAATGAAGGCCTTCTGCGCGAGATGGTCGTCAGCGGCGACGGCAGTGCCGAATCGCGCTCGCAACTGGCGGATGATATTGCGCGGTTGATGGCGGACTATGTCCATCGGCAACTGATCAACCGCCGCGAACACCTGATGGCCGAGCAAGCGTTTCGTCAGGAAGCGTTGCTCAACCCCCGCCTGGCGGAGTTGGTGCGCTCGCACCAGCAAATTCTCCTGCAGGGCACGTGTCAGCTTTTCCAGGTTTTGGGTTCCCGTGAACCCCAACAAGATGCCAAAGTGTTGACGGCGATTATCGGACGGATGGAATATCAGGGGCTGCTCAACGAAGCCGAGCCTGCCGCCGAAGCCGAAATGCTCGGCATCCTGACGCGGTACATGCATTTGGTATTGGCATCGGTGTGATCCATTGTGGTGCCCGCTTCCACAGGTTCGGTGGCCACATCAAGCCGGCGTATGTTTCAAAGGGAGTGTTGAATGAAAGCCTGGCGCGTCGTTGTGATCGCCTTGTCGTTCCTGCTGCTCAGTGGCTGCCTGGTGACTTTCAAGGAGCCACTGCCCACGAGCGACCCTGCGCCCAAGGGATTACTCGGCAAATGGACCAGCACCAACGCCTGGGGCGAACCGATGAACCTGGAGCTGACACGTATCGGCGACAATCGCTATCAGGCGGTCAGCTACTTCAAGGCCAAACCCAAGGAGCGCGAAGCCTATCCCTTCACCGTCTCGCGCCATGGCAGCCGCTGGTACCTGTCGGCGAAAGTGCCGGCGCAGTTCGGCGGGCATTTCACCATTGCCGGTTTTGAACTCACCGACAAGCACGAACTGGTGGTCTACAACCTCGACCTCGAGCAGATCAACCAGGCCCTGGGGCAGAAAGCTCTCAGCGGCGAGGGCTTTCAGACGGACGATGGCGACGGCGTGCTGATCAACACCGACATGGATCAGGTCTTCGCTTACCTCGATGATCCGGCCAACTCCGATGTCTTCGTCGAGGCCGTGCGCTATCAGCGCCTGGCCAAAGCCAAATAAACCCAGCACATAACGGTTTCTTACAGGAGTTTCGGGTGGACGATTACCAGCAGACGATACGCATGTTGTCCGATCGCATTGTGCTGGCGCAGACGCCGATTCGCGTCCTGGATGCGGTGAAGTGGGACGAAAGCATCCGCAAGGGTTTCCTCAAGGGCAAGGGCAAGGAAATGCCGGCGGTGGACCGCGATTACTACCTCAATCGCCCGCTGTCGTTCGATTCCAGCAAAGTGAAGCTGGAGTTCCAGAACATCGAGCGCGACATCACCCGCCAGCTCGGCCAGTTCAACCCGGTCGGCCAGATCATGCGGCGCATGTGCAAGGAATACCGGATGGTGGTGCGCATGCTCGAAGCACGCGGCACCGAGGACTTCGGCCTGATTTCCCAAGAGTTGTACGGCGCGGCGTCCGATGCGTTTCACGCGGGGGACCCGACCCTGTCCGACCTGGGCCTGATGCTCTCCGATTACCTGAACAACATCGATGGCCGGGGCGATCTGAAGGATGAACCGAAGATCCTAACCGCCAAGGATGCCGTGCATTTGCTGCAAACCCGGCTGAGCAAAGTGTTTGGCGAGGCCGAGGAAACCATTCGGGTGTTCGAGTCCGACGGGATTGTTGCCGATGCGGCGGCCGGCGCCGACTACATCAAGATCCGCACTGACGCGATGTTCAACGAGCGCGACGTACGCGCCCTCGAAGTCCATGAAGGGCTGGTGCATGTCGGCACTACGCTCAACGGTCTGAACCAACCGATCTGCACCTTCCTGTCCAAGGGGCCTCCGTCGTCGACCGTGACCCAGGAAGGCCTGGCGATCCTGATGGAAATCATCACCTTCGCCTCCTACCCGAGCCGTCTGCGCAAACTGACCAACCGCACCCGCGCCATTCACATGGTGGAGGAGGGCGCAGACTTCCTGCAGATCTTCGAGTTCTTCCGCGAACAGGGCTTTGAGATGGCGGAAAGCTACGGCAACGCCAGTCGGGTTTTCCGTGGTTCGGTACCGAACGGTCTGCCATTTACCAAAGACTTGTCCTACCTCAAGGGCTTTATCATGGTTTACAACTACATTCAGTTGGCCGTGCGCAAGGGCAAGCTTGAGCAAGTGCCGTTGCTGTTTTGCGGCAAGACCACGCTGGAGGACATGCGCACCTTGCGCCAGTTGGTCGATGAAGGATTGGTGGTGCCGCCCAAATATCTGCCGGAACAGTTCCGCGACATGAATGCGTTGTCGGCGTGGATGTGCTTCTCCAACTTCTTGAACCACCTGAGCCTGGACCGGATCGAAGCGGATTACTCCAATATTTTGTGACGATAATGCAATCTACTGTGGGAGCGAGCCTGCTCGCGATAGCGGCCTGACATTCAACATTGATGTTGCCTGATACACCGCTATCGCGAGCAGGCTCGCACACAGGGGAAAGGTGTATTTCCACCCAAATTTTCGCGGAGTTTCAACGGATGAGAATCCTCGGCATCCTTTGCCTTCTCCTGACCCTCGGCGGTTGCAGCTCCTTGCTGTTCTACCCCGAACCCGGCCAGTTGTTCACCCCGGAAAAAGCCAAACTCGAATACCGTGACGTGACCCTGGTCACCGCTGATGGCCTCAAGCTGCACGGCTGGTGGCTGCCGGCGAAAAAAGGCGTCGAGGTCAAAGGCACGGTGCTGCACCTGCACGGCAACGGCGGCAATCTGCCCATGCATCTGGGCGGCAGCTGGTGGTTGCCGGAAGAGGGCTATCAAGTGCTGCTGATCGATTATCGCGGCTACGGTTTGTCCGAAGGCGAACCGAGTTTGCCGGCGATCTATCAGGACATCGACGCCGCGTTCAAATGGCTCGACCAGGCGCCGGAGGTCAAAGGCAAACCGCTGATCCTGCTCGGGCAAAGCCTCGGTGGCTCAATGGCCGTGCACTACCTGGTTCAGCATCCCGAACGCCAGAAACAACTCAAGGCCTTTGTCCTCGATGGCGTGCCCGCCAGTTATCGCAGCATCGGCCAGTTCGCCCTCAGCAATTCCTGGCTGACCTGGGCGTTCCAGGTGCCGCTGTCGTGGCTGGTACCGGACGGTGACAGCGCGATCCACTCCATGGAGCAGCTCAATGGCGTGCCGAAACTGATCTACCACAGCATCGACGATCCGATCGTGCCTCTTTCCAATGGCATCCGTCTGTATCAAGCTGCGCCGCCGCCGCGGGTGCTGCAACTGACCCGTGGTGGGCATGTGCAGACGTTCGCCGACCCGGTCTGGCGCAAAGTCATGCTGCGATACCTCGATGACCCGCAGCATTTCAACGGTCTGCGCCGCCTGGGCGAAATCCCCAATTACCCGGCACCCCCGAATTCAGAAGATGAACCACCAGAGAGCCCGCAATGAGTGAAGAACGTAACGCCATCCCGCTGATCATCACCGGTATCTGCAGCATCCTCGGCACCGTGGGTGCCCTGTGGTGGTACGGCTACCTGCACTTCGCCAAACCCGAGGACGCGCTGCTGCTGAGCGAATTCACAATGCTCAAGACCGTGCCCGGCGAAGACTACAAGATCTCCCTGCAGCCGGCCGCGCAAGTGGCTCAGTGCATCGATGGCGTGCTGGTCATGTTCGACACCGAGCAGAAAGGCCTGACCGGTGTGTTGGTCAACAGCAAGAGAAAAGCCGTGCGCTGCATGGGGCAGGAAACGCCACAGAAGCTGGAGCCGTAGAAAGCGGCATAACGGCTCCCCTTCGGTCAACAGTGATTGAAGGGGACCGTTGGTTCATTGATTTACCCGTACGAGCAAAACAACCTAGGGGGCGACTTCAAAGTCGACGTAGTTGTACGGCGATGGGTTGAGGCCCATGACTTGCTGTACGCGCCCCTCGTACTTGCTGGCTGGTAATTGCGCTAGTGTTGAACTCCAGACTCCCGTGGCGTCTGCAACGGTGTTGATCACGTTCCACTTGCTTTCCCCAGACTTTCTATAGCCAATGACCATCCAGGCGCCGGGAGAACCCGTGCCTGAAAAAACGATGGGGTTTTGAGCGGCTGGCGCTCCCGCTACAGGTTTTTGAATGTTGGGCGGCGGTAAAGCCGTGAAGCAACCAGGCAGTGCCTCTCCGTTCACCGCAACGGCAAAGATCGCTCCTTGATCAGAACGTGAACAAAACCCGACAGAGATTTTTGCCTCCTCATCTTTCAAAATTCTGTTTCCTAACAGTGTCGGATCAGCTGTGGAAGCTGTTTCCGGTGTGGCGTCCAGTTGTGTGTTCAAAACAGCCGTTCCCATATTGGTGTACCTCACCCAGACGCCGTTGACTCGATTGTCAGAAGGTGGAAAGTTGTCGAAAGGCGTCGGTTTGCGGTATTCAAAAGCCAGTTGTGTTGGCGCCAACCCCGGACGATTGATGAGGTACAACTGCGGACCCTCCTGACCCAGTACACCCAGGCGATAGAGGCCGGTACGTTCGATCACGGCAACTTGCTTGTTATCCAGCCAGCCGGAATACCAGCGGTTGTTCGCAGGGTAGAGTGTTGCTCCACCTGAAACCGTATCTCCCGTGTCGCCATACCCATTCCTGGTGCAGTTG
Source organism: Pseudomonas fluorescens NCIMB 11764 (assembly GCF_000293885.2). Classification (NCBI taxonomy): domain Bacteria; kingdom Pseudomonadati; phylum Pseudomonadota; class Gammaproteobacteria; order Pseudomonadales; family Pseudomonadaceae; genus Pseudomonas; species Pseudomonas fluorescens. Next base: position 2,459,646 of record NZ_CP010945.1, read on the forward strand.
GCTGGGGCTGTCACAGTGTCGCCGTCTGTCGGGCATCGGGAGTACGTGTACCCATGGGAATATCCCAGGTTATGTCCGAACTCATGTTTGAACAAATGTGGGCTACCTTGACCGTAAACACCCATGTACCGCCCAGGTACATAAGCACTTGCCATCCCCCTACAAGAAATGACATTGATCAGATAATCGAAATTTTTCGGATCAAGCCCATGTGCCCTCGCAGCTTTCTCTCCTTCTGCAATGGACAATGCCATCGGATAAGACGGCCCCCCGCTTTGACATTCTTCCGGCCGAGGACCAGAGGTATAGGAGATTACCTGGCCTTCCAGGGTCAACTTTCCGCCTGACGCAGCCAGGATGTAGGTGCGTAATGAATTTGGGTCTGTAGAAAGGGTATCTTTTAGGGTTAGAGGCGTATCCAGAATGGTTTCACCTTGCCAGTTAACCACGCTGACCAGAACCTTTTTGACCCCTACAACGGGTCGCTGATTGACGCCCGGCTTGGGCAAGGGAATGTCGTTGGGTATGGCGTCTCTATCGTCATACGCAAAATCATTCAGACGTCCATCGTGCTGCACGCAGCCTGCAAGGATTGACGCTATACAAAACATCACTGTTTTACGCATGATTCGGCTCCCTATGCACTCAAAAAGTACGTGAGCCAAACTAAATGCGAATAGAGAACTCGACAACTGTCATAAATGACAGTCGTAAAAAAGCCCCGCCTGATCAGATCAGGCGGGGCTTTTGCGTTTCAGCAGGTTCAGCCTAGTTCGAGCTGACTGCCGAACGCGGGATCACCGGCTGGTTGTCGTTGGAAATGGTCACTTCCACGCGACGGTTCATCGCACGACCCGAGACGCTGCTGTTTTCAGCAACCGGGTATTCCATGCCGTAACCCTGGGCAACAATGCGCGCAGGATCTACGCCCATCTTCACCAGCGCCATGCGCACGGAACCGGCGCGACGCTCGGACAGCGACTGGTTATGCGAAGCCGTGCCGGTACTGTCGGTGTAGCCTTCGACAATCGCCTTGCGGTCCGGGTTTTCCTGAAGGAACTGCGCCAGTTTGTTGATATTCACCAGGCCGCTGGATTTCAGATCGGCCTTATCGGTGGCGAACAGCACATCGCCGAAGGTCACCAGCGTACCGCGATCGGTCTGCTTGGCGTTCAGGCTGTCCTGCAATTGCTTGATCTGCGCATCGCGAGCATCCAGGCGAGCCTGGGCGCGTTGTGCAGAAGCGTTCTTCAGGTTGGCTTCAGCGGTGCGCAGGGCGATGGTCTGCTTCGCCACTTCAACCCGCTGATTGGTCAGGTAGGCCAGTTGATCGACCGTATGCTCGTCCTGCTTGTCCAGATAAGCCTTGTCGGCCTTGTCCAGGTAATCGCTGGCGTCCTTGGTTTCCAGCGCGGCGACTTTGCTCGCCTGCGGGTTGGCTTGCAGGCCGCTGTAGTTGGTGCGGGCCTGTTCAAGGTTCGCGTTAGGCGGCGTCGAGCAGGCAGCCAGTGCAACGCTTGCGGCCAGCAGGGCAGGGATCATCAATTGATTGCGCATGTTGGTTTCGTCCTTTTAAGTCGAGAAAGAAGTACGTCGTAGCGGCGCTTATTGCACGGTGCGCTGGCTTTCCTGACGCAGTTCCTGAACCCCTTTCTGAGAGTCCTTCACCGCTTGTTCGGCTTTCATCGCCTGGGCTTTGCGTTCGGCAACACGAGCGTCCCACTCGGCCTGTTCGGCGAGCATGCGGGCTTCGTCATACTTTTTGTCGTGCATGGCGATTTCGGCTTGTTTGAGCTTGTCCTGGGCGGACTTCATTTCAACCGCGGCGAACTCGGTACCGCCCGCGCTGACGGCGCTGTTCACGGCCGATTGGGTCACGGCGTATTGCTCGGTCGGCGGGTTACCGGCGCAACCGGCCAGAACGAAGCTGGTCCCGATCGCCAGGGCAGCCATTTTCAGACCGCGCAGGTGGGTGAACGAGGACGTGGCAGTGCTGATTTTCATGGTCTTCAACTCCATTGGAAAAACTCCTGAACAACTAAAAATCCATCCTGGGCAAGGAGCCGCAACCATCAAATTTCGAAGCCTTTTGAAACGGCCGTCCCAGGCGTGGTTACTGGTTACGACCCGAGGCAATTTTTAAAAGTTCAGAGAAGATGGCCTATCGCCGGAAAAAACTTTGACCGAACGGACAAGGCTCTAAATCGGGAACTTTGGCGATGTGCAGCGGTATTCCCGGCTGTTTCGAGGTGCGGGAACATGCAATTGTTGAAGGGGACTGCGACCCCTGTGGGAGCGAGTCTGCTCGCGATAGTGGAGTGTCAGTCAATAGAAATGTTGAATGCCAGACCGTTATCGCGAGCAGGCTCGCTCCCACAAGTTACCGAGGTGAATTCAGTGCTTCTGCTTGTCTTCGCCGGAAGACAAATCATGCAAATGACGACGGGACAACGCGAGAAAACGCGGGGTTGGGCCGATGTCTTCGTACAGTGGATCGCCTTCTTCATCGGTGGCCACGATGGTCGAGCCCTTCACGTATGGAAAGCTCTTTTCCAGCTCTTCCAGCGCAGCGCCGATCAGTTCGCCGAGCAGTTCTTCGGGATGCCGTTTGGGGTACATCTCGATGATTGCCGCCAGCCGTGCGGCGGCCTCCACATCCAGATGAATCGAGTAGCCGGTGTCGGTCAGGCGACCCTTGGCGTTTTCTTCCCAATGATGGGCAAGCTCGCGGATTTTCATAAAAACCTCATGGCGCGCCAGCTCGTGGCAGGCAGGGTGAATGTCCGGCCATGGCCGGCGAAAGCCGTTGTACGGCTTACTCTTCAGACTAGCTTGCGCGCCCAAGGTTTAAAGTCCCTTCGTCGTGTGCTTGTAAGAAGTGCTTTACGGCGGCACTCTTTAACGCACGAAGCACACCGGATTTTTCGCTGGAGAACGGCTGATGACCGATATTGATGCACGCTTGCGCGAGGACGTTCACCTGTTGGGTGAGCTGTTGGGCAATACCATTCGTGAGCAGTACGGGGACGGTTTTCTCGACAAGATCGAGCAGATCCGCAAGGGCGCCAAGGCGGACCGTCGCGGTTCGATGGATGCCGAGCTGAGCGCCAGCCTCAACCAGTTGAGCGAAGACGAGTTGTTGCCGGTGGCGCGGGCGTTCAACCAGTTTCTCAACCTCGCCAATATCGCCGAGCAGTATCAGTTGATTCATCGCCGCGAAGAATCGCAGCCCGCGCCGTTCGAAGCGCGTGTGCTGCCCGAATTGCTCGCGCGCCTGCTTGCCGAAGGCCATGGTGCCGAATCCCTGGCGCGGCAATTGGGACGACTGCAAATCGAGCTGGTCCTGACCGCCCACCCGACCGAAGTGGCGCGCCGTACGCTGATCCAGAAATACGACGCCATCGCCGCGCAACTCGCGGCACAGGACCATCGCGACCTGACCACCGCCGAACGCGAACAGATCCAGGCAAAGCTCCAGCGCCTGATCGCTGAAGCCTGGCACACCGAAGAAATCCGCCGCACCCGCCCAACGCCTGTGGACGAGGCCAAGTGGGGGTTCGCGGTGATCGAGCATTCGCTGTGGCAGGCAATCCCGAACTATTTGCGCAAGGCCGATAAAGCCCTGCATGACGCCACTGGCCTGCATTTGCCGCTGGAGGCCGCGCCGATTCGCTTTGCTTCGTGGATGGGCGGCGATCGCGACGGCAACCCCAACGTGACCGCTGCCGTGACGCGCGAAGTCTTGCTGCTGGCGCGCTGGATGGCTGCTGATTTGTACGTGCGCGATATCGATCACCTGGCCGCCGAACTGTCGATGCAACAGGCCAGCGACGCGCTCAAAGCCAAGGCCGGCGACAGTGCCGAACCGTATCGCGCCGTCCTTAAACAGTTGCGTGAACGCCTGCGCGCTACCCGTAACTGGGCGCATGCCGCCTTGACGACGGCGACGCCGGCGCCCGCCGATGTGTTGCAAAACAATCGTGACCTGCTCGATCCGCTGGAGCTCTGCTACCAGTCGCTGCATGAGTGCGGCATGGGCGTGATCGCCGATGGGCCGTTGCTTGACTGCCTGCGCCGGGCAGTGACGTTTGGCCTGTTTCTGGTGCGTCTCGATGTGCGGCAGGACTCGTCGCGGCACTCGGCGGCGATGACTGAAATCACCGATTACCTCGGCCTCGGTCGCTACGAAGACTGGAACGAAGAGGAACGCATTGCCTTCCTGATGCGCGAGCTGAACAACCGTCGGCCGCTGTTGCCGGCGTACTTCAAACCCTCCGCCGACACCGCTGAAGTGCTGGCGACGTGCCGGGAAATCGCTGCCGCGCCGGAGGCTTCGCTCGGTTCGTACGTGATCTCCATGGCCGGCGCCGCTTCCGATGTGCTCGCCGTGCAGTTGCTGCTCAAAGAGTCTGGCGTATTGCGACCGATGCGCGTGGTGCCTCTGTTCGAAACCCTCGCCGACCTGGACAACGCCGGCCCGGTGATCGAAAAACTGTTGCTGCTGCCGGGTTATCGCACGCGCCTGCAAGGGCCTCAGGAAGTGATGATCGGCTACTCCGACTCGGCCAAGGACGCCGGCACCACGGCGGCGGCCTGGGCGCAGTACCGGGCGCAGGAACGACTGGTCGATATTTGCCGCGAGCAGCAAGTCGAGTTGCTGTTGTTCCATGGTCGCGGTGGCACCGTAGGCCGTGGCGGCGGCCCGGCACACGCGGCGATTCTGTCGCAACCGCCGGGGTCGGTGGCGGGGCGTTTCCGCACCACCGAGCAAGGGGAAATGATTCGTTTCAAATTCGGCCTGCCGGACATCGCCGAGCAAAACCTCAATCTGTACCTCGCGGCCGTGCTGGAGGCGACTTTGCTTCCGCCGCCGCCACCGGAGCCTGCCTGGCGCCACTTGATGGATGAATTGGCGGCAGACGGTGTCAGCGCTTACCGCGCCGTGGTGCGGGAAAATCCGCAATTCGTCGAGTATTTCCGCCAGTCCACCCCCGAGCAGGAATTGGGGCGCCTGCCGTTGGGCAGCCGCCCGGCCAAGCGTCGCGCCGGCGGGATCGAAAGCCTGCGGGCGATTCCGTGGATCTTCGGTTGGACCCAGACACGCCTGATGCTGCCGGCCTGGCTTGGCTGGGAAGCCGCGCTGAGCAAGGCGCTGGAGCGTGGCGAAGGGGCGTTGCTGGGGCAGATGCGAGAGCAATGGCCGTTCTTCCGTACGCGCATCGACATGCTGGAAATGGTCCTCGCCAAGGCCGACGCCGACATCGCCCGCTCCTACGATGAGCGGTTGGTAGAGCCGGATCTGCTGCCTTTGGGTGCACATTTACGCGACCTATTGTCGCAGGCCTGTGCGGTTGTCCTGGGGTTGACCGGTCAGTCGCAGCTACTGGCACATAGCCCAGACACCCTCGAATTCATCCGCCTGCGCAACACCTACCTCGACCCCCTTCATCTATTGCAGGCCGAGTTGCTGGCGCGTTCGCGACAGCAGGAAGTGGCACAGGGCAGCCCGGTAGAACAGGCGTTGCTGGTGTCTGTGGCGGGGATTGCCGCCGGTTTGCGAAATACCGGCTAAGGTTTTTGTCGTGGGTTCGGGCACTCGGCGCGGGCGTTGAGTGCCGGTTTGTGCAGGGCTGGAAAGTGCTGCCAGGCGACAGTTAATGATGGGGTTGCGACTTGGAGTACTCCGTCGCAGGGGCACGCGAGGCGCGGGTTTCTCCGACTTTCGGCGGCTTGTGTGGTCCGGGCCTGCTGTGTATCTTGATCAGCCTTTGGCCGTTTGGGCGGTCACGACCCTGTTTTTGAGATTGGCCCCACGAGGCGAATCCGTTGTTATCTATATAAAAAATTGAGGAGCACATCGATGCGCGTCATTCTGCTGGGAGCTCCCGGGGCCGGTAAAGGTACTCAGGCTAAGTTCATCACCGAAAAGTTCGGCATCCCGCAAATCTCCACCGGCGACATGCTGCGTGCCGCGGTCAAGGCCGGCACCGAGCTGGGCCTGATCGCCAAGAGCGTGATGGACAGCGGTGGCCTGGTTTCCGATGACCTGATCATCAATCTGGTCAAGGAACGCATCAGCCAGGCGGATTGCGCCAACGGTTTCCTGTTCGACGGTTTCCCGCGCACCATTCCTCAGGCTGAAGCCCTGGTGAAGGCCGGCGTCGAGCTGGACCACGTTGTGGAAATCGACGTCAAGGACGAAGACATCGTCCAGCGTATCGCCGGTCGTCGCGTTCACGAGGCCAGCGGTCGCGTGTACCACATCGTCTACAACCCGCCGAAAACCGCCGGTAAAGACGACATCACCGGTGAAGAGCTTGTGCAACGCAAGGACGATACCGAAGAAACCGTGCGTCACCGTCTCTCGGTTTACCACGCTCAAACCGAGCCACTGGTGAAGTTCTACCAGCAGTTGTCTGCTGCTCAGGGCAAACCGAAGTACAGTCACATCGAAGGTGTCGGCTCGGTTGAAGCGATCACCGGCAAGGTGCTTGAAGCACTGCGCTGAAAAAACGCTTTATCTTCTACGGCCCGCTTGCGGGCCGTAGTTGTTTATACTGGCGCACTTTTTTCTGACCTCTCTTACGGAAACATCGATGAGCACCTTGCTGGCCCTGGACACCGCGACTGAAGCTTGCTCCGTTGCCTTGCTGCATGACGGCAAAGTGACGAGCCATTACGAGGTGATCCCGCGCCTGCATGCGCAGAAGCTTCTACCGATGATCCAGCAATTGCTCGCCGATGCCGGGACCACCCTGCAAGCGGTTGATGCGATTGCCTTCGGCCGTGGGCCGGGCGCGTTCACCGGCGTGCGGATTGCCATTGGCGTGGTGCAAGGCCTGGCGTTCGCGCTGGATCGTCCGGTGTTGCCGGTGTCGAACCTGGCAGTGCTGGCGCAACGGGCGTATCGCGAACACGGTGTGAGCCAGGTCGCGGCGGCCATCGATGCGCGGATGGATGAAGTGTATTGGGGTTGCTACCGCGAAACGGCGGGGGAAATGCGACTGGTCGGCAACGAAGCCGTGTTGCCGCCGGAAGTGGCGGCACTGCCGGCCGATGCCAGTGGTGAGTGGTTTGGCGCGGGCACCGGTTGGGGGTATGCCGAGCGTATTGCCGTCAGCCTGATGGGGCAGGACGCAGGCATGTTGCCTCACGCCGAAGACCTGCTGACCCTGGCGCGATTTGCCTGGGCACGGGGTGAAGCGATCGTGGCAGATGAGGCGCAGCCGGTTTACCTGCGTGACAAGGTTGCGACGCCGAAAGCCCGTTGATTCCCTCTGTTCCTGTGGCGAGGGAGCTTGCTCCCGTTCGGCTGCGAAGCAGTCGTAAACCGGACGACGCGGTGTACCTGCGTATTTGGGGTCGCTTCGCAACCCAGCGGGAGCAAGCTCCCTCGCCACAATGAATATCCCAATGCCTGCCAATCGTCGTTTTCTAACCCCGCCTTTTAAACCTTTTCGCTTTTCTGTGTTCTAGTTATCACTCGGCGGTTTGCGAAGTGGGTCATGTGCCACTAGACTGCCATCATCGATACCGAGCATGACTTTATGCGTATAGACGGCCTTTCCTCTCAGTCCTACCCCATCAAGCGCAAGCCTCGCAAAGGGCATGTGGTTGAGGACGAATCCGTCGATATCGAGGGCGAGCTGGAACTCCCTTCCGAAGAGCAACTGGCCGCCCGCGCCGCCAAAGCCTCCGCGCAGCGCCTGAGCAATCTTCCCGCGCGTCAACAAGACATGATTTACCACCGCGCCATGAGCAAAACCGTCGCGATGGCGCTGGCCAGCTACCTCAGCACCGCCGGTTTTGTCGATTGGGATTCGGATGTGATGGGTCTCGACCTGTACATCTGATGCGACTGCCTTACTACCTCGGCTGCCCGTCCTGGAGTGAAAACGCCTGGCGCGATTACCTCTATCCGCAAGACGCGAAACCCTCCGATTTTCTTCATCTGTATTCTCAAGTATTCAATGCCGTGGAAGGCAACACGACCTTCTACGCGAGCCCGGCTGCCAGCACCGTGCAGCGCTGGGCCGAGACCATGCCCGAACACTTTCGCTTCACCGCCAAGTTCCCCGGCGACATCAGCCACGGCGGTGACCTGCGCGAACAGCTCACCGCCACGGAAACCTTCCTGCAACTGCTCAGCCCCTTGGGCGAACGAGTCTCGCCATTGTGGTTGCAGCTGTCGAAAAGCTTCACACCCCAACGACTGCACGAGCTGGCGGGTTTTATCGACGCCGTGGACCGGCCTCTGGCCATCGAAGTGCGTCACGACGATTTCTTCGCCAAGGGTGATGCCGAGCGCTCGCTCAATCGTCTGCTGCTCGATCGTGGCGTCGAACGTATCTGCCTCGATCCGCGTGCGCTGTTCAGCTGTATCTCGACCGATCCTTCCGTCCTTCACGCTCAATCGAAGAAACCCAGGGTTCCGCCCCGTCCGGCGGCGTTCACCCGGTTCCCGCAAGTGCGGTTCATCGGCCATCCGCAACTGGAAGCCAACGATCCGTTCCTGGTGCCCTGGGTCGAGAAAATCGCCCTGTGGATCGAAGAGGGCCGCACGCCTTATATTTTCCTGCACACCGCCGACAACCTGCTGGCCGCGAAGCTGGCGCAACGTTTTCACGCACAACTGATGCTGCGTTTGCCTGGATTGCCGCCGCTGCCTGAGCTATACAGAGAGCCCGCCGCCGAGCAACTTGGCCTGCTCTGAGGCGTTTTCCCCGCCCTTTTCAGGAGCCTGCCAATGGATGCGCAAACCCTTCGAGCCCAGGCGTTCAAAGCGCTGCATGAACGCGACGGGGCTTTTGTCATTCCCAACCCGTGGGACGCCGGCTCGGCGAAAATGCTCGCCAGCCTGGGCTTCGAGGCGCTGGCGACCACCAGTGCCGGTTATGCCTTTTCCCAAGGCCGTCCCGATGGCGGACTGACGCTGGACGATACCCTGGCGAATGTTCGGGCGATTGTCGCGGCGACCGATCTGCCGGTGGCGGTCGATCTGGAAAACGGTTTTGCCGACGATCCGGCCGAGTGTGCGCAAAGTATTTTGCGAGCCGCCGCAGCCGGCGCCGTGGGTGGTTCGATCGAAGATGCCACGGGGCGGGAAGCGGCGCCGATCTACTGCTTCGAGCATGCTGTGGCACGGATCGAAGCCGCTGTCGCCGCCGCTCGCAGTTTGCCGTTCCCCTTCACGTTGACGGCACGAGCCGAGAACTTCCTGCATGGCAATCCCGATCTGGACGACACCATTCGCCGCTTGCAGGCCTTCGCCGAAGCAGGCGCCGACGTGCTGTATGCGCCGGGTCTGCGCAGCGCTGAAGACGTATTGGCGGTGGTCCGCGCCGTGGCGCCCAAACCGGTGAATGTGTTGATGTCTGGCGGGCTGAAATTGACGGTCGAGCAGTTGAGCGAGATGGGCGTCAAACGCATCAGTGTCGGTTCGGCACTGGCGTTGGCAGCGCTTGGCGAGTTCTACCGGGCTGCCCAAGAGATCAAGACTTCGGGAACGTTCAGCTTTACGTCGCGGTCGATGCCGTACGCGCAGGCCAATCAATTGTTCAAAGGCTGACAATGCGGTTTTTGCGGGTGCTGCTGGTGTTGGTGCTGATGCTCGGTGTGGCGGGCGCGAGCGTCTGGCGCGGCTGGATCTCGCTGCCGCCGCAGTGGAACCCTTGGGCGCCGCTGGACGTGAAGGCCGAACCTAACCTGTTGACCCGCTACAAACTGATGCGGCTGCGCGATGATCCGCAATTGTGCGAGCAAGCCCTGAGCAGTTCCGGATTGCGCGTCGCCCCTCAAGCCGACAGTCCTGACGCAAAGTGTCCGTTGAACGATGCCTTGCGCGTGCAGGGCGGCGACGTCGCATTGAGCAGCAGCTTCCTCGCCAGTTGCCGCCTGGCGGTGTCATTTGCCCTGTTCGAGCATCACGCGCTGCAACCTGCGGCGCAGGCGGTCTATGGGCAAGCAGTCACCCGTGTCGATCATCTGGGGAGCTTTGCCTGCCGTAATGTCTACGGCCGTGAGAATGGCAGACTCAGCCAGCATGCCACGGCGAATGCGCTGGATATCGCCGGTTTTCGCCTGGCCAACGGGCGTTCCATCAGCGTGCTCAAGGATTGGCCGAAGGATAATCAGGACGCACGGTTTTTACGTCAGGTCCGCGACGGTGCCTGCGACGTGTTCAGTGTGGTGTTGAGCCCGGACTATAACGCCGCCCATCGCAATCATTTTCACGTGGATGTCGGGCCGTGGTGGGTATGTCGCTGAGGGCTTGTTATTGACGGTCAGGCAGCGATGCGCAGGTTCTGCAGAACGATCGGGCGCGCCCAGCCGATGTCGAAATCGAAGTTTTTCTGTTGTTCCGCGAGCTCTTCGGGCGGGAACGGCGGGAAGGGTTTGTCCAGCAGGTCCATTTCGAACTCGGCGATCGGCAGGTGCAGTGGACGCGGTTGTGGTGCAGCGCCTGGGACCGGCAGCGGCTGGCCGTGGGTCAGCACGATCGGGCGAACCCAGCCGCTTTCGAAGTCCTGCTGCTTCTGCTGAGCGACGATTTCTTCCGGCGGGAACGGCGGGAACGGTTTGTCGGCCAGCTCCATTTCGAACTCGGCAATCGGCAGGAACAGCGGCTCGGGTGGCTTGACCTGGGTTTCCTTCACATCGCATTCACGCTGGGAAACGATGTGTGCCAGCAGCTCGCTGCCGATCGTAGGTTCGACCGGGCTGTCGAGATCGACCGCTGGAAAATCGAGAGAAGCCGGCACGACATCGCCCGACTGATCGGCCAGGGCCTGGGCAAAAAAATCTTGCCACAGGTGACTGACGCCGCTCAGTGCCTGGGAATTTCGCAGGCCAAAATCGCCGTGGGGCGAGATGTAACCTATCGATGTGCGTTGAATGTCTGACATTTCTCTCGGTCGACGCTCAGCTCTGGCAAAATGCTCGTTAGTTTTGTTATCGGCCGTTTTTGCCGATCATTAATTTTTTGAGCGTGTTTTCCCATGATTGAGCAACCGGCGGCTTGCCGCATCCATGTCGAGGCCCTGGGCACGGCTTTTCAGCCACAGGCCGAGCAATGGGCCGAACGCCTGGGCCTGCCTTTGCAAGTGACTGATGGCGAGTTTGCCTTGCAGGTGGGCGAGCAGGGTTTGCAGTTGCAACAACTGGGGCCGGACGCGCCGGGGCCGGTGCGGGTGGACTTCGTTGAGGGGGGCGCGGCTCATCGCCGGTTGTTCGGCGGCGGCACCGGTCAGATGATCGCCAAGGCTGTTGGCATCGCGCAGGGCGTGCGCCCGCGGGTGCTGGACGCCACGGCGGGGCTGGGCAAGGATGCGTTCGTGCTGGCGAGCCTGGGCTGCGAGATGAGCCTGATCGAACGCCAGCCGTTGATCGGTGCGTTGCTTGAGGATGGTTTGGCACGGGGCGCGGAAGATTTCGACGTGGCGTCGATTGTGGCGCGCATGCGTTTGCTCAAGGGCAACTCGATCGAGGTCATGCGCAACTGGGAAGGCGAACCACCGCAGGTGATCTACCTCGACCCGATGTTTCCCCACCGTGAGAAAACGGCGCTGGTGAAGAAGGAAATGCGCCTGTTCCGGCCGTTGGTGGGGGATGACCCGGATGCACCCGCGTTGTTGGAGGCGGCGTTGGCATTGGCCAGCCATCGCGTGGTGGTGAAGCGCCCGCGCAAGGCGCCGTGCATTGCGGGGCCGAAGCCGAGTCATGCGCTGGACGGGAAATCCAGTCGGTATGACATTTATCCGAAGAAGGCGCTCAAGCCTTGAGTCCGAAGCGTTCCAATCGCGGGCAAGCCCGCGATAGCGTCGGTTCAGACACAAGATCTATCAGACTGCCTCTGGCCGATAAGCCCGCATAAACAACCCCACCACTTCCCGCACATGGTCCTCGGCCGCATCACCGGTCAGCGGCTCGCCACAGCCATACAACAAGCGAAAATTCCCCGCGCCCTTGAGCAGGCAAAAGAAATGCTCCGCCGCATTGCGGGGCTTGTCGATGCTCAACGCACCGCTCTGATCCACCTTGCTCAGCAAGCGCTCCATGCCATGCAGCATGCGCTCCGGTCCGGCCTCGAAGAAAATTTGCGAGAGCTTCGGGTCCTGGCTGCCCAGCGTCATCATCAACCGGTGCAGGTTCACCGATTCATCGCTATTGATCAGGTGATGAAAACCGCGCGCGATGTTCAACAGCACCGTTTCCACTGAGACGCCGTCGGGCAATTCGAAAAACAGCGTAGGCAGTTGCTCTTCGCACTTGGCGACCACGGCGGCGGAGAACAGCGTCTCCTTGTCGTTGAAATGGCTGTAGACGGTCAGTTTCGACACGCCAGCCTCGGCCGCGACGGCGTCCATGCTGGTGCTCGCATAACCATTACTCAGAAACAGGATTTTCGCCGCATCGAGGATCGCCTGGCGCTTGGCCAGATCCTTGGGGCGGCCCGGGCCATTGGGTGTTGAAAGATTGTTCGGCATATTCGTTTTTAATACTGGACTGGTGAGTTTGCTATTAATAACATACTGGCAAGTATAATTATTCCAAGCACCATTAGCGAAAGGTCCTTCGCCATGTTCCGCTATGCCTTGCCCCTCGCGTTGCCAATCAGTCTGGCGTTTTTATTGTCTGCGTGTGGTCACGAAGAGGCGCCGCAAGTCACTGTTCGGCCGGCCATGGTCGTGCAGCCAGAGCCCTCGGCCCAGGCGATGGAAAGCTATCCCGGTGAAGTCCGTGCCCGCTACGAGCCGGACCTGGCCTTTCGCATCGGCGGCAAAGTCAGCCGACGACTGGTCGAAGAAGGGCAGCGGGTCAAGGCCGACCAGCCCTTGGCGGAGCTCGACCCCCAGGACGTGCGTCTGCAACTGGAAGCGACCCGCGCTCAGGTCGCGGCTGCCGAAGCCAATCTCAATCTCGTACGCGCCGAGCGTGATCGCTACAAGACCCTGATGGACCGTCAGATGGTCAGCCGTTCCCAGTACGACAATTCTGAAAATCTCTATAGATCCGGTGAAGCGCGCCTGAAGCAGATCAAGGCCGAATTCAACGTGTCTACCAATCAGGCCAGCTATGCGGTGCTGCGCGCGCCTCAGGATGGCGTCGTGGCCAAGCGTGCGGTGGAAGTCGGGCAGGTCGTCGCCGCCGGTCAAACCGTATTCACCCTCGCCACCGATGGCGAGCGCGAAGTGTTGATCAGCCTGCCGGAGCAGAGCTTCGGTCGTTTCAAGGTCGGGCAGCCGGTGTCGGTGGAACTCTGGACCCAACCCGATCAACGATTCGCCGGACGTATCCGTGAGCTGTCGCCCGCCGCTGATCCAAAGTCCCGCACCTTCGCCGCCCGCATTGCATTCACTGCCGGCAAAGTCCCGGCCGAACTCGGCCAGAGCGCCCGGGTGTTCATCCAGACCGCCGATGTGGTGTCGCTGTCGGTGCCACTGTCGGCCCTCACTGCGGAAAACGGCGCCACCTACGTGTGGGTCCTTGGCGCCAACAACACCCTGAAAAAAGCCCCGGTCCGGGTCGGTGCATTCGGCGAGAAAACCGTGCCGGTGCTCGAAGGCCTGAACGCCAGCGACTGGGTGGTGGCCGCCGGTGTCCATGTGCTTCATGACGGGCAGCAAGTGCGCCCGGTGGATCGCTCCAACCGCGTGGTCAATCTGGCGGACAAGGAGTAATCCCCGATGGGTTTCAATCTTTCCGAATGGGCGCTGCGTAATCGCCAGATCGTACTGTTCCTGATGCTGTTGCTGGCGGTCGTCGGCGCACTTTCCTACACCAAGCTCGGCCAGAGCGAAGACCCTCCATTCACCTTCAAGGCGATGGTGATCCGCACCAACTGGCCGGGGGCCACTGCCGAGGAAGTGTCCCGCCAGGTTAGCGAACGCATTGAAAAGAAGCTGATGGAAACCGGCGAGTACGAGCGCATCGTGTCGTTCTCTCGCCCCGGCGAATCCCAGGTGACGTTTGTCGCTCGCGACTCCATGCACTCGGTGCAAATCCCGGACCTCTGGTATCAGGTGCGCAAGAAGATCAGTGACATTCGTCATACCCTGCCGCCAGGTATTCAGGGGCCTTTTTTCAACGATGAATTCGGTACTACGTTCGGCAATATCTATGCGCTGACCGGCGACGGTTTTGATTACGCGGTGCTCAAGGACTACGCCGACCGCATCCAGATTCAGCTGCAACGGGTCAAGGACGTGGGCAAGGTCGACCTGCTCGGGTTGCAGGACGAGAAGATCTGGATCGAGCTTTCCAACGTCAAACTCGCCACCCTCGGCTTGCCGTTGGCAGCGGTGCAGCAGGCGCTTGAAGAGCAGAACGCGATGTCCACGGCTGGCTTCTTTGAAACCACCAGCGAGCGATTGCAGCTACGGGTTTCGGGGAATTTTCAGACAGTCGAAGAGATCAAGAACTTCCCGATTCGCGTCGGTGATCGCACGTTCCGTATCTCCGATGTCGCGGACGTGCACCGTGGTTTCAACGATCCACCGGCGCCACGCATGCGCTTCATGGCCGAAGACGCCATCGGTCTGGCCGTGGCGATGAAGGACGGTGGCGACATTCTGGTGCTGGGCAAGGCACTGGAGATCGAGTTCGCCCGAATCCAGAAAAACCTTCCGGCCGGCATGCAACTGCGCAAGGTTTCCGATCAGCCCGCTGCGGTGAAAACCGGGGTCGGTGAATTTGTACAGGTGCTGGTGGAAGCCTTGGCCATCGTTCTGTTGGTGAGCTTTTTCTCCCTCGGCGTGCGCACCGGCATGGTGGTGGCGCTGGCGATTCCGCTGGTGTTGGCGATGACCTTCGCCTGCATGTATTACCTCGGCATCGGCCTGCACAAGATTTCCCTCGGTGCGCTGGTGCTGGCGCTGGGTTTGCTGGTGGACGATGCGATCATCGCCGTCGAAATGATGGCGATCAAAATGGAGCAGGGCTTCGACCGGATCAAAGCCGCGAGTTACGCCTGGACCAGCACCGCGTTCCCGATGCTTACCGGCACGCTGATTACCGCTGCAGGCTTTCTGCCGATTGCCACTGCGCAATCGGGCACTGGCGAGTACACCCGCTCGATCTTCCAGGTCGTGACCATCGCACTGTTGGCGTCGTGGATTGCCGCCGTGGTTTTCGTGCCCTATCTGGGGGAAAAGCTCCTGCCGGATCTGGCGAAGATTCACGCCGCCAAACACGGCGCGGGGCAACCGGATCCGTACGCCACGCCTTTTTATGAGCGTGTCCGACGTCTGGTGGAGTGGTGCGTGCGCTGGCGCAAGACGGTAATCGCGCTGACGGTGCTGTTGTTCATTGCCTCCATTGTGTTGTTCCGTTTTGTGCCGCAGCAATTCTTCCCGGCCTCCGGGCGACTGGAATTGATGGTCGATCTGAAACTCGCCGAAGGTGCTTCGTTGAGCAACACCGCCGACCAGGTTAAACGTCTTGAAGGTTTACTGAAGGATCACGCCGGCATCGATAACTACGTGGCCTACGTCGGCACCGGTTCGCCGCGCTTCTACCTGCCGCTGGATCAGCAACTTCCTGCGGCGAGCTTCGCCCAGTTTGTCGTCCTGGCCAAGACCATCGAGGATCGCGAAACCCTGCGCACCTGGCTGATCGAAACCCTCAACGAGCAATTCCCGGCCCTGCGCTCGCGGGTGACGCGTCTGGAAAACGGCCCGCCGGTTGGCTATCCGGTGCAGTTCCGCGTTACCGGTGAACACATCGAAGACGTCCGCGCCCTGGCCCGCAAAGTGGCGGCCAAGGTTCGCGAAAATCCCCACGTGGCCAACGTCCATCTGGATTGGGAAGAACCGAGCAAAGTGGTTTATCTGAACGTCGATCAGGACCGCGCCCGAGCGCTGGGCGTTAGCACGGCGAACCTGTCGAAGTTCCTGCAAAGTTCACTGACCGGTTCCAGCGTCAGCCAGTACCGCGAAGACAACGAGTTGATCGAGATCCTTTTGCGCGGGACGTTGCATGAGCGCACTGAACTGTCGTTGCTGCCAAGCCTGGCGGTGCCGACCGACAACGGTCGCAGCGTGGCGCTGTCGCAAATCGCGACGCTGGAATACGGCTTTGAAGAAGGCATCATCTGGCACCGCAATCGCTTGCCGAACGTGACGATTCGCGCCGACATCTACGGCAGGGAACAACCGGCGACGCTGGTGCAGCAGATCATGCCGACGCTCGATCCGATCCGTGCTGAGCTGCCTGATGGGTATTTGCTGGAAGTCGGCGGGACTGTGGAGGACTCGGCCCGTGGCCAGAACTCGGTGAAGGCCGGTGTGCCGCTGTTCATTGTGGTGGTGCTGACGTTGCTGATGCTGCAACTGCGCAGTTTCTCACGCACGGTGATGGTGTTTCTGACAGCGCCATTGGGATTGATCGGCGTGACCCTGTTCCTGATGGTGTTCCGCCAGCCGTTTGGTTTTGTGGCTATGCTCGGCACCATTGCGCTGTCCGGGATGATCATGCGCAACTCGGTGATTCTGGTGGACCAGATCGAGCAGGACATCGCCGCCGGGCTCAAACCCTGGCAGGCGATCATCGAGGCCACGGTGCGTCGTTTCCGGCCGATCGTCCTGACCGCGCTCGCTGCGGTGCTGGCAATGATCCCGCTGTCACGCAGCGTGTTCTTCGGGCCGATGGCGGTGGCGATCATGGGGGGGCTGATTGTGGCGACGGCGTTGACGCTGCTGTTTTTGCCGGCGCTGTATGCGGCTTGGTTCCGCATCAAGAAAGAACCGGTTTGAGGTCTTGGCGGCCTTTGGGCCGACCAGGCTTTTGTTGGCTGGGTACATATCCTTTTTTGCGGTAACGGCTGCTGGCGGTTTCGCCCTTACGGCGAGTCCCTTTTGGCAAACGCCCCAAAAGGAACCAAAAGGTCTCGCCCCGAGCGTCCGGCCCCTCGCTAAGGCTCGGCGTTCCTTCGCTCCGGCATTCATCCGGGGGCATCGCCCTCCGGTTGGCTTCGCTGGCACCTACATGCGATGAGTTCGACTGCGTCGAACGGCGCTGCGCGCCACTCCCCGGATGAACACCTCCACTCAGCCTCCCGAAGGGGCGGGTAGATCAAGATCAAGAGCGCAAGGCGAGCTAACGCTCGACCTCGTGGTTTGGTGGGGGGGGGGGCATCTGCTTGTGTAGGCGTCGGGCTTGGTCGCGATGGCGGGCTGACAGTCGACTTGTTCTCTCGGATATACGCTGATCTTGTGGCGCGGGCTTGGTTGCGATGGCGGTGTGTCAGTAGATATCAAATTCGACTGACACACCGCTTTCGCGAGCAGGCTAGGCCCCACAGGATCGGCGTTGAGGCTTAGAGGGTGCCAAACACCTTCTTCGCCAGACTGGTCGCTGCCGCTGCAGGATTCTGGCGAATGGTTTCTTCCTGTTTGCCGATCATTTCGAACAAGCCGTTCAGTGCCTGTTCGGTGACGTAGCTTTCAATGTTGGCATTTTTTGTATCGATCACGCCCATGGTCGCGGCTTGGCCGGCGAACGAGTTGTACTGCTTGGCCAGGCCGACCTGGTCGGTGGCTTGCTTGACGATCGGCAGGAACTTGGCGCGGATTTGTTCGCGGCTGGTTTTGTTCAGGTATTGGGTGGCCGAATCGTTGCCGCCGCTGAGGATGCCCTTGGCGTCTTCAACGGACATTTTCTTCACGGCGTCCACGAGGATCGGCTGGGCCTGGGTCACGGCGGTTTCTGCCGCTTTGTTCATGCTGGTTTCCAGTTGATCAACCTGGTCGCCCATGCCGAACTGCTTCATCTTGCTGGCGACCTTGCCCAGTTTGCCTGGCAGTTCGATTTTCACGTCGGGGTTGTTGCTGAACCCGCCCGGTGTACCGAGTTGTTTGACGGCCAGTTGCGCGCCTTGGGTCAGGGCGTCCTTGAGGCCACCGGTGGCGTCTTTTTGCGACAGGTCACTGAGCGATAGCGCCATGGCGCTGGCGGAAATCATCAAGCCTGCGCAGAGGCCGGCGAAGCGAAGGGTAGGGCGGAACATGGCGGCTTCCTTGTTCGGAAAAATTGAGCAAAAAGACATTTAGCGGACAGCGTCGACGCGGATTTTCAGTGGCTGCGGATCGCTGCCATCCAGTTGCACGGCATGGTGTTCGGTGGTGATGAATACCAGTTTGCCATCCACTTCGATGCGCGCGCTGACGGAATATCGATGTCCGGGTTTGACCTGAGCCGGATCGTAACTCAGATGGAATGGCAGTGGCACCTGACCTTTGACGGGGCCCATCTGTTCGTCGAGCACCACGGCGGGGGCGTCGGCCAGAGACACGTCCTGCAAGCTGACGCTCAGGATGGCGGTCGGCGGCAGGGCGATGCGTTGCAGGTAGAAGACTTCGCCATCGAGGCTGGTTTTGGCGGCGGGCTGCATCGAATGACAGGCTCCGAGCAAAGCGGAGATGGCCAATAGAGAGAGTTTTTTCATGTGATATTTCCAATCTGATGTGGGAGCAAGCCCGCTCCCACAGATTTTTGCGTCAAGTCTCGGGCTGGGTGGTGACCAGATCCGCGGCATCTTCACTACGATGCAATGCCACCTGACGAATCGATAAACGAATTTCTGCCGGCAACACCCGTTTGGCCGCGCCTTCGGCCAGTTCGCCGAGCAGTTCGTGGTAGCTCAACTTGCCGGCTTCGTCACGTTTGAGCACGTCCAGGTCAAGCAGGGTCTGGATGAAGTGGCGGAACAGGCTCTTGTCGAAGAACTCCGGGGCATTCAGCCCGTGCAGGATTGACAGGCGCTGGGCCATCACCGTGCACAGGTCCTCCAGTTCTTCGGCGCTGATGCTGTTCTGGCCACTGTTGAGCAGCAGGGAAACGGTCATGTAGAAGCGTTGCAGCGTCTGGGCGATGCTCTTCGACAGCAAGGTCAGCAACACGAAATGCCGCGAACTCGGCGCCGGGCGCAGGTAAACGTCATTTTCAAAACGCAGCAGGCCCTGCTCGACGAACGCTTCGAGCCATTGATCGATCACGGCATCCAGTTCGTCCAGCGACCAGCGAATGAACAGCTCCGATTGCAGGTACGGATACAGCGCGCGGGTGTAGCGCAGGATCTGCTCACGGCTCATGCGCGAAGCGCTCTGGAAGAAGCTCGCCAGCAGCGCCGGCAACGCGAAAATGTGCAGCACGTTGTTGCGGTAATAGGTCATCAGGACGGCATTCTGCTCGTCCAGGTACAGAATCTTGCCCAGTGCATCACTTTGTTCGGACAGCAGATCCATGTCTTTCACATGCTCGATCAGTGCGCGACCGTCACCCTCCGGCAGCGTGGTGTGCGGCGAGTACGGCACCTTGCGCAACAGCGCCAGATACAGATCCAGCACCCGTGCCATGGCCCGATCATCCAGTGCCAGACGGCTGGTGGACAGCAATGCCAACGCCACGAGATTGACCGGGTTGATCGCTGCCGCTTCGTTCAGGTGTTGCGCGACTTTTTCGCCGAGGCGGTTGGTGGTTTCGTTGAGCCACGCCGGTTTGAACTGCGGGCCGAGTTCCTGTTGGCGCCAGTTTGGCTGCTCGCTGTCGAGGAATTCTGCCAGTTTGATCGGCTCGCCGAAGTTCACCGCCACCTGGCCGAAGCGCTGTTTGAGCGCGCCAATGACTTTGAAGATGTCGAAGATCGATTCTTTCTTTTTGCTCGCACCGCGCAGTTCGCCGAGGTAGGTCCGGCCTTCCAGCACGCGTTCGTAGCCGATGTACACGGGGATGAAGACGATCGGCATGCGCGACGAGCGCAGGAAGCTGCGCAGGGTGATCGCGAGCATCCCGGTTTTCGGTTGCAGCATGCGCCCGGTGCGCGAACGGCCGCCCTCGACGAAGTACTCGACCGGAAAGCCTTTGGTGAACAGGGTGTGCAGGTATTCGTTGAACACCGAGGTGTACAGCGGGTTGCCCTTGAACGTGCGACGCATGAAGAACGCACCGCCACGACGCAACAGGCTGCCGATCACCGGCATGTTGAGGTTGATCCCGGCGGCGATGTGCGGCGGGGTCAGGCCGTTGCGGAACAGCAAGTAGGACAGCAGCAAGTAGTCGATATGGCTGCGGTGGCACGGCACGTAGATCACTTCGTGACCTTGGGCGACCTTCTGCACGCCTTCGATGTGGTTGACCTTGATCCCGTCGTAGATCTTGTTCCAGAACCAGCTCAGCACCACTTCCAGAAATCGGATCGCGGTGTAGGTGTAGTCCGAGGCGATCTCGTTGCCGTAGCGCAGGGCCTGGGCCTTGGCTTTCTCCGGGGAGATGTTTTCCCGCTCGGCTTCGTCGAGAATCGCTTGCTTGACCAGCGGCTGATTCAGCAGGCCCTTGACCAGATTGCGCCGGTGGGAAATGTCCGGGCCGATGACGGCGGCTTTGAGGTTGCGGAAGTGCACCCGCAGAATCCGCTGGGCCATGCGTACGGTACGCTCGTGACCTTTGTTGTGATCGATCAGTTCGCGCAGGTGGATCGGCGCGGAGAACTGCACGCGGGTCTTGCGTCCGAGCACGATGATGCTCAGCAAGCGGCGCAGACGTCCGGTAACGGCCCAACTGTCGGCGAACAACAGTTTCCACGGACTCGATTCGCTGTCCGGCGATTGCCCCCAGAACACGCTGACCGGGATGATCTGCGCGTCTTCGGCGGCATTCTGGCTCAGGGCGCTGACCAGGCGGGTCAGGGTCGGCGGCGCACCGCGCTTGTCCTGGCGACCGAGCCAGTCGGGGTCCGGTGTCAGGTAAAAGAACGCGGCGGGTTCCAGCAGATTGCCGACAGACACCGGTAACACCGGGCGAGGCAGGCCGGCCTTGCTGCATTCGGTGTCGACCACGGCGAGGTCGGTCAGCGAAGGGTTTTGCAGGACGTAGAACACCGGACGACTGCGGTCGAGGTTGAGGGTGAACGACGACTGGTTGATCGTCTCGGAGCGAACCCAGAGATAGAGCAATCGGCGCAGGGTGCCAAACACAAGACGGCGGAACGGGGAACGGGTCATACGGCATCTGCATGAGTGAATAAAACCGAGCGTTTGCTCGGGCGGCCGATAGTGTGCCGGATTCACCGAAAATCGGCAAAAAAGCGCCTAAGTAAAGTTGAGTTGAGAGTTTTGGCAGCTGTCATATACTCGGCGAGCCCGCACTGGCTAGATAGTGGCACCTGGTCCGCGCAAGCACTGTTACCGAGGCTTTCCTGCGAAAAGCCCGATCAATAATAAAAAAGGGGTATGAACAAATGGCAACACGTGAAACCGGCAATGTGAAGTGGTTCAACGACGCCAAGGGCTACGGTTTTATTCAGCGCGCGGACGGGGTGGATGTGTTCGTGCACTACCGTGCGATTCGCGGTGAAGGCCACCGCTCGCTGACGGAAGGTCAGCAGGTCGAGTACGCGGTAGTGACCGGCGAGAAGGGGTTGCAGGCTGAGGATGTGGTGGGGCTTTAAGCCTTAAGATCAAAAGATCGCAACCTTCGGCAGCTCCTGCATTGAAGGATGAACACCCTGTAGGAGCTGCCGAAGGCTGCGATCTTTTTGCTTTTTAAGCCGTTTTCCAGGTGATCTCTTCTTCACCGTCGGCGCTGATGCGCATCCAGCGATCCGCTGTCTCTTCACCTTCTTCCTCGACCCAGCTGCCCGGCGCACAACGTACTTCTACGTTCAGCGCAGCAAACGCGGCGCGGGCACAGGCGATGTCGTCTTCCCACGGCGTCTGGTCGCTTTCCAGGTAAAGGCTGTTCCATTTTCCTACGGCTTTCGGCAACCAGGTCACCGGCACGTTGCCGGCCTTGCACTTGTAGGTCTGGCCTTTCTGAACCCAGTCGGTACACGGGCCCAACGCTTCACCGAGCCAGGTGGCAACGGCCTTGTAGTCGACGTCGGCGTCTTTCAGGTAAATCTCGATATCGGGTTGGCGCATGGATGTCCTCACTGCGGGTCTGAAAAATCCATTCGCGGATTTAGCCGGCCTCAAGCCGTTGCTCAAGACCAAAAAATTATTGAAGTACGAAGTAATCGTAACGCATCGACACGGTGACCTCGAACGGCTCGGCCTGTTCGATGACCGCCGCCCGGCGTTCGGCGCTGGCGCGCCAGCCGTGGGGTGTCATGGCCAACAGGTTGGCGCGATCCTGACCACTTGAAAGCGTCAGTTTGAATTCCAGGGTTTCGCTGTGCTGCAAAGCCATGCCTTGCGGGACCAGCGCCAGGTGCTTGTCGTCGGTGTACTCACGCACTTCATCGTACAGCCGTTCGCGCAATTCCATCAGATGGCCGCTGGTCGGCCCGACTTTCATCAAGCCGCCGCCGGGACTGAGCAAGCGCTTGGCTTCTTCCCAGTCCAGCGGGCTGAAGACGCTGGCGAGAAACTGACAGCTGCCAGAGGCCAGCGGCACCCGCGCCATGCTGGCGATCAACCAGGTCAGCTGCGGGTTGCGTTTGCAGGCGCGTTTGACCGCTTCCCGGGAGATGTCCAGCGCGTAACCGTCAGCGTTGGGCAAGGCCTCGGCGATTTGTGCGGTGTAGTAACCCTCCCCACAACCGATGTCGAGCCAGCGCTGCGGCGCGTATTCAGCCGCCAGTTCAGCGAGGCGCTTGACCACCGGCGCGTAGTGGCCGGCGTTCAGGAAGTCGCGTCGGGCTTCAACCATCGCCAGGTTATCCCCAGGGTCGCGGCTGTTTTTGTGCTGCACCGGCAACAGGTTCAGATAACCCTGGCGCGCACGGTCGAAACGATGCCCGGCGGGGCAGGCCACACCATTGTCCACCGCGTTCAACGGTTCGTTGCAGATCGGGCAGGCGAGCATCAGGCGAGCAACTTGATCAGGGTCTGGTAGTAGATTTCGGTCAGCACGTCGAGATCAGCGGCCAGCACACGCTCGTTGACCTGGTGGATCGTCGCGTTGACCGGGCCCAGTTCAACCACTTGTGTACCCATGGTCGCGATGAAGCGGCCGTCGGAGGTGCCACCGCTGGTGGACGCCTTGGTGTCGCGACCGGTGACGTCCTTGATGCTTGATGCCACGGCATCCAGCAACGCGCCTGGTTCGGTGAGGAACGGCAGGCCGGACAGCGCCCAGTCGATGTGCCAGTCCAGGCCATGCCTGTCGAGGATGTCGGCGACGCGCTTTTGCAGACCTTCGACGGTGGATTCGGTGGAGAAGCGGAAGTTGAACACCGCCACCAGATCACCCGGGATCACGTTGGTCGCGCCCGTGCCGGAATTCACATTGGAAATCTGGAAACTGGTCGGCGGGAAGAAATCGTTGCCGTGGTCCCAGTGTTCCGCGGCCAGTTCGGCCAGCGCCGGGGCGGCGAGGTGGATCGGGTTCTTGGCCAGGTGTGGATAAGCGACGTGACCCTGCACACCGCGCACGGTCAGTTTGGCGCCAAGGGAACCGCGACGGCCGTTCTTGACCACGTCACCCACCAGCGTGGTGCTCGACGGTTCACCGACGATGCACCAGTCCAGACGCTCCTTGCGAGCGGCGAGGCGCTCGACGACCGCCTTGGTGCCGTGATGCGCCGGGCCTTCTTCGTCGCTGGTGATCAGGAACGCGACCTTGCCCTTGTGATCCGGGTAGTCGGCGACGAAGCGCTCGGCGGCCACGGTCATGGACGCGAGGCTGCCTTTCATGTCCGCCGCGCCACGGCCGCAGAGCATGCCGTGTTCGTCGATCAGCGCGTTGAACGGATCGATCTGCCAGGCCGTTACCGGGCCGGTCGGGACCACGTCGGTGTGACCGGCGAAACACAGCACTGGGCCGTCGTGTTTGCCGTGGGTAGCCCAGAAGTTATCCACATCTTCGATGCGCATCGGTTCCAGGGTGAAACCGGCATCGCCCAGGCGCTGCATCATCTGCTTCTGGCAATCGGCGTCGAGCGGCGTCACGGACGGACGGCGGATCAGGTCGATGGCGAGTTGAAGGGTCGGCGAAAGGTCGGCGTGGGCCGTCATGGAAAACTCCGGAGATCATGAATGTGGGCGCGGACTGAATGTGGGAGCCAGCCTGTTGGCGATGGCGGTGTGGCAGTCAACATAAACGGTGATTGTTACATTGCCATCGCGAGCGGGCTCGCTCCCACAGGGATGGATATCACGCCAAGCCCTGCAAAATGGCGGTTATCTTAAAGCAAAACGGCGGCCATTGGCCGCCGTTTAGTGCATCTGCAAAGATTTAGACTGCCGGTGCCGTTTCGGCCTCGACCGCCGGTTTCGGCAGCGAGGACAGGAACGCCATGATCAGCGCCGCCAGGTACGGCAGCGACTGCACCAGCAACATGATCACCCAGAAGCGCATGTCGTTGCTCGGCAGCCCGTTCACGAGGAAGATCCCCAGCGCCGCGCCCCACAACAGCAACATGATGAACACCTCTTCACGGGCCTCCGAAATCGCCACCCAGAAGCCGTGGTTGTCGGCGTTTTTCGGCGTACGGAAGAACGGAATGCTGCTGGTGAAGAAGCCGTACAGCACCGCTTTGGCGATGGTGTGCGACAGCGCCAGGCCTGCCAGTGCCGCGCAGAACGCGTCCTTCAGGTTCACGCCAACGGCGCGACGGTAAAGGAAGATGATCTTGCCGACCTTGAACACGAACAGGGCCAATGGCGGGATCGCGAAAATCAGCAATGGTGGATCGACGCGCTGCGGAACGATGATCATCGCCGCCGACCACAACAGTGCGCCGACGGTGAAGAAGATGTTCATGCCATCGGCCACCCACGGCAACCAGCCCGCGAGGAAGTGGTAACGCTGGCCGCGGGTCAGCTCGGTGTCCTTGCCGCGCAGCAAACTCGCGGTGTGACGCTTGATGATCTGAATCGCACCGTAGGCCCAGCGGAAACGCTGTTTCTTGAAGTCGATAAAGGTATCGGGCATCAGCCCTTTGCCGTAGCTGGTGTGGTAATACGCCGCCGACAAACCTTTCTCGAACACACGCAGACCCAGTTCGGCATCTTCACAGATACACCAGTCAGCCCAGCCCAGCTCCTCGAGCACCGAGCGACGGGTCATGGTCATGGTGCCGTGCTGGATGATCGCGTCGCGGTCGTTACGGGTGACCATGCCGATGTGGAAGAAGCCTTTGTATTCCGCATAGCAGAGCTTCTTGAAGGTGCTTTCGTTCTGGTCGCGGTAATCCTGCGGCGACTGCACCACAGCGATTTTCGGATCGGCGAAGTGCGGCACCATGTGCTTGAGCCAGTTCGGGTCGACGCAGTAATCGGAGTCGATCACCGCAATCACTTCCGCATCCTTGGCGGTGTGCGGAATCAGGTAGTTCAGCGCGCCGCCCTTGAAACCGGCCAGAGGTGCGACGTGGAAGAACTTGAAGCGCGGGCCCAGGGTTGCGCAGTAATCGCGCACCGGTTCCCAGACCGCCGGGTCCTTGGTGTTGTTGTCGATGATCAGGACTTCGAAGTCCGGATAGTCGAGGTTGGCCAGGGCATTGAGGGTCTGTTTGACCATCTCCGGCGGCTCGTTGTAGCAAGGGACGTGAATCGACACTTTCGGCCTGTAGTCCGAATCGCCTACAACGGGCAGGAATTCACGCCGCCGCTTGTGGGTCCAGACCGCTTCGGCCAGTTCGTGGGCCTCGGTCAGCAATACGATAAAGACCCCGAGCGCGCCAAGTGCGAGCAGGAATCCGACCGTCAGGCTGAACCAGGTGCTGTATTGCTGGCTGTAGTCATAACCGATCCACACCAATACCGAACCGCACAGGAACGCGATAAAGGTCAGGAAGGTACGGCCACGTTGACGCAGGGCCGAGCCGTCGATCATCAGCAAGGTCAGGGACAGCAAGGCCAGTACCGCCGAGCCGATGGCCAGCACGCGCCATTGCGGAATCGCGACCACCGGGCCTTCGAAGTTGAATTTCTGCTGACGCGCGGCGTTGAACACGCCCCAGTACGCGCCCACCGAACCTTCGTCACTGGCTTTCCACGGCTGGTCAAACGCTTCGATCACGAAGTAGTTGAAGCCTTGGCGGTTGAGCTTGTTCACCAGCGTGCGCAGGTAGATCGCCTGATCCGCCGGGCTCGCATCGGTGCCGCCACGCATGCGGCCGTTGCTCGGCCAGCCAACCTCCGAAAGCAACAGCGGTTTTTTCGGGAACATCTTTTTCAGGTCGCGGGCGCGGTCGAGGACGAATTGGCCGGCCTTGTCCACCGGCACGTATTCCCAGTAAGGCAGAACGTGCGCGGCAATCAGGTCGACGTGCTTGGCCAGTTCCGGGTGTTCTTCCCAGACGTGCCATTGCTCGGACGTGGTGACCGGGACCTTCACGGCGGCACGGACGCGATCAAGGATCACGCTGAGTTCCGCAGCGGTAATTTCCTTACGGAAGATCGCCTCGTTGCCTACCACCACGCGAACCACGCTGCGTGAGGAGTTGGCGATTTCGATGGCTCGGGTGATCTCGCGCTCGTTGCGTTCCAGGTCCGGGCTGATCCAGATGCCGAGAGTGACCCGCAGGCCGAATTCTTCAGCCAGCTTGGGAATGTCGCCCAGGGTGCCATCGACCGAGTAAGTACGGATGTTGTCCGTCAGCTTGCTCATGATCTCCAGGTCCCGACGCATTTGATCATCGGTCGGATACTGCTCTTTCTGCGGGTACTGGCCTTGCTGGAACGGCGAGTAGGAGAACCCGGAGATTTGTTCGGGCCAGTTGGGGGCGGTGACCGGGCGGTTGATCAGCGCCCAGAAGCCGGTAAACAAGGCTGCGATGGCGAGCACCACGACCAGGTTGAGTCCAAATTTACGCGATGACATAGCTATTTCGGGTTCCAAAGGCTGTGGAACGAAGTTACGGTCGGCGACTGCCAAGGGGCGCGCATCCTACACCGTGCTTTCCCTGACCGTACAGCGGACAGGGAAAAGCCGGACGTTGGGCAATCCAACTTGGCTTAAGTTCTTTCGTTGGACCCTGCAGGTTAAATCTTGGTTCTGTGCAGGCTGAATAATGAGGTCAGGACGCCCGTTCATAGCTCAAAGATGCTCTTGGCCGCCGACGGCCCTATAATGCGCGCCGGTTTTTGGGGTAATGGTCATGAGTACAGAAGATCCGCGGTTTGCAGGCATCGCCCGTTTGTATGGCATCGAAGGGCTTGAGCGCTTGCGTGCGGCCCACGTGGCGATCGTCGGCGTCGGTGGCGTCGGCTCCTGGGCGGCGGAAGCCATCGCCCGTTGCGGCGTAGGCGAGATTTCCCTGTTTGACCTCGACGACGTATGCGTCAGCAACGCCAACCGCCAGCTGCACGCGCTGGACAGCACGGTCGGCAAACCCAAGGTCGAGGTGATGGCCGAGCGTTTGCGCGGAATCAATCCCGACTGCACGGTGCACGCAGTGCCGGACTTCGTCACCCGCGAGACCATGGCCGAGTACATCACGCCAAATATCGACTGCGTGATCGATTGCATCGACAGCGTCAACGCAAAAGCGGCGCTGATCGCCTGGTGCAAACGCCGCAAGATCCAGATCATCACCACTGGCGGGGCGGGTGGGCAGATTGATCCGACGTTGATTCAGGTCTGCGACTTGAACCGAACGTTCAATGATCCATTGGCTTCTAAGGTACGTTCGACCCTGCGCCGCGATTACAACTTCTCCCGCACCGTGACCCGTCATTACAGCGTGCCGTGCGTGTTTTCCACCGAGCAGCTGCGCTATCCGAAACCGGATGGCAGCATCTGTTTGCAGAAGAGTTTCGTCGGGGATGGCGTGAAGCTCGACTGCGCCGGCGGGTTTGGCGCGGTGATGATGGTGACGGCGACGTTTGGCATGGTCGCGGCGACCAAGGCTGTGGATAAGATTGTGGCTGGGGTGCGACGGCCGGCGGATAAGTTGAAGCCAGCACCGTAAACGGACTTGTGTGGCGAGGGAGCTTGCTCCCGCTGGGTCGCGAAGCGGCCCCAAATCCGGGAATTTCGGTGTTTCAGGAGCGTCGTGTACAACGATGTACGACTGCTTCGCAGCCGAACGGGAGCAAGCTCCCTCGCCACAGGGCTACTGAGCCAACTCATTCATCCGCTGTAACACGGCGTTGAGGCCATTACTCCGCGAGGGCGACAGTTGTCGGGACAAGCCCAACTGGTTGAACCACTCCGGCAAATCCACCTGCTGCAACTCAACCGCCGACAGCCCGTTAACCCGCGCCAGCAACAACGCCACCAACCCGCGAATCAGGCGTGCATCACTGCTCGCGCTGAACTGCCAATGGCCGTCCTGCAACGCGCCGACCAACCACACCTGACTTTCGCAGCCATGCACACGGTTGGCCTCCACCTTGTCCACATCGCTCAACACGGGCAGACGGTCGCCCCATTGCATCAGCAGCCGCGCCCGTTGTTCCCAACTCGCCGTCTTCTGGAAAGTATCCAGCGCCGTGATGGCGTCAGCCGGCAAGTTCATCGCAACAACTCCAGCGCCTGATCCAGTGCTTCAAAGAACCGCTCAAGATCTTCGGAGTCGTTGTACAGCGCCAACGACACCCGAATCGCCCCGGCCAGTTCAAAGCTTTTCAGCAGTGGCATGGCGCAGTGATGACCGGCGCGTACTGCGATGCCCTGTTCGGTGAGCAAATGCGCCAGATCAGCGTTATGCACACCCTCGACGACAAAACTCGCCAGCGCCAGTTGCGGTTTGCCCAGCAACCGGATGCCGTTGCGGGCCTCAAGGCCTTTCAACAAATAGTCATGCAGTGCCGCTTCATGGGCCGAGACGGCGTCCTGGTCGAGTCCCGCGAGGTAATCCAGCGTCGCCCCGAGGCCGATCACACTGGAAATCGGCGGCGTGCCCGCCTCGAATCCCAGCGGCGCCGGGCGAAAGCGTGCGTGCTGGTAATCCGCGTCCAGCACCATTTCGCCGCCGAATTGCCAATGGCGCAGTTGCTTGAGCGCTTCATGGCGTCCGAACAACACGCCCAGGCCATCTGGACCGTAGAGCTTGTGGCTGGAAAACACATAGAAGTCGCAGCCCAGTGCCTGCACGTCATGCCGACCATGGACCACGCCTTGAGCGCCATCGACCACGGTCAACGCGCTGTGTGCCTTGGCCATCGCCAGCAAGGCAGGCAGCGGCTGCCAGGCGCCGAGCACGTTGGACAACTGACTGACTGCCAGCAAGCGGGTTCGAGGGCCGATCAGCGACGCGGCGGCATCGAGGTCAATCAAACCGTCGTTAGCCAGTGGCAGGATCACCAGCTTCAGCTCGCGACGGTGGGCCAGTTGCTGCCATGGCAGCAGGTTGGCGTGATGCTCCAGGGCACTGATGACAATCTCGTCGCCCGGATTGAACACGTGTTCCAGGCCATAGGCCAGGAGGTTCAGCGCGGAGGTGGCGCCGTGGGTAAAGATGACCTGCCCGCAATCGCCGGCATTCAGCCAGTGGGCGGCTTTGCTGCGGCTGTCCTCGAATGCCTGGGTGGCATGCGCGCCGGGCAAGTGCTGCGCCCGATGCACGTTGGCCGCGCCATTGGCGTAGTAATGCGCCAGGGCATCCAGCAGGGCTTGAGGTTTTTGAGTGGTGGCGGCGTTGTCCAGATAGGTCTGGTCTTGCCGTTGCAGAGCGGCGATGGCCGGAAAATCGGCGCGCCAAGGAGAGGGAATCATCATGTTGTTCGGCCCTGGTGAACATGGGCGGATATGCGCCTGACCTTGTGGGAGCGGGCTTGCCCGCGAAGCTTTTTGGCAGCCTCAAAGGCTCCTTCGCGGGCAAGCCTGCCCCCACAGGTTCAGTTTCGTCGACCGTGACGCTTAGTTGTGAGCGTGCAGCGCTTCGTTCAGTTCGATCGCCGATTTGTGGGTTTTGCATTCCACGGCACCGGTTTCCGAATTGCGGCGGAACAGCAGGTCAGGCTGACCGGCCAGTTCACGGGCCTTCACGACCTTGACCAGCTTGTTGTTCTCGTCCAGCAGTGCCACTTTGGTGCCGGCGGTCACGTACAGGCCCGATTCAACGGTGTTGCGGTCGCCCAACGGGATACCGATACCGGCGTTGGCGCCGATCAGGCAGCCTTCGCCCACCTTGATCACGATGTTGCCGCCACCCGACAGGGTGCCCATGGTCGAGCAACCGCCGCCCAGGTCCGAACCCTTGCCGACGAAGACACCCGCGGAAACGCGGCCTTCGATCATGCCCGGGCCTTCGGTGCCGGCGTTGAAGTTGACGAAACCTTCGTGCATCACGGTGGTGCCTTCGCCGACGTAGGCGCCCAGACGAATACGTGCCGCGTCGGCGATACGCACGCCGGCCGGTACCACGTAGTCGGTCATTTTCGGGAACTTGTCCACCGAGAACACTTCCAGCAGCTCGCCGCGCAGACGGGCTTCCAGTTGATGCTCGGCCAGTTCGGCGAGGTCGATGGCGCCCTGGCTGGTCCACGCGACGTTCGGCAGCAGCGGGAACACGCCGGCCAGGTTCAGGCCATGCGGCTTGACCAGGCGATGGGACAGCAGGTGCAGCTTGAGGTAGGCCTCAGGCGTGGAAGTCAGTTGCGCGTCTTCGGCCAGAATGGTCGCGACCAGCGGTTTGTGGCTCTCGGCCAGACGGGTCAGCAACGCAGCCTGCGCCGCGTCGACGCCTTTGATGGCTTCAGCCAGTTGCGAGGCCTGAGCGGTGCTGAAGGCGATGGCCTGATTGCCTTCGGTATAGCCCAGGACCGGGGCGATGGCCGCGACCAGTTCGGCCGAAGGATTGAGCAATGGCTGTGCGTAAAACACTTCCAGCCACGCGCCTTGACGGTTTTGAGTGCCGACACCAAAGGCCAGGCTGAATACGGTAGTGGACATGTAAATACCTCTAACAAAATTGAACGGGCGGGCTTACTTGAGCGCTGCCGCGTAGATGTCTGGCTTGAAGCCAATCAGGGTTCGGTCACCGAGATCGAGCACCGGGCGCTTGATCATCGAGGGTTGTGCGAGCATCAGTTCGATGGCTTTCGGCTGGTCGAGATCGGCTTTACGTTCGTCGTCGAGCTTGCGAAAGGTCGTGCCTGCACGGTTCAACACCACTTGCCAGCCGTGCTCGTCGCACCATTGGGTCAGGTGTTCACGGTCGATTCCGGCCGTTTTGTAATCGTGTAAGTCATAGCTGACAGCGTGTTCATCGAGCCAGGTGCGCGCCTTTTTCATGGTGTCGCAGGCTTTGATGCCGAAAAGGTGCAACGTTTTGCTTGAAACGGTCAAGGAATTGCCCCCTTTACAGGTGCTGGAAAAAAAAGGTGAAGGATTATGCCATGACCGTCCGGTTAAAGCGCGAAACCCTGTGGGACCGGGCGTGTTCCTACAGGGCTATCAGGCTGTCCGTGCCTGCGTGCGACATTGGTGCAACGGTCAGGCAGTAGGGTAAGCGGCTAATATGGCACTTCAATGCTGTCGATTGTCCGGGAACCACGCTTTATGCAAACCGCTTACACCGTCCTGATCCTGTTGATGCTGGTCAGCGTTTCGCGTCTGGTCGGACGCGTGATCCCGTTACCGTTGCCACTGGTGCAAATCGCCGCGGGTGCCTTGCTGGCCTGGCCGACGCTGGGGCTGCATGTGGCGCTGGATCCCGAATTGTTTCTTTTTCTGTTCCTGCCGCCGCTGTTGTTTTCCGACGGCTGGCGCATGCCCAAGCGTGAGTTGTGGCGTTTGCGCGGGCCGATCCTGACCCTGGCGGTGGGCCTGGTATTGTTCACCGTCGTCGGTGCCGGTTATTTCATTCATTGGTTACTGCCAGGCATCCCGCTGCCGGTGGCTTTTGCCCTGGCGGCGGTGTTATCGCCGACGGACGCGGTGGCCGTCTCGGCGATTTCGCAGAACCGCTTGCCGACGCCGTTGATGCACATGTTGCAGGGCGAGGCGCTGATGAATGACGCTTCGGGCCTGGTGACGTTCAAGTTTGCCCTGGCAGCAGCGGTGACCGGCGTGTTCTCCCTGGCCAACGCCAGCGTGACGTTTGTGTTGGTGGCGGTCGGCGGCCTCGCTGTCGGTGTGGCGCTGAGCTGGCTGGTCGGGCGCTTGCGCTCGTGGATGATCGCTCGCGGCTGGGATGATCCTGCCACTCATGTGGTTTTCATGTTGCTGCTGCCGTTTGCGGCTTATGTGCTGGCGGAACGACTTGGCGCATCGGGCATTCTGTCTGCCGTGGCGGCGGGGATGATGCAGAGTTGGCTCGATCTGCTGCCGCGCCAGACCAGCACCCGGTTGCTCAATCGCAGCGTCTGGTCGCTGCTGGAGTTCGCCTTCAATGGCCTGATCTTCCTGCTGCTGGGGTTGCAACTGCCAGACATCATCAAAGCCGTGGTCAGCCACGAAACGTCTTTGTGGCCGACGTTGCTTTACCGTTGTCTCGACGTGCTGGCGATTTTCGTCGTGTTGGTGGTGTTGCGGTTCGTCTGGGTACAGAGCATCTGGCGTCTGTCGGGACTGTTGCGTCGCTGGCGCGGCAAGGGCGAAATGGTCAACGTGCCGACCGCACGATCCTGCTGGTTGCTGACGGTGGGTGGGGTGCGCGGAGCGGTGACGCTGGCGGGCGTGTTGTCTGTTCCGATGTTGGTAGCGGGTGATGCATTTCCTGAACGAGATCTGCTGATCTTCATTGCGGCCGGGGTCATTCTGCTGTCGCTGATTGCAGCCTGTATCGTGCTGCCCCTGTTGTTGCGTGGCATCGAAAAGAGCCCGGACGACAAACGTCGCAGTGAGGTGCGCGAGGCCTGGCGAAAAACCGCCGAAGCGGCCATTCATGCCCTCGAAGCCGAAGAAGCCAATCCACAGGACGCCGGGCAGGCGGCGCTCGCCGTCGAACTCAAGGCGCGGATCATGTCCGAGTATCGGCATCAGCTGGAGGTGTTCAACGATTCGGCGGAAGCCCAGGCATTGGCGTTTCAGATGGACTTGCTGGAACGGCGACTGCGTTTGAAGGCGCTACGGGCGCAGCGCCTGGAGTTATATAAGCTCAGTCGTCACCACCAGATTGGTGATGACGTATTGCGGGAAGTGCTGGGTGAGCTGGATTTGAGTGAGGCTAACTTGGGTAAGTGAAGTAATGAGTTCTGTGTACTGGTCCTGGATGATAACTCAGGGGTAAATTTGACGAGCGAAGGCTTTATCACCTGCACTGAGTTGACGATTCTCTGGCTGCTCCCAATCGCCGATAGTGCATATATTTAACACTTGGTAGTGCATGATGGAGTGTCGGTCGTAGGCGGTGTAAGTTTGATCGCTGTTACGAGGGAGGGGGAAAAGATTTTTATCTACAGTCTCTTTCGACCAGCCAAAATTCTGTTTGTATAACTGGTAGGTGTTTTCTCTGTTCCAGGGAATAGTCGCATCGGGATGTTGATGTTCATGGGTCAAGCCCAAGGCATGCCCGAATTCATGAATGACAAGCGCTTCATAGCCGATGGAGGTGTAATTTGTTCCCAGCAGCAATGTTGGCTCCGTAGCGGGGGTTGCTCGCGCATCGGTACCAAGTGCCGAGCGTCCGGTGCCGTTGTACAGCCGGGACAGGTAAATCCGGATATCACCTTCGTACAAGTCTTCGTCGTCAACCAGTTCAACGAATTCGAAAGTCAGATTGACGTAGGGTAGCCATTGCTTGATGGCATTTTTGACTATTTCAAACCCGCCATCGTCATAGTCGCTGATAGCGATTTTTAACGTTCTGCCGGGTGCCCAGTATTTAGTGTGTTTGCCGATAGATCGCTTGTTGCGCCCGGATGACGTGTTGGGTGAATTGGCCGGGTTTTCGCTAATGGCGGCTTCATAAGAAGCCGTAATATCTGCGGGTGTTTCTATGAGGCAAGGAGTGATAGTTGTCATTATAACTTCCATGTTGGTTATGTATTTAAGCGGGAGGGTGTTGTGGCTAAAGAGGTTAATCTGAGAGTGTGTATAAATAAAGTTTGTTTTTTGGTTGTGCTGTAACTTTGTATTTGAACAAGCCTGCACTGCGTTGCACAGTGCAGGCTTGACTGATATTACTGGCGGCGAGAAATAAAGTTGTGAATGCGTTCGGCCGCTTCAACACATTCCGCCAGTGGAGCCACCAGCGCCATCCGCACTCGGCCGGAACCCGGATTGAAACCATCAACTTCCCGAGACAGATACGAGCCTGGCACCACAGTCACATGTTCCTCAACGAACAGATCGCGGCAGAACGCTTCATCATCGCCAGCAACGTTCGGCCACAAGTAGAAACCGCCATCCGGGCGTTGCACGTCCATCACCGGGCCGAGGATTTTCAGCACCGCATCATACTTCTCGCGATACAGCGCACGGTTGGCCCGCACATGCACTTCGTCATTCCAGGCGGCAACGCTCGCCAGTTGCGTTTGAACCGGCATCGCGCAGCCGTGATAAGTGCGGTACAGCAGGAAGCCTTTGAGAATGTCGGCGTCACCCGCGACGAACCCCGAACGCAGGCCTGGCAGGTTGGAGCGCTTGGACAGGCTATGGAACACCACGCAACGCTTGAAGTCCTTGCGACCCAATTCCGCACAGGCGCTGAGCAGGCCGGCCGGTGGGGTTTGTTCGTCGAAGTACAGTTCGCTGTAGCACTCGTCCGCCGCAATCACGAAGTCGTATTCGTCGGCGAGGGCGATCAGCTTTTTCAGGGTTTCAACCGGGATCAAGGCGCCAGTCGGATTGCCTGGCGAGCACAGAAACAGGATCTGGCAGCGTTTCCAGATGTCCGGGGAAACGGCATCGAAGTCCGGGTTGAAGCCGTTTTCATCCAGGCACGGCAGGTAATGCGGCTTGGCGCCGGCGAGGAACGCAGCACCTTCATAGATTTGATAGAACGGGTTCGGGCTGACCACCAGCGCATCGTCGCCACGGTTGACCACGGTCTGGGTGAAGGCGAACAGAGCCTCACGCGTGCCGTTGACCGGCAGCACGTTGCGCGCCGGGTCGAGCCAGCCGCTCGGGAGGTTGAAGCGGCGTTCGCACCACGCGGCGATGGCTTCACGCAGCGCCGGAATACCGAGTGTTGTCGGGTAAACGGCCATCTGATCCAGATTGCTGGACAGGGCTTCGGCGACAAAGCTTGGCGAACGGTGCTTCGGCTCGCCGATGGACAAGGCGATAGGGCGTTTGTCCGGGTTTGGCGTGACGCTGCCGAGCAGGGCGCGGAGCTTCTCGAACGGGTAGGGCTGGAGCTGGGTCAGAGCGTTGTTCATCGGGGGCCTCTTTCATTGTGGGGGCGAGCCCTGTGGCGAGTTGGTTTATCCCCGTTGGGGCGCGAAGCGGCCCCGGCATTTCAAAGTTAAACCGCGTTCACGACTGCTTCGCAGCCGAACGGGGATAAATCCCCTCGGCACAGGGTTCGCCCCCACAGGGGGAAATTTGTTAATTCAGATGCTGATTCGCGACATCTTGATATCGGGTTCGTTACTGACGGTCAGCTGCTCAACGATCGCATCCTGCAAGCGGCTGCACAGCAATGGGTCGGACAATGGCTGGTTATTGGCGTCGGTGATGAAGAATACGTCTTCCACGCGTTCGCCGAGCGTCGCAATCTTGGCGTTCTGCAGCGACAGGTCGAACTCCAGGAAAATCGTACCGATCCGCGCCAGCAAGCCCGGCCGATCCGGGGCACTGAGCTCCAGCACCGTCACCGGCCGCTGGGCGTCGTTGTGGATCGTCACCTGCGGTGCAAACGCGAAATGCTTGAGCTGGCGCGGCACCCGTCGCTGGATGATCGTCGGGTAATCGTCCGGGTTGCGCAGGGCTTCGGTCAGGCCTTCGCGGATCTGTTTGACCCGTGCCGGATTATCGCCGATCGAATCGCCGTCAGTGTCGAGCACGATGTAGGTGTCGAGGGTGAACTGACTGCTGGACGTGATGACCCGGGCGTCGTGAATGTTCAGGTTCAACTGATCCATCGCCGCCACGGTCACGGCGAAGAAGTCGTGCTGGTCCGGCGCATAAATGAAGATCTGCGTACCGCCCTCGAACTCGCGCTGGGTGGTTTCCTTGATCAGCACCAACGGCCCGCCATCGGCCGGCTGCTGCAGGATCGCGTCGGTGTGCCAGGCCACGTCGCCGGCAGTGTGACGCAGGAAATAATCATCACCCAATTGCGACCACAACTGTTCGACGTCGTCCGGGTCGTTGCCGCCGCGTACCAGAATATCGAGGGCGGCGCTCTGGGTCTGGCGGATCTGCATTTCACGATCCACCGGATTCTCCAGGCCGCGGCGCAAGGCGCGCTTGGTCTCGGTGTAGAGCTGGCGCAACAGGCTGGCGCGCCAGGAGTTCCACAGTGTCGGGTTGGTGGCGTTGATGTCGGCGACGGTCAACACGTACAGATAATCAAGGCGGGTTTCGTCACCGACGATCTGCGCAAAATCGTGGATCACTTGCGGGTCGGACAAGTCTTTGCGCTGGGCAGTGGTCGACATCACCAAGTGGTTCTGCACCAGCCAGACGATCAGGCGGCTGTCCCACACCGGCAACTGGTGGCGCTGGCAAAAGGCCTCGGCATCCACGGCGCCGATTTCCGAGTGATCGCCATGCCGGCCCTTGCCGATGTCGTGGTACAGCCCGGCCAGGTAGATCAGCTCGGGCTTGGGCAGCTTGCCCATGAGCTTGCTGGCCAGCGGGAATTTTTCCGACACTTGCGTGTATTGCAACTTACGCAAGTGCTTGATCAGGTTCAGCGTGTGCGCGTCGACCGTGTAGATGTGAAACAGGTCATGCTGCATCTGCCCGACAATGAAGCCGAACTCCGGCAGATAACGCCCGAGAATGCCGTAACGGTTCATCCGTCGCAGGTTGCGGTGGATGCCGATCTTGCACTTGAACAGCTCGATGAACAGGCTGGTGTTACGAATATCGTTGCGGAAATCGTCGTCGATCAAATGACGGTTTTCCCGCAGCAGACGAATCGTGTCGGCACGCACGCCCTTGATTTCCGGCTGCTGGGCCATCAGCACGAAAATCTCGAGCATGGCGAACGGCGTGCGGCGGAATACGTTGTCGTTGCGTGCCTCGATGTAACCGTCGTGCAACTGGAACCGCGAGTTGATCGGTTGCGGCGGCGCTTCATCTTCCGGCGCCAGGATGACTTCCTCGAAGTGCTGGATGATCAGGTCGCTGAGCTGCGCGATGCTCATGACCACCCGGTAATACTGCTGCATGAAGTTTTCGATGGCTTGCTTGGCGTCATCGCCCTCGAAGCCCAGCAGGCCGGCAATCGAACGCTGGTGGTCGAACAGCAAGCGGTCTTCGGAGCGACCGGCGAGCATGTGCAGCGCGTAACGAACCTTCCACAGGAATTCCTGAGAAGAGGCCAGCAGGGCATTTTCGCTCTCGACCAGGAAACCTTCCCCGGCCAGTGCCCGCAGGTTCAGGGTGCCGTACTCGCGACGGGCCACCCACAGAATCGTCTGAATATCCCGTAGTCCGCCGGGCGAGCCTTTGACGTTGGGTTCCAGGTTGTATTCGGTGTCGTTGTACTTGTGGTGACGGGCCTTCTGCTCGGCGCGCTTGGCCAGGAAGAAGTCCTTGCTCGGCCACATGTGCGCGGTGCTGGTGACATCCAGCATGCGCTGACGCAGGCGTTCGGGGCCGGCGATGGTGCGGCTTTCCATCAGGTTGGTGATCACCGTCAGGTCGGCGCGGGCTTCTACCGCGCATTCGTCGACGGAGCGAACGCTCTGACCGACTTCCAGGCCGATGTCCCACAACAGCGTCAGAAAACGCTCGATGGAATCACGGAAAACTTCGTGGTCGGCGCTGTCCAGCAGGATCAGCAGGTCGATATCGGAGAAAGGATGCAACTCCCCACGACCGTAGCCGCCGACCGCGACCAGCGCGATGTCGGCGTCTTCGCTCCAGTTGAACTGCTCCCAGGCCTTTTGCAGGATGTTGTCGACGAACCAGGCGCGATCCTCGATCAGTCGGCGAATCTCCCGGCCGCTGCGAAAGCGTCCGTCAAGGACCTCTCGGGCCTGGCGGATCGCCTTTTTGAAAGCAGCGATCGGGCTGGCCTTCAGGGCCAGTTCAGCCTGGAACTGGCCACGGTCGAAGAGTTCGGGATCCACCTGCGGCATCGATTGGCTTTCCTTTCTATAAGGCTGGGAGCGGCGCGGTCCGGATCAGGCCGAAACGCGCGGGATGGTGTCATCGCTGCGCAAGGTGAAGATCTCGTAACCGGTCTCGGTCACTACCAATGTGTGCTCCCACTGTGCCGACAACTTGCGGTCCTTGGTGATCGCGGTCCAGCCGTCGCCCAGCACTTTTGTGTCGGCCTTGCCCTGGTTGATCATCGGCTCGATGGTGAAGGTCATGCCGGCCTTCAGTTCCATGCCGGTGCCGGCGCGGCCGTAGTGCAGGATCTGCGGCTCTTCGTGGAACACCTTGCCGATACCGTGGCCGCAGAACTCGCGAACCACCGAGAAACCGTTCTTTTCGGCGTGCTTCTGGATCACTTCACCGATGTCGCCCAGGCGGCAGCCGGGTTTGACGATCTCGATGGCCTTGTACATGCATTCCTGGGTCACTTGCGACAGGCGCTCGGCCCAGACCGGCACGGTGCCGACGTGGAACATGCGGCTGGTGTCGCCGTGGAAGCCATCCTTGATCACGGTGACGTCGATGTTCAGCGTGTCACCGTCCTTCAATGGCTTCTCGTTCGGAATGCCGTGGCAGACCACGTGGTTGATCGAGGTGCAGATCGACTTCGGGTAGCCCTTGTAGTTGAGCGGGGCAGGAATGGCCTGCTGCACGTTGACGATGTAGTCGTGGCAGATGCGGTCCAGCTCTTCGGTGGTGATGCCCGGCTTGACGTGTTCAGCAATCATTTCCAGGACATCGGCGGCCAGTTTGCCGGCGACACGCATTTTTGCGATGTCCTCCGGGGTTTTGAGGGTGACGGTCATACAGGCTCTCTCTGCGCTCGATGGCGCTTGCTAACACGGAATGGGCAATGTGCGATCGATGTTCGCCGCCCTGAAAAACGCGATTCTAACAGACGATCAGCGCAAATCTGAGCCTCTGTGCATCGCTTCTCTCTATAGATGGGCGCATTCTTGAGCGATTCCAAGGGCGCGGATGAAGGCGCGCGTCAGGAATTGAGAATCCGGGTTCCGTTTTTGCGAGCCCTGTGGTATAAAATGCGCCGCTTTCCGGGGATGCCCCGAAAGGCTTAAATCCACACACGTGTCGACACGATGACCTGGGTGCCTTCAGCTGATGCTGCTGGTTGGTCATTGGGATACGTGGAGGCCAAACCCGACTTATTAAGGAACTATCATGTCCCAAGTCAACATGCGCGATATGCTGAAGGCCGGTGTGCACTTCGGTCACCAGACCCGTTACTGGAACCCGAAAATGGGCAAGTACATTTTCGGCGCGCGTAACAAGATCCACATCATCAACCTTGAAAAAACCCTGCCAATGTTCAACGAAGCTCTGACTTTCGTAGAGCGTCTGGCCCAGGGCAAAAACAAGATTCTGTTCGTTGGCACCAAGCGTTCCGCTGGCAAGATCGTTGCTGAAGAAGCAGCACGTTGCGGTTCGCCGTACGTCGATCACCGCTGGTTGGGCGGCATGCTGACCAACTTCAAAACCATCCGTGCTTCCATCAAGCGTCTGCGTGACCTTGAAGTGCAAGCCGAAGACGGTACTTTCGCCAAGCTGACCAAGAAAGAAGCGCTGATGCGCACTCGCGATCTTGAGAAGCTCGATCGTTCCCTGGGTGGTATCAAGGACATGGGCGGTCTGCCAGACGCTCTGTTCGTTATCGACGTTGATCACGAGCGCATCGCGATCACCGAAGCCAACAAGCTGGGCATCCCGGTTATCGGCGTAGTCGATACCAACAGCAGCCCGGAAGGCGTTGACTACATCATCCCAGGCAACGATGACGCAATCCGCGCTATCCAGCTGTACATGGGTTCGATGGCTGACGCTGTAATCCGCGGTCGCAACCACGTTGCTGGCGGCACCGAGCAGTTCGTTGAAGAAGCTCCGGCAGCTGCAGCTGAGTAATTGACGCCTTGGCGTTGACTCAGTAAGCAAAAAGGGGGCTTGGCCCCCTTTTTGCCACCTCGAAAACCATTTGTCTGGTGGCGCAATTACAGCGTTTGTAACTTGCAGCTGCTAACAAGGGTGGTTCGGGAAGAATTGAACGCCCGTTCGATCGGGTGGAATGGTTGAAAACCTATCCAAGAGGAATTTTGAAATGGCAGAGATTACTGCAGCGTTGGTCAAAGAACTGCGCGAGCGTACTGGCGAAGGCATGATGGACTGCAAAAAGGCCTTGACCAAGGCTGGCGGCGACATCGAAAAAGCCATTGATGACATGCGCGCTTCGGGCGCCATCAAGGCTGCCAAGAAAGCAGGCAACGTAGCTGCTGAAGGCGCGATCGCACTGAAGGAAGACGGTAAATCCGCCGTTCTGCTGGAAGTGAACTCGCAGACCGACTTCCTGGCTCTGCAGGACGACTTCAAGGCATTTGTCGCTTCCAGCGTTGAAAAGGCGTTCGCTGACAAACTGACTGACGTCGCTCCGCTGATCGAAGCTCAAGAAGCCGATCGCCTGGTTCTGGTCGGCAAGGTTGGCGAAAACGTCAACATCCGTCGCCTGGTTCGCGTTGAAGGTGATGTGGTTGGTGGTTACCTGCACGGCAACAAGATCGGTGTTGCGGTTGTTCTGAAGGGCGGCAACGTTGAGCTGGCCAAAGACATCGCTATGCACGTAGCGGCAAGCAACCCTGAGTTCCTGCTGCCATCGGAAGTTTCGGCTGAAGCTATCGAGCGCGAAAAAGCCGTGTTCCTGCAGCTGAACGAAGAAAAAATCAAAGGCAAGCCAGAAAACATTGTTGAGAACATGGTCAAAGGCCGTATCAGCAAGTTCCTGGCTGAAGCGAGCCTGGTTGAGCAGGCGTTCGTCAAGAACCCTGAAGTCAAGGTCGGCGAACTGGCCAAGAAAGCCGGTGCTGAAATCGTTTCTTTCACCTACTTCAAGGTAGGCGAAGGTATCGAGAAGCCGGTCGACAACTTCGCTGAAGAAGTTGCTGCCCAGCTGGCTGCCGCCAAGCAATAAGACGGTTTTTCAACTGTCGCCCTGAAGAGGCTGCCCGCTTACGCGCGCAGCCTCTTTTCAGATGGGGCACCAATTTTTATTGGTTTCCCTTTGGAACTGGCTTACAAAGCCATGTTCCGATGGCGCTGAAGCAGCGCCAAGCTAGAGTGAACGCCAGCTGTAAACAGCTCGCAAAGAATTTTTAAAATACGCCGCAGGAGAGATTCGCAATGGCTCAGCAGGGCAGTGGTTATCAGGCTCG
The DNA here is from genome assembly GCF_000293885.2 of Pseudomonas fluorescens NCIMB 11764. Classification (NCBI taxonomy): domain Bacteria; kingdom Pseudomonadati; phylum Pseudomonadota; class Gammaproteobacteria; order Pseudomonadales; family Pseudomonadaceae; genus Pseudomonas; species Pseudomonas fluorescens. The sequence goes on from NZ_CP010945.1 coordinate 2,500,913, forward strand.
CTATAAACGCATTCTACTCAAGCTTAGCGGCGAGGCCCTGATGGGCTCGGAAGAGTTCGGGATCGATCCGAAAGTTCTGGATCGCATGGCGCTGGAAGTCGGCCAACTGGTCGGCATCGGTGTCCAGGTCGGTCTCGTGATCGGCGGCGGCAACCTGTTCCGCGGCGCAGCGCTGAGCGCAGCCGGCATGGATCGGGTCACGGGCGACCACATGGGCATGCTGGCCACTGTGATGAACGCCCTGGCCATGCGCGACGCGCTGGAACGTGCCAATATCTCGGCCATCGTGATGTCGGCCATTTCCATGGTTGGCGTGACCGATCACTATGATCGCCGCAAAGCCATGCGCCACCTGAACGCCAAGGAAGTCGTGATCTTCGCGGCTGGCACCGGCAATCCGTTCTTTACCACGGATTCGGCAGCCTGCTTGCGTGCGATCGAAATCGACGCTGACGTCGTGTTGAAAGCGACCAAGGTCGATGGTGTCTACACCGCCGATCCATTCAAGGACCCGCATGCCGAGAAGTTCGATCATCTGACCTACGATGAAGTGCTGGATCGCAAGCTGGGCGTGATGGATCTGACGGCCATTTGCCTGTGCCGCGACCACAAGATGCCGTTGCGCGTATTTAACATGAACAAGCCCGGCGCCCTGCTGAACATCGTACATGGCGGCGCTGAAGGGACCCTGATCGAGGAAGGCCAACAATGATCAACGAAATCAAGAAAGACGCTAAAGAGCGTATGCAGAAATCCGTCGAGTCGCTGATGCACAACTTCGGCCGTATTCGTACCGGTCAGGCGCACCCGAGCATTCTGGAAGGCGTGATGGTGCCGTACTACGGTTCCGATACTCCGATCAAGCAAGTGGCGAACATCACCGTCAAGGACGCCCGTACCCTGCAAGTCGTTGCCTTCGAGCGCAACATGCTGGGTGCTGTCGATAAAGCCATCGGCAGCGCCGGTCTGAACCTCAACCCGACCAACCTGGGTGAGCTGCTGCTGATCTCCATGCCGGCCCTGACCGAAGAAACCCGCAAGGGCTTCACCAAGCAGGCCCGCGATGTTGCTGAAGACGCCCGTGTTGCCGTGCGCAACATCCGTCGTGACGCGAACAGCCAGCTCAAGGATCTGGTCAAGGAAAAGGAAATCAGCGAAGACGAAGAGCGTCGCGCCACTGGCGAGATCGATGATCTGACCAAAAAGTACGTGGCTGAAATCGACGCGAATCTGGCGCAGAAAGAAAAAGACCTGATGGCCGTATAAGGGTCGCGTTTTCATGGAAAAGACCAAGCAGGTTGCGCCGTCCGCGGTGCCGCGCCATGTCGCGATCATCATGGATGGCAATAATCGCTGGGCGAAAAAACGCTTTATGCCGGGTGTCGCCGGGCATAAAGCGGGTGTGGATGCGGTTCGTGCAGTGATTGAGGTGTGTGCCGAGGCCAAGGTCGAGGTATTGACCCTGTTCGCCTTTTCCAGCGAGAACTGGCAGCGCCCGGCCGATGAGGTCAGTGCCTTGATGGACCTGTTCTTCAAGGCATTGCGTCGCGAGGCCAAGCGCCTCAACGAAAACAACATCAGTCTGCGCATCATTGGCGACCGTTCGCGTTTTCATCCAGAGCTTCAGGCGGCCATGCGCGAGGCTGAAGCCATGACCGCGGGTGCCAATCGCTTCGTCCTGCAGATCGCCGCCAACTACGGCGGTCAGTGGGACATCGCGCAAGCCGCGCAGCGTCTGGCGCGGGAAGTTCAGGCCGGTCATCTGCGTCCGGAAGACATTACCCCGGAACTGTTGCAAGCCTGCCTGGCCACCGGCGACCTGCCGTTGCCGGACCTGTGCATTCGCACCGGTGGCGAACACCGCATCAGCAACTTCCTGTTGTGGCAACTGGCCTACGCCGAGTTGTACTTCTCCGACCTGTTCTGGCCGGACTTCAAACACGACGCCATGCGCACCGCGCTGGCCGATTTCGCTTCTCGTCAGCGTCGCTTCGGTAAAACGAGCGAGCAGGTCGAGGCTGGAGCCCGGGTTTAATGCTTAAACAACGAATCATCACTGCGCTGATACTGCTGCCGATTGCCTTGTGCGGGTTTTTCCTGCTTGAAGGTTCCGGCTTCGCGCTGTTCATCGGGTTGGTCGTAACCCTCGGTGCCTGGGAATGGGCGCGCCTGGCGGGTTTCGCCGCTCAACCGATTCGCGTCGCCTACGCAGCAGTGGTCGCGTTGATGTTGTTTGTCATGCATATCCTGCCGGGACTTGCGCCCTGGGTGTTGGGTGCCTCGGTGCTGTGGTGGGGCGTGGCGACGTATCTGGTGCTGACCTATCCGCGTTCGAGCGAGCATTGGTCCGCAGCAGCGACCAAATTGGTGATCGGCCTGTTGATTCTCCTGCCGGCATGGCAAGGTCTGGTCGAAATCAAAAAACACGATTCCGGCAATGGCAATCTACTGATTTTGGCCGTGATGGTGCTGGTCTGGGGTGCCGATATTGGCGCCTATTTTTCCGGCAGGGCCTTCGGCAAGCGCAAGCTCGCGCCGCTGGTCAGCCCCGGCAAGAGCTGGGAAGGCGTGTATGGCGGCCTGGCGCTGAGCCTGGTCATCACCGTCATTGTCGGCCTGGTTCGCGACTGGACGGTTGCCGAGCTTTTCAAAGGGTTGATCGGTGCGGCCATTATCGTGTTCATCTCGGTGGTGGGCGACCTCACCGAAAGCATGTTCAAGCGCCAGTCCGGGATCAAGGACAGCAGTAATCTGCTGCCCGGTCACGGCGGTGTGCTGGATCGCATCGACAGCCTGACGGCCGCGATCCCTGTATTTGCTGTGCTGCTGTGGATGGCGGCACCGTGAGCCGCCCGCAGCAGATTACGGTCCTGGGTGCGACCGGTTCGATCGGTCTGAGCACGCTGGACGTCATTGCCCGACATCCCGAGCGGTATCAGGTTTTTGCCTTGAGCGGCTTCACGCGTCTGAGCGAGTTGCATGCGCTTTGCGTCCGGCATGTGCCGCGGTTCGCCGTCGTGCCAGAGCACAACGCCGCCCGGGTGTTGCAGGACGATTTGCGTGCAGCCGGTCTGTCGACTCGCGTGCTGGTGGGGGAGGCGGGCCTGTGTCAGGTCGCCTCCGATCCTGACGTCGACACGGTCATGGCGGCCATTGTCGGTGCGGCGGGCTTGCGTCCGACCCTGGCGGCAGTTGAGGCCGGTAAGAAAATTCTGCTGGCCAACAAAGAAGCGCTGGTGATGTCTGGCGCGCTGTTCATGCAGGCCGTACGCAAAAGCGGTTCGGTGCTGCTGCCGATCGACAGCGAGCACAACGCGATTTTCCAGTGCATGCCACAGGATTTTTCCCGTGGGCTCGGGGTCGTGGGCGTTCGTCGGATCTTGCTGACAGCCTCTGGCGGTCCGTTCCGGCAGACACCCTTGGCCGAACTGGCCGATGTAACGCCTGAGCAGGCCTGTGCGCACCCGACCTGGTCCATGGGGCGCAAGATCTCCGTGGATTCGGCGAGCATGATGAACAAGGGGCTCGAGCTGATCGAAGCCTGCTGGCTGTTCGACGCCAAGCCTTCCCAGGTCGAAGTGGTGATTCACCCGCAGAGTGTGATTCATTCGCTGGTCGACTACATCGACGGTTCGGTATTGGCGCAGCTGGGCAATCCCGACATGCGCACACCGATCGCCAACGCCTTGGCCTGGCCGGAGCGTATCGATTCGGGCGTTGCTCCGCTGGATCTGTTCGCCATCGCACGCCTGGACTTCCAGGCGCCCGATGAAGAGCGTTTCCCATGCCTGCGCCTGGCGCGTCAGGCCGCCGAGGCGGGCAATAGCGCGCCAGCCATGCTCAATGCGGCAAATGAAGTAGCAGTCGCCGCCTTTCTCGACGGGCGGGTTCGCTATCTGGAAATCGCGAGTATCATCGAGGAAGTCTTGAATCTCGAGCCTGTGGTAGCGGTGAATGATCTCGAGGCGGTGTTCACGGCTGACGCGAAGGCGCGAGCCCTGGTTGAGCAATGGTTGAGTCGCCACGGGCGGTAAGTGCTGCAACAGGTTGGCCCATGCAGCACTGGATAGGATTGCGGAGAAAGTAGATGAGCGCGCTCTATATGATTGTCGGCACCCTGGTAGCCCTGGGCGTGCTGGTCACCTTCCACGAATTCGGCCATTTCTGGGTCGCGCGTCGCTGTGGGGTCAAAGTGCTGCGCTTCTCCGTGGGCTTCGGCATGCCGTTGCTGCGCTGGCACGACAAGAAAGGCACTGAGTTCGTCGTCGCCGCGATTCCGCTGGGTGGCTACGTGAAGATGCTCGACGAGCGCGAAGGCGAAGTGCCGGCCGATCAGCTCGATCAGTCCTTCAATCGCAAGTCCGTCCGTCAGCGCATCGCAATCGTGTCGGCGGGGCCGATTGCCAACTTTTTACTGGCGATGATTTTTTTCTGGGTGCTCGCGATGCTCGGCAGCGAGCAGGTGCGGCCTGTCATCGGTGCCGTAGAGTCCGGCAGTATCGCGGCCAAGGCCGGTTTGAGCCCGGGTCAGGAAATTGTCGCCATCGATGGTGAGCCAACGTCGGGTTGGGGTGCGGTCAATCTGCAGCTGGTTCGTCGTCTGGGTGAGAGCGGTTCGCTGCAGGTGCTGGTGCGCGATCAGGGGTCCACAGCGGATTCGCCTCGTGAACTGGTCCTGGATAAATGGCTCAAGGGCGCGGATGAGCCGGATCCGATTCGCTCGTTGGGTATTCGTCCTTGGCGTCCGGCGTTGCCGCCAGTGCTGGCCGAGCTTGACCCGAAAGGTCCGGCGCAGGCAGCGGGCCTGAAAACCGGTGACCGGTTGTTGGCGCTTGATGGCAAGGCGCTGGATGACTGGCAGCAGGTGGTCGATACCGTTCGTACGCAACCAGATACCAAAATCATGCTGCGCATCGAGCGCGATGGTGCTCAAATCGACGTCCCCGTGACGCTGGCCGCTCGTGGCGAGAAGAAAGCCCCCAGCGGTTATCTGGGGGCTGGGGTGAAAGCGATCGATTGGCCACCGGAGATGATTCGCGAGGTCAGTTACGGTCCTTTGGCTGCGATTGGCGAGGGGGCTCGACGCACTTGGACCATGAGCGTACTGACCCTCGATTCACTCAAGAAAATGTTGTTCGGTGAGCTCTCGGTAAAAAACTTGAGTGGACCGATAACCATTGCTAAAGTGGCGGGCGCTTCTGCCCAGTCGGGCGTCGCTGATTTCCTGAATTTCCTTGCTTATCTGAGTATTAGCCTGGGGGTTCTGAATTTGTTGCCCATTCCTGTACTGGATGGGGGGCATTTGTTGTTTTATCTGATCGAGTGGGCGCGTGGTCGTCCCTTGTCGGATCGGGTGCAGGGTTGGGGGATACAGATCGGCATCAGTTTGGTGGTCGGGGTGATGTTGCTTGCTCTGGTCAATGATTTGGGCCGTCTGTAACACTTCGCTGATATTGCGAATCTGCCGCATTTTGCGGCAGTTTGTTTATTGCCAGTTGGAATAAGAAAGGACTTCATGAAACGTCTGCTGCTAACTGCGGTTCTCACCGTATTGATGATCGCCGAAGTTCACGCCGAGTCCTTCACTATCTCTGATATTCGCGTCAATGGCCTCCAGCGGGTCTCCGCGGGTAGCGTCTTTGGTGCCTTGCCGTTGAACGTCGGTGAACAGGCGGATGATCGTCGCCTGGTGGAATCCACTCGTGCGCTGTTCAAAACCGGGTTCTTTCAAGATATCCAGCTGGGCCGCGATGGCAACGTCCTGGTCATCACGGTAGTCGAGCGCCCGTCAGTCGCCAGTATCGAGATCGAAGGTAACAAGGCGATCTCCACTGAAGACCTGATGAAAGGCCTCAAACAGTCCGGTCTGGCCGAAGGCGAGATCTTCCAGCGTGCCACCCTTGAAGGTGTACGTAACGAACTGCAGCGCCAATATGTCGCGCAGGGTCGCTACTCGGCTACCGTCGACACCGAAGTGGTGCCGCAGCCGCGCAACCGCGTCGGCCTGAAGGTCAATATCAACGAAGGCACCGTCGCTGCTATCCAGCACATCAACGTGGTGGGTAACACGGTCTTTCCTGACGAAGACCTGATCGACCTGTTCGAACTCAAGACCACCAACTGGTTGTCGTTCTTCAAGAACGACGACAAGTACGCTCGTGAAAAGCTTTCCGGTGACCTGGAACGTCTGCGTTCCTACTACCTGGACCGTGGCTACATCAACATGGATATCGCTTCGACCCAGGTGTCCATTACGCCGGACAAGAAGCACGTCTACATCACCGTCAACGTCAACGAAGGCGAGAAGTACACCGTTCGTGACGTCAAACTGAGCGGCGACCTGAAAGTCCCTGAGGACCAGGTCAAGTCGTTGCTGCTGGTTCAGAAAGGCCAGGTGTTCTCGCGCAAGCTGATGACCACCACCTCCGAACTGATCACCCGCCGTCTGGGTAACGAGGGCTACACCTTCGCCAACGTCAACGGCGTGCCTCAGCCGCACGATGAAGACCACACCGTCGATATCACGTTCGCCGTCGATCCGGGCAAGCGTGCCTACGTCAACCGCATCAATTTCCGAGGCAACACCAAGTCCGAGGACGAAGTGCTGCGCCGTGAAATGCGTCAGATGGAAGGTGGCTGGGCTTCGACTTACCTGATCGACCAGTCCAAGACCCGTCTTGAGCGTCTTGGCTTCTTCAAAGAAGTGAACGTCGAAACCCCTGCCGTACCGGGTGTCGATGACCAGGTTGACGTGAACTACAGCGTTGAAGAACAAGCTTCCGGTTCGATTACCGCCAGCGTCGGCTTCGCACAGAGTGCCGGTCTGATCCTCGGTGGTTCGATCACCCAGAACAACTTCCTGGGTACGGGTAACAAGGTCAGCGTCGGCTTGACCCGCAGCGAATACCAGAGCCGCTATAACTTCGGTTATGTCGACCCGTACTGGACTGCTGATGGCGTGAGCCTGGGTTACAACGCGTTCTATCGCACCACTGACTACAAAGACCTCGACGTCGACGTAGCCAGCTATGCCGTGGACAGCCTGGGTGCGGGCGTGAGCGTCGGCTACCCGATCAGCGAAACGTCGCGCCTGACCTTCGGCCTGACTGCGCAACAGGACAAGATCAAGACTGGCCTGTACACCGTTGACGAGATCTTCGACTTCGTTAACAAGGAAGGCGACAACTACCTGAACTTCAAGGCTTCGGCCGGTTGGTCGGAATCGACCCTGAACAAGGGCGTACTGGCGACACGTGGTCATTCCCAAAGCCTGGTGCTGGAAACCACGACGCCGGGCAGCGACCTGTCGTTCTTCAAACTCGATTACCGTGGCCAGTTGTTCCAGCCACTGACCGAAAACTACACCATGCGCCTGCATACCGAGCTGGGTTATGGCGATGGCTACGGTTCGACCGATGGCTTGCCGTTCTATGAAAACTACTATGCTGGTGGTTTCAACTCGGTTCGTGGTTTCAAGGACAGCACCTTGGGTCCTCGCAGTACGCCGAGTCGCGGCACCAACCCGGGTACGGCACTTGATCCGGACCAGGATCCGCTGCCGTTCGGTGGTAACGTCTTGATCCAGGGCGGGGTAGAGGTCCTGTTCCCTCTGCCGTTCGTCAAAGATCAGCGCTCCCTGCGCACCTCGGTATTCTGGGATGTGGGTAACGTTTTCGACTCAACGTGCAAAGACACCACCAATGCGAACGGTTCGTCGTCCAACACCAAGTGCAACGACATCAGCCTGAGCAACATGGCTAGCTCTGTCGGTGTGGGTGTGACATGGGTTACCGCGCTGGGTCCTCTGAGTTTCGCGTTGGCCATGCCGATCAAGAAACCGGATGAGGCTGAAACTCAAGTGTTCCAATTCTCCCTCGGCCAGACGTTCTAAGCGTCTGACCCAAGATAACGACAATGGATTTTGTAGGAGTGCATCGTGCGTAAGTTGACTCAATTGGTTCTCCTGGCGACCGTACTGGTAGCAGGTCCGGCTTTTGCCGACATGAAAATCGCCGTTCTGAACTATCAGATGGCTCTGCTGGAATCTGACGCGGCCAAGAAATACGCCGTGGATGCCGAGAAAAAGTTCGGTCCGCAGCTGACCAAACTCAAGTCGCTGGAAAGCAGCGCCAAGGGCATTCAGGACCGTCTGATGGCGGGCGGCGACAAGATGCAGCAAGGCGAGCGTGAGCGCCTGGAACTTGAATTCAAGCAAAAGGCCCGTGACTTCCAGTTCCAGTCCAAGGAGCTGAACGAAGCCAAAGCCGTTGCTGACCGTGAAATGCTGAAGCAGCTCAAGCCGAAACTGGACAGTGCTGTGGAAGAAGTCATCAAGAAAGGTGCTTTTGACCTGGTCTTCGAGCGTGGCGCAGTGATTGATGTCAAGCCTCAGTACGACATCACTCGCCAGGTTATCGAGCGCATGAATCAGCTGAAGTAATCCATGACAGCGACCATAAAACTCGGCCAGTTGGCCGAGTTCCTCGGCGCCACCCTGCGTGGCGACCCGGAGAAGGAAATAACTGGGCTGGCCACTTTGCAAGAGGCTGGCCCAGCTCAGTTGAGCTTTCTGGCAAATCCTCAATACCGTAAATACCTGGCCGATAGCCGGGCTGCAGCCTTGTTGCTGAAAGCCGCTGACGCAGAAGGTTTTTCCGGTGAGGCGCTGATCGTGCCCGACCCGTATCTTGCTTATGCACGCATTTCCCACCTCTTCGATCCCAAGCCCAAGGCGGCTGCCGGTATTCATCCGACAGCGGTAGTGGCAGAGGACGCGGTGGTCGATCCGGCGGCGAGTATCGGTGCATTTGTGGTCATCGAAAGCGGGGCGCGAATTGATGCCGGGACAACCATCGGCGCGCACTGCTTCATCGGCGCCCGTAGCGTCATTGGTGAAGGTGGCTGGCTTGCACCGCGCGTCACGCTGTATCACGACGTGCGTATTGGCAAGCGGGTGGTGATTCAATCCGGTGCGGTACTGGGTGGCGAAGGTTTCGGTTTCGCCAACGAGAAAGGCATCTGGCAGAAAATCGCCCAGATCGGTGGTGTTCTGGTCGGTGACGATGTGGAGATTGGCGTGAATACCGCCATCGACCGCGGTGCGCTGGCCGATACCGTCATTGGTAATGGCGTCAAGCTCGACAATCAGATTCAGATCGCTCACAACGTCCAGATCGGTGATCACACCGCCATGGCCGCGTGCGTGGGGATCTCCGGCAGCACCAAGATCGGCAAGCATTGCATGCTCGCCGGTGGCGTCGGGCTGGTGGGGCATATCGAAATTTGCGACAAGGTTTTCATCACTGGGATGACCATGGTGACCCACTCGATTACCGAGCCGGGCTCCTACTCTTCCGGTACGGCCATGCAACCGGCTGCCGAATGGCGCAAAAGCGCGGCACGTATCCGTCAGCTCGATGACATCGCGCGGCGGCTGCGACAGCTGGAAAAGCGGACAGGGGAAGTGACCCCTGACGGTAATGCTTCATCAGATGGCTGATACCATTTCCATATCAAGTGTGCACAGCCGCTAGACTGCCTCCTTGATTTGCTAGAGGAACGCGCGTCAGTCGCGCGTTTCCAATCTTTACATAGGCTTCCCCCCGAAATGATGGACATCAACGAGATTCGCGAATACCTGCCTCACCGTTACCCGTTCCTGCTGGTGGACCGGGTCGTGGAACTGGACGTGGAAGGCAAGCGCATTCGCGCCTACAAGAATGTCAGCATCAACGAACCGTTCTTCAATGGTCACTTCCCCGCGCATCCAATCATGCCGGGCGTACTGATCATCGAAGCGATGGCTCAGGCTGCCGGTATCCTTGGTTTCAAAATGCTCGACGTGAAGCCTGCCGACGGCACGCTCTACTACTTCGTCGGCTCCGACAAGCTGCGTTTTCGCCAGCCCGTCACTCCAGGCGATCAATTGATCCTCGAAGCCCGTTTCATCAGCTGCAAGCGTCAGATCTGGAAGTTCGAGTGCCAGGCTTCGGTCGATGGCAAGCCAGTCTGCTCCGCTGAAATCATCTGCGCGGAACGCAAACTATGAGTTTGATTGACCCTCGCGCAATCATCGATCCGACGGCCGTTCTGGCTGAAGGTGTCGAGGTCGGCCCATGGTCGATCGTCGGCGCAGGTGTGGAAATCGGCGAGGGGACAGTGATCGGGCCGCATGTGATTCTCAAGGGCCCGACCCGAATCGGTAAGCACAACCGCATCTACCAGTTTTCTTCGGTAGGTGAGGACACGCCCGATCTGAAATACAAAGGCGAAGAAACCCGTCTGGTCATCGGTGACCACAACATCATCCGTGAAGGCGTGACGATTCACCGTGGCACGGTTCAGGACCGTTCGGAAACGACCCTGGGCGATCACAACCTGATCATGGCCTATGCCCACATCGGCCACGACAGTGTCATCGGTAACCACTGCATCCTCGTCAACAACACTGCGTTGGCTGGCCATGTGCACGTTGAAGACTGGGCGATCCTGTCCGGCTTTACCCTGGTTCACCAGTATTGCCACATCGGCGCCCACAGCTTTTCCGGCATGGGTACCGCCATTGGCAAGGACGTTCCCGCCTACGTCACGGTGTTCGGCAACCCGGCCGAAGCCCGTAGCATGAACTTCGAAGGCATGCGTCGCCGTGGTTTCAGCGAAGACGCGATCCACGCCCTGCGTCGTGCCTACAAGGTGGTTTACCGCCAGGGCCTGACCGTCGAGCAGGCGCTCGCCGAACTGGCCGAACCTTCGGCGCAGTTTCCGGAAGTCGCGGTGTTTCGTGATTCCATCCAGTCTTCGACCCGCGGCATCACGCGTTAATCATGGCTAATCTGCGTATTGCGCTGGTGGCGGGTGAGGCTTCCGGTGACATTCTGGGCGCCGGTCTCATGCGTGCGCTCAAGGCACAGCATCCGGCGGTCGAGTTCATCGGTGTCGGTGGTCCGCTGATGCAGGCCGAAGGCCTGACCTCGTATTTCCCGATGGAACGTCTCTCGGTCATGGGCCTGGTGGAAGTGCTGGGTCGGCTGCGCGAGTTGCTCAAGCGCCGCAAGCAGCTGATCGCCGACCTGATCGCCGAGAAACCGGATGTGTTCATCGGTATCGATGCCCCGGACTTCAACCTGAATATCGAACTCAAGCTGCGTCAGGCCGGAATCAAGACCGTGCACTACGTCAGCCCGTCGGTCTGGGCGTGGCGGCAGAAGCGGGTGCTGAAGATTCGCGAAGGTTGCGACCTGATGCTGACGCTGTTTCCGTTCGAAGCAAAATTCTATGAAGAGAAAGGCGTGCCGGTGCGGTTTGTCGGGCATTCCCTGGCCGATGCGATCCCGCTTGAAGCGGATCGCGCTGCTGCACGGGCTGAGCTCGGTCTGCCGGACGGGCCGTTGGTCGCGCTGATGCCCGGCAGTCGCGGCGGTGAAGTGGGGCGTCTGGGGGCGTTGTTCCTCGATACCGCCCAACGTCTGCGCGCCCTGCGTCCTGGCGTGCGGTTCGTCATGCCTTGCGCCAGTCCTCAGCGACGTGCGCAGCTTGAAGAGTTGCTCGTCGGCCGCGATCTGCCGCTGACCCTGCTCGATGGCAAGTCCCATCTGGCGCTGGCCGCCTGCGACGCGGTGTTGATCGCCTCCGGTACGGCTACCCTCGAGGCCTTGTTGTATAAGCGGCCGATGGTCGTTGCCTATCGTCTGGCGCCACTGACGTTCTGGATTCTCAAACGCATGGTCAAGAGTCCCTACGTCTCGTTGCCGAACCTGTTGGCCCAGCGCCTGTTGGTGCCCGAGTTGCTGCAGGACGATGCGACCGTTGAAGCGCTGGCCCAGACGCTGTCGCCATTGATCGAAGGTGGCGAAGAGCAGACTCGCGGCTTTGATGAAATTCACCGGACCCTTCGTCTGGATGCCTCCAACCAGGCTGCAGATGCAGTGCTGAAGCTGATCGGCCAAGTACAATGAGTAAAACAAGCATGCAAATGGGGCTGGATTTCACCTTGGTCGCTGAAGTCGAAGATCTGGTTGCCGGTGTCGACGAAGTCGGTCGCGGCCCGCTCTGCGGTGCCGTGGTAACCGCGGCTGTGATCCTCGATCCGAACCGTCCGATCCTCGGTCTCAACGATTCGAAGAAGCTCACCGAAGCCCGCCGCGAAAAGCTCTACGACGAAATTTGCGAAAAAGCCTTGAGCTGGTGCATCGCGCGCGCGGAAGTCGAAGAAATCGACGAGTTGAACATCCTTCATGCCACCATGCTGGCCATGCAACGCGCGATCGAAGGCCTGCACATTCAACCGAAACTGGCGATGATCGACGGTAACCGCTGCCCGAAACTGTCCATGCGCGCCGAAGCGGTAGTGCAGGGAGACGGCAAGGTTCCGGCCATCGCTGCGGCATCGATTCTTGCCAAGGTCAGCCGCGACCGCGAGATGGCTGCCTTCGAATTGATTTACCCGGGTTACGGTATCGGTGGTCACAAAGGTTATCCGACGCCCGTTCATCTGGAAGCGCTGGCACGCTTGGGCCCGACCCCGATTCACCGCCGCTCGTTTGCTCCAGTGCGGTTGGCATATGAAGCTCGGGAAAGCCTGATCGAGAGTTAGTTGCAAGGCTGATGTTTTTCCCAAGGCCCGGTACAATCCGGGCCTTGTTGTTTTCATGACATAACGCAGGATCACTATGCCGGCTTCATTCGTTCATCTACGCCTGCACACTGAATATTCCCTGGTCGACGGTCTGGTGCGGATCAAACCGCTGGTCAAGACTCTGGTCGGCATGAACATGCCTGCCGTGGCGGTCACCGACCAGAACAACATGTGTTCCCTGGTCAAATTCTATAAAGCCGCCATGGGCGCAGGTATCAAGCCGATCTGCGGCGCCGACCTATGGCTGTCGAACAAGGATCCGGACAACGCCCTGAGCCGGATCAGCCTGCTGGCCATGAACGCTGTCGGCTATCGCAACCTCACTGAACTGATCTCCCGCGGCTTCATCGACGGCCAGCGCAATGGCTCGGTCATCATCGAGCGCGAGTGGGTGGCCGAGGCCAGCGAAGGCTTGATCATGCTGTCGGCGGCAAAAGAAGGCGAGATCGGCCTGGCCATGCTCAGCGGCAATCCGGCTGAAGCGGAAAATCTGGCGCGCGAGTGGATGGAGGTGTTCCCGGATCGCTTTTACCTGGAAATCCAGCGCACCAATCGTCCCAACGATGAAGAGCAGTTGCACGGCGCCGTGGCCCTGGCGGAGAAGATCGGCGCGCCACTGGTCGCGACCAACGACGTGCGCTTCATCAAGCAGGAAGACTTTGCCGCTCACGAGACCCGCGTCTGCATCGGTGAGGGCCGCGCCCTCGACGATCCGCGGCGTTCGAAGAATTACAGTGATCAGCAATACCTCAAAAGCGCCGAGGAAATGGCCGAGCTGTTCAGCGACATTCCCGAGGCGCTGGAAAACACCGTCGAGATCGCCAAGCGCTGCAACATTGAAGTGAAACTGGGCACGCACTTCCTGCCCAACTTCCCGATTCCCGATGGCATGACCATCGACGAGTATTTCCGCAAGGTGTCCTTCGATGGCCTGGAAGAGCGCCTCAGCGTTCTGCTGCCCAAGGACACCACCGAAGACTACGAAGCCAAGCGTCAGGTCTACGTCGACCGGCTGAATTTCGAGCTGGATATCATCATCCAGATGGGGTTCCCCGGTTACTTCCTCATCGTTATGGACTTTATCCAGTGGGCCAAGAGCAACGGCGTGCCGGTAGGTCCGGGCCGTGGTTCGGGTGCCGGTTCGCTGGTGGCCTATGTGCAGAAGATCACCGACCTCGACCCGCTGGAATATGACCTGCTGTTCGAACGTTTCCTTAACCCGGAACGGGTATCGATGCCCGACTTCGACGTCGACTTCTGCATGGACGGTCGTGACCGGGTCATCGACTACGTGGCCGAAAAGTACGGGCGCAACGCGGTAAGTCAGATCATCACCTTCGGTTCCATGGCCGCCAAGGCTGTGGTCCGCGACGTGGCGCGGGTGCAGGGCAAGTCCTACGGCCTGGCGGATCGTCTGTCGAAGATGATTCCGTTCGAAGTCGGCATGACCCTGGAAAAAGCCTACGAGCAGGAAGAAATCCTCCGCGACTTCATCAAGGTTGATGAAGAGGCCGCGGAAATCTGGGAAATGGCGCGCAAGCTCGAAGGGGTCGTGCGTAACGTCGGCAAACACGCCGGTGGTGTGGTGATCGCACCGACCAAGCTGACCGACTTCTCGCCGATCTATTGCGACGAGGCCGGTGACGGCCTGGTGACCCAGTTCGACAAGGACGACGTTGAAGCTGCCGGCCTGGTGAAGTTCGACTTCCTCGGCCTGCGGACCCTGACGGTCATCGACTGGGCGCTGAAAACGATCAATCGCGACCGCGCCAAGGTCGATGAGCCGCCGCTGGACATTGCGTTCATCCCGCTCGATGACAAACCGACCTACCAGCTGCTGCAAAAAGCTGAAACCACCGCGGTGTTCCAGCTCGAGTCGCGCGGCATGAAAGAGCTGATCAAAAAGCTCAAGCCCGACTGCCTGGAAGACTTGATCGCACTGGTGGCCCTGTTCCGTCCGGGCCCTTTGCAATCGGGCATGGTTGACGACTTTATCAACCGTAAGCACGGTCGCGCCGAACTCGCGTACCCGCACTCGGACTACCAGTACGAAGGTCTGAAACCGGTATTGGCACCGACTTACGGCATCATCCTGTATCAGGAACAGGTGATGCAGATTGCCCAGGTCATGGCCGGTTACACCCTCGGTGGTGCGGACATGCTGCGTCGGGCCATGGGTAAGAAAAAGCCCGAGGAAATGGCCAAGCAGCGCGGTGGTTTCATTGAGGGTTGCGCCACCAACAACATCGATGCTGACCTCGCCGGTAACATTTTCGACCTGGTGGAGAAATTCGCCGGTTATGGCTTCAACAAATCCCACTCCGCTGCTTACGGCCTGGTTTCGTACCAGACCGCGTGGCTGAAAACGCACTACCCGGCGCCGTTCATGGCCGCGGTACTGTCGGCGGATATGCACAACACCGACAAGGTCGTGACCTTGATCGAAGAAATTCGCACCATGAAGCTGCGTCTCGACGCGCCGGATGTGAATACTTCGGAGTTCAAGTTCACGGTGAATGACGAAGGCCGCATTATCTATGGCCTCGGCGCGATCAAGGGTGTGGGCGAAGGGCCGGTGGAAGCGATCACCGAGGCGCGTCAGGACGGGCCGTTCAAGGACCTGTTCGATTTTTGCGCCCGTGTCGACCTCAAGCGCATCAACAAGCGCACGCTGGATGGTTTGATCCGAAGCGGTGCGCTGGATCGTCTGGGGCCCTGTTTCCATGACGAGCCGAAAGCCTATCAAGCGAGCATCGACCAGAACCGCGCGGTCTTGCTGAATGCGATGGAAGGGGCGATCAAGGCCGCCGAACAAACCGCCCGCACCCACGACAGTGGTCACGCCGACCTGTTCGGCGGGCTGTTCGTAGAAGAGGACGCGGACGTCTATGCCAATCACCGCAAGGCGAAAGAGCTGACCCTGAAGGAACGCCTTAAAGGGGAGAAAGACACCCTGGGGTTGTACCTGACCGGTCACCCGATCGATGAATACGAAGGCGAAATCCGCCGTTTCGCCCGCCAGCGGATCATCGACCTGAAGCCGGCTCGTGATACACAGACCGTCGCAGGCATGATCATCGCCCTGCGGGTGATGAAGAACAAAAAGGGTGACAAGATGGGGTTCATCACCCTTGACGATCGTTCTGGCCGGATCGAAGCCTCGCTGTTCGCCGACGCGTTCCATTCCGCGCAGTCGCTGTTGCAGACTGACGCGATGGTGGTGGTCGAAGGCGAGGTCAGCAACGACGACTTCTCCGGCGGTTTGCGCCTGCGGGTCAAGCGGGTGATGAGCATGGAGGACGCGCGCACCAACCTGGCCGAAAGCCTGCGATTGAAGCTGCAGACCAAGGATTTGAAAGGCGATCAGCTACGCTGGCTGGGTGAGTTGTTCAAGCGTCACCGCGGCGCATGCCCGATCACCATGGAATACACGAGCCCCGATGCGAAGGCCTTGCTGCAGTTCGGCGAGACCTGGCGAATCGACCCGGCGGATGCGTTGATTCAAGCCCTGCGTGACCAGTTCGGGCGAGACAACGTCTTCCTCCAATACCGTTGACGGTCAGGTGCCTTCCATACGCCCTGATCTCGACCTGAATTTTTAATCTCGACCTGAACGCGCCTGTCCCTTAAGGTAGGGCGCGAATAGACAACCGGCCGGCCCAAGCTCTCTTGGACGTCGACCCTAGACGGACGCCTATGAACCCGAATTTTCTAGATTTCGAACAGCCGATCGCCGACCTGCAAGCCAAGATCGAAGAGTTGCGCTTGGTCGGTAACGACAATTCGCTGAATATCGGCGATGAGATCTCCCGCCTGCAGGACAAAAGCAACACGCTGACCGAGGATATCTTCGGCAAGCTGACCAGCTGGCAGATCGCGCGTC
The DNA here is from genome assembly GCF_000293885.2 of Pseudomonas fluorescens NCIMB 11764. Lineage (NCBI taxonomy): Bacteria > Pseudomonadati > Pseudomonadota > Gammaproteobacteria > Pseudomonadales > Pseudomonadaceae > Pseudomonas > Pseudomonas fluorescens. The sequence goes on from NZ_CP010945.1 coordinate 2,517,430, forward strand.
TGGCGCGTCATCCGAAACGTCCATACACCCTGGACTACATCGAACATATCTTCACCGAGTTCGACGAACTGCACGGCGACCGTCACTTTTCCGACGACGCTGCCATCGTTGGCGGCGTGGCCCGTCTGGATGACCAGCCGGTGATGATCATCGGTCACCAGAAAGGCCGCGAAGTGCGCGAGAAGGTTCGTCGCAACTTCGGCATGCCGCGTCCGGAAGGCTACCGCAAGGCGTGCCGCCTGATGGAAATGGCCGAACGCTTCAAGATGCCGATCCTGACCTTCATCGATACGCCGGGCGCCTACCCGGGCATCGACGCTGAAGAGCGCAACCAGAGCGAAGCGATCGCCTGGAACCTGCGCGTCATGGCTCGCCTGAAAACCCCAATCATCGCCACCGTGATCGGTGAAGGTGGTTCCGGTGGTGCACTGGCCATCGGTGTGTGCGATCAGCTGAACATGTTGCAGTATTCGACCTATGCGGTGATCTCGCCGGAAGGTTGTGCTTCGATTCTGTGGAAAACCGCAGAAAAAGCACCGGATGCCGCTGAAGCCATGGGCATCACTGCCGAGCGCCTGAAAGGCTTGGGCATCGTGGATAAAGTGATCGGCGAGCCTTTGGGCGGCGCTCATCGTGATCCGGCTGCGGCCGCTGCATCGATCCGTGCCGAGCTGAGCTCGCAGCTGGCGATGTTGAAGAAGTTTGATAACGAAGCGCTGCTGGCCCGTCGTTACGAGCGTCTGATGAGCTACGGTCTCTGACCTGACTGCGCTGTACCCCATGTGGGAGCGAGCCTGCTCGCGATGAGGGTTTAACATTCAACAAATTTGTTGGCTGTTGTACCGCTATCGCGAGCAGGCTCGCTCCCACATTTGATTTGTGCAAAGGGAAAGATATGGATCGGCCCTCGATTGATTTGCCTTCCCGGCTTTTGCTGAATCTGAAACGGTGGCGCAACGCCCCGGCCTGGCGCATCGCTTTCAGCGGCGGCCTTGATTCCACCGTCCTGCTGCACCTTCTCGCTTATCTCGCAAAAACCGAAATCCTCCCCGATCTCAACGCCATACACATTCATCACGGCCTCCAGGCTGTGGCTGATGCGTGGCCGGAACACTGCCAGTCGGTCTGTGATGAGCTGGGTGTACCTTTGCAGGTCGTTCACGTTCAGGTTCGGCCCGGCGCCAGCCTCGAGCGTGCAGCCCGTGATGCGCGATATGGCGCGTTCATCGAGGCCACGCAAACCAACGAAGTGCTACTGACCGCCCAACACCGCGATGACCAGGCCGAAACCCTGTTGTTCCGATTGCTGCGTGGGGCCGGGGTAAGAGGCTTGTCGGGGGTGCCGAGCCAACGCCCGTTGGGTCGGGGGCATCTGCTGCGGCCGCTGCTCGATGTTTCGCGCGCAGAGCTTGAGGCTTACGCGACCGAGCATCAATTGAGGTGGATCGAAGACCCTTCGAACCAGGATCATCAATTCTCGCGCAATTACCTGCGGCATCAGGTGTTGCCGGTCATGACCAAGCGTTGGCCTCAAGCCGTGACGAGCATGGCCCGCAGCGCTGCGCATCTGAGTGAAGCCCGGGGATTGCTTGATGAGTTGGCGCAAATCGATCTGGCGCATGCCCGCACCGTCGGTGAATTCGATTGGCTGGGTGTGCCGTCCCTTGAGCTGTCGCCGATTGCAAAGCTGTCCGCCGCTCGCCAGCGAAATGCAGTGAGTCACTGGCTCGCCGCGCTGACGCGTCTGCCAGACAGTGACCACTGGTCGGGTTGGGAGGATTTGCGTGATGCCACCGGCGATGCTCGTCCGATTTGGCGTTTGGCGGACGGTGAGCTGCATCGGGCGGGCGGACGCCTCTGGTGGTTATCCGGTCATTGGCTGAGACCTGTACTTGGCATCGGGAGCTGGACTGATCCCTCGCAAGCGTTGGTTTTGCCTGGCAACGGCGAACTCAGGTTCACCGGGCAACCCCCGGAAGGCCCGCTACATATCCGCTATCGCGAGGGCGGCGAGGCCATGAGCCTGCCCGATCGCGGCCATCGGGACCTGAAGCGCTTGCTCAATGAACGCGGGGTTCCAGGGTTCGTCCGTGGCAGATTGCCGCTGCTGTACCGGGGCGAGCAATTGCTGGCGGTAGCCAACCTGCGGGGCTTGAATGGCAGTGAGCAGGACGGCTGGAATTTACATTGGCAGCCACCGAGCGAAGATCAAGGTTTGAGCTGAAAGGGGCTTTCCGGTAGACTACGCTCCCTTCTTGATACAACTTCTGTGGATTCGCCTGAATTGCAGGAGTTGCCGATTACCAAGCAGTCTTTGCTGGGCGATTCCAAAAAATGTGTAGCGAGCAACGTACCGGTGTTTCAACTCCCGGTCTGTCCCAACGCGGCGGTTTTTTTGAAAGGTGCACTGTGATTAATGCAGGTGATCGGGGGCTTCGGCCTTCCTTCGCTTTCCCCGGCGGCTCGGACCGCTTTAACGCAGACTTCTAGGGTTTTTCATGACGCGCTACATATTCGTCACGGGCGGTGTTGTTTCTTCATTGGGGAAAGGCATTGCATCGGCTTCATTGGCGGCCATCCTGGAGGCGCGGGGACTTAAGGTCACCATGCTGAAGCTGGATCCGTACATCAACGTCGACCCGGGCACCATGAGCCCGTTCCAGCACGGTGAAGTGTTCGTCACCCACGACGGCGCCGAGACCGACCTGGACCTGGGCCACTACGAGCGGTTCATCCGCACGACCATGACCCAGAACAACAACTTCACCACCGGCCGTGTCTACGAACACGTCCTGCGCAAAGAGCGCCGTGGTGATTACCTGGGCGCCACCATCCAGGTCATTCCCCACATCACCGACGAAATCAAGCGCCGGATCATCAAGGGCGCCGGCGATGCCGACGTGGCGATGGTCGAGATCGGTGGCACCGTGGGTGACATCGAATCCCAGCCGTTCCTCGAAGCCATCCGTCAACTGCGTTTCGAAGTCGGTGCCAAGCGCGCGATGCTGATGCACCTGACACTGGTGCCGTACATCGCCACCGCCGGCGAAACCAAAACCAAGCCAACCCAGCACTCGGTCAAGGAACTGCGTTCCATCGGCCTGCAACCTGATGTGCTGGTGTGCCGCTCCGATCACCCGATCGACATCTCCTCGCGTCGCAAGATCGCGCAGTTCACCAACGTTGAAGAACGTGCGGTGATTGCGCTGGAAGACGCCGACACCATCTACAAGATCCCGGGCATCCTGCATTCGCAAGGCCTGGATGATTTCGTCGTCGAGCGTTTCGGCCTGCAATGCGGCGGCGCGGATCTGTCCGAGTGGGAAGCCGTGGTCGACGCCAAGCTCAACCCTGAGCACGAAGTCACCATCGCCATGGTCGGCAAGTACATGGAGTTGCTGGACGCCTACAAGTCGCTGATCGAAGCGATGAGTCACGCCGGCATCAGCAACCGCACCAAGGTCAACCTGCGCTACATCGATTCCGAAGACATTGAAAACCAGGGCACCGCGCTGCTGGAAGGCGTCGACGCGATCCTGGTTCCTGGCGGTTTCGGACTGCGCGGCGTGGAAGGCAAGATCACCGCCGTCCAGTACGCTCGTGAAAACAAGATTCCGTACCTCGGCATCTGCCTGGGCATGCAAGTGGCCGTGATCGAGTTCGCTCGTAACGTCATGGGCTGGAAAGACGCCAACTCCACCGAGTTCGATCGTGCAAGCGGTCACCCGGTCGTGGGTCTGATCACCGAGTGGGAAGATGCCACCGGTGCTGTCGAAACCCGTACCGAAACATCCGATCTGGGCGGCACCATGCGCCTTGGCGCGCAGGATTGCCTGCTGGAGTCGGGTTCCCTGGTTCACGACTGCTATGGCAAGGACGTGATCGTCGAGCGTCACCGTCATCGCTACGAAGTGAACAACAACCTGCTGCCGCAAATCATGGAAGCCGGCCTGAAAATCTCCGGTCGTTCCGGTGATGGCGCGCTGGTTGAAGTGGTTGAAGCGCCGGATCATCCATGGTTCGTCGCTTGCCAGTTCCACCCTGAGTTCACCTCGACACCACGTGACGGTCACCCGTTGTTCAGCGGTTTCGTCAAAGCAGCTTTGGCTCAACACCAGAAGAAGGCGTGAACCTTATGGCGCAGAAGATCATCCGCGTAGGCGAAATCGAGATTGCCAACGACAAGCCAATGGTGCTGTTCGGTGGCATGAACGTGCTGGAAAGCCGCGACATGGCGATGCAGGTCTGCGAAGAGTACGTGAAGGTTACCGAGAAACTCGGTATCCCTTACGTGTTCAAGGCCAGCTTCGACAAGGCCAACCGTTCCTCAGTGACCTCTTACCGTGGCCCCGGCCTGGAAGAGGGCATGCGGATTTTCCAGGACATCAAGCAAGCCTTCGGCGTGCCGATCATCACCGACGTCCACGAGCCTGAGCAGGCCGCGGTCGTCGCTGAAGTCTGCGACATCATCCAGCTGCCGGCCTTCCTGTCGCGCCAGACCGACCTCGTGGTCGCGATGGCCAGGACCGGTGCGGTGATCAACATCAAGAAGGCCCAGTTCCTCGCGCCTCAGGAGATGAAACACATCCTGAACAAGTGCGTGGAAGCGGGTAACGATCAGTTGATCCTCTGTGAGCGCGGTTCGAGCTTCGGCTACAACAACCTGGTCGTCGACATGCTCGGCTTCGGCATCATGAAGCAGTTCGAATACCCGGTGTTCTTCGACGTGACCCACGCGCTGCAAATGCCCGGCGGTCGCTCCGATTCCGCCGGCGGTCGCCGCGCCCAGGTCCTCGATCTGGCGAAGGCTGGCATGAGCCAGTCATTGGCCGGTCTGTTCCTCGAAGCGCACCCGGACCCGGACAACGCCAAATGCGACGGCCCTTGCGCCTTGCGTCTGGACAAACTGGAGCCATTCCTGGCCCAGCTCAAAGCTTTGGACGAACTGGTGAAGAGTTTTCCGACGGTAGAAACCGCGTAATCCTCATTTCTCCGGTAAAGTACCGCACGATTTGTTGCTCAGGCCCTTGGGCCTGAGCCTTGTCGTCCGCAAGTCTGCCCGTTGCACATCACTTGCCGGCGATAAAAGATTTCCTTCAGCTGCGTCGTTTTCGTCAACTTTGGAGTGTTTACAACAATGGCAAAAATCGTCGACATCAAAGGTCGTGAAGTTCTCGACTCCCGTGGCAACCCCACCGTGGAAGCGGACGTGCTTCTCGATAACGGCATCATCGGCAGCGCTTGCGCGCCGTCCGGTGCTTCCACTGGCTCGCGTGAAGCGCTCGAGCTGCGTGATGGCGACAAGAGCCGTTACCTGGGCAAGGGCGTTCTGAAAGCCGTCGCCAACATCAACGGTCCGATCCGCGACCTGTTGAAAGGTACTGACCCAAGCGACCAGAAAGCACTCGATCACGCGATGATCAAGCTCGACGGCACTGAAAACAAGGGTTCCCTGGGCGCCAACGCGATCCTCGCCGTTTCCCTGGCCGCGGCCAAGGCAGCAGCACAGGACCAGGACCTGCCGCTGTACGCACACATCGCCAACCTGAACGGCACACCGGGTGTGTACTCGATGCCGGTTCCGATGATGAACATCATCAACGGTGGCGAGCACGCCGATAACAACGTCGACATCCAGGAATTCATGGTTCAGCCGGTTGGCGCCAAGTCTTTCTCGGAAGGTCTGCGCATGGGCACCGAGATTTTCCATCACCTCAAAGCCGTACTGAAGGCCCGTGGCCTGAGCACTGCCGTAGGTGACGAAGGTGGTTTCGCGCCGAACCTGGCGTCCAACGAAGATGCTTTGAAAGTGATCTCCGAAGCGGTGGCCAACGCCGGTTACAAACTGGGCACCGACGTGACCCTGGCACTGGACTGCGCGGCCAGCGAATTCTACGAAGACGGCAAGTACAACCTGTCCGGCGAAGGCCAGGTGTTCACCGCTGAAGGGTTCGCCGACTACCTCAAAGGTCTGACCGAGCGTTACCCGATCATCTCCATCGAAGATGGCCTGGACGAGTCCGACTGGGCTGGCTGGAAAATCCTCACCGACAAGATCGGCGAGAAAACCCAGCTGGTAGGCGACGACCTGTTCGTGACCAACACCAAGATCCTGAAAGAAGGCATCGATAAAAAGATCGCCAACTCGATCCTGATCAAGTTCAACCAGATCGGCACCCTGACCGAAACCCTGGAAGCCATCCAGATGGCCAAGGCTGCCGGTTACACCGCGGTGATCTCCCACCGCTCCGGCGAAACCGAAGATTCGACCATTGCCGACCTGGCTGTGGGCACTTCGGCTGGCCAGATCAAGACCGGCTCACTGTGCCGTTCCGATCGCGTCTCCAAGTACAACCAACTGCTGCGTATCGAAGAGCAGTTGAACGGCAAAGCCAAGTACAACGGCCGCAGCGAGTTCCGCGGTTAAGCTGTAGAGGGTAAAAAGTCAGCGGATTGTGTCGGAAAAGTCGCGACAGCGACGGATTTGCCACTAATCTGATGCCTTAAGAGCACAAGCCTGGAGATTCCAGGCTTCGTGCTATCAGACACTTCAAAGTTTTGGCATGGCTGTCTTTTTTCACTGGATACCTGATATTCGATGCGCAGTCCCAATTGGTTGTTCCTCGTCTTGCTCTTGTTGCTGGCTGGCCTGCAATACCGCCTGTGGGTGGGTAATGGCAGTCTTGCGCAAGTGGCCGAGCTGACTCAGCAGATCGCGGATCAACACGCTGAGAACGAAGGGCTGCTTGAGCGCAATCGGGTGATGGACGCCGAAGTCAGTGAATTGAAAAAAGGCATGGAGACCGTTGAAGAGCGGGCTCGCCATGAGCTGGGCATGGTCAAGGACGGTGAAACCCTTTACCAGTTGGCTCAATGAATTCCCCGTTACCGGCCTTCTGGGCCGTGATTCCTGCCGCGGGCGTCGGTGCCCGTATGGCCGCGGACCGTCCCAAGCAATACTTGCAACTGGGCGGGCGCACTATTCTCGAACACAGCCTTGGTTGTTTCCTTGATCATCCTTCCCTGAAGGGGTTGGTGGTCAGTCTTGCTGTGGATGATCCTTATTGGCCGAATCTGGCGTGCGCTGGCGATTCGCGTATACAGCGGGTTGACGGCGGCGCCGAGCGTTCCGGGTCGGTGCTCAACGCCTTGCTGCATTTGCATGCGCAGGGTGCTGACGATGAGGATTGGGTGTTGGTGCACGATGCTGCACGGCCCAATCTGAGTCGTGATGATCTGGACAAGTTGCTGGTTGAACTGGCTGACGACCCGGTCGGCGGACTGCTGGCGGTTCCGGCTCGCGATACCCTGAAGCGGGTCGACAAACTCGGGCGTGTCGTTGAAACCGTGGATCGCAGTGTGATCTGGCAGGCTTACACGCCGCAGATGTTTCGCCTGGGTGCGCTGCATCGGGCATTGGCTGACAGCCTGGTGGCTGACGCGGTTATCACCGACGAGGCTTCGGCCATGGAATGGGCCGGGCTGGCGCCACGCTTGATAGAAGGGCGTGCCGATAATCTCAAGGTCACCCGGCCTGAAGACCTCGACTGGCTGCGGCAGCGCTGGGCTAATCGTCGCTAAAAGATCGCAGCCTGCGGCAGTTCCAACAGCAGACCGCATTTCCAATGCAGGAGCTGCGGCAGGCTGCGCTCTTTTGATCTTAAATTCGATACTCCGGCCGCTCGGCCAACCCTTCCTTCAAATAATCCACCAACTTGCGAACCTTCGGCGACAGGTGTCGTTGCTGTGGATAAAGCGCCCACACCGCAGTGTTCGGCGGTTGGTGGGCATCCAGCAGCGAAATCAGTTCGCCGCTTTTCAGGTATTCCAGCACGTAGTAATCCGGCAACTGACACAACCCGACACCCTGTAACGCCGCATCCAGCACCGCTTGCCCACTGTTGCAGCGCCAGTTTCCCTGTACGCGCTGGGAAAATTCCCGCCCGTTCTGTTCCAGTTGCCAGAGATCCGAGCTGCCAATGAGGCAGTTGTGGCGGCTCAGTTCCGACAAGCTGTGTGGGCGTCCGTACCGTTTCAGGTAGGAAGGCGACGCGCACAGATACATGCGCCGCGGCGCCAATCGCGCTGCCACCAGCCGCGAGTCCTGAAGGCGGCCGAGGCGGATCGCCAGGTCCAGGCCTTCATGCACCAGGTCCAGTTGCCGGTTGCTCAGTTCGATATCGATTCGAAGTTGCGGATAAATCCCCATGAATCGCGTTACCAGCGGCACGATGAACCGTTCGCCGTATGCCACGGCGCAGGTCATGCGCAGCATGCCTTTGGGTTCGCTGGTCAGGTCGCCGACCGCTCTTAGCGCTTCTTCACGACCGTCCTGCAAACGCTGGCAATGCTGCAAAAAGGTCTGGCCCGCTTCGGTCAGCGTGACGCGACGGGTGCTGCGGTACAGCAGTCGCGTCTGAAGGCGCTCTTCGAGGCGTACTATCTGTCGACTGATGTGGGAAGAAGAAACCCCAAGCCGTTCTGCGGCAGCCGTGAACTGGCTGCACTCGGCCACGGCGACGAATTCGTCGATACCTTCCCAACGGTTCTCGGACATCGAGGATTATCCCTGTATGGCAATAATGTTTTGCTTTTGCCCTGATTATTCATCGTAAAGCGCTGTATTACACTCCCTGTCTCGTTTTTATTCACTGGAGAATCCACATGATCAAGTCGCGCGCTGCCGTTGCCTTCGAGGCCAAGAAACCCCTCGAGATCGTTGAAGTCGATGTCGCCATGCCCAAGGCCGGTGAAGTTTTGCTGCGTGTGGTTGCCTCCGGTGTCTGCCATACCGATGCGTACACACTGTCGGGCGCTGATCCGGAAGGTATCTTCCCGTCGATCCTCGGTCACGAAGGTGGCGCGGTGGTTGAAGCCGTCGGCGAGGGCGTGACCTCCGTGGCGGTCGGCGATCACGTCATTCCGCTGTACACCCCGGAATGCCGCCAGTGCAAATTCTGCCTGTCGGGCAAGACCAACCTGTGTCAGGCGATTCGTGCGACCCAGGGCAAAGGTCTGATGCCAGATGGCACTACGCGTTTTTCCTACAAGGGTCAGCCGATTTTCCACTACATGGGCACCTCGACGTTCTCCGAGTACACCGTGTTGCCGGAAATCTCCGTCGCCAAAATTCCTAAAGAAGCACCGCTGGAAAAAGTCTGTCTGCTGGGTTGCGGCGTCACCACCGGCATCGGTGCGGTGCTCAATACTGCCAAGGTAAAACCGGGTGATACCGTGGCCATTTTCGGCCTCGGCGGCATCGGTCTGTCGGCGGTGATCGGCGCAGTAAAAGCCAAGGCGGCGCGGATCATTGCCATCGACATCAACCCGGCCAAATTCGAGATCGCCAAGCAGCTCGGTGCAACCGACTGCGTGAACCCGAAAGACTTCGACCGCCCGATCCAGGAAGTCATCGTCGACATGACCGATGGCGGCGTCGACTTTTCCTTCGAATGCATCGGCAACGTCCAATTGATGCGCGCCGCACTTGAGTGCTGCCACAAAGGTTGGGGCGAGTCGGTGATCATCGGCGTGGCCGGTGCAGGCCAGGAAATTTCGACCCGTCCGTTCCAGTTGGTCACCGGTCGCGTCTGGCGCGGTTCGGCGTTCGGCGGTGTGCGCGGTCGCACCGAATTGCCAAGCTATGTCGAAATGGCTGAATCCGGCGAAATCCCGCTGGATACGTTCATCACCCACACCATGGGCCTGGAAGATATCAACAAGGCTTTCGACCTGATGCATGAAGGAAAAAGCATCCGTTCCGTCATCCATTTCTGAGGTCCGCCATGAGCCTGGAAAATATCTCCTGTCAGAAAAGCTTCGGCGGCTGGCATAAGCGTTATCGGCACCGCTCCGATGTGCTGGGCTGCGACATGGTGTTCGCTGTGTACCTGCCGCCACAAGCGGAGCAGGGCGGCAAACTGCCGGTGCTGTACTGGTTGTCCGGCCTGACCTGCACCGACGAGAACTTCATGCAAAAGGCCGGCGCCCTGCGCATGGCCGCGGAGCTCGGGCTGATCATCGTTGCGCCGGACACCAGCCCACGCGGTCCTGATGTGCCGGGTGACCCGGATGGCGCCTGGGACTTCGGTCTCGGCGCCGGGTTTTATCTGAACGCCACGCAGGAGCCGTGGTCGCGCCACTATCGGATGCATGACTATGTCGTGCAGGAATTGCCGGCATTGGTCGAGGCTCATTTCCCTGCTTCGGACAAGCGCGGCATCAGCGGTCATTCCATGGGCGGCCACGGCGCTCTTGTCTGCGCATTGCGCAATCCGGGTCGGTATCAGTCGGTGTCGGCGTTTTCGCCAATCAACAATCCGATGGACTGCCCTTGGGGCCAGAAGGCCTTTTCCCGTTACCTGGGGGAAGAGCGTTCGAAATGGCGCGAATGGGATGCCTGCGCGTTGATCGCCGAGGCCGAGGAGAAGCTGCCGCTATTGGTCGACCAAGGGGATCGTGATGATTTCCTGGCTACCCAGCTCAAGCCAGAAGCCTTGCTACAAGCAACCAGGCTGGCCGGTCATCCGCTGACGTTGCGCCTGCAACCCGGCTACGACCACAGCTATTTCTTCATTGCCAGCTTCATCGACGACCACTTGCAACATCACGGACGCGCCCTAGGCGTCTAATGCAGGTAGAATCACGCCCTGACAAAAATCGGGGCGTTTTTCTATGCGTATTGGCCACGGCTATGATGTGCACCGTTTCGCTGATGGCGATTTCATTACTCTGGGCGGCGTGCGCATTGCACACGGCTTCGGGCTGCTCGCTCACTCCGACGGTGACGTCCTGCTGCACGCCTTGAGCGATGCCTTGCTCGGCGCCGCTGCGCTGGGTGATATCGGCAAGCACTTCCCGGACACCGACCCAAAATTCAAGGGCGCCGACAGCCGTGTGCTGTTGCGTCACGTCGTCGCACTGGTCCACGCCAAAGGCTGGAAAGTCGGCAACGTCGATAACACCATCGTCGCCCAGGCGCCGAAAATGGCCCCGCATATCGAATCGATGCGCGCGCTGATTGCCGCGGATCTTCAAGTTGAGTTGGATCAAGTGAACGTGAAAGCTACCACCACCGAAAAGCTCGGCTTTGTCGGTCGCGAAGAAGGTATCGCCGTGCATTCCGTTGCCTTGTTGCTGCGCGCATGAACGACCTGCAATTGCTCGGCCCGCGTGCCTACGGTGAAGCCCTCGGCACCGCAGTGTTGAAAGCCACGGCGGAAGACTTCCAGGTCGATGAAGTGCTCGACATCCCGCTCAGTGGCGATGGCGAACATTTGTGGATCTGGGTGGAAAAGCGCGGCCTGAACACCGAAGAAGCGGCACGGCGAATTGCCAAGGCAGCGGGTGTGCCATTGCGCACCGTCAGTTACGCCGGTCTCAAGGATCGTCAGGCGCTGACGCGCCAGTGGTTCAGCGTGCAGCTGCCGGGCAAGGCTGATCCTGATTTGTCGTCGGCGGAAAACGAGACGCTGAAAATCCTCAAGACCGGTCGACATAAACGCAAGCTGCAGCGCGGTGCTCATTCGGCCAACGGTTTCACCTTGCGCCTGACCCAATTCGCGGGCGACAAAGCGGCCATCGAAGCGCGCCTGCAACTGATCGCCAAACAAGGTATCCCCAATTATTTCGGCGCCCAGCGGTTCGGGTTCGATGGCGGCAACGTGGTCGATGCCCGTGGCTGGGCCGCGCGCAAGGCCTTGCCGGAACAGCGCAACGTCCGTTCGCGCTTGCTCTCCACTGCCCGTAGTTTTCTGTTCAACCAAGTGCTGGCGGCGCGTGTCGCCGATGGTACGTGGCAGCGGGCTCAAGTCGGAGATCTGCTGGCGTTCACCGACAGCCGAAGCTTCTTCCCGGCCGGTGAAGCCGAGTGCAGCGACCCGCGACTGGCGATTCTCGACCTGCACCCGACCGGCCCGCAGTGGGGCGAAGGTGACTCGCCGGCGATGGGCGCAGTCCATGAACTGGAGCAGGCAATCGCCGCGCGCGAAGCGGATCTGCGCGATTGGTTGATTAACGCCGGTATGAGCCACGAACGTCGCATCCTGCGACTGCCCATTGGTGGGTTGACGTGGCATTATCCCGAGCCTGACATTCTGCAACTGGAATTCGTCCTGCCGGCCGGATGCTTCGCTACCGTATTGGTGCGTGAGCTCGTTGATCTGGTGCCGGTGGGGCAGACGGACAGCCCATGCGTATTCTGATTTCTAACGACGATGGGGTAGCCGCACCCGGTCTCGCCGCGCTTTATGCTGCGCTGGCGGATTACACCGAATGCGTGGTTATCGCCCCGGACCAGGACAAAAGCGGCGCCAGCAGTTCGCTGACGCTCGACCGTCCCTTGCACCCGCAAACCTTGGCCAACGGCTTTATCAGCCTCAACGGCACACCGACCGATTGCGTGCACCTGGGCCTCAACGGCTTGCTGGAGCGCGAACCGGACATGGTGGTTTCCGGTATAAACCTGGGCGCCAACCTGGGGGACGATGTGTTGTATTCCGGCACCGTGGCCGCGGCCCTTGAAGGGCGTTTCCTGGCGCGTCCTTCGTTCGCCTTTTCGTTGGTCTCGCGGCAAGTCGAGAACCTTCCCACAGCCGCTTACTACGCGCGCAAACTGGTGGAAGCCTACGCCGACCTTGACCTGCCACCGCGTACGGTACTGAACGTGAACATTCCCAATTTGCCGCTGGACCACATTCGCGGAATCCAGCTGACTCGCCTCGGTCATCGCGCCCGCGCGGCGGCACCGATGAAAGTGGTCGACCCGCGTGGCAAGTCCGGTTACTGGATCGCTGCGGCGGGCGATGCCGAAGACGGCGGTCCGGGCACCGATTTCCATGCGGTGATGCAAGGCTATGTGTCCATCACGCCACTGCAACTGGATCGCACCTTCAATGATGCCTTCCGAAGCCTCGATGGCTGGCTGGAGGGATTGCGCTAATGGCTCGTGAACAAGACCCGATGCATCGCGGCATCGGGATGACTTCGCAACGCACCCGCGAGCGTCTGATTCAGCGGTTGTATGAAGAGGGCATTTCCAACGCCAAGGTGCTGGAAGTGATCCGCCGAACGCCGCGTCACCTGTTCGTCGACGAGGCACTGGCGCACCGTGCCTATGAAGACACGGCGTTGCCGATCGGCAACAACCAGACGATCTCCCAGCCTTACATGGTGGCCCGCATGAGCGAGCTGCTGCTGGAAGCGGGTCCGCTGGACAAGGTGATGGAAATCGGCACGGGGTCGGGTTATCAGACTGCAATCCTGTCGCAATTGGTCGAGCGGGTTTTTTCCGTCGAGCGCATCAAGGTTTTGCAGGACCGGGCCAAGGAACGTCTGGTCGACCTCAACCTGCGCAACGTGGTCTTTCGTTGGGGCGATGGTTGGGAAGGCTGGCCGGCGCTGGCACCGTACAACGGCATCATCGTGACGGCGGTGGCGACCGATGTGCCCCAGGCATTACTCGACCAGTTGGCACCCGGAGGGCGACTGGTGATACCGGTCGGGTCGGGTGAGGTTCAGCAGTTGATGCTGATCATCCGTGAAGAACACGGGTTTTCCAGGCGTGTTCTGGGGGCGGTGCGTTTCGTTCCACTGCTCAACGGGCCACTGGCCTGAGCATTTGTTTCGTCCCGGTGAATTCTCTTCGATTGCCCCTGTCTTACAGCGGCGTCGATCAGTTAAACGGGATTCATCGTCAGGTAGCAAACGTGTGCTTCGCTTCATTAAAGGTAAAGCCTGCACCGCTCGTTATACTGACGACACTTCATGCCGGGAGCACGGCAATTCCACATTTCAGCCACCACAAAGGGAGCGGCGGGTGAGTCTCACAGTCATTGCGCAGCGAATGGGTATAACGAGCTTTCAGCGCCTGGTGACTGGCCTTGTCTTAAGCACCTTGCTGGTCGGTTGTTCCAGCACCAAATCGGGCGCGGTGCGCGTCGTCGATCGCAACAACGCCGTCGCCCAGCGTCCGGCAGTAACCACGGGCCAATACGTGGTTCGACCTAAAGACACGCTGTTCTCGATCGCCTTTCGCTACGGCTGGGACTACAAAGCCCTCGCGGCGCGCAACAACATTCCTACGCCGTACACGATACATCCGGGTCAGACGATCCGCTTTGACGGTCGCACCGGTTCAACGCCGACGGCGGTGGTCAGCCCGGCCGATTCGGCGCCTTCTTCGTCGAGTAAAACCACTGTAATCCGGCGCCAGCCAAATGGCGCAACTACGACGACAACGGTGGTTGCACCGTCCGTCGCCAACAAGCCAGCACCCGCTCCGATGCCTCCCGCAGGCCCGGCCCCGACCGGCTGGGGATGGCCTTCTAATGGCATCCTGATTGGAAAATTCTCTTCAAACGGTAGTTTGAATAAAGGAATTGATATCGCCGGAGATTTGGGACAGCCTGTTTTAGCTGCGTCTGATGGGACGGTGGTATACGCCGGGAGTGGCTTAAGGGGCTACGGCGAATTAGTCATCATCAAACACAGCGATACCTACGTCAGTGCCTACGGTCACAACCGCAGGCTGTTGGTTCGGGAGGGGCAGCAGGTCAAGGTCGGACAGACAATTGCCGAAATGGGGTCAACGGGTACAGACCGGGTGAAACTGCATTTTGAGATTCGCCGACAAGGTAAACCTGTAGATCCGCTGCAGTTCCTGCCACGTCGTTGATTTGTTACCAGCCTGTTCCGTCACGTAGAGGGAACAGGCTCCAGCGTTGCCAGGGATAAAGGCGCCGCTCGAGCTTGAGGTCGAACTCACCAAAGGACTATAACAATGGCTCTCAGTAAAGAAGTGCCGGAGTTTGACATCGACGATGAGGTTCTCCTGATGGAGACCGGCATCGGTACGGATTCGATGTCGAATGATGAAGGGGCTGCTCCACCTTCCGTTCGTGCCAAATCCAAACACTCCGCCTCGTTAAAGCAGCACAAATACATTGACTACACGCGTGCACTCGATGCTACGCAGCTGTACCTCAATGAAATCGGCTTTTCCCCTCTGCTGTCCCCCGAAGAAGAAGTTCACTTTGCACGCTTGTCGCAAAGTGGCGATCCGGCCGGGCGCAAACGCATGATTGAAAGCAACCTGCGGCTGGTGGTGAAAATCGCCCGACGCTATGTCAATCGTGGCCTGTCGCTGCTGGACCTGATCGAAGAGGGCAACCTCGGGCTGATCCGGGCGGTAGAGAAGTTCGACCCCGAACGTGGCTTCCGCTTTTCGACCTACGCAACCTGGTGGATTCGTCAAACCATCGAGCGCGCGATCATGAATCAGACCCGGACCATCCGGTTGCCGATCCATGTGGTCAAAGAACTCAACGTGTACCTGAGGGCCGCACGGGAGCTGACGCAAAAACTCGATCACGAACCCTCACCCGAAGAAATCGCCAACCTGCTGGAAAAACCGGTGGGAGAGGTCAAGCGCATGCTCGGCCTGAACGAGCGGGTATCTTCGGTCGACGTCTCGCTGGGTCCGGATTCGGATAAAACCCTGCTGGACACCCTAACCGATGACCGTCCAACCGATCCGTGTGAACTGTTGCAGGATGACGACCTGTCTCAGAGCATCGATCAATGGCTCTCGGAACTGACCGACAAGCAGCGCGAGGTGGTGATACGCCGCTTCGGTCTGCGCGGTCATGAGAGCAGCACGCTGGAAGATGTGGGCCTGGAAATTGGCCTGACCCGTGAGCGCGTCAGACAGATCCAGGTGGAAGGCCTGAAGCGTCTGCGGGAGATTCTGGAGAAAAATGGCTTGTCGAGCGAGTCGCTTTTCCAATAAGCACAGCGCTTGACCAAGTAGCAAAAAACCCCGACTGGTTCGGGGTTTTTTGTGTCTGTAAATCCTGCCGGTCATTCCGCGGCTGTCTGCCTGAGCACAGTGCTGTTCAATCGCGGGTCGGCCCATCGAACGTCGCTTCTGCAATAGAAATGTCATGTTCCTTAACTGGGAACGCCATATTCGCCAAGTAATGTGCTCGTCAATGAGATCGATCTCAAGCGAGTGACAATGACTGATTTAATTGAAGTTGCACGGCTGGCAGGCGTTTCGCGGGCGACCGCGGCCCGGACCTTTTCCTCCCCGGAAGTGGTGCGCCCGGCGACCCGAGAGCAAGTCATGGCGGCGGCGCGTCAACTGGGTTTTCGGCCCAATCGGCTTGGCCGGCAGTTGCGCCTGCAAACCACCAACCTGATCGGGGTCGTGGTGCCCAATCTGCTCAATCCGGTATTCGCTGAGCAAATCCAGGCGATGGAGCGTGCCGCACGTTCACGAGGTTACAACCTGTTGCTGGCGACTACCGACTACAGCAGTGAGCGCGAAAGCTCGGTGGTCGAGGAGTTGTTGCGACAGCGGGTCGACGGTCTTGTTCTCACGGTGACGGACGCCGAGAGCAACCGCGTGTTGCAGAGCCTTGCCAGCGAAGACACCCCGTTTGTGTTGGCCTATCACCAGCCGGGTCATCCGGATTACAGCACCGTGTCGGTCGATAACCGCGCCGGCATGGCGATGGCCACCCGGTATCTGCTCGACGCCGGGCACTCCCGGATCGGCATGGTCGCGGGCCCCGCGCTGCAGTCCGACCGTGCTCGTCTGCGGTATGCCGGGTATTGCGACGCGATGCGCGAGGCCGGCCTCGACAGTTTGCCCGTGATTGAAATGCCTGCTCACACCGAGGCGGAATTCGCCGCCATCGAACCTCTGCTGCGAGGCCCCCAGGCGATCAGCGCGGTGGTCTGCTCCAACGATTTGCTCGCCATCAGCCTGATCGCGCAATTACGGCGCAACGGTTGGTGCGTTCCCGGGCAACTTTCAATCATTGGTTTCGACGGCATCGCCCTTGGCGCTCAGATGCACCCGACGCTATGCAGCGTCGTTCAACCTATTTCGGAACTGGCCTGCACGGTGATCGAGCAACTGTTGGCACAGATCGCCGGTGCAGCGCCGAATTCCCATTGTCTGTCTTGCCATATCAGGCCGGGCGACAGTATCCAACCCTACGAAATCATACCTGGAGATGTCTGATGTTCCCTTTGCGTAAAACACTGGCGACATTGTTGCTCTGCGGATTGGCCAACCTGAGCCAGGCCGCTGACACTGCGATTTGCTACAACTGCCCGCCGGAATGGGCGGACTGGGGCACGCAGCTCAAGGAAATTGCCAACGCGACCGGCGTGCAGGTGCCGCTGGACAACAAGAATTCAGGTCAGGCCCTGGCGCAGTTGGTCGCCGAACAAGCCGCTCCAGTGGCTGACGTGGTGTATTACGGCGTCACCTTCGGTTTGCAGGCTCAAAAAGCCGGCGTGGTCGACACGTATAAACCCAAGGGTTGGGACCAGATTCCCGCTGGCCTGAAGGACCCGGACGGTCACTGGTTCGCGATTCATTCCGGCACGTTAGGCATCATGGTCAACGTCGACGCACTGGGCGGATTGCCGGTGCCGCAAGGCTGGAACGATCTGCTCAAGCCCGAATACAAAGGCATGGTCGGCTACCTCGACCCCTCAAGCGCTTTTGTCGGTTATGTCTCTGCCGTAGCGATCAACCGGGCCATGGGCGGCAGCCTGGATAACTTCGCGCCTGCCATCGATTATTTCCAGAAGCTGGCGAAAAATACGCCGATCGTGCCCAAGCAGACGGCGTACGCCCGAGTGCTGTCAGGCGAACTGCCGATTCTGGTCGATTACGACTTCAACGCTTATCGCGCGCGCTATAAGGACAACGCCAACGTCGCCTTCGTCATTCCCAAGGAAGGTAGCATCAGCGTGCCTTACGTGATGAGCCTGGTGGGCAACGCCCCGCATCGCGACAATGCGCAGAAGGTGTTGGATTTCGTCCTGTCCGATCAAGGCCAGGCACTCTGGGCCAAGGCTTATCTGCGCCCTGTGCGCGCGATAAAAATGCCCGCCGAGGTGGCCGCGCAGTTCTTGCCGGATAGCGATTATGCCCGGGCGGGTGTGGTCGATTACCAGGAAATGGCCGCGGTCCAGGAAGCCTTTTCGGCACGCTACTTGAAAGAGGTCAAGTAAGTGACGACCTCGTTCTTGAAAGTTCGGGAGGTCCGGTCGGGGCGCGCCATTTTTCCGCGCTGGCGCCCGACCGCTGCTTGGGCGCTGGCGCCGGCCGCAGCCCTGTTGTTCGCGTTCTGGCTGCTACCGCTGGCGCACCTGATTGTTCTGGGCGGGCAGGGACGAGATGGCAGTGCAAGCGGTTACTGGCAGGTGCTGAGTAGCGCGCAATACCTGAGTAGCCTGGCGCAAACCTGCCTGCTTGCGCTCGTGGTGACCCTGGCGGCGCTCGTGGTGGGCGGTATCACTGGCGTGTTCCTCGCTCGTCAGCACTTTTTCGGACGCTCGACACTGGTGGCTTTGCTGACCTTTCCACTGGCGTTTCCTGGTGTGGTCGTCGGCTTCCTGGTGATTCTGCTGGCGGGGCGCCAGGGATTGTTCAGTGCCCTGGGCGTCACGCTGGCGGGGGAGCGCTGGGTCTTTGCCTACTCGTTGGCGGGCTTGTGTGTTGGCTACCTGTACTTCTCGATTCCGAGGGTGATCCTGACGGTGATGGCCGCTTGCGAAAGCCTGGATCGCAGCCTTGAGGAAGCCGCCCACTCGCTGGGAGCGGGTTCCTGGCGAGTGGTCATGGACGTCATTATTCCCGGTTTGGCGCCGGCCCTGGTTTCCTGCGCGGCTATCTGCTTTGCGACCTCCATGGGCGCGTTCGGCACGGCGTTCACCCTGGGCACGCGCCTCAACGTAACCCCGGTCGCGATTTATAACGTATTTACCAACTACGCCAATTTTGCCGTGGCCGCAGCGCTGTCGGTGGTGCTTGGCGCGGTGACCTGGATCGCGCTCCTGCTGGGCCGGCGACTGGTCACTCCATCGAGGACAATCTTGTGAAGCGTTCCACACTGTTTGTCGGGCAACTGGTCTTCACCTTGCTGGTGTGCGCCTTCATGTTGGTGCCGGTATTGATGTCGCTGATGGCCGGATTGACGCGCAATTATTTTCAGGGGCTGTCCAGCGGCCTGACGTTCGATTGGCTGGTGCAGGTCTGGCTCGCTTACTCATCCACGGTCTGGTTGTCCCTGCAATTGGCGCTAGCCTGTGCGCTCTGCGTCAGTGTGCTTGGCGTGCCGGCGGCGTATGCGCTGGTGCGAATGAACAACCGCTTCAGCCGCGGGTTCGAGGAACTGATGGTGTTGCCAGTGGCGATGCCGGGACTGGCCAGTGCTTTGGCCTTGCTGCTTACCTACGGCCAGTTCGGTGGGTTTCGCAGCAGCTGGTTATTCATCCTTGTAGGTCATGTGTTGTTCACTCTGCCATTTCTGGTGCGTCCGGTCATGGCGGTGATGCAACGCCAGCATCTGCCGGTATTGGAAGAGGCTGCGGCGAGCCTTGGCGCGGGACCGTTGCGGCGATTCTTCGGCGTGGTGATACCCAACTGCCGAGCAGGGATTCTCGCCGGGGTGCTGATGGTCGTCACGTTGTCGCTGGGCGAGTTCAACCTGACCTGGATGCTGCACACGCCGATGACCAAAACGTTGCCGGTGGGCCTGGCTGACAGTTATGCCTCGGCACGACTGGAGGTCGCCAGTGCTTACACACTTCTATTTCTACTGATGATCGTGCCGCTGCTTATTGCGTTGCAGGCTATCAGTGCCCGTCTGTCCCGCGGAGAAAGTCGATGAGCGGAATCACCATTCGCCTGGAAGGGTGCCGCAAGGCATTTTCCGATGGCACCGTTGCTGTACATGATCTGAACCTGACCATTGAAGCCGGGGAAACGCTGGCGATTCTCGGCCCTTCGGGTTGCGGTAAAACCACCACCCTGCGCCTCATCGCCGGCCTGGAACGGCCGGATGTGGGCCATGTTTTTTTCGCTGACAAGGATGTCACGCGCTTACCGATCGAGCGTCGTGATGTGGGTATGGTGTTTCAAAATTATGCCTTGTTTCCGAATCTGGACGTGGCCGCCAACATTGTTTACGGCCTGAAAATTCGCGGCCTTTCACCCGCCGAGCGCAACAAGCGGTGCTCGGAGTTGCTGGAGCTGGTGGGGCTGCAAGGTCACGAAAAACGCAGTGTTCACGAATTGTCCGGGGGGCAGCGTCAGCGAGTCGCCCTGGCTCGGGCCCTGGCACCCAGACCCAAAGTGCTGCTGCTCGACGAACCTCTGGCGGCGCTGGACGCACAATTGCGTGAACGCCTGCGCAGCGAGCTGGATCAGTTGCTCCGCGGATTGGGGGTGACCTCGGTATTTGTCACCCATGATCAGGGCGAGGCGATGGCGCTGGGCGATCGCATTCTGGTCATGGAGCGCGGTCGGGTCGCGCAATTGGGCACTCCACGGGAAATCTATCGGCAGCCGGCCAACACGTTTGTCGCCAGTTTCGTCGGCAATCTCAACGCTTTTCCGGTGATCGAGCACACGCCCTCGGGCTTGAAAGTCAGCGGCGGTGAATTGCCGTGGAGGGGCGCGCATCCCCCTTCCACCGTATATTGCCGCCCTGAACACTTACGGGTGATGCCCGGCGGCGGTCATCTGTCCGGGCGCCTGGTAGGGCAATTTTTCCAGGGGGCACAAAGCCGCTTGTTGGTCGATGTCGGCGCTGCACAGCCGCTGATGGTGGACAGCGCAGACGGCGTGATCCACGACTTTGGCGCGCTGATTGCTCTGGGCATCGAGCCGCAGCAGCTGTTCACCCTGCAACCGTAATGTTCTGGTCATTAGTGAGTGAATTTTGAATCGTTCGTTTCTCATTGCGCAGCTCAGTGATCTGCACCTGAAAGCTGATCACAAGCTGACCTACGGTGTCGTTGATACCACTGGCGCGCTGCGTCGTGCGGTCGATCAATTGAATGCCAGTCATCCGCGCCCGGATATTGTGGTGATCAGCGGCGATTTGGTGGACTTCGGCCGTCCTGATGAATATGCCGTGCTGCGTTCCGAACTGGAGCGGCTGCACATGCCTTGCTACCTGGTGCCTGGCAACCACGACATTCGCGAGCATTTGCAGGCGGCCTTTACAGATCACGCCTATTTGCCGACATCGACGGGTGCTCCGCTGGACTGGGTGGTGGAGCAGCATCCGGTGCGCCTTATCGGTTTGGATACGACCATTCCCGATGCCCATGGTGGCCGTGTGCTGGACAGTCAATTGCGTTGGCTCGACGAACAATTGGCACGTCGCCCCGACGTCCCGACGCTGTTGATCCTGCATCACCCGCCGTTCATCAGCGGTATTGGCCACATGGATCGTGAACCGTTTATCAACGCCTTGGCGCTGGAGCGGGTCATTGCCCGGCACCCGCAGGTGGAGCGCTTGCTGTGCGGGCATTTACATCGATCAATGCAGCGGCGTTTCGGCGGCAGTCTGAGTTGCGTATGCCCGGGGACCTCACATCAGATCGTGCTGGATCTGCAGCCCACGGCGCCGGCGCATTTCAATCTTGAACCACCCGGTTATCTGCTGCATCGCTGGGATGCACAGGCGCTGACGACCCACAACGTCGTTGTTGGCGAGTATCCCGGCCCGTATCCGTTTTATGACGCTCATGGACTGATCGACTGAAACAAAGGGACTTTCAAGGCGCTTTCCTGACAGGGTTCTTCGGAGGTTTTTAACCACTATTACTTCTGCTGATTCGCAAGTTTTTTGAAGACTATTTAATGCATCGGCCAATCCTTTGATTGGCGGGGTGCTTCCTGCTGCCATTTTAATAGACCCGGAACAGAGTTCCGCGCTGGAGTTCGTCCTGATGAAAACCACGTTAAAAGTACTGAGTTGTTTGACCGGCGTTCTGGGTGTTGCCATGAGTCCGTTGGCGAGTGCTGAATTTATCAAAGACAGCAAAGCCAACTTGAATTTGCGTAACTTCTATTTCAACAACGATAACCGCGACGGTGCCGCCGCTCCTTCGAAGACCGAAGAGTGGGGGCAAGCCTTCATGCTCAATTATCAATCCGGATTTACCGATGGAACCGTGGGATTCGGTCTGGACGCCATAGGCCTGCTGGGTTTGAAGCTCGACAGCGGCGCGGGGCGCCATGTCGGCGGGTCAATGTTTCCCAACGATGGCGACAAAGCGGCAGATCAATGGAGCCGTATGGGCGCGACGGCCAAGATGCGTTTCTCCAAAACCGAACTGCGCTACGGGACCTTGCAGCCCAAGTTGCCCATTCTGGTTTCCAACGACGGGCGTCTCCTGCCTCAAACTTTTGAAGGCGGACAAGTCACTAGCAATGAAATCGACAATCTGACCCTCACCGCCGGTCAACTGGAGCACGCCACCGGGCGTGCTTCCAGTGATCGCGCGGGGCTGGCCGTTGCGGGCGCCACTCAGGAAAGTAATAAATTCAGCTTTGCCGGTGGCGACTACAAACTGACCAAGGATCTGACCGCCCAGTATTACTACGCCAATCTTGAAGACTATTACAATCAGCACTTCGTTGGGTTACTGCATGTTTTGCCCCTGGACGAATACGGTTCATTGAAAACCGACTTGCGTTATTTCAAGACCACCTCCGACGGTAAAAACAGCACCGTGGCCGGTCGCGCCGGTGGCTATAAAATGGGCGGCTACAGCAAAGACCGTAGTGGTGAAATCGACAACGATACCTGGAGCGCGGCGTTCATTTATTCATTGGGCGGGCATGCGATTACCGCGGGCTATCAAAGCGTTTCCGACGACAGCAACTTTGCACAGCTGAATCAGGGTGGGCTGGTGGGCAAAGGTGAAGGCGGCGCGAGTCTTTATCTCTATACCGACCGTACCATTCAAACATTCATCCAGGCCGGTGAGCGCACCGCATTCGCACAATACGCATATGACTTTTCCGCGCTGGGCGTTCCTGGGTTGAAGGCGTCCGTGATGTACCTCAAAGGCGACAATATCAAGACTGTCAGCGGCAATGATGCCAGCGAATGGGAGCGCGATATCTCGCTGGACTATGTGATTCAGAGTGGCGCACTGAAAAATGTGGGGTTTGGCTGGCGTAACGGCATGGCCCGAAGCGATATCGCTCGCGATCAGGATCAGAATCGTCTGATCGTGAGCTATACGATTCCATTGATGTAGGTATGGAGGCGTGTAAGCGATAGAGCATAACGGTTGGTGACCTTCCTAAAGCGTTGTAGGTCTTGGCTTACTCTTCCGTAAGTGTTCGTTGTGTTTACACCCGGCCAAAGTGCCCAAGGGAGGCGGGTATGAGACCTGCCTCCCCGATTTAACGGGGTGTTGGTCAACGTTAACGCTACACGGCCACGTTTTTTTCGCCGCGGGTCCCGATTGCGTTACGCCATTAACCCTCTAGTATCGGTGCTGTGTCGACGGACAGACACGCCCTTCAAGGATGAGGGGAAAGGACATTGCAGGACGCGATTCATCAGGACGATGAAAAGGAACACAGGGAATAGGGAAAAAATGTGGGCGGGTCAAACCGCCCCTTTTTTTGCCTGCAGAAAAGCAAAAAAGGCCCGCAAGGGGCCTTTTCGGGAACGCGGGGGAAATCAGCGTTCGAGATCTTTGATCTTGCCTTTGACGCCATCCCACTCTTCGGCATCGGGCAGCGATTCTTTCTTCTCGGTGATGTTGGGCCAGATTTCGGCCAGCTCAACGTTCAGCTGAATGAATTCCTGCATCTCTTCCGGGACTTCATCTTCAGAGAAGATGGCCACGGCAGGGCATTCTGGTTCGCACAGTGCGCAGTCGATGCACTCATCCGGGTGAATCACCAGGAAGTTCGGGCCTTCGTAAAAGCAGTCCACCGGACAGACTTCTACGCAGTCGGTGTACTTGCACTTGATGCAGTTGTCGGTGACGACGAAGGTCATTTCTAATTTTCTCCTCAGGCGGCGGCAGCGGAGCCCCTTCACGTTGGGGTCGCCAGGTTTGGGAGCGATAGTCTGCAGGCCAGGCTATTGGCCTGCAGCATCCCAAACCGCGCGAGATTCTAACAGCTTGCAGGCAAGTGCGTTAGATCCGTGTCTTTAGTGTATAGAGCATTTCGAGCGCGCGACGCGGCGTCAGGTCATCCAGATCCAGTTTGGCCAGTTCATCGAGCACCGGATGGGGCAGGCTGGCGAACATGTCGCTCTGTTGCGGCGCGGCCGTTTTGCCTTTGGCAGCCTTGGGCACTTCATGGGGCAGCGCGGTGGCTTCCAGGCGACCCAGGTGCTCGCGAGCGCGCACGATCACTTCACTCGGCACGCCGGCCAGCTGCGCAACGGCCAGGCCATAGCTCTGGCTGGCAGGCCCGGGCAGCACATGGTGCAGGAACACGATGCGCTCGTTGTGCTCGGTGGCATTGAGGTGCACGTTGGCCACCAGCGGTTGCGCTTCCGGTAGCACCGTCAGTTCGAAGTAGTGGGTGGCGAACAGCGTGTAAGCCCGCAGGTGCGCCAGGCGTTCGGCCGCAGCCCACGCCAGGGAAAGACCGTCGAAGGTGCTGGTGCCGCGACCGACTTCGTCCATCAGCACCAGGCTGCGCTCGGTGGCATTGTGCAGAATGTTGGCGGTTTCGCTCATTTCGACCATGAAGGTCGAACGTCCACCGGCCAGGTCATCGCTGGAACCGATCCGGGTGAAGATGCGGTCCACCAGCGACAGTTCGCAACTGGCCGCCGGCACGAAACTGCCGATGTGTGCCAGCAACACGATCAGTGCGGTCTGGCGCATGTAGGTGGATTTACCGCCCATGTTCGGACCGGTGATCACCAGCATGCGGGTATTGTCGTCGAGGCTCAGGTCGTTGGCCACGAACGGCGTGGTCAGCACTTGCTCGACCACCGGGTGACGGCCCTGGCTGATGCGCATGCAGGGCTCGTCGACGAAGCGCGGGCAATTCAGATCGAGATTCAATGCGCGTTCGGCGAGGTTGCTCAGTACATCCAGTTCGGCCAATGCCGCGGCGGTGTCTTGCAGCGGTGGCAACTGGGCGATCAGGTCTTCGAGCAGCGCTTCGTAAAGCATCTTTTCGCGAGCCAGGGCGCGGCTCTTGGCCGACAGTGCCTTGTCCTCGAACGCCTTGAGTTCCGGCGTGATAAAACGCTCTGCGCCCTTCAGCGTCTGGCGACGAATGTAGTCGGCCGGCGCCGATTCGGCCTGCTTGCTCGGCAACTCGATGAAGTAACCGTGAATGCGGTTGTAACCGACTTTCAGGTGCGACAGGCCGGTGCGGGCCTTTTCGCGTGCTTCCAGATCGATCAGGAACTGTCCGGCGTTTTCGCTCAGCGATTGCAGGTCGTCGAGCTCGCTGTCGTAACCGGTTTTCAACACGCCGCCATCGCGGATCACCGCAGGCGGGTTGTCGATGATGGCTTTTTCCAGCAGTGCCGCCAGTTCCGGGTAGGTGCTGGTGGTCTTGGCCAGTTGAATGATGTGCGGCGCTTCCAGCTCGGTCATCGCCACTTGCAACTCAGGCAGTGCACCGAGTGCATCGCGCAGACGAGCGAGGTCGCGAGGACGGGCGTTACGCAGACCGATCCGCGCCAGAATCCGCTCGATGTCACCGATTTCCTTGAGCTGCGGTTGCAGCTTTTCGAAACGGTAGCCGTCGAGCAGGCAAGTGATCGAGGTCTGGCGTGACAGCAAAACCTTCAGGTCGCGCAACGGCCGGTTCAACCAGCGGGTCAGCAGGCGACTGCCCATCGCGGTCTGGCAGCGATCAACCACCGATTGCAGCGTATTGTCGCGACCACCGGCGAGGTTGGTATCGAGTTCCAGGTTGCGGCGGCTCGCGCCATCCAGCACCACGGTGTCGTCCAGGCGTTCATGCCGCAGGCTGCGCAAATGGGGCAGGGCGGTGCGCTGGGTTTCCTTGGCGTAGCTGAGCAGGCAACCGGCGGCGCCGATGGCCAGGGTCAGGTTCTCGCAACCGAAACCTTTCAGGTCCTGGGTCGAGAATTGCTGGCAGAGACTTTTCAGCGCCGAGTCACGCTCGAAATCCCACGGCGCACGGCGACGTACCCCACGGCGTTTTTCCGCCGGCAAATCCTTCGGCCAGTCATCCGGGATCATCAGCTCCACCGGATTGACCCGCTCCAGTTCCGCCAGCAGGTTTTCCCAGCCCTTGATCTCCAGCACAGTGAAGTTGCCGCTGGTGATGTCCAGCACTGCCAGTCCGAACAGGCGCTCGTCACCCAGTACCGCCGCGATCAGGTTATCCCGACGCTCATCCAGCAGCGCTTCATCACTGACCGTACCCGGCGTGATGATCCGCACCACCTGGCGATCCACTGGCCCCTTGCTGGTCGCCGGATCGCCGACCTGCTCACAGATCACCACCGATTCGCCAAGCTTCACCAGTTTCGCCAGGTAACCTTCCGCGGCATGGTAAGGAATCCCGCACATCGGAATCGCCTGACCGGCCGACTGCCCACGGGCGGTCAGGGTGATGTCCAGCAACTTGGCGGCCTTCTTCGCGTCTTCATAGAAGATCTCGTAGAAGTCACCCATGCGGTAGAACATAAGCTGGTCGGGGTGCTGGTTCTTCAGGCGCCAGTACTGCTGCATCATTGGCGTGTGAGAGGACAGATCGGTGAGTGCTTTATTCATCGGATATCAGGCAAATTCGTTGAAAGGTGTAGGGCAAAGGAGGGACATCGGCCCGGCTTTTCCGCGATGGGCGCAAGGTTAACATGGGCGGTCCACCCGACGCAGGCATGAAAGCGGCGGGATACCTGTCTGCCGTCCATACACAATTTATGCGCTGTTTATGCAATTCTGCATTTGCCTACGAAAAAAAGATCAAGCACTATGCGCGTTATGCAAAAACGCAATGTTTCTACCGTATTAAGAGCGCTGCTCGATCAGCACGGGATCTCCCCCACGGAGCTTCACCGTCGCACGGGCGTGCCTCAATCCACTCTCTCGCGCATCCTCAGCGGGAAGATCGTCGATCCTTCGGACAAACACATTTCGAAGATCGCCGAATACTTCGCCGTGAGCACCGACCAGTTGCGGGGCCGTGCGGATGTCGCGCCTACCGTCAATTCCAGTCGCGATGAACTGCATTCGGAACTCAAGGACATAAGCCTGTGGGATGACGATACGCCCGTCGATGACGACGAGGTGTCCGTCCCCTTTCTTCGCGAGGTTGAATTGGCTGCTGGATCAGGAAGATTCGTCATCGAAGAAAGCGAGCGCTCTAGCCTGCGCTTCGGCAAACGCAGCCTGCGCCACAACGGTGTGCAGTTCGACCAGGCCAAATGCGTGACGGTGCGTGGCAACAGTATGTTGCCGGTACTGCGCGACGGCGCCACCGTGGGGGTCAATGCCGGCAAATGCGGGATTGGCGACATCGTCGATGGCGACCTGTATGCCATCAACCATAACGGCCAGTTGCGGGTTAAACAGCTTTATCGCCTGCCGACGGGAATTCGCCTGCGCAGCTTCAATCGCGATGAGCATCCGGACGAGGACTACACCTTCCAGGAGATCCAGGAAGAACAGATTGTCATCCTCGGCCACGTCTTCTGGTGGGGCATGTACGCCCGTTAACCTCATCGCTGTCAGATAAAACCCGCCACTGCGCGGGTTTTTTTTCGCCTGCTGAAAACCGTCAACGCCTTTGTCTGTGGGGCTTTCATGCGTAAATGCATTTAAAGCGCATAAATAAATGCATTTGTGCATTGACTGTATATGCATCCATGCATATTCTTTGTCTCAAGCCGCTCAACAAAGCAGCTCGAAACGAAGTTCTTTAGTTCCACCACAAAGGCAGCGATGAACCGGCCTCAACGGTTCAGAGGGTTGGCAACTGACCCGGGTGTGCAGCGTAAAGCACCAGAAGCAGTTATCCGGCGGGCAGGGACCGCGGTCGGAAAAACAATCTGAATGGACCCGTACCGCGCCAGTAGCGCCGAAAGGTCAACGCGAAGGATCGCATTACTGAAAAGCCCGGTTAGCGCCGCAATGCTGTTCACTTAAGCGCGCTCTTGGATCGTGCATACCTTTGTGGCGAGCGAGCTTGCTCGCGCTGGGCTGCGTAGCGGCCCCAAAAATCTGACAACTATTGCCGAGTTTTGTGAGTGCTACGCACTCAAGCGGGAGCAAGCTCCCTCGCCACAAGTTTCCTTTGATTCAAGACACTCTTAAGTGAACAACATTGCGGCAGCGCCGGGCTTTTTGAAATGCCTACCTCGTACGAGGCTTATAAACCTCAACGACAGAAAGGATTCGACAGAAGCCAGGAGGCCTCTCGATGTTGAAAGATTACAGATGTGGACAGTGCAAACGACTGCTCGCCCGGGTGGGTGAGTACACCGAGCTCCAGATCAAATGCTCCCGATGCGGAACATTGAATCATGTGAAGGCCGCGAGCCTTGAGCGATCGCCGTTGAGCGACATGAACGCGCAATTCAGCGCACAAAATCATTCGACTCAATAGGTGAACAACATGGCAGGACGCACACGTATTCCATTTCAAGGCAGCGGCACCTCGATTCTCCCAGCCTACCAAACCATGACGCCGGGTCAGTTCCTTCTGTCCCCAAATGGCCGGTTCAAGCTATTGCTTCAGGCTGACGGTAATTTGGTGCTGCTGGATAACGGCGCGGTGGCATGGGTCGCTAACGAGGCTCAGCCTTACAGTTCAACCATTCCCTTGCGTAACAATGAGGCGACGCAATTCTTCATTCAGTACGGCGCCTTTCTTTATGACCCGGCCCGAGCGCGTGCCTGGTTGTCGAACAACAGCACGTTTACCAGTGAAGATCAGTGGAACCGGACCCACCTGATTCTGCAGGACGACGGCAACATCGTGCTGGTTGACTCTCAGGCAATCTGGAGCGGCACCCCGTCGATTCCGCCGATTGCCGGTTCTAACGCTTCGGTGGTCATCAGTGGTCCCGCCGAGCTTGCCAGGGGCATGCCGTATTTTTCCGGTGATAGCGCGCTGATTTTCCAGGGTGACGGGAACGTAGTGGTCTACGGTCCGAACTGGAGCGTTCGCTGGGCCAGCTATACGCAGAACAAGGGGGCGGTCAAAGCCGTCATGCAGGCGGATGGCAACTTCGTTGTGTATGCCGCCAACGATGTGCCTTTGTGGAACTCCGGCACAGCGGGTCATTCCGGCGTCGTGCTGCGACTGCAACCGAATGGCGGCTTTTCCGTCGTGAAAGAGACGCCTGTCTGGGCTCGATTCGGGTACAAGCCGACCTACCGTCCAATCCGCCTGATCGATGGCTCTTCCTTCAAAACCTTTGATATCTGGACCTGGGCTGTCTGAGCCGCAGGGCGCTATGCGCCACTGCGTTGCTCAAATAAAGCAGCGACTGCATCCAGCTCGGCCTTCGCAGGGCTGGATGTGCTTGCCAGTAGAAAGCACATCACTCATCAATCACCCCGCAGGAGGCGTGACATGACAAACGAGCAACAAGCGTTGCTGGACATGCCGATCTGGCTGGTCATCGTGCTCGCCGTGATGGGCGGGGTGTCTGGCGAAATGTGGCGTGCCGACAAGGAGGGCGCCCGGGGCTGGTCATTGCTGCGGCGCCTGGCCTTGCGTTCCGGGGCGTGCATGATCTGCGGGGTCTCGGCCATCATGCTGCTGTACGCCGCCGGCATGTCGATCTGGGCGGCTGGCGCGTTCGGTTGCCTCACGGCAATGGCCGGCGCCGACGTCGCCATCGGCCTTTATGAGCGCTGGGCAGCCAAGCGGATCGGCGTGTGCGAAGTACCGCCGCGTGATTCCCGCCCGGATCAATAAAACCAATCCCCGTTGCCGTTCTGGCAACGCCGACACGCTGCATCCCCCGCGCAGCCGAACGCTTCAATCTTTGAACTGGAAACCCCCTATGTCCCTCGACATCGATAAGCCGTCGCGGCTGTTGTTTGCCATTGCCGAAGCGCTGCGCTCGGCTGACCCGGGTTTGAACGTCGGAGCTCGTCAGGACTTCGACGGCACGTTCGATCAGGCGTGGATCCTGATCGCCCTCGAACGCAATGCAAGCGGCGAGCGCGCACAGGACGGACGCATCGCTCATGTCCTGACGTTCTCGCTGCAAATCGTTGTTTCCCCAACGCTGGATAACCCTGGGTTGGCCGCTTGCGATCTGGCAGCCGTCCTCAAGGGATGGGTGACGGATAACCGATGGGGGCTGCCAGGTAGCCAATGCGATTTGCCCGTGAACATCGATGCCTTGCCGTCGACGCTCATCAGCGGTTCGCAGGAGTACCTCGCCTGGACCCTTTCCTTCACCCAGACGATTTACCTCGGCGCATTACTGCTGGACGACCCGCTGGGCATCCCGAAATTCGCCAAAACCTGGGAAGTCTCGAACATCGACGACCCGGACCAATACACCGCACTCGAGGGCTGAGCCATGTTCGATGCGCTTTTACGTCAGCAGCTCGGCCCCATCATCGAGCGCCTGGCCGAGATGGAGGCTGAACTTGAAGACTTGCACCGGCGAACCGACAGCTTGTGTCGCATCGGCGTGTGCCAGGAAGTCGATGCGGCCAGTAACACGTGCCGGGTCAGTCATGGTGAGTTACTGAGCCCGGCCATCCGTTTTTTCAACCCCAGCGCCGGGGCGCAAAGCGAGTCGCGGATCCCCTCGGTCGGCGAGCAATGCCTGCTGCTGAACCATGGCGGCGGCGAGGGCGGCGCTCAGTCCGTGGCGTTGTTCGGGCTTAACGGCAATCAGTTTCCACCCGCTTCGACACAGGCGTCGCTGACGCGTCGCCTCTATCTGGATGGCACTGAAAGCGGTTACGACGATGCCCGTCACGTCTTGCACTGGAAGAACGGCCCGGCGGCGTTCAGTGGCTCTCGCGAAGCGCTCGAGTTGAATCTCGGCCCGGCGAGGCTTGCGATTACGCCTGAGGCCATCGAACTGCAACTGGGCGCGGTCGGCTTGCGACTCGACGCTTCCGGTGTGCACCTGAGCGGCCCGGTGGTGGATCACCAGGGACGCGTCATCAGTACCGCATAAAGAGTTTCCCATGATCGGAATCGATAGAAACACCGGGGCGGCGGTCGACGACTGGCCGCAATTCGTGCAGCGCGCCACCCGGGCGCTGACCACGCCGTTGGGCACCCGTCAGAAGCGTCCTTTGTATGGCTCGCTGATCCCGGATCTGCTCGGCCGCAACCTTGGCGACGACCTGCTGATCCTTGCCCAGAGTCATGCGGCGCAGGCGTTCTACAACGAACAGAACGGCATCGGTGATTTTCAGCCGCAGGTCATTGTCGCCGGCCGGCGAGGCGCCGGGCTGGTGTTGCGATTCGCCGGCATCTGGAAAAACCGCAACCAGACCTTCGAGGTGGTGACATGAGCATGTTGATCCCTGGCCAGAACCAGTTGGCCGAACCGTCGATCGTCACCGTCGACGCGTTCGAAGACCTGCTCGCCGAGTTCAAGACGTTTGTCGTCGAGTACGTCGGCGCCCGGTCTCCCGAGACGGCGGCGAAACTCAAGGCCAGTCTTGAAAACGAAAGCGAGTTACTGACCCTGGCGCTTGAGGCGTTTTGTGTGCGCCTGCAAATCCACGAACGGAAATACAACGCCCGCATCAAGCAGATGCTGGCCTGGTGGGCGACCGGCAGCAATCTGGATGCCCGTCTCGCGGACATGGGCCTTGAGCGTCAGTTGCTCGACCCGGGCGATCCGGCAGCGTACCCGCCGGTAGCGCCCGTGTATGAAAGCGACGATGACGCCCGGTTGCGTTACTACCTGGCGCCGCACGCACCGGCCGCCGGTTCGCGCATGCAGTATCGCCGCGAGGTGTTCACCCTCGGCGAGCGTCCTGCGGTGAAGGTGGAAAGCGCGGCGGCGGGCGAGGTGACGGTCACGTACACCTTCGATCCGGACGGCCATGCGGCGCAGGTCAAGGATGGCAACGGACGTCGCACGGCACCGGGCGAGGTGATGGTCACGGTGCTGGCACGGGAAGGCGATGGCACCGCGTCAGAGGAACTGCTCGAAGGTGTGCGCGAACACTTCGCCCGACCTGATGTGCGACCGGAAACGGATCGGGTCACGGTGCAGGGCGCCCACATCAAGAACTACAAAATCCGCGTCGTCGCGAGGATCAACGCCGGCCCTGATTCGGGGCTGACCAAGGTCGCCGCACAACAGCAACTGCAAGCGTATGCCCAGAGTTGTCATCGGCTGGAAGGGCGGGTCGACCCGAGCTGGATCGACTACACGCTGCACAACGCTGGCGCGGTTCAGCTCGAGATTCTCGAACCGGTCGAACCGATTGTCACGACCGCCTTCGAAGCGCCTTGGTGCACGGGGGTCGAGGTCGAGGTGCTCACGCTATGAGTGACCCAAAACCTCGTCCGAGCCTGTTGCCGTCCAACAGCTCAGCGCTGGAAAAAGCCCTGGACCTCGGTTTCGGCACGTTGCTTGATCGCATCACGCCGCCGTTTCCCGAGCTGATGAACCCGACGGTGACGCCCTTGGCGTTTCTGCCGTATCTCGCCGCCGATCGAGGTGTCAGTGAATGGAGCTCCGAGGCGGCCGAGGCGGAAAAGCGCCTGACGGTCGAACTCGCCTGGCCCACGGCGCGGCAGGCCGGGACGCGACTGGCGCTGGAAAACGCCGCGAAAGGATTGCGCTTGATGCCTGAAGTGCGGGCCTGGTACGAGCAGACGCCACCGGGCCAGCCCTACAGCTTTTCCGTCAGGGCGTTTACCGAGCAACCCTACAGCGAAGAAATCGACGCCCGTCTCGACCGACGCCTGGCGGACGCCAAAAGCGAACGCGACATCCTGTCGGTGTCCGTTGGGTTGAGCGCATTCGGCAGTCACGTCATCGGCGCGGCGACGGTGTGCGGCGAACTCACCACGGTGTATCCGATTGTCATCGAAGGGCTCGAAGCCTCGGGTCAGGCCTTCATGGCTGCCGGGATCTACGCCGTTGAAACATCCACTATTTATCCTCAGGGGGCCTGAATGGCTGACTATTACACCCTGCTCACGAATGCAGGGATTGCCTACGAAACCGCCTGCAAGGCGGCGGGCGTGCCGATCAAGTTGTCACAGATTTCGGTCGGTGACGGCGGCGGCACGGTCTACAACCCGGCGGCGACCGCCACTGCGCTTAAACGAGAAGTGTGGCGCGGGCCACTGAATGCGCTGTTCCAGGACGAGAAGAATCCGAGCTGGTTGTTGGCCGAAGTGACCATCCCGCCAGAAGAGGGCGGTTGGTATGTGCGCGAAGCGGGGCTCTGGACTGACACCGGGATTTTGTACGCCATCGTCAAATACCCGGAGTCGTTCAAGCCGGTGCTGGCGACGTCGGGCTCGGGGAAAGAGTTCTACATTCGCTCGATTTTCGAGACCAGCAATGCGTCGAACGTCACGCTGCTGATCGACGACACCGTGGTCAAGGCGACACGGGCCTGGGTGATGGGGTATCTCGCCGATGAACTGGCGAAGCTGGATGGCAAACAGTCGGTGCGCGTGGTCTCCACCGGGAACATCGTACTAAGCGGAGCGCAGCAGATTGATGGTGTCGCGGTGGTGGCGGGTCAGCGGGTGCTGGTGGCGGCGCAAACGGCGGCGAAGGATAACGGCATTTACGTTGCTGCCAATGGTGACTGGGTGCGTTCGGTTGACTCGAACACCAGCGCCAAGGTGACGCCGGGTCTGAGCGTGATGGTTGAAGAGGGCACGGCGAACGGCGATTCGCTTTGGCACCTGGTCACGAATGGTCCGATCACGCTGGGCACTACGGCGCTGAGCTTTGAAATGCTGGCGGGTAGGACGGGGATTCAGGCGGGGACTTACAAGAGTCTGACGGTTGATAAATATGGCCGTGCTACTGCGGGTGACAACCCCACAACCGTGGCGGGTTACGGATTGACCGATGTTTACACCAAAGCACAGGTCGAGGCATTTGCATTGGGTGTCGCGGGGGACCGGGTTGGCGAGGTCACGCACTTTGCAATGGTCACGCCGCCTGCCGGCTTTTTGAAGCGCAATGGGGCGGCGGTATCGCGCACGACCTATGCCGCACTGTTCGCCAGAATAGGCACTTATTACGGCGTGGGGGATGGTGCAACCACGTTCAATTTGCCGGATTCCCGGGCTCATTTCGATCGAGGATTCGATGACGGGCGAAACGTCGACCCGGGTCGCGTTTTCGGTAGTGTCCAGGCGAGTCAGAACGCCGCCCACGTGCATACCGCCAGTGCGGCGGTCGCCGGCGCCCATACACACGGTGTCTGGATCAATCTGGATCGGGGGCCAGGTACCGAAGGCAATGCTGTGTGGGGTGACGAGCCTTGGTACGGGTCAGCAGGAACCACCACCAGCTCAAACGGAGATCACACTCACGCGATCACTATTGCCAGTTCCGGTGGCACTGAAGCCCGGCCACTCAACACGGCGTATCTCGCCTGCATTAAATATTGATCAGATCCCTATTGGAGTTTTTGAGAATGTCAGACGAACGCATTGCCTCGAAAGGCGAGGTGTCCTGGTGGCTCGCTGATGAGGTCACGCCACCGACCATCTGCAATGTGCACCCCATTACTGGAGAGTTCATCGGCATAGGAGTGGCGGACCCCAGCCCATTGGAACCTTTTACCTGGTTGATTCCCGCGCATGCCTATCAATGTGAGCCACCTGCAGCGCAGGCTGGTCACGCGGCCGTCAAGTTGGCAGGCGAGGACTGGAAGCTGGTTGCGGACCACCGCGGATTGCGGGTCTACAGCACCGAGACCGGAGAGTCTCAAGTCTGGGAGCGGTTGGGCGACTTGCCTGAAGGTTTTACGCTTGAAGCTCCGGAGACCCGTTTCGACAAATGGCAGGACGATCACTGGATCGTCGATGAGGCAGCGACCGTACGCGCTTTGAAGAGTAAGGCCGCCAAGAAGAAAACGCTGTTGACGCAATTCAGCGCAAACATGATTTCCACTTTGCAGAACGCGTTGGACCTGGAGATCGCCAATGAACGCGAGATTGCAGATCTCAAGTTCTGGAAAATCTACGGCGTCGAGCTGAATCGTGTCGATGTCGTTGGGCAGGCACCGCAGGACAGCGAATGGCCGACCAGCCCCAATGAAGCCTTGGCGGCTGCCTGGCTTGTGTCTCAGGGATTTGATGATCCCCCTCTGGAAACCTTCATTACTTCCGATTAACGCCCCGCACCGCCGGGGCGTTTTCTTTCCCGCAATACAACACCCGACAGCCCCTTCCCCAAGGGGCTTTTTCGTTCAAGGAGAAACAGAAATGGCAGAACGCCAAACGTACACCGTGCTCCTCCCATTCCCCACCGGGGGTGGTCACTGGTCGAGCATCGGCCAGGAATTGCAACTGCTCGATGTGGAGGCCAGTGCGTTGCGCAGCGCTGGTCGTCTGGAGCTGAAAAATACCGCGGTTGCCGAGTCGGCCGCATCCTCCACCCCGGCCAAGAAGGCCGCTGCCAAGAAGGCTGAATAACCATGGCTGAGGTTCTGAACTTCGAGCACAACGGCATTACCGTCAATGCCACCGAATCCCCCGAGGCCATGGGTGGCCTGGGCGACAACGTCATCGGTCTGATCGGCACCGCGCCGAAGGCGGATCCGTTGATTCCACGCAATGCGCCGTTTCGCATCAACAGCTTCACCACCCAGGCGCTGCTCGATCCGACGGGCACCGAGGCGGGCACGCTGTATCACGCGGTCTTCCAGATCCTGAAAGTGGTCAAGGTGCCGGTCTACGTGGTCATCGTCGAAGAGGGCGCGACCCCGGCGGACACGCTGAATAACGTCATCGGCGGCATCGATCCGCTGACCGGTCGCAAGCTCGGCCTCGCGGCGTTGGGCAGCGTGCCTGAGGACCTGACCATCATCGGCGCGCCGGGCTTCACCAGCACCAAAGCCGTGGCCGGTGAGTTCGCGTCTTTCGGCAAGCGCATCAAGGCCCGTGTGGTGCTCGACGGCAAGGACGCCGCGGTCGCCGACCAAGTGACTTACAGCCAGGAACTGGGCGGCGCGGAGCTGGGTTTCGACCGCTGCCTGCTGGTGCACAACATGCCGTCGGTGTACTCCAAGGCCGCCAAGAAAAACGTGTTCCTGTCGCCGTCGAGCCTAGCCATCGCAGCGCTGGCCAAGGTCAAGCAATGGGAAAGCCCGGGCAATCAGGTGACCTTTGCCGAGGACGTTTCGCGGGTCGTGGAATACAACATCCTCGACACCTCCACCGAGGGCGATCTGCTCAACCGCTACGGCATCAGCTACTACGCCCGCACCATCCTCGGCGGCTTCTCGCTGCTGGGTAACCGCTCGATCACCGGCAAGTTCATCAGCTACGTCGGCCTCGAAGATGCGATCAGCCGCAAGCTGGTCAAGGCCGGCCAGAAAGCCATGGCCAAGAACCTGACCAAGTCGTTCATGGACCAGGAGGTCAAGCGCATCAATGACTGGCTGCAAACCCTGGTCGCCGACGAAACCATTCCAGGCGGCAGCGTGTACCTGCACCCGGAATTGAACAGCGTCGAGAAGTACAAGAACGGCACCTGGTACGTGGTCATCGACTACGGCCGCTACGCGCCGAACGAACACATGGTTTATCAACTCAATGCCCGCGATGAAATCATCGAGCAGTTCCTGGAGGACGTTCTCTAATGTTTACCAACCGCGTAAGACAGGCCATCGCGGCCACCCTGCAAGGCCTGCCGTTGTCGGCGACGGTGGAAGAGTTCACCCCGCCGAAGATCGAGTTCGAGATGGAGAACATGACCGGCGGGCGCTTCATCGGCGAGGAAATGGCCAAGAGCGGCAAAGCCCTCACCGCCACGCTCAAGCTGCAAGGCGTGGGCGCAGAAGTCATGCTCGCCCTGGGTGTGAAACTGGGCGACGACATTTTGCTGAACGTCCGTGAGGCCGGTCAGGATCAGGATGGCAACACCTGGTTCACCTACCACACCGTCGGCGGCAAGTTGAAGTCCCTGGCCGAGACGGCGCTCAAAATGAATGACAAACCGACCACCACGCTTGAGCTCTCCTGCCGCACCTACAACCGTCTGGAAAACGGCATCCCGGTGATCGACATCGACGTGCGCACCCAGAAGTTCGTGCTCAACGGCGTCGACATTCTCGGCGACGCCCGCCGCGCAGTGCTGATCCCTTGAACCTGTGGGAGCGAGCCCACCCCGGTTCGCTCCCACAAGGTTTGCTCGTCTCATGATTCACCAAGGAATTCATTTCATGTCCTGGACACCTCCTGTTCACGCCTTGTTGTCGCCGATCGCGGCCGACGATCAGTCGTCGATCGAGCAGATTCAGCTCAAACCGTTGTACTACGCCGCACAGAAAGAAGCCCTGACCCGTGCCGGCGACGATGAGGACGATCAGTTCTTCGAACTGGCGCTGCTGGCCACCGGCCTGTCGGTCAAGGAACTCGATCAACTCAAGCGCCCGGACTACGTGAGCATCGCGCAATACGTGCACGAGATGTCGACGTTGCCGACGTCGCATTTCCTTGAGCAAGCGGACGAGGGTGAACCACCGTCGGCCGATCCCGACGACGTGACCTTGTTGCAACCGCTCGCCGTGGCGGGTCGAACCCTCACCACGCTGACTCTGGAAATGCCGGTGCTGCGCGCGACCAAAGCGATGAAAAAACTCAAGACGCCCAAGGAACGCGCCGAGTTCATCACCGCCCATTGCACCGGGCTGATGATTCCCGATCTGGCCCTGCTGACCGTGCCCGACTGGACACAGCTTCAGGTACGCATCGATGATTTTTTAAACAAACCGGCGGCCTTCTTTCGGAGCGCGACATCGAAGTAATCCTCGATGTGGTGCCGCTCATTTACCCGGTAAGTGAAGCGGACATTCTGGAGTGGGACGTCGGCAAGGCATTGCGCCGCTACGACATCGCGATCACTCGCCTTGGCGTGAAACAGGAGTAGAGCGGGATGGCAGACAGTCAATATTCGCTGGCCAGTGCGGCGATCAATAGCATGGGGTCGCCGGCAATGGGCGGCGGGTCAGCAACCCTCGGGCTGGCCGGTTTCATCGCCCCGCTGGCGCAGCTCAACCAGGCACTGAACACGGTCAGCCTGGACATACGCTTACTGACGGCAGGGCAGAACAAGCTGGGTGAAGCGCTGACGTCGCTGACAGCGGTAGTGTCTTCAGCACGCTCGGCATTCAAACGGCTCGGAGTGGGACCTGCCGCTGACAGCCCATCGCCATCGAACCTCGATGGCATGGCGGCGACTGAAACGCCCGATCAATTGGGCGCCCCCAACCTGAATGTCGATGGGGCAGGCCTGCGCTCCACTCTGCGCAGCAGTGGCGAGGCCGGTGTGGTGGCGGTGACGGCGCCCGAGCGGACGGCTGCAATCGCCGCCACGCCTCAGAACCCCGTTGTGCGCAAGGACGCGTCCGATAAAGCCGCCACTGCGACGTCAACGGTCGAAAGCAATGGCTCGACAGGGCAGACCGTCAAAGACGAAGGGCGCAATTCGACACCCGGCAGGGACGTGCTGGATGCGAGTCTCAGTCGCCTGGGGCGCGCAGTAACGCCAGACATGTCCGGCCCGCTGACGTCTCTTTCTGCTCAGGTCGACAAGCTCAGTTCGGTTGCCGAGCAACATCCCGTAATTGCCACAGGGCTGGCGGCTGTTGCGGTCACGCTCTCTTCCATCGCGTCCGTCGTGGGTGCCGCCGTCGCCACCGAAGCGTTGACCAACGTTGCCAAGAAAATCCTGAAGCGAACGGCGCCACGCCTGCCCTGGGGCCTGGGGGATCTGATCGGCGAGGACAATCGCGGCGCCGACCAGGACAACAAGCCTCCTCCACCGAAAAAGAGGACGGAAAGCAGCCTGGGTTACACGGGTGATCAGGCACGCAAGAAACGCAGGAACGCAAAACCGGACAAAGCCAAGGGGCAGGGCAATCCGAAGGGTCAATCGCAATTTGATGTCACTGTGCAGCCTCGGGTCGATAGACCGGCGGTGGCCCCGATTCTGGCTCAGGCTCAAACTCTGGCTCCAGCTCCAGCTCCAGCTCCAGCTCAGCGTCTGGTGCAATTTGCTGGCTCCAGTCCGGCCAGCCCGTTGCTCGGCAAAGCCGCCAAGGTCGGCTCCTTCCTCCCTAAAAGAGCACCAGGGCTGAACTTGCTCAGCGCCGGGGTCGATATCGCACAAGGTGTCGCCACTGGAGACACCAAAGCCGTCGCGTCCTCTGCCGGGATGGTGGCCGGTTCTTATGCGGGCGCAGCGCTCGGTACGATGATATTTCCAGGCGTGGGCACGGCCATCGGCGGCTTTCTCGGCGGCATCGCCGGATCCTGGCTGGGCGAAAAACTGGCCACACCTTCCGACCAGCTCGGTGCCCCTGATCAAGTCAGCAAAGACCTGACCAGCGCCTCGACACAGACACAAACACAGCAGATCAATTATTCACCGTCCATCCAGGTCACCTGCACGGGGGCGGATAACTCCGAGCACATCCGAACAATCGTGGCGCAGCAACTGCAGACGCAGTTCCACGGTGAATTTGTCCCCCTGATAACCACTAACGCCCTCGCCACTCGACGAGGTGCGGCCCTGACCGATGGAGGTCTGTAATGCGCCAGCAAATGGCATTGGGCAGTTTCATTTTCGGCCTGTCCCGTCACTTCGCGTACAGCGGCATCGTGCACAGCTCGGACGGAGGCTGGGTGGAGCTGGACATTGTGACCGGCAAGCCGAAATCCAGTCAGACCGGGCAAAAGGCCCAGACATTGAGGATTACGGGGACGTCGATGTACGCGGTGGCCATGGACCGGCTCAATGAGCTGCGCACGCTACAGGAACAGCGAAAACCGGTGCCGTTGGTGGATGGCATCGGACGCAGCTGGGGGCTTTGGCGAATCAACACGGTGACGGAAACCCAGAGCATGATCATCGATGACGGCACGGCGATGGTCGTCAGTTGGGCAGTAGACCTGTCGGAGTTCATCCATGCGTAGAGTTCGAAGTCTGGCCGGTGATTCGGTGAACCTGTTGCTGTACCGCGAACTGGGTCGCTGTGACGATGCCGTCGAAGAAGCACTGTGGCGGCTCAACCCCACACTGGCGGAACCGGGGCCGGTATTGCCTGCGGGCGTCTGGGTGGTACTGCCGGAAATTGACGCAAAACCCGTTGTGACCACGCCGGTTACCGCGTGGGATTAAGGAGGCTCCATGGCATTGGGTTTCACGCCAGCGGTATACATTTATGGGGCCAATGAGGCCCTGATCAATAAGCGCCTGATCAGCTGGGAGCACATCGATGCCGCCGGTATCGAGTCCGATCAATTGACCTTGACGCTCGACCTGGAAGGGCTCGAAGGCCTGCCGATCCTGGGCGGCAAGGTGGGCTTGCGGGTTGGTTACGTGGAGTCCGGGTGGGTGGACAAGGGCCAGTTCATGGTGTCTCGCCTGACACCGACGCTGTTCCCGCTTCGCTTGACACTGGTGGCCACCGCGGCGCCGTTCAGTGTCGCGGACAAGACCGGGTTCCTGCTGCGTCGATCCGCCAGTCACGGCCCGACCACCCTGGGTGCGCTGTTTCGCGAGATAGCTTCCCGGCACGGCTTTTCGCCACGTGTGGCTCCCCAACTGGCACTGAAAAAAATCGATCACATCGATCAGTCCAACGAAAGCGACATGGCGTTCCTGACACGCCTTGCCCTCAGGCATCACGCAATCGCCAAACCGGTGAATGAACTGTATGTGCTGGCGCTTCCCGGTCAGATC
Organism: Pseudomonas fluorescens NCIMB 11764; assembly: GCF_000293885.2. Classification (NCBI taxonomy): domain Bacteria; kingdom Pseudomonadati; phylum Pseudomonadota; class Gammaproteobacteria; order Pseudomonadales; family Pseudomonadaceae; genus Pseudomonas; species Pseudomonas fluorescens. The sequence goes on from NZ_CP010945.1 coordinate 2,558,109, forward strand.
AAGTCGCTGTCGGGCAAGGTGTTGCCCGAGGTGAAATTGTCGGTGACCACGGACAATCGTCCAGGCGATCGCGCCTTCATCTCCGCCACGCTCGATGACACTGCCCGGGCGAAAAACCAGGGCTGCAAGACGAGTTGGTGGGACGCGGCGGCCGGGATGGTGCGGGTGGTTGAAACCGGTAGCGCGCCGTTCAAGGTCATCGGCCGGCTTTGTCAGAATGAAGAAGAGGCCAGGGACGTCGGTGAGGGTGAGGTGCGCAAATTGTTGCGTGAAAAACTCAAGGTAAAAATCGCCTGTCCTGGCAATCCGGCCCTGTCCGCCGAGGGCGTTTTGCTGCTGGACCCTTCCTGGCCGGATTTCATGCGCGGTTACTGGTCAATCGACAAGGTCACTGCCAGCGGCGACAAATTTCAAAGCTATCGCTGCGTGATCGACGCGACCTGCCTGGACGCCACCCAATAACGCATTGGCGCGGTCTGGCTAATCAAATGGCGAAGGGAACACGACTCATGCCGCTGACGGTTCTGCAATTACAGCAAATACTTCCAGACGCCCGCAGCCAAGCGGGCGTTTTCATTTCCGCCCTCAATGGCGCCATGGATGGCCATTCCATAAACACGCCCAAACGCCGCGCCGCTTTCCTTGCGCAAGTGGGTCACGAATCGGGGCAGTTGCAGTATGTGCGCGAACTCGGCAGTGACCGGTATCTGAGCAAATACGACACCGGCCTGTTAGCCGCTCGTTTGGGTAATACAGCAGCGCTCGACGGCGACGGTCAAAAGTACCGCGGTCGTGGCTTGATTCAGATCACTGGCCGCCACAACTATCAACAGTGCAGTGTCGGTGTATTCGGCGACGAGCGACTGCTCCAATGGCCGGAACTGCTGGAGCTACCGCAATGGGCCGCTGAATCTGCCGCCTGGTTCTGGGCACAAAACGGCCTCAACGAACTGGCTGATCGTGACCAGTTCAACAGCATCACCCGCCGGATCAATGGTGGGCTGAACGGGCTGCAAGACCGTTTGCAACTGTGGGCGCGGGCGAGGGCGGTGTTATGCCAGCCTTCGGTTTGATCCCTTTATCGTGGCGGGTTGCTGGAATTGTTGTGTTACTGGCCGTGTTGGCCGGTGGCTCGGCGGCGGTGGCCTGGCGATTTCAGGATGGACGTTACGGGCGCCAACTGGCGGAGCTCGACAGGCAGCACGCGGCGACGCTCAACCAGCTAACCCTGGCGGCCGCCGCCCGGCAACAGGCCGAGCAGGACAAGCGCCTGGCGCTGGAGCAACGGCTGTCGGTCAGCGAACACACCCATTATCGAGCGCTTAGCGATGCCCAACGTGATCAAGGTCGCTTGCGCGACCGTCTTGCCACTGCTGATGTGCGGCTGTCAGTCCTCCTCGATGCCAGCGACACTGCCACTGGCTGCGCAGTGCCAACCGCCTCCGGCACCGGCGGCGTGGATCATGGCCCCCTACGCGCCCGACTTGACCCGGCGCATGCTCAACGAATTATCGCCATCACCGACACCGGCGACCGTGCACTGATTGCCTTGCAGGCGTGTCAGGCCTATATCCGGGCGCTGCGGCGCTAACATTTTGATCGATCCTGTAACTTGCAAGCGCGATCCGCTCGTGTACGGTAGTTCCCATTCCGCTCGCTCAGGAGATGACCGTGAAAGAAATCACCCAACTGGCCGCTGAACTTGGCAGGCGCCTTCAGGTTCTCAATGCTCACGTCACGGCGGCCGAGTCCTGTACCGGCGGTGGGATTTCCGAGGCCATCACGCGCATTCCCGGGAGTTCGGCATGGTTCGAGGCGGGTTATGTCACGTACTCCAACCGTCAGAAAACCGAGCAATTGAATGTCCCAGCCGAGTTGTTTGCGACGGTGGGGGCGGTCAGTCGCGAGGTGGTCGAGGCCATGGTGCGAGGTGCGCAGGAAAAAAGCCGGGCGTCTTTTGCCGTGGCGGTCAGCGGTGTAGCAGGGCCGGACGGTGGTTCGCCGAACAAGCCGGTAGGCACGGTCTGGCTGGCGTGGGGGGTGGGTGAGCGGGTCTTCAGCGAGGTGCAGCACTTCCCCGGTAACCGCGACGAGGTCCGCCGACAAACGGTGAAGGCCGCGCTAGAGGGGCTGCTGCGCCATGCCTCTGGAGAAATCTCAAATCAGGGGTAGGCGATACTGAATCGCTGTGGAATAATACTGTCTACTTATACAGGTGTTGGCCGTCAGGCCTTATTGATTACGTGAGGACTTTAATGGACGACAACAAGAAGAAAGCCTTGGCTGCGGCCCTGGGTCAGATCGAACGTCAATTCGGCAAGGGTGCCGTAATGCGTATGGGCGATCAGGACCGTCAGGCGATCCCGGCTATCTCCACGGGCTCTCTGGGGCTGGACATCGCGCTCGGCATTGGCGGTCTGCCAAAAGGCCGTATCGTTGAAATCTACGGTCCTGAATCCTCCGGTAAAACCACACTGACCCTGTCGGTGATCGCCCAGGCTCAGAAAGCCGGCGCGACCTGCGCATTCGTCGACGCCGAACACGCTCTCGACCCTGAGTACGCCGGCAAACTCGGCGTCAACGTCGACGACCTGCTGGTTTCCCAGCCGGACACTGGCGAGCAGGCCCTGGAAATCACCGACATGCTGGTGCGTTCCAACGCGGTTGACGTGATCATCGTCGACTCCGTGGCTGCCCTGGTACCCAAGGCTGAAATCGAAGGCGAAATGGGTGACATGCACGTGGGCCTGCAAGCCCGTCTGATGTCCCAGGCGCTGCGTAAAATCACCGGTAACATCAAGAACGCCAACTGCCTGGTGATCTTCATCAACCAGATCCGTATGAAAATCGGCGTGATGTTCGGCAGCCCGGAAACCACCACCGGTGGTAACGCGCTGAAGTTCTATGCGTCGGTTCGTCTGGACATCCGCCGTACTGGCGCGGTGAAAGAAGGTGATGAAGTCGTCGGTAGTGAAACCCGCGTCAAGGTTGTGAAGAATAAGGTCGCTTCGCCGTTCCGCCAGGCCGAGTTCCAGATTCTTTACGGCAAGGGCATCTACCTCAACGGTGAGATGATCGACCTGGGTGTTCTGCACGGTTTCGTAGAGAAGTCCGGTGCCTGGTATGCCTACGAAGGCACCAAGATCGGTCAGGGCAAGGCCAACTCGGCCAAGTTCCTGGCGGACAACCCGGAAATCGCCGCGAAACTTGAGAAGCAGCTGCGCGACAAACTGCTGACTCCAGCGCCGGACGTCAAAGCATCGCCAGTCAAAGAGACTGAAGATGACCTGGCTGACGCTGATATCTGATTGATCCGATGACCGCCGTACTCGATACACTCGTCGCAGTGCGGCGAACCGCAATGGACCTGCTCGCACGCCGCGAGCATGGTCGAGTCGAGCTGACGCGTAAACTGCGTCAGCGCGGCGCCCTCCCTGAAATGATCGACACTGCACTCGACCGCTTGACGGAAGAAGGCCTGCTGTCCGAATCCCGTTACCTCGAAAGCTTCGTTTCCTACCGTGCCCGTTCCGGCTATGGCCCTTTGCGTATCCGCGAAGAGTTGAGCCAGCGTGGCCTGCAACGCAGCGACATCGAACTCGCGTTACGTGAGAGCGGTATCAATTGGCAGGAACAACTGGAAGACACCTGGCGGCGCAAGTTTTCCGGGCATTTACCGATCGACGCCCGGGAACGTGCCAAACAAGGGCGGTTCCTGAGTTATCGGGGCTATTCCATGGAAATGATCAGCCGCTTGTTCAGCGGCCGAGGGATGGACGATTGACTGAAACGGCTCGCTATTTCGATAGCGGGCCGTTTTTTTTGCCTCACGTAACCTTCGAGGGTTCCCGCGTGCGTTGTTGTGCCTGAGGTTTGGGCTGCGCCCAGTTTTCCGGCAGGTTGATGTAATCCACCAGTTCCCGCAGGCGTCCATGGTCACGCGCGTTGAAGGTAAAGGCCAGGCGTGCAAGGTGGCTGAACTGCGGCTCGTCGTGCTCCTCACCGCTGTAGACATGCTGATGGAAGTGATCGCTCAGGCACAGGTCGGCGAAGGCGTGCTGCATGTGTTCCAGCGCATCGTCACTGAGCTGGTGATTCATGCGGATCACGAACTGATGCTTGAGCCAGCGGCTGGAGTGGAAGTTGCTGTAGAACTGATTGATCTGTTCCACCGCCTCTTCGGCGCTATAGACCAGACTCACCAGCTTCATGTCGGTGGGCAGGATGTAGCGGTTTTCCTCCAGTTGATGGTGAATGAAGTCCAGGGCTCCTTGCCAGAACTTGCCTCCCGGAGCGTCCAGCAGTACCACCGGCACCAGCGGGCTTTTACCGGTCTGGATCAGCGTCAGCACTTCAAGTGCCTCGTCCAGAGTACCGAAACCGCCGGGGCACAGGACCAGCGCATCGGCTTCCTTGACGAAGAACAGCTTGCGGGTAAAGAAGAAGTGGAACGGCAGCAGGTTGGCGGTGCCGTTCACAGTGGGATTGGCATGTTGCTCGAAGGGCAGGGTGATGTTGAACCCCAGGCTGTGTTCCAGGCCGGCACCTTCGTGGGCGGCCGCCATGATGCCGCCGCCGGCACCGGTGATCACCATCAGGTCCGAGCGCGCCAGTGCCGCGCCGAGTTCTCGGGCCAGACCGTATAACGGGTGTTCTATCGGCGTTCGGGCCGAGCCGAACACAGTAACTTTACGCCGCCCCCGGAACTGTTCGAGCACGCGGAAGGCATGTTCCAGTTCGCGCAGGGCTTGCAGGGTGATCTTGGCATTCCAGCGATTGTGATCTTCCTGGGCCATGCGCAGCACGGTCAGGATCATGTCTCGGTAGATCGGGATGTTCGGGCTGTTGGGCGAAACCAGGTTGAGTTGTTCTTCGACCTTGCTGGTGAGGTCGTGGCCGCTTTCTTCGAAATGACGGCTCAGGAGGTCATTCGGTTGGTAAGGCATCAACTTCTCCTTCCATACAGGCTCTGTTGTTCCTTTGGATGAAGGAAACATTCGCATCAAACATCGCAAACCAGGCAGCCCCTTTTCTGCCCTGAAAAGTGAACGGGAATACTATGAATCTAGACCCTCGCGGTGATTTGCGCTGGCCTGATCATTGCGCTGCAAAGTCTTTCCTGGCAACCGCTTAATGACGATTTGCAAGGTGATTTCACCGCTCGTCTGAACGCACGCCGAGTGAGCTGTACTCTGATTTACTGAATAACAGGCGTGACATGACAACTTTGCGTCAATGGCAGGGCGCACGATACAAGCGGTTCAAGGATTTTGTCGCTCAAGCAAGGGCGAAGTGCAAGGAGGCGGGATGCTATGGCCAGAGTCATTCTGGAGATCGATACGCAACTGTATCGATTATTGAAGTCATCGGCCGAGACCAATCATTTGAGTCTTGAAGAGGAGTGCTGCCGGCGTCTGGAGGGAGCCGACCGGCGCTCACGCTATTTGCAGGCGCTTCTGGCAGAACTGCGCGCCGAGGATGAACAGCGGCGCGCCAATTCCCATTCCCCTTGAATTACTTTTTCTTCGCCGGTGTCGCTTTCGGGCAATCCGATTCCTGATAGCTGGCGGAGCCGACCGAGCGGTTGGTCTTCACCTCGGTGAAGTCGTAACGCATGACCGCGCCCTTGGCCATCAGTTTGCGGAACGACGGGTTGTTGCACACAGAGGCGCCCAGTTGGAAATACACGGCTTTGGGGTCAGCGCGCATCTTGTTGGCATGGCTGCTTTGCACGCTCAAGTGGTTGATCAACACATTGCCTTCGGCGGTGTAGCCCTGATCGAGAATGTCTTCGTTGATCGCCCGTGGCGTGCCGACGCTGCTTTGGGCGGCGACGTTGCGCAGCTCTCTGTTGAGATTCTGCTCACTCAAGGACGCAGCCTGAGCGTTGAAGGACGACGCCAGCAGAATGGCAGCGGTGGGAACGATAAGGCGCAACATGAAACTCTCCTGGTTCAGTGACTGGTGCTTCGACCCGTCACATGACTGTGCGTTCAGTGGTGACGAATTATAGGGGAGCCTGTCTGGACGGTACAGGCTTGCGCCGGCCGCTCTGGTAAACTGCCGGCCTTTATGGCCCCCTGAGTGTTATTCGTGCCGAGTTTTCCTGTCTGCCGGTGTTTCCTGCGATGAACCACGCCCCCAACGCCGTAGCCCGCTTGCGTGATCAGCGCGAAGAGGAGGGCATCAAGCCGATTCAGGCCCGTGGCTGGCGGGCACCCCGTTGCCGTGCCTGTCGCGTGATCGAGAGCCATTGCCTGTGCGCGTGGCGTCCGCAGGTCGAGACCCGCTCTGGCGTGTGCCTGATCATGACCAACAAGGAAGTGTTCAAACCGAGCAACACGGGGTGGCTGATCGCTGACGTGGTGCGCGACAACCATGCGTTCATCTGGTCGCGTACGGAAACCGATCCGCAGTTGCTGGCATTGCTCGCCGACCCGCAATGGCAACCGTATCTGGTCTTTCCCGGCGAGTACGTTGCGCCCGAACGAGTGACGAACACGGTCGAAGTCGATAGCGCCAAGCGGCCGCTGTTCATTCTGCTGGACGCGACCTGGACCGAAGCCCGGAAGATATTCCGCAAAAGTCCTTATTTCGATGCGCTGCCGATCCTGAGCCTGTTGCCCGAGAAGCTTTCACGTTATCGGCTGCGCCGGTCGACCCGCAGCGAGCATTTGTGCACGGCCGAAGTGGCGGCGTTGTGCCTCGATCTGGCGGGAGATGGCGCTGCCGCGTCGGCACTGGACGCTTATTTCGATGTGTTCAGCCAGCATTACCTCGATGCCAAACGCCAGCTGGAAATGGACGTCACGACACCGGCACATGCCGAGCTGATGCCTTTCGTGCAGAAAACGGCTGCTGTCTCGGCCTGATTGTCGCCCATACTGCAAAGAACTGTACCGGCCAGACACCTTGACCACCCCGGTTTCGCTGGGCATGCTTGGCGCCGATTAGGGCGCGGCCAAAGTTTGATACGCCGTTTCTTTACGTGAATTGCCACGTGATTGGCGTTGAACGTGCCCTGTTGGTGCAGCTCCGTGGCTGTACCTCGAGTTGTTAGAAAAACAGGATCATTTGAAAAATGGCCACATACGAAATCCTGATTGCCGATGACCACCCTCTTTTTCGTAGCGCCCTGCATCAGGCGTTGACCCTTGGCCTTGGCCCGGACGTCCGTCTGGTGGAAGTGGCTAGCATTGCCGAGCTGGAAACCCGTCTGGACGAAAAGTCCGACTGGGATCTGGTGCTGCTGGACCTGAACATGCCGGGAGCCTACGGTTTTTCCGGGCTGGTGCTGTTGCGCGGTCAGTACCCGCAAATTCCAGTGGTGATGGTGTCGGCCCAGGAAGAGGCCTCGATCATGGTCAAGTCCCGTGAGTTCGGGGCCAGCGGTTTCATTCCCAAATCGAGTGACCTGAGCGTTATCCAGAAAGCCGTACGTGCGGTGCTGGATGGCGATGTGTTCTGGCCGCCCCAGGCGTTTGAAGCAGTCAGCGTTTCCGACGAAGCCAAGGCCGCCAGCGAAGGCCTTGCCAGCCTGACGCCGCAGCAGTTCCGGGTGTTGACCATGGTCTGCGAAGGTTTGTTGAACAAGCAGATTGCCTACGAACTGAGCGTGTCCGAAGCAACAATCAAGGCACACGTCACGGCGATTTTCCGTAAGCTGAATGTGCGCACCCGGACCCAGGCGGCGTTGCTCCTGCAACAACTTGAGTCAATTTCAAGCCACTAAAGGTTGGCCCCTTCACGCTTTTTTGACTTCGGTTGATCTAGCTTTCCCACTCCTTTTTTGGTCAGTTGCCACTTTATGTCCCCTTTCAAAGGCCAGACCGGCCTGAAACGCATCCTCAACGCTTCCGGTTACTCCCTGGACGGCCTGCGCGCAGCCTTCACCGGCGAAGCGGCTTTTCGGCAACTGGTGTTGCTCAATGTCATCCTGATCCCGATTTCGTTCTTTTTGAACGTCAGCCGCGTCGAGCAGGCGCTGTTGATTGCCGTCTGTTTGTTGGCATTGATCGTCGAGTTGCTCAACTCTGCGGTGGAAGCGGCCATTGACCGCATCTCCCTTGAGCTTCACCCGCTGTCCAAGAACGCCAAGGACATGGGCAGCGCCGCCCAGTTCGTAGCGTTGACCATGATCGGGCTGGTGTGGGCGGTGATCCTGCTTTAAGCGATGGTGGGCAGCACGATCTCGTCGCTGCGCTGCACCCCGGCGGTGAAGGCGCGGCACAGGTCGAGGAATTCGCGCATCGCTGACGTCTGATATTTCTGTTTGTGCCAGATGAAGTAGAACTGCCGCGCCAGGTCCAGGTCCGGTGTCTCCACCGGCACCAGGCTGCCGCGGCGGAATGCATCGCGCAGGGCCAGCCGTGAAATGCAGCCAATGCCCAATCCCGACTCTACCGCGCGCTTGATCGCTTCAGTGTGTTCCAGCTCCAGGCGGATATTCAACGCGCTGCGATGGTGACGCATGGCCTGATCAAAGGTCAGCCGCGTACCAGAGCCCTGTTCCCGCAGGATCCACGCCTCATGGCTCAGTTCTTCCATGGTCGCCGTGCCGCGAATGGCCAGCGGGTGCTGGGGCGCGCAGAACACCACCAGCTCATCCTCGACCCAACTCTGTACTTCGATGTCCGGATGGCTGCAGTCGCCTTCGATTAGACCCAGATCAATTTCATAGTGGGCAACTTGCTGCACGATGTTGGCAGTGTTTTGCACGTGCAGCTTCACCTGGCTTTCCGGGTGGAGTTGCATGAAGCTGCCGATCAGCAGCGTGGCGAGGTAATTACCGATGGTCAGCGTCGCGCCGACAGCCAAAGAGCCGAAGCCGGACTTGCCGTTGAGCAGGTCTTCGATTTCCTTGGACTGGTCGAGCAGCGCCACCGCTTGCGGCAACAGCTGTTTGCCGAGGGCGTTGAGACTCAACCGTTTGCCCGCGCGATCGAACAGCTGACAGCTCGACTGGCGTTCCAGTTCGGTGATGGAGGTGCTCGCCGCCGATTGCGACAGGTTGAGCAAGCCCGCAGCACGGGATACGCTTTCCTGCTGGGCGACGGCGACGAAGACTTGAAGTTGACGGAGAGTAAATCGCATATCTATATAACCGATAACCCTTATCTTAATAATCCATTTAACAGATATTGTCGCTGCCATTAGAATGCTATGCAATTGCGCACATCATAGGCGCAGGCAAAATCTCCAGGAGTCCCACGTACATGAGCAACATGAACCACGAGCGTGTCCTCAGTGTTCACCACTGGAACGACACTCTGTTCAGCTTCAAGTGCACCCGCGATCCGGGCCTGCGCTTCGAGAACGGTCAGTTCGTGATGATCGGCCTGCAACAGCCCAACGGCCGGCCGCTCATGCGCGCCTACTCGATTGCCAGCCCGAACTGGGAAGAGCATCTCGAGTTCTTCAGCATCAAGGTGCCTGATGGCCCGTTGACTTCCCAGTTGCAGCATCTGAAGGAAGGCGACGAGATCATCATCAGCAAGAAGCCTACCGGCACGCTGGTGCTGGATGACTTGAAGCCTGGCAAACATTTGTACCTGCTCAGCACCGGTACCGGCCTGGCGCCGTTCATGAGCGTCATCCAGGACCCGGAAACGTACGAGCGTTTCGAAAAAGTGATCCTGTGCCACGGCGTACGTTACGTCAACGAAGTCGCTTACCGCGAATTCATCACCGAGCACTTGCCGCAGAACGAGTTCTTCGGCGAGGCCCTGCGTGACAAGTTGATCTACTACCCGACCGTGACCCGTGAGCCGTTCGAGAACGAAGGTCGCCTGACCGACCTGATGCGCAGCGGCAAGCTGTTCAGCGACATCGGTCTGCCACCGATCAACCCGCAGGACGACCGTGCCATGCTGTGCGGCAGCCCGAGCATGCTCGACGAGACCAGCGAAGTGTTGAACAGCTTCGGCCTGAAAGTTTCGCCGCGGATGCGCGAGCCGGGTGATTACCTGATCGAGCGTGCGTTCGTCGAGAAGTAAGCACAACGCCTGACGGCTTTGCTTTCCCTGTGGGAGCGAGCCTGCTCGCGATAGCGGTGTATCAGTCAGCATTATTGCCGACTGCCACACCGCTATCGCGAGCAGGCTCGCTCCCACAGTGGTTTCTGGCGTTCAGGTTTTTGCGGGAATGACTTCCAGGACGCGGATGACGCCCGCCTCGGGATAATGCCAGCGCACATCCAGATCCCAGAACTGCGCTCCATATTCCCGCTCAGGCGCAGGCGTCTGATACGCCGGCCGTGGATCTTGCGCTAGGCACTGTTCAATCAACTCCACCAGCGGCTCTTCAAGACGCTGAGCGTGGCCATGAGCCTGCTGCAGCGCCGAGTCCGTCCACTGCACGGCAATCAACGGCGGCGCAGCGCTGGCGATGCTGTTGGAGGCTGTGTCGATGATGTCGGCGTAAGGCACGTAGGGTTTTATGTCGAGAATCGGCGTGCCGTCGAGCAGGTCGATGCCGGATATCCACAGGCGATTGGCTTCGACCTTGTCCAGCTTCACCACGGATTGGCCTATGCCATTGGGTCGGTGCGTCGCGCGGGTGGCGAACACGCCCATGGACTTGTTGCCGCCGAGGCGAGGAGGGCGGACTTTAAGGCGGGGTTTTTCTTCCAGGGCCTGGTGGAACAGAAACAGCAGCCAGATATGACTCACTTGCTCCAGGCCTTGCACCGCATCGCCCTGATCGAACGGCGCCACCAGTTCCAGCACGCCGCGAGCGGCCGGGGCCAGTTGTGGCTGGCGCGGGATGGCGAACTTCTCCTTGAAGCAGGAGCGAACGAAGCCGATGGGGGAAACGCTGTAGGTCATGGTTTGCGATCGAGGCGGGAATGAGGGCGAACATGATAGCCCATGCGCACCCTGTGGCGAGGGAGCTTGCTCCCGCTGGGGCGCGAAGCGCCCCCAACCACCTTCACTGGTTTTATCCAGGGGAAACTCGGTGCTGTAGGCGGTTGCTTCGCAACCGAGCGGGAGCACGCTCCCTCGCCACAAAAGCGGGTATCAGAGACTGAACCCACCATCCAGCGGAATAATATTCCCGGTCATATAAGCCCCGGCCGTACTCGCCAGACTGATCGCCAACGCCGCCATCTCTTCCTCGCGCCCCCAGCGCTTCATCGGAATCAGCGCCGTATCGTCCGCCAGCGCCTGTTCATCGTTGCCTATGTGCTGCGTCATCTTGCTCGGAAAACGTCCCGGCGCGATCACGTTGACGTTGATGTGCTGGCTCACCAGCTCCCGCGCCAGAATCCGCGACAATTGGTGCAAGGCCGCTTTGCTCGGCCCATAGGCATACGCCTGTTCGCCGAAGGAAGAAATTCCCGCCACCGAGCCGATGTTGATGATCCGCGCCGGATTGGCTTCTGAACCGGCCTTGCGCAACAGCGGCAAGAACTGCTGGATACAGTTGAACACCGACGTCACGTTGAGCTGCATGACCTTTTCCCAGCCCTTGACCGGGTAGCTTTCCAGGGGCGCGCCCCAGGTGGTGCCAGCGTTGTTCACCAGAATATCCAGATGGTTGATCTGTTCGCCCAGTCGCGTGGCGAGCTGAAGCACACCTTCTTCGGTGGCCAGATTGGCCGCCACGCCGTGGCAGTGACCGAGGGCACTCAGCTCCTCGGCGGTTTGCAGGCAGGCTTCGGCGTCCCGCGAGCAGACGTACACGGTGGCGCCGGCCTCGACATAGGCCTTTGCGATCATTTTGCCGATACCACGGGTGCCGCCGGTCACCAGAGCGGTGCGGCCTTGCAGGGAAAAGTACGGGTGCATGGCGAATCCTGAGAGCTGAGGGTCAATACACCCTAGTCGTCAGCCGCCCGAAGCGGAGCCACTATTTTTGCGAGGAATGAAGCTCTATACAGCCTTGTAGGCGCTGCCGAAGGCTGCGATCTTTTGATCTTGATTTCGAAAATCAAAAGATCGCAGCCTTCGGCAGCGCCTACACAGAAGATCCGCGGGGCGCGCTTACTGCGGGCGAACGCGCAGGGTCAGGCCCTTGAGGAAGTTGCGCAGCAACTGGTCGCCGCACGGGCGATAGTTGGTGTGGCCGAACTTGCGGAACAGCGCGCTCAGTTCTGGCTTGGAGACCGGGAACTCGGCGGCCTTGAGGATCGCGTGCATGTCGTCTTCTTTCAGTTCGAAGGCCACGCGCAGTTTCTTCAGGATGATGTTGTTGGTCACCGGCACTTCGATCGGCTGCGGCGGACGGCTTTCGTCCTTGCCGCGCTTGAAGATCACCAGACCGTCGAGGAAATGCGCCATGACTTCGTCCGGGCAGCGTACGAAACCTTCTTCGTCTTCTTCTTTCTTGTCGAGGTAGGTCAACAGGTCTTCCAGGGACACGTCCATGCCGCCGAGCTTGATGATCTCGATGACTTTCTTGTCGCTGATGTCGAGCATGTAGCGCACGCTGCGCAGTACGTCGTTATGAATCATGGTGTGCAATCCTGATATTCAGCAGTGGGCGCCGCACAAGCCGCGGCGCCGAAATGTATGGCGGCGTGAAAAGCCTTAGAACTTCTCTTTGCCGGACAGGTAGCGCCATTGACCCAACGGCACTTTGCCGATGGACACGCCGCCGATGCGGATGCGGCGGATGGCGACGACCTTCAGGCCGACGGCCTGGCAGAACAGGGCGATCACGCCCGGTTGTGGGTTCTTCATCGCAAAACGCAGGCGGTTTTCGTTCTGCCAGCTGGCTTTGACCGGCGGCAGTTCCTTGCCCTTGTAGGTCAGGCCGTGGTTCAGGCGGTTGAGGCCGTGGGCCACCATGTCGCCTTCAACCTCGACCACATACTCTTGCTCGATTTTCGCGGAGTCGGCGGTGAGCTTGCGCAGGATCTTCCAGTCCTGGGTGAACACCAGCAGCCCGCTGGCGTTGGCCTGCAGGTCAGTGCTGGCGGTCAGGCGCAGGAAATGGCCCTTGAGCGGACGTTTGCTGAAGCGGTGTTCCTCGCTCAGGGTGTCGGCGCTGATGGTCGCCATGGCGGTGTCCGCGTCCATGCCGGCCGGCACGTTGAACAGGATGGTCACCGGCTCCGGCGCGGTGGCCTTGGCCTCCGGGTCGAGCTCGACTTTCTGGGTGTCGACCTTGAACTGCGGCTCGTCGATGACTTCGCCGTCCACGGTGACCCAGCCGCCCTCGATGAACAGCTCAGCCTCCCGACGGGAACAGCCGACGAGTTCGATGAGGCGTTTGGAGAGACGAATCGGGTCAGTCATGACAGGGCCGTAACAAAAAAGGGGTGAGCATTGTACCTGCTGGGCGCCGGTTAATCCCGGCTCCATTTCAGTACGGTTGAATTTCCTGTGGGAGCTGGCCTGCCCGCGATTCAGACGCTACGGTTTGTCGGATACACCGAGGTGATGCAATCGCTGGCAGGCCAGCTCCCACTGGGGTTCTATGGTGTCAGCCATTGCGCGTCCGTTGTTGCGCCTGGCGCAGCCGCATGTGCAACAGCGGATAAGGCTGGCCCATGCCGTCGACCTCCGAGCGGCCGATCACCTCGAACCCTTGTTTGAAGTAGAACCCCAGCGCCTGCGGGTTCTGCTCGTTGACGTCCAGTTCATCGGCGTTCAGGTGTTCCATGGCGTAACGCAGCAACTGTTTGCCCAGGCCCTGGCCGCGATGAGCGGGGTCGATGAAGAGCATTTCGATCTTGCCCGCCGCGACGCCGGCGAACCCGGTGATGCGCTGGCGCGCGTCCTTGGTGCAGATCAGCATGACCGCGTCGAGGTAGCGGGTCAGCACCAGGTTCTTCAACAGTTCGATGTAGCTGTCCGGCAGAAAGTCATGGGTGGCGCGCACCGAGGCCTCCCAGACTTGCGTCAGTTCCTGATAATCGCTCTGTTTCGGTGTGTGAATGACCGAATGTTGGCGCATGGCCGAATGCCCCTTTTCACCGATGGTTGTGCGAGTCCTTTCTTCCACAAAACGATAGACGTAAAAAAGCCCCGCATCTCGTCAAGAGAGCAGGGCTTTTCGTATTTTTTGCGTTTAGATCTGTTCAGCCCACAGGTCGTATTCGTCGGCGTCGGTCACTTTGCACCAGACCTTGTCACCTGGCTTGAGGTTGCTGCCGTTGTCGATGAACACGTTGCCGTCGATTTCCGGGGCATCGAAGAAGCAGCGGCCAACGGCGCCTTGCTCGTCGACTTCATCGACCAGCACTTCGATTTCACGGCCGACGCGCATTTGCAGACGCGCCGAGCTGATGGCCTGCTGGTGCGCCATGAAGCGGTCCCAGCGGTCTTGCTTGACGTCGTCCGGAACGATGGCCGCGTCCAGCAGATTGGCCGGTGCGCCTTCGACCGGCGAGTACTGGAAGCAGCCGACGCGGTCGAGCTGGGCTTCGGTCAGCCAGTTCAGCAGGTACTGGAAGTCTTCTTCGGTTTCGCCGGGGAAACCGACGATGAAGGTCGAACGGATGATCAGGTCCGGGCAGATCTCGCGCCAGTTCTTGATGCGCGCCAGGGTCTTGTCTTCGAACGCCGGGCGTTTCATGGCTTTCAGGACTTTCGGGCTGGCGTGCTGGAACGGGATGTCCAGGTACGGCAGGATCTTGCCGGCAGCCATCAGCGGGATCAGCTCGTCGACGTGCGGGTACGGGTAGACGTAGTGCAAGCGCACCCAGACGCCGAGGGTGCTCAGGGCTTCGCAGAGTTCGGTCATGCGGGTTTTCACCGGCGCACCATTCCAGAAACCGGTGCGGTATTTCACGTCGACGCCGTAGGCGCTGGTGTCCTGCGAGATCACCAACAGCTCTTTGACGCCGGCCTTGACCAGGCGCTGGGCCTCGTCGAGCACGTCACCGACCGGACGGCTGACCAGTTTGCCGCGCATCGACGGGATGATGCAGAAGCTGCAGCTGTGGTTGCAGCCTTCGGAAATCTTCAGGTACGCGTAGTGGCGCGGGGTCAGCTTGATGCCTTGCGGCGGTACCAGGTCGATCAGCGGGTTGTGATCCTGACGCGGCGGCACGACGTCGTGCACGGCATTGACCACTTGCTCGTACTGCTGCGGACCGGTCACGGCCAGCACGCTTGGGTGCACGTTGCGGATAGTGCCTTCTTCGACACCCATGCAGCCGGTCACGATGACCTTGCCGTTTTCCTTGATGGCTTCGCCGATCACTTCCAGGGATTCGGCCTTGGCCGAGTCGATGAAGCCGCAGGTGTTGACCACCACGACATCGGCGTCCTGGTAGGTGGACACAACGTCATAACCTTCCATGCGCAGCTGGGTAAGGATGCGCTCGGAGTCGACCAGTGCTTTGGGGCAACCCAGGGATACGAAGCCAACCTTTGGATTGGCCGGCGCAGGAGTGGTGGACATGTCTAACCTCGGTATTTGTGACGCCTCCAGCCGAAGACGGCAAGGCGACAAACGGGCGCTTGCTGCGCCTCTGATCAAAAAGTGCGCAATTCTAGCGATGAGACGTTCAATTGACCAGCTTTATGGAGGGAAATACGACGAGTGCTGCGCTATGCTTCGCGCCGTTACGCTTTACCGATTTTTTACAGTCAACAAAACGTCTGTAACCATAAGTAAAACAGCGCATGCTGCATGACAAAGCATAGTGCTTCTTTAAAGAAGTCCGGTCTGGGTAGTGGGAGTGTTGGATGGGTCAGGCAAGTAGTCAGGCAGCGAGCGCCGGGCATTCGGCGGCAAAGCCGATCGGCATGCTGGTCGCGGCGGTCGGGGTGGTTTATGGCGACATCGGCACGAGCCCGCTGTACACCCTCAAAGAAGTGTTTTCCGGTGGCTACGGTGTGCCGGTCAACCATGACGGCGTGTTGGGCATCCTGGCACTGATCTTCTGGTCGCTGATCTGGGTCGTCTCGATCAAGTACATGATGTTTGTGCTGCGTGCCGACAACCAGGGCGAAGGCGGGATCATGGCGTTGACCGCGCTGGCCCGGCGGGCGGCGTCGGGGCATAAGAAATTGCGGACGTTGCTGGTGGTCTGCGGGCTGATCGGCGCGGCGCTGTTTTATGGCGACAGCATGATCACCCCGGCGATTTCCGTGCTCTCGGCGATTGAAGGCCTCGGACTGGCCTTCGAAGGCATCGATCATTGGGTGGTGCCGCTGTCGTTGATCGTGCTGGTGGCGCTGTTTTTGATCCAGAGCCACGGCACCGCGCGTATCGGCATTCTGTTCGGGCCGATCATGGTCACCTGGTTCCTGGTCCTGGGCGCGCTGGGCATCTACGGCATCGTGCAGCACCCGGAAGTGTTGCAAGCGATGAACCCGGTCTGGGGTGTACGTTTCTTCACCCAGCATCCGGGCATGGGCGTGGCGATCCTCGGCGCGGTGGTGCTGGCATTGACCGGCGCCGAAGCGCTGTACGCCGACATGGGCCACTTCGGGCGCAAGCCGATTGCCCGCGCCTGGTTCATCCTCGTGCTGCCGGCGCTGGTGCTTAACTACTTCGGCCAGGGTGCGTTGCTGCTCGGTGATCCGGAAGCGGCGCGTAACCCGTTCTATCTGTTGGCGCCAAGCTGGGCGTTGATTCCATTGGTGGGGTTGTCGACCCTGGCCACGGTGATTGCCTCGCAGGCGGTGATTTCCGGTGCGTTCTCCCTGACTCGTCAGGCGATCCAGCTTGGCTACATTCCGCGCATGCACATCCGACACACCTCCAGCGCCGAACAGGGCCAGATCTACATCGGTGCGGTGAACTGGGCGCTGATGGTCGGCGTGATCCTGTTGGTGCTCGGCTTCGAATCCTCTGGCGCCCTGGCTTCGGCCTATGGCGTGGCGGTGACGGGTACGATGCTGATGACCACCATCCTGGTGTCGGCGGTGATGTTGCTGCTGTGGAAATGGCCGCCAGTCCTTGCCGTGCCGGTGTTGATTGGTTTCCTGCTGGTGGACGGTCTGTACTTCGCGGCCAACGTGCCGAAAATCGTTCAGGGCGGGGCCTTCCCGGTGATCGCCGGTATTGCGCTGTTCGTGCTGATGACCACCTGGAAACGCGGCAAGCAGTTGCTGGTAGAGCGCATGGACGAAGGCGGGCTGCCGCTGCCGATTTTCATCAGCAGTATTGCGGTACAACCGCCGCATCGTGTTCAGGGCACCGCCGTGTTCCTGACTGCGCGCCCGGATGCTGTGCCTCATGCGCTGTTGCACAACCTGCTGCATAACCAGGTACTGCACGAGCAAGTGGTGCTGTTGACCGTGGTGTACGAAGACATCCCGCGAGTACCGCCGACGCGGCGCTTCGAGGTCGATTCCTACGGCGAAGGGTTCTTCCGGGTGATCCTGCACTTTGGCTTCGTCGACGAACCGGACGTGCCGCAAGCGCTCAAGCTGTGTCATCTCGATGACCTCGACTTCAGCCCGATGCGCACCACCTACTTCCTCAGCCGCGAGACGGTCATCGCCTCCAAACTCGAAGGCATGGCGCGTTGGCGCGAGGCGTTGTTTGCGTTCATGTTGAAGAATGCCAATGGCAATCTGCGGTTCTTCAATCTGCCGTTGAACCGGGTGATTGAGTTGGGGACGCAGGTCGAGATGTAAGCCCGCGACATCAAAAAGCCCCCGTTGCCAGTGCGGCAGCGGGGGCTTTTTTGTGTCTTGCACTTGATCCGAGCTTCGCGCAGCCCCCTGTGGGAGCCTGCTCGCGAAAGCATTCTGTCAGTCACAGGTATATTGGATGTACCGCCGTCATCGCGAGCAGGCTCGCTCCCACAAGGAATCTTGGCGCCTGCTGATTTGGGCTCATGCCATCATTTTTTAGATTCGGTTTTCGTCGCAGCCGGTCGCTCCAACACTTTCACCGCATCATCCACCACGGCCTTGCTCATCGCCGTCAGATAATGTGCGGCCCAGATATGGCGGTCGGTATCACGATTAAAGGCAGCATCTCGGGTCAGTTCCTTGGCCAGGAACAGAAAATCGGAGGCCATGGCTAGCGCATCGCCGAGGGGAACGTCTCGCGTGACATGGAACAGCGGTTGGTTTGAACAGTAGATGAAGGGGGTGAGGCCAATGGTTTTTAATTCTGAGGCTTCGGACTGTTTTGTATTTGTCATGGTTTTACTCCAGGGTTCGAGGAGCTGCCACATTCGTTTCCAAGCGAATGGGTGGCAGCTGTACGCAGGTTGGAAAACCGGGAACCAAGGAACCGGCACGCCCGAGGGCGTCCCACGCACAGCCGCCATTACTCTAGATTGCAGCCATAAAATCGGTTGCATTCATGCAGGGGGCTCTAGCGCTTTGATTCGACGGGTTTCCAAGCCCGATCGCTGAATGGTCAGCGACGTCCGGAGACTATCCCGTCAAAGAAAAGCGCAACAAGGCATCAAAGTGCCCACAAAACACGATTCGGAGTTTGCCTACAAGGTCTGCGGGCGTCATCTGATATTGCGTCACCTTAAGTAAACAAAACTAAACGCGAAGCGCGATTTCACACGCCGCTGGAGAAGACGGTGGAGATCCAATGTGGGAGCGGGCTTGCTCGCGAATGCGGACTGACATTCAAGACTGATATCGACTGACCCACCGCTTTCGCGAGCAAGCCCGCACAGGGGCAGTGTGTCTGCTGGAATTAAAAAGCCCCCGCTACCGTAAGGCAACGAGGGCTTTTTTGTGGGCGGGTTCAGATCACTCCTGCGCCGCTGTCTCCTTCGCCTGACGCTTCTCAATCACCTCCACCAACCGCTGGGCCAGTTTCGGGTAGTTCTCGTCGAAGTGGTGGCCACCGGGCAGTTTGATCGCTTCGCCCACGGCGGTCTTGTCGGTGCAGCCGCTTTCGTCGGTTTCTTCTTCACCGTAGATGCACACCACTTTCTCGGCGGGCAGCTTGGCCATTTCCGGGCCGGTGGCGGCTTCTTTGCCGGCGTTGCCGAGCCAGCCTTCGACTTCGATCTCGAAGCTGCCAGTGCGGGCGAAGGCCAGCAGGATGATTGCGTCGACGCGTTGCTGTTCCGAGGCTTCCAGGCGGTTGTAGATCGCCGGCAATACGTCAGCACCGAACGAGTAGCCGGTCAGGATGAAGCGCTTGGTGCCCCATTTCTGCCGGTAGTGCTGCATCAGTTCGGCGAGGTCCAGGGCGCTTTGCTCCGGGCTCTTGTGCTGCCAGTAGTAGCGCAGGGTGTCGATGCCGACCACCGGGTAGCCGATCTTGGCCATCTCGCCCGCCACGTCGCGGTCGAGGTCGCGCCAGCCACCGTCGCCGGAGAGGAACAGGGTGACCGTATCCTTGGCCTGGCCGGCCGGCACTTCAACCACTGGAATCTGCAGGCCGCCAGCAGCTTTGTCGCCGCCGACGAGGAGTTTGCGCAGTTCGTTGTTCAGCACTTGCGGCAGGTTGATGTCGTAGTCGCTGATGCTGGTTTCGGCGTTGGGTTGGTCGCGTACGAAACCGGCGCTGGTGTCGTCCGGGTTGTCGTTCCACGCCACCAGCCAGTGGCCGTGAGCGGCGCTTTTCGGCAGCAGGTGGGTGCAGCCGGGTTTTTCCAGGGCCAGGTCCACCGAAACGGCCTGGGACTTGTCGTCCTTCTGCTCGGACAACCAGCGCCACGCCAGCACGGCGCCAGGGCCGATGCCGCTGACCAGGGTCGCCGGGCCTTTGAGTTCTCTCAGGCCCGCTTGCAGGGCGCGGCTTTGCAGCAGGCATTCCTTGGGCAGGATCACCTGAACGATCTGCGCCGAACCGCTGCGGCTGAGGGTCATCAATTGCTTGTCGCTGAGTTTCTGGTCTTCATTGACCGCCACCAGCACCTGGGCGCGGGGCGTGTTGCCGGGAATGACACGGGTCATCGCCGCGCCGCCGGCCGGTGTCAGCTGTTCCAGGGTCGGTTCTGGCGCCGGACGTTTGAGGTACCAGTAACCGCCACCGAGAATCAGGGCCAGCACTACCAGTGTGGCCAGTACGTACCGCAGGGAGCGTTGAATCATCAGCGTTTCACCAATCCAGTCAAGCCGCCCGCAATCAGGGCAGCAGTGTCGGCCAGGGCAACCAGCGGATCGAGTCCGGCGGGCACGGCCATATAACGGGGTTCCCAGTCAGGCTGGAACTTGTCTTTGAAGCGGCGCAAACCTTGGAAGTTGTAAAGCTGCTCACCACGGCGGAAGACCATCGAGCCCAGGCGCTGGGTCAGTGGTGCACCGCGACGGGGTTGCAACCCCGACAGCGGCACCATGCCCAGGCTGAAACGCGCGTATCCATGATTTTTATAATGTTGAATCAGGCCGACCATCATGAACTCCATGGTCAGCTTGGGGGCATCCGGGTGCGCGCGCATCAGGTCGAGGCTGGCCAGGTCGTGGCCGTAAGTCTCGAGCAAGTTGGCGAACGCTACCGGACGCCCTTCGAAACGAATCACCGCGACGCGGAAATGCTTGAGGTAGTCATCGCTGAAACGACCGAGGGAGAAACCTTTCTCGCGCACGTTCTTGCCGGTCAGCCAGGCATCGGAAATCACCTTGAGCTCATCCATTGGCGCATGCCCTGGCTCATGGATCTCCAGCGACAGGCCATCGCGGGTGCCACGGTTCCAGGTGTAGCGCAGGTCTTTCATCTCCTTGCCCTTGGCTTCGAGATCAAAGCGCTGCAGATCGACCCGGGCTTCTTCGCCGAGCTTGATCGCGGTCAGGCCGATGTCCATGTAGTACGGCAGGTTTTCCGCGCGGACCTGATAGAACACCGGCCGGGCGTGGTGGATGTCGCAGAGGTCGCGGAACTGCCAGATCATCTCGGCCCGTTGCTGGGTCGGGCCGATCGGGTCGTACAAGGCCACGAGGCTACGCCCACGGCGGGCGTACATCAGGAACGCCTCGTCGTTGGGGTGGAACAGTAGCGCCTTGTCACCGGTCAGGGCGAGGCCACCATCCGGTTGTGCGGAAGCCATCAGGATTTTTACCGCGCGGTCCAGCTCATCCGGCGTCGGCAGGTGAATCACCGGGCGCGCAGTGCGCAGCAGCCAGGTCAGGGACACCACCACCAGCAGCACGGCGGCGCCCAGCAACGAGCGCAGGCCACGCGGGGCGTCGGCGTCGAGGGTGAACTGCCACCAGAGTTGATGGCTGTACGGAACGTCCTGATAAGCGAACAGCAGCAACCAGATCGACGCACCGAGCACGCACAGGCTCGACACCAGATACAGCGGCGAAAACGGCAATTCAGTCAATCGGCTCGGGCGATAGAACGAGCGGCGGAAAACCCCCAGCAGGCTCGCGGTCAGGGTCATCAGGCAGGCTTCTTCCCAGTCGAAACCTTTGAGCAGCGAGAGCACGGCACCGACCAGCAACAGAATGGTGGTGAGCATCCAGGCGGCCGACAGTCTGCGGCGCAGGCCCTGAGCCAATAGCAGGCAGAGCACGCCGACGAGGCTGGCGCCGAAGTGCGAGGCGTCGACCAGTCGATGGGGAATCAGAAAACCGATGTGTTCCAGGCGCGTGTCGATTTCCGGAGTTACGCCGGAGAACAGCAGCACCACGCCAGACAGGAACACCAGCACCGCCAGAATCGGCGCGGCCAGGCCGGACGCGGCGCGCAAAGACTGACGCGTCTGAAACAGGCGCTGGCCTTCGTTGATCAGCAGCAGCAGACAAGCCACCAGCAGCGGCAGCACCACGTAGATCAGGCGATAGAGCAGCAGTGCGGCGGCCAGTGGTGCAGCGCCGAGTTTGTCGGCGAAGGCGGCCAGCAGAATCGCTTCGAATACCCCGACACCGCCGGGCACATGACTGAGCACGCCTGCGGCCAACGCCAGCAGGTACACCAGCAAGAACGCACCGAAGGGCGGCGCTTCCGGCAACAACAGATACAGCACCGTTGCGGCGGCGGCCACGTCAAGGGCGGTAATGATCAGTTGCAGGAACGTCAGGCGGCGGCCCGGAAGGCGCAAGGTGCGACGACCGACCTTGACCAGCAGGTTGTCCGCATAAGGCTGCTCCGGCAGGCGACGACGGTAGATCCCGACCGCCAGCACGATAAACAGCAGCAGCACGGCGGCAGCGATCACACCCAGCAATATCTCGGAGAGACCGAGGGCGGCGGACGCGGCTGGCAGGTTGCTCAGTGTCGCGAGGGCGGCCAGCGGGGGCAGGGCGCAGCCAAGCGAGAGACTGGCGAACAGCGTCATGTGCGCGACTTCGGAAGCCCCCAGGCCATGACGTGCATATAAACGATAGCGAACCGAGCCCCCCGAGAGCATCGACAGACCGATGGCATTGCCGATGGCGAATGCCGTGAATCCGCCGAGGGCAAGAATTCGCGGCGCCAGCGTTACGCCGGCATAGCGGCTGGCCGACCATTCATAGCCGAGCAATATGATGAAGCCCACGACCGTCGCTGCCAGTGCGCCCAACAGTGCAGGTTTCGGTACTTCAAGAATCGAGTCGTGCAGAGCGTACAGATCGAGTTCGCTCAGCAGATGGCGACAGGCAATCAGCGCGATCGCGAACAACAGCAGGGTGACCGCCAGGCCGATGGGCTGGCGATACTTGCTGACCTGATCAAGCAAGCGCAAACGCTCGGGCTTGATGGGTTGTGTCGCTGTGACAGTGTCTTGTGGATCAGACGAGTTGGCGCGCATCAATCACCTCTTGGATTGTGCGCGACAGGATGGGGGTATCCAGCCAAGTTACCAATCCCTGTAGAAAAAAATAATCACAAATATTAACGCCTCTCGCCGGGTGTCGGCGATGGCAGGTCATCCGTCGTGGAGGATTCCGTCTGCGATCCAGCATAGTCTGATCTCAGCGCTTCAGTGATCCCGAACACTTCCCCACAGAGTGACAGGTCATTGTTGCGAAAGGACTTTTTCAACAGATACAAAAAAGGCCACTCTTTCGAGTAGCCTTTTTTGATGTTTGGTTGCGGGAGCCGGATTTGAACCGACGACCTTCGGGTTATGAGCCCGACGAGCTACCAGACTGCTCCATCCCGCGTCTGTGTGGCGGCATTCTATAGAGATACGCCTGTGTGTCAACCGTTAATCCGGAACCGGGTCAAATAAGCGTGAATAAGCGGCGAACGGTCGCAGGGGAGCGCTAAGTTTCGGAAGCAGAACGATTTCTCGGTTCCGGTGAAAAGAGGGGGCAAAAACAGGCGCGCACAAAAAAGGCCACTCTTTCGAGTAGCCTTTTTTGATGTTTGGTTGCGGGAGCCGGATTTGAACCGACGACCTTCGGGTTATGAGCCCGACGAGCTACCAGACTGCTCCATCCCGCGTCTGTGTGTCGGCATTCTACAGAGGATCGCCGGGCTGTCAACCTTCAATCTGGATAAAACCTGTTCTGGTTCAATCGGTTAGCTTGAAAGAACGCCAGTGTAATCGGCTGGGAGTCAGGCGTGGCAAGGCTTCCAGCTCTATCGCAGGCGGTCTTTCGATTGAGAAAATAAATTCATCTGCGACTTTTCCTACGGGCAGGAAAGAACATTCAGACTACTGGTGCTATATACAGGTGTCAGTGAGATACTGCCAACCCGGCCTGCCATGTCTCCTTTTCTACGCCATGAACACCGCTTTCATATGACCCAGCGAAAAATCATCCACGTCGATTGTGACTGCTTCTACGCTGCCATCGAGATGCGTGACGACCCGCGCCTGGCCGGAAAACCGCTGGCGGTGGGCGGGTCGGCGGATCGGCGCGGAGTGATTGCCACCTGCAACTATGAAGCGCGAGCGTATGGCGTGCGTTCGGCGATGTCTTCCGGGCACGCCTTGAAGTTGTGCCCGGACCTGACCATCGTCAAGCCGCGCATGGACGCCTATCGAGAAGCCTCGAAGGAAATTCACACGATCTTTCGCGATTACACCGACCTGATCGAGCCGCTTTCCCTCGATGAGGCCTACCTCGATGTGTCGGACAGTGCGCACTTCGGCGGCAGCGCCACACGAATTGCCCAGGACATCCGCCGACGGGTGTCCAATCAGTTGCACATCACGGTTTCGGCCGGCGTGGCGCCGAACAAATTCCTGGCCAAGATTGCCAGCGACTGGAAGAAACCCAATGGTTTGTTCGTCATTACGCCGGATCAGGTCGAGGACTTTGTCAGTGGCTTGCCCGTGAGCAAGTTGCACGGCGTGGGCAAAGTGACGGCCGACAAACTGGGCAGGCTCGGCATTGTCGATTGCTCGCATTTGCGCGAGTGGGACAAGTTGGCGCTGGTGCGTGAATTCGGCAGCTTTGGCGAACGACTTTGGAGTCTGGCCCGTGGGATCGATGAGCGGCTGGTGCACAACGACAGTCGGCGGCAATCGATCAGTGTCGAAAACACGTATGACGTGGATCTGCCGGATCTGGTGAGCTGCCTGGATAAATTACCGGAGTTGCTGGAAACCCTGGCGGGCCGCATGGCTCGGATTGACGACAGTTATCGACCGGGCAAGCCGTTCGTCAAAGTGAAGTTTCATGATTTTACCCAGACCACCCTTGAGCAGGCCGGGGCAGGGCGGGACCTGGGGAGTTATCAGTTGTTGCTGACCCAGGCGTTCAATCGCGGCGGAAAGCCGGTGCGGTTGTTGGGGATTGGGGTCAGGCTGGAGGATTTGCGCGGCGGGTTTGAGCAGATGGAGTTGTTTGAGCGATAACCTCTAAAAACAAAAGATCGCAGCCTTCGGCAGCTCCTGCGGAGGAAAAATACCGCGTAGGAGCTGCCGAAGGCTGCGATCTTTTAGGAGACTTAATTCGGTCCCGGATCCGCCACCAATCGCCCGGCATCCTTGGTCAATGACTTGAGGAATTCAGTCTGCAACTCCGGATCGTTGCGAGTCAGCTCGATCAGGCTCTGTTCCAGCTCGCTGGCTTCTTCTTCCAGGCCCAGCTCCGACAGACGTTTGACCCGGTGGACCCACTGGCTCACTTCGTCGTCTTCAAGATCGTCGTAAATCAGCCCATGGGCTTCAAGCAGTTTGCCGCGCAACGAGCTGCTGACCGCCAGGGTTGAGTCGGTATGCACATCGTCCTGACCATCTTCGACCTTGATCAGCAGCCGGCTCAGATGGTTGATGTCATGTTCGGCGAACGGGCTGTCCAGCAGGTTCAGGCGCAACACGCCATTTTTGTCAGTGCTCAGCTCGAACGTTTCCTTGCCGGCCTTGACCTCCACCGGGCGCTCACTCCACGGCAGGCTCGAGTATTCCGTGCGCTTGTCGAGCTGGACCTCATCGATACCCGCCAGGTTCTGCTGCGCACGACCGTGCGACGGCGCGTTCATGAACGGATTTAGCCCGGCAAAACCGTAACTGAACCAGTCCTTGGTCACGCTATCCGGCAAATTGCCGAGGGTGAACACGTTGACCACGTTCGCGCCGACACCAGCCACCACGGCCACCGCGCCCAGCGGGATCTCATAGATCTCCCGCCAGGGTTGGTAAGGCGTGTAGCGGTCGTAATGCCGCGTGACTTCGAACTCGGTGACTTCGAAGGTCTTCTGCTCGTGGATTTTCACCCGGCGTTGCGGCAGCTCAAGCACCTTGGGCTCACCGACATCGATCTGCAGGCTGTGGTCGAGCAATTTGCGCTCGACACGTTCCTCGTGCTCGCTGCGTTGCGACATGTGATTGGCACAGCCGCTGACCAGCAGGGTGCCGCACAGGGCGGCACCACCGAGGCCTAAGGTGTTTCGCTTGAACATGACTTCTCTATCTGGTGTCAGCGGCGGATACGGGCCTGGAGGAAGGACAGCACGTCAGCGACCGGCAGCGCTTGCGCCTCGGGCTCGGTGCGGCTCTTGTATTCCAGATTGCCTTCGGCGAGGCCGCGGTCACTGACCACGATCCGGTGAGGAATGCCGATCAGCTCCATGTCCGCGAACTTGATGCCCGGGCTGGTTTTCTTGTCGCGATCGTCCAGCAGCACTTCGAAGCCGGCCGCAGTCAGTTCTGCATACAGCTTGTCGGTGGCTTCGCGAACCTGCTCGGTTTCGTAGCGCAGCGGCACCAGGGCAACCTGGAATGGCGCCAGTGTGTCGCTCCAGATGATCCCGTTCTCGTCGTTGTTCTGCTCGATGGCGGCGGCCACCACGCGGGAAACGCCGATGCCGTAGCAACCCATTTCCAGGGTGACCGGCTTGCCGTTCTCGCCCAGCACTTCGCACTTCATCGCCTTGCTGTACTTGTTGCCCAGCTGGAAGATGTGCCCGACTTCGATGCCGCGCTTGATTTCCAGGGTGCCTTTGCCGTCAGGGCTAGGGTCGCCCGCCACGACGTTGCGCAGGTCGGCAACGGTCGGAACCGGCAGGTCACGCTCCCAGTTCACGCCGAAGTAGTGCTTGTCATCGATGTTCGCACCGATACCGAAGTCGCTCATCAGCTCGACGGAACGGTCGATGATGATTGGCAGCGGCAGGTTCAACGGGCCGAGCGAGCCGGCACCGGCGCCAATCGCGTCACGCAATTCGCTTTCCGACGCCATGACCAGCGGGCTGGCAACGCCTGGCTGGTTGGCGGCCTTGATTTCGTTCAGCTCGTGGTCGCCACGGATGATCAAGGCAATCAGCTTGCCTTTCTCTTCGGCGTGCACCACCAGGGTCTTGATGGTCTTTTCGATCGGCAGGTTGAATTTTTCCACCAGCGCGGCGATGGTTTTGGTCTCTGGTGTGTCGACCAGGCGCAGCTCTTCAGCCGGCGCCGGACGGGAGGTTTCCCGTGGCACGGCTTCGGCCTTCTCGATGTTCGCGGCGTAGTCGGAACCGTTGCTGAAGACGATGTCGTCTTCGCCGGATTCGGCCAGTACGTGGAACTCGTGGGAGCCGGCGCCGCCGATGGAGCCGTTGTCGGCTTCAACAGGGCGGAATTTCAGGCCCAGACGGGTGAACACGTTGCAGTACGCCTGGTGCATGCGGTCGTACGTGACCTGCAGCGAAGGCTGGTCAGCGTGGAACGAGTAGGCGTCCTTCATGATGAATTCGCGGCCGCGCATCAAACCGAAGCGGGGGCGGATTTCGTCACGGAATTTGGTCTGGATCTGATACAGGTTGATCGGCAGCTGTTTGTAGCTGCTCAGCTCGTTGCGCATCAGGTCGGTGATGACCTCTTCGTGGGTCGGGCCGGCGCAGAAGTCGCGACCGTGGCGATCCTTGAAGCGCAGCAACTCAGGGCCGTATTCTTCCCAGCGACCGGATTCCTGCCACAACTCAGCCGGTTGAGTACTCGGCATCAACACTTCGAGAGAGCCCGCGGCGTTCATTTCTTCACGAACGATGGCTTCGACCTTGCGCATCACTCGCAAGCCCATCGGCAGCCAGGTGTATAGGCCCGAGGCGAGTTTGCGGATCATGCCGGCGCGCAGCATCAGCTGATGGCTGATCACGACCGCATCGGAAGGCGTTTCTTTCTGTGTGGCGAGCAAAAATTGACTGGTGCGCATGGTTGGCCGTTGTCGGTTGCTGATGACGAGAAATGACGGAGCATTGTACGGGCGAGATCTGCTGGCGTACAGGCGTGCGGTCGGTGGTGTGGCTCGAGGGCAGGATTCTCCACGCCCTCGGCGAAGCGTCCTACGATTCTTCCGCGACCTGGGTCGGCACCGGTTCTGGCGTCGGTGTCGGGCCTTCGCGGCGGTTCTCCTGGAACCAGTGCAGGGCGATCAACAGCAGTGTCGGAACACCCAGCAACGCGGTGATCAGGAAGAAATTGTGATAGCCGAACTTTTCCACCATGACCCCGGAATAGCCGCCGATCAGGCGTGGCAGCAGGAGCATGATCGAGCTGAGCAGGGCGTATTGGGTGGCCGAGAACTTGAGGTTGGTCAGGCTCGACAGATAGGCGACGAACGCCGAGGTCGCCAGGCCCGAGCTGAAGTTGTCGAGGGAAATGGTCAGGATCAGCATGTTCAGGTTGGCGCCCATGTCGGCGAGCATCAGGAACAGGATGTTGGTGCCCGCTGACGCCACGCCGCCGATGAACAGGATCGGCAGGATGCCGAAACGCACGATCAGCAGTCCGCCCATGCCGGCGCCGACCAGGGTCATGATCAGGCCGAAGATTTTGCTGACGCTGGCAATCTGATCCTTGGTGAAGCCTTGGTCGATATAGAACACGTTGGCCATCACGCCCATTACCGTATCCGACATCCGATACGTGGCGATCAGTCCGAGTAGCAGCAGTGCCTGCCAGCGGTAACGCAGAATGAAGTCGTTGATCGGGGTGAGTACGGGCGCGAGGCCTCGGCGGCCTATGGCCGAAAGGCACAGCGCGGTGAGCGTGGTGTAGAGAATCGCCCGCAGGAACGCGCGATCTTCCAGCAGCAGGTCGAGCAGGCTCGTGCCTTGGAACAGCACGCTGGCGAAGTCGGTGTTGTAGAGCTGGGTAAACATGGCCGGCACGGACACCAGCAGCACGATCAGCACGAACACCGAGGCCAGTTGATGCGCAAAGCTGTAGCGCCCGGCCTGGAGTTGCGTGCGTAACGGCACTGGCGGTTCACGCATGAAAAACGAGGTGAGCAGCGCCGGAACCATCAGGGCACCGAACAGCAGGTAAGTGCCGGCCCATGCCGAATGCTTGTAGTTGAAACCGGTGGAGCCGAAGCCTTCGGCAAAGAACAGGGCGCCGGCAGTGGCCAGCAGCGCCGCGATCCGGTAGCCGGACATGTAGCTGGCGGCGAGGGCGGCCTGACGGGTGTCGTCGGCGATTTCCAGGCGATAGGCGTCGACCGCGATGTCCTGCGTCGCCGAAGCGAAGGCTACGACCACGGCGATTGCGATCAGCCAGGACAGATGTTTTTGCGGGTCGCAGAAACCCATCCCGATCAGGCCGAGGATTACCAGTGCCTGGGACAGCACCAACCACGAGCGACGGCGACCGAGCTTGCCAAGCAAGGGCAGGCGCCATTGGTCGAGCAGCGGCGACCAGACCCATTTAAAGGCGTAGGCCAGGCCGATCAGGCTTGCATAGCCGATGGTTTCGCGAGCCACACCGGCTTCACGCAACCAGACCGACAGTGTCGAAAACACCAGCATGTAGGGCAGGCCGGCGGCGAAACCAAGCAACAACAGCACAAGTGTTGAAGGGCTGGCATAGGCGGCGAGCGCGGCGCGCCAGGTTTTACGGGGCATGGGCTGAAGTCTGCCTCAAGATTACGGAAACAAAGCGCGCACTCTAACCGCTGTGCTCTACCGGGCGCCAGCCATGGCGCTGAATATCAACACGATTGTTCAGGACACTGATCCCTTCGGAGCGTAATCGCGCGCGCTGCTCATCCCCTGAGGGACTGCCCACCGGCAGGCTGATTCGACCGCCGGCGCCGAGCACGCGGTGCCAGGGCAGTTTGGTGTCGCCGGGCAACTGGCTCAGGGTACGACCGACCCAGCGCGCCGCGCGGCCGAGTCCTGCCAGTTCGGCCAGCTGACCATAACTCACGACTTTGCCCTCGGGCACCTGCGCCAGGGTCAGATAGAGCGCCGTGCGTCGGATTTGCGCGGCACTTTCTGTTTCGAGGGTGGGGTCAGTCACGTTCGGGCTTCCTGAAGAGGTTCGCATTACCGTCTGTAGAGTAAATCCTTGATCGCTTACTGAGAAATGAACTCGGTGGGAATAGTCGTGTCAGTCCAAGCTAGGGCCTTGTTCCTTGGGATAATGCCGACTTTTTTCGCAAACTTGAGCCTGTATTTGCTTATGGTGTCCAGAACCCTGCTGTGCCTCGCTGTCTTGAGCGCTTCCTCGTCCGTGCTCGCCGATACCGTCTGGTTGAAGAACGGTGACAAACTGAGCGGCAAGATCACGCTGTTTGACGGCGGCAAACTGTTGATTCAGACCGAGTACGCCGGCTCGGTGCCTATCGACTGGAAGCAGGTCAAAACCCTGGAAAGCGATCAGGAGTTGCTGGTCAAGCAGGAAACCTACAAAGGCGAGAAGGCCAAGTCGCTGCACGCGGCAGACGACGGCAAGGTGACGCTGGAAAACGGCGAGGCACCGAAGACGGTCGAGCTGGCGAGTATCCAGCAGATTCTCAAACCCAAGCCGGTCGTCGAAGATCTGGTCTGGAAAGGCAATATCGATGCGGCGCTGGATTACCAGCGGGCGGAAAAAGACACCGACGATTACGACATCGACTTCAAGACCACTGCGCGTCATGGCAGATGGCGGCATATCGCGGAAGGCGAGTACAACCGTGAATTCCAGGATGACGTGGTTACCACCGACAACTGGCGGGGCGAGTACTCCCTCGACCGCTTCCTGACCGAGAAATGGTTCTGGCAGGGCCGCGCGGTCTATAAGCGCGACAAGGTTGAAGAGCTCTCCCGTCAGCGCACCGTCGGTACCGGGCCGGGTTACCAGTTCTGGGATGACGAGCTGGGCGCATTCTCGCTGGGCTCGCTGGTCAACCGCACGGACTACCAGTTTGACGACGGCAGGAAAGAAAACTTCTATTCCCTGGCGATGAAGTGGGATTACAACCGCTACCTGATCGGCAAGAAGGTGGAGTTCTTCACCAATGGCGAAGTGGGCAAGCCGTTGTCGGGCGTGGCAGATTATGCGCTCGATGCGGAAGTGGGCCTGCGCTACAAAGTGACCGAGTGGGCGTCACTTAACCTGAAGGCCGAACGAGACATCATCAGCGGTACCGATGACGATGCCGATCTGGACAAGACCCGCTACACCGCAGGATTCGGTGTGGCCTGGTAAGCCACAAAAAATCGCAGCCCACGGGCTGCGATTTTTTTTGCCTGCAAAACACACAGGCACAAAAAAGCCCCGCTTTTAAGGGCGGGGCTTTTTACTAAAGCAAGTACAAGTTAGATAACTTGAACTTCTTCAGCTTGCATGCCTTTCTGACCGCGGGTAGCGATGAAAGAAACCTGTTGGCCTTCTTTCAGGCTTTTGAAGCCGTCGGATTGGATAGCTTTGAAGTGAACGAACAGGTCGTCACCGGATTGTGGAGTGATGAAGCCGAAGCCTTTTTCATCGTTGAACCACTTAACGGTACCAGTTTGGCGATTAGACATGGTGTAACTCCTTGAACAAAGATAACTGCGACACAGGAAGAACCCTGGCCGAGACTGAGTGCAAAGAGCAGGAAAAATTCTTGTAGATGGTTGGATCGAAATTCAACATATCGTGTAGAGATTCTCAGTGACACAAGCAGCACAGTGGCGCCACCTTAACCCTTTTTCCGGGACGTGCCAATGCTTCCTGCGAAGGTTTCTCTGTTTTCGTGACTGACGGTGCATCGTATTGCGGCGAAGCGCCGGAATTTACGGGGGATCGGCGAGAATTGCGCCACGGTCTTTGAACCCGAAGCGCGCGCCCGGTAAGATGCCGGACAGATTTTTTCCACCTCGCTATTCAGGACACCCGCCATGAGCATCAAATCGGACAAGTGGATTCGCCGCATGGCGCAAGAGCACGGCATGATCGAACCGTTCGTCGAGCGCCAGGTGCGCGGCAGCGACGATAGCCGTGTGATCTCCTACGGCGTGTCGAGTTACGGCTACGACGTTCGTTGCACTAATCATTTCAAGGTGTTCACCAACATTAACTCGGCTATCGTCGACCCGAAAAATTTCGATGCTGGCAGTTTCGTCGACATCCACAGCGATGTCTGCATCATCCCGCCGAACTCTTTCGCCCTGGCGAGCACCGTCGAGTACTTCCGTATTCCGCGCAACGTATTGACCATCTGCCTGGGCAAAAGCACCTACGCCCGCTGCGGCATCATCGTCAACGTGACCCCGCTCGAGCCTGAGTGGGAGGGGCACGTGACCCTGGAATTCTCCAACACCACCAACCTGCCGGCGAAAATCTACGCCAACGAAGGCGTGGCACAGATGCTGTTCCTTGAATCCGACGAAGAGTGCGAAGTTTCCTACAAGGACCGTGGCGGCAAGTATCAGGGCCAACGCGGCGTGACCCTGCCACGTACCTGATCGATTCATCTGGCAGCTAGCGGGAATTCTTGAGCGGGTAGACACTCTACTGGGTGTACTGCCCGGTTCGCGCACAGCGGACCAGGCCTTTGCTCAGGAGTGCTTTATGAAGATCGATCCGCGAATAAGTGCCGAACTGGCAAGGCTTGAGCCCAATCAGGTTGGCGTCTTGGCCTGGTCCTTGTTGGCACATCCGCCAATCAGCATGGCGGGGGGCATCCCCGGCCAGCCTGATCCCGATACCCCTAACGAACAACCCACCGAACCCGGCGAGCCGACCCTGCCGGATGAGCCGCCTCCCGCGCCGGTTGCCTGATTGACAGGTTGTAGACGAATGGCCAGTCAGCTGATGTCCTTGAAGACTTCAGCTGACTGGCCATATTTCGTTATCACCGATGACGAAAATCCTACAGCTGTCGTCCCTTTCGACCTGATACCCACCGGTGAACGCACCGAAGGCCGGAAGCAGGCTGATTTCCCCGGCAAATCTGAAGCACGCCAGCCGCAGGCTTTGCCGACCTCGACCGTTCAACCGATAGACCGGATGCACATGGCCAGCGAGCACGTGCCGCTGCGGATGCGGTTGAGGTTCGTGCTGCAACGCAAACGGCCCCAGTAGCAAAGGCTCAGGCACCACGCGAATGTTCAGCGACGCCGGTGGATCCCCGGCACGCTTGTCGTGATTTCCCCGAATCAGTGTCATGGGCAACTGGCAGTGTCGCGCTCTCCAGTCGGCCAAGGCCTTCAGCGTCTCGGTGGCATGGGAGCCGGGTCCGTGAAGAAAATCACCGAGGAAAATCAGCTGGCGGCAGGGCAGGGCCGCCAGCAATCCGTCGAGCACGGCGATATTGCTGGAGGTGGTGCCCCGGGGCACCGGCTGGCCGAGCGTTCGGTAGGCGGCGGCCTTGCCGAAATGCACGTCGGCAATCAGCAGGGCTTGTTGCGCAGGCCAGTAGAGGGCCTTTTCCGGCAACAACCATAGTTCTTCACCAGCCAGGCTTACGGGATAGGGCGTACTCATCAGACTTTTCCGGTTTCGGCAGTGTTCTCAAGGTCGCTGACCATGCGCCTGATGCGATCGGCGAGTTTTTCCGAACTCATGCTTTCGCGCATGCGTTCTACCAGCAGTGGAAACCCGAGGGGCGTAGGACGTTTGACCGGATGCACGTCGAGCCTGAGTCGACTGATGTGCTCCAGCGTCTTTTCCAGACGATGAATATCCAGCTCGTTGCGCAGGACTTCTTCCCCGGCCTGGGCCAGGAGCAGGTTCCCGGCGTCGTATTGCTTGAACACTTCGTAAAACAAACCACTGGAGGCCTGAACCTGGCGCGTACTTTTCGGGGCGCCGGGATACCCGGCGAACACGAGCCCGGCAATCCGTGCGATTTCCCGAAAGCGCCGCAGCGCCAGTTCGCCAGCGTTCAAGCTGGCGAGCACATCGTTCAATAACTGCTCGGGACTCAGCAGTCCGGGGTTCAGGACACTGGACCACTCCACACAGGTGGCGCTGAGCAATTCCAGCCCGTAATCGTTGACCGCAATGGAAAACGTCACCGCCTGTTGCTGACTGACACGCCATGCCAGCAGACTCGCCAGCCCCAAATGCACCTGGCGCCCGGCGAAGGGGTAGAGGAAAAGGTGCCAACCCTCACGGGATTTCAGCGTTTCAGCCAGCAGACTGTTCTCGGTTGGCAATCCCGACCAGCGCTGTTGCACCTCCAGTAACGGACGCAAGGCCTGCATTTCAGGACCGATGAACTCGCCCAGCGCCGCTGCACCGAAACGCTCGACTACCGCCCGGGCCAACTCGCTGGAAAGCGGCATGCGCCCACCGTTCCATCGTGGCACCGCGGCTTTTTTTACCGTGCTGCGTTTGACGTAAGCGGTCATGTTTTCCACGCGCACCAATTCGAGCAGTCGGCCGGCAAACAGAAAGCCATCGCCCGGTTTGAGACGTGCGATAAATCCTTCCTCGACGCTGCCCAGTTGCTTGCCCCCGCCGCCCTTGCTCCAGAACTTCAGCTGGATGCTTGCGTCGCTGACAATCGTGCCGATGCTCATGCGATGGCGCCGGGCCAAGCGCGCATCCGGCACGCGCCAGACACCCTGTTGATCCGGTTCAACGCGGCGATAATCCGGATACGCCGTCAGGGAAAGCCCTCCGTGGCGTACGAAAGCCAGCGCCCAGGTCCAGTCTTCCAGCGTGAGATCACGATAAGCCCAGGCCCCGCGGACTTCTTCATACAACTCATCGGGCAAAAAACCACCGCCCAAGGCCATGCTGACCAGATGCTGAACCAGCACATCCAGCGGTTTATGCGGCGATTCTCGGGGTTCGATCCGGCGCTGCGCCACGGCGTCCTGAGCGGCGGCGGCTTCGATCAACTCCAGGCTGTGCGTTGGCACGAGCGTCACCCGCGACACGCGTCCCGGTGCATGGCCGGACCGCCCGGCACGCTGCATCAGTCGCGCCACTCCTTTGGCCGAGCCGATCTGTAGCACCCGCTCCACCGGCAGGAAGTCTACGCCGAGGTCCAGGCTGGAAGTGCAGACCACCGCTTTGAGCTGACCGTCCTTGAGTGCGCGTTCGACCCAGTCGCGGGTGTCGCGTGACAGTGAGCTGTGATGCAAGGCAATCAAGCCGGCCCAGTCGGGGCGTGCTTCCAGCAGCGCCTGATACCAGATTTCGGACTGGGCACGGGTGTTGGTGAAGACCAGGCTTGCGGGGCTCGCATCCAGTTCCGCGACCACCTGCGGCAACATCTTCAACCCGATATGCCCGGCCCATGGAAAACGCTCGATGGCTGGCGGCAACAGCGTGTCGACGAGCAGCGCCTTGCGGGTTTCGCCCTGAACGCTAATGCCACCGCCTTGTGGGATTAGGACTTGTTCGGCGTGGGCCTGATTACCCAGCGTTGCGGAAACACCCCACACGATTAGTTCGGGATTCCACCGACGCAGGCGAGCGAGGGCGAGTTGCAGTTGTATGCCGCGTTTGTTGCCGAGCAATTCGTGCCATTCGTCCACCACCACCATACGCAAGGTCGACAGCGCGGTTTGCGCGTCGGCACGGGCGAGCATCAGGGTGAGGCTTTCCGGCGTGGTGATCAGCGCGGAGGGCAGCCGCCGGGTCTGCCGCGCGCGTTCGCTGCTGCTGGTGTCGCCGGTGCGCAGGCCAACACTCCACGGGAGCTGCAAGTCGCGCAACGGCGCTTCCAGTGCGCGGGCGGTGTCCGCGGCCAAGGCGCGCATGGGCGTTATCCACAGAACCGTCAGTGGTTCGGCAAGCGGTTTTCGTTTGCGGGATTTTTCAACAGGGGCGGCAGAGGCGAAGCGGTTGAGGGCGGCAAACCAGACGGCGTAGGTTTTGCCGGCACCCGTGCTGGCGTGCAGCAACCCCGATTGCCCTTGTTTGACCGCGGCCCACACCTGTTTCTGAAAGGCGAACGGTTTCCAGCCGCGAGTGGTGAACCAGTGCTTTGCGAAGTCGGAGGAGGTTCCCATGCCGGCGGTGTGCGCTCTGAACGTGTTCTTTCAGTGACCGCGGGGGGATGCGACAAGTTTAATTGCTTTGCTGTCGTGTCAGCGATTGACACGTTACCCCGTGGTAGCGAGCTTGCTCGCGATAGCGGTGTGTCAGTCACCTCATGTGGCGGATGACATGGCCTCACGCAAGCAAGCTGGCTCCCACAGGTTTATCGGCGACGTTTACTTGAGATTACCGCTGAGGAATTGCTTCAACCGCTCGCTCTTCGGGTTGCCCAGCACGTCTTCCGGCGCGCCTTCTTCCTCGACCAGTCCCTGATGCAGAAAAAGCACCTGGCTCGACACCTTGCGGGCGAAGCTCATTTCGTGGGTGACCATGATCATGGTCCGCCCTTCTTCGGCCAGCCCCTGGATCACCCTGAGCACTTCACCCACCAGCTCGGGGTCGAGCGCCGAGGTCGGTTCGTCGAACAGCATGACTTCCGGTTCCATGGCCAACGCTCGCGCAATGGCCACACGTTGTTGCTGACCCCCGGAAAGAAACGCTGGGTACTGGTCTGCCACGCGTGCAGCCAGGCCAACCTTGTCGAGATAACGACGGGCGCGGTCTTCGGCTTCCTGCTTGCTGCAGCCCAGCACCCGGCGCGGGGCCATGGTGATGTTTTCCAGCACCGTCATGTGGCTCCACAGGTTGAAGTGCTGGAACACCATGGCCAGGCGCGTGCGGATTTTTTGCAGTTCATCGGCGTCGGCCACGTGCATGCCGTGGCGGTCCTTGATCATGCGGATGTTCTGACCGTCCAGGGTCATGGTGCCGTCGTTGGGTTGTTCAAGAAAGTTGATGCAGCGCAGAAAGGTACTTTTACCCGAGCCGCTGGCGCCGATCAGGCTGATGACGTCGCCGGTGTTGGCCTTGAGTGAAACGCCTTTGAGCACATGATGATCGCCATAGCTTTTATGCAGGCCTTCGATGGTCAGTTTGTACATGGGGCATGCATCCTCAAGGCGAAAGTAGGTAACCGCTGCGATAGGCTTCGGTGCCCGCGACGTGGGCGATCACCATGCCGGCAGTGGCCATGCGCCGCAGCGAGCGGGCGTACATCAGCCCGGCGACGGTGCAGTGAACGGGGGTGACGCGGTCATTGACCGGGTCGATGATTTCGGCGACCCGTTGCCCGGCTTCGAGGTATTCCCCCGGCAGCGCTGTGAACACCAGCAAGCCGCCCACGGGCGTAGCCACCGGTTCGACGGCGGCCAGCGGCGTGGCGGGATACGGCAGCTCCGGCAGGGGCGCCGGTTCGCCGGCAATGGCGCCGTGGTGAATCAGGTAATCAAGCAACGCCTGGCAGTCGAGGCTGGCCAATGGATGATTGACGTCACCCTGGCCGCGCAATTCGACGGTCACCGAAAAACTCCCCAGCGGAATATCGAAATGCTCGCCGAAGCGCTCCTTCAACTGCCACCAGAGCAGGGTGAAGCACTCGTCGAACGACTGGCCGCCGGAATCGGTGGCCAGCAGACTCGCTTCGGCACCGATGTAACGGGCCAGCGGCTCGACCTGCGGCCAGGCTTCGGGCGTGGTGTAGAGGTGCGCGACCGCTTCGAAATCGCAATGCAGGTCCAGCACCACGTCCGCATCACAGGCCAGGCGTTGCAGGATCAGGCGCTGGGATTGCAGTTGAGTGCTGGCGGTCTGTCGCGCCAGCGCCTGACGCAGGCTGCTGCGGATCAGTTCGAGGTTGCGCTGCGGATCGTCGCCCAGTTGGCCTTCGATTTCGTTGCCGACTTCTTCGCTCAGATCGACGAACCAGCGGTTGAAGTTCTGGCCGCTTTCGAGCTCGTAGCGCCCCAGCGGCACATCCATCAGCACTTGTTCGAGGCCGACCGGGTTGGCCACCGGCACCAGCACGATTTCGCTGCGCAGGCGACCGGAGGCTTCGAGTTCCGCCAGGCGCTGCTTGAGGTGCCAGGCGACCAGCATGCCGGGCATTTCATCGGCGTGCAGGGACGCCTGGATATAGATCTTGCCCTGGGCCGTCGTCGGGCCGAAGTGGAAACTGTGAATCTGTCGTGCGGTCCCCGGCAGCGGGGCCAGCAGGTCATGTATCTGGTGGCGCATTTGCAAGAAGTCCTAGTGGGTCGGCCCGAGGAACGCCAGCCATCGGCGTTCGGCGAGGCGGAACAGTCCGACCAGCGCAAAGGTAACGGTCAGGTAGATCAGCGCGGCGATGCCGAACGACTGGAAGGTCAGGAAGGTCGCCGAGTTGGCGTCCCGCGCGACTTTCAGGATGTCCGGGACGGTCGCGGTGAACGCCACCGTGGTCGAGTGCAGCATCAGGATCACTTCGTTGCTGTAATACGGCAACGAGCGACGCAGCGCCGACGGCATGATCACGTAGGCATACAGCTTCCAGCCGGTCAGACCGTAGGCCTTGGCCGCTTCGACTTCACCATGGGCCATGCTGCGGATCGCCCCGGCGAAAATCTCCGTGGTGTAGGCGCAGGTGTTCAGGGCGAACGCCAGGATGGTGCAGTTCATCGCGTCGCGAAAGAACGCATCGAGTATCGGCTGCTCGCGCACGGCGGCCAGGCTGTAAATGCCGGTGTAGCAAATCAGCAGCTGGATATACAGCGGCGTCCCGCGGAACAGGTAAGTGTAGAACTGCACCGGCCAGCGAATGTAGAAATGCGGTGACACCCGGGCGATGGACAACGGGATCGACACCAGGAACCCGATGAAGATCGACGCGCTGAGCAGCCACAGGGTCATGGCCAGGCCTGTGATGTTGTAGCCATCGGTATAGAGGAAAGGTTTCCAGTATTCCTGCAGGAGTTCGATCATCGTACGGCCTCCCGGGAGCCGGCGGAGTAGCGGCGTTCAAGCCAGCGCAGGATGAAGTTGGAGGCGCTGGTGATCAGCAGGTAGATCAACGCGGCCAGCACCAGGAAGTAAAACAGCTGATAACTGCTTTTGCCGGCGTCCTGCGCGGCCTTGACCAGGTCGGCGAGGCCGATGATCGATACCAGCGCGGTGGCCTTGAGCATCACCATCCAGTTGTTACCGATGCCCGGCAGGGCAAAGCGCATCATCTGTGGAAACACCACGATCCAGAACCGCTGGCCACGCTTGAGGCCATAGGCGGTCGCCGCTTCGACCTGGCCCCGTGGCACCGCGAGAATCGCGCCACGAAAGGTTTCGGTGAAGTACGCGCCATAAATGAAGCCCAGGGTGATGACCCCGGCGCTGAACGGGTTGATCTCGATGTATTCCCATTCCATGAAGTCGGTGAGCGACGTCAACCAGGTTTGCAGGCTGTAAAAGATCAGCAGCATCAGCACCAGGTCTGGCACGCCGCGAATCAGCGTGGTGTAGATCTGTGCCGGAACGCGCACCAGTTTGACTTTTGACAGTTTGGCACTGGCGCCGAGCAGGCCGAGCAACACGGCCACCAGCAGCGACAACGCCGATAATTTGATGGTCATCCAGGTGCCTTCCATCAGCAACGGGCCGAAGCCCTTGAGGCTGAAGGCAGAGAGCCCCAGATTTTGTAAGAGGTTTTCGAACATAAATCAGCAACCTGATCGGATGAAAAAAGCGCCCATCGCGAGATGGGCGCCGGGCATTATTTGCCGCTGTACAGATTCAGATCGCCAAAGTGTTTCTTCTGAATGGTGGCGTAGGTGCCATCGTCGTGTAACGCTTTGATACCTTTATCCAAAAGTGCCTTGAGGTCTTTGTTACCTTTAGAGATACCGATAGCTGTTTTGGCTGGCAGCAATTCGCTGTCGACCGGCTTGCTGACTTCGTAGCCTTCGCCTTTAGGCGACTTCAAGAAGCCCAGTTCGGCTTGCAGCATGTCCTGGATTGCCGCATCGAGGCGACCGGACATCAGGTCCGAATACACCTGGTCCTGGTTCTGGTAAGCCTGGGTTTTCACGCCAGCCTTGTCCAGCACGGCCTTGGCGTAGGCTTCCTGGATGGTGCCTTGCTCGTAGCCTACGGTCTTGCCCTTCAGGGACGCGACGTCTTCGCTCAGGCCGGAACCTTTCTTGAACACGTAAGCGGTTGGGCCGGAGAACAGCTCGCTGGAGAAGTCGATGACTTTTTCGCGGGCCGGGGTGACGGTCATCGAAGAGATCACACCGTCGAATTTATTGGCCTTCAGGCCCGGAATCATGCCGTCGAAATCGCTTTCGACCCACTTGCACTTGACCTTCAGCTCGGCGCAGATCGCGTTCCCCAAATCGATGTCGAAGCCCACCAGGCTACCGTCGGCCGCTTTCGACTCGAACGGTGCATAGGAAGGGTCAACGCCGAAACGCAGTTCTTTGTATTCCTTGGCCAGCGCGGAGCCGGCAGCCATGCACAACGCCAGTGCAGAAAGGGTCAGCAATGCTTTTTTCATTATTCAATCCCTAAGAACCAATATGAGCGCTTGTGGCGCAGAATTATTGTTACTGGAAAGCGTAAGACCCATTGAAAGTAGCAATTTCCGAACCAGAGTGCCGAACAAGCGTTTTAAAAGGTGATACGAGAAATGGCAAGGCGGGATTTTTGCACGAAAACGGGCGTCGCAAACAGGTTGCACCAAATCAGGTCGGTCGGACGCAATCCTGTGGCGAGGGAGCTTACTCCCGCTCGACTGCGCAGCCGTCGTAAATCTCTGTAAACCGGGACCGCTTTGCGTTCCAGCGGGCGCAATCTCCCTCGCCACAAGGCCTCTTTCAGCCCAACAAATCCTGCAATGTGGCCAGGTTGTCAGCCTCTTCAACGGATTTATCCTGCCGCCACCGCAACATCCGCGGAAATCGCACCGCTATCCCGCTCTTGTGCCGCTTGGACAGGGCAATCCCTTCAAACCCCAGCTCAAACACGAGGCTCGGTTTCACGCTGCTGACCGGTCCAAATTTTTCGACGGTAGTCTTGCGCACAATGCTGTCGACCTGGCGCATCTCTGCGTCGGTGAGCCCCGAATAGGCCTTGGCGAACGGCACCAGAGTGCGTTCGCTGGCGTCCGGCGGGCCGTCCCACACGGCGAAGGTGTAGTCGCTGTAGAGACTGGCCCGACGGCCATGCCCGCGTTGCGCGTAGATCAGCACCGCGTCGACGCTGAACGGGTCGACTTTCCATTTCCACCAGACGCCCATGT
This sequence comes from Pseudomonas fluorescens NCIMB 11764, assembly GCF_000293885.2. NCBI lineage: Bacteria > Pseudomonadati > Pseudomonadota > Gammaproteobacteria > Pseudomonadales > Pseudomonadaceae > Pseudomonas > Pseudomonas fluorescens. The sequence continues at coordinate 2,598,593 of NZ_CP010945.1, forward strand.
CCTTGGTGCGGCCGACGCCATACAACGCATCGCGGGCCTTGAGCATCATGCCTTCGACGCCGAGGCGGCGGGAGGCTTCGCGTTGGCGGGCGAGGTCGAACCAGTCTTCCCCGGTGAGCACGGGGGAGGGCAGTAACACCGGGTTGCTGCAGTCAGCGATGACGTGCTCCAGTTGGGTGCGACGCCTGGCTTGAGGCTGGTTGCGCCAGTCTTCGCCCGCCCATTCCAGCAAGTCGTAGGCGAGCACAACCACCGGGACTTCTTCGAGGATTTTCTTGCCCAGGGTTTTACGGCCGATCCGCTGTTGCAGCAGGGCGAACGGTTGGACCGCGGGCGGCGTTGGCGCCAGTGGATCGAAGGCATCCTCGGTGTCCGGTGGCGCGGTTTTCCAGGCAACGATTTCACCGTCGATCACCGTGCCGTCGGGCAGGCCGTGGACCAGGCTGTCGAGTTCGGGAAAGCGTTCGGTGACCAACTCTTCACCGCGGGACCAGATCCACAGTCGGCCGTCGCGCTTGACCACTTGGGCACGGATACCATCCCACTTCCATTCCACTTGCCAGTGGCTGGCCGGGCCGAGCAACCCGTCGAACTGTTCGACCGGTTGGGATAGCGCATGCGCCAGAAAAAACGGATAGGGCTGACCGCCACGCTGAGCATGTTCATCCGACGATTCGGCCGCAATCAGCTTCAGGTAACTGGCCGCGCTCGGGCGATTGGACAGGTCGGTGTAACCCACCAAACGCTGGGCCACGCGTTTGCTGTCGAGCTGTGCCATCGCCGCCAGGGCGCGGGTCACCAACAACTTTGAGACGCCGACGCGGAAACTGCCGGTGATCAGTTTGATGCAGAGCATCAGGCTGGGGCGGTCCAGTTGCGACCAGAGTTTTGGCAACTGTTCGGCGAGCACTTCGGGAGATTCGCCGCGCAACGGCAGCAGTTTTTCTTCGATCCACACCGCCAATCCGTCGGTGGAGCTGTGGGGCGTTTCAGGCAGTACCAGCGAGATGGTTTCCGCCAGATCGCCGACCGCCTGATAACTCTCTTCGAACAACCACGGCGACAGGCCGGAGTACGCTACGGCGAGTTCTCGCAGGATGCGCACTGGCACCAGTTGGCGAGGGCGTCCGCCGGACAGAAAATACACCGCCCATGCCGCGTCTTCCGGCGCGGCCTGGGCGAAGTAATGTTGCATGGCCGCCAATTTGGCGTTGCTCGAGGTCGTGGCATCAAGTTCCGCATACAACTCGGCGAAGGCCTTCATGGCAGCACCTCGGTGCTCTCGGGGTCGGTGGTTGTAATGTCTTCTTCATCGTCGCCGTACTCGGTGGTGAACCCTTGGGCGTCGAGACCTTGTTCGCGCAGATGGCGCACCAGGACCGCCACCGAACCATGGGTGACCATGACGCGCTCGGCGCCGGTCTGCTCGATGGCCCAGAGCAGGCCTGGCCAGTCGGCGTGGTCGGACAACACGAAGCCACGGTCGACACCGCGCCGGCGCCGTGTGCCGCGTAAACGCATCCAGCCGCTGGCAAAGCCATCGCTGTAGTCACCGAAGCGGCGCATCCAGGTGCTGCCGCCAGCGGAAGGCGGGGCCAGAATGAGCGCGTTGCGCATCATCGGGTCGCTCTTTTTGACATCGCCGGCGTAGATCGTTGGCGGTAAATACACGCCGCTCTCGCGATACACCCGGTTGAGCGGCTCGACGGCACCGTGCACCAGAATGGGGCCGAGGCTGGCGTCGATGCCGTGGAGAATCCGCTGTGCCTTGCCGAAGGAATAGCAAAACAGCACGCTGGCCTTGTCTTCGACGGCGTTGGCTTGCCACCACTGATTGATCTCTGCAAACACCTGCGCCTGGGGTTGCCAGCGGTAGATCGGCAGGCCAAATGTCGATTCGGTGATGAAGGTGTGGCAGCGCACCGGTTCGAAAGGCGCGCAAGTGCCGTCGGGCTCGACTTTGTAATCTCCTGAAGCGACCCAGATCTCGCCGCCGTATTCCAGGCGCACCTGTGCCGAGCCGAGCACATGGCCGGCGGGATGAAAACTCAGGGTGACGCCGTGGTGCAGCAGCCGTTCGCCATAGGCCAGGGTTTGCAGGTTGATGTCCTGGCCCAGTCGCGCGCGCAATATCCCTTCGCCGGGGGCGGCCGCCAGATAGTGCTGGTTGCCGCCTCGGGCATGATCGCCGTGGGCGTGGGTGATAACCGAACGCTCGACCGGCCGCCACGGGTCGATATAGAAATCGCCGGCGGGGCAATACAAGCCTTCGGGACGCGCGATAACAAGATCCATGTTGTTACCAAAATGGAGGGACTTGTTAGCTATGAGGTTTGGCCGAGGTCAGAAGTTCTATGGATTTTTTGCAACGATCAAAAGCAAAAGATCGCAGCCTTCGGCAGCTCCTGCAGATGAACGCGAATCCACTGTAGGAGCTGCCGAAGGCTGCGATCTTTTGATCTTTTCTTTGCTCTTATTTTCCGGGTGTCAGCGTCAATCGCTTGGTCCCGTACACCTTGTCGTAGTTCTGCGGTTGCATCGGCAGACTCACGTATTGCCCCTTGAGCCACGGCTGCACGCTGTCGAGGTAATGGGGGCTGGCCGGATTACCGGACTGACCCGTGCCGTTCTGGCCCATCAGCGGTTCGGCCTGGCCGAAGTCGACGATGAAGCGCATGGCCGGCGCCAGCGTGGTGTTGAAATCCTGGCCCCAGGCGAACGCCGCGGTGTTCAGCGTAGTGTGATCGCCGCCGGCCGCGAGCGGGCCGCGCACGGTCTGGCCACTGGCGTTTTTCCACTCATAACGGTGCAATTTGCCCCACTGCCAGGCTTTGTGGTCGCCACCCAACTGGCTGTCGCCGGCGGTGATGGCGGCTGCAAGGCTGCGGGCGAGGATCGCCGGTTTGTCTTCTTTCTGCGGCGTGCGCGCGTCATCCCAGAACGGGCTGTCTTCACGGCCCAGCAGGTGATCGGCCTGGGCCGCGTAGGACAACTTGCCGTTGGCGATAAAGGCTTTCCATGCGGGGCTACTTTCCGGGCCCAATTCGTCGAGGAAAATTTGCTGGGCGCTTTGCTGCAGGAACAACTCGTAAATCGCCGCATCGGCGGAGGTCGGCGCGAGTTTTCCGTCGAACGCCATCAGGCGGGTCAGCGCTTCATGAGCCTTGCCGCGATCAGCGACCGGCAGCGCCTCGATAGCCTGTTTCAGCGGTTGGGCCATACCCGGCGCTGCAAACATCTTCTTCAGTTTGGCGGCGAAGGTGGTGGTCTGATCGTATTGCATGGCGATCACACTGCGCGTGTCGTGTTTGCCCGCGCCGGCCAGTTCGGCCATGCGTTCGCCGCGCTCCGGCGCCGACCACGAGTTGGACAGCTGCATGCCGTAGCCATGGGGAATGACCCGCTGGTTGGCGGTGCCGAGCCAGCCTTGCGCCGGATCCTGATCGTACGGGTGCAGCATCGGGTCAGCGTAACCGTCCCAGTCGTAACGACCTTCCCAGCCCGGCGACGGTAGCAGGCCTTCGCCTTCGCGGCGGTTCGGGTAACGGCCGGTGACTTGCCAGCCGATGTTGCTGGCGTCGGCGAAGACCAGGTTCAGCGTGATCGCGCGGATTTCACGGCTGGCGTCCGAGGCTTTCTCGACGTTCTGCGCCCGGGACAGGTCGAAAAACGCGTCCAGGGATTTGTCATCGGTGAAGTTCGGCGTCTGCAATGCCAGACCCAGGCCGTTATCCAACGCTGTGCCTTTGGCACTGTTGAGCAGCGGTCCGTGGCGGGTTTCGTACACCGCTTCGCGAATCGGCCGCTGGCCTTTGACGAAGTAGGTTTCGTTGCGAACGATGGCCGGCTGCCATTTGCCGCCGACTTCGTAGGAAAGTCCGTTGCCCTGGCGTTTGATTTTTTCCAGGAACAGGTCCTGGTTGTCGCCCATGACCGACGCCATGCTCCACGCCACTTTGCCGTTGAAACCGCCCAGCACCATCGGCAAACCGGCGATGGTCACGCCGGACGCCTGATATTTCGGCGTACGAATCTGCACGTAACTGAGCAACGACGGCACGCCCAGCGGCCCATGGCTGTCGCTGGCCAGCAGGCTTTTGCCGCTGCGGCTGCGTTGCGGGGCGATCGCCCAGTTGTTCGATGACGTGGCGCCCAGCAGATTCAGGTCGGACAGTTGAGCTGTGGCCTTGCTGATGCCGGCGAGCCCCGCAATTGCCCCGTTCAGCTTGAGGCCCTGAAGTTTTTCGGCTTCGGCCACGGGCAGTTTTTCGTCGGGAGCGGACGGTGTCAGCCAGGCGAGTTTGTCGGTGGTGACCGTTTGGGCCAGCACCAGCGAGGAAATTTCCTCGGGCAGGTTCGCCGATTGACTGAAGTTCAGCAGGCAGAAAATCAGCGCCGAGTCTTCCGGTTTCCAGTACTCGGGCTTGTAGCCGGTGGCCGCGAGGTCTGCCGGGAGCTTGTCGCGGTAGCGGAACAGGTAGGCGTTGACCCCGCGGGCATAGACTTCGAAGAAGCGTTTAAGGCGCGGCGACGAGGCCTTGTACAACTCACCGGCGCTTTTCTTCAGGTTGATGGCGCGCATGTAACGGTCGGCATCCAGCAGGTCCGAGCCGGACATCTCCGACAAACGGCCCTGGGCCAGCAGGCGCAGGGTGACCATTTGCGTGATGCGGTCGCTCGCGTGCACGTAACCGAGGGTGAACAGCGCGTCGTGGAACGTGCTGCTTTCGATCAACGGCATGCCCATGGCATTGCGGCGCACTGAAACGTTCTGCGCCAGACCCTTGAGCGGCTGCACGCCAGTCGTCGGCGGGAGGGTGTCCTGGGTGTTCCAGGTCTGACAACCGGTCAGGCTCAAAACACCGGCCACTGCTGCGGCAACGCCGAACCGGGGAAGAAAATGTGTGAGGGCTGGCGAGGCCATGGCAAAGCTCCTGCGGGGGTAGAGGCGCAATAAAGGCGCTACGTTAGAGAGCAGGAGGTGGCCGCGCAAGCGGGGTATAGGGTTATTTCAGGATTTGTCTGATAAACCGAGGTCAGCGATGTCCCTGTGGCGAGGGAGCTTGCTCCCGCTGGAGTGCGCAGCGCTCCCAAACCGGGCTCATCGGAAACAGAGGTGTCTGGATTGAGTCTGCTGCGCAGCCGGGCGGGAGCAAGCTCCCTCGCCACAGGGGTTGTGAACACGCTGAGGGGCTGTGGTGCTCCTCAGGGCTTGGGTGGGTTGATTTTCGCTGCAAGGGCATACGCCTTCATCGTCGCCGGCCGATCCTGGATGTGGTTGAACCAACGCAGAACATTCGGGAAATCCTCCAGATTCTGGCTCTGCCATTTGTGGGAAACGGTCCAGGGGTAGATCGCCATGTCGGCAATGCTGTATTCGTTGCCGGCGACAAACTCGTTGTTCGCCAGTTGCTTGTCGAGTACGCCGTAAAGGCGCGCCGTCTCATCGATGTAGCGCTTGATCGCGTAAGGGATTTTCTCCGGCGCGAACTGGCTGAAGTGATGATTCTGCCCGGCCATCGGCCCCAGCCCGCCCATCTGCCAGAACAACCATTGCAGCGCCTGCTGGCGACCGCGCAGGTCCTTGGGCAGGAACTTGCCGGTCTTTTCCGCCAGGTACAGCAGAATCGCCCCGGACTCGAACAGCGACAGAGGTTCCCCGCCATCGGCTGGCTCATGATCGACGATCGCTGGAATTCTGTTGTTCGGAGAGATTTTCAGGAAATGCGGCTGGAACTGTTCGTTCTGGCTGATGTTGATCGGGTGCACGTTGTAAGGCAGGCCGGCTTCTTCCAGGAAAATCGAGATTTTGTGGCCGTTGGGGGTGGTCCAGTAATACAGGTCGATCATGAAGTACTCCACATCAAGAGACATTGTCAGGAATGGACAGCAACCGCGGGCATCAGGTCGTCCTGTTTGCGATCGAAGGCTTGTCTGCAGGAGGAGGTGATGCTGAAGTGCGTGAAATTCAATGACCTTGCGTGAGAATAGTCGGCATGGAGCTCAAGACCAACGCGGCACTGATCATCATCGATCAACAAAAAGGCATCCTGGAGCCCCGGCTCGGCCGGCGAAACAATCCTCAGGCTGAGGCGCGGATTCTGGAAGTCCTGGGTTATTGGCGTGAAACCGGGCGCCCGGTGATTCACGTCCAGCATCTGTCGCGTTCGCCGGACTCGGTGTTCTGGCCGCAGCAGTCGGGCGTGGAATTTCAGGAGCGGTTCCAGCCATTGGCCGGCGAGCAGTTGATTCAGAAACAGGTACCGGATGCGTTTTGTGCAACGGGGTTGGAGTCGGGATTGCGCGAGGCGGGGATCGATCAGTTGGTCATCGTTGGCGTAGCGACCCACAATTCGGTGGAGTCCACGGCGCGAACGGCCGGGAATCTGGGGTTCGAGACATGGGTGGCGGAGGATGCGTGCTTCACGTTCGACAAGGCGGATTACTTTGGTAATGCCCGTTCTGCCGAGGACGTGCATGCCATGTCGCTGGGGAATCTGCAGGGGGAGTATGCGACGGTTGTCAGCACGGCGCAGTTATTGAACGCAAACTGAAAAGCCTGTGCGTTAACTGACAAATTGAAGGTGAACAGTACGGCTGCCATCGCGGGCAAGCCCGCGATAGCGATTCAAGAGGCGAAGAATTTTTTCGCCTGAAACATCAAGCGCCGTGGCACTTCTTGAATTTCTTGCCATTGCCGCACGGGCAAGGATCGTTACGGCCGACGTCTTTCAAGGCGTTGCGTACCGGTTCCTGGTGCGCGTGGCCGCAGTTCGGGCCGTGAACATGGCCATGGTCGTGATCATGGTGGTCGTGATGGTCATGATCGTGGTTGCAGTCAGGGCCATGGACGTGGGGTTGCTGGGTCATCGGGTGTGCTCCGGAATTAAATCGGCGGGGATTATCACGCCTTTGCGCGCCAGGTGCACGTAGTGCGCGATGAACACACCGGTTTCCAGCTCACCTTCAAGACGATAGGGGATGGGTTGCTCGGGTTTTTTCAACAGTTTCACCAGATCCCGCACCTTCGGCCACAGGTTGGTGCGGATCGGCACTTTGAAATACGCGCTGCGCCTGGGGCTGACCGTAAACCAGTGTTCATGCTCGCCTTCGGTCAGCAGCATGTCGCCCAGGTGAATCCGGTATTCGAGGCCGCGTACCGTCAGGTCGCTGTCTCGAGGGTTGTCGACGCGAAAGAACAACAGGAAGCGTTGCTCCATCAGCTTCGCCCGGACTACTTCGACCTTGACCAGATGCACTTGAGGTTCCGGCTCATCGTCGCTGAACCAGGACGCACAGCCGCCAAGCCCGAGAAACAGGAGCAGGGTGAGCAGAAAAAGTGCGAATCGCCTGGTGATCATGGTTGTGTTTCTCCCTTGACCCCCAGTCTAGCCCTTCACGGATCACTTCAGCTCGCGAAATACCCCGCACAACACTTCTTGAACTTCTGCCCGCTGGCGCAAGGGCAGGCATCGTTGCGCCCGGCCTTGAGGGGCACGGTGGGGTCGATGAAGTACCAGTGGCCGGCGTTCTGTACGAACGACGAACGCTCGCGGTGGCTGTGTTCGCCGCTGCCGTCGTGCCAGCGTGCGGTGAACGTCACGAACGCGTGTTCCGGCTGACCGCCGAACACCTCGGAGCTTTCCACCTCCAGGCCCAGCCAGGTGCTCTTGGCGCTCCAGTCACTGATGGACTGACGATCGAGGCCGGTCTGTTGTGCCGGCAGGGTGGTCGCCACCAGATAGTCAATCAGCCCCAGCACATAAGCGCTGTAGCGCGACCGCATCAAGGCTTCGGCGCAGGGCGCCGGGTGACCGGCATGGTAATGACCGCAGCAGGCGTCGAGCAGGGTGCCGCTGCCGCAAGGGCAAATGGATGTACTCATTGCGTTACCACCAATATTTCCCGAAGTTTTCCGGATTGGCCCAGAACCGTGAGTTGAGCCAGTCGGGCACTTGTTTGTAGTCAAGCAGATCGTAGGTGAACAGGGTCAGCACCTGATCGTCGCGCTGGAAACGTTCACTGGCTTGCAGGGCCAGGGAGAAAAAGTCCGTCTCCTGCCAGCCGCTGGCCGGCAAGTCCGCCAGCACCGCAATGCGACTGGCATTGAGGTTGCGGATTCCGCCGAGCAAATTCAGACCCTCGCGTTTGGGCAAGTGTTCGAGGCAGTCGACCACCAGCGCCAGATCGAAGCGGCGCGCCGCCAGCTCGACCGGCAACGGCCCGGGCGCGGCATGGGCGACGCAGGTGTCCGGGTGCGCGAGCTTGAACGCTTCAAGCGCGGGAAACTCACTGGCGCCGATCAGCAACAGGCGCGGCGGGGCGTAGCGATCGAGCAAAGCGGCCAGCGCCTGCTGCGGCGTGCGCGAAGAAATACCTGAAATCATCAAAGATCCTCAATCAGAGCGCCAAGACTAGCCTGCCCAAACGCCCAGATATAGAGCGGCTTAGCGCCAAAAGTGCCGATCACCCGTGAACACGGGACAAAACAGGCATGGCCTATTGCTGGCGGAGATTAAAACTCGGGTCTTTACTCCCTGAATCGGTTCTAAGCCGATCCCTCAGGAGAAAACTAGATGAGCATAGTTCGGACAGCATTACCCTTGGTTCTGCTAACCAGTGTGTTGACTGGTTGCGCAGGTTTGCAGAAAACCGACTGGCCGACCTGTGCGGCAGTCGGCGGTGTAGTCGGTGCAGGTCTCGGCGCGACCGAGAGTTCGGCATGGGCGGGGTATGGCGCGCTGGCAATCGGCGGTATGGCCGCAGCCTATTGCTGGGTTCACGGTGATGGCGACGAAGACGGCGACGGCGTGCCGGACAGCCGCGACAAGTGTCCGGGTACGCCTAAAGGCGTGCAGGTCGATGCCGATGGCTGCCCACCACCAGTCCCTGCGCCAGTGGTTGAAGAGGTGGTTGTGGTCAAGGAAGAAACCATCGTCATCCGCGATGTTCACTTCCAGTTCGACAAAGCCACACTCACTCCTTCCGACAAGCTGGTACTCGACAAAGTCGCCACTCGCCTGAAACAGGAATCTACCACCGCACGCCTGACCGTCACTGGCCATACCGACAGCGTGGGCAGCGATGCCTACAACCAGAAACTGTCTGATCGTCGCGCGCACTCGGTGGTTGATTACCTCGTCAAGGATGGCGTGCCGCGCAGTAGCTTCGTGTCTGTGACCGGTGCCGGTGAAAGCCAGCCTGTTGCCGATAACAAAACCGCTGACGGCCGTGCGTTGAACCGTCGTACCGAAATCAAGATCGAGCGTTGAGTCCCTTCCGCTCCGCGGCTTGTGCAGTCGCGGATGCGGGTCTTTACTCCTGTGTGACCGGCATCTGCCGGTAACACAGGAGCTTTCAACCATGAGCCTTCTCCCCAGAACCCTCTTGCCGGTGCTGCTGCTTGGCGGCGTATTGACCGGTTGCGCGACTCACAGCGATGGCACTGCCCCCCTCAATCAACGTACCTGGCCTGTCTGCAGCGTTATCGGCGGTCTGGTCGGTGGAGGCCTGGGCGCTCTGGAGAGTAGCGGCTGGGCGGCGGGCGGAGCGGCACTGGGGATCTTGACCGGGGGCTTGATCTGTTATGCCCAGGACGGCGATGAAGACGACGATGGTGTATTCGATCGACGCGATCGCTGCCCTGATACCCCGGCCAATACCCCGGTTGAACATCATGGTTGTCCGTTGCCGCAATACCCGGCCAGCGTGAAACCTGTGCAAACCGAAGTCATCACTCTGAGCGATGCGGGCGACGTGCTGTTTGCCTTCAATAATTCCGACCTGACGCCCTCGATGCAAAGTCAGCTGGACGCGCTGATGCCCACACTGCAAAGCGCCGATGTGGTGAGCATTAAAGTGATCGGCCATACCGACAGCGTAGGTTCGGACACTTATAACCAGGCGCTTTCAGAACGACGCGCCAGCAGCGTGGCGGCTTACTTGTTGGGCATGGGCCTGGCGCCGAACAAACTCACCAGCGAAGGCCGGGGCGAAAGTCAGCCCGTGGCTGATAACGAAACAGACGAAGGCCGCGCGAAAAACCGTCGCGTGGAATTGCACATCAATCGCTGAGCCACGTGATAGAGCCGTCGGACAGCCATTTCGGTTGTTCCGATGGCCATTCGGCGGCCTTCATGAAGAATTTTCCGTTGCCCTCTGGCTTATCCCGCGTGGAAGCCGTTACTGTGCGCGCAAAGAATAATTCTCAACGGGGGCGCGTATGAAGGTGTTTTGGGGGCTGGGGAAGCTGTTGACCCTGCTGTTCTGGCTGGTGGTCCTGGTCAATCTGATGACGCCGTTTGTCAATCCGCTGCACCTGTTGGTCAATCTGGCCGGCGGTCTGTTGGCGTTCCTGCATCTTCTCGAGGCGGTGTTCTGTTTCCGCAGCCTCAGAGGTCGTGCCCACCCTTGGCGCGATCGCTTGAAGATTGTCTTTTTCGGTGTTTTCCACCTGCAAACCCTTCCGGCTCCCGCCGTCTCTAAGGCATCCCATGCGTAAACTCTGTCTGCTCGCCGCTTTCATCAGCCCGCTCGCCTGCGCCCAAGTGATCAGCGTCGAAACCAACTCGCTGATGCGCCTGCCCAACACTGTCAGCACCATGCAGCTGGAACGCCTGGAAGTGGCCGATTACGGCACGCTGCTGATTCCCTCGAACGTGACCGAAGTCACCGTGGGCGAATTGCACCTGGGGCGTGAAGCGCGGATCGCCATCGTGCCGAGCGAAAATGCCCTGGAGTTGAAGATCAACCGTGCCGAACTCTCCGAAGGCAGCCAGATCACCGCTCGCGGCGCGCCGGGCACTTACCTCAAGGCAGCCCGCTCGGGGCGCAATCTGAACGTGCAGATCAAGGCACTGAACGCACCGCAGTTGTCGCTCGATGCACGCGGCGGCGCAGGGGCGCCGGGTTTTGTCGGTCTCGATGGCGCCAACGGTCAGGCGCCGGGGTGCACTTGGGGCCAGGCTGGCCGCGGAGCGGATGGCAGTAATGGCAGCGATGGTCAGCCAGGTGCGCCGGGCGCGCTGGTCAGGCTGGAAGTGCCGCGGGACTATCCGGCGGAGCAGATCAAGGTTCAAGTGGCGGGCGGCGCGGGTGGTCTGGCCGGTCCTGGCGGCAAGCCGGGGGCGGGCGGCAAGGCCAAGGGATGCCTGGTGTACAAGGCCGATGGCGGCAAGAGCGGCAAACCTGGCGTGGACGGCCAGCCGGGGCCTGCGGGTGCGGCGGGCTCGGTAACTGTTCAGCGGTTGTAAGAACCACCGAGAACCCTTGTGGCGAGGGAGCTTTGTGGCGAGGGGATTTATCCCCGTTGGGCTGCGAAGCGGCCCCAATCCGGACTCCGCGTTGCCTGGTTTTACGACTGCTTCGCAGCCGAACGGGGATAAATCCCCTCGCCACGGAGTCCCTTACCACAAAGTTGGCGAAGCCTTAGAACATCGGCCGCGCCGCGGCAATGGCTACCAACACCAACCCAACGATCAGATTGATCCCCACCAGCTTGCGAATCCGCCCCAGCACCGCAGCTCCCGTCGGCCAGTCCTGCGCCGCCACCGCCGTGCGCAACTCGGGCAACAGCAACGCCTGAATCCGGATAAACAGCGCCGTCATCACCACGTACAAGCCCATCATCACCTGCACATAACGTGGCGCGGCCTCAAAACCGGCGTATTGCAGATGGATCATGCCCACCCCGCTGATCGGCAACAGCACCACCGCCACCCAGACCCAGCGGAAAAAACCTTGAAACACTTCCACCCACAGTTTCAAGCGGGCAGGGCCTTCCAGCGCCTTCATCGCCGCAGGACGCAAGACCATCCACGCGAAAAACATGCCGCCGACCCACACCAGGGCGGACAGGAGATGCAGGGTGTAAACGATGCCAAAAGGTGTCATTGAGGTACTCCGTTCTGCGCGGGATTAATTAGCGGGGTATGATAGCCGCCGAACCGAACCACTGAAAATTTATCCAGCGTTTTTTGCGCCCGACAATCCATGATCAGCACCGAACTCAAAACCACGATCCAGGGCGCCTACTCGCGTTTTCTCGAAGCCAAGAGCCTCAAGCCGCGCTACGGCCAACGCCTGATGATCGCCGAAATTGCCAAAGTCCTCGGTGACATCGACACCGACGACGAAGGCCGGCGCAGTGGCGACCCCGCGATTGTCGCGGTGGAAGCCGGCACCGGTACCGGCAAGACCGTGGCCTACAGCCTGGCGGCGATCCCGACCGCGAAGGCTGCAGGCAAACGCCTGGTGATCGCCACGGCCACCGTGGCCCTGCAAGAACAGATCGTCTACAAGGATCTGCCCGACCTGATGCGCAACAGCGGGCTGAATTTCAGCTTCGCCCTGGCCAAGGGCCGTGGGCGCTACATGTGCCTGTCCAAGCTCGACATGTTGCTCCAGGAAGGTCACGCACAAACCGCCACGGCGCAGCTGTTCGAGGAAGAAGGCTTCAAGATCGAGGTCGATGAGGCCAGTCAGAAGCTGTTCACCAGCATGATCGAGAAACTCGCCGGCAATAAATGGGACGGCGACCGCGACAGTTGGTCCACCGCTCTGGAAGACGCCGACTGGGCGCGCCTGACCACCGACCACAGCCAGTGCACCAACCGTCATTGCCCGAACTTCGGCCAGTGCGCCTTCTACAAGGCCCGCGAAGGCATGGGCAAGGTCGATGTCATCGTCACCAACCACGACATGGTCCTGGCCGATCTGGCATTGGGCGGCGGTGCGGTTCTGCCGGACCCGCGCGACACCATCTACGTGTTCGACGAAGGTCACCACCTGCCGGACAAGGCCATCGGCCACTTCGCTCACTACACGCGTCTGCGTTCCACCGCCGACTGGCTGGAAACCACCGCCAAGAACCTCACCAAATTGCTTGCCCAGCACCCGCTGCCGGGCGATCTGGGCAAGCTGATCGAGCAGGTGCCGGAACTGGCCCGTGAGATCAAGACCCAGCAACAGTTCATGTTTTCTGCCTGCGAACAGGTCGCCGATTTCAAACCCGGCGAAGACGTCGAAGGTCGTGAACGGCCGCGTCACCGCTTCGTCGGTGGGGTGATTCCCGAGCACATGCGCGAAATGGGCGTTGAGCTGAAGAAAGGCTTCGCCCGTCTCACCGACCTGTTTACCCGGCTCACCGAATTGCTCAAGGAAGGCATGGACGGCGAGGTCAACATCGGCATCGCCAGCAACCAGGCCGAAGAATGGTATCCGCTGTTCGGCAGCCTGTTGTCGCGTTCTTCGGGCAACTGGGAATTGTGGGTCGCGTTCACCGCAGAAGACCCGGAAGACAACCCGCCCATGGCGCGCTGGCTGACCCTGGCCGAAAGCGGTTCGCTGTTCGACATTGAGGTCAACGCCAGCCCGATCCTCGCGGCGGAAATGCTCCGGCGCAACCTGTGGAACGTCGCTTATGGGGCCCTGGTGACCTCGGCAACGCTGACCGCGCTGGGCACTTTCGACCGTTTCCGCATGCGTGCCGGCCTGCCGAAAAAGGCCGTGACCGCCGTGGTCCCGAGCCCGTTCCATCACGCCGACGCGGGTGTGTTGCGGGTGCCCGACCTGAAAGCCGACCCGCGTGATGCGCCGGCGCACACCGCCGCCATCATCCGAGACCTACCGCAACTGGTCGAAGGTTCGCGCGGCACGCTGGTGCTGTTCTCCTCGCGCAAGCAGATGCAGGACGTGTTCGACGGCCTCGACCGCGACTGGCGCAAGCAAGTGTTCATTCAAGGCAACCTGTCGAAACAGGAAACCCTGAACAAGCACAAGGCGCGGGTCGATGGTGGCGATTCCAGCGTGCTGTTCGGCCTGGCGAGTTTCGCTGAAGGGGTCGACTTGCCTGGTGCTTACTGCGAACACGTGGTGATCGCGAAGATTCCGTTCTCGGTGCCGGATGATCCGGTCGAAGCGGCACTGGCCGAATGGATCGAAGCACGGGGCGGCAATCCGTTCATGGAGATCTCCGTCCCGGACGCCTCGCTGAAACTGGTCCAGGCCTGCGGTCGCTTGCTGCGGACCGAAGAAGACCGCGGCACCATCACGTTGCTCGACCGACGCCTGGTCACCCAGCGTTACGGCAAAGCGATCCTCAATGCGTTGCCGCCATTCCGTCGAGAAATTTCCTGATACAGCGGTGGGCAAATCTGCCTGCCGCGTTGTCTATCTCTCTGCCACCGCTTTTCCATTGGCCCATTGAGGTCGTTAGGGAGAATTTCGTTCTCATGATTCGCCGTTCCTTGCCCGCCGTATTTGCCCTGTTGTTCGCAACGCCCTTGTTGGCCGCTCCGGCAGGCCAGCAGACGCTGTTCAACTTTGTGCGCCCCGCCGACGTGGTCCAGGTGGCGACTCAGGACGCCAGCCTGCCGCAATCCAATGCCGAGCAAACAGCCGAAGGCGAAGTGCTGCGTCGGGTGACGTTCAACCCTGTGGCACAGCCAACCCTGCGTTTGACTCCGCAAACCGGTGCCTGGGACTGGTCGCAGTCGGCCATGATGAGCCTGCGGATACAGAGCGCGATGAATTGGGCCGTGACCCTCTATGTGAAAATCCAGAGCAACGATGGCAAGACGCTGATCAGTCGCGTCGACCTGCCGGCCGGTCCTGCGCAGACGCTGCTGGTGCCATTGGTCGCCACTTCACCGCTGAGCCTGGGCATGAAGGCCGGGCCGCCGATGCCGATGACCGTCGACGGTCAACGTATCCTGCTGGCCAGCAGCGCCGGCGAGCTGGAGCGCAGCCAGGTGGTGTCGGTGACCTTGTCGATGGATCAGCCGAAAGTCGCCCAAAGCATCCTGCTGGAACGCTTTGGCGTGCAGGACGGCGAGGCTGTGACTCAGGCCGTTTACGGCGGTCTGGTGGACGCTTTCGGGCAATCTACCCGGGCCAAATGGCCGGAGAAGGTCGGCAGCGACGAGCAACTCAAAAGCGCCGCCGCCAAGGAACAGCAACAAACCAAAAACTGGTTGGCCGAGCGCGAGAAGGCGTCGCTGGACAAATTCGGTGGCTGGATAAAAGGCCCGTCGTTCAAGGCCAGCGGCTTTTTCCGCACCGAGAAACGTGACGGTCGCTGGTACCTCGTGACGCCGGAAGGCCATCCGTTCTACTCGCTCGGGGTCAACACCGTTACCCCGGACGTCAACCAGACCTACATCGCCGGCCGCGAGTGGATGTTCGAGGCGTTGCCAAAACCCGACGAGCCGCTGGCCAGTCACTTTGGCGAAGGCGACAACCGTGGCGGCAATGGCGTCGATCAGGGCCGTGCCTATAACGCCGGTCGCTGGTACGACTTCTATGGCGCCAACCTGCAGCGTTTGTATGGCGCCCCTTGCGCACTGGGCAGCGACACCAAGGCCGGTGTCGCCGAAGCGGCCAAGGCCGACGCAGTTGAGGCGACGGTCGAAAAAGCCGCTGAGCAACCCGTCGTGCCTGCCACCGCCGAATCCGGTGTTGCCGAAGCCGCCAAGACTGGCGCAGAGGAAGCAAAGGTCGCGAAAGCGGTCGAGCAGAAACCCGCCGAGCCCTGCACCGCGGTGATTGATGAACAACGCTGGGCCAGCCACACCCTGGATCGCCTGCAAGCCTGGGGGTTCAACACCATCGGCAACTGGAGTGCCCCGGCACTGGCCAACGCTGATCGCCTGCCCTACACCTTGCCGCTGTCAATCGTCGGCGATTACGCCAGTATCAGCACGGGCACCGACTGGTGGGGCGGCATGCCCGATCCGTTCGACCCGCGTTTCGCCATGGCCACCGAGCGTGCCGTGGCCATCGCCGCCCGCGATCATCGCGATGATCCGTGGCTGATCGGTTACTTTGCCGACAACGAACTGGCCTGGGCCGGTCCCGGCGACGACCCGAAAGCCCGCTATGCGCTGGCCTACGGCACTTTGAAAATGACCACCGACGTGCCGGCCAAGCGCGCGTTCCTCAAGCAATTGCGCGACAAATACCGCAATCAGGCAGGCCTTTCCAAAGCCTGGGGCATCGACTTGCCGGCGTGGGAATTGATGGAAGATCCGGGCTTCGTACCGCCGCTGCCAAGCGCCGAGCATCCGGAAATCGAAGCCGACTTCAAATACTTCCAGAAGGTCTTTGCCGACACGTACTTCAAAACCATTTCCGACTCGCTCAAGTGGCACGCGCCGAACCAGCTGTTGCTGGGCGGTCGCTTTGCCATTAGCACGCCGGAAGCCGTGGAATCCTGCGCGCAGTATTGCGACGTGCTGAGCTTCAACATGTACACCCTGCAACCGCAGGACGGTTACGACTTCGCGACATTGCGCAGCCTGGATAAGCCGGTGCTGATTACCGAGTTCAACTTCGGCTCCGCCGATCGTGGCCCGTTCTGGGGTGGCGTGACGCAACTGGCCAAGGAAGAAGACCGTGGCCCGGCTTACGCCAACTTCCTGAAACAGGCGCTCGGTGAACCGTCGATTGTTGGCGTGCACTGGTTCCAGTACCTCGATCAACCGGTGACCGGCCGTCTGCTGGACGGTGAAAACGGCCACTTCGGTTTGGTGGGCGTTACCGATCTGCCGTTCCAGGGCTTTGTCGACAGTGTGCGCAAGAGCAACCTGGCGGCCGTTGATCAGCTGGGCAAAGAGGCCGAGAAGGCCAGGGCTGAGGCGGATAAAGCCAGTCACGATGCCGTGGGTGGGCGAAAAGCCGAAGCCGGCAAGGGCCCGGGGCAGGGCGCCGGGCAGGCGGGCGGGCATTCAGGCAAAGGCCATTAATCGCTGAGATCCCTGTGGCGAGGGAGCTTGCTCCCGCTGGACTGCGCAGCAGGCCTTTTTTGGGGCAGCTGCGCAGCCTAGCGGGAGCAAGCTCCCTTGCCACAAAGGGTTCTGATCATTTCCATGGGCAAACCGACCGCCCAGCCCGCCCCTGTTCCCAAAACCGCCAATGGCTGGAACAATGCGGGCCACTTTGTAGAGCTTTGTCCGAGGGAGTAGCGGGTGCAGATTCAGGGTCATTACGAACTCAGGTTCGAAGCGGTGCGTGAGGCGTTCGCCGCGTTGTTCGACGATCCCCAGGAACGTGGCGCAGCGCTGTGCATCCAGGTCGGTGGCGATACCGTTGTCGATCTCTGGTCCGGCACCGCCGACAAGGATGGCCATGAGGCCTGGCACAGCGACACCATCGCCAACCTGTTCTCCTGCACCAAGACCTTCACCGCCGTCACAGCCCTGCAACTGGTGGCCGAAGGCAAGCTGCAACTGGACGCCCCGGTTGCCCGCTACTGGCCCGAATTCGCCGCCGCCGGCAAGGAATCCGTCACCCTGCGTCAATTGCTCTGCCATCAGGCCGGTCTGCCGGCGCTGCGTGAATTGCTGGCCCCCGAGGCGCTTTACGACTGGCAGGCCATGGTCGATGCCCTGGCGGCCGAATCGCCGTGGTGGACGCCGGGCACCGCGCACGGTTATGCCGCGATCACCTATGGCTGGCTGGTCGGCGAGTTGCTGCGGCGGGCTGACGGTCGTGGGCCTGGCGAGTCGATTGTTGCCCGCGTCGCCAAACCGCTGGGGCTGGATTTCCATGTCGGTCTGGCGGATGAAGAATTCCAGCGCGTGGCGCACATCGCCCGCGGCAAGGGCAACGTCGGTGATGCCGCGGCCCAGCGCTTGCTGCAAGTGACGATGCGCGAACCGACGGCCATGACCACGCGGGCCTTCACCAACCCACCGTCGGTCCTGACCAGCACCAACAAACCCGAGTGGCGGCGCATGCAGCAACCGGCGGCCAATGGCCACGGCAATGCCCGCAGCCTGGCCGGGTTCTACGCCGGCCTGCTCGACGGCAGCCTGCTGGAAAGCGAAATGCTCGACGAGCTGACCCGCGAACACAGCCTCGGCGAAGACAAGACTTTACTGACCCGGACCCGTTTCGGCCTGGGTTGCATGCTCGATCAACCGGACGTCCCCAACGCCACTTACGGCCTCGGCCCACGTGCGTTCGGCCATCCGGGGGCGGGCGGTTCCATCGGTTTTGCTGACCCGGAGCACGATGTTGCCTTCGGTTTTGTGACAAATACACTGGGGCCTTACGTCTTGATGGATCCGCGCGCGCAAAACCTTGCGCGGGTACTGGCCACTTGTCTGTAAAACGCGCTCACGGGTTCCAGGGCCGGAACCTGAAGGCCTTTATGTTTTCCAAGCGTCTGTTTATCCGGGTCAAGCCGGCCTGATTTTTTATGACTTCATTTTTGTGGATATCCAATGTCATTCAATAAAACCACCCTCGCTTTGGCCCTGTGTGTCGCTGTTACCGGTTGTGCGCAGACTCCACAAAATGATTCGGATGGCAGCAGCTGGTGGCCGTTCGGTTCCTCCGACAAAGTTGCGGCAAAAGAGCCGGCGCCGGCGCCAGCACCTGTGAAACCAGTCGCTGCGGCTCCGGTGGCCAAGGCTGAAAGCTCCAGTCCCTGGTACTGGCCGTTTGGCTCTGAGGAAGTTCTGGACAAGAAGCCAGAGGTGAAACCTGAAGCCAAACCGGTCGAAGTGGCCAAGGCTGAGGCGCAAGCAGGTGGCAAATGGTGGTGGCCGTTCGGCGGCAAGGATCAGAGCACCGCTAAAGCTGTACCGATGCCGGATCCGAAAGTCACCCAGGCCTGGCTCGACGACTACGAACCGCGCCTGCGCGAGGCGATCAAGGACAGCAACCTGCAACTCGAGCGCCGTGAAAACGTGCTGGTGGTGACCGCGCCGGTAGAAGGCTCGTTCAACCCCGACCGCCCGGCCATGTTGCTGCCGGTCACCTTGGGGCCGTTCACTCGCGTGGCGAAAATCCTCGAAGTCGATCCGAAGACTGCCGTGCTGGTACTCGGTCACAGCGATACCTCGGGCGCCGCACCGGCCAACGTAAAACTGAGTCAGGAGCGGGCACAAGCGGTGGCGGCAATCTTCCGTCTCAGCGGCTTGCAGCGTGATCGTCTGATGTTGCGCGGCATGGGCGGCGAAGCCCCGCGTGCAGCGAACGACAGCACTGAAGGCCGTGCCTTGAACCGTCGCGTTGAACTGTTGGTGACCCCGCAAAACACCATGGTCGCGCTGCTGAGCAAATACAACATGCCAGCCCCGGCGCCGGTCAAACTGGTCGCAGCCCAGGACGTGAAGCCAGTGGTCAAGCCGGTCACTCCCGCACCTGCCGCGAAGAAAGCCGCTGTGCCTGCCGCGAAAAAAGCGCCGGCCAAGAAAGCTGCCGCCAAGAAGGCTCCAGCCAAAACAGCGACGCCGGCTAAAAAGACCGCGCCGGCCAAAGCCGCAGCAACTGACAAGAAAGTCGCTGCCGCCGATGCTGTGAAAAAGTGATTCGTTAACCAAAAGGAATGCGCCATGACCCAGGGCCTGGCTGATATGCGTCGCGACTACACCCGAGATGGCCTGACCGAGGCACAAGCCCCGAGCGAGCCGTTCGCGCTGTTTCACCACTGGTTCGCCGACGCGGTGAAAACCGAGCAGGCGCCGGTGGAAGCCAACGCCATGACCCTGGCCACCGTCGACCCGGACGGTCGGCCGCATTGCCGCATTCTGCTGCTCAAGGGCCTTGATGAACACGGCTTCACGTTCTTCACCAACTACGACAGCGCCAAGGGCCAGCACCTGGCCGCGAATCCGTTCGCAGCCATGACTTTTTTCTGGCCGGCCCTGGAGCGTCAGGTGCGCATCGAAGGTCGGGTGGTGAAAGTCACGCCTGAAGAGTCCGACGCCTATTTTCAGGTCCGGCCGTTGGGTAGCCGGCTTGGCGCCTGGGCTTCACCGCAAAGCCGCGTGATCGCCGATCGCGCCGAACTGGAAGCGCTGCTCAAGAACACCGAGCAACGTTTCAGCGATACACAGCCCCATTGCCCCGAGCACTGGGGCGGTTATCGCCTGCTGCCTGAGCGCATCGAATTCTGGCAGGGCCGTTCGAGCCGCCTGCACGATCGCCTCAACTACCGCCTACAGGGCGCCGACTGGATTCTTGAACGTCTGGCACCCTGAGCAGTCTACCGACCGGGATAGCCTGCTGCCGCGGCCTCCAGCCACTGCGGCAGGTCCCGACGCTTGATTTTCTGCGCTTGAGCGTTCGCCAGTTGCTGGAGCATGAAGACTTTCTTATGCTCGTCGTCACCAGCCAAGGCTAACGCGAGGTCGCGGTCCATCCAGCGTTTGATCCGTACGTACAACCACCCATGGAAGTACAGACCGGCGACAGTGGTGACGACAATGATGAAGTAATCCATGACAATTCCTGGTTCAGCGGCGCAGATACCATCATTTGCCGCTACTGTGTGCTGAGTTCGTGGAGGCGCCTGTACCTGGCCTGAATCAAACCAATTTTATCCGGGCGACGTCGTGACAGGCGTCAAGCAGCGGAGTTTAATGGCTACCTGTCCTTTGGAGTTGATGCTATGCGTAAGTCTGTTCTGCTGGTTGCTTCCTTTTCCACCATGGCGATGTTGCTCACTGGTTGCCAATCGAGCCTGACCGGTGACTCCTATTCCCGTGACGAAGCGCGTCGTGTGCAGACCGTTCGCATGGGCACCATCGAATCCTTGCGTCCGGTGAAAATCGAAGGCACCAAGACCCCGATCGGCGGCCTGGCCGGTGCGGCGGTTGGTGGTGTCGGCGGCAGCGCCATTGGCGGCGGTCGCGGCAGTATCGTTGCAGCGGTCATCGGCGCCGTTGCCGGCGGCTTGATCGGCTCGGCCACTGAAGAAGGCCTGACCCGCGCCCAGGGCGTGGAAATCACCGTTCGCGAAGACGACGGCAGCATGCGCGCCTATGTTCAGCAGGTTCAGGAGAATGAAGTGTTCCGTGTGGGTGAGCGGGTACGGATTGCTACTGTTGATGGGACTAGCCGCGTTTCGCACTAAGCGGAGTGGTTACAAAGAAAACCCCGATCAGGTGACTGGTCGGGGTTTTTATTTGGTTTTTCATGGCATCCCGGAGCAATACAGAAACGCCGATTTTGATTGGGGGCATATCCGTTTCTGCGGTTGCGGCTGCTGGCGGTTCCGCTTTTACAGCGGGTCACTTGGAGACGCGCCGATGGAGGCACTCACAAGTTGACGGACAGGCTCAGGGCGTGAGGGGGGCGACTACCGCCACAGCCCACCGAGGCGGCCTACCGGCCTGGCTGATCGTGGCGGTAGGACGCGTCTCGAATGACGCCAGGAGTCGTCTCTGTCGATCAGGCTGGCAGCGCGGCGTTCTTGCGACTCGACGCCGCCGTCACCGCGTAACCGATCAGTGCCGCCAGTATCGAACCGGTCAAGATCCCCATTCGGTCCATGCCGGCGTAGTCACTGACGCCCGGTTCAAACGCCAGAGAGCCGACAAAAAGACTCATGGTGAAGCCGATCCCGCAGAGGATCGCCACCCCCAGCACCTGACCCCAGTTGGCGCCTTGGGGCAGGGCGGCGATGCCGATTTTCACTGCCAGCCAGGTCAGGCCGAACACGCCGAGGGTCTTGCCCAGCAGCAGGCCGACCGCAATGCCCATCGGCACGTGGTGGGTGAAGCTTTCGACGGTCACGCCGCTCAGGGACAGGCCGGCGTTGGCGAAGGCGAACAGCGGGAGGATGCCGTAGGCCACCCATGGGTGCAGGGCATGTTCCAGGGTCAGCAGCGGTGAAGGTTCGGCGTTTTTCGTGCGCAGCGGGATGCAGAAGGCCAGGGTTACACCGGCCAGCGTTGCATGCACACCACTCTTGAGCACGCACACCCACAGGATCAAACCGATGATCATGTACGGCCCGAGCTTGACCACGCCGAACCGGTTCATCGCGATCAGCGCCACGATGCAGGCCGCCGCGAGCGCGAGTGACAGGGTCGACAGGGTGCCGGAATAGAAGATCGCGATGACAATGATGGCGCCGAGGTCGTCGATGATCGCCAGGGTCATCAGGAACAGCTTCAGTGACACCGGCACCCGTTTGCCCAGCAGGGCGAGGACACCGAGGGCGAAGGCGATGTCGGTGGCCATCGGGATGGCCCAGCCACCCAGCGCTGCGGGATTGTCGCGGTTCAGGAACCAGTAGAGCAGCGCCGGCACGACCATGCCGCCGATCGCGGCCGCGCCTGGCAGCACGATCTGCGAAGGTTTCGACAGCTGACCATCAAGGACTTCGCGTTTCACTTCCAGGCCGATCAGCAGGAAGAACAGTGCCATCAGCCCGTCGTTGATCCATAGCAACAATGGCTTGGCGATTTTAAGCGCGCCGATCTGGGCGACCACGGGGGTGTCCAGCAGACCGTTGTAGAGCCACGACAACGATGAGTTGTTAATGATCAGTGCCAAGGCTGCAGCGGCGATCAACAACAGACCGCTGGCAGCTTCCAACTGAAAGAAACGCGTGAAAGTGCTACGCAGAGGCAAGGTCGCTCTCCATCGAATTATCAAAAAGGTGGCACACCCTAACCCGTACCGTTGGTTGTTAAAACAAAAGTTATATTCTTTTTTGTTATATGCCGTTGCAGCCGAAAGATCGACACGGACCTGAGCCTAGCAGTTGTCGGACGTATTGAAGCTCAGCTGTATCTGTGCGGGATGTCGGATTTTTCCTAAGCTTCAGGGCTGAGCCTTGTGACAAGGCCGACTCAACGAGAAAACCACCATGAGCGACAGTCGACAGTGGGCCCGCGAAGCCATCCGCATCATCGAAGCCGACTTCCAGCGCAGCGCCGACACCCACCTCATCCCGTTAGCCCTGCCGGGTTTGCCGGGCATCGAGTTGTATTTCAAGGATGAGTCGAGCCATCCCACCGGCAGCCTGAAGCATCGGCTGGCGCGTTCGTTATTCCTCTATGCGCTGTGTAACGGCTGGCTCAAACCCGATGCGCCGGTGATCGAGGCGTCCAGCGGTTCGACGGCGATTTCCGAGGCGTACTTCGCCCGGTTGCTGGGCCTGCCGTTTATTGCGGTCATGCCGGCGACCACCTCAAAAGAGAAGATCGCGCAGATCGCTTTCTACGGCGGCAAGAGTCATCTGGTGGACGACCCGACGCAGATCTACGCTGAGTCCGAGCGCCTGGCGCGCGAGCACGACGGGCACTTCATCGATCAGTTCACCTACGCCGAACGCGCCACCGACTGGCGGGCAAACAACAACATTGCCGAATCGATCTTCCATCAGATGCGCTTCGAGCAGTACCCCGAGCCGAGCTGGCTGATTTCCAGCCCCGGCACCGGCGGCACCACCGCGACCCTCGGCCGTTACGTGCGCTATCGCCAGCATTGCACCCGCGTGCTATGCGCCGATGCCGAGCGTTCAGTGTTTTTCGATTACTACCTGACCGGCGATGCCAGCCTGCGCCTGGATCACGGTTCGCGGATAGAAGGCATCGGACGGCCACGGGTCGAGGCATCGTTCCTGCCGAAGGTGATCGATGCGATGGTCAAGGTACCGGACGATCTGTCACTGGCCGCCATGCATTACCTGGCGCAGCGCCTGGGGCGGCGTGTCGGCGGTTCGAGCGGGACCAACCTGATCGGCGCGTTGATGGCGGCCCAACAGATGGTAGCGGCGGGGGAGTCGGGGTCGATCGTGGCGATTCTGTGCGACGGCGGCGAGCGATATGAGACCAGTTACTACGATCAGGATTGGCTCAAGGCCCAAGGGTATGAGCTGAGTGGATTGATGGATATCGTGGCGGCGAGTGTCGAGCGGGGCGAGCCGCTGCCGGACACCGTGTTGCGCGCCAATATCTAAAAAAGCAAAAGATCGAAACCTCCGGCAGCTCCTACATAGAAATGCATGCTCATGCAGGAGCTGCCGAAGGCTGCGATCTTTTGATGTTAAGGCTTAAGCCTCCAGGCCAAGGATGTCGCGAGCCACTGCTTCGGCGATGCGGATCCCGTCCACACCTGCCGACAGAATCCCGCCCGCATAACCTGCACCTTCACCCGCCGGGAACAGGCCCTTCACGTTCAGACTCTGCATCGACTCGTTACGGGTAATGCGCAGCGGCGACGATGTACGCGTTTCGATTCCGGTCAACACCGCGTCATGCAGCGAGTAGCCACGAATCTGCTTCTCGAACGCCGGCAGGGCTTCGCGAATGGCTTCGATGGCGAAAGCCGGCAAGGCCAGCGCCAGATCACCCAGTGCAACACCTGGCTTGTAGGACGGTTCAACACTGCCCAGCTCGGTGGACGGTTTGCCCGCAATGAAATCGCCCACCAGTTGCGCCGGCGCTTCATAGTTGCTGCCACCCAGCACAAAGGCGTGGGATTCCAGGCGTTCCTGCAACTCGATACCGGCCAGCGGGCCGCCCGGATAATCGACTTCCGGAGTGATGCCGACGACGATCCCGGAGTTGGCGTTGCGTTCGTTACGCGAGTACTGGCTCATGCCGTTGGTCACGACGCGATTCGGCTCGGACGTCGCCGCGACCACGGTGCCGCCCGGGCACATGCAGAAGCTGTAGACCGAACGACCGTTCTTGGCGTGGTGCACCAGTTTGTAGTCGGCGGCCCCCAGCTTCGGGTGGCCGGCGTATTTGCCCAGGCGCGCGCGGTCGATCAGCGACTGCGGGTGTTCGATACGGAAACCCACCGAGAACGGCTTGGCTTCCATGAACACGCCACGACCGTGAAGCATGCGGAAGGTATCGCGGGCGCTGTGGCCGAGGGCCAGAATCACGTGTTTCGAATGGATCTGCTCGCCGCCGTTGAGCTCGACGCCCACCATTTGGCCGTCTTCGATCAACACGTCGGTGACGCGCTGCTGGAAGCGCACTTCGCCGCCCAGGGCGCGAATCTGCTCACGCATGTTTTCCACAACGCCGGTCAGACGGAACGTACCGATGTGCGGCTTGCTGACGTAGAGGATTTCTTCCGGCGCACCGGCTTTGACGAATTCATGCAGGACTTTGCGACCGATGAATTTCGGGTCCTTGATCTGGCTGTAAAGTTTACCGTCGGAGAATGTCCCCGCGCCGCCTTCACCAAACTGTACGTTGGACTCGGGGTTGAGCACGCTTTTACGCCACAGGCCCCAAGTGTCCTTGGTGCGCTGGCGAACTTCGGTACCGCGTTCGAGGATGATCGGCTTGAAGCCCATCTGCGCCAGCAGCAGCCCGGCGAAAATCCCGCACGGACCGAAACCGACCACGACCGGACGTTGCTCGAGATCGGCCGGCGCCTGGCCGACCACTTTGTAGCTGACATCCGGCGCCACGTTGACGTTTCGGTCATCGGCGAACTTGTGCAGCAACGCCGCCTCATCTTTCGCAGTGAGGTCGATGGTGTAGATGAAGCACAGTTCGGAGGACTTTTTGCGCGCATCGTAGCTGCGCTTGAACAAGGTGTAATCGAGCAGGTCATCACTGGCGATGCCCAGGCGCTGCACGATGGCAGGGCGCAGGTCTTCATCGGGATGGTCGATCGGCAGCTTGAGTTCGGTGATTCGTAACATGACAGGATCCGGTTCGCGGGGCGCACAACTGCGCCAAGGCGTTTGAAGCCCGCGATTATAAGCCTCAAAGAATGAATCCCGTGAGGCCTAAACGATCAGTCGTCGCGCGATCCGCCGAAATACCCGCAGCCACGTTGTACCTGGCCATCGATGCGCAATTCGGCGCTCATGTGCTGGACGCTGCCGGTGCTGCTGTCGACGCACCGTTGCGGCGCGACCCACAGTTCGATGTGCTGGTTGTTGGCTTCAGTGCTGAGGTTGAAGCGTCCATCACCCAGTTGTTCTTCAACATAAGGGACGGCCAATGGCGGTTGGCCCGCACGGTCGATGACCATGCCTTTGCCGCTGACTTTTACGTTCCACTCCGGACCGTGGCCGGCGGCACGCAGGATCAGCAATTTGAAATTCGGATCGTCGCACGCTGTGCCCGAGCGTTCGACGCGGTACAACTGCGCAAGATCCAGGCGGCTGCCCTCGACCCGGCCACGCACGTCGGCGAACAGTTTGCCCCGGTCATCGGCCAGGCTCGCGGCCTCCTGCAGGACGCTGGTGCCGCCGGTGTCGTTGACCACGAAACTGCGCTGCTCATTGCATGGCTGGAACAACAGCTTGCCGTCGGCTGCCGTCAGTTGACCCTGCATTCGGGTCTGGCCCACGTGGGAAGCACTTTCACGCGGGCCATCCAGCAACTGGCAGGCGGCGAACAGCGGAAGCAGGGCAACAAGGACTAAGGAACGGGCAACACGCATCTTTGGCTCTCCAGACAAGTGCCGCCACGTTACTCAGCCTGACCGTTCATCACAAGGGCTCAGCCCACATGAAAGGTCTGGCCCGTTTGCAGGCCTTCCACGCTTTTGGCGTAGGCCAGTGCCACATCGGCTGCGGGAACCGGTTTGTAGCCGCGGAAGTACGGTGCGTATTTGCCCATCGCTTCGAGCAGAACGTTAGGGCTTACCGAGTTCACCCGCAGACCGCGCGGCAGTTCAATCGCGGCGGCACGCACGAAGCTGTCGAGGGCGCCGTTGACCAGTGCAGCCGAGGCGCCGCTGCGAATCGGATCGTGGCTGAGCACGCCGGTGGTGAAGGTGAACGATGCACCGTCATTGGCGAACTCGCGGCCGATCAGCAGCAGGTTGACCTGGCCCATCAGCTTGTCTTTCAGACCCAGGGAGAAACTGTCTTCGGTCATTTCACCCAGCGGTGCAAAGGTCACGTTTCCCGCCGCGCAGACCAGCGCGTCGAACTTGCCGGTCTGTTCGAACAGTTTGCGAATCGAGGCGCTGTCGCTGATATCCACCTGCAGATCGCCGCTATTGCGACCGATGCGGATGATTTCGTGACGCTCGGACAATTCCTTGTCGATCGCCGAACCGATGGTGCCGCCTGCGCCAATCAAAAGAATCTTCATGCTGTTTATCCTCATGTGTGTTGAAAGTGGCTTCAGTCTAGAGTGGTTTTTTCTGCGGATAAGCGCGCTAATAGGCAACCTTTGGTTTTCAAATGGAAACAATCCATGAGCGAGATGGATGATCTGGCGGCGTTTGCGGTGTTGATCGAAGCGGGCAGTTTCACCCTGGCGGCGCGGCAACTGGGTTGCAGCAAAGGCCAGTTGTCCAAGCGCATCAGCCTGCTGGAGACGCGGTTTTCGGTGGTGCTGTTGCAACGCACCACCCGCCGCTTGAGTCTGACGGCGGCAGGGGCGGCGCTGTTGCCGCAGGCTCAGGCCTTGGTGGTGCAAGTGGAAAGGGCGCGCCAGGCATTGGCACGGTTGAAGGACGACATGGCCGGGCCGGTGCGGATGACGGTTCCGGTCTCGTTGGGGGAAACCTTCTTCGATGGCTTGTTGCTGGAGTTTTCCCACCAGTACCCCGAAGTGCAGATCGAACTCGACCTCGACAACAACTACCGTGATTTGTCCCGGGACGGTTTTGATCTGGCGGTGCGTTCCGATGTGGGCAATGACGAGCGTCTGGTGGCGCGGCCGCTGTTGGCCTGGCACGAACTGACCTGCGCCAGCCCGGCCTACCTTGAGCAGCACGGCGAACCGCTGACGCCGCAGGCACTCGCCGAACATCAGTGTTTACTCAACAGTCACTACAGCGGCCGTGAAGAATGGTTGTATCACCAGCAGCACGAGTTATTGCGCGTGCGGGTGTCGGGACCGTTCGCCAGCAACTACTACAGCCTGTTGAAGAAAGCCGCATTGGGTGGCGCGGGTATTGCGCGTCTGCCGTCCTACCTGCTGCAAAAGGAATTGGCTGACGGGCGTTTGCGCTGGCTCCTGCGTGACTATCAGACTCGTCGCATGCCAATGTACCTGGTGCATCCGTATCAGGGTGGGTTGCCCAAGCGCACGCAAGTGCTGGCGGATTATTTGATTGGGTGGTTCAAGCGCAGTGGGGAGGCACTGGACAGGCTTTAACGATAATGTCTGCCTCCCACAAGGGGCTTCATTGTTGGTGAGATTGTGCCAGGCATAAAAAAACGGCCCGCAGGCCGTTTTTTGTTTACCGCAAACGCTTAACCACCAAGGTACGCTTCGCGCACTTTCGGGTCGGTCAGCAGCGCTTCGCCGGTGCCTTGCATCACCACCCGGCCATTCTCCAGAACGTACGCGCGGTCAGCGATTTTCAGCGCCTGGTTAGCGTTCTGCTCCACCAGGAACACCGTCACGCCATCCTTGCGCAGTTGCTCGATGATGTCGAAGATCTGCTGGATGATGATCGGTGCCAGGCCCAACGATGGCTCGTCGAGCAGCAACAGCTTGGGCTTGCTCATCAGCGCACGGCCGATGGCGAGCATTTGCTGTTCGCCGCCGGACATGGTGCCGCCGCGCTGGGCAAAGCGTTCTTTCAGACGTGGGAAAAGTCCGAGAACCTTTTCCATCTGTTCCTGATAATCGCCCTTGTTGGTGAAGAATCCGCCCATGGACAGATTCTCTTCCACGGTCAGACGGGCAAACACCCGACGACCTTCCGGTACGACCGCAATGCTTTTACGCATGATCTGCGACGAGTCCTGGCCGACGAGCTCTTCGCCCATGTAGCGGATGCTGCCGCTGTGGGCTTGCGGCGAACCGCAGAGGGTCATCAGCAGGGTCGACTTGCCGGCGCCGTTGGCACCGATCAGCGTCACGATCTCGCCCTGACGGACTTCGACGTTGACGCTGTGCAGGGCCTGGATCTTGCCGTAGAAGGTGGAAACGTTTTCGAATTGCAGCATTTACGCTTCCCCCAGGTAGGCTTTGATCACTTCAGGATTGTCGCGGATCTGTTCCGGCGTGCCGTCGGCCAGAGGCGTGCCCTGGTTGATCACGACGATGTGGTCGGAAATGCTCATGACCAGTTTCATGTCGTGTTCGATCAGCAGCACGGTGACGTTGTGCTCTTCACGCAACATGCTGATCAGCGCCTTGAGGTCCTCGGTTTCCTTCGGGTTCAGGCCGGCGGCCGGTTCGTCGAGCATGAGGATCCGCGGACGGGTCATCATGCAACGGGCGATTTCCAGGCGGCGTTGCTGACCGTAGGCCAGGGTGCCGGCCGGGCGGTTGGCGAACGCCGTGAGGTTGACCTTGTCCAGCCAGAACTCGGCGAATTCCATCGCCTCGCGTTCGCTCTTGCGGAACCCCGGCGTCTTGAACAGACCGGACAGGAAGTTGGTGTTCAGGTGACGGTGCTGCGCGATCAAGAGGTTCTCGACCGCGGTCATGTCCTTGAACAACCGCACGTTCTGGAAGGTACGCACCACGCCTTTGAGGGCGATCTTGTGGCCGGGCAGGCCTTCGATCGGCTCGCCGTCCAGCAGGATGCTGCCGCCGCTCGGTTTGTAGAAACCGGTCAGGCAGTTGAACACGGTGGTCTTGCCGGCGCCGTTGGGGCCGATCAGCGCAACCACCTGTTTTTCCTTCACGGTCAGGGCTACGCCGTTGACCGCCAGCAAGCCGCCGAAGCGCATGCTCAGATTTTCGACTTTAAGGATCTCGCGGCTCATTTGCGCAGCTCCATGTGAGGACGTTGCATGGGCAGCAGGCCTTGAGGTCGCCAGATCATCATCAGCACCATCAAGGCGCCGAACATCAACATGCGGTACTCACTGAACTCACGCATCATTTCAGGCAGCAGGATCATCACCACGGCCGCGAGGATCACGCCCAGTTGCGAGCCCATGCCGCCCAACACGACGATGGCGAGGATGATCGCCGATTCGATGAAGGTGAAGGACTCCGGCGTCACCAGACCCTGACGGGCGGCGAAGAAGCTGCCGGCGAAACCGGCGAAGCTGGCGCCCAGGGTAAAGGCCGACAACTTGATGACCGTAGGATTGAGACCCAGTGCACGGCAGGCGATTTCGTCTTCACGCAACGCTTCCCATGCGCGACCGATCGGCATGCGCAGCAAACGATTGATGACGAACAGGGCGCCGAGGGCCAGCAACAGCGCAACCAGGTAGAGGAAAATCACCTTGTTGATCGAGTTGTATTCCAGGCCGAAGTACTCGTGGAACGTCTGCATGCCTTCGGCTGCTTTACGTTCGAAGGTCAGGCCGAAGAACGTTGGTTTCTCGATGTTGCTGATGCCGTTCGGGCCACCGGTGAGGCCGGTGAGGTTACGCAGGAACAGACGGATGATTTCACCGAATCCCAGGGTCACGATCGCCAGGTAGTCACCGCGCAGACGCAGGACCGGGAAGCCGAGCAGGAAGCCGAAGGTGGCCGCCATCAGGCCGGCGATCGGCAGGCAGATCCAGAAGCTCAAGCCGTAGTAATGCGACAGCAGTGCATAACTGTAGGCACCGACGGCGTAGAAACCGACGTAACCGAGGTCGAGCAGGCCGGCCAGACCGACCACGATGTTCAGGCCGAGGCCGAGCATCACGTAGATCAGCACCAGGGTGGCGATGTCCACCGCGCCGCGAGAGCCGAAGAACGGCCAGACCAGGGCACCGGCGATCAACGCAATGATGATCCAGCGCTGGGTGGTCGGCAGGGTCAGGAAGTTACTGGCCTTGGCCGGCATCAACGGCATGTTTGGCGAAGAGCGCCAGGCTGAGCTGATCTGTTGATCGAACAACACCCGCAGGAACATCAGCACCGAGCACACGGCGATGGTGATCAGCGTTGCAGTGCTGGTGCCGTGGACTTCCAGGTTGATACCGACGATGGTCAGTTTCAGACCGAGTACCGGGTAGGCAACCGCCCACACCAGCAAGGCGCTGAACAACGCCTGTTTAAGATTCCTAGTCATACTTTCTCAACCTCCGGACGGCCCAGCAGGCCGGTTGGCCGGAACAACAACACCAGAACCAATAGACCGAACGCCACGACGTCCTTGTACTGGTCGCCGAAGATATCGGCACCGAAGGCTTCCGCGACCCCAAGCACCAGCCCGCCGAGCATGGCGCCCGGGATGCTGCCGATACCGCCCAGTACCGCTGCGGTGAAGGCCTTGAGGCCGACGAGGAAACCGGCGTTCGGGTTGATCACGCCGTATTGCATGCTCAGCAGCACGGCGGCGATGGCGGCCAGTGCGGCACCGATGACAAAGGTCAGGGCGATGATGTTGTTGGTGTTGATACCCAGCAGGTTGGCCATCTTGATGTCTTCGGCGCAGGCGCGGCAGGCGCGACCCAGGCGAGAGCGGGAGATGAACAGCGTCAGGCCGACCATGGCGACCAGCGTCACCACGAACACCACGATTTGCATGTAGGAAATCAGCACTTCATGTGCGCCACCTGGCCCGATGGTGAAGTTGCCGGGGATCAGGTTGGGGATGGATTTGTCCTTGGAGTCTTGCGCCAGCAGAACCGTGTTCTGCAGGAAAATCGACATGCCGATGGCGGAAATCAGCGGGATCAGACGGTTGCTGCCGCGCAAGGGGCGGTAGGCGATCCGTTCGATGCTGTAACCGTAGGCACTGGTCACGACAATGGTCGCGAGGAAAGCGGCGGTCATCAACAGCGGAACACTGTCGAGTCCCATCATGGCCAGCCCGGCGATGGCGATGAACGCCACGTAGGAGCCGATCATGTACACCTCGCCGTGGGCGAAGTTGATCATTCCAATGATGCCGTAAACCATCGTATAGCCGATGGCGATCAGGGCATACGTGCTGCCAATGGTCAGACCATTAACCAGCTGTTGGAAGAAGTGATAGATGTCAGGCATTACAGCGCTCCTAAAAACCTGATACGCATTTCACTGGTGGAGTCATTTTCCCGCTCGAGCCCCGTGGATCTGCATCCACTTCGAACGCGAGGTTTGCCAGCGAACCGCTGATGACGGTTTTGAGATTTTCAGGTGGGGAGACTGGCGGATCACGCCAGCGCGGCCCAATACGTTCGTAAAACAAAGCCCACGGCACGCCGTGGGCTTTATTGGCAGTCAGTCAGGCAACGCCTTACTGAGGCTTGGCTTCAGTTTTTGGTTTGCCGAAGTGCCACTCGTAAACCACAAATTTGAAGTCTTTCAGGTCGCCCTTGTCGTCGAAGCTCAGGTCGCCGGTAGGCGTCTTGAAGGTGCCTGCGTGGATGGCAGCAGCCACTTTGGCGGTGTCTTCGGACTTGGCAGCCTTGATGCCTTCAGCGATCACTTCCACAGCCGAGTAGGCCGGGAATACGAACGGACCGCTCGGGTCTTCTTTCTTCGCTTTGAAGGCGTCAGCCAGGGCAACGTTGGCCGGATCCTGGTCGAAGGATTTCGGCAGGGTGACCAACAGACCTTCGGAAGCATCCTTGGCGATCTGCGAAATGGAGTCGTTACCCACGCCTTCCGGACCCATGAACTTGGCTTTCAGGCCTTTTTCCTGGGATTGACGCAGGATCAGGCCCAGCTCAGGGTGGTAGCCGCCGTAGTAGACGAAGTCGACGTTGGCTTGCTTGAGCTTGGCGATGATCGAGGAGAAGTCCTTGTCGCCGGCGTTTATGCCTTCGAACACGGCGACCTTGGTGCCTTTCTTCTCGAGGGTCTGTTTAACGGCGGTGGCGATGCCTTCACCGTATTGCTGTTTGTCGTGCAGGACAGCAACGATTTTCGGTTTTACGTGATCGGCAATGTAGTTACCGGCGGCAGGGCCCTGGGCGCTGTCCAGACCGATGGTGCGGAACACCATTTTGTAACCACGGTTGGTGATGTCCGGGCTGGTGGCAGCCGGGGTGATCATGATCACGCCTTCGTCTTCGTAGATGTCCGAAGCCGGTTGAGTGGAGCTGGAGCACAGGTGACCGACCACGAACTTGACGCCGTCGTTGACGACCTTGTTCGCGACAGCCACAGCTTGTTTTGGATCACAGGCGTCATCGTACTCAACGGCTTCGAGTTTCTTGCCGTCTACGCCGCCCTTGGCGTTGATTTGTTCGATGGCCATTTTGGCGCCACTGAACTGCATGTCGCCGTATTGGGCTACAGGACCGGTCTTAGGGCCGGCGATGCCGATCTTGATGGTGTCAGCTGCGAACGAATGGCTGGCAACCCCGGCCAGAACCATAGCGGCAAACAGTTTGGAAATCTGCTTAGTAGCCTTAGTCATAGTGCTCCACTCTTACTGTTGTAGTTTTTATAGTCCTGGCGCCGTAGCAGCAGAACCGGGTCAGATATCTTCGACATCCTCCGGAAAATGCCCCCGGCAACTGTACCGGTACAGTGTAGAGCGCCGATTGTTAGCCTGGGAAGCTGGCGCCAGGGGGCAAAATCAGGGGGTGTCGCTTTTTTGAAAGAAAAAGACAGAATTGCGGCGGGGGCTTCAGCTGAAATATCAGCAATCCTTGGCTTTCCTGCAGTTTTCAATCGGCGACTCAATTGCTTCCGGGTTTTTCTGTCAGACCACCAACGTTATCATCCACGTCGATTTCTTTTACGGACAGGACCCATGACTCAAGAACCTAGCACCCTCTATGCCAAGCTGCTTGGTGAAACCGCATCTATTACCTGGAAAGAGCTGGAGCCGTTCTTCGCCAAGGGTGCCCTATTGTGGGTCAGTCCTGAGCTGGATTTGATTGCGGCGGCGGAGGCTGTAGCGACCGATGACGGTGAGAAAGTGGCTGCCTGGCTGGCCGCCGACGAGGTCGCCAAGCTGTCTGAAACGCGGGCGCTGGATCTTTTTGAACGTGACCCGGAGCTGTGGGCAGTGGTGGTTTCGCCGTGGATTATGATCCAGGAAAGGGCGACGAAGTGAATCTCTGCACCGAATGAGTGCGCGAGTTCGCCGAACAAAAGTGTGTAGCCGAGTAGCGTGATGGCATGTTGCCGTAGAGAAAGGCCACAGGCGTGGCCAGCATCACGGTGACGTAAACGTAACGGGAACAGTTTATTGAGCAGCCGATGGGCTGCTTAATTGTTTCTGGATGTTGGATTTCGCGGTGAATGTGCCGCCGCCATCGCGAGCAGGCTCGCTCCCACAGTTAACCGCGTTTCTTCAGAAGAAATGCGATCCCTGTGGGAGCGAGCCTGCTCGCGATTGGGCGCGACGCGGTTTTAGAAGGTTTTACCAGTATGGTTATTGAGCGAAATAACCTTGGTCTTGCCGATCCGGTGACGGTAGATCTCGCGCAGATACTTGATCGCCTTCTTCACGCAATCACGCGACAGCCGAATGTCGTTGATCGAGACAAACTTGTCCTTGTCGCTGATCAGCTCGCGGTACTTCTTCTCGTACATCGGTTTGATCGCATACCAGTTGGTATCGAGAATCTTCGCCGGGTTTTCGAACTCGTTGAGCAAGTCGTCGATCAGGTCTTCGTCGAACTCTTCATTGATGATGAAGTCCAGGATCGAGTTATCCAGGGTATCGTCGAAGCGGTACGGGTTCTTCGCGAAGCAGCGCTTGATGAACGCGACGATCAGCGTCAGGAAATCGTCCGACAGGCACGGGCTCTTGGCGATCAATGTGGTCAGCGACAAGTTGGCCGACGCGCCGATCACCAGCGCGTAGCGCTTGAGCGTGGTGTTCGGGAACAGGCTGTTGAGGTGAGTCTTCAACCGGTTCAGGTCCATGTAGGACAGTTTGTAGTCTTTGGGCAGGGACACGATCGAGACCACCGACGAGCAGTTCTTGAAGAAGTGCAGGTCGTGCAACGCGGCCGCGTCATAACCGGAATTCTTGTACTGCTCCAGCGACGCCCGATAGCGCTTGGATTCGATCGGCAACAGGCTGATGCCTTCGATGGCCTGGGTGACTTTATTGAAGTGCGGCAGGTCGATGGAGCGGAAGAACAGGTCATCGATGTTCAGGCGCTGCGGTTCTTTTTCGAACACCTTGAACTTGTCGCTGCTCGGTGGCGGCGTTTCCGGTACCACGGATTCGGCGTAGGCAATCGCCACCGGGCCAGCCAGACTCATGAACAGGTCGTTGGCGTCGAGGCGAATGGTCTCGCCGATGTCGATGCCGGCGCGACGGAAATAGTTCTGGTCGTAGTCGGTCGTGACCGCCTGCGCCGTCAGGATGTTGAAGATCTGCTGCGAGATGTACTGGTTGGCGTGCTTTTCCATCGCGTTGACGTCGATGTTCTGGATGTTGCCGTCATCGCTTTCTTCGGCATACCGCATGATGTCGTTGGAGATCAGCATCATGGCGTTCCATGGGCGGATACGACCCATCACGCTCGCTTCGCTGCTGTCTTCGTTGGCGAAGTTGTAGGAGAAGTCCCACTCTTCCGACAGGTATTTGCACAGCAGACGACCGGCGTTGATGTGCAGCGCCTCGGACATTTCACTGCGGTGATCGGAAATGTTCGGCAGTACGCAAATGCCGCTGGTGAAGATCGGTTCGAAGACGAAGGAATGACCGCTCTTGCCGTCATGCTCGTCCATCGGTTTGGTGTCGAACGTCTTGTTCATGTACGAGTGCTGCTGGGCCAGGCCGAATTCCGACGCCATGCCCGAACCGGTACCGCCGCCGGCACTGAAGATCGAGAAATACAGGCGCGACTGGTTGGCCTTGATACCGCAGCTGTCGATCAGGTACGAGTGAATCATCTTCCAGTCAGGGCTGGAAAAACGCTGGGTGTCCTTGTTCAGGATGATTTTGGCCAGGTACTGGCCGAGGATCGGCGCGTTACCGGCACCACCGGCGTGGACTTCCGACAAGTCCATGATTTTCATTTTGCTGTAGTCGCGCAGGAAGCCGCTTTTTTCGCCCTTGCGCGAGAAACGGATGCGACCGGCGATGTCTTTGTCCAGGTCGCCGAGCATCACCAGCGGCTCGACCAGGAACACCGGTTTGGTGGCCTTGTTCGTCCCCAGGCGCAGGTTGTTGCGGATCCACTGGGCCGGGCTGTAGCCCTTTTCGGCGTAGCGTTTGTCCGGCGACAGGCGGTCTTCGTTGTTGAATTCGTTGAGGTAGAACTTGCGCGCGTTGTACACCAGCTCCGCGACGTCCAGCGCAATGTTCGAGCCGCAGCGACCGAGGCCGATCAGGCACACCGACGGGAATTCCTGGTCGCTGTGTTGCTCGTTATCGCCTTCCAGGTGCGGCGGGCGCGGGAATACCAGGTCGCGCAGGCCGTCGAGGTTATCGAGGATGCGGTCGGTGTTGGTTTCGGTGAAGTACAGGTATTGCTGAGTCGCCAGCGGGCGCGACGGCGTCAATGGCTTCGACGGTGCGGGGCTGTTCGCCGCGGGGCTCAGCGTCAGATCGGATATCGCAGTGGCCGGATTGTTTTTGGAAGTCATTGTGCGCCATGTACCTGGGCTGGTCGGTCGGGCGACTACTGTCGTCGAACCGTCACGGATGGGTTCTCGCGTCTTGTTTTCAGCGCGTCATTGGCCCAAGCGTCAGGGGGTGGCCTGAGCATCACTCGGGGGAATCCTTTCCTTAGTCATGATGAATCGGCCAATATTTGGCGATCTTTAATCGAAAAGAAGGCCAAATGATGTCAACGCTACCTTCGTTGGGTTTTGCCGGGATCGGCCTGATGGGTTTGCCGATGTGTCGGCGCTTGCTGGCGGCGGGTTATCCGCTGGCGGTGTGGAACCGTAATCCGGACAGGTGCGCGCCTTTGGTAGAAGCGGGAGCGCGGCAGGTGAAGACGCCCGCCGAACTCTGTCGGCACGCGGAGGTGGTGATGCTGTGTCTGGCGGACACGCCAGTGGTGCGCGAGGTGGTGTTTGGTCCGGGCGGGATTGCCGAGGGTGGGAAAAGCGGCCAGCTGTTGGTGGATTTTTCCAGCCTGGAACCCACCGCGACGCGGGAAATGTCAGCGCGGCTGGCCAGCCAGACCGGCATGAGCTGGCTGGACGCTCCGGTGTCCGGCGGTGTGGTCGGCGCCGAGGCCGGTAGCCTGGCCATCATGGTGGGCGGCGAAGCGGCGGACCTTGAGCGTGTCAAGCCTGTACTGCTGAACCTCGGCCAGCGCGTCACCCATATGGGCGCGGTCGGGGCGGGGCAGGTGACCAAAGTCTGTAATCAGATGATTGTCGCTTGCAACGCCCTGGTCATCGCCGAAGTGGTGGCGCTGGCCGAGCGTTCCGGTGTGCAGGCCAGCCTGATCGCCGAAGCCCTGGCAGGTGGTTTTGCCGATTCCCGACCCTTGCAGATCCTCGCCCCGCAAATGGCCGAAAGCCGCTTCGAACCCGTGAAATGGCACGTGCGCACGCTGCTCAAGGACCTCGACGCCGCGGTGAAATTTTCCCGTGAACAGGGCTCGGCCACGCCAGTCAGCGGATTGGCTGCGCAACTGATGCGCCTGCATGGGGCTCAGGGCTTTTTGCAAAAGGACCCGTCAACGTTAGTGCAGCTGTACCGCGAGCCAGATTCAAAGGAGTGAACCCGCGCGTATGTTTGCGTTGGTTGATCTCGTCCAGCACAGGACGCAACTCCGTCAGCGGCACCGGGCGACTGAGCAGGAAGCCCTGCACGAAATTGCAGCCGTTGCGCTCCAGAAACGCGTATTGCTCGGGGGTTTCGACGCCTTCGGTGACGACCTGCAAATGCAGCGTGTGGGCCATGACGATGATCGCCTGGACAATTTCCATGTCCTGGGTCGCATTGGGGATGTCCTGAAGGAACGAGCGGTCTATCTTCAGCGTGTTGAGCGGCAGGCGCTTGAGGTAAGCCAGCGATGAGTAGCCGGTGCCGAAATCGTCGATCGACAGCGAAACGCCGAGGGCGCGAATCTGGCGCAGCAACACCAGCGTCTCGGCGATGTTGTTCATCAGTGCGTTCTCGGTCACTTCCAGTTCCAGGCGCTGCGGCGCAATCCCGGTTGCCCACAGTGCCTGTTCGATTTCAGTGGCCAGCTCTTCACGCGCCAGGTTCAGGGGCGAGCAGTTCACCGCAATATGCAGGGTTTCACAGCCTTCGCGCGACAATGTGGCCAAGTCCTCACAGGCTTTGCGCAGGACCCAGTTGTCCAGCTCGGCGATCAGGCCGTTGGCCTCGGCAATGTCAATGAAGCGGTCCGGCGCCAGCAGTCCGTGAACCGGATGTTGCCAGCGGACCAGTGCTTCAAGCTTGCTGACCTGGCCGGTTTTCAGGTCCTGGACGGGTTGGTAGTGGAGCACCAGCCCGCTGTTTTCGCTGAGCGCCTGGCGCAGCTCTTCTTCCAGCTGCAATTCCAGCGTGGCACGGGTTTTCAGGTTTGAGCTGAAGAAATTCAGACCATTGCGACCGTTGCCCTTGGATTGGTACAGCGCCAGGTCGGCGTGTTTGAGCAGTTCTTCGCAAGTGGTGCCATCGTCGGGAAACAGGCTGATACCGATGCTGGTGGTCATCACCATGCGCCGCCCTGACAGCTCGATCGGCTCCTTCATTTTCAGCATGATGCGCTGGGCCATGTGCCGTGCTTCTTCGCGATCGCGCAGACTGATGAGCAGGCAGAACTCGTCACCACCGAAGCGCGCCACCACATTTTCGTGGCCGCGTACCGAACCCTTGATGTGCTGGGCCAGGACTTTAAGCAGTTCATCGCCGGCATCATGGCCGAGGCTGTCGTTGATTCGCTTGAAGTGGTCGATGTCGAGAAACATCACCGCCAGCATGCCGCCTTCATTGGTTTTCTGGAGCAGCCTTTCGGCGAAGATCTGGTTGAAGCCTCGCCGGTTGATCAGGTTGGTCAACGCGTCATAGTTCGCCACGTGTTGCAGCGAAAGGCGCGCCTGGTCCAGTTGGCCGAGCAGCGTGTTGACCCGTTGCAGGTCGCGTTCCTTGTACTGCAGTTTCTTGTCCGCCAATGCCGCGCTGATGCTGCTGCCGATGATCAGCAATGTCATCACCGCCACCGTCAGCCCCAGTTGCAGGTGATTGTTGTCACCGGGCAGTGTCAGCGGGCTGCCGGTTGGCAGCACCAGGTTGAAGGCGGCCATACCGGTGAAATGCATGCTGATAATGCCTGCCCCGAGTACCAGGCTGGCGCTGAACTTGACCAATTGATGGGTCGTGCCAGAGCCATTGCGCAGGCGACTCGACAGCAACAGTGCCGCGAAGCTGGCGGCAATGGCGATCACGATGGAGAGGGTGAACAACCCCGGCTGGTAATAGGTCATCGCATTCGAACGCATGGCCGCCATGCCCACGTAATGCATGGTGGCGATGCCCAGCCCGATGCAGATCGAAGCCTGGGCGTATTGCCAGATGTTCAGGTGAGGGTGACTGAGGACGAGCATCGCCAGCCACGAGGCGGACAGTGCAATCAGCAGAGAGGCAATGGTGATGGGCAGTTCGTAGTTAATCTCGACGGGCGCCTGAAACGCCAGCATGCCGATGAAATGCATGGCCCAGATCCCGCCTGCCAGGCAGGCGGAACCCACCCAGCGCCAGAGTCGTTGAGAGGCGGGATTTTCCGAATGACCGACTCGCTCGGCCATGTCCAGTGTGGCGAAACCGCCCACGCAGGCGACCAGATAGGCCAGTAGCACCAGAAAGGGGTCATGTGTGCAATTGAGGAAAACCTGCCCGTTTGCGGTCAGCTCGGTAATAAAACGCAAACCAAGCCACTCCATAGCATTCCTCGTCTTGTCCTGGCCGCGTCATGCACGCTGGCGAATGCTTGGGAGTATAGAACTCATAGAAAGGCCGCAAGCC
This sequence comes from Pseudomonas fluorescens NCIMB 11764, assembly GCF_000293885.2. Taxonomy (NCBI): domain Bacteria; kingdom Pseudomonadati; phylum Pseudomonadota; class Gammaproteobacteria; order Pseudomonadales; family Pseudomonadaceae; genus Pseudomonas; species Pseudomonas fluorescens. The sequence continues at coordinate 2,638,013 of NZ_CP010945.1, forward strand.
GTAGTGGCATATTGATTTCGATCTTTTTGGAATGAGTTTTGGATTGCTTAGACATAAATTGTTGCATGCACCGCGCCGGGTTCCATGGGGCGGTATCAGCTTTACGAATAATTACAGACAGCTCTGGCGGGCCTGACTAGATTGCAGGTTCCGGGCTCGGATGCATCGGCAGTGAAGCCCCAATAACAATAAAAGAGACGGACCCATGCAGAACTCGACCCAAGCGGCGAATGCCTGGCGCATTCTGTTCCTGCTGTTCCTGGCCAATCTGTTCAACTTCTTCGACCGCACCATTCCCGCCATCATCATCGAGCCGATCCGAATGGAATGGAGCCTCAGCGATTTTCAACTGGGGATCATCGGGACTGCATTCACCATCGTCTACGCAATTGCCGGCCTGCCTCTGGGGCGGATGGCCGATACCGGCTCGCGGGCCAAACTGATGGGCTGGGGACTGGCAGCGTGGAGCGCGCTGACCGCCGTCAACGGGCTGGTGGGCAGTTTCTGGAGTTTCCTGATCGTGCGCATGGGCATCGGGATTGGTGAAGCCAGTTATGCACCTGCCGCCAATTCATTGATCGGCGACTTGTTCCCCGCCCACCGCCGCGCACGCGCGATGGGTATTTTCATGCTGGGCTTGCCACTGGGTTTGTTGCTGGCGTTCTTCACCATCGGCTGGATGGTCAAGGCATTCGATAGCTGGCGTGCACCATTTTTCATCGCGGCAGTGCCGGGGCTTGTCCTGGCGATCTTCATGTTTTTCATCAAGGAGCCGAAACGCGGCGCGGCCGAAAGTGTGCAGGTCTCGCAAGAGCGTGTGGACCGGCCGATCCGTCGGGTGCTGGCGGTGCCGACCTTTCTATGGCTGGTGATGGCGGGGTTGTGTTTCAACTTCGCCACCTATGCCTGCAACTCCTTCCTGGTGCCGATGTTGCAGCGTTATTTCCTGATGCCCTTGCATGAGGCCGCCGTGGCAACGGGCGTCATCGTCGGTGTGACGGGGCTGTTCGGCCTGACGTTGGGTGGTTGGGTCGCGGACAAGATTCACCAGCGCGTGGCCAATGGACGACTGCTGTTTGCAGCGTTCAGCCTGATCATCTCGACGGTGTGTACGGCTTGGGCGTTGCATGCGGGACGGATCGAAATCGGGGTATTCGTGGCGGTGTTCAGCGTCGGCTGGTTATTTGCCTACAACTTCTATACCTGCGTCTACACGGCGATTCAGGACGTGGTCGAACCTCGCCTGCGGGCGACGGCCATGGCGTTGTTCTTTGCCGGGTTGTATTTGCTCGGCGGTGGATTGGGGCCGGTGGTGGTGGGCGCTCTGTCCGATCACTTTGCGCACACGGCCATGCTGGCGGCTGGTGCCGGGCAGATGACCGAAGCGTTCAAGGCCGTCGGGCTGCATGACGCGATGTACCTGATCCCGGTAGCGCTGTTCCTGACGATGGTGTTTCTGTTTCTGGCATCGCGGTGTTTTGTGCGGGATGCGAAGCGGATGAAGGAAGGGTTGGTGGCGGTGGTTGAGCCTGGGGTTTCTGCTGTCACCGCATAACAGGAGCGAACAGAAAACCTGTGGCGAGGGAGCTTGCTCCCGTTGGGGCGCGAAGCGGCCCTGAAATCTCAACGCGACGACTGCTTCGCAGCCGAGCGGGAGCAAGCTCCCTCGCCACAATGGTTTGTCTCGAAGCATAAAAAGGCCCGCATCGCTGCGGGCCTTTTTGTTTATCGGTGGAGCAGGGGACTTAACCCGCCACCAACACCCGAATCGCTTCCAGTCGCAACGCAGCCTTGTCGAGCATGGCCAGGCCTTGCTCGCGCTGTTTGCGCAAGGCAACCAGTTCGCTGTCGCGTACGGTCGGGTTGACCGCTTGCAACGCCGTCAGGCGTGCCAGTTCTTCGTCGGTGTCGGCCGCCAGGCGACGCTGCGCCTCAGCCACACGCTCGGCGTGACGCGGGAAGATCTTCTCTTCACCGGCGTTGATCCGTGGCGTCAGCTGATCGCGCTGGGCCTGGATGAACTTGTTGGCGCTGGCGCGCGGCACGCTTTCCAATTGATCGTTCAGGGTTTCGAACGAGACCCGGGCCGACAGGTCGTTGCCATTGGCATCGAGCAGGCAGCGCAGCGCGGCCGGCGGCAGGTAACGGCCCAGTTGCAGCGAGCGCGGCGCAACCACTTCGCTGACGTAGAGCAACTCCAGCAACACGGTGCCAGGTTTCAGCGCCTTGTTCTTGATCAGTGCCACGGCGGTGTTGCCCATCGAACCGGACAGCACCAGGTCCATACCGCCCTGCACCATCGGGTGTTCCCAGGTGATGAACTGCATGTCTTCGCGAGACAGTGCCTGGTTGCGGTCGTAGGTGATGGTCACGCCTTCGTCGTCGCCCAGCGGGAAGCTGGCGTCGAGCATTTTTTCACTCGGTTTGAGGATCAGCGCGTTTTCCGAATGGTCTTCGCTGTCGATGCCGAAGGCGTCGAACAGGGTTTCCATGTAGATCGGCAGGGCGAATTGATCGTCTTGCTCAAGAATGTCCTCGACCAGCGCATCCCCTTCGCCAGCGCCGCCGGAGTTGAGCTCCAGCAAACGGTCACGGCCGGTGTGCAGCTCGGCTTCCAGACGCTCACGCTCGGCGCGGGCTTCGTCGATCAGCGCTTGCCACTCGCCATCGTCGGCGTTTTCCAGCAGCGGCAGCAGGCGCGGGCCGAATTGGTGCTGCAAGGCGTTGCCGGTCGGGCAGGTGTTGAGGAACGCGTTCAGCGCTTCGTGATACCACTGGAACAACCGCTCTTGCGGGCTGGTTTCCAGGTACGGCACGTGCAGTTCGATGATGTGCTTCTGGCCGATCCGGTCGAGACGACCGATCCGCTGTTCCAGCAGGTCCGGGTGCGACGGCAGATCGAACAGCACCAGATGGTGCGAGAACTGGAAGTTGCGACCTTCACTGCCGATTTCCGAGCAGATCAGCACTTGCGCGCCGAACTCTTCGTCGGCGAAGTAAGCGGCGGCGCGGTCACGCTCGAGGATGTTCATACCCTCGTGGAATACCGTGGCCGGGATGCCGGAGCGCACGCGCAGGGCGTCTTCCAGGTCCATGGCGGTTTCGGCGTGGGCGCAGATCACCAGCACTTTGGTGCGCTTGAGCATCTTCAGCGTATCGATGAGCCACTCGACGCGTGGGTCGAATTTCCACCAGCGCTCTTCTTCGTTGGCGTCCGGCTGGGCCTGGAAGCTGACTTCCGGGTACAGCTCGGCGTGATCGCCCAGCGGCAGTTCGAGGTATTCGTCGGGGCAGGGCAGCGGGTACGGGTGCAGTTTGCGTTCCGGGAACCCTTGCACCGCGGCGCGGGTATTACGGAACAGCACGCGGCCGGTGCCGTGGCGGTCGAGCAGTTCGCGGACCAGACGGGCGCTGGCTTCGGTGTCGCCATCGTTGACGGCGGTCAGCAGCGCTTCGCCTTCGTTGCCGAGGAAGCCGTGAATGGTCTTGTGCGCTTCAGGCGACAGGCGTCCTTTTTCCAGCAGCTCCTGAACGGCTTCGGCGACCGGGCGATAATTTTCGCTCTCGGCGCGGAAAGCGTGCAGGTCATGGAAACGGTTCGGGTCGAGCAGGCGCAGACGGGCGAAGTGACTGTCCTGGCCCAGTTGTTCCGGGGTTGCGGTCAGCAGCAATACGCCAGGAATGACTTCGGCGAGTTGTTCGACCAGCGAGTATTCCGGGCTGGCCTTGTCTTCGTGCCACACCAGGTGGTGGGCTTCGTCGACGACCATCAAGTCCCAACCGGCGGCAAACAGCGCGTCCTGAGCCTTCTCGTCTTCCACCAGCCATTCCAGCGCAACGAGTGCGAGCTGGGTGTCTTCGAACGGGTTGGCGGCATCGCTTTCGATGAAGCGTTCTTCGTCGAACAGCGCGACTTGCAGGTTGAAGCGGCGGCGCATCTCCACCAGCCACTGGTGCTGCAGGTTCTCTGGCACCAGGATCAGTACGCGGTTAGCGCGGCCCGACAGCAGTTGGCGATGGATCACCAGACCGGCTTCGATGGTCTTGCCCAGACCCACTTCGTCCGCCAGCAGGACCCGCGGCGCAATGCGGTCGGCCACTTCACGGGCGATGTGCAACTGGTGCGCGATCGGTTGCGCACGCACGCCACCCAGGCCCCAGAGCGAGGATTGCAATTGACGGCTGGTGTGTTCCAGCGTGTGGTAGCGCAGGGAGAACCAGGCCAGCGGGTCGATCTGCCCGGCGAACAGACGGTCGCTGGCCAGACGGAACTGAATGAAGTTCGACAGCTGGGTTTCCGGCAGGGTGACCACTTCGTTCTGTGCGTTGAGGCCGTGGTAGACCAGCAGGCCGTCGACGTCGTCGACTTCCTGGACAGTCAGTTTCCAGCCTTCGAAGTGAGTGATCGAGTCGCCCGGCGAAAACCGCACGCGGGTGAGGGGCGCATTCCGTAGCGCGTACTGGCGAGTGTCGCCAGTGGCCGGATAGAGCACGGTCAACAAGCGGCCGTCCTGTGCCAGAACGGTGCCCAAACCCAGCTCGGCTTCGCTGTCACTGATCCAGCGTTGCCCCGGTTGATACTGCTGCGCCATGCTGCCTGACTCCCACCTTGAAAAAGCGGGCTATCTTAACGGAATCGGCCCTCCAGACCAAAAGGTTTACGGCGTAGGAGCTGTCGAAGGCTTCGATTTTTTGATCTTGGGGAACGCTTGAGTTCTATGTTGTCCGATAAAGATCGTAGCCTGCGGCAGCTCCTGCAAGTGCCAATCAGGTCACAGTTTGCGACCGATGGCTCAAGTCGCCATCCCCGCAGCCGACAGCCTGCTCACAGGAGACAACTAATTATGCTGCCACCGATGCTCCCATTGAGTGCCGTGCCGATCACTTCCCAGCACGACCCGATCCGCCAGCGCCCGGATATTCCGCCCGTTGTGCCGGTGCAGGAAAGCTCCAACGAAAGCACGATCGATCTGCAACAGCGCGACCCGGAAGAGGCGGCATTTCAGCTGCGCGAGGAACAGCGCCGCAAGCAGGAACAGCAACGGCGTCGTCGTGAAGCCGATGAAGATCCTGATGTGCATCTGGCCATTCCTGGCACCGAACTCAACGCCGACAACACCGTGCCGGTCGCGCCGCTGATTGAAGACGAGCCGCGCCAGGGCTTGTGGGTCGACATTCAGATCTAAGCCTTGGAAAGTTGGTTGAGGGCGTTCAGCAATACCTCCATTTCTTCTTCGGTGTTGAGGTGACTGACGGCAATCCGTGCGATGCTTTCCAGTCCTCTTGCCTGCATGTCCAGTGGCGTATAGGCCACCCCATTGGCGCCGATGTTGACCCCCCTCAGCGCCAGTTGCTGCTTCAAATCGACACTGTCCCAACCCTTGAGCGTGAAGGCGATCAGGCCTGATTGCTGATCGGTGTCCCCCAGGTTGTGCAGCGTCAGCCCGCTGATAGTGCCGAGGCGTTCGCGCAGGTGCCGACACAGCCCATCGATCCGCTGACGAATGCGGGTCGCTCCCAGCCGGTTGAATTCCTCCAGCGCATTGGCCAATCCCGCCAGCAAGGCCACCGACACTTCGCTGGTTTCAAAGCGCCGCGCATCGTCGCGCACGGAAAAGCTTTCGCCGTCCCAGGGGGCGGACAGCACGTCCAGATGGCCGGGCACGAGTCGTTCGAGGAACCCCTGCCTGACATACATCAGCGCCGTACCTCGCGGACCACGAAGAAATTTGCGCCCGGCGCCCTTGAGCACATCGCAGTTCAGCGCCTGCACATCGCAGGGCAGTTGACCGAGTGCCTGGCCTGCGTCGATGAAGTAGGCAATCCCGTGCTGTCGCGCCACGGCGCCAATGGCCTCGGCCGGGTTGATCAGGCCGCCATTGGCCGGGAGCCAGGTCAGCGCGATCAGCTTTACCTTCGAGTCGATCATCTGCTTGAGGGCAGGGACGGATACCGCGCCTGCCTCATCGCAGGGAATCACCTCAAGCCGCGCGCCCGCGCTGACAGCCCGGGCCATGCAGGCCAGGTTGCCGCCCCATTCATGGCGCCCGACAAGAATCCGGTCGCCGACCCGCCATGGCCCCAACGCATTGAACGCCATACCCCACGCCGCCGAGCCGCTGCTGGCGAAGGCGATGCTTTCAGTGTTGGCGTTGAGCAATTTCGCGGCCGCGTGGCGGGCGCGGGCCTGGATGCTCTGGTCGGCGGCCTCCATCGGGCCGCCGGTGGCTTCGCGCTGCAACTGCTCGATCATCGCGTCGAGGGTGCCCTGGCTGGGCAAGGAAGCGCCGGCATGGTTGAAGTGAATCACGCTGTAGCAACCCGGTGTAGCCGCGCGCAAATGCTCCACCTCGGCACGATTCACGGCCGCAACTCGAATATTGCGTCGATTTCCACCGCCACGCCGCCCGGCAGGCTCGATACACCCACGGCCGTGCGTACATGCCGGCCTTTCTCGCCGAGAGCATTGACCAACAGATTGGACGCGCCATTGGCAACCGCACCGTGTTTCTGGAAGTCAGGAGCGCTGGCGATAAACACGCCCAGGCGGATGATGCGCACCAGTTTCGAGAGGTCATCGTTCAGCGCATTGCTGAGTTGTGCCAGCAGGCCCAGGGCAGCGAGTTCGGCGGCGTTAGCCCCCTCTTCATCGGAGATCGATTCGCCAAGTCGCCCGATGAACGCTGGTTTGCCGTCCTGCAAAGGAATCTGCCCGGAAATGAACAGCTGGTTCTGGCTGATCACATGATTGACGTAGTTGGCAATGGGCTGGCTCGGCGTCGGCAGGCACAGGCCCAGTTGCTGGACGCGGTGGGCGAGTGAATCGGTCATGGTGAGTCCTCCTGAATGAAGGCTTCAGCATGTTTGCGTCCGGGGAGCGCGACAAACGGATAGATCTAATTCGACGTATTCAAATAACTCATGCATGGGCCATTTCATACAGCCATTCACCGAAACATTCCGCTGCGTCGCTGGCAGGCCGATCGGGAGTGACCAGCCAATAACCGATTTCGCTGATGAAGGGCGGGGTGTCGAAAGCATCTACCAGCGCACCTTCCTTCAGTCGGCGTTCGATCAAATGACCACGACCCATGGCAATGCCCTGACCGGCCACGGCGGCTTCGACGACGATGTTGTAGTCGTGGAGCATCACGCTGGGGTAGTGGCTGAGGTCGATGCCATTGCGCGCGCTCCAGTCAGTCCACTCGAACGGTTGAAGGGATTTGGCCATCAGTAACGGGCCGATGCCGGTGCCCTGGGTTTTGAATGCGGGACTGCAAACCGGTGCCAGTGTTTCTGCCATGAAGCGGCGAGCCCGGACTTTCGGCCAGCCGCCCTTGCCATAACGAATCGCCAGGTCAACTTCGCCACCGCCAACGTCGGACAGTTCTACCGAAGGCAGCAGCTCGACATGGATGTGTGGATAGCGCGCGTTAAAGTCGGCCAGACGCGGCACCAGCCACAACGTGGCAAATGACGCGAGGAGGCCGATGCGCAGGGTGGTTTCATGATGATCGTTGCCGCGCAGTCCGCGGGTGGCCAGGGCAATGGATTCCAGGGCTGGCTGAATCTGCCGGTAGTACGCTTCGCCGGCTGGCGTCAGATCGATGGCCCGGGTGCGGCGGATAAACAGCCGCTGATTCAGATACTGCTCCAGTTTCTGCACTTGATGGCTGATTGCACTTTGGGTCACCGACAACTCATCGGCGGCCTTGATGAAGCTCAAATGGCGAGCCACGGCCTCGAAGGCGCGCAGGGCCATCAAGGGCGGCAGATCCTGGTGCAATTCCACGGCGCGGGTCCTTTGGGTCCATCGCAAAAACGCGATTGTGCGGTGAAAAAACCGCTTCGGTACATATTTTGTTAAGCCGTCGTTACGCGAGTGACTGGTCAGCGCCGGCGCCAGGCCGCATTATTGGCGCAATCCTGTCGAGCGATGCGGCAGTGTAATTTTCCTTCACGCGATGCACTGAACACCATGAGCCAAGACGACAAGCTGATCGACCTTAACGCCGAACGCGCCAAGCGAATTCACGACCTCAACGACAAACGCCTGAATGAAGTGCGCCAGGCATTCGAGCAAGCGATGCCTTTGGGTAAAGCGAAGAAAAAGCCAAAAAACAAACCGAAAAAGCGTTAATCCCCCTGCATCTGTTGATGTAGATCAGTTTTCCCCCTCCTTTGCGCCCTGTCTCGGGCGATATTGACCTCGATCAATTTTCTCTCCTGCCTGATTGGTTAACTTAGCCCCATCGCAACAGGGCAAGTCCAGGAGGCCAGTCATGTTTTTCGACAACGTGGTGATCGCCGGAGTGCTGACAGTCGGCCTCATGGTTCTGTTTTTTGCAGGGTTTGGATTTTTTATCTGGAAGGACTCGCACAAGCGGAAAAAACCGTAGGTCTTTCTTGATGCAATGAGCACGCAAGGCATTTTGGGCAACTTCGGTTGCCCTTTTTTTTGCGTGCGGGAAACGACCGTTGTGCGCTCCCACAGGGATTTTTGGTGTTTAGAGAATTGCAGGCATGAAAAAGGCGCGAACCTCACGGAACGCGCCTTTTTCGTAGCAGCGATCTATCAGCTGCCCAGTGCCTTCGACGCCAGCCAGAACAGGCCGGCCGACAGGGCCACGGTCGCTGGCAGGGTCAGGACCCAGGCCAGCAGGATGGTTCTGACGGTGCCGCCCTGCAGGCCGCTTTTGTTGGCGACCATGGTACCGGCCACACCTGAAGACAGGACGTGGGTGGTGGAAACCGGCAGGCTGAAGATGTTGGCCATGCCGATCAGGCTGGCGGTCGTGATCTGCGCCGACATGCCTTGGGAGTAAGTCATGCCTTGCTTGCCGATCTTCTCGCCGATGGTCAATACCACGCGTTTCCAGCCCACCATGGTGCCCAGGCCCAGGGCCAGTGCGACCGCCAGAATCACCCAGAACGGGGCATATTCGGTAGTGGTGGTCAGGTCTTTGCGCAGTTTGTCCAGGTCAGCCTTTTCACGGGCAGCGAGACCGGGCAGTTTGCCGACTTTCTTCGCCGTGTCATCCAGGCAGAGCAGGTAGCGGCGCACTTCGATACGGCTTTCCGCCGACAGCGAATGGTAGTCCGCGACGCCTTTAAGGGTGTCGAGCAGGGCGGTGATGGTCGGTTCGGTCTGTTGCGGGTTGCAACGGAATTTCTCCGGCAGATCACCATCCACGCTTTTGCCCAGGGCCAGGTATTCACCCAGCGTATCGGCATTGCGCTTGTAGAACTGGCTCAGGTGCAAAGTCGCATCGCGAGTGCGTTCGATCTGGTAGGTGGTGCTGCCCAGGTCGAGTACGAACTGTGCCGGAACGATACCGATCAGCACCAGCATGATCAGGCCGATACCTTTCTGACCATCGTTGGAGCCGTGCACGAAACTCACGGCCATGGCCGAAATCACCAGCACCAGGCGGTTCCAGAACGGCGGATGCTTCTTGTCGTCGATCTTGCGGCGCTGTTCCGGCGTCTTGTGCATCTTCGACAGTGGACGCCACCATTTAAGGCCGATCAGGATCAGCGCAGCGATCAGGAACCCGGCCATCGGCGAAAACACCAGCGAAGCCGCGATATCGATCGCTTTCTGCCAGTTGACGCCATCGGCCAATGGAATGTCGTTGATCAGGGCGTTGGCCAGGCCAACCCCGAGGATCGAACCGATCAGCGTATGGGAGCTGGAGGCCGGGATACCGAAGTACCAGGTGCCCAGGTTCCAGGTGATGGCGGCGGCAAGCAACGAGAACACCATGGCCAGTCCGTGACCGGTGTTCACATTGATCAGCAGTTCTACCGGCAGCAGGTGGACGATGGCATACGCCACGCCAACACCGCCCAGCAGCACGCCGAGGAAGTTGAACACACCGGAAAAGAACACGGCCAGATGCGGCGGCATTGCTTTGGTGTAGATAACAGTGGCCACCGCGTTTGCAGTGTCATGAAAGCCGTTGATGAACTCGAAGGCGAGGACAAAGGCGAGGGCGAGCAAGAGGCTCACAAGCACCCAAGCATCCAGTCCGCTGAATAAATCGATCATGAAGGTTTTCTGACCCGGTCGTAAGGGGGCGCGATTATGCCAGAAAAGACTGTAAATCGATGCACTAGCTGCTCATCGGTAACATTCTTCAACGAATTAGTAAGAGACGACGCCCTAAGTTTCGGGTGTTTAGCGGGTTTTGCAAGTCGTTGAATTGCCTTGAAAAGCCCGCAGGCACAAGGGTTTCTCTCGAAACGGTAAGAGAAGCAAAGACTTGTATGAAATTTCTGAGAAGAGGGCCAGACATGAGCCAATTGCCTCATCAGATAGATGAGGTAACCGCTGCCCGCTCGTAGCGGGCGCGAATGGCAACATCAATGCATCCCGCTTTTAACGGGGGCAGACGCAGGCCCTTGAAGGGAGTCAGGCCGAGGCGATCATGGCTCTTCGGCTTTGAGTTCCTTTTCCATCTTCTGCAGTTCTTGCGTGAAAGCCTGGTCCTGAACGGTGGCGCGTTTACGCCAGGGTTTGCGTTCCGGTTCGGGCTGAGCGGCGTAGGTGGTGACTTCCCCGCCGTAAACTTCCTTGTAACGTTGTTCCTGGCGCTCAAGTTCCGCGCGCAGTTCGTCTTTCGTCACAGTGCTACCTGTATAGGTTGAGATTAATTCTGGTAAATCGCGCTGCATCAAATGCACCGACCACGCTCGTCGAAAGGACAATGCCCGCAAAGGCATCGTTTTACGGCACGGCGATCAATACTTCCATGTTGCAGGCGGCCACGGCACCAGAGAAAAACAGCTGACGTAGCATCAGTTTCCTGTTTCAGCGAGCGCGCTGTCAGAGCATTTGAAATGAGCGTCAGGCGCTTGCTGCGGGCAGCAACGATGGAACATCGTGCTGCCGGATGACGGAACCGGCGAATAGAGAAACCGGTTCGTCACTGAATTGCATTATAGCGGTCGATTTGAAGAACACTATCGCCAAAGAGTTAAAAATGGATGTTCATGTGTGATCGTTTTATTACTTGCAAGTTTTTACCTTCACTTGGCCGCGCTGTCTTTCTGGCGTCATTAAGTCGAACAAGTTAGGACATTACATGGGGACTTTAACTCAGGGTTCAAGCCCGGGGTAAAACCATGTAATAGAGAAGGGCGCACACGTGTCCGACCAAGGCTCTATAACGGCAACCGATTGCGATTATCGGTCGAGGGTTCGATAATCGCCCAGTCTCGGCTGCCTTTGGCTTGTGTGTCGAATCGGAGCCGCCTGTAATAGCCGTCGCTGATCCGTGTGGGAAAAGGACCTGATATGAACGAGCAAATGCGCAATTCCTTCGCTTCAGTGGCGCCGCCTATCGTCGCGTCGCCCGCCAAGCGAATCCAGGCCCTGACCGGCGACCCGGATTTCATGACTTCACTGGCCCGAGGCCTGGCCGTGGTGCAAGCGTTCCAGGAGCGCAAACGGCACCTGACCATCGCCCAGATCAGTCACCGCACGGAAATTCCCCGCGCCGCCGTGCGACGTTGCCTGCACACCCTGATCAAACTCGGCTACGCCACCACCGACGGTCGCACCTATTCACTGCTGCCCAAAGTGCTGACCCTCGGTCATGCCTACCTGTCCTCGACCCCGCTGGCGGTCTCTGCCCAACCTTACCTCGACCGCATGAGCGAACAACTCCACGAGGCCTGCAACATGGCCACGCTGGAAGGCGATGACATTTTGTACATCGCTCGCTCGGCGACGACTCAGCGGCTGATTTCCGTCGACCTGTCGGTAGGCGGACGCCTGCCGGCCTATTGCACGTCCATGGGCAGGATTCTTCTCGCGGCACTGGATGACACGTCGCTGCGCGAGTACCTCGACCACGCAGACCTGCAAGCCAAGACCAGCCGCACCTTGCACACTCCCGAAGCGTTGCTCGAATGCCTGCAGGAAGTACGGCAGCAAGGCTGGTGCATCGTCGATCAGGAACTGGAACAAGGCCTGCGCTCGATTGCTGTTCCGGTGTACGACGCTTCCGGGCAAGTCGTGGCGGCGCTCAACGTCAGCACGCACGCCGGTCGGGTCAGCCGCAACGAGCTGGAGCAACGGTTCCTGCCGGGTCTGCTGGCGGCCAGCCGTAACCTCAGCGCCCAGCTGTTTGCCTAAGCTGTTCGATAATCGCCCAGACTCGCGTTTAACGAATTGACGCACTTTCCCCAGGCTCACTAATGTCGCGGCAGCGCCAGCTCAGGCTGGCACCTGTCCGACTGCGTTCTTGCGTGGAATAAAAATAATGAACCAGCCTCAGTCTGCTGTAGGTAACTGCCTCGACGTGCAGTCCTTCATCAATGCTCAACCCATCTCGCGCTACCAGTGGCGAGTGGTGATCCTGTGTTTCCTGATTGTTTTCCTCGATGGCCTCGACACCGCGGCCATGGGCTTCATCGCGCCGGCACTCTCCCAGGACTGGGGCATCGATCGCGCCAGCCTTGGCCCGGTGATGAGTGCGGCGTTGATCGGCATGGTCTTCGGCGCACTGGGTTCCGGGCCGTTGGCTGACCGCTTCGGACGAAAAGTCGTACTGGTGGGCGCGGTGCTGTTGTTCGGCGCCTTCAGCCTGGCCTCGGCCTACAGCAGCAACGTCGATCAGTTGCTGGTGTTGCGCTTTCTGACCGGCCTGGGCCTTGGCGCCGGGATGCCGAACGCTACGACATTGCTGTCGGAATACACCCCGGAGCGCAAAAAATCCCTGCTGGTGACCAGCATGTTCTGCGGCTTCAACCTCGGCATGGCCGGTGGCGGATTCATTTCGGCCAAGCTGATTCCGGCGTTCGGCTGGCACAGCCTGCTGTTGATCGGCGGAATTCTGCCGCTGATCCTTGCCGTCGTCTTGTTGTTCTGGCTGCCGGAGTCGGCGCGTTACCTGGTCGTGCGCAATCGCGGCACCGACAAAGTGCGCCAGGCGCTGGCGCCAATCGATCCGACGGTCGTCGCTCAAGCATCCAGCTTCAGCGTACCCGAACAGAAAACCGTGAAGGCCCGTAACGTGTTTGCGGTGATCTTCTCCGGCACCTACAGCACCGGCACCTTGTTGTTATGGCTGACCTACTTCATGGGCCTGGTGATCGTTTACCTGTTGACCAGTTGGCTGCCGACGCTGATGCGTGACAGTGGCGCGAGCATGGAACAGGCGGCATTCATCGGCGCGCTGTTCCAGTTCGGCGGCGTATTGAGCGCGGTGGGCGTGGGCTGGGCGATGGACCGGTTCAATCCGCACAAGGTCATCGGTACTTTCTACTTGCTGGCCGGGGTGTTTGCCTACGCGGTAGGGCAGAGCCTGGGCAACATCACGCTATTGGCAACCCTGGTGCTGGTGGCCGGGATGTGTGTCAACGGCGCGCAATCGGCGATGCCTTCTTTGGCGGCGCGTTTTTACCCGACTCAAGGTCGGGCGACCGGTGTGTCGTGGATGCTCGGGATTGGCCGGTTCGGCGCAATTCTGGGGGCGTGGATGGGCGCGACCTTGCTGGGGTTGGGCTGGAACTTTGAACAAGTGCTGACGGCGTTGGTGATTCCGGCGGCCTTGGCGACGACGGCGGTGGTGATCAAGGGCATGGTCAGTCATGCGGATGCGACCTGATTCTGGATTGAAATTGATCTTTTGACAGGCGATGGAGAACGATAGCGAGACAACAATATGTTCGATAAACGAACACTTAGTCGATTATCGGATTGTTTGGCGTTTTGCACAGGCTTAACCTTCAGTCATTCCGGCGCGCGCATCGCGTCGTTTCCTACCACTGTCGGTTCACAACAAAACGGGAGCCTGCCCCATGGCTGAAATCCTTTCGCTGCACGACGCGGTGAAGCAATTCGTCAACGACGGCGATACCGTCGCGCTCGAAGGCTTCACTCACCTGATCCCTACGGCGGCGGGTCACGAAATCATTCGTCAGGGCAAGAAAGATCTGACGCTGGTACGGATGACGCCTGACCTGATCTACGACCAGTTGATTGGCGCCGGTTGTGCTCGCAAGCTGATTTTCTCCTGGGGCGGCAACCCGGGTGTCGGTTCGCTGCACCGTCTGCGTGACGCAGTCGAGAAGCAGTGGCCGCACGCGCTGGAAATCGAAGAACACAGCCACGCCGACCTGGCAAATGCCTACGTCGCTGGCGCCTCCGGCCTGCCGTTCGCGGTGTTGCGTGCCTACGCCGGCTCCGACCTGCCGAAGGTCAACCCGCTGATCAAGAGCGTCACTTGCCCGTTCACCGGTGAAGTATTGGCGGCGGTGCCTTCGGTGCGTCCGGACATCACCGTGATCCACGCGCAAAAAGCCGACCGTAAAGGCAACGTGTTGCTGTGGGGCATTCTCGGCGTGCAGAAAGAAGCCGCACTGGCCGCCAAGCGTTGCATCGTCACCGTCGAAGAAATCGTCGACGACCTCAACGCACCGATGAACTCCTGTGTACTGCCGACGTGGGCCTTGAGCGCGGTTTGCCACGTTCCTGGCGGCGCGCATCCGTCCTACGCTCACGGTTACAACGAGCGCGATAACCGTTTCTATCAGGCCTGGGACCCGATTGCCCGCGACCGTGACACCTTCACCGCGTGGATCAACGAATACATCCATGGCTGCGCTGACTTCAGCGAGTTCCAGGCCAAGCTGGCCGCTGCATCGGACGCGAAGTAATGACTTACACCACCAATGAAATGATGACCGTCGCCGCTGCTCGCCGATTGAAGAACGGTTCGGTGTGCTTCGTCGGTATCGGGCTGCCGTCGAAAGCGGCCAACCTGGCGCGGCTGACGTCCTCGCCGGATGTAGTCCTTATCTACGAATCGGGTCCGATTGGTGCCAAGCCGAGCGTACTGCCGCTGTCGATCGGTGACGGTGAACTGGCGGAAACCGCTGACACCGTCGTGCCGACCGGTGAGATTTTTCGCTACTGGCTGCAGGGCGGGCGCATCGACGTCGGTTTCCTCGGCGCCGCGCAAGTCGACCGTTTCGGCAACATCAACACCACGGTGGTGGGTGACTACCACGCACCAAAAGTCCGTCTGCCGGGTGCCGGTGGTGCGCCGGAGATTGCAGGCTCGGCCAAAAGCGTCTTGATCATTCTTAAACAGTCGGCGCGCTCCTTCGTCGACAAGCTCGACTTCATCACCTCGGTCGGCCATGGCGAGGGCGGTGATTCGCGCAAGCGTCTCGGTCTGCCAGGCGCCGGTCCGGTTGGCATCATCACCGACCTGTGCATCATGGAACCGGAAGCGGGTACTCATGAATTCGTGGTCACTGCGTTGCACCCTGGCGTGACCCGTGAGCAAGTGACCGCCGCGACAGGTTGGGCCATTCGTTTCGCCGAGACAGTTGAAAACACCGCCGAGCCCACCGAGGTCGAACTGAAAGCGCTAAGGGATCTGGAAGCCCGCACCGCTGCCGCCCACGGCCAAGCACCTGGAGAAGCGTGATGCGTGATGTTTATATCTGCGACGCGATTCGCACCCCCATCGGCCGTTTCGGCGGTGGCCTGTCGACGGTTCGCGCCGACGATCTGGCCGCCGTGCCGATCAAGGCGTTGATGGAACGCAACCCTTCGGTGGACTGGAATGCAGTGGACGAGGTGTTCCTCGGCTGCGCCAACCAGGCCGGCGAAGACAACCGCAACGTGGCGCGCATGGCGCTGCTGCTGGCGGGCCTGCCGGAAACGATTCCGGGCGTGACCCTCAATCGCCTCTGTGCTTCGGGCATGGATGCCATCGGCACCGCGTTCCGTGCCATCGCCAGCGGCGAAATGGAACTGGCGATTGCCGGCGGCGTCGAGTCGATGTCCCGCGCGCCGTTCGTGATGGGCAAGGCGGATGCGGCGTTCTCGCGCAACATGAAGCTGGAAGACACCACCATCGGCTGGCGCTTCATCAACCCGTTGATGAAAGCCCAATACGGTGTCGATGCGATGCCGCAGACCGCGGACAACGTGGCGGACGATTACGAAGTGTCCCGCGAGGATCAGGACGCTTTTGCACTGCGCAGTCAGCAGCGGACAGCCGCCGCGCAAGCGGCAGGATTTTTCGCTGAAGAAATCGTCGAAGTGCGCGTTGCCCACAAGAAGGGTGAAACCGTCGTCAGCCAGGACGAGCATCCTCGCGCCGACACGACGCTGGAAACCCTGGCCAGACTGAAACCGGTCAATGGTCCCGAAAAAACCGTCACCGCCGGCAACGCGTCGGGTGTGAACGACGGTGCTGCAGCGCTGATCCTGGCCTCGGCCGAGGCGGTGAAAAAACACGGTCTGACCGCTCGCGCCAAAGTGCTGGGCATGGCGAGTGCCGGCGTTGCACCGCGGGTCATGGGCATCGGCCCGGTCCCGGCGGTGCGCAAGCTGACTGAGCGCCTGGGCCTTGCCGTCGGCGATTTCGACGTGATCGAACTCAACGAAGCCTTCGCCAGCCAAGGCTTGGCGGTGTTGCGAGAACTGGGGCTGGCGGACGACGCGGCTCAGGTCAACCCGAACGGTGGTGCCATTGCCTTGGGCCATCCGTTGGGCATGAGCGGTGCGCGTCTGGTGCTGACGGCGCTGCATCAGCTGGAAAAAACCGGTGGCAAGAAAGGTCTGGCGACCATGTGTGTCGGCGTCGGCCAGGGGCTGGCCTTGGCGATCGAACGCGTCTGACGCGCAGCTGTGATAATAAGAACTGAGGAAAGCGAAATGACTGACAAGCCTGGTTACCGTCGCCCGCAGGAAGGCACCCAGCCGGACTACCTGCACCCGACTTATCAATCGACCAACCTGCGCTCGCCGTCCAAGCCGTTGGTGTTTCTGCCCCATTCGTTGTCGGAAATTACCGGCCCGACGGTCGGTGCCGAGCGCGTCAGCGAGAAGGACAACGACCTGACCGCGCAGCACACGGGCGAGCCATTGGGCGAACGCATCATCATTCACGGCCGCGTGCTGGATGAAAACGGTCTGCCGGTGCCGGGGATTCTGGTGGAGATCTGGCAGGCCAACGCCGCCGGGCGCTACAACCATGCCCGCGACCTGCATGACGCACCGCTGGACCCGAACTTCACTGGCACCGGCCGCACGGTGACCGACGCCGATGGCTGGTATCAATTCCAGACCATCAAGCCCGGCGCTTACCCGTGGGGCAACCACCACAATGCCTGGCGTCCGGCGCACATCCATTTCTCGCTGTTCGGGCCGAGCATTCTGACGCGGCTGGTCACGCAGATGTATTTCCCCGGCGACCCGCTTCTTGCGTATGACCCGATCTACAACTGCGTGCCGGACACCCGCGCCAAAGAGCGCCTGATCGCCGTTTTCGACCTGGAAAAAACCATCCCTTCCTACGCCCTCGGTTATCGCTGGGACATCGTCTTGCGCGGCCGCGATGCCACGCCGATGGAGAAATAAGATGACGCTGACTGCGACCACGTCCCACACCGTCGGGCCGTATTACCACATCGGCCTGACCTGGCTGAACCGCGAAAACCTGACCGTCGAGCAAACCCTGGGCGAGCGCGTGGCGATCACCGGGCAAGTCGTCGATGGCAACGGTGACATCGTCAACGACGCCATGCTGGAAGTCTGGCAGGCCAACGCCGCGGGCAAGTACGACCACCCCGAAGACGATCAAGACAAACCCCTGGACCCGAACTTCGAAGGCTTTGGCCGGATTCCGGTGGATGCCGAAGGGCGCTTCCGCTTCACTACGATCAAGCCGGGCACGGTGCAAGGGCTGAAAGGCACGACCCAGGCGCCGCACCTGGTGGTGCTGGTGTTCGCTCGCGGGTTGGTGAAGCACTTGCTGACGCGGATTTATTTTGAGGGCGAGCCGGCGAACGTATCGGATCCGCTGCTGGAGTGCGTGCCGGCTGAGCGTCGCGGTACCTTGCTGGCGAAGCAGGATGCGAGCGGTGTGTATCAGTGGAATGTGATTTTGCAGGGCACCGACGCCGAGACGGTGTTCTTCGATTATTGAGTGAAAGCACTACACCTGTGGCGAGGGAGCTTGCTCCCGCTCGGCTGCGAAGCCGTCGTAAAACCGGCTGGCGAGTGACAGAGCACGTTTGAAGGTTTTGGGCTTGCTCCGCAAGCCAGCGGGAGCAAGCTCCCTCGCCACCGGATGTGTAGCAGGCTTCTGATGAGTGATCTGTGGAACGGGACTGTTGCAAAGTGTGTCTAGACTGTCACTGTCCCCAAAGAGTGAAGAACAATGACAACCCCAACCGCGATTCCAGCGCATTACACCGGCGAAGAGCGCAGCAAGCGGATCTTCGCGATTGTCGGCGCCTCGTCCGGCAACCTCGTCGAATGGTTCGATTTCTACGTCTACGCCTTTTGCGCGATCTACTTTGCGCCCGCGTTTTTTCCGTCCGATAACCCGACCGTGCAACTGGTCAATACGGCAGGCGTGTTCGCCGCCGGGTTCCTGATGCGACCGATCGGCGGCTGGATTTTCGGCCGTGTCGCGGACAAGCACGGGCGCAAGAATTCGATGCTGATTTCGATTCTGATGATGTGCTTCGGCTCGTTGCTCATCGCGTGCCTGCCAACCTACAAGGACATCGGCGTCTGGGCGCCGATCATGCTGCTGTTCGCCCGTTTGCTTCAGGGCTTGTCAGTGGGCGGCGAGTACGGCACCACGGCGACCTACATGAGCGAAGTTGCGCTCAAGGGCCAGCGCGGTTTCTTTGCCTCGTTCCAATACGTGACGTTGATTGGCGGGCAACTGCTGGCGGTGTCGCTGGTGGTGATCCTGCAACAGTTCCTCACCGAAGATGACCTGCGTGCCTACGGCTGGCGGATCCCGTTTGTGGTCGGTGCGGTGGCCGCGTTGATTTCGTTGTTCCTGCGTCGCTCGCTGAAAGAAACCACCAGCAAGGAAATGCGCGAGAACAAAGACGCCGGCAGCATCCGCGCGTTGTTCCGCGACCACAAAGCCGCATTCATTACCGTGCTGGGTTACACCGCCGGGGGCTCGCTGATTTTCTACACCTTCACCACGTACATGCAGAAATACCTGGTGAACACCGCCGGCATGCACGCCAAGACGGCGAGCTACATCATGACCGGCGCGCTGTTCCTTTATATGTGCATGCAGCCACTGTTCGGCATGCTCGCCGACAAGATCGGCCGACGTAATTCGATGCTGTGGTTCGGTGCCTTGGGTACGTTGTTCACCGTGCCGATTCTATTGAGCCTGAAAAGCGTCAGCAGTCCGTTCCTGGCTTTTGTGTTGATCACCGTGGCGCTGGCAATCGTCAGTTTCTATACCTCCATCAGCGGTCTGGTGAAAGCTGAAATGTTCCCGCCGGAAGTGCGCGCATTGGGCGTAGGCCTGGCGTACGCGGTGGCGAATGCGATCTTCGGCGGCTCGGCAGAATACGTGGCGCTGAGCCTCAAAGCCGTAGGCATGGAAAACTCTTTCTACTGGTACGTCACGGTGATGATGGCGGTGGCGTTCCTGTTCAGCCTGCGCTTGCCGAGACAGGCGAAATACCTGCATCACGACCTTTGATCCATCTGCGTGGGCCGCACCGGCCCACGCCTTCAGGGACTGTTTATGAACCAGCGACCGGGCAATCAATTGTTCGATGCCTATTTCACTGCCCGCGATATGCGTGAGGTGTTTTGCGATCAGGGCCGGGTTCAGGCCATGCTCGATTTCGAAGCGGCGCTGGCTCGGGCCGAGGCGAAGGTTGGCTTGATTCCGCAGACGGCTGTGGCGTCTATCGAAGCCGCCTGCCGCGCCGAACATTTTGATTTCGCGGCCCTCGGCGAGGCGATTGCCACGGCCGGCAATTCGGCGATTCCGCTGGTGAAAGCGTTGGGCAAGCAGATCGCAACCACCGACGCCGAAGCCGAGCGCTATGTGCATCTGGGTGCGACCAGTCAGGACGTAATGGACACTGGCCTGGTGTTGCAACTGCGCCGGGCGCTGGAACTGATTGAAGGCGATCTGGCACAACTGGGCGAAACGTTGGCGACCCAAGCGTTACGCTTCGTCGCCACGCCGCTGGCCGGGCGCACCTGGTTGCAACATGCGACACCGGTCACCCTGGGCATGAAAATCGCCGGTTGGCTGGGCGCGGTCACCCGCAGCCGGCAACGCCTGCAAGCGCTCAAACCGCGTTTGCTGGTGCTGCAATTCGGCGGCGCCTCCGGAACCCTCGCGGCCCTCGGCTCACAGGCGATGCCGATTGCCGAAGCGCTGGCCGGGGAACTGCAACTGACCTTGCCCGACCAGCCCTGGCACACCCAGCGCGATCGTCTGGTGGAGTTCGCTTCGGTACTGGGATTGATCGCCGGCAGCCTCGGCAAACTCGGCCGCGACATCAGCCTGTTGATGCAGACCGAAGCGGGCGAAGTGTTCGAACCGTCGGCGCCGGGCAAGGGCGGCTCTTCGACCATGCCGCATAAACGCAACCCGGTGGGAGCTGCGGTGCTGATCGGTGCCGCTACGCGCGTGCCCGGTTTGCTCTCGACCCTGTTCAGCGCGATGCCGCAAGAACATGAGCGCAGTCTGGGCCTGTGGCATGCCGAGTGGGAAACCCTGCCGGAGATTTGCTGCCTGGTGTCCGGCAGCCTCAAACAAGCGTTGCTGGTGGCGGACGGACTGGAAGTGGACGTCGAACGCATGGCCCGCAACCTCGACCTGACCCAGGGCCTGGTGTTGGCCGAAGCGGTGAGCATCGTCCTTGCGCAACGGGTCGGCCGCGACACCGCACACCATCTGTTGGAACACTGCTGCAAACGCGCCGTGGCCGAGCAACGGCAATTGCGTGCGGTCCTCGGCGACGAGCCGCAAGTGACCGCCGAACTCTCACCTGCTGAACTCGATGATCTGCTGGATCCCGCGCACTACCTCGGTCAATCCCGTACATGGGTCGAGCGAGCGGTGGCTGAACATTCTGCGTTGACTGCCTGAAGGAGATTGCTGTGGCTTTCGTACAACTCGCCGAGGGCGAACTGAATTACCAACTCGACGGACCTGAAAACGCGCCGGTGCTGGTGCTGTCCAACTCGCTGGGCACCGACCTGCACATGTGGGACACGCAGATGGCGGCATTCACCGAGCATTTCCGGGTGCTGCGTTTCGACACGCGCGGGCACGGCAAATCGCTGGTCACACCGGGGCCGTACACCATCGAGCAACTGGGCCGTGACGTGCTCGCGTTGCTGGATGCGTTGCACATCGAAAAAGCGCATTTCTGCGGCCTGTCGATGGGAGGGCTGATCGGCCAGTGGCTGGGCATCCATGCCGGTGATCGATTGAACAAACTGGTGGTGTGCAACACCGCGGCGAAAATCGGCGATCCGTCGATCTGGAACCCACGTATCGAAACCGTGCTGCGTGATGGCGCGGCGGCCATGGTCGCGCTGCGCGATGCGTCGATTGCGCGTTGGTTCACCGCGGATTTCGCCCAAGCCAATCCTGCGGCGGCGAAGAAAATTACCGACATGCTCGCGGCCACTTCGCCAGAAGGTTATGCGGCCAATTGTGCGGCGGTACGCGATGCCGATTTCCGTGATCAGCTGTCCTCGATCAAGGTACCGTTGCTGGTGATCGCCGGCACTGAAGACGCCGTAACGCCGCCATCCGGTGGACACTTTATCCAGGAACACGTGCAGGGCGCCGAATACGCCGAGTTCTACGCCGCGCACCTGTCCAACGTTCAGGCCGGTGCTGAGTTCAGCAAGCGGGTGCTGGCGTTTCTGTCAGCTGATTGAGGGGATTGCTGTGGACGAGAAACAACGTTACGACGAGGGCCTGAACGTCCGCCGTGCCGTGCTCGGCGACGCCCATGTCGACCGCAGCCTGAACGCGCTGACCGAGTTCAACTCGGAGTTTCAGGAAATGATCACCCGCCACGCCTGGGGCGACATCTGGACGCGTCCGGGCCTGCCACGGCACACCCGCAGCCTGATCACCCTGGCCATGCTGATTGGCATGAACCGCAATGAGGAACTCAAGTTGCACTTGCGCGCCGCCGCCAACAACGGCGTGACCCGCGGCGAGATCAAGGAAGTGATCATGCAGAGCGCGATCTACTGTGGCATCCCGGCGGCGAATGCGACGTTCCACCTGGCGGAGTCGGTTTGGGATGAGTTGGGGGTTGAATCGCGGGAGTGACTCCTCGCGATGTGGGGTGTTTGATCTGACGCCATCGCGGGCTTGCCCGCGATGGCGATGGTGAGGTTTACAAAAGGCTGATCGGATAGCTGACGATCAACCGGTTCTCATCGAACTCGTTGTTGCTGTAGTCGCGGCGTATGGTCGAGTTGCGCCATTTGACGTTCAGGTCCTTCAGCACGCCGCTCTGCACGGTGTAGCCCAGTTCACTTTCGCGTCCCCATTCCTTGCCGTCGGTGACGGTGCCGGTGTGGACGTTGTCGCCGCTGATGTAGCGGTTCATCAGGGTCAGGCCGGGAATGCCGAGCGCGACGAAGTTGTAGTCATGACGCACCTGCCAGGATTTTTCCTGGGCGTTGTCATAGCTGGCGTTGTAGCTGTCGTTGGCCAGGGTGCCGCCGCTGGTGCCGTTGACCCGCATCCAGGCGCTGTCGCCGGTGAGTTTTTGCAGGCCGACGTAGAAGGTGTTGCCGCCGTACCTGGCGGAGAACATCCCTGACCAGGTCTTGTTGTCCAGATCACCGGCGCGGGCACTGCCGTCATCCTTGCCGTAGAAGAAGCCGAGATTGGCGCCCAGGGTCCAGTCGCCGATGGGTTGGGTGTGAATCAGGTTGAGGTATTGCTGACTGTAGATGTCCTTGAGCTCGGCGTTCCACAGGCCGATTTGCGTGCGCTTTTCGTTGAACAGGTATTCGCCGCCCTGGAAGTTGAAGCGGTCCGAGGTGAACGCCGCTTTGCCGGTCATCGACATATCGCTCATGCTGCTGTCGTCACGCGGGCTGTTTTGGCGAAACTGACCGCCGTAGAGCGTCAGGCCATTGATCTCCTTCGACGTGATCTGGCCGCCGCGAAAGGTTTGCGGCAATGAGCGACCATCGTCCGAACGCAGGATCGGCAGCACCGGCATCCATTCGCCGACCTTCACTTCGGTCTGCGACAGCTTGGCCTTGAACGCTACGTTGGTGCGACCGAAGCTGTCTGCCGGGCGACCGTCGTGATCCAGCGGCAGCAGTTGCGTACCGCCGGTGCCTTTACCGCCGTCGAGCTTCACCGAGTACAGCCCCAGCACATCCATGCCGAACCCGACGGTGCCCTGGGTGAACCCGGACTTCGCGTCGAGGATGAAACTTTGCGTCCACTCTTCAGCCTTGCCCTGGGCCTTGGTCGGGTTGGTGAAGTTGCGGTTGATGTAGAAGTTGCGCAGGTTGAGGTTGACCTTGGCACCTTCGACAAAACCTGACTCTTCGGCCGTGGCGGGAAGGGCCGCGCCGGTCAGCGCGATGGCGATCAGGCCGGGAAAGACGTACTGCGCAGTGGAAGGGGTCATGTGCTCGGGTCTCTCTGATTCTTGGGGATGAAACGGGTTGATGCCGCAACCGACGGGTTGCAGACAAAAGCTTCGGATTCGAACGGAACGGGACGAGATCAGCCGGACAGGGCAGGGCGCGGGGGCATGGTGTAGAACCTGTTGTTATTGGTTTTGTGAGGCGAATGGTGCGGGGAATGAACTGGATGGTTCAATCGGGGAAAGCGGGTTTTGGGCGGTTATCGAACGCAAGATTGGGCAGGGGAATTGGTGTTGTTTGCGCCGGCTCATCGCGGCCAATGTGGTCGGCACACCCTTTCCCGCAGCCAACAAAAAGCCCACCAAAAGGTGGGCTTCTTATTTACGGCGTGATCAGAACAATTTCAGCTTCGGCGCTTCTTCTTTCAGCGGCTCGACTTTCGCCGTCTGCTCATTCCAGCCACCGCCCAGTGCCTTGTACAGATTCACGGCGCTGGTCAGTTGCGCCAGGCGATCGGTGATCAGCGCCTGTTGGGCACTGAACAGCTGACGCTGGGCATCGAGGAAGGTCAGGTTGCTGTCGACGCCAATGCGATAACGACGCTCGGCCAGACGGTAGTAGTCCTGGTTGGCGGTGACGAAATCACGCTGGGCCTGCAACTGCTCGGTGTAGGTCTGGCGGGCGGCCAGGCCGTCGGCGACTTCCTGGAAGGCCGTTTGAATGGACTTCTCGTAGTTCGCCACGCCGATGTCTTTCTGGATTTTCGAGTAATCCAGGCTGGCGCGCAGGCTGCCGGCGTTGAAGATCGGCAGATTGATTTGCGGCTGGAACAACCACGTACCCGAACCACCCTTGAACAGGCCGGAGAGGTCAGGGCTCAGGGTACCGGCGTTGGCGGTCAGGCTGATGCTCGGGAAGAACGCCGCCCGTGCCGCGCCGATGTTGGCGTTGGCCGCTTTCAGGTTGTATTCGGCCTGAAGGATGTCCGGACGACGTTGCAGCAAGTCCGACGGCAGGCCGGGCGGTACGTCGCTCAGCAGGTCGTCAGACAGCGGCTTGGCTTCTCGCAGATTGGCCGGGATGCCAGTGCCGAGCAGCAGCACCAGGCTGTTTTCATCCTGGGCAACCTGACGCGTGTAACGGGCCAGTTGTGCACGGGCGTTTTCCACCGAGGTACGCGACTGAGCCAGATCCAGGGCCGAAGCTACACCCACTTCGTTGCTGCGGGAGGTGAGCTTGTAGCTCTCCTCGAACGCACCGAGGGTGTCTTGAGTGAGCTTGCGCAGCTCTTTGTCAGCCTGCCAGGTCAGGTAGGCATTTGCCACGCTGGCGACCAGGCTGATTTGCGTGCTGCGACGGCCTTCTTCAGTGGCGAAGTATTTCTGCAGCGCTTCTTCGCTCAGGCTGCGAACCCGACCGAACAGGTCGAGTTCATAAGCGCTGATGCCGACGGTGGCGGAGTAGGAACTGGTGATGCCTGCCTGACCGGTCTGCGATGCATCCGCCGGTACCCGCTGACGGCTGCCGGTGCCATTGGCCGACACGGCCGGGAACAGGTCCGCACGCTGGATGCGGTACTGCGCCGCGAACGCATCGATGTTCAGCGCCGCGACACGCAGGTCACGGTTGTTTTCCAGGGCGACCTGGATCAGCTGTTGCAACGCCGGGTCATGGAAAAACTGCTTCCAGCCCTGTTCGGCGGCGGCCTGTGCAGGCGCCTGGGTCGGCGAATACGCCGGACCTTGCGGGTACTGCGCTGCCACCGGTGCTTCAGGCTGCTGATAATCGGGTATCAGCGAGCAGCCGCTCAGCACGAAGGCCGCGACTGCGATGGAGAGTAGCGACTTGCTCATTAGCCAGCCTCTTTAGAAGGTTCAATAGCGTCGTCCTGATCGGCGGTTTTACGCTGACCAATCGACGACACGGTGACAAAGAAAAGTGGGACCCAGAAGATCGCCAGAACCGTGGCCGTGATCATACCGCCAATAACGCCGGTTCCGATC
Organism: Pseudomonas fluorescens NCIMB 11764; assembly: GCF_000293885.2. Classification (NCBI taxonomy): domain Bacteria; kingdom Pseudomonadati; phylum Pseudomonadota; class Gammaproteobacteria; order Pseudomonadales; family Pseudomonadaceae; genus Pseudomonas; species Pseudomonas fluorescens. The sequence goes on from NZ_CP010945.1 coordinate 2,663,414, forward strand.
GCATGTTGGCTGCCTGAACCGGCACCAGTGGAAATCGCCAGTGGCACCACGCCGAGGACGAAAGCGAGCGAGGTCATGATGATCGGTCGCAAACGCATGCGGCAGGCTTCGATCGCCGCGTCGCGCAGGCTGCGCCCTTGCTCATGCAGTTCCTTGGCGAATTCGACGATCAGGATGGCGTTTTTCGCCGCCAGACCGATCGTCGTCAACAGGCCCACCTGGAAGTAAACGTCGTTCGACAGGCCGCGCAGACTGGTGGCCAACAGTGCACCGATGATCCCCAACGGCACCACCAACATCACCGCGATCGGGATCGACCAGCTTTCGTACAGCGCTGCCAGACACAGGAACACCATCAGCAGCGACAGGGCGTAAAGCGCCGGTGCCTGTGAGCCGGACAGCCGTTCTTCGTACGACAGACCTGTCCAGGAAATACCGACACCGGCCGGCAGTTTTTTGGCCAGGGCTTCGACTTCCGCCATGGCTTCACCGGTGGAGTAGCCCGGCGCCGGGGCACCGAGGATTTCCATCGCTTCTACGCCGTTGTAACGCGAAAGCTTCGGCGCCCCGTAGATCCACTGCCCCTTGGCGAAGGCGGAGAAGGGCACCATGGTGCCTGCGCTGTTACGCACATACCATTTCTTGATGTCTTCCGGGCTCATCCGCGAACCGGGTTGGCCTTGCACGTAGACTTTCTTCACCCGACCACGGTCGATGAAGTCGTTGACGTAGCTACTGCCCAAGGCAATCGACAAGGTGCTGTTGATGTCAGAGAGAGTAATGCCCAGCGCGCTGGCCTTCTCGTCGTCGATTTCCAGCTGATATTGCGGCTCGTCGTTCAGTCCGTTCGGACGCACCTGGTAAAGCACCTTGCTCTGTGCCGCCATGCCGAGGAACTGGTTGCGAGCTTCCATCAACTTCTCGTGACCGATACCGGCGCGGTCTTGCAGGAACACATCGAAACCGGTGGCGTTACCCAACTCCAATACCGCAGGTGGCGCGAAGGCGAACACCATGGCATCGCGGAAGGTGAAGAAGTGTTGCTGGGCACGGGCGGCGAGTTTGAACACGCTGTTTTCCGCATCCCGCTGATCCCACGGCTTGAGCATGATGAACGCCAGGCCCGAGCTTTGGCCGCGACCGGCGAAGTTGAAGCCGTTGACGGTAAACACCGACGCCACGGCGCTCGATTCCTTGTCCAGCAGGTAAGAGCGCATTTCATCGATCACCACCTGCGTGCGCTGGGCGCTGGAACCGGCCGGGGTCTGCACTTGGGCAAACAGAACGCCCTGGTCTTCTTCCGGAAGGAACGCCGTTGGAATACGGGTGAACAGCCAGATCATGCCGACGACAATGATCAGGTAGGCCAGCAGGTATGGCGCCTTGTGCGCCAGCATGTTGCCCACGCCCCGCTCGTAGCTTTTGACGCCACGGTCGAAGCTGCGGTTGAACCAGCCGAAGAAGCCGCGTTTTGGTGTGCCGTGCTCGCCTTTCGGAATGGCCTTGAGCATGGTCGCGCAAAGCGCCGGTGTGAAGATCAGGGCAACCAGCACCGACAGGGCCATGGCGGACACGATGGTGATCGAGAACTGCTTGTAGATCACACCCGTGGAGCCACTGAAGAACGCCATCGGCAGCAATACTGCCGACAGCACCAGGGCGATACCGACCAATGCACCCTGGATCTGCCCCATGGATTTCTTGGTGGCCTCCTTGGGTGACAGGCCTTCTTCGCTCATGACCCGTTCGACGTTTTCCACCACGACGATGGCGTCATCCACCAGCAGGCCGATGGCCAACACCATGCCGAACATGGTCAGGGTGTTGATGCTGAAACCGAACGCCGCGAGGATGCCGAACGTACCCAGCAATACCACCGGCACCGTCATCGTGGTGATGACCGTGGCGCGGAAGTTTTGCAGGAACAGGAACATCACCAGGAACACCAGCACGATCGCTTCGACCAGGGTTTCAACCACACCCTTGATCGATTCGGTCACCACCGGTGTGGTGTCGTACGGGAACACCACTTCCATCCCTTGCGGGAAGAATGGCTTGAGCGTGTTAATGGTGTTGCGTAGCGCTTTGGCCGTGTCGAGGGCGTTGGCACCGTTGGCCAGTTTCACCGCCAGGCCGGAAGCCGGTGCACCGTTGAACTGAGCGTTGATGCTGTAGTTTTCACCGCCCAGACCCACATCGGCGACATCGGACAGACGCACTTGCGAACCGTCCTTGTTGACCTTGAGCAGGATCTTGTTGAACTGCTCGGCGGTCTGCAGACGGGTCTTGCCGATGATGGTGGCGTTCAACTGCTGCCCGGGCGCGGCAGGCAGGCCGCCCAGTTGACCGGAGGACACCTGGATGTTCTGCGCCGCGATAGCCGCTTTCACATCCACTGGCGTCAGGCTGAAGTTGTTCAGCTTGGCCGGGTCGAGCCAGACACGCATCGCGTACTGGGAACCGAAGACCTGGAAGTCACCGACACCGGCGGTCCGCGAGATCGGATCCTGCATGTTCGACACGATGTAGTTGGACAGGTCGTCCTTGGTCATGCTGCCGTCGCGCGACACCACGCCGATCACCAGCAGGAAGTTCTTCACTGACTTGGTCACGCGAATACCCTGTTGCTGCACTTCTTGCGGCAGCAGCGGGGTGGCCAGGTTCAGCTTGTTCTGGACCTGGACCTGCGCGGTATCGGAGTTGGTGCCTTGCTCGAAGGTCGCGGTGATGGTCATGCTGCCGTCGGAGTTACTTTCCGAGGAGACATAACGCAGGTTGTCGATACCGTTGAGCTGCTGCTCGATGACCTGCACCACGGTGTCCTGCACGGTTTGTGCGGACGCGCCTGGGTAAGTCACCTGAATTGCAATGGCCGGAGGCGCAATGCTCGGGTATTGGTTGATCGGCAGTTTGAGGATCGATAGAGCCCCGACCAGCATGATCACCAGGGCTATGACCCAGGCAAAAATCGGACGGTCGATAAAAAATCTGGACATGGTTTACTCCCCTTTGCCGCTGGAAGCCTTGCTAGCTGCCTGTGCGGGGGCCGGGTTCTTTGCGCCAACGTTAGTCGCCTCGGTGGCCTTGACTTCAATGCCAGGTTTGACGAATTGCAGTCCTTCGGTGATCAGGCGGTCGCCGGCCTTCAGGCCGTCTTCGATCAGCCATTGGCTGCCGACAGTGCGGCTGGCCTTGAGCTGACGCAGTTCGACCTTGTTGTCCGGACCGACGACCAGCGCGGTCGGGGTGCCTTTGAGGTCGCGGGTCACGCCTTGTTGCGGTGCCAGAATGGCGGCGGCGTTGACGCCGGCCTGAAGCTGGGCGTGAACGAACATGCCAGGCAGCAGGGTGTGATCCGGGTTGGGGAACACCGCACGCAAGGTCACGGAGCCAGTGGTCTGGTCAACCGAGACTTCGGAGAACTCGAGCTTGCCGTCCAGCTTGTACTGGCTGCCGTCTTCGAGGGTCAGCTTGACCGCGGCCGAGTTGTCGCCGGCCTTTTGCAGGCGACCGCTTTCCAGTTCGCGGCGCAGTTCAAGCAGCTCCACGGAAGACTGGGTGACGTCGACGTAGATCGGGTCGAGTTGCTGGATCACCGCCATGGCGTCCGCTTGACCGCTGGTGACCAGAGCGCCTTCGGTCACGTTGGAGCGGCCGATGCGACCGGACAGTGGCGCGTACACTTTGGTGTAGCGCACATTGATCTGGGCGCTTTGCAGCGCGGCTTCCGATTGCAACCGGTTGGCCAGGGCCGTGTCGTATTCCTGACGGCTCACCGCCTGTTCGTCGACCAGTTGCTTGTAGCGATCGGAGATCGATTTGGTCTGCTGCAGATTGGCTTCGGCGCTTTTCAACGTGGCTTCATAGACGGCTGGATCGATCTGATACAGCTGCTGACCGGCCTTGACGTCGCCGCCTTCCTTGAACAGGCGCTTGAGAATGATGCCATTGACCTGAGGGCGAACTTCGGCGATGCGATAGGCGCTGGTGCGGCCCGGCAGCTCGGACGTCAGGGTAAAGGCTTGGGGTTGCAAGGTTACAACGCCGACCTGAGGGGGTGGCGCGGCCGGTGCCGCTTCTTCCTTTTTGCATCCGCTGAGCAGCGATGCCAAGGCGACGGCAGTGACCAGAGCGGTAACAGCTGGCTTGAATTGCATGAAAATCCTCGGGTCAGGCGCGCAAATTGCGCACTAGAAATGTGTAAGGGTAAAAAATGTGCGCTGAGTGGATAAGTAGCTTGCTAAGGAATATACTTACGTTCATGGTTGTTTGTAAATACCTTGGCTGCGTACCCACATCGTTACAAAAGCCGTTTCAAAGGTTCGAATTGTAGGCCGGGGACGACACCCAAGAGCGTTCGCCCCACTTTTATTCAGCGGATGTTCAGGCATCGCTGAAGCACCCTGATTGAGGTTGTACTGCCATGGTCCGTCGTACCAAAGAGGAAGCTCAGGAAACCCGTAGCCAGATACTCGAAGCGGCAGAAAAGGCCTTTTACGAACGGGGCGTAGCACGCACCACGCTGGCGGACATCGCGACGCTGGCGGGCGTGACGCGCGGGGCCATCTACTGGCATTTCAGTAACAAGGCGGATCTGGTGCAGGCCATGCTCGATACATTGCATGAGCCGCTGGATGAAATGGCCAAGGCGAGTGAAAGCGAAGATGAACTCGACCCACTGGGTTGCATGCGCAAGCTGCTGATTCATTTGTTTCATCAAGTTGCCCTGGACCCGAAAACCCGACGCATCAATGAGATTTTGTTTCACAAGTGCGAATTCACCGATGAAATGTGCGATCTGCGCCAGCAGCGCCGGGAGGTCAGCCTCGATTGCAATGTGCGTATCGGCCTGGCCCTGAGTAATGCGGTGAATCGGGGGCAGTTGCCGGACAACCTCGACACGGCCCGCGCGGCCATCAGTCTGCATGCCTACATCGATGGCATTTTGTATCAATGGCTATTGGCGCCCGACAGCTTTCAACTGCATACCGAAGCCGAGCGTTGGGTCGATGCAGCGTTGGACATGCTGCGCCTGAGCCCCAGCCTGCGCAAATGAAACAAAATGCTTAATTGGATCCGAATCTGTCAATAGACGCGGGCGAAGATCAACACGTCGCCCGCGTTGTTGTGATGGAGTGCTTTTATATACGGACGCGCTCCGGGATGACAGGTAGCGAGCTACGTATTTTGTAGGAAATTTGTGTCGCAGATGTGAAAAGGTGAGAGTGATCCCGAATGGTCGCTGCTTCAGCCGAGCGTGATTTCCACTTCGAAGCTGAACGGTTCTTCCTCTGCCATGCGGGTGATTCTGGTTGAACAATCGATCCTGGATGAGCCAATGGAAGTGACGGTATTTTTTACCGTTGCCCTGTGTCTTGGCGAAATGACGCCGAAGGATTTGTTCATGATCATGCCCAGGTCAAAACGGACCCCGACGTTCTGATCGATAAAATCAACGAACTGATTGAACATGATTTTATTTTTGGGCCAAGGGTAACCGTACGTATAGGCGAAATCGGATTTCAATGCGGTTTTTGTGCGAGGGGGAAGCTGGAAAGACTGGCGCTCTGATGTGTGCAAAGGCAGGCTGGTTTGTGCAATTTTAAAAGTGTGCGGCGTGTTGTTAATGAGCTTGACGATCACGCGAGTGGCCTTCGTGCTTTTATCTTCATTTCGCCACAGCTCGATGCTCTGTTTCAGCGCACGCTCTGACTCAATCCCTTCAAGAAAGTCGATTAACTCGACCTTGGCGACCCCGATCAACTCGTCCAGTGCCTGCTGATTTTCCTCGCTGAAAAACAGCGGTGTCAGGTTGTACAGTGTGCCAATGGAGGTGTAGTTGAAAAACGATAGCAAGTCTTCGTGCGGGTTACTGGTTTGTTTGATGTCGTTCATATCGATTCCTTTCGATCAAATTAGGGGACGCTGAAAGTAACCTCGCTCTAAGTTCTGCTGCAATGAAGAGGTTGTTTCATGAGTTGAGCGTTATTAAATAAAAAACCCCAGGTATTTCTACCCGGGGCTTTTTTATACAGGCAGGACTTACATCATTGGATAGTCGATATAACCCACCGGACCTTTGGCATAAAACAATTCCGTACGTGCTTCGTTCAGCGGTGCATCGGCCTTCAAACGTGCAGGCAAGTCCGGGTTGGCAATGAACGGCACACCGAAGGCGACCGCGTCAGCCTTGCCACTGGCCAGCCAGGCGTTGGCGCTGTCCTTGGTGAAGCGTTCGTTGACGATGTAGGGGCCGCCGAAGGCTTCTTTCAATTGTGGGCCAAGGCTGTCGCCGGCTTCTTTTTCGCGCGAGCAGATGAACGCAATGCCACGTTTGCCCAGCTCGCGAGCGACGTAGGTGAAAGTCTCGGCCAGGTTGTCGTCGCCCATGTCATGGGAGTCGGCGCGCGGTGCCAGGTGCACACCGACGCGGCCGGCGCCCCAGACTTCGATCGCTGCGTCAGTCACTTCCAGCAACAGGCGAGCACGATTTTCCAGGGAGCCGCCGTAGTTGTCGGTGCGCTGGTTGGTGCTGCTTTGCAGGAATTGGTCGAGCAGGTAACCGTTGGCGCCGTGGATTTCCACGCCGTCAAAACCGGCCGCCTTGGCGTTTTCTGCACCGGTGCGATAGGCGTCGACGATATCGGCGATTTCAGCGGTTTCCAGAGCACGCGGCGTTGGGTAGTCGGCCAGTGGGCGAACCAGGCTGACGTGACCCTTTGGCTGGATGGCGCTCGGTGCGACCGGCGCTTCACCGTTCAGGTACGACTCGTGGGACACCCGGCCAACGTGCCACAGTTGCAGGAAGATCTTGCCGCCCGCGCCGTGGATCGCTTTGGTCACGTTGGCCCAGCCGCGCACCTGGTCGTTGGACCAGATACCCGGAGTATCAGGGTAGCCGACGCCCATCGGCGTGACCGAGGTGGCTTCGCTGAGGATCAGGCCGGCCGAGGCACGTTGCACGTAGTACTCGGCCATCAGCGCGTTCGGCACTCGGCCTTCGTCGGCGCGGCAGCGGGTCAGCGGCGCCATGATGATGCGGTTGGCCAACTCGAGGTCGCCCAGTTTGATCGGATCGAAAATAGTCGTCATGAAATGCACCCTCGTGAGGTATCAGTGAGTCAGTTGGTAGCAGAGGCCAGTTCGGGATTACCGCTCTGACGGAAAGTAATCAGGGTCACCAGCAGGGCGAGTACCGCCAGTGCGGCGGCCGCGAGAGGTACGCTGGTCAGGCCGTAGCCGTGGGCGATGACGCTGCCGCCGACCCAGGCGCCGAGTGCGTTGCCGACGTTGAACGCGCCGATGTTCAGAGTCGACACCAGGTTCGGTGCAGCCTTGCCGTAGGTCACCACGTTCACTTGCAGGGCTGGCACGGCGGCGAAGCACGCGGTAGCCCAGAGGAACAGGGTGATTTCGGTCGGGATCAGTGCAACGCTGGTCCAGGTCAACACGGTGGAGACCACCGCCATGCTGATGAACACGCCGATCAGCGTCGCCGCCAGGCCTTTGTCCGCCAGCTTGCCGCCGATGATGTTGCCGACGGTCAGGCCCAGGCCGATGAGCATCAGGGTCCAGGTCACGCCGCGTGGCGAGACTCCGGTCACTTCGCCCAACAGCGGTGCGACGTAGGTGAACAAGGTGAACACCGATGCCGCGAACAATGCCGTCATGCTCAACGACAGCCAGATGCCGGCGCCTTTGAGTGCGCGCAGTTCGGCGCGCATGTCGAGTTTTTCTTCGTCGCGCTTGGCTGGCAGGAAGCGGATCAGGCCGATCAGGGCAATTACGCCGATCACGGTCACGGCCCAGAAGGTCGAGCGCCAGCCGGCGTGTTGACCGAGCGCGGTGCCCAGTGGCACGCCGAGGACATTGGCCAGGGTCAGGCCGGTAAACATCAGGGCCACGGCCGAAGCGCGTTTGTTCGCCGGGACCAGGCCTGCTGCCACCACCGAGCCGATGCCGAAGAAGGCGCCGTGGCAGAGGGCAGTCACCACCCGGGCAAACATCAGTACGTTGTAGTCACTGGCCACGGCGCAGAGCAGATTGCCGATGATGAAGATGCCCATCAACGCCACCAGGGCGGCCTTGCGTGGCAGCTTCGCGGTGGCCAGTGCCATGAACGGCGCACCGATGGCCACGCCGAGGGCGTAACCGGTCACCAGCCAGCCGGCACCGGGGATCGACACGCCGAGGTCGGCCGCCACATCGGGCAGCAGGCCCATGATGACGAACTCGGTGGTGCCGATGGCAAAGGCGCTCAAGGCCAGAATGAGGAGCGAGAGGGGCATGGGTGATTCCTTATCGGCGTACTGACGTAAAGGGTCAGAGCTCTTTGCTGAAGGTGCTGAGGAATGCCTGGATGGTTTCCTCGTTGCGTTTGAAAAAGTGCCACTGGCCGACTTTGCGGCTGCTGATCAGGCCCGCGCGTTGCAGGGTCGCCAGGTGAGCGGACACCGTGGACTGCGACAAGCCGCAGCGTTGATCGATCTGACCGGCGCAGACACCGTGCTCATTGCTGTGAGACTGATCGGGAAATTCGACGTCCGGGTTTTTGAGCCAGTGCAGGATTTCTCGCCGTACCGGGTGTGCCAGGGCTTTTATTATTTCGTCGAGGTCGAGGTTCATGGTGTGGGGGCTCGTGATGTGAATAACGCTATATCGCGATGGACCGAACTTTAAATCGTTAGTTCGCGATATGCCAATATGATTTTGCTCTGATAACCGTGTAAATCGGTATATCGGGTTATAACGATACGATGAGTGTAAAGACCAGCCTGGGCAGTGCTAAGCTGCGCCCATGAACTATCTCGCACATCTTCACCTCGGTGGCCAGCGCCCCGGTCAATTGCTCGGCAGTCTGTATGGCGATTTCGTCAAGGGTCGGCTGCAGGGGCAGTTCGACCCGGAGGTCGAGGCGGCCATCCAGCTGCATCGCAGCATCGACGTGTTTACCGACCGCCATCCGTTGGTGGATGTGGCACTGTCGCGGTTTTCCCTGACCCGCCGGCGTTACGCCGGGATCGTGCTCGATGTGTTTTTTGACCATTGCCTGGCGCGGGACTGGACGCTGTATGCCGACCGGCCACTGGCGCTGTTCACCCGCGACGTGTATCGGGTGCTGTCCAATGAGCCGCAATTGCCGGAGCGATTGGCAAGGATCGCGCCGCACATGATGGCAAATGACTGGTTGGGTTCTTACCGGGAGTTCGACGTGCTGGAGCAGGTTTTGCGGGGGATTTCGCGGCGGCTGACCAAGCCTGAGGAGTTGGCGGCGGCGATGCAGGAGTTGCGGGTGTTGTATGAGCCGTTGAGCGAGGATTTTCGGTTGTTCTACCCTCAACTTCAGCTCTTTGTGCAGAAACATCCAGCAAAATAAGCCCTGCTCGCGATTGCGGTCTGTCATCCAACATAGTTGTCGACTGATACACCGCTATCGCGAGCAGGCTCGCTCCCATAGGGGATTTGTGTTTTTCCGGGGGAATTGCGTCAGGCCGCGATGGCAGGCCGCATCGGAACCTGCTGTTTCTCCGGAATCGCCCCAAACAACGCCTTCTGCACCGCCTGCTGTGCTTCAAACGCCAGCGCCGCCCTTTCGCGACCTTCACAAGCGATCGGCTTGAGCAGATGAATCTCCACCTCACCCCGATCATTGGCAAACAAGCGCATCAGGTGCGAGAGCAAATCATCGTCGCCAATGAACGGTGCCAGCGAGTCCACTTGACTCTCGCGCAGATAACGAATCGCTACCGGCTGCAGCTTCACTTGCGAATCAATCGCCGCCGACAGCAAGCGACCATGAAAGGTGCGCAACGAACGGCCATCGGTGGTGGTGCCCTCCGGAAACATCAGCAACGCATGTTCCTGTTCCAGATGACGGGTCATCTGTTTGCGGATCAACTGGCTGTCGCCTGAACCACGACGGATAAACAGGCTGCCAGCCTTGGCCGCCAACCAGCCCGCTACCGGCCAGGTACGCACTTCGGCTTTTGACAGAAACGACAGCGGCGTCAGCATGCCCAGCAGCGGGATGTCGGTCCAGGACACATGGTTGCTGACCCAGAGCATCGATTCCTTCGGCAATTCACCGTGCACGGTCACGCGAAAGGGCAGGGCATTGGCCAGCCGCGCCATGAAGAAACGCGACCAACGCTGACGGCGGACCATCGAATGGGCGATGCCCAAGCGTTCGAACAGCCCAAAGATGCTGGCCATGCTCAAGCCCAGCGCAACCACCACCAACACTCGCGCAATCCGCGCGTACACCCGCAGACGGCTCATTACACAGCCGCCTTGAAGTGCTTGGCGTAGCGCGGGCAGAGTTCGTCGCGCTTGAGCAGGATGAACACGTCGGCCACCTGGAAATCTTCATCCCAGCACGGCTCGCCGCAGATCTTCGCACCGAGGCGCATGTAGGCCTTGAGCAGCGGCGGCATTTCCGCGATGACGTTGGAGGGGATGTCTAAAACAGGCAGCGGTTTTTTCGGTTCGGCGCGCAGGTTTTCGGTGCACAGGTAACGTTCGCGCAGACGCTGCATGATCGCGTGGGCCTGGATGCCGCCGTCCTGCATCGGGATGCTCGCGCAACCCATCAAATAGCTGTAGCCGCCCTGGTTCAGGACTTCGGCCAGTTCACCCCAAAGCACGGCGATGGTGCCGCCGTTGCGGTAGGCCGGGTCGACGCAGGTGCGACCGATTTCAAGGATCGGGCCTTTGAGGTGGACCAGGCCGTGCAGGCTGAATTCTTCTTCGCTGTAAAACCTGCCCAGGCTGCTGGCGGCGGTGTGGTCGAGCAAGCGAGTGGTTGCCACCAGGCGTCCGGTGTTCAGGTCACGCACGCCGATATGGGCGCAGTGAACATCATAGTCATCCATGTCCAGACCCAGTTCCGCGCCCTTCAGCTTGGCGTTGAACTCGCCGCTGAACACGTTGAAGCGCAAAGCCTGGGCTTCCTGCAAGGCCTCGGCGCCCACCAGGCGTTCGGCTTGCAGGCGGCGTTCGTTGCCGGTGTCGCTGATGCGGGCGATCTGAGTCATTGCGAATCTCCGTGCGGGCTGGTCACCCGTCTTGGGTTAGAGCCGATCGACTTTCTTTATGCGGCCGTGTTGTGCAAAGTCAGGCTATGTAGCCCCGGTGTCATCGCCATGAAGCTTTGGTGATGCTTATATGACAGCCCATGAGGAGCCTCTTATGCCCTGGCAAACCCTGTTGAAACGTCGCGATCGCTTGCCCGCCAACCCGGACCTCGCAGAGGGTTTCGCGACCTTGTTGCAGCAGTTGGGCGCGGTCTCGCCGTTCGAGCTGGCGGTGGTTGGTGGACGTCTGATGGCAACACCGGGGCTGGCCTTTCTGGTGGGTTATCAGGCGGCGTTGCGCATGCTCTGGCCGAGCGCGCCGCCTAGCCTCGGCGCGTTGTGCGCGACCGAACAGCGCAGCCTGCGGGTGGCGGACATGCAGACACGTCTGACTGACCTGCGCCTGAGCGGGCGCAAGGATTTCGTCACCGCCGGCGATGCCGCGGACTGGCTATTGATTGCCGCCCGCAGTGAAGGACCCGGCGAGGCTCCGCGCTTGAGCCTGGCCGTCGTTTATCCCGGCGAACCGGGTGTGCGGGTGGAAAAGCTCCCGGCGATCCCGCTGATGCCGGACATCAGCCACGGTCGGTTGTTTCTCGAGAGCGCCTTGTGTGAATTGCTGGCGGGGGATGGCTGGGACGCGTACGTCAAACCGTTCCGGACGCTGGAAGATGTCTATGTGCTGAGCGCCATGACGGCGTGGTTGTATGGGGTGGGTCAGGACAGTGACTGGCCGCAGGGCTTGTCATTGCGTTTGCTGGCGCTGTTGGCCGGGTGCGCGGAAGTCAGCCGGCAGGCGCCGAACAACCCGGCCGGGCATGTGTTGTTGGGCGGGTTGTTTGCGCAGTTTGAGGGGTTGAAGGTTGAAGTGAATCAAGCGTTGGCCGATGGACCGCCGGAGTGGGCGGTGATGTGGCAGCGGGATCAGGCGGTGATGGATCTGGCGGCGGGGGCACGGGGGAAGCGGTTGGCCAAGGCACTTGCCGGATATTCGCTGAATTGACCGCGATGGCGGGCGGCACGGTCAACACAAGCTTCAAAACTGTCATCAACCTCGACTAGGCTCAGCAGGTTCAACTTTTCGAGCCCCCTCCATGTTCAAAGGCTTGCCCCTGCTGTTCATGCTGCTAAGTCTCACAGCCCAGGCCGAAAACTGGCCCGCCGAGCAATGGTCCACCGGCCCGGCCCTCAGCGGCCCGGCCATTCAAGCCCTGGAAACCTACGCCTTCCCACCCCGCGACGAGAGCGACCGAAAAGGTATCCGCACTGACGCCTTGCTGGTGATCCGCGACGGCCAGTTGATTTACGAACGCTACGCCGGCCCGACCACTGCCGAGACGCCGCACCTGACCTGGTCGGTCAGCAAAAGCCTGATGGCCGCGGTCCTCGGCGTGGCCTATGGCGAAGGCCTGTTCAGGCTCCAGGACCCGGTGCTGAAATACTATCCGGCGCTGACAAACCACCCGGCAATCACCCTGGCCGATCTGCTGCACTGGGCCTCCGGCCTGGACTGGCAGGAAGACTACGAATACGCCCCGCTGAAGTCGTCGGTGGTGGCGATGCTTTACACCCGCGGTCATCGCGATATGGCCGCATTCACGGCCGATCACGCCGAGTATGCGCAACCCGGCCAGACCTTTCGGTATTCCAGTGGCGACAGCAATCTGCTGGCCGCCGCGCTGAAAAACATCGTCGGCCCGGCCCGGTATGCCGACTATCCATGGACTGCGCTGTTCGAACCCTTGGGCATTCGCCACGCCGTTTGGGAAACTGACGCCACGGGTACTTTCGTCGCCTCGTCATACGCCTACCTCACCGCGCGCGACTTGGCGCGAGTCGGCCTGTTGATGGCTCGCGACGGTCGTTGGGGCGACCGGCAATTGCTGCCCAAGGATTGGGTCGCCTTCAACCTCCAGCCTTTCGACCGCTATCGAGCCCATCAGGACGAGGCGGTGCCGGGCGGTCATTGGTGGCTCAATCGTGCCGCGGAGGGTGCCGCACAACCCTGGCCCGATGCCCCCGCCGACACCTTCGCCGCACTCGGGCATTGGGGCCAGGCGATGTACGTGATCCCCAGTGAGCACCTGGTGATCGTGCGTTACGGCGATGATCGCGACGGCAGTTATCGACACAACGAACTGCTCAGACTCGCGCGCCTGGCATTCGCCGGGAAGGTGCAGCCATGAATCGCCGCCCTTTTGTCCGCCGCCGACCGTTCAGCTCGCTGGGGTTGATCCTGCTGATCGCCTTGCTCGGCTGGATCTGGCAGGAACGGGTGGCGCTGTGGGCGTTCCCGGACATCATCAGCGCCTACACCGCAAAGGAATACTGCTCGTGCCGCTATGTGATGAATAACGACGTCGAGTATTGCCATGGCTATGTCAAACAGTGGCTGCCTACCAGCAGCTTTACCGATGACCCCGCCAGAAAACGAATTACCGTCAGCGGGATGGGGCGCAGCAACAGCGCCGAGTGGGTCGGCGAACGCCAGGGCTGTCGGTTGATGCCTTGATCAGATCGCAGTCTGCGGCAGCTCTTACAGGGATTGTGTGTCCACCCATGCAAACAGTGATGTAACCCGATCTTGTAGGAGCTGCCGCAGGCTGCGATCTTTTGATCTTCGCGGTTTGCAATGCGCTCACGGGCGGTTAAGGTTCGTGCAGGTTTATTTCCCCACGAGTCTTTATGTTCAAGCGGTCCCTTATCCAAACCCTGGCCTTTGTGCTGCTGACCGGAGCCACACTCTCGGCCCAGGCCAATTGGTACCTGGACGGCGAGTCTTCACGGCTGTCGTTCGTCAGCACCAAAAACGCCAACATTTCCGAAGTGCAGCGCTTTCTGGTGCTGCATGGCAAGGTCAGTCCCAAAGGCCTGGCCGAGGTGGAAGTCGAGCTGGAATCGGTGAACAGCGGCATCCCTTTGCGTGACGAACGCATGCGCAAGGAACTGTTCGAGATCCAGACCTTCCCCGAAGCCTTGATCACCGCGCAGATTGATCTGCGCCCGATCAACGACCTCGCGCCCGGTGCGCAACTCGAATTGCGTTTGCCGGTGACCGTCAATCTCCATGGCAAACAACACGACTACAACGCCGAACTGCTGGCGACCCGTCTCGATGACCGGCGCTTTCAGGTGGTGACGCTCGAACCGCTGGTGATCAACGCCGCGGATTTCGATCTGGCGCCAGGGCTGGACAGTTTGCGCAAGCTCGCCGGTTTGTCGGCGATCAGTCTGTCGGTGCCGGTGGGTGCGGTACTGATTTTCACGGCGCGCTGACATGGCCGGCGCGATTTTTCCCTGGCGTGAAGGCAACAGCTTCGAGCTGCTGATCGACGGTCCGCAGTTTTTCCCGCGCATGCTGGTCGCCATCGCTCGCGCAGAGGAACAAGTCGAACTGGAGCTGTACCTGGTGGAGGCGGGCGCCTGTGCCGAGGCCATGGTTCAGGCATTGGTCCAGGCCGCCGAGCGGGGAGTTCGTGTGCGCTGCCTGTTCGATGATTATGGCAGCCTCGCGTTTACCCTGACCTTGCGTCAGCGGCTGATGGCGGCGGGCGTGGAGCTGCGTTTCTACAATCGCCTGAGCTGGCGGCGCTGGGTCGGCAATTTCTATCGCGATCATCGCAAACTGTTGCTGGTCGATCAGAGCATGGCGGTGGTCGGTGGCACCGGTGTCACCGATGAGTTCTGGACGCCAGGCGAAGACACCAGCGAATGGCATGAGGTGATGGTGGAAATTACCGGCCCTCTGGTCATCGACTGGCAGTTGCTGTTCGACCGCCAATGGATCGCCAACCGCCACCGCCGCGCTTGGAAACCTGCTGCGCATTTCGGCCTGCCACGATTGCCGCGCGTGCCGTCCACAGGCGAGGGCATGGGCCGGGTGGCGTATGCCGACGCCCGTCAGCACCGCGACATTTTGCAATCGCTGGTTCGTGCGCTGAACAGCGGACAAAAGCGAATCTGGCTGGCCACACCGTACTTTCTGCCGACGTGGAAAGTCCGCCGCTCGTTGCGTCGGGCCGCCGGTCGAGGCGTTGATGTACGTTTGCTGCTGACCGGGCCGCGCACCGATCACCCCTCGGTGCGCTACGCCGGGCATCGCTACTACCCGCGATTGCTCAAGGCCGGGGTGCAGATTTTCGAATACCAGCCGTGTTTCCTGCACCTGAAAATGGTGCTGGTCGATGACTGGGTGAGCATTGGTTCGTGCAATTTCGATCACTGGAATCTGCGTTTCAACCTGGAAGCCAACCTTGAAGCACTGGACCCCGGGTTGACGCGGGCGGTGGCGGCGAGTTTCGAACGGGACTTTGCGTTGAGCCAGGAGGTGAGCCTGGAAGCATGGAAACGCCGACCGTTGTGGCGACGTGTGAAGCAGAGGGTGTGGGGATGGGTGGATCGGTTGGTGGTGAATCTGCTGGATCGACGGGGCTGAACCCAGTCTCCTCAACACCCCAAAACCACTGTGGGAGCGAGTCTGCTCGCGATGAGGCCATAACATTCAACATCATTGTTGACTGTCAGGCCGCCATCGCGAGCAGGCTCGCTCCCACAGGTTTTTGTGGTGTTTGAATAATTACAGCAATTCAAAACTCTGCTGCGTCACGTCCTGGGAGTCCAGGCCGATCTGCACGTTGAACTTGCCTGGCTCCGCCGCGTACTTGAGCTGGGCATTGAAGAACTTCAGGTCATCCTCGGTGATGGTGAAGTGCACGACTTTCTGCTCACCGGCCTTGAGCGTGATTTTCTGGAAGTTCTTCAGTTCCTTGATCGGCCGGATCATCGAGCCGGTGACGTCCTGGATGTACAACTGCACCACGGTTTCGCCATCACGCTTGCCGGTGTTTTTCACCATGACGCTGGCGTCGAGCTTGCCGGTCTTGTTCAGCGTGGTCGATGACAGGGCCATGTCGGTCAGGCTGAAATCGGTGTAGCTCAGACCGAAGCCGAACGGGAACAGGGGACCGGTGGTGTCATCGAAATACTGCGAGGTGTAGTTGCCCGGTTTGCCCGGTGTGAATGGCCGGCCAATGCTCAGGTGGTTGTAGTAGGTCGGAATCTGGCCCACCGAACGCGGGAAGGTGATCGGCAGTTTGCCCGACGGGTTGTAGTCGCCGAACAGCACATCGGCGATGGCGTTGCCGCCTTCGGTGCCGCTGAACCATGTTTCCAGGATTGCGTCCGCCTGGTCTTTCTCTTCGAGAATCGACAGCGGACGGCCGTTCATCAACACCAGCACCAGCGGCTTGCCGGTGGCTTTCAACGCCTTGATCAGATCGCGCTGGTTGGCCGGGATGTTGATATCGGTGCGGCTCGACGATTCGTGGGACATGCCACGGGACTCGCCCACCGCTGCCACCACCACATCGGCATCCTTGGCGGCTTTCACTGCTTCGTCGATCAGCACTTGCGCCGAACGCGGATCGTCCACCACTTCCGGGGCGTCGAAGTTGAGGAAGTTCAGGTAATCCAGGACCTTCTTGTCGCTGGTGATGTTGGCGCCACGGGCGTAGATCAGCGTCGATTTATCGCCCAGCGCGCGGGTCATGCCGTCAAACAGAGTGACCGATTGAGCCGGACGGCCAGCGGCAGCCCAACTGCCCATCATGTCGATCGGTGCTTTGGCCAGCGGACCGACCAGCATGATTTTCGCGGTTTTCTTCAGCGGCAGGGTTTCGCCATGGTTCTTCAGCAGCACCAGGCTGCGGCGCGCAACGTCGCGGGCCTCGGCACGGTGCAGGCGGCTGTCGGCGTAAGTGTCGGCCGGATCATCCTCTGCCTTGCCGATGCGCAGGTACGGGTCCTTGAACAGGCCCATGTCGTACTTGGCTGCGAGCACTTCGCGGACGGCGTTATCGATGTCTTTCTGTTCGATCTCGCCCGCCTTCAACAGCCCCGGCAGCTCTTTGCCGTACAGGGTGTCGTTCATGCTCATGTCGATGCCAGCCTTGATCGCCAGCTTCGCGGCTTCACGACCATCACGAGCGACGCCGTGCTTGATCAGCTCGAAAATCGCCCCATGGTCGCTGACTGCCAGGCCCTTGAAGCCCCATTCCTTGCGCAGCAAGTCGTTCATCAGCCAGGTGTTGGCCGTGGCGGGTACGCCATTGATCGAGTTCAACGCGACCATCACGCCGCCGGCACCGGCGTCAATCGCCGCGCGGTACGGCGGCAGGTAGTCCTGGTACATCTTGACCGGGCTCATGTCGACGACGTTGTAGTCACGACCACCCTCGACCGCGCCGTACAAGGCAAAGTGCTTGACGCTGGCCATGATGCTGTCGGCTGCGTTCGCGCCAGTGCCCTGAAAAGCCTTGACCATCACGCCGGCGATGCGCGACACCAGATAAGTGTCTTCGCCGAAGCCTTCGGAAGTCCGACCCCAACGCGGGTCGCGGGAGATGTCGACCATTGGCGCGAAGGTGATGTCGAGGCTGTCCGCCGCGGCTTCCTTGGCGGCGATGCGCCCGGACAGGCCGATGGCGTCCATGTCCCAGCTCGACGCCAGCGCAATCGGGATCGGGAAAATGGTGCGATGGCCGTGGATCACGTCATAGGCGAAGAACATCGGGATCTTCAACCGGCTGCGCATGGCCGCGTCCTGCATCGGACGGTTTTCCGGGCGGGTGATGGAGTTGAACGTGCCGCCGATGTTGCCAGCGGCGATTTCCTTGCGGATCATCTCCCGAGGCATTTCCGGGCCGATGCTGATCAGGCGCAACTGGCCGATTTTTTCATCGAGGGTCATTTGCTTCATCAGGTTGCTGATGAAGGCGTCCTTGTTCTCCAGGGGTGCGGGGGTCGTGGCGGCCAATACGTTATGACTGGCCAGGCTGACGAACAGGCCCAGCAAACACAGCTTCTTCATGAATGGTTTTCTCTAAAGCCTAAACGGCGGGGAATACGCGCCGGTCAGCCAAAATTTAGGGAGCGACTATTGTTGTTCAGGTAAATGCAGCACACTTCTGCGTGTCTTTGCGCTGGGGCATCTTTTAGCCCATTGGCTCGATGCAATCCAGTGGCGGCGGCAGATTATGCCCCAAGAGGCGGTCCAGAAGGTCGCTGGTTGTTTTTTCAACGGAATGTACAAGGGAGCGTCAAACCAGATGAATGTACGACACCACACTCGGTCAAGCCTGCGGATCGCAGCCTTGATGTTGCTGACCACGTTGCTGGCCGGTTGCGGCATCAACAACATTCCGACCCTCGACGAACAGGCCAAGGCCGCCTGGGGCCAGGTGCAGAACCAGTATCAGCGTCGCGCCGACCTGATCCCCAACCTGGTGGAAACCGTCAAGGGCTACGCCAAGCATGAAGAGGAAACCCTGACCGCGGTGATCGAAGCCCGGGCCAAGGCCACGTCGATCCAGGTGGATGCCAGCACCCTCGACAATCCCGAGAAGCTCAAGCAGTTCCAGCAAGCGCAGGATCAGCTGACCGGCGCCTTGAGTCGACTGATGGTGGTGTCCGAGCGCTATCCGGACCTCAAGGCCAACCAGAATTTCCTCGCGTTGCAATCGCAACTGGAAGGCACCGAGAATCGCATCGCCGTGGCGCGTCGTGATTTCATCCTCGCGGTGCAGAAGTACAACACCGAAATCCGTACTTTCCCGGGGCGCTTGTGGCACACCGTGATGTACAGCGACCTGCCGATTCGTGAAACCTTCGAAGCCACCAGCCCCGGTGCCGAGAAAGCACCGGAAGTGAAGTTCTGACCGGCCTGATGCATTACCACGGATGAGGTTGCCAATGCGTTTGTTGAAAGTGGGCCTGGCGCTGTTGCTTTGGGTGTTTGTCGCCACGGCGCAAGCCGAGCTGAAATTTCCGGAGCTGACCGGGCGGGTGGTGGATAACGCCCAATTGATTGAACCCTCAGTGCGCGAGCAGTTGACGCAACAGCTCAACGCCCATGAAAAAGCCACCGGTGAACAATTGGTGGTGGTGACGTTGCCGGACCTGCAGGGCACTGACATTGCAGACTTCGGCTATCAGCTCGGTCGCCACTGGGGCATCGGGCAGAAGGACAAGAACAACGGTGCGCTGCTGATCGTCGCTCGCGACGAGCGCCGGTTGCGGATCGAAGTCGGTTATGGCCTGGAAGATCGCCTGACCGATGCGCAGAGTTCGGTGATCATCAACCAGGTGATCACCCCGGCATTCAAGACCGGCAACTTCAGCAAGGGTATCAGCGACGGGGTCGCGGCGATGCTGGTGGTACTGGGAGGCAGTCCGCTGGATGAGCCGTCGACGGTGTACGACTCCGGCGGCAATCAGGAGAGTGACTTCGTTTCGCGGCATCCCGGGGTGTTTGTGTTCCTGGTGTTGCTGTTCATCCTGACGATATTCGTCTTGCAGATGTTCGGGATCCTGCCGGCTGGCCGAGGTGGCTCGGGCGGCTCGAGTGGTGGTTTCGGCGGTGGTGGATTTGGCGGCGGCGGTGGAGGCGGGGGCTTCAGCGGCGGTGGGGGCAGTTTCGGGGGCGGCGGTTCGTCGGGCGGCTGGTGATAACAACAATGAACGGGCATTCGTAAAATGGCACTACTGACTGAACACGAACAACGCAAAGTCGCCGAGGCAATTGCCCGGGTCGAGCGCGACACCGACGCCGAACTGGTGACCGTGCTCGCGGCCCGCGCCGACGACTATGCGTACATCCCGCTGCTATGGGCCAGCTTGCTGGCGCTGGTGATGCCGGGTGTCGTGCATTACCTGACCGGATGGCTGACCATGCACAGCCTGCTGCTGGTGCAATGGGTCACCTTCATCGTGTTGTGCCTGGTGTTCCGTATTCCGAAAGTCACCACCCATTTGATCCCGCGCTCCGTACGACACTGGCGCGCCTCGAACCTGGCGCGTCGGCAGTTTCTGGAGCAGAACCTGCACCACACCGTGGGCAGCACGGGCATGCTGATTTTCGTTTGCGAGGCCGAGCGTTATGTGGAAATCCTGGTGGATGAAGGGATTTCCAAACGGCTGGACAACAAGAACTGGGACGCGATTGTGGCGGCGTTCACCCAGCAGGTGAAGCAGGGGCAGACGTTGCAGGGGTTTGTGACGTGTGTCGAAGCGTGTGGCGAATTGCTCAAGGTGCACGTGCCGGTGACGCATGTGAGGAATGAGTTGCCGAATCGGTTGGTGGTGTTGGGCTGATACACCTTCTGTGGTGAGCGGGCTTTTGTGGCGAGGGAGCTTGCTCCCGCTCGGCTGCAAAGCAGTCGTAAAACCTGAGAACTCGGTCTGACTGATGAATCGAATGGGGCCGCTTCGCGACCCAGCGGGAGCAAGCTCCCTCGCCACAGGGGACTCGACTCGCTCAGGATTCGCACCGTTCGGTAAATAACTGCGTGTCCCGAACGGCCATCCCCCCTAAAATACCCGCCATTCCCGATTCGCTCCGCCCGAGGCCGTTTTTTTCATGTCCGTCATCGCCACTCCCGCCAGCCTCGCGCCGGATCACCACGCCCAGTTCATCGACCTGCTGCAAACCAGCCTCGACGCCAACGCCTTCATCAAGCTGGTGCTGGCCAAGTACGTCGGCACCGAAGCGGATCTGCAACGGCTGATCATCAAGCAACTGACCGTCAAGGATCAGCCCTGCCTGTCCTTCGTCTACCGCTACAAGACCCGCGACATCACCAAGAACCTGCCGCTGGTCGAAGGCGTGGCGACCATCGCCGCGTTATTGCCGGCCTCGTTCAAAAATGCGCATTTGTTGTCGCTGACCGACGAAGCCCAGCTCGAATACAGCAAAAAGGGCAAGTCTTCGCTGTTCAAGAGCAAACCTCAGCAATTGCGCGAAGTGCCGTCTGCCGAGCACAACCGCGAGAAGAATCGCTTTCTCGACCTGAGCCGGCCGTTTCTCACCGACCTCGGTGTGACGAACAGCAAGCACGAGCTGATCCCGGCGATGTCGCGCAAGTGGAAGCAGATCAACAAGTTCATCGAAGTCTTCAGCCATGCGCTGACCACCTCGCCGCTGGCGCTGGACAAACCGGTGCGGGTCGCGGATTTCGGTTCGGGCAAGGGTTACCTGACGTTCGCGATCCACGATTACCTGCGCAACACCTTGAACGCCGAAGGCGAAGTGACCGGCGTCGAGCTGCGTGAAGAGATGGTCACGCTGTGCAACGCCGCCGCCGCGAAACTGGAGCATCCGGGCCTGGTGTTCAAGTGCGGTGACGTGCGCAGCGTCGCACCGAGCGAGCTGGACGTGATGATCGCGCTGCACGCCTGCGACATTGCCACGGACTATGCGATCCACACGGGCATCCGCTCCGGCGCGTCGATCATCATGTGCTCGCCGTGCTGCCACAAGCAGATCCGCCTGCAAATCCAGAGCCCGGCGCTGCTCAAGCCGATGCTGCAATACGGACTGCACCTGGGCCAGCAAGCGGAAATGGTCACCGACAGTTTGCGAGCGCTGTTCCTCGAAGCCTGCGGTTATGAAACCAAGGTGTTCGAGTTCATCTCACTGGACCACACCAACAAGAACAAGATGATCCTGGCGGTCAAACGCGCCGAGCCGGTGGACCCGGCCCAGCTGTTGGTGAAGATTCAGGAGCTGAAGGATTTCTACCACATCAGCGAACATTGCCTCGAAACCTTGCTGCGGGCCGACGGCTATTTGAGCTGAACCCCGGCCGGTAACGTGCCCGGTTGCGCCGGGCGCACAGCGGTCTTGCGTCCGAGCATCACCGTCACGATCACCCCGGCAGCAAACAGCCAGGTGATCGGCTCGATGTGTTCACCAAAGAACAACGCCGAGAACGCGATGGTGAAGAAAATCTGTAACAACTGAATCTGACTGACCCGGGCAATGCCGCCCATCGCCAAACCGGCGTACCAGGCAAAGAAACCGATGAACTGCGAGAACAGCGAGACGTAACCAAACGCCCACCAGGTCTTGGCCGAAATCTCGCCCTGGTGTTGCAGCGCCAAGTACACCACCGGCCCGATCAACAGCGGTGTCGACAGCACCAGCGCCCAGCAGATCACCTGCCAGCCGCCCATTTCCTTGGCCAAGCGGCCACCTTCGGCATAACCCAGACCGCCCACGGCAATCGCGCCGAGCATCAGCAAATCACCGGCCTGAATGCTGCCGGCGCCGCTGATCAACGCGTAACCCAGCACCAGCGCGCTGCCCAGCGCGGCACAGGCCCAGAAGGCTTTCGACGGTCGTTCGTGGGACAACCACGCGGCGTACAACGCCACGCACAGCGGTTGCAGGCCATTGACCAAAGCGCCGTGGGACGCAGGCAACGTTTGCATCGCCCAGGCCGAGAGCACCGGGAAACCGAGGATCACCCCGGCGATCACCAGTGCCAGGCCTTTGACCTGTTTCCAGGTTGGCCATTTTTCCCGGCGCCACAGTAACAATATCGCGGCCGGAATGGCCGCGAACAGCGCACGACCCAAGCCGTTGAGCAGCGGATGGAGTTCCTGCACGACGATCCGTGTGAAGGGCAGAGTGAGGCTGAAAATCACAACGCCAAGCAGGCCGAGGGCCATGCCGGTGTTTTCGCGCGAGGACATGATGGGGACCGGAATTCAGGGTGATGGGAGATGGCTTCATCTAGCCACAAACCTCAGGGATAGCTCTGTTACAGCTGGGCGCAGAGTTATCCGTACAGTTGCGAGTAATCCCGGTGGTGAGGGAGCAAGCTCCCTCGCCACAAAAGCTCATTGTTCGTAGTAGCTGGTTATTACCCACTCTCACGGATAAGGACTACCTTGAATACTCCTACGCATTTCCCAGAGGAGTCCTCCCCATGGCTGCCAAGAAAATCCTGATGCTGGTCGGCGATTACGTCGAAGACTATGAAGTGATGGTGCCATTCCAGGCCTTGCTGATGGTCGGTCACACGGTGCACGCCGTCTGCCCGGACAAATCCGCCGGCCAGACCGTGCGCACGGCGATCCATGACTTCGAAGGCGACCAGACCTACAGCGAAAAACCCGGCCACCGGTTTGCCCTGAACTTCGATTTTGCCAAGGTCGCCGAAGCCGACTACGACGCGCTGCTGATCCCCGGCGGTCGTGCCCCGGAATACTTGCGCCTGAACGAAAAAGTCCTGGATCTGGTGCGCGCCTTCGACAAGGCCGGCAAGCCGATCGCCGCCGTGTGTCACGGTGCACAATTGCTGGCAGCGGCAGGTGTCCTTGAAGGTCGCGAGTGCAGCGCCTATCCGGCCTGCGCGCCGGAAGTGCGCCTGGCGGGCGGCACGTTCATCGATATCCCGGTGACGGAAGGTCACGTTCAAGGCAATCTGGCTACTGCTCCGGCCTGGCCGGCCCACCCGAGCTGGCTCGCCGGTTTCCTCGGCTTGCTGGGCACCAAAATCACGCTGTAACGAGGGACGATTCCATGTGCGAGCTCTACGTCAAAGCCGATCCGATTCTCTACGAATCGCGCTCCCGCTCGCTGCGCATCTGCGGGGTGGTCACCACCCTGCGGCTGGAGAATCAGTTCTGGGACATCCTCAGCGAAATCGCCGAGGTCGATGGCATGACCACCAACCAGTTGATCACCAAACTGTATGAAGAGGTGATGGACTACCGCGGCGAAGTGGTTAATTTCGCCTCCTTCCTGCGGGTGAGTTGCACGCGGTATTTGAGTCAGCGGCGCGTGCAGGCGCCGGAGTTGTCGGTGGTGCGGACGGCTGCGAAGTAGCACAAACCGTGTTGCCACATTCGCGAGCAAGCCCACTCCCACATTTGATCGCATTCCAAATATGGGAGCGGGCTTGCTCGCGAAGGGGGCCGTACAGGCGACAAAAATACAGGGCTGGTCTTTACTCTGAAGCGCGAAACCTCTCAATCGCCAAGGAGAAAGAGCATGTCTGGATGGTATGAGTTAAGCAAAACCAGCAACGGCCAGTTTCGCTTCGTGCTGAAAGCGGCGAATGCCGAAACCATTCTGAACAGCGAGCACTACACCACTCGCAGCGCCGCCGAAGGCGGCATAGCCTCGGTGCAGAAGAACAGCCCGCTGGATGAGCGCTATGAGAAAAAGACCACCAAGGACGGTCAGCCGTACTTCAACCTCAAGGCTGGCAATCACGAAATTATCGGCAACAGCGAAACCTATTCCTCTGATGCCGCCCGGGACAAAGGCATCGCGAGCGTGAAGGCCAACGGCCCGACGACGGTGATCAAGGACAAGACCTTGCCGGTGCTCTGATCGCACCCTTCAAACCCAATGCAAATCCACTGTGGGAGCTAGCTGTGATCTCTCTGTAGGTTGTTCACTCGGGGCTTTTCCGGGAAATTGGAGGTGCGAACCAAACCAAGCACCCGGAGGCCCCGAGTGAACGCTCATAAAAATGCCCGATTAACCGTTTCCGGTCGAGCCCTTCTTGTTCAACGAATCCTTAAGGAAGGCCTGAGACCTGTTGAGGTAGCTCAGTCTCAAGGAGTCAGTGTTCGCACTGCCTACAAGTGGCTTAATCGCTATCGAGCTGAAGGCGAGGAAGGACTGCAGGATCGTTCGTCCCGGCCCAAGTTCTGTCCGCACGCGCTTCCTGAGATGCGCCAGGAACAAGTGCTTGAGCTACGTCGCCAGCGAAAAACCTATCGCCAAATCAGCCAGGACTTGAAGGTGGGACACAGCACTGTGGGCAGGTTATTGAGCCGTAACGGCCTCAACCGTTTGGCATACCTGGAACCGCCACCGCCAGTGATTCGCTACGAATACTCTCAGCCCGGAGGTCTGCTTCACCTGGACATCAAGAAGCTGGGGCGTTTTAACAAACCAGGTCATCGAGTGACGCGAGACCGCCTAAAAGGCCGCTCTTACCATGTCGGTTGGGAATACGCCCATGTTGCCATCGACGATAACAGTCGAGTGGCACACAGCGGTTTGTACGCAGACCAAAGTGGGCGTAGCGCCTGCCTCGCGCTGATCCGGGCCCTGCGCTACTACGCAAGCCTTGGCGTTTGCTTCGAGCGGGTAATGACCGATAACGGCCCTTGCTACAAGTCCGGACGTTTCAAGCGTCTATGTCGGCGGCTGGGGCTTAAACACATCTATACCAAACCTTACACGCCACGAACGAATGGCAAGGCAGAGCGATTTATCCAAACCGCTCTGCGCGAATGGGCCTACGCCAGAAGTTACGAAAGCTCAGACCAACGTGCGACCTACCTGACGTCGTGGTTGCACGAGTACAACTGGCATCGCCCGCATGCCAGCCTGAGTTATTTGCCACCAATTAGCCGAATAGCATCCGTGAACAACGTGGTGGGTTTACACAGCTAGCCTGCTAGCGATGTCTGCTTAACATTCGACGAAGATGTTGAGTGTCAGGCCGCTATCGCTGGCAGGCTTGCTCCCACATTGGTTTTTGTGTGTGCCCGGGGATCAGCGCAATGCTTTCAACAAGCCTTGAAGCTGACCAAGCCCAGCCTCACCGAGCGCAAACACCGGCAACCGCGGATCACCCGCCTCCAGCCCGGTCGCGCGCAAGCCGGCCTTGATGGTCGCCGGCAACCCACCTTTCAAAATGAAATCCAGCAGCGGCAACTGGCGATAGAACAGGTCACGCGCCGTGCTCAAATCGTTGGCCAGGACCGCTTCATACAGCTCCAGGTTGAGCTGCGGAATCAGGTTCGGCGCCGCCGTGCACCAGCCCTTCGCACCTGCCGCGAAGGCTTCCAGCGCCAGCGGATTGCAGCCGTTGTAGAACGGCACCTGACCTTCGCCGAGCCGTTGCAGTTGGTGCATGCGCTGGATGTCGCCGGTGCTCTCCTTGACCATGGTCACGTTATCCACGGTGTTGACGATGCGCAGGATCAGGTCCACCGACATGTCGGTGCCGCTGGTGGCCGGGTTGTTGTAGAGCATGATCGGTACGCCGATGCTGTCGCTGATGGCGCGGTAGTGGGCGAGGATTTCCGCTTCGCTGAGTTTCCAGTAGGACGTCGGCAGTACCATCACCACATCGGCGCCGTGGGCTTCGGCAAACCGTGCGCGGCGCACGGCTTTGGCGGTGGTCAGGTCGGACACGCTGACGATGGTCGGCACTCGTTTGGCCACGTGCTTGATACTGAATTCGGCGACCTGATCCCATTCCGCATCGCTGAGGTAGGCACCTTCGCCGGTGCTGCCCAGCGGTGCGATCGAGTGGACGCCGCCGTCGATCAGGCGGTCGATGGAACGCCCGAGCGCGTCAAGATCAACGCCTTCGCCATTGGCGGTGAACGGAGTGATGGTGTAGCCGATGATGCCGTGAATCGTTGGGGTCGACATGGCGACGCTCCTCTTCAAAGTGAGTGGGGTCAGTTCAGGCAATCGGCGTGTTGACGCAGGTTCTGCCGAGCGTAGTAGTTGAAAGCGGCGCCATGGCGCTTGGGTTTCGAGATCCAGTCATGGGCTTCACGACCCAGCTCCGCAATGATCGGCTTGATGGTCCCGGCGCTCATCGCCAGCAGCTGCAGCCTGGCGGCGCGTTCAATCAGTTGCGCGATGACACAGGCTTCCTCGATGGTCGTGCCCGTCGACAACTGGCCGTGGTGGGAAAGCAGGATCGCCCGTTTGTCGCCGAGTGCACCGGCAATCAGTTCACCTTCTTCGTTACCGACCGGCACACCCGGCCAGCCTTCGAGAAAGGCGCAATCGTCGTAGAGCGGGCAGAGGTCCATGTGGGAAATCTGCAGCGGCACTTCCAGCATCGACAGCGCCGCGACGTGGGTCGGGTGCGTGTGGATGATGCAGTTCACGTCCGGCCGGGCGCGGTACACCCAGCTGTGGAAACGATTGGCCGGGTTGGGCATGCCGTGGCCTTCAAGCACTTCCAGGTCTTCGTTGACCAGCAGAAGGTTGCTGGCGGTGATTTCGTCGAAACCCAGGCCCAGTTGTTGAGTGTAGTAAGTGCCCGGTTGTGGGCCGCGGGCGGTGATTTGCCCGGCCAGGCCGGAGTCGTGACCGTTCTCGAACAGAATACGGCAGGTCAGGGCCAGCTTTTGCCGGTCGGTCCACGTATTATCCGCCAGGGTATTTTGCATCTGGGTCAGTGCTTGCTTGACCAGTTGCTCTTTGGGTAGTGCTAAGGTCTTCGCCATATCAGTGTCCTCGGGTGTTTCACGCAAATGACACTAACGAGGCTATATGACACATTGTGTCATTGGCAAGCGCAAATCGTCGCCTCCTTGATGGGTTAATCGATCTCCATGTCTATCCGTTTGAAATTATTGAGAAAAAAACTAGGCGTGACGCTCGAGGCCTTGGCCGAAAAATCCGGCATGACCAAGAGCTATCTGTCAAAAGTCGAGCGTGGGCTGAATACGCCGTCCATCGCGGCCGCGCTGAAACTGGCTAAGGCGCTGAACGTCAAGGTCGAGGAATTGTTCTCCGAGGACAGCGTCAGCCTCGATAGCTACAGCCTGGTGCGCAGCCATGAGCGCCAGTCGTTGGCGGCCAATGACGAAAGTCCTGGTTATGCGGTGCTGGCGCATCAGGTGAGTGAGCGCAGTCTGTTGCCGTTTATCATTTATCCGCCGTTCGAATTCGCGGACAAAACCTTCAAGGAACACTTGGGGGAAGAGTTTCTGTTCGTCCACGAAGGGCAGGTGGAAGTGGATTTCATGAGCGAGCGCGTGCTGCTCGAGCGGGGGGATGCGCTGCACTTCAATGCGCAGAAACCGCACCGCATCCGCTCGGTAGGCGAGGTCAAGGCGCAGTTGCTGGTGGTGGTGCATAGCGCGGAAGAATGATTAGGCGCCTTGGTGGCGAGGGAGCTTGCTCCCGCTGGGCTGCGAAGCGGCCCCCTGCTTTTTTCAGAGAGAAAGCATCGTCCAGTTTTGTGGCTGCTGCGCACCCGAGCGGGGGCAAGCTCCCTCGCCACGGGTACGGTGTTTGCTTCAGACCTCGACGGGAACGGTCAGCTTTGGATTGCCAAGCGCATGCGTCTTCGAATCAAAAAACCGCAGTTCTGATCCGGTCCCTTCAAACACCTTCGCGTAATGCCGCTTCTGATGCTGGATAAACGCTTTGCTGCGCGGATAAATCGACACCGCCACCACCTTCGGTTTCGCCTGGCGTAGCGCATGAACGATGTGGCTGTCCTGCTCACCCAACGCGTGGCCAAAGACGCACAACCCCTCGCCATGCCCCAAAAGCTGGTCATAGCAAAACGACAAATAATCCGAACTGCGGATGGTCTTGAGCTTGTCCGCGCTCGGCCCTTCGTTCACAAACAAGGGCACGTCATCCAGCGTCTTGATCGTGTTGTTGATCGCGAAACTGCCCAGCAACGTGCCCTCGGTCGACATCAGTTTGCGCGCCGTGCCGTCCTGATTGCGCACCAGATGCAAACCGCCGTGCAGGTACAGCAAGCGGGTTTTATCGGTCGCCGTGGCGCTCAGGTCAAAAACCGGCTCGGTGCCCTGGAAGAGGTCAGTGATGGCATCAGGCTGGTGTTGAATGGCCCAGTAGTTGAGCAAGTCGTAATTGGTGGTCAACACCGTCCGGTAACACCCCAGTTCCTGACTGATCGTCGCCAGCGTCGAGGGCACCACCAGCCGCCACGGGATGTGCACCGCGTGCACGGTGTTGATCAGCGCTTCCTTGATCGCATAGTAGCGATTGCGCGGCGCGGCGGAGCTGACAGCCAGGGCCTTGTTCACGCGGCTGGTGGTTTTCAGAGCGCCCAGCACCTGCTCGAAACTGCGTGTCTGCATCGCATCGAACACACTCAGTTCGGACTGGCTCAGTGGCTTTTCTTCCACGGTGCGGGCGTTTTCGAACAGCGAGTCGTAGCCGAAATCGTCCCAAACCGCACGGCTGGCACCGTTGCCCACCAGCAGGCCGCTGATCGAGGTGGTGGCGCGCAAGGCGTTCCAGTCTTCAAGCTGGGCATCGACATCCTGGAAATCGGTCATTGCGGTCGTTGTCTCAAAAAAGCAAAAGGTCGGATGGGCGGCGACTTTATCACGACCCGGACTTGAGCCAGATCAAGTTAGCGTTTGGTCGATGAGGCGATCCTGTGAGTATTCGCCGAATCGAACAGCCGATACGGTCCTAGCCCTGGAGATTCGCCATGAGCAGCACGTTTTTCATCCCCGCCGTGAACATCATGGGTATTGGTTGCCTCGACGAAGCCATGGACGCGATTGGCAAGTACGGCTTTCGCAAGGCGCTGATTGTTACTGACACCGGGCTGGCCAAGGCCGGCGTGGCGGCGATGATCGCCGAGAAACTGGCGATGAAGGACATCGACTCGGTCATCTTCGACGGCGCCAAGCCCAACCCGAGCATCGCCAACGTCGAAAGTGGCCTGGGCCTGCTCAAGGAAAGTCGCTGTGATTTCGTCGTGTCGCTGGGTGGCGGTTCGCCCCACGACTGCGCCAAGGGCATCGCCTTGTGCGCGACCAACGGCGGGCAGATCCGCGATTACGAAGGCGTCGATCAATCCGAGAAGCCGCAATTGCCGCTGATCGCCATCAACACCACCGCGGGCACGGCCAGCGAGATGACGCGTTTCTGCATCATCACTGACGAATCGCGCCACGTGAAAATGGCCATCGTTGACCGCAACGTCACGCCGCTGCTGTCAGTCAACGACCCGGCGCTGATGGTCGCCATGCCCAAAAGCCTGACGGCCGCCACCGGCATGGACGCGCTGACCCACGCCATCGAAGCCTACGTGTCCACCGCCGCCAACCCGATCACCGATGCCTGTGCGTTGAAGGCCATCACGTTGATCAGCAACAACTTGCGCCTTGCCGTGCGAGATGGCAGCGACCTGTCCGCGCGGGAAAACATGGCTTACGCACAGTTCCTTGCGGGCATGGCGTTCAACAATGCGTCTCTTGGCTACGTGCATGCCATGGCCCACCAGTTGGGTGGTTTCTACGACTTGCCCCACGGCGTCTGTAACGCCGTGCTGTTGCCGCATGTGCAAAGTTTCAACGCGTTGGTGTGCGCCGACCGCCTGACCGACGTGGCCCATGCAATGGGTGCCGATATCCGCGGCTTCAGCCCGGAAGAGGGCGCCCAGGCGGCCATCGCGGCGATTCGTAGCCTGGCGAAAGACGTCGAAATTCCCGCTGGCTTGCGCGAACTCGGTGCCCGGCTCAACGATATCCCGACCCTCGCCGCCAACGCCTTGAAAGACGCGTGTGGCGTGACCAATCCACGGGCCGCGGATCAGCGGCAGATCGAGGAGATTTTCCGCAGCGCGTTTTGACGGTCGCACGGCTCGGGCGCAAAGGACGTTATGCTGCGTCTTCGTCCGAGCCGACATCGCGAGTCCCAGATGCTGCAAAAAAGCCTGATCCGCCGCCTCGACCTCATCACCCTCCAGCTATTCGTCGCCGTCCACGAAGAAGGCACGCTGACCCGTGCCGCGACCCGCGAGGCCATCGCGGTGTCGGCGGCGAGCAAGCGGTTGATGGAGTTGGAGGAGGCGCTGGGCATTAGCCTGTTCGTGCGTCAGGCCAAGGGCATGACCCTGACGCCGGCCGGCGAAACCCTGTTGCACCATGCTCGGCAGATGCTGTTCAACGTCGAGAAAATGGGCTTTGAACTGGGTGAACACAGCCATGGCATTCGTGGTTATGTGCGGATGCTCGCCAACCTGTCGGCGATCATTCAGTTTCTGCCGGAAGACCTGCGGGGCTTTTCCGAACGACATCCGCAGGTCAAGACCGATCTCGAAGAGCGTCCCAGCGGCGGTGTGATTCAAGGCGTGCTGGATGGCGTGGCGGACCTAGGGATCTGTTCCAGCGACAGCGATGTGAAAGGCCTGCACAGCGTGCTGTATCGCCAGGACAAACTGGTGGTGCTGATGCTGCCGGATCATCCATTGGCCAGCCGTTCCAGCCTGGCGTTCGCCGATACGCTGGGCAGCGATTACGTCGGCCTGCATTCCGCCAGTTCCATCAACATGCGCACCCACGCCGCCGCGCGTGAGGCGGGCAAGGTGTTGCGATTGCGGATTCATGTGCCGGGGTTCGATGCGATGTGCCGGATGGTCCAGGCCAACATGGGCATCGGGATTTTGCCGCAGAAGGCTTACGAATTGTTTGGCCGGGCGCTGGGGTTGCGTGCGGTGCC